>NZ_JOJM01000044.1 GCF_000720325.1 Streptomyces sp. NRRL B-1347
TCGTTGACGCCGGAGCGGGTGGACAGGGTGTTGCGTCCGAAGGTGGACGCGGCGCTGCACCTGCACGAGCTGACCCGCGACCTCGACCTCTCCGCGTTCGTGGTGTTCTCCTCGGCCTCCTCCAACTTCGGTGGCGGCGGCCAGGCCAACTACGCCGCGGCCAACGCCTTCCTGGACGCCCTGGCACACCAGCGGCGCGGGCTCGGCCTCCCCGCGGTCTCCCTGGCCTGGGGCATGTGGGAGCAGCGCAGTGAGATGACCGGGGACCTCGGCGAGGCGGACCTCCAGCGCATCGCGCGAGCCGGGCTGAACGCGCTCAGCTCGCGCGAGGGCCTCGCGCTGTTCGACGACGCGCTCAGGACCGACGAGACCGTGCTCGTGCCGACCCACGTGGACCTCGCCGCTCTGCGCGCCCAGGCCCAGACCGGTGACGTCCCCGCGCTGCTGCGCGGCCTGGTGCGGGTTCCCCGGCGCCGGGCCGCGGCGTCGGAGCCCACGCACACCGGCACCGGGTCGCTGCGGGACCGCCTGGCCGGTCTCTCCGCGGCCGACCAACACCGGGCACTCCTTGACCTGGTGCGGGTGCAGGTGGCCACCGTCCTCGGCCATGGCTCGCCGGAGGCGGTGGAGCCCGACATGGCCTTCAAGGAGATGGGCTTCGACTCGCTGACCACGGTGGAACTGCGCAACCGGCTCAACGCGGAGACCGGGCTGCGGCTGTCGGCGGTGCTGGTCTTCGACCACCCGACCCCCACGGTGCTGGCGGTCCACCTGCGGGAGGAACTCCTGCCGGACGGCGGCACGGGCGAACCCCTGGTCTTCGCCGAGCTCGACAAGCTGGAGCCCTTGCTCTCCCACGTGATGGACGACGGCGAGGCGCGCACGAAGGCGGCCGGACGGCTGAGGGAGCTCCTGGAGAAGCTGGTCGAGGCTTCCGACGACTCCGGCTCCGCCGAGGTGGTCGAACGGATCGGATCGTCGTCCAACGACGAACTGTTCGCCTTCATCGACAACGAGCTCGGGCTGTCCTGAACCGGTGTCCAGCGCCCTCTGACCCCCCTGACTTTAAAGAAAGTGACGGCACACAGTGAGCGAGACGAAGCTCCGCGACTACCTCAACAGGGTGACGACCGATCTGCACCGCACCCGGCAGCGCCTTCAGGAGGTGGAGGCGAAGCAGCGTGAGCCCATCGCGATCGTCGCGATGAGCTGCCGCTTCCCCGGTGGGATCAGCTCTCCCGAGGAGCTGTGGAACATGGTCGCGGACGGCGCCGACGGACTCTCGCCGTTCCCGACAGACCGCGGCTGGCACGAGGAGGTGTACAACCCGGACCCCGACAGCCAGGGCACGAGCTATGTGAACGAGGGCGGGTTCCTGCACGACGCCGCGCAGTTCGACCCCGTGTTCTTCGGCATCTCCCCGCGTGAGGCGCTGGCGATGGACCCCCAGCAGCGGCTCCTCCTTGAGGTGTCCTGGGAGGTTCTGGAGCGGGCGGGCATCGACCCGCTGTCCGTCAAGGGCAGCACCGGCGGCGTGTTCATGGGCGCCGCCTTCCAGGGGTACGGCGCGGCAGGACCGATCGAGGCCGAAGAGGTCGAAGGCCATCTGATGACGGGGCAGACGCCCGCCGTCACCTCCGGCCGGATCTCCTACGTCCTCGGCCTCGAAGGCCCCGCGGTCACGGTGGACACGGCGTGTTCGTCGTCCCTGGTGACGCTGCATCTGGCCGCGCAGGCGCTGCGCCAGGGCGAGTGCGACTTCGCCCTGGCCGGCGGCATCACCGTGATGGCAGGCCCCGGAACGTTCACCGAGTTCAGCCGTCAGCGGGGACTCGCCTCCGACGGCCGCTGCAAGCCCTTCGCGGCTGCCGCGGACGGCACCAACTGGTCCGAGGGCGTCGGCGTGCTGCTCGTGGAACGCCTGTCCGACGCCCGCCGCCACGGCCACCCCGTGCTGGCGGTGATGCGCGGCTCCGCGGTGAACCAGGACGGCGCCAGCAACGGCCTGACGGCCCCCAACGGCCCGTCGCAGCGCAGGGTGATCCGGCAGGCGCTCGACAACGCGGGACTCACCCCGGACGACGTCGACGTGGTGGAGGCGCACGGTACGGGTACCACGCTGGGTGACCCGATCGAGGCGCAGGCACTGCTGGCCACCTACGGCCAGGGCCGGCCCGCGGACCGGCCGCTGTGGCTGGGATCCATCAAGTCGAACATCGGTCACGCGCAGGCGGCGGCGGGTGTCGCGGGGATCATCAAGATGGTGATGGCGATGCGGCACGGCGTCCTGCCGAAGACGCTGCACGTCGACGAGCCGACCCCGCACGTGGACTGGTCGGCGGGGGCCGTGGAACTGCTGACCGAGGCACGGCCCTGGCCGGAGACGGGCCGGCCCCGCCGGGCGGCGATCTCCTCCTTCGCGATCAGCGGCACCAACGCGCACACCGTCATCGAGCAGGCCCCCGAAGCCGAGGAGCCGGGGCCGGCCGATCCGCAGGAGGGCCCGGGAGCCGAGGCACCCGGAACGGTCGCCGCCGCCGTCGTGCCGTGGCTCGTCTCCGGCAAGGGCGAGGCCGCGCTGCGGGCACAGGCCGAGCGGCTGCACACGCGTCTGACGGCTCAGGGATCCTCGCGGGACGACGATCCCGCGGCCGCACCGGTGGCGGACGTCGGCTACTCCCTGGCGGTGTCCCGGTCGGCGTTCGAGCACCGCGCGGTGGTGATCGGCGAGGACCGCGAAAGCCTTCTGCGTGGCCTTCGGGCCGTGGCGCAGGGCGAGATCGCTCCGGGTGTGGTCAGGGCACAGGCGGTGAAGGGCCGCAGGACCGCGTTCCTGTTCACCGGCCAGGGTGCGCAACGCCTGGGTATGGGGCGGGAGTTGTATGACTCCTTCCCGGTGTTCGCTCAGGCTCTGGACGAGGTGTGCGCCCATCTGGATGTGCTGCTGGACCGTCCGCTGAAGGACGTGATGTTCGCGGCCGAGGGTGGCGCGGACGCCGAACTGCTGGACCGGACCGCGTTCACGCAGCCCGCGCTCTTCGCGGTCGAGGTGGCGTTGTTCCGGCTCCTTGAGCACTGGGGTGTCACCCCGGACGTGCTCATCGGGCATTCGGTCGGTGAGATCGCTGCCGCGCATGTGGCGGGAGTGTTCTCCCTTAAGGACGCGTGCACGCTGATCGCGGCGCGTGGCCGTCTGATGCAGGCGCTGCCGGAGGGCGGCGCGATGGTGGCGGTGCAGGCGTCGGAGGAGGAGATCGCGGCGTCGCTTGCCGGTCGTGAGGCCGAGGTGAGCATCGCGGCCGTCAACGGCCCGACCGCCGTGGTCATCGCCGGTGACGAGGCCGCCGTACTGGAGATCGCCGGGCAGTGGGCCGAGCAGGGCCGTAAGACCCGCCGCCTGCGCGTCAGTCACGCCTTCCACTCGCCCCGCATGGACGCCATGCTGGACGACTTCCGCAAGGTCGTCGAGGGGCTGTCGTTCGCCCCGTCGGCCATCCCCTTCGTCTCCAACGTCACCGGAGAACCGGCTTCGGACGCCGAGGTGTGTTCGCCGGAGTACTGGGTGCGGCACGTGCGCGCGGCCGTGCGCTTCGCCGACGGTGTACGCAGCCTTGAGGCGCAGGGAGTGAACACCTTCCTGGAGGTCGGCCCGGACGCCGTGCTGTCGGCGATGGCCCAGGACTGTCTGGGCGAGCGGTCCGAGCGGGCCGCGGTCGGCCCGGTGACGGTGCCGATGCTGCGCAAGGACCGGACGGAGGTCCAGGCGCTGACGGCCGCCGTCGCCGAACTCCACGTCCACGGCGCCGCAGTCGACTGGGAGCGGGTGTTCTCCGGGCGCGGCGCGCGGCGGGTGGCCCTTCCCACGTACGCCTTCCAGCGTCAGCGCTACTGGCTCGACTCCATGGCGGCCGTCGGCGACGTCGGCTCGGTGGGCCTCGGACCGGTATGGCACCCGCTGCTGGGCGCCGTGCTCTCCCTGGCGGGCGGCGACGGGGTGCTGCTCAGCGGGCGGTTGTCGATGGCCACGCACTCCTGGCTCGCCGATCACACGGTGCAGGGCATGGCGCTGGTGCCCGGGACGGCCTTCATGGAGATGGCCGCCCGAGCGGGTGACCAGGTGGGGTGCCCCCGGGTCGACGAGCTGGTGATCGAGGCGCCCCTGGTGATGCCCGAGCGCGGCGGGGTGCAGATCCAGGTCGAGGTGCGGGAGGCCGATGCCGAGGGCCATCGTGAGGTGAGCGTGTACTCACGACCGGAGTCGGCCGATGACCGGGCCGACCTCGGGGAGCCGTGGGTACGGCACGCACACGGTGTGCTCACCCCGCCCGGCCCGGCCGCCTCCTTCGACTTCGTGAAGTGGCCGCCCTCCGGGTCCAAGCCCGTCGACATCTCGGGCGGATACGAGCACGCCGCCGAACACGGGCTGCGCTACGGCCCCGCGTTCCAAGGGCTGCGGCGCGCCTGGCGACGCGGCGACGCGGTGTTCGCCGACGTCGAACTGCCCGAGGACCAGCTCGGCACCGCGAAGTACTTCGGCCTGCACCCGGCGCTGTTCGACGCGGCCCTCCACGCCATCGGCGTGGGCAAGGAAGTGCGCGGCGGCGACGACGCGCCGAGCGCGGGCACTCTGCTGCCGTTCTCGTGGCGAGGCTTCTCCCTGGACGCCGTCGGCGCGGGAGCGCTGCGCGTCCGGGTGGTCCCGGACGGGCGTCAGGCGGTGTCCCTGGCGATAGCCGACACGTCGGGCCGCCCGGTGGCGTCGGTCGACTCGCTCGTTCTGCGGCCCATGCAGGCGGACGCGCTGAGGAACGCGAGCCGCAAGACCGGTGACGCGCTGTTCCTCATGGAGTGGACGGCGGGCGCGGCCGCGCCCGCCGAGGGCGTGGCGTCGGGCTGGTCGGTGGTCCTTGGCGACGACCGCCTCGGCGTGGGCGCCGCCCTGGAGGCGTCGGGCGTCACCACCGACGTGTACACGGACCCGGCGGCGCTCGGTGACGCCGTGGCGTCGGGCACGCTCATGCCCGGCACTGTGGTGCTGCCGGTGGCTTCGGACGGCTCGGCCGTGGCGGGCGAGGTGCATGCGCGGGTCGCCGAGGTACTGGAGACCGTCCAGTCCTGGGTGGCGGACGAGCGGTTCGCGGGGAGCCGGCTGGTGCTCGTGACCCGGGGGGCCGTGGACACCGGCGACGGTGTGACGGATCTGGCGGGCGCGGCCGTGTGGGGACTGGTGCGCTCGGCGCAGTCGGAGAACCCGGGCCAGGTGGTGCTGGTCGACATCGATGACGTCGAACGGTCGGCCGGGCTCCTCGCGGGCGTGGCGGCTTCCGGCGAGGAGCAGGTGGTGGTGCGCTCCGGCGAGGTCCGCGTGCCGCGCCTGGGCCGGGCGCCGCTCTCGGGCGAGGCTCAGGAGCGGGAGGTGTTCGGTTCCGGCTCGGTCCTTGTGACGGGGGGCACAGGGCTGCTGGGCGGCTTGGTGGCCCGGCATCTGGTCACCCGGCACGGCGTCCGGAAGCTGGTGCTGTTGTCCCGCCGCGGGGCGGAGGCCGACGGCGCCGCCGGGTTGCGGACCGACCTGGAGGCCGCGGGCGCCGAAGTGGTGATCGAGGCGTGCGACGCCGCGGACCGCGAGGCACTCGCCACGGTCCTTTCGGGGCTGCCCGAAGAGTTCGCGCCGAGCGCTGTGGTGCACGCGGCCGGGGTGCTCGACGACGGGCTGTTCGCGTCCCTGACGCGCGAGCGGGTGAGCGCGGTGCTGCGGGCGAAGGTGGACGCGGCCTGGAACCTGCATGAACTGACCGCGGACATGGACCTGTCGGCGTTCGTCCTCTTCTCCTCGGCCGCCGGTGTGCTCGGCGCGGCCGGACAGAGCAACTACGCCGCGGCCAACGTGTTCCTGGACGGCCTCGCGTCGTGGCGGCGCACCCAGGGGCTGCCGGGCGTCTCGCTGGCATGGGGCCTGTGGGAACAGGCCGGCGGCATGACCGGGCACCTCGGGCAGGAGGACCTGCGCCGGGTGGCGCGTTCGGGTCTGGTGCCGCTCTCCTCCGAGGAGGGCCTGGAGCTGTTCGACGAGGGCGTCACCTCCGGCCGGGCCGTGGTGATCCCCACCCGCCTCGACCTGGGTGCGCTGCGCGCCCAGGGGGCCGCGATGCCCGCCGTGTTCCGTGCCGTCGTCCCGGAGCCCGCGGCCCGGCGCACGGCCCGGGCGGCCGAGTCCGAGTCCGGCGACCAGTCCGCCCAGTTGCGCCGGCGACTGGCAGGCCTTTCGGAGACCGAGACCGAGGAGGCGCTGCTCGAACTGGTGCGTACGCTCGCCGCCGCGGTGCTCGGGTACACGTCACCCGACGAGGTCGACACCAGCCACGAGTTCATGGAGATGGGCTTCAACTCCCTCACGGCGGTGGAGTTCCGGAACCAGCTCGCCGCGGTCACCGGCCTCCGCCTTGACACCACGGTGGTCTTCGACCATCCGCGCCCCCTGGAGCTGGTGTCCCATCTGCGGCCCCGGCTCGCGGCCGGAATCGCGTCCGCTCCCGCCGACCGCCGGCCCAAGGCGCCGTCGGCCCAGGCCGCCACGTCGACGCCCGCGACCGCGCCTCCGGCCTCGCAGGCGGACGCGCCCGACACCCTCGGCTCCCTGTTCCGGGAGGCGGCGGCGCTGGGCAAGACCAAGATCGGCATGGATCTGCTGGTGAACGCCGCGCGGCTGCGTCCCACCTTCGAGGACCCGGCCGACTTCGAGGGGACCATCAGGCCCGTGCGGCTCTCCCGGGGTGCCGAGCACCCCCGGCTGATGTGCTGCTCCTCCTACATGGCGCTGGGCGGCGTCCACCAGTACGCGCAGCTCGCCGCCCCCTTCCGGGGCAGCCGGGACGTCGCGGCCCTGCCCGCCGTGGGGTTCGTCCAGGGCGAGAGCCTTCCGGCCACCCCGGAGGCGCTGTTCCGCCTCCAGGCGCGGATCGTCTCGGAGTACGCCGACGGCGCCCCGGTCGTCCTCGTCGGTTCGTCGGCCGGCGGAATGGTCGCCCACTCGGTGGCCGCCGCTCTGGAGAGCCAGGGCACACCGCCCGCGGGAGTCGTCCTGCTGGACACCTACCTCCCGGACAGCGCGAGCATCGGCCAGTTCGAGAACACCATGCTCGACGAGATGTACGAGCGGGACGCCCTCGTCTCCATGGAGGGCGTCCGGATGTCCGCCATGGGGTGGTACCTGCATCTGTTCGAGGGGTGGAAGCCGCCGGAGAGCGCGGTTCCCAGCCTTCTCGTCCGTGCGGCGGAACCGATGGGAGAGCTGGACCCGGACGCGCCGGGCTGGCAGTCGGACTGGCCGGCCGACTCCGTGATCGACGTACCCGGAACCCACTTCACGATGGTGGAGAAGCAGGCGGCCACCACCGCACAGGCCATCGAGGACTGGGTGTCCGGCCTCTAGCGCAGTACGCGCCCGCCCGCACCGACGGCCCGCGGGCGGGCGCCCCACGCCGCAGCCGAGGCCGGCGCGGCACACAGCTTTGACGCAGGGTTTTACCCAAGGCAGGAGTTAGGTGAGCACCATGTTGAACGGGTCCAGTGACTCGGGAGATTCCATCGCGCAGGCTGGACCGGGCCGTGACGAGAGCACTGAACTGCCCTCACTCGGTTCGGACTTCCACGAACTGCCGGACCTCGAACAGCGCAGGGTCCTCTTCGACCTGGTACGCGCACACGTAGCCGCGGCGCTGCGGTCCGAGTCGCCGCGCACCCTCGACGCCGGGAGTTCGTTCCTCGACCTGGGCCTCGACTCGCTGGCGGCGGTCACTCTGCACCGCGGACTGGTCGCCGCCACCGGGCTCACCCTCGAGGTGACGCTCGCCTACGACCACCCGACCCCCGGCGAACTGGTGGACCACCTCCACCGGCGGATCGTGCCCGTGGCCACGGACGAGGCCGCCCCCGCGCGTGCCGTCGTGGGCTCGGACGACCCCATCGCGATCGTCGGGATGAGCTGCCGCTTCCCCGGTGGCATCAACAGCCCCGAGGACCTGTGGAAGGTCGTCTCCGAGGGCGTGGACGCCATCACGCCGTTCCCCACCGACCGCGGCTGGGACCTGGAGGCGCTCTACAGCCCGGACCCGGACCGCCCCGGCACCAGCTACGCGACCGAGGGCGGGTTCATCCACGACGCGCCCGAGTTCGACGCGGAGTTCTTCGGCATATCGCCGCGCGAGGCGCTCGCCATGGACCCGCAGCAGCGGCTGCTCCTCGAGACCAGCTGGGAGGTCTTCGAGCGGGCCGGAATCGACGTGACCGAGCTGCGGGGGAGCCGCACCGCCGTCTTCACCGGCGCGGAGCACCACGACTACGGGCCCCACCTCCAGAGCACCAAGAGCGGCCTCGAGGGCTATGCGCTGACCGGCATCGCGGGCAGCGTCGCCGCCGGGCGCATCTCCTACACCTTCGGCTTCGAGGGCCCGGCGTGGACCGTGGACACCGCGTGCTCCTCGTCGCTGGTCTCCCTGCACCAGGCGGCGCACTCGCTGCGCCAGGGGGAGTGCGATCTGGCGCTCGCCACCGGCGTCGCCACCATGCCGACCCCGGGTGACTTCATCCTCTTCAGCCGCCAGCGCGGGCTCTCCTCCAACGGGCGCTGCAAGGCGTTCGGTGCCGAGGCCGACGGCACGTCATGGGCCGAGGGCGTCGGCGTCCTCCTGGTGGAGCGGCTCTCCGACGCCCGGCGCAACGGCCACGAGGTGCTGGCCATCGTGCGCGGCTCCGCCGTCAACCAGGACGGCGCCAGCAACGGCCTGACGGCCCCCAACGGGCGCTCCCAGCAGCGCGTCATCCGGCAGGCGCTGGCCAACGCCGAGCTGACCGCGGACCAGATCGACGTGATCGAGGCGCACGGCACCGGAACCTCGCTCGGCGACCCCATCGAGGCGCAGGCGCTGTTCGCCACCTACGGCGAGAGCCGCCCGGAGGGGGACCCGGTGTGGCTGGGCTCCCTCAAGTCGAACATCGGCCACACCCAGGCGGCCGCCGGTGTGGGCGCCGTCATCAAGATGGTGATGGCCATGCGCCACGGCATCCTGCCCAAGACGCTGCACGTGGAGGTACCGACCCCGCACGTGGACTGGTCGTCGGGCGGTGTGGCGCTGCTCGCCGAGCAGCGCGCCTGGCCGGAGACCGGGCGGCCACGCCGGGCCGGCATCTCCTCGTTCGGCATGAGCGGCACCAACGCGCACGCCATCATCGAACAGGCCCCGCCGCAGGAGCCGGCCCCCACCACGGACGCCGACGCCGACCCGGACACGGCCTCCCAGCCCGTGTCCTGGCTGGTCTCCGCCAGGAGCGAGGAGGCGCTGCGGGCGCAGGCCGCGCGGCTGCGCGAGCACGTGGTGCGCCACCCCGACGCGCGGCCGGTCGACGTCGGATGGTCGTCCGCCGTGACACGAGCCGCGCTCGAACACCGTGGCGTGGTGGTGGCGTCCGACCGCGAGGGGCTGCTGCGCGGCCTCGCGGCGCTCGCCGAGGAGACCGACGCGCCGGGCCTGGTCCTTGGCAGGTCCACGGCGCAGCGGGTGGCGTTCCTGTTCACCGGCCAGGGCGCCCAGCGGCTGGGCATGGGCCGTGAACTCCACGAGACCTACCCGCTCTTCGCCGACGTGTTCGACGAGGCGTGCGACTACCTGGATGTGCGCCTCGGGGCCTCCGTGCTCGACGTGGTCTTCGGCCCCGAGGACGACGACGCCGCCGCGACCGGTGACGAGCTCAACCAGACGATGTTCACCCAGGCCGGTCTTTTCGCCTTCGAGGTGGCCCTGTTCCGCCTGCTGGAGTCCTGGGGCGTGCGCCCCGACTTCCTGATGGGGCACTCGGTGGGCGAGATCGCCGCGGCCCACGTCGCCGGGGTGCTGTCCCTGGAGGACGCGTGCGCCCTGGTGGCGGCCCGCGGACGGCTGATGCAGGAACTGCCCGAGGGCGGCGCCATGGTGGCCGTCCAGGCAACGGAGCAAGAGGTGGCCGAGAGCCTGGAGGGCCGCGAGGACCAGGTGTCGCTGGCGGCGCTCAACGGCCCCACCTCGGTGGTGCTCTCCGGCGACGAGGACGCGGTGCTCGAACTCGCCGCCCACTGGGAGGCCCAGGGCCGCAAGACCAAGCGACTGCGGGTCAGCCACGCGTTCCACTCCCCCCGGATGGACGCCATGCTGGAGGAGTTCGGCCAGATCGCCGCCTGCCTGGCGTACTCGACCCCGGCCATCCCGGTCATCTCCAACGTCACCGGCGATGTCGCGGGCGCCGAACTGGCCACCCCGGAGTACTGGGTCCGCCATGTGCGGGAAGCGGTCCGCTTCGACGACGGCATGCGCCGCCTCGCCGACCAGGGCGTGACGACGTGCGTGGAGCTCGGCCCCGACGCCGTGCTGACCGCGATGGGCCAGGACTGCCTGGACGCCGTCGGCGCCGACGCGGCCTTCGTGCCCCTGGCCCGCTCCGGGCGCGCCGAGGCCCAGACGCTGGCGCAGGCGGTCGCCACCCTGTACGCGAACGGCGTCGGCGTGGACTGGGACGCGGTGTACTCCGGGCGCGGCGCACAGCGCGTCGCCCTGCCGACCTACGCCTTCCAGCACAAGCGGTACTGGCTCGAGTCGGGCGGCGCCGTGACCGGCGACGCCCGGAGCGTCGGCCTCGGCAGGGTGGACCACCCGCTGCTCGGCGGCCTCACCGAACTGGCCGAGGGCGACCGCACGGTGCTGACCGGACGCCTGTCGCTGCAGACCCACCCGTGGCTCGCCGACCACGCCGTGGCCGGTGGAGTGCTCTTCCCCGGCACCGGATTCGTGGAGCTCGGCCTGCTCGCGGGCACCGAGACCGGGGCGGGACGGCTCGGCGAACTCACCCTTGAGACCCCGCTCCTCCTGCCGGAGCAGGGCGGCGTCCGCGTCCAGCTCGTGGTCGGCCCCGCCGACGCGTCCGGCGTACGGCCGCTGGGCGTGTACTCGCGCTCCGACAGTGACGAGCCGGGGGAGGAGTGGGTGCGGCACGCCCAGGGCGTCCTCGAGGCGGACAGCGGCGCCGCGGTCACCGACAGCCTGCTGCAGTGGCCCGTCCCGGGCGCCGAACAGGTGCCGATGGAGGGCTTCTACGAGGGCCTGGCCCAGGTCGGTTACGGATACGGACCGGTCTTCCAGGGCCTGGAGTCGGTCTGGCGCCTTGACGGCGACGTCTACGCCGAGGTGGCGCTGCCGGACTCGGCCGCTCAGGAAGCCGGACGGTTCGGTCTGCACCCCGCCCTGCTCGACGCCGCTCTGCACGCCATGGAGATGGGCGACTTCGGCGGCGAGAGCGGACGCGTGACCCTGCCGTTCTCCTTCACCGGGGTGACCCTGCACGCGGTGGGCGCCGGACGGGTGCGAGTGCGGCTGCGCCCGCAGGGCAAGGACACGGTCGCGCTGCTGGTGACCGACGCCACGGGCGCGCCCGTCGCCTCGGTGGAGTCGCTGGTGGTGCGGGAGGTGGCGGCCGAGCGGTTCGCGTCCGGGCCGCGCTCCACCGGCGGCGACGGAACGCTCTTCCGGGCCAACTGGGACGTGCTCGCCACCGCTCGCGGCGGCGACCGGACCGCGGCCGGTGTGTCCACGGCCGTGGTCGGCGCCGACCGGGCGCGGGTGAGCGAACTGCTCGCCGCCTCCGGTGTCGAGCACGCCGAGTACACCGGAGTGGACGCGCTCGTCACCGCCCTCGACGAGGGTGCCGCGGTGCCCGACGTGGTCTGGGCCTGGTGCGACGCCGGGCCGGACGTCGACGATCTCGCCGACGCCGCCCACAAGGCCACCCACCGGGCGCTGGCCCTGGTGCAGTCCTGGCTCGCCGAGGACCGGTTCGACGGATCCCGGCTGGTCGTGGTGACCCGCGACGCGGTCGCCGCGGGACCGGGCGAGGGCGTCGCCGGACTGGCCAACGCCGCCGTGTGGGGACTGGTGCGCTCGGCGGCCACGGAGAACCCGGGCCGGCTCCTCCTGGTGGACCTCGACCGCCACGCCGAATCGGCCACCGCGGCCGCCGGTGTGGTGACGACCGCGATGGCGGCGGGCGAGCGCGAGGTGGCGGTCCGCGCCGGCCAGGGGCTGGTCCCCCGGCTCGCCAGGAACGCCTCCGGGCGGGTGCTCGAAGCCCCCGTCGGCACCTCGGCGTGGAAGCTCGGCACCACGGGCGGCGGCACCCTGGACAACCTCTCGCTGCTGCCCGACCCTGCGGCGGAGGCGCCGCTGGCCCCCGGATACGTCAGGATCGCGGTGCGTGCCGCCGGTCTGAACTTCCGTGACGCGCTGATCGCCATCGGCATGTACCCCGAGGACGACGCCACCATGGGCGGCGAGGGCGCCGGTGTGGTCCTGGAGGTCGGCCCGGGCGTGACCGACCTGGCCCCCGGAGACCGGGTCATGGGCATGATCAACGCCTCGTTCGGGCCCATCGCGATCGCCGACCGGAGGCAGATCGTCCACATGCCGCGCGGCTGGACGTTCGCGCAGGGAGCCTCCGTGCCGGTGGTCTTCCTGACCGCCTACATCGGCCTGGTGGAACTCGGCAAGCTGCGGGCGGGCGAGTCCATCCTGGTGCACACCGCCACCGGCGGTGTGGGCATGGCGGCCGTGCAGCTCGCACGCCACCTCGGCGCCGAGGTGTACGCCACGGCCAGCCCCGGCAAGTGGGACACCCTGCGGGCGATGGGATTCGACGAGGAACACATCTCCTCCTCCCGTGACCTGGACTTCGAGCCGCGCTTCATGGAGGCGACCGGCGGCCGGGGCATGGACATGGTGCTGGACTCGCTCGCCCGCGAGTTCGTCGACGCCTCCCTGCGGCTGCTGCCCAGGGGCGGGCGGTTCCTGGAGATGGGCAAGATCGACGTGCGCGACCCCGAGGTCGTCGCCCAGGACCACCCCGGGGTGAAGTACACGGCGTACGACCTGGTCGCGGCCGACTACGACTGGGTCCAGCGGATGCTGGTCGAGCTGGTCGAGCTCTTCGACAGCGGCGCGCTGCACCCCATCCCGGTGACGGCGTGGGACGTGCGGCGGGCCCCGGACGCGGTGCGGTACATCAGCCAGGCCCGGCACATCGGCAAGAACGTGTTCACCATGCCCCGGACCCTCGACCCCGAGGGCTCGGTACTGGTGACCGGCGGCACCGGCGGCCTGGGCCGCGAGGTGGCACGCCATCTGGTGGCCGAGCGCGGCGTGCGCAACCTGGTGCTGGTCTCCCGGCGCGGGCCGGACGCGGAGGGCGCCGCCGACCTCGCGGCCGAACTGACCGAGGCGGGCGCCTCGGTGACACTGGCGGCCTGTGACGTGGCCGACCGTGCCTCGCTGGAGCAGGTGCTGTCCGGCATACCCGCCGACCACCCGCTGACCGCGGTCGTGCACGCGGCGGGCGTACTCGACGACGGTGTCATCGACACCCTGTCGCCGAAGCGGATCGACGCGGTCTTCGAGCCGAAGGTCGACGCGGCGTGGAACCTGCACGAGCTGACCCGGGAGACGGACCTGGCGGAGTTCGTGATGTTCTCCTCCGTCGCCGGTGTGTTCGGCAGCCCGGGACAGGGCAACTACGCCGCCGCCAACTCGTTCCTGGACGCGCTCGCCGCACACCGGCGCGGCCTCGGCCTCCCGGCGGTCTCACTGGCCTGGGGCCCGTGGGAGCAGGCCGGCGGCATGACCGGCACCCTCAGCCAGGCGGACATGGTGCGCATGGCGCGCGAGGGCATGGCGGCCCTGTCCATGGCGGGCGGTCTGCGTCTGCTGGACGCCGGCGCCGTGAGCGAGGACGCCCTGCTCGTGCCGATGCGCCTTGAGACCTCCGCGCTCAGCGGCCAGACCGACATCCCCACCCTGCTGCGCGGCGTGGTCCGGGCGCGGAGCAAGGCGGCGGGCGGCGGCAAGGCGACCGCTCCCGAATCGGCCAAGGTACGGCTGGCCGGTCTGGCCGGAGCCGAACTCGAGCGGGCGCTGCTCGATCTGGTGCGCGGCAGCGCGGCGATGGTCCTCGGGCACAGCGGCGCCCAGTCCATCGAGCCCGACCGCTCCTTCCAGAACCTCGGCTTCGACTCGCTGGCGGGCGTGGAGTTCCGCAACCGGCTGAACTCGGCCACCGGGCTCCGCCTCCCCTCCACGCTGATCTTCGACAACCCCACGCCCGCGGTGCTCGCCGAGTATCTGCGCGGCCGGGTGGCGACGGACGGCCCGGCCGAGCCGGACGTCGATCCGGAAGAGGCCAGGATCCGCGCCCTGCTGACGTCGATCCCGCTGGAGCGGCTGCGCCGCGCGGGTCTGCTCGACACACTCACCGAGCTGGCGAGCGGCAAGGACCAGGCCGAGAAGGACACCGAGGAGAAGGAGACGGACTCCATCGACGCGATGGACGACGACGACCTGATCGACATGATGCTCGGCGACCTCGACACCTGACGGCCCGCGAGTCCCCCCGGAGACCTCCGGGGGGACTCGCGGTCCCGGCCCACGGCTCGCGGAGCGTCGGCGTCGTGGGTGGCTCCCCCCAAGAGACTTCAAGAAGAAGAAAGGCTCAGTGAAACCCGATGACCGCAAAGGTCTTTGCGACGGAAGCGGTGCATGCGCTTCCCGAGTTCGAACAGAGGGCCCTGGCCATCGCCGAAGCCCTCCGTGAGCGCGGGGTCGGCGACGGCACCCGGGTCATGCTGAAGGCCAGCAACTCCGTCGGCTTCGTCGGGGTCCTCCTCGCCCTGATGCACACCGGCGCGTCGATCGTCATGGTCGACCACCAGGAGCGGGCGGAGGCCACCCAGCGCATCTGCGACCGGGCCGGGGTCAAGATCTGTGTGGTCGACGACGACACCCCGATGCCCAAGAGCGGCCCGGCCAGGGTCACCGTCTACGAGCTGCTCATGGCGTCCATGGAGCAGACCCCCGCCGAGCGGCGGCTGTCCCTCGACACCTGGTGCGAGCTGCCCGACGGCCTGATCATGTGGTCCTCCGGATCCACCGGGGAGCCCAAGGGCATCGTCAAGACCGGGGCGAAGTTCCTGAAGAACCTGGAGCGCAACGCCCAGCAGGTGGGCCATCGCCCCGATGACGTCCTGCTGCCGCTGCTGCCCTTCTCCCACCAGTACGGGCTGTCCATGGTGCTCATCGCCTGGCTGGTCAAGTGCTCGCTGGTCATCGCGCCCTACCGGCGCCTCGACCGGGCGATGACCATGGCGGGCACCTGCGGGGCCACGGTGGTCGACGCCACCCCGGCCAGCTACCGCAGCATGCTCAACATGATCGGCAGCAAGCCCGCCCTGGCGGACGAGTTGTCCGGTGTCCGGATGTTCTGCAGCGGGGCGGCCCCGCTGGACCCCGGCCTGGTCGCCGACTACGTCGAGCGATTCGGACTGCCCCTGCTGGACAGCTACGGCAGCACCGAGGCCGGGAACGTGGCCTTCGCCACCGAGGACAACGCGGTCGCCTGCGGGCGGGCCGTCGAGGGCCTGAAGCTGCGGATCGTCGACGACGAGGGCGCCGTCCTCACCTCCGGCGAGGTCGGGGAGATCCAGATCCATTCGCCCGACCTGATGGAGGGCTATCTGGCGGAGGACGGCACGGTCACCCCCGTCGACCCGGCCAGGGCCGACTGGTACCCCACCGGCGACTTCGGCTATCTGGACGGCGGGGACAACCTCTTCGTCCTCGGCAGGAAGGCCGCGGCGCACCGCAACGGCCACACGCTCTACCCCGAGATCATCGAGCACAAGCTGGCCGCGGCCGGCTGCCTCGTCAAGATCGTCCCGGTCCCCGACGAACAGCGCGGCTGCCAGCTCTTCTTCTTCGTGGAGGACGAGCAGCAGCGCGAGCCGCGGCACTGGCGGGAGCCGATCACCTCCCTGCTGCCCGACTTCGAGCACCCCAACCGCATTCACGTCCTGGAGCGATTCCCCCTGAACCGAAACGGCAAGCCCGACAAACGAAAGCTCGAGCAGCTGGCTCTCGACCTGACGCCGCGAGCGAAGGCATGACAGAGCAGCAGGCCACCGAGCCACAGGCCACCGAGCCACAGGCCACAGAGCCGCGGACATCCGATCCGGAGACCAGCCGCACGGCGATGGTCTTCCCCGGGATGGGGCCCTTCCGCTTCACCGATGTGGGCGAGTTCCTGCTGACCAACCCCCATGCCCGGCGCCGGCTCGCGATCGCCGACGAGGTGGTGGGGTACTCCGTGTTCGACCGGTACCGCCAGTCGGACGCCGACGAGGAGGGGCAGTACACCGCGCACACCCAGATCGCCTTCCTGACCGTCTGCCTCTCCCTGGCCGACTGGGCGGAGGAGACGCTGGGAGAGCGGCCCGAGCTGTGCGCCGGACCGAGCTTCGGCCAGCGGGCCGCGGTGACCTACGCGGGGTCCCTGCCGTTCGAGGAGACCGTGCGGCTCACCGCCGAACTGGCGCGCTGCGAGGAGGAGTACTTCCGGCAGGAGCACCGTGACGCGGTCACGCACTGCGTGATCCACACCCCCGAGGAGCGGCTTCAGGAGGCGCTGGCCGAACTGGACGCCGAGGGGGAGTGGCACGACGTCTCCGGCTACATCGACCAGGGCTTCTACCTCGTGTCCCTGCGCGAGCCCGTGCTCGACCGGTTCAAGAAGCGGATCGGCGAGCTCGGGGGGTACAACATGTACACCATGTGGCCGCCCGTGCACGCCCCGGCGTTCGGCGCCCTGCGCCGCAAGGCGGAGGAGGTGCTCGGCACCTTCGAGGTGGCCGACCCCAAGCTGCCGGTCGTCGCCGACCAGAACGGCGAACTGCTGACCGGCGCGGACGGTGTGCGCACCATGCTGCTCGACACCTTCGACCACCCGATCCGCTGGCCGGACATGGTGGAAACGATGCGGGAGCAAGGCATCACCAAGGTCTGCATCGCGGGTCCGGACAATCTCTTCGGCCGGGTGAACCGTACTGTGGACAACTTCGAGGTAGTGGCCATCGACGCCCGCAAGGCGATGCGCCCGCGGGTCCGGCAGCGGAGCGCCCGCCGGGCGAGGCGGTGATGGTGGGCGCTGCCCCCGGGCAGCGCTCACCACGTCAATCAGCGCGGTGACCCCGGAACCGGACACACCCAGAGCTGCTTCGCGGTCAACGCCACGAAGGGCAGGGCGATACCGACCCATCGAAGTGCGTCTTCCCGCGTGCCGCGCGAAATGACGACGCGTCAACAGCCATTCCCACCTGATGCCACTTACCCGTGCGGGTGCAGGGCGGGCAGGTGGGCCATGGCTGTGGTCCGGGCTGGTCGGTGCTGGGCGGCCGTGACCAGCAATTCCCTAGAGTCCTCTGTCCTCGCTGGTCCGTGTCCCGCACGGCGTGCTGGGCTAGAGGCCGCCCACCCACCACAGGGAGAAACCATGTGTGATGCGCGAGGTCCGGGTTCGATACCACGGGGAAGGGCCGGTCGGCCCGCAGCGGGTCCCGGCGCGACGAGGGGATAGGTCCAACATGCTCCCCACTGCCCTCCACGGGAGTGGCCCGTCGAACTCTCGAATCACCATGCTCTGCCCCGACTTTCCCTTCGCCTACGACGACTGGCTGCGCCACCCGGCGGGCCTGGGCGGCGTCCCGGCCGACGCTGTGGGAACCGAGGTCGCGATCGTCGGCGGCGGGATGGCCGGGCTGGTCGCCGCGTACGAACTGATGCGGATGGGACTGCGTCCGGTTCTCCACGAGGCGGGACGCCTGGGCGGCCGGATGCGCTCCGCCGGCTTCGACGGGTTCCCGGACGAGGTGGCCGAGCTGGGAGCCATGCGGTTCCCGCTCTCGGCCGCCTCGCTGTTCCACTACGTTCGCATGCTGGGCCTGCGCACCACGCCGTTCCCCAACCCGCTCGGCCCGTCCACCCCCATGACGGTGTTGGACATCGGCGGCGTCAGCCACTGGGCCCGGACCGAGGCCGATCTGCCGCCCGTCTACCGGGAGGTCGCCGACGCCTGGGACAAGACGTTGCGCGAGCGGGCCGACGTATGGGTCATGCAGGAGGCGATCCGCACCCGGGACACGGCCACGATCAAGGCGCTGTGGAACCGCCTCGTGCCGCAGCTGGACGACCAGTCCTTCTACGGCTTCCTCAGTTCCACGCCCGCCTTCGCCTCCTTCCGGCTCCGTGAGCTCTTCGGGCAGGTCGGCTTCGGCACCGGCGGCTGGGACACCGACTTCCCCAACTCGATGCTGGAGATCCTCCGCGTCGTCTACACCGAGGCCGACGTCGACCAGCAGTCCATCGAGGGAGGCTGCGAACAGGTACCGCTGGGCCTGTGGCGGCACGCTCCCGAGGGCCTCGCGCACTGGCCGGCCGGTACGTCGCTCGCCACGCTCCACGACGACCGGCCCCGGCCCGCCGTCACCGCGCTGCGTCGCGCGGGGGAGCGTATCGAGGTCACCGACGCCGACGGCCGGACGCGCGACTACCGGGCGGTGGTCTTCACCGGGCAGCACCGCCTGCTGAACAGCCGGGTCGCCTGCGACGACGCGCTGCTGCCCGGGCCGGTCCGGTCGGCGATCGAGCGCACCCACTACATGAGTTCCTCCAAACTGTTCGCGCTCACCGACCGGCCGTTCTGGCTGGACGTCGACGCCGCGACCGGGCGGGACGTGATGGGGATGACGCTCACCGACAGGCTGCCGCGTTCGGTGTACCTCAACGACTGGGGGCCCGGCCGACCCGGAGTGATGTGTCTGTCCTACACCTGGAACGACGACTCGCAGCGGGTCGCCGCGTTGTCCGCCGAGGAGCGGTTGGAGGTCGTCCTGCGCTCGCTCGGCGAAATCTATCCGGGCGTGGACATCCGGTCACACATCATCGCGCCGCCGGTGGCCGTCACCTGGGAGAACGAACCCTGGTTCACCGGAGCCTTCAAGGCCAACCTGCCGGGCCACTATCGCTACCAGCGCCGCCTGTTCACCCACTTCATGCAGGACGCGCTGCCTGAGCACCAGCGAGGATTCTTCCTGGCCGGCGACGACGTCTCCTGGACCGGCGGCTTCGCGGAGGGCGCGGTCACCACGGCCTTGAACGCCGTGTGGGGTGTCGTACGTCATCTCGGCGGCGACTGCCACCCGGCCAACCCCGGGCCGGGGGATGTGTTCGCCGAGCTCGCGCCCCTGGAGCTCGACGAGTTCTGACCCGGGGACACCACGAAGAAGCGGTCCCGTGTGCACCCGGCACACGGGACCGCTTCTCCGTGGCAGATCCGCCGTACGCCCTGTCCCTCGGCCGTCGTCACCGGTGAGCCGGACGTCCTGGACGTGGGTACGGCGGCGGCCGTCCGGCCAGTCGAGGAACTGGAGGGCGGACACGGCCCCGCCGCCCGTGGTCGCGGCGGAGACCGTGATGGGGGACGGGGGTGGCTCTGGAGCTGCGGGACATGCCGGCATCAGCTGCCCCGTCTGTGTCTCGGCCGGTGTCTCGGCCCGTTCTCAGGCGGGCCGCTCGGTGCCGGAGCCGACCGCGGGGAGCGTCAGGGCGGTGAGCACCATGCCCTCGCCCACCAGCCACCGGCCCGTCAGGTCCACGGCCCCGCCGTCGGCCGCCCGTATGAGCTCGGGCGGCAGGGGCACCAGCAGCCGGACCGAGAACGTGCCGTGCTCCATGCCCGCCGCTCCTGGCTCGCGGGCGAAGCGCAGCCGGGCGTCCTCGAAGCCGAGCGGTTTGAGGGTGAGGGGGAACCACACCTTGTAGACCGCCTCCTTGGCGCTGAACAGCAAGCGGTCCCAGGGGATGTGGGGCGCCGCGCTCGTCAGCCGGGCTAGGTCGGCCCGTTCCTCGGGCAGCGACACCGCGTCGAGGACGCCTTCCGGCAAGGGACCGGCCGGTTCGGCGTCGATGCCGAGCCCCGCCAGATCGCGATCGTGGGCGACCGCGGCCACCCGGTACCCGGCGCAGTGGGAGATCGCGCCGA
The DNA here is from genome assembly GCF_000720325.1 of Streptomyces sp. NRRL B-1347. Taxonomy (GTDB): domain Bacteria; phylum Actinomycetota; class Actinomycetes; order Streptomycetales; family Streptomycetaceae; genus Streptomyces. Next base: position 19,939 of record NZ_JOJM01000044.1, read on the forward strand.
CCACCCCGGCGGGCCAGCAGGGCGCACCCGACGGGCCCGGCAACAGCGGGGCCGCCGTACAGCCGAGCGCCGCCAGCGACAGGCGGGCGCAGCGGCGGCCGGTGGCGAACTCCCGTCGCCGCTTGGCCACCGCCCGTGCCACCGTCGCGGCCTCCTCCGGGAACAGCGGCGGAGCCGACAACTCGCCGCGCACCTCGGTCACTTCGACATGGTCCGGCAGCAGCCGGCGCATCAGCGGCGTCATCGGGCACCTCGCTGGGACAGGGCACCCCGGCGGGGCAGGGGCTCGCGCAGCAGCGGATCGGGTCGGCCGCGGGCCTGCCACTCGCGCGGGTGGCCCGGAGACACCTCGCGGTGCGGCACTCCGTCGTGCCAGATGGTGCGGGGGATGTGGAGATGGCCGTAGACCACGGTGGCTGCCCGGTAACGGCGGCGCCAGTGCAGTCGCAGCGCCCACTCGACATCCACGGTCAACTCCCCGATGTCACCCGCGTCCCCGACGTCACCCGCGACGATCGGCCAGTCGGAGAGGTCGGAGAGGTCGGAGGGGTACAGATCCTTAACGACCGCCCGGTTCTGCTCGTAGGCGACGTGCAGGTCGCTGACCGCGAAGAGCCGTCTGCCCGTGGGGCCGCGTACTGCTTCGCCGTTGGAGGTCCGCGGATTCGTGGTGCTGGGCATGCCGAACTCCTCGCTGCGGGTCCGGCGCCTCGATTCGCGTCCGGCGCTCAGATTTATGCCATCGGCCCACCCGTTCCTTCAACGCGTGACCGGCGTGCCGGGCCAAGGACGAGGGATTCGCCCAGACTCCCCGACGCGTGACCCCCCTGGACTCACGCGCCCCCGATAGTGGTGTGGTGTCCACCTGAACAGGCAATGCTCCACGGTCGATACACAGAAGCAAAGAGAGAAAAGGGAATGGAAGCAGCGTGAGTGTGAGCCCCCAAGACGACGGCCAGTGGTGCCGCCGGTTCCAACCGGTGTCCCCCGCCGCCCACCGCCTGATCTGCTTCCCGCACGCGGGGGGCTCGGCCAGCTACTACGTGCCCGTCGCCAACGCCCTCGCCCCGCACGTCGACGTCGTCGCGCTGCAGTACCCGGGCCGCCAGGACCGGCGCAAGGAACCGCTGATCGACGACATCGGCACACTCGCGGACCGCGTGCACGAGGCGCTGCGCGGCGAGGCCGACCGTCCGCTCACCTTCTTCGGCCACAGCATGGGCGCGCTCGTCGCCTTCGAGGTCGCTCGAAGGTTCGAGCGGGACGGCCGCACGGCCCCCGTACGGCTCTTCGTCTCCGGCCGGCGGGCCCCCTCCCGCCACCGCGAGGAGAACGTCCACCTACGCGACGACGACGGGGTCATCGCCGAGGTCAAGGCCCTGAGCGGCACCGACGACCGGGTGCTCGGCGACGACGAACTCCTACGCATGATCCTGCCCGCGCTGCGCGGGGACTACCGGGCAGTGGAGACGTACCGCTGCCCGCCCGGCGTCACGGTGGACATCCCGGTCACCGCCCTGGTCGGCGACAGCGACGCCAAGACGACGATCGACGAGGCCCGCGACTGGGATCGGCACACCACGGCCGACTTCGACCTGCGGATCTTCCCCGGCGGGCACTTCTACCTCAACGAACGCGCCGCTGACGTGCTGAGCGTCCTCGACGAGCACTTCGCGGCGCTGAGCGTCCCCGACGGGGTCTGAGCCGGGGCCGGAGCCGTAGTCGGAATGGCACCGGCCGGGCCTCCGGCCTTCCTCTGTCGAACAGGCCCGCGTCCTTGAGCACGGCGGCGAGCCCCGGGCGGCCGGAGGTCGACATCGTTCGATAACAGCTCGTCAGATGTCGCTCCACCGCCCGCCCGTTGACGCCGAGGGTGTCGGCCATGACCGGCCTGCGAAGCCGGTCCGGCACCGGGGCGGCCAGTTCCGGCTGCCGGGTCGCGGCCGCCGAGTGCAGCAAGGTCACCAGCAGCTCCCGCTCGTCCCTGCGCGCGGTATCCGACCGAGGGGTCGGGCCGACACCTCCAGGGCTTCCTGGGCGAGTTCGAGAACGAGTCGCCGCTGGGAGTCGATGAGGTCCGCCTCCGGAGGGGAGACCCCGAGGAATCCGGCGTCGAAGCGCTCGACCTCGTCGAGGAACTCACCCCAGCGGCAAGCCTCTTCAGTGCCCTGAACACACTCGCCCGAGCCCGTCTCGGTGTCCGTGCCCGCGCCTTAGGTGTCGTTTCTTGCCCTCGGCATGGGACCACAGCGTTCGGCTACCGCATGCACGCCGACGGTGCGCGTGCCGCCGGCTCTGCACGTCAAGGGCGCATGCACTAAGGCGACCCCTAGAATCCGCCCGGCCCAATGTGCTTCGCGAGGTCTCGGCGTGCCCCGTGTTTTGGGAAACGACCAGATGTCGCGCCGAGGGTGAAACAGGTATTGCGCACACCCAGGACTTCCTCCTTAATAGGTTCGGCCAGCCCGAAGCGACGGGAGTTGCATGCCGGGATCTTGGATCGGCACAGGTGGCGATGGACTGGCCGGTTCGGACGAGACGGAGGAACGCTTAGTGAGCGCGGAACTCGTGGAAATCCGAAGAGTCTTGATGAAGCTGCGTGACAGCCTGCACGAGCTGCGGAACGGCCAGGGCGACTCTCCGTACGTGCGCAGGCTGATGAATGATCTGGACCGTTTCGAGCTGAACATGGAGGACCTCAAATCGCGGGACCAGTTGGCCTCGATGAACGCCTCTGTGGCCACGTTGACGCAGATGGCCGTGGAGAACGTCGCCCGCGACGTCGTCCGCGTACAAGAGAGTTTCGACCACAACGTGTCCTGGCACGACGCTGACGACGAGGGGATAGGTGGTCACCGCCGCTGAGCGGCCGCCCGGCTCCGCGGCGGCCGCCGGGACCGACAGCCGGGCGGCCGCTCTTCGTCGGTCACTTCACGAAGTCGGGCAGCACGCGGGGCGGCCAGCTGCCGACCGTGAAGACGCCCATCGCGTAGGCGCGGGAGACCAGCGTGGCGCGGTTGGGCGCCTTGAATCGGCGCAGCATCAAACCCACGTGGTACTCGACGCCCTGGCGGCTCAGATACAGGCGCGAGGCCAGCTGGATGGTCGATGCGCCGGTGGCGACCCCTTCCAGGATGCGGGCGTCGAGAGGAGTGAGAAGAGGCGTCGACTTCGCTGCCGGGGCGGCCTCGGGCAGGTCGTCGTCGGGGGTCATCAGGACGACGACACCTGAGAAGGCGTCCCCCTCACCCTGGATCGCTATGCCTGTTATCTCGGCCGAGAAGACCCGGTCATCGCCGCGTTTCGCGACCACTTTCTCCACGAATCTTCCGCCATGGCCGTCCGAGAGATGGCTGAAATGCTTGGGCAGGACGTTGCGGGCGCTCGGGTGCAGTACGTCGTAGATGCTCTGTCCGCAGACCTCCTGTGAGGGACGTGCGACATGACGGAAGAAGTCGGAGTTCGCTGCTTCGATGTTGAGCTCGGCATCAAGACTTGCCATACAGGTGAAAGGGTGCGGCCCGGTTGTCCGACGATTTCGGTGAACAGTTTTCTGTGCGGGCAAGGGAAGACCGTCGGTCATGGTCGTTCGGTCGGTGTTCTGGGGCATGAAAACCTCTCCCGAGTGTCGGCTGAGCAATAGATCTGCAGCGGAGTCGGCGCTGCAAACCAGTCGAAGGATCGGATGCGCTATCTGTGTGCCGCTGGCGGTGATATCAGGGTTGGCTCACTTCGAGAGTCAACGGTTCATCTGACCCGCAGCGGAAAACTGCGATGCCCCTGTGGGGTGGGAGGCCACGCAGTGAATCCGCGTACTCGCCGGTGGGCGTCATCGGGTTGACCGGCACCGCGAGCGCGCTTGCTGCTCCCTGGCCCGGCTTCAGGCGCCGGCCAGAGCGGGCCGTCGGGGCGTGACAGACCGAGTGGCAAGTGGTGCCGCTTCGGCAGATCCACTCCCGCATCGACGGCCGGGCCGCCCTGTCGCCGACATCTGCGCCGCCGTGGTGCCTGATCTCATGATCAGAAAGGTAGGTACCAGAATGAGCCGATACTAGAGATATACGGTCAGAGTTGTTGCCCAAAAGGGCATGTCTTCCTGGTCGCAAGGGGTCGGGCTGACTCGTGGCAGCGGACCTCGAGGACGTGGACGGGGCGCGGCACGGAGCGGCGGCGGGCCAGGGCGTGGCCTTGCGGAGGAGACGGCCAGCAGAGCGGCACCGCACCCGCGGGCGTACTGCGTGTCGGTGCGGAACCGGCACGGGTCTCCGACCTCGACCAGCAGGTCCATGGCGGTGACTGTGCCGATGCGGCAGATCTCGGCGTGTGTGCGGCCCAGGGGGGACCCCAGTGTCCGGCAGCACGCGGCCGCCGGGCCACCGGCCGCCACGACCCGCCCGCCCTGCCGGGCGCCGAGGATGAGGACGAACGTGAAGGGGGTTCGGGGCGTGGCACGGCTGCGTTCCCTCATCGGGGAACAGATCACACGCGCGATGCGCCGGAGCCCCGAGGGGTGTGAGGAAGAGCAGCCACGAGGTGTGTGGCGGACAGTGGAGCGCAGTGCTGGGAGTGTTGAGCACGTCGGTCTCACAGACCGCGATGCCATCGCAGGCCACCACGCCGGTGAGGCGTTGCCGCACGCCAACGCCCATGGTGGAGTCCACCACCCCGGCCAGGCGGGTTGGCGCCGCGCGTACGGCCGTTGGGCCACGACTGCGCGTCGTCCGCCTGCCCTAAGTCCTGCCTCGCGATGTCAACCATGGTCAAGGGACTCCGTTCTTAGCATCTAGTGTGCTGCTGCGTTGGACTGGTGGCAGGCGTGAGCGCTCTTGGCCCCTTGCAGCGCACGGCTCTGAGAGTCCTCCGTTTCGGACTCGTCCGCGTTCTCGCCACAGATAGGGCTACTGTTCACCTTCTGAACGGCCACGATGTCGGGGGCGGAGGCAAGGAGCAGCTCATCCTCCAGGTTTCCTCCCGGGTTCCGTGGCGCGTCCCAGGGGCGCTGTTCTGCAGGTTGAAGGCGGCTGCCGTGTAGTTCTGCACAGCGGCCGGGGTCGGCGGTCCCTGGGTGACCACAAGGTCTGCAGCGGCGTTGTGAGCACGGCCAGCGCCACGGCTCCCGCCAAGCCCTGCCGGCGGGGGCCCGGCGCGGGCGGTAGGGATGTTCATGGTGCCGGATGGTAATAGCAGTTGTTCAACGGCCAATCAACAACTGTTGAACGAGCGCGGTCATGGGGCACCGTGGCCGACCGTCAGCCGAGCCCCACCCGCACCGTCTTGTGCGGCTCCGGCCCGCCCTCCGTGCCCCATCGGTCCGCGAACGCCGCCACCAGGGCAAGCCCCCCGGCCCGACTCGTCGTCCGGCTCGGGCTTACTGGCTCTGACGCAAGCGGTTCATCATATGACGTTCAGCTTGCCGACTCTTTGGTGTGGTTATGGAGGGGAGTCTGTCGAGGCCGTTGATCGTGCCGGACGAACTGTGGTCGCTCATCGAGCCGTTGCTGTCTGATCCTGCTCCGAAGCCGGTCGAAGACAGACCGCGGATACCGGACCGGCGAGCCTTGTGCGGGATCCTCTTCGTCCTGCACACAGGCATCCAATGAGAGTACGTGCCCCAGGAGTTGGGCTTCGGTTCGGGCATGACCTGCCCGCAGGGGCCCCAAAGCGGGCCCAGCCCGGTCGACCGCGCACGGCCGGGCAGGCAAGCGCCACCTCATCGCCGATGGGCAGGGCATCCCGCTCACCGTGTCGCTGAGCGGCGGAAACCGCAACGACGTCACGCAACTCCCGCCCCTCCTTGGCAAGATCGCGCCCTGTCATCGCGGAGCGGGGCCAACCGCACGGCACCGGCCTGGGCATCTTCCGATACCTCGCCGAGCCCGCGATCTCCTGGCTGCACGGCTTCCGTCGGCTGCGTATCCGCTGGGAACGACGCGACGACATCCACGAAGCCCTTCCTCGGCTTGGTGGCTTCACGGCCTTGCGGCTCACTGCTTCGCTTGGGCATCCATAGAAGTCAGCGGAAATGCCTCGCCGGAGTCCGCGTAAGGGTGGAACCGGCCGACCCAGGAGGGATCCTGAAGGGCGCGGACCTGGGCACGGGGCAGTGCCATATGCACATCGCGGGCGCCGTCCTGGTCGGCCGGGGTCGGCGCGATGTGCACGGTCCAGGGAACCACCATGGAGGTGAAGTCGTACCAGAAGGGGGTGCCTTGCCCGAAGTCGATGCTGTAGAAGGGCAGCTTCGACCAGTTGTTGATCGCGATCGTGCTGTCGAACGAGTCCAGCGCCATCGTGGTCATGACACGCTTGAGGCGCCCCGCATCGCGTTCGGCACAGAGAAACGCCACTTCCTCGCGGATTCTCTCCTCTGTGTTCTCGGCATGAGCCGCGCGGACCGTCACGGCGACCTCGCCGAGCGGGCGGGAGCGCAGTTCGCCTGTGGTCATCCTGGGCCGGGTATTGGTGACGGCGTTGCCCCAGTAGTCATCCGGTACGGCTCCGCCGACGAACGAACGGAAGTCGGCGATGAGGCCGAGCCTTTCGTCGCTCGTGTCGGGGCGGTCACGTAATGCGCCGAGGACTTTCCAGAGATGGGCGGTCAGCGCGTCATTGGTCGACACCCACTGCTCCGTGCCGGCGAGGTCGGCCATCGCGGTGGCCTTGATGGTGGCCAGTTCAGCCGCCGTGAAGCGGGTGGTCACCGTCGTCACGCTGCCGAGGCTGCCCCGCAGGATGCGGCCGAGGAAGGCGGCCTTCCGGCCTCGCTCCATGACCGTGAGATGGGCGCCGCCCGTACCGGTGTCACCCGTGGCCGACGCGGCGAGCGCGTCGATGACTCCACGGTCGTGGCTGGGCTCGGAGGACCCGAGGCCTCGGTGCTCGCGCGCCCAGCTCTCCAGGAAGCTCATATAGCTGGTCCCGTCGGCCACGGCGTGGTTCATCGTGAGGCCCAGAATGGAGCCGCCGCCCTGCATATGGGTGAGCTTCACCGTGAAAAGCGGCGTATCGCGGTCAACCACCCAGAACGGCATGGCGTGACTGAGATGACGCTCCAGCCCCTTCTTCGCCGTGCGGCGAGGCCCGTAGTCCGGCATGGGCACGGACGCGTGTGCCTCGACGAAGCGCACACCGGCGTCGTCGCAGAGCACGCTGAGACCGCCGTCGGGATCCCTTTTCATGCGGCCCGCAAGGATCGGGAAGTTGCGCAATGTCCTGCCGAGGGAGGCGCGGAGCGCCTCGCCGTCGAGTGTCTCCCGGTAGAAGAAGACACGTGGCGTGTAGACCGTGCCGATGAGCATGTCGTAGACGCTCAGCCGTATGCGGTCACCGCTCGCCTCTCCGGCACGTACGGCTAACGTTCGTTTGGCGCCGCTCGCGGTGGCGGATGCCGTCATACTCACACGCTCTTTCGTCCGGACCGAACACGCTGTCGCGTCGACGCGTTGACCCTAAACCCCCGATCGTGAGCGGCCTCAGGGAGTGGAACCGGGTTTAGGGAAACCCCCCACCTTCCGTCGAAGTCGATCTTTCCCGGGTGTCGTGGGCGTACTACGGGCCGTCCGGCGAAGCACGCGACGGAGCCGCACGTCGATGCGTCCGCGTACACCAAGAACTGGGCGCGGATCCCGCCGAGTGTGCTCGCCGCGCGAGCCAGAGTGCCGCTGCGCGGGGCGCGTTTGGTCCGTGACTGGTCCGGAAGCAGTGGTCAGGAGTGGGATTCCCGCGGGAGGAACTGGAATCCATCGAGCAAGACGGACTCGCTGATGATTGCGTCGTCGGTAGGCGCCTGACGGGCGAAAGTCCAGGTCAGGCGCCTCCTTTTGCGCGTCTAGAAGAAGCCGAGCTTCTTCGGCGAGTACGACACCAGGAGGTTCTTCGTCTGCTGGTAGTGCTCCAGCATCATCTTGTGCGTCTCGCGGCCGATGCCGGACTGCTTGTAGCCGCCGAAGGCGGCGTGCGCCGGGTAGGCGTGGTAGCAGTTCGTCCAGACACGGCCCGCCTGGATCGAACGCCCCGCGCGGTACGCGGTGTTGATGTCCCGCGTCCAGACGCCCGCGCCGAGCCCGTACAGGGTGTCGTTGGCGATTTTGATCGCGTCGTCGAAGTCGTTGAACGACGCCACCGAGACGACCGGGCCGAAGATCTCCTCCTGGAAGATGCGCATCCGGTTGTCGCCCTCGAAGATCGTCGGCTGTACGTACCAGCCGCCGGCCAACTCGCCGTCGTACTCGATGCGCTGGCCACCGGTGAGGATCTTCGCGCCCTCCTGCTGCCCGATGTCCAGGTAGGAGAGGATCTTCTCCAGCTGGTCGTTGGAGGCCTGGGCGCCGATCATCGTGTCCGTGTCCAGCGGGTGGCCCGGCTTGATCAGCTCGGTGCGGGCGACCGCCGCTTCCAGGAACTCGCTGTAGTTCCCGCGCTGGACGAGCGCCCGCGAGGGACAGGTGCAGACCTCGCCCTGGTTGAGCGCGAACATCGTGAAGCCTTCGAGGGCCTTGTCGCGGAAGTCGTCGTCGGCCGCCCAGACGTCGTCGAAGAAGATGTTCGGGCTCTTGCCGCCCAGCTCCAACGTGACCGGCTTGATGTTCTCCGAGGCGTACTGCATGATCAGCCGCCCCGTCGTGGTCTCGCCGGTGAACGCGACCTTCGCCACGCGCGGGCTCGACGCCAGCGGCTTGCCCGCCTCCACGCCGAAGCCGTTGACGACGTTCACCACACCGGGCGGCAGCAGGTCGCTCACGAGGTTCAGCCACACGTGGATCGACGCCGGGGTCTGCTCGGCGGGCTTGAGCACCACGGCGTTCCCCGCGGCGAGCGCGGGCGCCAGCTTCCACGTCGCCATCAGGATCGGGAAGTTCCACGGAATGATCTGCGCCACCACACCGAGCGGCTCGTGGAAGTGGTACGCCACGGTGTCGTCGTCGACCTCGCTGAGCGTCCCCTCCTGCGCGCGGATCACCCCCGCGAAGTACCGGAAGTGATCGATGGCGAGCGGGATGTCCGCCGCCAGCGTCTCCCGTACCGGCTTGCCGTTCTCCCAGCTCTCCGCCACCGCCAACTGCTCGAGGTTGGCCTCCATGCGGTCCGCGATCTGCCGGAGGACGGCCGCGCGCTCACCTGCGGACGTACGCCCCCACGCGGGCGCGGCGGCGTGCGCCGCGTCCAGCGCCCGTTCCACGTCCTCGGCCGTACCCCGGGCGATCTCCGTGAACGGCTGCCCGTTGACCGGACTCGGGTTCTCGAAGTACTGCCCACGAGCCGGCGGCACGTACTCGCCCCCGATGAAGTGGTCGTACCTGGCCTGGTAGGACACGACTGCGCCCTCGGTACCGGGCGCCGCGTAACGGGCCATCTTGACTGCCTCCCCGGACACGCTGCCCGCCGTTGGGCAGCTCTCGGCCGGGAGCGTACGGAGGGCGAGGTTGCAAGTACGTTGCGTGCGGGCGGGGCCGCGCGTACTTCGGCACGTGCACGGGTGTGCGCGTACGCAGGGACTGCCCTACGGTCGGGGCGAGCGGCCGCACCCGTCCGCCGTGAGCTCCTGGTCCAGGGCCCGGAGGCGGGCCACCACCGGTGCCGTCGGCCGCACCGCGGCAAGCGCCCGCCACACCTCCACGTCGTCCTCGCCCCACGGCGCGTGCGCCCAGTCCGACAGGAGGTCCGGGTCGCCACGGGCGATCAGCGCCGCCCGCATCTGGTCCGTGAGCCGCCGCCGCAACCGCACCACCGCGGGCGCCCGCGCCCCCGGCAGCAGCGGCCCCGAGTAGACGGAGAACGCCGCCGTCACCGCCCCGCAGCCGAGCCGCCGCTCCACCACGTCCACATCCGACGTGACCGGCACCGCGAGGCGGTACGGCCGCGACCGCAGCACCTCGGGCCCGAGGACCTGCCGCAGCCGCGTCAGCTCCGCCCGCAACGTCACCGGCGTCACCGCCTCGTCCTCGTACAGCGCGCACAGCAGTTCGTCGCCGCTGAGGCCCTCCGGGTGCCGGGCCAGCAGCACCATGATCTCGCTGTGCCGTCGGCTCAGGCGTCGCTTGCGTCCCCCCACGAGCACCAAGGCCTCGTCCCGGCCGAGCGCCGTCAGCTCCAAGACGTCCGCGGGATCCGCCGCCGGTGCCAGCAGGGCCAGTTGGGACTCCGCCGCTCGTGCCACCGCCTGCACGAAGGCCAGGCTGTGCGGATGCGCCAGGCCGTCCCCGCCGGTCACGTCGACAGCCCCGAGCAGTCGCCCGGTACGCGGGTCGTGCACCGGCGCGGCCGCACACGTCCACGACTGGACCTCGCGGACGAAGTGCTCCGTGGCGAACACCTGCACCGGGCGGTCGACGGCCACGGCCGTCCCCGGCGCGTTGGTCCCCATCGCCGACTCCGCCCAGCGCGCGCCCGGCACGAAGTTCATCCGCCCCGCCCGTGCCCGGGTCGTGGCGTGGCCCTCGACCCACAGCATCCTGCCGTGCGCGTCGCACACCGCCAGCAGGTGCTCGCCGTCCTTGGCGAAGCCCCCCATCAACTCCCGGAACAGCGGCATCACCCGCGACAGCGGATGCTCCGCCCGGTAAGCGCCCAGGTCCCCGGCCGTCAGCTCGACCGAGGCCCCGGTGTCCGCGGGGCTGACCCGGGCCCGCGCCGAACGCCGCCACGAGTCGGCCACCACGGAGCGCACCGGACGGGCGACGGTACCCGCCGTGGTGAACCGCTCATGGGCACGGCGCATCGTGCGCACCCGCTCGGCGGGGTCGGCGCCGGGCTCGAGGGCCACCCATGGATCGGTCAAGTCGGCCTCCCGGACGGCGGTGACGGCGATGGCAGCGGTGCGGTGCTGCCATCGTCACCCCGGGAACAGAAGCCGACAAGCGCCCGCGCACCCCCGCTGGCCGGTCTTCCCCGGCCGTCAGACGGAGTTGACCATGCGGATGTAGCGCGACCAGTCCCAGTACCGTCCGGGGTCCGTGTGATCGGAGCCGGGGACCTCGACGTGGCCGATGATGCGCTGACGGTCCTTGGGGATGGCGTACTTGTCGCAGATCGCCGCTGTCAGGCGCGCGGACTGCTCGTACATCTCGTCGGTGAAGTACTCCGGTTGATCCACCCATCCTTCGTGTTCGATGCCGATGCTGCGCGTGTTGTAGGTCCAGTTGCCCGCGTGCCAGGCGACGTTCCGCTCGCTGACGCACTGCGCGATGTGTCCGTCCGACGAGCGGACCACGTAGTGCGCGGACACCTTCTTCGCCGGGTTCTTGAAGATGGCCAGCGTGTCGGCGTACGTCTCCTGGGTGACGTGCACGACGACGTAGGTGACGGGGTAGCTGCTGGGGCGGTTGGAGGCGGTGTAGTTCGAGGAGCTGGCCGGTACCCATTCGACGGGCGGGTAGGCGGCCGCGCGCGTCTTCGCCACGGCGTGGGGGGACGTCAGGAGGGCCGAAGGCACGGCGGCGAGAGTCGCGCCCTGGAGGAGACGGCGCCTGCTGGGCAGGAGTCTTGCCGCGTGCGGTGCCGCGTGTGGAGCCTGTGGCCGAGTGCTGTCGCCTGCCGCGTCCGTCGTCTGGTGCGTCGCTCGTTCACTTGCTTGATCCATGGCTGTTCTGCCTCTCGGTGGGGGGAGGGTCTTGACCGCACGGTGAGTGCGTCTCAGGGTGCGTGGAAGGCTGGACCTTGCAGGCAGAGCTTCATATCTCGTGGCGCGCGGCATGGTCGCGATGGCGCTGTGCGGGGCCTGAGGCGGTCGCGCCGGGGGCCGCCGAGCCGTTCGGCGACGTGGCCGTCTCGCGCAGCCGGATGTGCGAGACGCGCTGGATCTCGCATGCGGGCAGCCGCTCCTGGCGGAGCTTCGCCACGCACGTGTGGTGCGGGTCGCAGACGTTCGCCGAGCTCGCTTGGACAGTGTGAGCGGCGTGCCCGTACGCGTCCAGATTGCTGAAGTCGAAATCGTGTGCGGGGTGTTGGGCGAGATGCTGTACGGGGTGTCGAGCGGGATTGGGTTCGGCGATCAGGTTGGGCACGGTGCCGGTCGTTGTGCGGGTGCGGGTGCGGGTGCGGGTGCGGGAGTGGGGCGCTGCATCGCTGATCGTCCAGGTGCGGCGGTCCGGCGCGGGGCGGAAGGCGAGCAGGGGTGGGGCGCTCATCGGGTGGTGCTCCGCTCTCGGCCGTGCGGCGTCAGGTCGCGCGGTGGGTCTGGGGCTTGGGGGAGGTGCAGGGCTTGCGGTGAGTCTGAGGCGCGCAGTGGGTCTGAGGCGTGTGGTGGGTCTGAGGCGTGAGGCTGGTCGGAGGTGCGCGGGCGGCCCGCACGAGCCGTCGCGGGCACGAGGGTGGCACTTCCGGCCACCGCCAAGTGGAGCTGACGCGCCGATCCCGGCTCGATTTCCCCCGACGTGCGAAAGCTCGGCATGTGAAACACCGACACGCGAATCCCCGACACGTGAATCCCCCGATCATCGCGGCCTGGCCCCGCCGTGTGCGAGGCGGCCGGCCCACGTGAATAACCGTACGGGCGTGGGCGATTGAGGTGGAAGTGCTTGCAGCGTATCTGTGTACGGCACGCGGGCTGTGGAAAACCTGACCACTCGTGTGGGTGACAGGAGGAAGGGGGCAATGGTCAGGTGATGGGGGATAGCAGGCGGGGCGCGGGGGGACAGGGCGGCAGAGGCCCGCCGCACGCCCCGCCGGGCCGAGCAACGCCCCTCGAAAGGGCCGAAGCCAGCCAGGCGTCTCCGAGCCGGATCCGGTGGGGCTAAGCCACCCCGGCCGGATCGTCGAGCACCGCCCGCACCACCGAGTGCGCCGCACCCAGCAGCGGCCCCTCCGAGCCGATGTGAGACACGGCGACGGAGCAGCCAGGACCCGCGGTGCGCCGCCCCAACTCTTCCGCCAGGCACGGCAGCAGCCACGGGGCGAGGCGGGACACGGCGCCACCGAGCACGATCGTCCGCGGATCGAGCAGGTTGGCGGCGCCGGTGAGCGCGATTCCCAGCGCGGTCCCGGCGTCGCGCAGCGCCCCGAGGACCCGCTCGTCGCCGGCCGCGGCGCGTTCGGTGAGCAGGCCGACGCGGTCAGGACCCGGCGGCAGCCCCGCGGCGCGCAGCACCGCTACCTCGCCCGCGTACTGCTCCAGACAGCCGCGGCCGCCGCATGCGCAGGCCGGCCCGTCGGGGTGTACCGGCACATGCCCCAGCTCGCCCGCGAAGCCCCGGCTGCCGCGCAGCAGCAAGCCGTCGACCACGAGGGCCGCGCCGATGCCGATCTCCGCCGAGACGTGCAGGAAGTCGTCCGGTGCGCCGTCACCGAGCCACAGCTCTGCCAGGGCGCCGAAGTTGGCCTCGTTGTCGACGGTCAGCGGCAGTTCCGGCGCCAGGATCGCGCCGATGTCGGTGTGGTGCCAGTCGAGGTTGGGGGCGCGCACGACGGTGTGGCTGTCGCGGGCGACCAGGCCGGGCACCGCGACGGCCAGACCGGCAGGACGCAGGTCGTCCCGCTCGGCGTTCTGGGCGACCTCGCGGACCAGGGCGGCGAGATCAGCGAGCACGGGCTCCGGTGCGCGCCCCCGGTTGCTGACCCGTCGCGACGCACGCGCGCGTACGTCACCGCGCAGGTCGACTGCGCACACAGCGAGATGGTCGACGCCTACCTCCGCGCCGATGCCGACGGGCCCGTGCGCACTGACGGCGAGTGCGGAACCGGGACGGCCCACCCTGCCGGGCCGCTCGGGCCCCAACTCCTGAAGAAGACCCGAGTGGATCAGTTCATCCACGAGCGTGGACACGGCTGCGCGCGTCAGGCCGATCCTGGAGGCCACGGAGGCGCGCGACAACGGCCCGTGCGCGGCGACCGTGTGCATGACGCGTGCGAGATTGCGGCGGCGCATGCCCTGCTGGGTGTCGGGCAGTCGGGCGCCCGACTGCCCGGCGCGCGTCGTGTGGGGCGGTGCGCTCATGCCCTGGCGTCCCCGTCCAGGAGGGGAGCCGCGTCGCGGAGCACGTCCGTGATCCTGGAGAGCGTCGACTCGTCCCGCTCCACGGCGTCGAGCGCCTTGCCGCTCGCGGTGCCCCAGCGGCGGGCGACCGCCGCAGGGTCCTCACCGGTCAGCAGGCCTGCCGCCTGCGCGGCGGCGCCGAGCGCGACGAGTTCACGTGCCTTGGGAATCTGGACGGGGCGTCCCGACAGGCGCCGTACGGTCTGCTGCCAGGCGGTGCCGCGCGCCCCTCCGCCAATGAGGAGCAGCGGCTGCGAACGGTCCGCGTCCGCGCCGAGGACGGCGTCCAGAGCGCCCAGGAGGGCGTGGACGGCCCCGTCGTAGGCCGCCTGGAGGATCTGGCCGGGTGTCGTGTCGTGGCGCAGCCCGTGCAGCAGACCCGAGGCGTGCGGAAGGTCCGGGGTGCGCTCCCCGTCGAGGTACGGGAGCAGCGTGACGGACCCGCCGGGCCGCACCGCGTCGCGCTCCAGGCGCAGGAGCGCGGCCATACGGTCGACGGCCAGGGTGCAGTTGAGCGTGCAGGCGAGGGGCAGCCAGGCACCGCGCGCGTCGGCGAAGCCGGCGACCGTGCCCGTCGGATCCGTACTGCGGTGCTCCGAGACCGCGTACACCGTGCCGGACGTGCCGAGGCTGAGCACGGGGGTGCCGGGGCGCAGTCCGAGCCCCAGGGCCGCCGCCGCGTTGTCGCCGGTCCCGGGTGCCACCAGAGTGCCTTTGGAGAAGGGCAGTTCATCGCCGCCGCGCACGGTGCCGACGACCTCCCCCGGGCGTGCCACGCGCGGCAGCGCCGCGGGGTCGAGGCCCACCAAGCCGAGGATCTCCTCGTCGTACGACTCGGTCGCCGACGCCCACCAGCCCGTGCCGGAGACGTCGCCCCGGTCCGTGGTGCCGGATCCGGTGAGGCGCTGTGTGAGGTAGTCGTGAGGGAGGCGCACGGCGGCGGTCGCGCGGGCCGACGCGGGCTCGTGCTCGGCGAGCCAGGCCCACTTGGTGACGGTGAAGGACGGCCCGGGCACGCTGCCGACGCGGTCGGCCCACGCCTTGGCACCGCCCGTCTCCGCGACGAGCCGCCGGGCCTGGGGCGCGGAGCGCACATCGTTCCACAGCAACGCGGGGCGCACGGGCCGGCCGCGCTCGTCCAGCGTGACGAGGCCGTGCTGCTGTCCGGCAACCGACACGGCGGCGGCCTCGCGCGCGTGGGTGCCGCACTGGCGCAGCGCCTCACCCAGGGCGCTCCACCACTGCTCCGGATCGCTCTCCCGCAGCGCCCCGGAGGTGACGGTGTGCGGTGCCTGGCCACTGGCGACGACCTGCCCTGTGGCCGCGTCGACGACCAGGACCTTGGTGGACTGCGTGGAGCTGTCCACTCCGACGACGAGGGGACCCTCGGCTGCTGGCGCTGACGACATCGGCGTCTCCGTTCCCGCTGCTTCGCGCTTCTCGGGAGTGCCGGGGCCCGCCCGGCACTCGGCCCGTCTCACGGGGGTGTGCCCACCCCTGAGCGTGCTTCCCACTCCGGGGCGTGACCGCTCAGAGATACCCGATGTGAGCCTCGGGCTTCTCAGCGGCGCGTGAGGATACTAATTTGTTAATCGGCATGACGAAATAGTCCAGGAGCCGTCAAGGAGCCGCACATGAGCTACCAGCCCACCCCGGAGGACAAGTTCAGCTTCGGCCTGTGGACCGTCGGCTGGCAGGGCCGGGACCCCTTCGGCGACGCGACCAGGGCGCCGCTGGACCCGGCCGAAGCGGTACGCCGCCTCGCGGAACTCGGTGCCTACGGAGTGACGTTCCACGACGACGACCTCATCCCGTTCGGCTCTTCCGACGCCGACCGCGCCACCCACGTGAAGCGTTTCCGCACGGCCTTGGACGCCACCGGACTCGTCGTCCCGATGGCGACCACGAACCTGTTCACCCACCCCGTCTTCAAGGACGGCGCGTTCACGGCCAACGACCGGGACGTCCGCAGGTACGCGCTCCGCAAGACGATCCGGAACATCGACCTCGCCGTCGAACTCGGCGCGCACACCTACGTGGCCTGGGGCGGGAGGGAAGGCGCCGAGTCCGGCGCGGCCAAGGACGTGCGCGACGCGCTTGACCGGATGAAGGAGGCCTTCGACCTGCTTGGCGCCTATGTGACCGAGCAGGGGTACGACCTGCGCTTCGCGATCGAGCCCAAGCCGAACGAGCCGCGTGGCGACATCCTGCTGCCCACCGTCGGACACGCCCTCGCGTTCATCGAGCGCTTGGAGAGGCCCGAGCTCTACGGCGTGAACCCCGAAGTGGGCCACGAGCAGATGGCCGGCCTGAACTTCCCGCACGGCATCGCCCAGGCCCTGTGGGCAGACAAGCTCTTCCACATCGACCTGAACGGCCAGAGCGGCATCAAGTACGACCAGGACCTGCGGTTCGGCGCGGGAGACCTGCGCAGCGCCTTCTGGCTGGTCGACCTCCTGGAGAGGGGCGGTTACGACGGGCCACGCCACTTCGACTTCAAGCCGCCCCGCACCGAGGACTTCGAGGGCGTGTGGGCGTCCGCCGCGGGCTGCATGCGCAACTACCTGATCCTGCGCGAGCGTACGGCGGCCTTCCGCGCGGCCCCAGAAGCGCACGAGGCGCTGCGTGCCGCGCGTCTGCACGAACTGGCGCGGCCCACGGCTGAAGACGGCCTCGCGGGGCTGCTCGCCGACCGCGGCGCCTACGAGGAGTTCGACGTGGCGGCGGCCGCCGAGCGCGGCATGGCCTTCGAACGGCTCGACCAGCTGGCCATGGACCACCTCCTGGGAGTACGAGGCTGACGGCCGGGCCCGCGGGCTGACGGCCGGTCCCAGGAGAGAGCGGGCCGCGTGTGCCGGAACTGTCCGTTCCGTAGCCCGTGTGTGTATCAACTCTCCCGCAAGGGTCGCGTGATGACCGCTTCGAGATGACTCTTGGCGGTATGGCCACACCACCTGTACCGCCGCAGCCCCCTCGTTCGCCCGGTGATGTCCCCCCTGGGGGTGGTGGCTACGGCCCGCCCCCAGGGGGTAGTGGTTACGGGCCTCCGCCAGGAGGAGGCGACTTCGACACTCCTCCTGGCGGATACGGCCCACCTCCAGGAGACGGGTGGCAGCCGCCGCCCGAGGGAAGGCCGCCCGGGCGGCGCAACGGCCTGTTCATCCTGCTCGCCGCGCTCGTGGCTGTCGGGGTGATCGTCGCCGTGGCCCTCGTCGCCTCCGGAAGCGAGGACTCCCCGGACGACAAGCGGCCTTCGGAGAGCTCCAAGAGCAGTGAGCCCAGCCCCAAGCCCTCCTTGAGCATCCCGACACGGATCCCCACGCGACTGCCGAGCGACTTCCCCAGCGGGCTTCCCACCGAGCTGCCGAGCGATTTCCCGACGCTGCCCACGAGGCTGCCGAGCGACCTCGAGTCGCTCCTGCCGACGCCCGCGGGCAACTAGGTGCCGTGATTCCCGCCTGAAGCCCTTCGTGGCTACAGCGCCCGGGGAAGCCTCACGTACGTCACGGAGGTCTCCACGCCGCTGTCGACGAGGCGGCCGTCCTTGTCGAACGCTTCGGGGCCGTCCGTCATCCCGAAGTCGTTGTCATTGATGAGCGCCAGCGTGCGACGGTCGACCCGGGCCACGCCTTCGATCTTGCCGGGTACCCCCTTGACGGCGCCGAGGTTCACGATCAGGCGCTTGCGCAGCACCGGCACACCCGAGGCCTGGGGGTCGTCGAGCTGCTCCAGGGAGGGACGCGTGGCGGCGTTGTCCCACCGCTTGCCGAGGATGTTCGCGCGCCGGTCCAGGCGGACGAGCTGAAGCCGGGCCGCCTTGTCGGTGCGCTCCTCCACGAGCAGGCGATCGCCGCCGACGGCGACGACGGAGGAGATTTTCAGCTCGGAGGTGTCGTCCTCCCCGGGGTCGACGACACCCACCGGGTCGAAGCGGTACGCGTACTCGGCCGTGACCGCCTGCTTGCCCGGTGCGAAGCGCAGCAGCCGGACCGTGCGCGAACCCTCTCCCGCGCCCTGGTCCGGCAGCGACAGCGGGCTCTGCACCGCCATCACCAGATCGCCGCCCGGCAGTTGCGCGAGCCCTTCGAAGCCGCGGTTGACCTTCCGGTGCAGGAGCACTCCCGGCAGCGCCTCGACGACCGGGTAGTCCGCGCCGCGCAGCTTCAGCCCCTTGGGGACGTAGCGCTTGATGACCTTCCCGCGCGCGGAGACGTGCACCAGTGACGGGCCGTACTCGTCGACCAGCCAGAAGGTGCCGTCCGCGGCACGGATGATGCCTTCGGTGTCCAGACCGTTCGGGTCGTACGAGAGGGGCTTGGAGGCGTCGTAGGAGTACGGGGCCTCGTCGCGACCCTCTTGGTTGGGCAGTCCGGTGACCGGCTTCCCGGAGCGCGTGGTGATCGGCAGGGCGTCGATGACCTTCACGGAGCGGCCGGACACGCGGATCTTCACGATCGCCGGGTCGAAGCCGGGCACGGGGAACGTCCGGCGCTTCTTGCCGTCGACCTTGATCTGCCCGTTCGGTCCCCGGTCGGTGACCGTCCAGAACTCGCCCTTGCGGCCCGCCGGGTAGATGTCGCTGCCAATGCCGCCGAGGTCGACACCGCGGTCGTTGCGCACGGTGCCCGGCAGCAGACCGTTGCTGAACTTGCCCAGCGGGATGTCGCTAAGGGTGGCCTTGGCAGTGACGCGGGCGGTACCTCCCGGCTGCCCGGAGTCGGCGGGGGCGCCGACGGCGGTGCCGGTCACCGCGAGAGCGGTGAGTACGGCGAGCGGCACGCCGGCAGCGGTGGATCGGCGGACACGGCGCTGACCGGCGACGGGCGCGGACATCGGAGCCTCCTGGGGCACGAGATCGGTGACGGCGCCACTTTTCGCCGCCCTCACGAACGCCAGGTGTCGTGGGAGTGAACCGACAGGAGTCCTGCGGATGAATCACGTGTCGTTCGTGAAGATCGCGTTCCCGTGCCGGTCGCCGTGCCGTGAGCGCGGTACCGAGCCCGTCGCCCGCAGCGCGCCGACGGCGCCTCCCGCGAGGGGCAGGAGGCGCCGTCGGTCATCACCAGCCGATCAGCAGCGGTGGGGGCACCTACCTCGTCATCCCCCTTTCGGCCAGCTCCGCACAACTGCATCGGCGCGCTCAACGGTCCTCGATGCCATGACCTTGCTCAATCGCTGACCGGGGCGAGTGCGCGTGCCGGTGTTCCCGGCGCACAGGGCGCGCGTGTGGATACGCCGGTGTCGCCGTACACGTTTCAGCCATGCGGAGCCAGTGCGGTCGCGTGACCCGGTGCGGTCACTCGCCGCCCGTCACGACTGCCAGGGCCGTCGCCGGATCGTGGGCCGCCGGTCCCGCGGGCGTCCAGCTACCGTGCTCCTTGCGGTACGGCCACCAGCGGCCGTCGTGCCCCTGGCGGAGCTGGGCGTCGGCACCGACGACCGTCCAGCGGTTGGCGGCGGCGCGCAGCGTCGGCCGCTCGTCCTCGTCCCACGCCGCGTCGAGCGCGGCACGCGCGCGTGCCAGGGCCTCGCCTTCCGGAATCCACTCCTCCTCCAGTACGGCGAGCGCACCCCGTCCACCGAACTCCCACGCTCGTACGGCACGCGCGAGCCCGTCCCTGTCCCTGCCCGAGCCTTCCGCCAGCCGGGCGCCGATCGCCGTGGGCGCGGCCGTCGCAAGGCGCACGGCGTCCTCGGCGAGTGCCAACTCGGCTTCGACGGGCAGCCCTTCGTGGCCGGGGGAGAGGGCCTCGGCGAGCAGTCGGTGCGCCTCGGCCGCCGTGCGGGCCGCGAGGAACGCGAGCGCCGGCACGTCGACGCCGGGCGCGGGATCCGTCTCCGTGTCCAGGGACGGCGGCAGGCCCGGTTCTGAGGGCAGCGGAGGCAGCTCGGGCAGCGGAGGCAGGATCACCCCGTCCGCGTACGCCTGGGCGGCGTCCACGCCCTCCTGAGCGGTGTCGGCGGCCACCGCCTGAGGGGCGGCTTCGACATCCTGGCCCGCGACACTGCGCACTTGCAGTTCGTCGAGGAGCTCACGCTCGCCGCGGCCCCGCATCAGGAGCAGGACGAAGGGATCCTGGTCGAGCAGCCGCGCCACCTGGTAGCAGAGCGCGGCCGTGTGCCCGCAGTGGTCCCACGCCTCGCAGTCGCACTCCGGCTCCAGATCGCCGATGCCCGGCAGGAGTTCGACGCCCGCCGCCGCCGCGTCCTCCACCAGGTGGGGAGGCATGTCCCGGTCGAGCAGCGCGGCGATGTGCCCGGCCCGCTCGACGGTCATGCCCAGGAAGTGGTCCCACTCCTGCGGACTCAGCCGCTGGAGCAGCACGTCCGAGCGGTGCGGCGTGCCGTCCTTGTCCTGGACGAGCGCCGTGATGCGTCCGGGGCGTACGGAGACCGCGCCCACGGCTCCCGCGCGCGCCAGTCTGCGGCCGGTCTTGAGCTGCGCGGTGTCCAGGGCCGTGTCCTCCAGGGCCTGCATCCAGGCGCGCCCCCACCAGGTCTCCGCGAAGCCCCGCCCGTGCGCGGGCGGCAGGGCGGCGAAGGTCCGCTCGCTGTCGCCCGTCGTCGGCTCGCCGTCGTACGCCGTCAAATGGTCACTCCCGTCGGTGTCGCTCATGCCGTCCTCGTGCGCCCCTGGGCGGGCCTCGTCGTACGCGTCGCTCATCGCGCACCCCCTCGCAGCTCCACCAGGTCGGCCAGCTCGGCGTCGGTCAGCTCGGTCAGGGCCGCCTCGCCGGAACCGAGGACGGCGTCGGCCAACTCGCGCTTGCGCAGCAGCATCTCGGCGATGCGGTCTTCGATCGTGCCCTCGGCGATCAGGCGGTGCACTTGGACGGGCTGCGTCTGGCCGATGCGGTAGGCGCGGTCGGTGGCCTGCGCCTCCACGGCCGGGTTCCACCAGCGGTCGTAGTGCACGACGTGCTCGGCCCGCGTGAGGTTCAGGCCCGTGCCGGCGGCCTTCAACGACAGCAAGAAGACCGGCACTTCCCCGTCCTGGAAGCGCTGCACCATCGCCTCGCGTTGGGCGATCGGGGTGCCACCGTGCAGGAACTGGGTCGGGACGCCACGCGCCGCCAGGTGCTGTTCGATGAGCCGCGCCATCTGCACGTACTGGGTGAACACGAGGACGCCCGCGTCCTCCGCCAGGATCGTGTCGAGCAACTCGTCCAGGAGCTCCAGCTTCCCCGAGCGGCCGGTGAGACGGGGCGCGTCCTCCTTGAGGTACTGCGCGGGGTGGTTGCAGATCTGCTTCAGGCCGGTGAACAGCTTGACGATCAGACCGCGGCGGGCGAAGCCGTCCGCACCGGAGATGTCCGCGAGCGCCTCGCGCACCACCGCTTCGTACAGGCCCGCCTGTTCGGTGCTGAGCGACACCGCGCGGTCGGTCTCCGTCTTGGGCGGCAGCTCCGGGGCGATGCCCGGGTCGGACTTGCGGCGCCGCAGCAGGAAGGGGCGCACCAGGTTGGCGAGCCGCTCGGCCGCGGCCGGGTCCGTGCCGCTCTCGACGGCCTGGGCGTAGCGGGTGCGGAAGGTGCTGAGCCTGCCGAGAAGGCCGGGGGTCGTCCAGTCGAGGATCGCCCACAGCTCGGAGAGGTTGTTCTCCACCGGGGTGCCGGTGAGCGCCACGCGCGCGCGTGCTCCGATGGCGCGCAGCTGCTTGGCCGTCGCGGAGTACGGGTTCTTGACGTGCTGGGCCTCGTCGGCGACCACCAGGCCCCAGTCGACTTCGGAGAGCCGCTCCGCGTCCAGGCGCATCGTCCCGTAGGTGGTCAGGACGAACTCGCCGTCGGCCAGGTCCTCCAGACCGCGCTGGGCGCCGTGGAAACGGCGCACCGCCGTGCCGGGCGCGAACTTCTGGATCTCGCGCTGCCAGTTGCCCATCAAGGACGTGGGGCACACGACGAGGGTGGGTCCCGTCGTGGCCTCCTCGCTCTGGCGGTGGAGGTGCAGCGAGATCAGCGTGATGGTCTTGCCCAGGCCCATGTCGTCGGCGAGGCAGCCGCCGAGTCCCAGGGAGGTCATCCGGGCCAGCCAGTTCAGGCCGCGCAGCTGGTAGTCGCGCAGGTCGGCGGCGAGCGCGGCGGGCTGCCCGACGGGCTCCATGCCCTCGGGGTCCGCGAGGCGCTCGCGCAGCGTCGCGAGCCATCCGGTGGGCTGGATGTCGACACGACGGCCGTCGACTTCGGTGCTGCCCGTCAGGGCGGCGCTCAGCGCGTCGATGGGGGTGACCTTGCGGTCCTGCTGTGCGAGGGCCCGGCGCGCCTCTTCCGGGTTGATGAGCACCCACTGGTCGCGCAGCCTGACCACGGGCCGGTTCGACTCCGCGAGCCGGTCGAGTTCCTCGCGGGTCAGCTGCTGGTCGCCCAGGGCGAAGCGCCAGTTGAAGGCGAGCAGCGCGTTGGCGGAGAGGTACGACGGCGTGTCCGACGTCAGCTTGTCGGGGCCCTTGGGGGCATCGCCGTCGTCGTCCGGGCCGATCACGGCGCGTGCGGTGAGGCTGCGCGCGAGCTCCCGCGGCCAGTGCACGTCGACGCCCGCCACGGCGAGCACGCGCGCGCCTTCACCGAGGAGGGCCGTTACCTCCTCGTCGGCCAGCTCGATGGCATCGGGGACCGTCGCCTGCAACAGCGGGCCGAGCGGCGACCACGCGCGTGTGGCACGCCGTAGGGCCAGCAGTGCGTCCATACGGGCTCGCGGACCGAAGGCCTCCGCCGCGGCCCCGGAGCCGGACCACACCTCCGCGGCGTCGGCGACGAGCGACGGGTCGCTGACGCTGTGGATCTGCACCACGGCCCGGAAGGGCAGTCGCGTCTCCTGGGAGGACTCGGCGAGGAGCCCCGGGACCTCGACCCGCAGGGAGATCCGCACCCCCGCGTCGTGCCCGGCCGCGACGTCCGCGGCCCAGGCGCGCTGCTCCGGCACGTGCTGCGGTTCGGGCGCGGCGAAGGCCCGGTGGCCCGCGGCCGGTACGGCGGCGGGGGAGCGCGGCAGGGTGTCGGCGACCGCGTCCAGGAACTGGCGCAGCAGCCGCTCGGGCGCGGGCAGCCGCGGCGGCGCGGCCCCGTCGAGCGGGACCGCGTGCGCCGCGGGGGGCATCGCGGCGGCGAGGTCGCGCAGTCGCTCCAGATCCCCGGCGCCGAGCGGGCCCGCGCGCCAGGCGTCGTGGTCGCTGTCGGTGAGTCCCGGCAGCAGCAGCCCCCGGGCGGCCAGTTGCAGCGCGAGCACGGCGGCCGTGCCCCAGAAGGCGGCGGTCGGATGAGCCCCGGAGGCGGCCCGCACGCGCGTGAGGACGGGCAGAGCGACCCGTACCGGGAGCAGTACCGCCGGTACGACATGGAGGTGGACACCGTCGTCGTCCGGCACTGCGACGGTCAGGTCCTGGACGGTGCCCGCGGCCGTGGTGGGCGGGGCGTCGTCGTCCGGGTGCCAGAAGGCGACGTGCCCGGTCCGCCCGGGGTCACCGGGTACGAAGACGACGGAGCACTGAGAGAGTTCTGAGATCTCGGAGGGAGTGACAGCGGGGAGCCTGTGCACAGCGATGGCGCATTCCTCAAATTTGACTAATGAGACCGGAGCGGCCGAGAGTACAACACGATTCCGGACCTGCGGGCTTCGTGAGGCCGTGATCCCGATCACTCTCGGTGGTGAGGGTGTACTCAGCACCCCTATGGCCCCCTGCTGGCACCCCGCCCGATACGGGTGGTGGCGCCATGGTCGCCAACGGTCACTGATCCGTACGTTTCCTGAGGTCAGCCCATCCTCGTGGAGCCGGAGAATCGACCATGCCCCAGGCCAGCACAGCCGTCATGGCCCGCCCCGCGGGCGCGTCCAGGCAGCCGTCCGCCGGAAGTGACTTCGCCCCGCTGTTGCGCACCGTCAAGTCCCAGGGACTCCTGGAGCGGCGCACCGGCTGGTACGCCCGCAGCATGATCGTCAACGCGGCGGCGCTGACGGCGGTGGCGGTGGGCATGTTCGCCTTGGGGCACACCTGGTGGGTCCTGCTGCTGGCCCCGGCTCTGTCCGTGCTGTGCGTCCGTACCGCGTTCATCGGCCATGACGCCGGGCACTCCCAGATCACCGGCAACCGTACGGCCGCCAGGCTGATCGGGCTCTTCCACGGCAACCTCCTGCTGGGCATGAGCGTGAGCTGGTGGAACGACAAGCACAACCGTCACCACGCCAACCCCAACCACATCGACAAGGATCCTGACGTCGCCGCCGACGTCCTGGTGTTCACCAGCAAGCAGGCCGGGGTCCGCGTCGGCTTCCGGCGCTGGCTCACCCGCCACCAGGCCTGGCTGTTCTTCCCGCTCACGCTGCTGCAGGGCATCGCCATGAAGGTGTACGGCTTCCGGGACCTGCGCCGTCAGAGCCCGCGCGGACGCGTGGTGGAAGGCGCTCTCCTGGTGGCCCACCTCGTGGGCTACGGGGCCCTGCTCCTGACCGCGATGCCCCTGGGGCACGCCCTCGCGTTCGCCGCCCTCCACCAGGCCCTGTTCGGCCTGCACCTGGGCATGGCCTTCGCGCCCAACCACAAGGGCATGGAGATGCCCGACCCGGACGGCGAGCGGTGGGGGCACCTCCAGCGGCAGGTGCTCACCTCCCGGAACATCCGTGGCGGCGAGGTCACCGACTGGCTCCTCGGCGGCCTCAACTACCAGATCGAGCACCACCTCTTTCCGAGCATGCCCCGCCCGCACCTGCGGCTCGCCCAGCCACTGGTCCGCGCACACTGCCATGCTGTGGGTATGCCTTACGCAGAGACCGGCCTGATCGATTCCTACCGGCAGGTGCTTCGCCACATGTACGAGGTGGGGGAGCCGCTCAGGGCGGAGTGACGCCGAGTGGCCCGGAGGGCGTCGAGGAGTTCCCGGGCACGACTCGGGGTTCTCTCGGGGTCGCACCTCAGGGGCCGGTCAGGGTCGCGTCCTGGAACTGGGCAAGGGGCCGATCCCGTTTCTCAAGGCAGAGAGCGGCAAAAGCCGCGAAGGAGGCGACGGACATGTCGAAGAAAGCGAAGATCGCCGCAGGAGGCGTGGCGGCAGGGCTCATCCTGCTGATCTGGCTGCCCTGGTGGATTGCCTTCCTGATCGTGATCGGCATCCCGGCGGCGGCCTATCTGACACTCGACCCCTCACAGCGACGCAGGCTGCGCCGCGTCAGCCGCAAGGAGCTCGGCCGCTGAGTGGCCGCGGCTGCCCGGCCTTCGTAGCGGGCGGTGCAGGTCCGCTGGCCGCTGCTCCGCCCACGGCATGCGATACGCGACGGGCCCGCTGTGGGCGGAGCGCAGAGGGGTGGGGCAGGCGAGGAAGCCCCGGCCCGTAGGCGCGGTGTGACGCGCGCGTGAGGCGCCGCAGGTGCGAGACGGCTCAGGGGGGAGGAGCTCAGGGGCAACAAGGTCCGCGAGGAGAAGGGCCAGGGACGGCAAGGTCCAGAGCGGAGGCGGCAGCGGAGGAGAGGGGGAGGGGGCTCGGAAACTACAAGGCTCAGAGGCGCCAAGGTCCAGAGACAGCAGGTGACGGCAGGTCCAGAGACGCCAAGGTTCAGAGGCGCCACGATCCATGACGTCAAGGCGCAGAGACACCAAGGCTCAGAGAAGACAAAGCCCAGCAGGGAGAAAACTCGCCGAGATCGAAAACCCGTTGCGTCAGCCGGGCACGGCCCCGCACCATGGCGCCCATGACTTCCGGAAAGGAGGCCCAGCGATCCCACGGTGATCGCTGATGGCCGCACACGAAGCGTCGTCACAGACGCGCCACGTCAAGAACCAGACCACACCCGAGAGCGCCCCGGCACCTCTGACGCCGGCCTGGCTGAGGTACCACTTCGACCCGCTGCCCTTCCCGGCACGCACCAGCGCGCTCGCGCGCTACGCCCGCACCCTCGCCCCGGCCGCATACGACTCCCTGCACCACGCCCTCGATGCCGGTACGCCGGACGAGCGGCACGCCGCGCTCTTCCTCGCCGTCGCCCGTCGCGACCTCACCACCGTCGCCGACGCCCTGACCGACCCGCTGTTGCGCCGCCGCGCCCTGGCGGCGGCCATCCGGCTGCCCATCGCCGACGAGGCCCTGGAGCAGCTCGCGCTGAGCCCCGTGGGCGCGGCTCGGCACGAGACGTACCGCGTCTTGCGGCACAGCCGCCGCTCCGCCCTCGCGGCGCGTCTCCTGCCCGCCGTGCACCAGCAGTACGGCGCGCGGGACGCCGCCCTGCTCCTGCCCGCATGTCCCGCCGAAACCGTCGCGGACTGGCTGCCTCGGCTCGATCCGCCCTCTGGCGTGCTGCACACGCTGGCCCGCACAGCGCCACGGGCGGTCGCGGGGCTGCTCGTCTCCCGTTCCCAGGGCACATCGCGTCACCGTCGTTGCGCCACGGGCGGTCACCGCGCGGTGGCGAGCCTCGCCGCGCGGCGCGACCGGGACGCCGCACTGCTCCTGCTCGACCAAACCCCCGACCTGGTGTCCGGGCCTGCGGCCCGCCACCTGCTGCGGTGGCCCGACCGCGTGCTGGAGATCCTGCGCGATGCGCCCCCCGGGGAGGACGGATCGCCGCGCGAACTCTCCCTGCCGCCCGGGCCCTTGCCGCCCTCCGTGCGTCGCGCCCTGCGCGCTCTCCCGCCCGAGGATCTGGTGGATCTCGCGCGACGCTGCCCGCCGACCCGTGTCGGCACCGGCCGTTCCCGTCGCGTGGAGGTAGCCCCGGACGGCCTGTTGGCGCTGCTGCCCGCGCCGGAGCGGGACCGGCTGGTCAGTGAACGGACAGCGCGGTCGCGCGCTGTCCGTGGCGTCCCGCTGCCCACGCTCGCGGCCCTGGCCGCGGCCGACCGCGCGCCTGGTGGGCCCGTGGGTGGAGCGCTGGTCGCGCCGGGACTGGATGGTGTGCCGCCTCGCCCCCGCGCTGCCGCTCGCGCAAGGCGAACCGTTGCTCCGTGCCCTCGCCGAAGGCCATCGCGCACACCTGCGTGCCCTGGCCTGGCCCGCGCTCCTCGCCTGCGCCGAACTCGAAGGCGATCCGGATGAGTTCGCCCGCGTCGTCGGTGACTGCGAGCGGGCATGGCACGACCAGGACGAGGTGCGCCGTGCTGCTCTGGAGCAGTTGTCCGGTGCCCCCGGGCGGCTCCTGGCGGCTCTCCCGGACCGCGTACTGCGCGACGCCGCGGTGACGACCGTGCAGTCCCGCGACTCGACCGCCGGAACGTTGGCCGCGGCCGACACGTTGCTGCGCCGGGCCGTCCACAGCGCGGCGTCGAGAGGGGGCGTGCGCCGCGCCGCCTACGCCGCGGAGTTGCTGGGCCACGTCGTCAGCGACCCGCGCCTCACGCGGTCGCCCCGCCCCCTGCGCGTCGACAGAGCGACCGCGCAAGCCATCTGGAACGCCACGCCGCCAGAGACACGCGCGCGTGCCGACCTGCGCGTCCACCTCGCCGCGCTCCTGGCACCCCACCTGGACGCCCTGCCCGACCTCGACGCCCTGGTGCGCCAGACCGCGCTGGAGGACGACGACCCGCAGCTCGCGGCGCGCGCGGCGGCCACCTGGGTGGCCCCGGGGCCGCTACGGGAACAGCGCTGCGCCGAACTGGTCGGCATCGACGCCTCGTTCGCGACACTGCCGCGCGTCCTGGACGTCCTCGCCGCCCGCCGCACCGACCTCCTGAGCGATCTCCTCGCAGCCGCTCCCGAAGGTCTGACCGGCCGTGTGCGGCCCCGCGCCGCCGCCTGGACTCCCCGGCTGCGCGCGGGCGTCGTAGGCCGCTGGCTGCCCGCACAGCGCCACGCCTGGGAGGCACACCACGCCGAGGTCGCCCAAGATCCGCACGCCCCGTTGCGCGCCCGCGCCGACGCGGCCGCCCACCTGCGTGACCCGAGTCTGCTCACCGCGCTCGCCGACACGGCACCCCAACCGGTCGCGGCTGCCGCACTCGGAGCGCTGGGGTCGGCCATGGAACCGCTCCTGGGCGATCAGCACACGGTGTACGGCGCCGCGACGCCCGGAAGCGAGCCCGTCCTCGACACCCTGCTGCGCCATGCCGCGACGGGCGGCGTCCGCGGGCGCGCGGCCATGGGTGCCCTGCGGAGCCTCCTGAAGGCCCTGCCCGAGCGGGACGCCCTCATGCTGCTCGCGCCGGTCGCGTGCGCTGCGGACACCCCGGTGGGCTCCCGCAAGGAAGCCGCTCGCGCACTGGCCGAACTGCCCGGGGAGGCGGCCCATGACGCGCTGGTGTCCGCCTGGGACGCGCCACGGCAACACCGTGACGTGCGTGCCGTCCTGGCGCTCGCCCTCGTGGCCACGATCGACCGCCCCGGAATCGCCGATCGGCTGCTGCGGGGTGCCACCGAACCCGCCGTGCGCGAGGCGATCGTCCACACGCGCGTGGGGCCCGTCAGGGACTCCATGACCCAGGCCTACCGCACGTTCCTGACCCGCCTCTTGAAGGAAACAGACGATGAGACCGCCGTCGCCGTGTGCAGGGCCCTGCCGGCCTGGTGTGCGCCGGACAGCGACGACGTCCTGCGGGCGTTGGTCGCTGTGGCCGTTGACCCGGCGCGCAGCCGACGCCAGTGGAACGCGGCGGCACGGGAGCTGATCTGGCTTCCCCTCGGCCCGTCCGGCCTCCGCGTCCTCGCTGACGCCTTCCAGGAGCTGCGACAGCGGGGGATTGCGGCCGACCGGCAGGTGAGGGAGGACGCCGTGCGCCGTCTTGCGGGCATCGCCGACGCCTTGTCGCGGGCCCAGCACGCGACCGTGGAGACCCTGCCCGTCATTGACGAACTCGCAGCGGCTCTGTGCGCGGTCGGACTGCGACGCGGGGCGGCCCGACTCCTGTGGGACACCTGCCTGGCCGCGCTGCGGCACGGCCGGTGCGACCGGGAACGCTGGGAAGGACTGCTCAGTCTGGTCGAGGAACGCCCTGAGCGGCTCGCCCTCAGCGGCGAGCCGTATCTGGACGTCGACGCCCCGCGTGCCAGGAGCGCACTACTCAACGCCGCCCGGCTCCTGCGAGAACGCGGCACCCCGGTATCGGGCCTCATGGCCCTCACGTTGGTGAACGCCGGTGGCCAGGCGGCTTCTTGGGAGGACGCCTGGATGGGCGAACTGGAGGCTCTGCGACGCCACGAGGACGGCGACACGGCGACCGCCGCGCTCCTCCTGGACACCGGAAGACGCTGAACCGCCCTGCCAGGGAGGAGCCGCAGACCAGATCCCCCTGAGAGCCGCCGCCCGCCGCCCCACCCCGGGAGGAACACCCTCCTAGGGAGGATCACCTCCCTAGGAGGGGCGTACCGCCATCCTGTCGAGCGCTGCGAGGAGGCCGGGGAGTTCGGGGCCGCGCCCCACCGGAAGCACCTCGCCCGGCTCCTCGTCGAGCAGCACGAACGCGATGTCGTCGGTCCTGGCGACCATGGACCAGCCGGGACCGTCGGCACGCAGGGTACGGGCCTCCCCGGAGGCGAACGACGACCGGACCCGGCCGAGGGGAGGAGGCGTCTCCACGTAGGCACGCACTTCGGCCAGGACGCGCCGTACGCCCGTCAACGGCTCCGCGTGCGCGGCCTCGGCGGCCACCGCTGGGAAGTCGTCCCGCGGTTGCTCGCCCCCGGACCCGGTGCCCGTCGTGAAGTCGGTGTCGTCGATCTGCTCGCGCCAGGCGGCCCACTGCAGGGCGATCTCGTCGGCACCGAGGCGCCGCTGCGCGGGCCCCCACGCGTCCGCCTCCGGTGGCGCCAGGGGCGCGCGGTGGGGCCGGCCGGGTTCGGGCTCCGGGTCGTGCGGCGCGGGCACGCCCGGCGCGGCAACGGCCACCGCGAGCGGCCAGCCCGGCAGCGCCTCGACCACGGTGCGCTCGCCCGGCGACAGGTCGTACTCCATGCCGCAGTCCCACGCCGCGATCGCGACGGCGACGAGCGAGACGTCGTCGGTCACGACCGTCCAGCGCGCGCCGGCGCCGTCCTGGCCGAGCACCAAGCCGTATCCGGCGGCCACCGGCGGCAGGCCGAGGGCCGCACAGGCCTCCGGGTAGTCGTCGCCGAGCACGCTGGGGAACTTCGCGGGCGTCAGCAGCACCGCCGTCAGTACGTACAGGGCGTCGTCATCGGCGGCGACGGCGTCGTCCGTTCCGGCCATGCAGGCCTCCCCATCACTGCCCACTTGTTTCTCCGGCGGCGCACCATAACCACTGGCCCCAGGCGTCGTCGAGGGGGCGGTGACCAGGAAAATCCGCTCGTCTGCCGGTACAGGAGCCCGCTACGGTGCTTGTCATGTCCCGGGTCAGTTCGCACTTCGTGTGCCTCGCGTGCCGCGTGTCGTACAAGAAACCGGCCGACTACGCGCGTGTGCGTCACGATGTCTGTCCGCGCTGCGGCGACCCGCTGCTCGACGCGGGCTCCGCGCTCGCCGTGCCCAAGCGCAGGGACATCGCCGCCTGGCGGGCCCTGTCCGCGGTCCTGAGGGCGGGCGTGCGCTTCCACCAGGACTGCTGCGGATACGGTCCGGGCTACCGCCCCCGCACGCCGCGCGAGGTCCGTGAACGGCTCGCCCACGCCGCCGAGACAGGCGTTCCGCCCAGCGTGGCGCTCGTCTGCGCCGACCCCACCCACACCGACGTCACGGGGCGGGCAGACCGAGGAGCGTACGCGCCACGGAGTCCGGGGACTCGTCGTGCTCCCGAGCGAGGGCGATGACCGCCCGACAGGCCAATTCGCTCACTCCGAAGGACAGCGCTTCAGGCGAGACCCAGCCGGCGGCCTCGTCGATCTGCTCCTGGTCGTCCTCGGCACAGGCCGCCACGTAGACGGCGGCCGCTTCGAAGAGGTTGTGGGCGCGCTTGTCGTCGGCCGACGCGGTGTCCACCCTCCAGAGCTTGCGAATCCAGTCGATCATTCAGGTCACCTTCCCCCGTGCGGGCCTACCACTAGGTGCTCATCCTTCGTACTCCAAAGTAAAGTTGAAGGCTCGGCGGCAGAAGGGGACCCGTGCGGTGAAGCGCTACGAGCGACTCCAGCAGATCCGGTGCCTCGATCCGGAGAAGGACTTCCTGGAGATCTACCGACTGTCCGCGACCTACGAGTTCCCCTGGGACTACACGCGCGCTCTGGAGCTCGCGCTGTACCGGACCTACGCGGTGCCGAGCATCGGCGCCCTCCTGGCCGAGACGGCGGAGTTCAACACCCGTACGCAGAAGCGGTACGACGACACGGCGCTGCTCCTCGACGCGGTCGTCGAGCACGGCTTCGACAGCGACGAGGGGCACACCGCGATCCGCCGCATCAACCAGATGCACCGCAGTTACGACATCAGTAATGACGACATGCGCTACGTGCTGTGCACGTTCGTCGTGATGCCCAAGCGCTGGATCGACGCCTACGGATGGCGCAGGCTTTCGCGGCACGAGACGGCCGCGACAGCGGTGTACTACCGCACTCTGGGCCAGCACATGGGCATCAAGGAGATCCCCGGTACCTACGAAGAGTTCGCACAGTGCCTCGATGCCTATGAAGAGGCCCACTTCGGATGGGACGAGGGGGCGCGCAGCGTCTCCGACGCGACCCTGGAGCTGATGATCTCCTGGTATCCGCGCCCGCTGGCGCCCGTCCTGCGCAGGGCGACCCTGGCGCTGCTCGACGAGCCGCTCCTGCGGGCCTTCCGCTACGAGCGGCCTTCCGCGCCGACGCGCGCGCTGACCCGGCGCGCGGTGCGGCTGCGCGGCCGCGCGGTCCGCCTGCTGCCACCGCGCACGGCCCCGCACTACGCGCGGCAGAACTGGGAGGTCAAGGGCTACCCGGACGGTTACCGGCTCGGTGAGCTCGGCACTCGTCCGGCGCCCGGTGTGCGTGGCTGTCCGGTGCGGCACGCGGAGGCGTCCGCGGCGGGCTCAGCCGAGTGACGCGAGGGTCTTGCGCAGCCAGCTGAGCTCGGCGCGGCTCGTGGCCCGCGCGATGGTGAGGATGCCCTGCCGGAACGGGTCGTCCAGTTCCTCCGCGCGCAGCGGCCGGTCGCCGTCGTAGAAGAAGCTGGCCGGTTCCTGGAGGAAGGTGAGGCGCCGCCGCAACACCGCGGCCTGGGCGTCCGCGTCCTCCAGGTGCCGCAGGAAGGCGAGCACCGTGAACCAGCGGTTCTCGTCGGTGATGTCCGCCCGCTCCGGCTCGGCCAGACGGCGGCGCAGCTCGCTCCTGCCGTCCGCGGTGAGGCTCAGCACGTGGCGCGGCGCGGCCACGGCGCCGGGTTGGGTCTCGCGGGCCAGCAGCCCCGCCTTCTCGAGCCGTTTGATGGCCGGGTACAGCGTGCTCTCCGCGACCGGGCGGACGTGCCCCGTCAGGGCGGTGATGCGCTTGCGCAATTCGTAGCCGTGCAGTGGGCAGTCGTACAGGAATCCGAGGATGGAGAGCTCCAGCATGCCCGCATTCTGCCGCACTCACGGAGTACATCGATATCGTAGTACTTCGATGCCGATGTATTGTGTGCCGGAACACGAACACGGAACGCAGGGCGTGGAGCGCAGGACGCAAGAAGCGGAATGCAGCGCTCAGCGGATCGACGCGGTACCCAACGGGTCACGGCACTCAAACGGCATTCAAGGGGGAGCGGAACATGACGATCGGGAACGCGCGGTTCGACGCGGAGGGCAGCCTGATCCGGTGGACCGAGTTCGAGGGCGAAGGGCCCGCGCGCGTGTACGTGCACGGCCTCGGTGCGGCATCGGCGCCCTACCACGCGCACATCGCCGCCAGGCCCGAACTGGCGGGACGCAGATCGCTGTTCGTCGACCTGCCCGGGCACGGGCTGAGCGACCGCCCCAGCAGCTTCGGCTACACCCTGGAGGACCACGCGGACGCGCTCGCTGCGGCCCTCGACGCGGCGGACGTGCGTGACGCGGAGATCGTCGCGCACAGCATGGGCGGGGCCGTGGCCATCGTGCTGGCCCACCGCAGGGCCGACCTGGTGGCGCGCCTCGTCCTCACGGAGGCCAACCTCGACCCGTACCCGCCGAAGACCGCGGGCAGCAGCGGAATCGCGGACTACGAAGAGGACGCTTTCGTCGCCGAAGGCCACGCGCGCGTACTGGAGAAGGTCGGCCCGGGGTGGGCCGCGACCATGCGCCTCGCCGATCCGCGTGCCCTGCACCGCAGTGCCACCGGGCTCGTGCGCGGGACGCAGCCCACGATGCGCGCGATGCTGATGGAGCTCTCCGTAGAGCGCGTCTATGTGCAGGGCGCCCTGAGCGGTGACGTCCCGGGCGGTGACGGTCTGGAGGCGTCCGGCGTGCGGGTCGTCACCGTGCCGGACGCCGGGCACAACGTCATGCTGGACAACCCGCCCGCCTTTGCCGCGGTGCTCGCGGGACGCTCCTGAGCGACGCTCTCGCGAGCCCTTTAAGGGCGTTGTCGTACGGCCAGGGCGAGGAAGCGGGCGTCTTCGTCGACGTACGACGTCATCCGCCAGCCCGAACCGGCGAGGAGCGGACGGAGGTTGTCCTCGGCGCGCAGGTCGTCCGGGGTGATCTGACGGCCCTGGCGGGCCGCGAGGGCCGCGCGCCCGATGGGGTGGAACAGCGCGAGCAGGCCCTCCGGGCGCACCACCCGGGCCAGCTCCCGCAGGTTCTCGGCAGGGTCGGGCAGGTGCGCGATGAGGCCCGCGCCGAACACGGCGTCGAGCGTCCGCGCGCGCACGGGCAGCCGCGTCACGTCCGCGAGCAGGAGCCGCCCGTGGGACTGCCTGCCCGCCCGCACGGCGGCTTCCAGCATGG
Source organism: Streptomyces sp. NRRL B-1347 (assembly GCF_000720325.1). Lineage (GTDB taxonomy): Bacteria > Actinomycetota > Actinomycetes > Streptomycetales > Streptomycetaceae > Streptomyces. Next base: position 53,649 of record NZ_JOJM01000044.1, read on the forward strand.
CCGGAGTGAGATCCACCCCCAGGACCGTCCCGGAGGGCCCCACCACGTCCCTGAGCGCCGGCAGGGCGCGGCCCGTGCCGCAGCCGGCGTCCAGGACCCGGGCGCCCGGCCGCAGCCTGAGCTCGGCCACGGCAGCGCGGTAGGCGGGGCCGTCGTCGGGGAAGCGGCTGTCCCAGTCGGCGGCGCGTGCCGCGAAGAACTCCCGGACGCGTGCGTGGTCGTCGGTCATGGGCTCATGATCCCGCATGCCTCCGGAGGCCGCTCCGGAGCAGTGAGCACACTTTTGATCTGAAATGATCATGTTTGCTAAGGTCTGTGCCTCATGACGCCACAGAAGCGTGACTACGCCAAACTCTGGTTGGCCTCCGGAACTTCAGCCCTGGGAGACGGGGTCACCCTGGCCGCGGGCCCGCTCCTGATGGCGACCCTCACCGACGACCCCGCGCTCATCGCCGGTGCCGTCTTCGCCCAGCAACTTCCCTGGCTGCTCTTCTCCCTCCTCAGCGGCGCCCTTGTCGATCGCGTGGACCGCCGGATCGTGGTGGCCGTCGTCGACGCGGTACGGGGCGTCGTGATCGGGGCGCTGGCCCTCCTCGCCTGGGGCGACCTGCTGAGCGTCCCCGCCGTCTACGGCGCGGTCTTCCTGATGGGCCTCGGCTCGACGCTCGCGGACAACGCCAGCCAGGCCCTCGTGCCGAGCGTGGTGCCCCCGGAGGACCTCGCCAAGGCCAACGCCTGGCTCTCGGGAGCCCGGATGCTGTGCAGCCAGTTCGCCGGGCCGCCCTTGGGGGGATGGCTCTTCGCCGCGGCGGCCGCGCTCCCGTTCGGCGTGGACGCCGCCACCTTCCTCCTCGCGGCCGGACTCGTCTTCTCCATCCGCCCGCGCACCGACGACGAGCGACGGACCGCGGCCCCAGGCCCGGACCGGTCCTCCATACGGCGCGACATCGGCGAAGGCTTCCGCTGGCTGTGGAACCACCGCGCGCTGCGGCTGCTCGCCCTCGTCGTCGGTCTCATGAACATCACCTTCGGTGGCGCCTTCGCGGCGTACGTGCTGTACGCACGGGAACGTCTCGGTCTGACCGAGGTCGGCTACGGATTCCTGCTGTCGGCCACGGCCATCGGCGGCGTGGTCGGCACGTTGTCGGCCGCGCGTCTCGACGCCCGGTTCGGCGCCGCCCCCCTGCTGCGCGCGGGGCTGCTCGTCGAGACGTGCTCCCACCTCGTGTTCGCGGTGACGCGGTCTCCTTGGGTGGCGGCCGTCACTCTGGTCGTCTTCGGCGCCCACGCGACCGTCTGGGGAGTCGTCGCGGACACCTACCGGCAGCGGGCCACACCGGCCGGACTGCTCGGCCGGGTCAACAGCGTCCATCTGCTGTTCAGCATGGGCGGATTGGCCCTCGGCTCGCTGATCGGCGGTGTCGTCGCCAAGACGTTCGGCATCGTCGCGCCGTTCTGGGTGGGGTTCGGGGCCATGGCCGTGGTCGTCGTCCTCGCCTGGGGCGCCATGACGCCGTCCGCGTTCGCGCCCCGGGCGGAGGAGGAGCCGGCCCCGCCGAAGGCCCCCCTCCCGTCCTGAACGTGCGGGCTCGGGCCCTGACCGCCCGGGCTCAGGAATCCCGCGCCAGCTCCTGCGGCCGTACGGGCTGCTCGACCGGTTCGCCCCAGCTCTGGGGCGAACCGAAGTGCCGTTCCACCCACGCCGGGTCGTACACGGAGTCGAGATAGCGCTCGCCCTGGTCGGGGGCGAGCGCCACCGCGGTGAGGGCGGACGCGTCCCCGCGCGCGGCGAGCCAGCGCAGCGCGCCGCTGACCACCGTGCCCGTCGAACCGCCGAACAGGAAGCCCTGCCGCGCCATCGCGTGACAACTGTCGACGGTGTCCCGCTCGGGCACCATCACCACGTCGTCCACCAGGCTCGCGTCGAGCAGCGGAGGCCGCACCCCCGCGCCGAGGCCTGGAATCATCCGGGGCAGCGCGGGACCGCCGAAGGTCACCGAGCCGACGCTGTCGACGGCCACGATCGTCACCGGCCTGCTCCGCTCGCGGAAGTAGCGGGCGCAGCCCATCAGCGTGCCGCCGGTGCCCGCCCCCACGAAGAGGACGTCGAGCTCCGGGAACTCGGCCGCGATGGCGGGCGCCGTACTGCGGTAGTGCGCCCGCCAGTTGTTCGGGTTCGCGTACTGGTTCAGCCAGACGTACCGCGCGTCCTCCTCGCACATCCGCTGCACCAGGTCGAGCCGCGCGCCGAGCAGGCCGCGGCTCTCGTCGGCCTGCGTGACCACGCGCACCTCGGCACCGAACGACTCCATCAGGCGGCGGCTCGCCCGGTTGCACCGGGAGTCCGTGACGCAGACGAAGCCGTACCCCCGGTGCGCCGCGATCATGCTCAGCGCGATGCCGAGGTTGCCCGAGGACGACTCGACGATCACGGACCCAGGGGTGAGAACACCGTCCCGCTCGGCCGCGCGCACCATTTCGAGCGCGGCCTTGAGCTTGATGGAGCCCGCGGGGTTGAAGCCCTCGCACTTGAGGTGGAGCGGCACCCCGAAGACCGCTGCGAGATTCACGAACACGTCATCCGCGTTGATCTCGTAGGGGGCTGAGACAACCGGCACTTCATCACCCCTTTCGTTCGGGCGCCGACTAGGCGCCGGTACGTCCGTAGCGGTCGAGCTCATGGAAGAAGCCCTCCACGACGCCGAGTCGGCCCGCCTCCCGCAGTCGGTCGTGGACATGCCGGCCGAGAGCGATGTCGAGGACGCCGAGGCCGAACGGGGAGAAGATCACCGGCCGGTCCGTCGGGACCTGGGCCCGGCCCTCCAGGACGTCGTACAGGGTGCCGTCGATGAAGTCCCGGTTGCCCGTACGCTGTTCGGTGAGGTGGACGGAGGTGTCGGCCTTCAGGCAGTGCTCCACGTCGTCGACGAAGTTCGCCGACGCCAGGACCACTTCCGGGGCCACGTCCCGCAGCGACACGTTGAGCACCAGCGGGTTGTGCGCGAACCACGCGGGCTCGTGGACGTGCGGGGTCGCCGCGACGGTGGCGAAGACCACCAGGTCGCTGTCCCGGATCACGTCCTCGGCGGTACGGCCGACGGTGACGCGGGCACCGCCCGGACGGCCGTTCAGGTACTGCGCGAACGCCGCCGCGTGGTCGTCGGACAGGTCGTGCACGCCCACCTCGTCGAAGGTCCATCCGGTGGCCTCGAAGTAGTGGTGGATGTAGCGGGCGATGAGCCCGGTGCCGATGAAGCCGATGCGGCGCGGCCGCTCACCGGGGCTGAGCCGGCCGGCCGCGAGGACCGCCGAAGCCGCGGTCCTGGAGGCGCTGATGATCGAGCTCTCCAGGCACGCGAACGGGTAGCCGGTGTCGTGGTCGTTGAGGATGAGGACCGCGGACGCGCGGGGGATGCCGGACGCGACGTTGTCGGGGAAGCTGGAGATCCACTTCAGGCCGTCCGTCGGCTGCTCGCCGCCCACGGACGCGGGCAGGGCGATGATCCGCGACTTGGGCCGGTCCGGGAACCGCAGGAAGTACGACGGGGGATTGACCGTGGAGTTCCGGCCGTGCAGCCGGTAGACCTCCTCGACCAGATCCACCACCTGCGTCTCGCCGCCGGTGAGCACCTGGGCGACCTGCTCGCCGGTGATCACGGCGAATGACGGCACGACGGGCTCGTGGGACAAGGCTGACTCCAACCGTGAGGGATTCATGAACTGTTCGGTGTTCCGTGGGGCAGGGGCGCACGCCGTCGCGATAAGGCATGCATCCTGGAAGCAGGGCCGCGCCGGTTCGGAAGCCGGAAGCGCCCGGGATCGGAGGCCGGGGCGCGCGGCAGCCCGGAAGCGCCCCGGTGTCAGGGCTGCGCGGGGCCGGGGAAGGCCGGAAGCGCCACGGGGTCACCGAGGACGACCGCGACCTGACGGCTCCCCTCGTACGGCTCCCGGCTGTGGGCCATCCGCAGGTTGTCGACGATCATGAGGTCCCCGGCCCGCCACGGCTCACGCAGCGTGTGCTTCTCGTAGACCTCGTTGATGGCGAGCACGGTGGCCTCGTCGATGGCCGCGCCGCTGCCGTAGCGGGTGTTGAAGGGCAGGCCGTCGTCGCCGAACTCGAACTTCAGGTACTCGCGGATCGCCGCGTCGAGCGTCCACTCGCTGAGGAACGAGACCTGGTTGAACCAGGCCCGGCGGCCCGACACCGGGTGGCGCAGCAGGGCCGCGGAGCGCTGGCGGGTGCGCAGGCCGCCGTCGCCTGCCCAGCGGGTCTCGATGCCGCGGGCCGCGCAGTACGCGTCCACGGCCGCACGGTCCCCGGTGCCGAACGCCGCCGCGAGACCGATGCCCGTGAGGTCGGTGTAGTTGCGGTCGAGCAGCCACCCCTCGCTCTCGAACCGCTCCACGAGGCCGGCGGGAAGCGCTTCCAGCACCTCCTGGGAGTCCGCCACGGCCGTCACGCCGCCGGAGGACGGCGCCGTCAGACAGGCGAACACCAGGGTGCCCGGCACCTCGCGGGCGTAGCTCAACTCGTGGTGCATGCACATCGGCTGCTCGGCGGGCCACTCCGAGGACGAGTACACACCGTCCGCGAGGACGCTCCGCGCCGCGAAGCCCTCCCGCTCGGTCATCACCTCGTGCAGCAGCTCCCGGCTCACCCGTCCGACCGTCTCCGCGTCCCGCAGGCCCAGGCCGCGGACCAGCAGGGCGCCGTGGAGCGCGACGGTCGCGTGCAGCCGTGCACGGTGTTCGGCGGCCCAGGCGACGGCGTCGGACGGAGCGTCGGGGCCGAGGTCCAGCACGGCGGGCCGCCCCTCGGTCCTGACCACGTCGAGCGGCGCGTCCGCGGCGGGGCTCTGCGTCGGTGCCATGGTGTGCTCGGATCCTTCGTCTCGGTGGTCGGCGGGGGCTGCTGACGGCGAACTGGCTTCAGACGCAGGGGCGGCCGCCGTGGCGGACCGGTCGTCCGCCGTGCCCAGCAGGGCGGCGAGGCCGGTGAGCGTGGGGTGCTCGCGCACGTCCCGCAGCGTGAAGGCGCGCTCCGCCTTCACGACCAGACGGATCGCCGACAGCGAGGTCCCGCCCAGGGCGAAGAAGTCGCTCTCGCGGCCGATCCGCTCGACGGGCACCCGCAGCACCTCGGCCCACGCCTCGGCCATCCGGCGTTCCTCATCGGTCCGCGGCGCGTCCTGCGCCTCCTGCGCGGCGCCTGCGAGGAGCTCCTGGGCGAGCTCCCGGAGGGCCCGCTTGTCGGTCTTGCCGTTCGACGTCAGCGGCAGCGCGTCCAGACGGACGACCCTGCGCGGCACCATGTACACCGGCAGGCTCTGCGCCAGGCCGTCCAGCAGCGCTTCGGAGGGCCGTTCGGAGCCGGTCTGGAAACCGACCAGCTCACGGTCCCCGTCGGTGTTGTCGACGACCACGACCGCGCCGTCCCGGACCCCGGGCAGCCGCAGCAGCTGGTTCTCGATCTCGCCGATCTCGATGCGGAATCCCCGGATCTTGATCTGCGCGTCACGCCGTCCGAGGAACTCGAGCGAGCCGTCCGGCAGCCAGCGCCCGAAGTCGCCCGAGCGGTAAAGGCGCTGGCCCGGACGGTGCGGGTCCATGCCGAAGGCCTGCTCCGTACGCACGGGATCGTTGACGTATCCGCGGCCCACGCACACCCCGGAGAAGACGATCTCACCGGGCGCGCCGAGGGGGACCGGGCGCAGCTCGTCGTCGACTACGTAGACCGTCACGTTGCGCACCGGCGGGCCGAGCGGTACGGAGTCCCGCTCCGGCACCGCGGTCAGCACCGCGTGGTTGGTGTCGTCCGACGTCTCGGTGAGCCCGTAGGCGTTCACCAGGGCGATGTCGGGGAACCGCGCGAACCAGCGTACGGTCAGCTCCTTCTTGAGGGCCTCACCCGTGACCGACACACAGCGCAGCCGGGAGAGGCGCCCGGGCGCGTCCTCAAGTCGGGACAGCAGCACCTCCAGATACGACGGCACGATCTGGAGCACGGTGACCCCGCCCCGCTCCACCGTCTCCAGGAAGCGGTCGACGTCGAGGATCGCGTCCTGCTCGACGATCAGGGTGCGTCCGCCGACCACGAGCGCGGCCACGAGCTGCCACAGGGAGATGTCGAAGGACTGCGGCGCGGTCTGCGCGACGACCTGCCCCTCGTCGATGCCCAGGTCGTCGATCTTCGCGTACAGGTGGTTGACGAATCCCTCGTGCTCGCACATGGCGCCTTTGGGCTCGCCGGTGGAGCCCGAGGTGAAGTACAGATAAGCCAGTTGGCCGGGGGCGACCTGGATCCCGGGGTTGTGCTCGGAGCGGTCTTCAGCGAGGGCGGCCGCGACGGTCAGCACGTCCAGGTCCGCAGGCGCGGCCTGCACGAGCTGCCCGGAGCCGCCCTCCTCGGTCAGGGCGAGGCGACAGCCGCTGCGCTCCAGCATCCTGGCCATGCGCTCGGCCGGGAGGCCCGGCTCGACGGGCAGGTAGGCGGCTCCGGCCTTGAAGATGCCGATCACCGCTGCCTGCCAGTCGAGGTGACGCCCTGTCACGACGGCCACGACCGCCTCAGGACCCAGGTCCCTGGCGAGCAGCGCGTGCGCGATGCGGTTGGCCTTGGCGTTGAGCTCGCCGTAGGTGTGGCTCTCGCTCCCGTGCACGGCTGCGATCTCGTCGGGCCGCAGCGCCGCCTGCTCCTCGAACAGCTCGTGGAAGCGGCGGTCGGGCAGCTCGCGCGCGGGCCCGGCCATGTCGTGGAGCTGTCGGCGGACCTCGTCGTCGGAGAGCAGACCACGGCTGCGGCACGGCGCGTCGGGCGCGGCGGCCAGCTGCTCCCAGGCCGTCACGTAGTAGCCCGCGATGCGCTCGGCCGCCTCGGTGTCCAGGACGTCGGTGCGGTAGCGCAGCCGCAGCGTCGGCCCTTCCGCGCCGGTCCGCAGGGCGACGGTCAGGACGGCGTCGGAGCTGTGGTGCGGCTGGCCGGGGCCGAGGTCGAGGACGGTCTCGAAGGCGCCGTCGACGGCGGTCCCGGCGGCGCGTGCGGCCGTCGTCAGGAGCGTCCGCCAGCTTCCGTCGTCCAGGGTGAGCGTGCACGCCCTGACCGCTGCGGGTGCGGCACCGGAAGCGGGCGCCGGGGGGATGTACCCCGTCACGAAGGCCTGTTCGCCGCTCAGCGCGCCGAGCACCGCGGTGTGCGCGGCGAGCGCCGCCGCCTCCCAGGGCGCGGCGGAACGGCGGGCCAGGAGACGGACGCGAGCGGCAAGGCGCACGGGGATCGTCCGGGACAGCTCCGCGTGTCCGGGGCGGGCACTGGCCGGCGGCACCCAACGAGGTATCAGCCGCTGCGGTGCTCCAGTGATCGTCATCGCTCTCTCCTGTGGGGCCGGACGCCGAAGGGGAGGGGGGAACGGCGCATCGAAATCTGGCTGGCGGAAAGCAGCTTGACGCCCCGTGGAACGGCTACGAATGTCGGGCCTGTGCCCGATCCCCCTGAACTACTCGCAGCCGAAGACGGTCAAACGTTACCTCACCGGTCTATGCCGTCGGGAGGGTGTTCGGGAGGCCGTTCCGTACCGCACCGAGTATGCCGCCGCGAGGGCCTTGAGGAGGGCGTTCACCCTTGTCCGACAGGGAACTGACGACCTGTCCGTTACGACTGGACGCGACACCCAATGAATTTTGTCCAGATCGGGTCTTCGTGGCAGTGTCGTGGGCACGCGACGGATGACGTACGTCAACTGGACGCAGACACTCCGATGTTGCCGGGCAACATCGGTGAGTAATGTCACAGGGGCTTGGATCGGCGCTGGTCGGCGGGCAGGATCTGCACGCGGTCGGCGCCAGGTGTCGAGACCGCGAAAACGGGCAAACGGGGGAAGACGTGATGGGTTTCAGCGATTCGGCGTGTACGGCGGCGGCAGCTGCCGGAAAGGGAGTCGCCGCGCAATGGGCTGTGTCCCGTTGAGCGAGGCGTCACATCGGGACGGCCGAACGAGCAGTGGCTGTCCCGGTACTTCCCGTACTTCCCAGGCTTATTGAAGAAACCGTGGCACATGCTTAGCGATATCGACGCCCCGGCCGCCCGCTGGTTCCGGCGGATCACCAAGTGGGACGGAAGCCCGCGGGCCCGCCTCATTTGCTTTCCCCATGCCGGCGGCACCGCGAGCTACTTTCGTGGCTGGTCCCGTCTCGTCCCTTCCGACATCGAAGTGCTGGCGGTCCGTTACCCCGGCAGGGAAGACCGCTTCGTGGACCCCTTCGCGGAGTCCATGGAGGAGCTGGCCGACGACGTGTCGGCCGCCGTTCAGCCGTTGCTCGACAGGCCGGTGGCGTTCTTCGGGCACAGCATGGGGGCCTCCGTCGCCTACGAGGTCGCGGCGCGGCTGAGCGCGAAGGCGCGACCGCACGCGGGGCGCGCCCCGTTCCACGGCCCCGCACCCGTGGCGCTGTTCCTCTCCGGACGCGCGGGCCCCGGGCACGAGCGCATGCGGAACCTGGGCAAAGCCGACGACCGGGAACTGATCGACGCGGTCATCGGCATGGGCGGCACGGAAGCGCACGCCTTCAACGATCCGGAACTCCGTGACCTGGTCCTTCCCGTCATCCGCTCGGACTTCCGGCTGGTGGAGCGCTACGGCAGGACGAGCCCCGGCAGCCGCGCCCTGAGCACCCCGGTCTTCGCCTACTACGGCGACCACGACGCTCACCTCGACCCGCGGGCGATCGAGGCGTGGTCGGCCGTGACGAGCGGTCCGTTCACCGTGCGGAGCTTCGACGGCGGCCACTTCTACCTGGCGCGGCACGCCGAGGAGCTCGTCGGCGACGTCGTCGGCCGCCTACGCCCCCACCTGGGCAGACCGGCGCGCTGACCCGCTGCCGTGCGCCGTCTCGCGCGACCGTACGGCACCCCTGCGCCTCCCCCCACCGCGGTGTCGGTGCGGCCCGCTGGCGAATGCGCCTCGCGCCATTGCCCTGCCGTAGCCGGTACGCGGGCGATTCGGATGGCCGGATCGCCAACACACCATGAATCGCGCACAAGATCCCGCACAGAATCCCGCACAGATCCCGTACAAGATCCCACTCAACATCTGACTCAAGATCTGATTCAAGATCGCAGGCAAGAGGAGAAACCGATGAGCAACCCGTTCGAAGACGCCGACGGTACGTACGTCGTTCTCGTCAACGACGAGGGCCAGCACTCGCTCTGGCCCACCTTCGCCGACATCCCCGCCGGCTGGACCAAGGTGTTCGGTGAGGCCGGACGTACCGAGTGTCTCGAATTCGTCGAGCAGTCCTGGACGGACATGCGCCCGGCAAGCCTGATCTCCGCCATGGAAGCCGGAGTTGACGCCAAGGGCTGACCCCGTCAGTCCTTTCGAAACTTCCCGGGTGCCGGTTTCCGATTCCCCGGCAACCCGTCTTCTCGTGACCGTCGGCGTCCAGGAGCGGCCGGCCCGCATACAGGGCCGCGCCGGCTTCCGGCGTGTCACAGGAATGCCCGGACGGCGGCACGTGGACTGCCTGCCGCCCGCAGAACTCTTTGAATAGATCAATTAAGGGGTATTGGTGTGTCTGAGCAGGACGGCGTCTTCCACGAGTTGATGGCTGCGCAGCTGGGAATCTGGACTGCTCAACATCTGCACCCCGACAACCCCATTTACAACGTCGGCGAATACATGGAGATCAACGGCGAACTGGACGTCGATCTCTTCGAGCGGGCCCTGCGCTCCGCCCTGCGCGAAGCGGAGGCCGTCCACACCCGCTTCGTCGGCGACGGCGAATCCATCCGGCAGCACGTCAAGGTGTCGGACGACTGGCCCTTCCACAAGATCGACCTCAGCGGCGAGCCCGACCCGCGGGCCCGCGCCGAGGAGTGGATGCGGACGGACATGCGCCGCCCGGTCGACATGCGCACCGGCGCCCTGTTCACCCAGGCGATGCTCCGGCTCGGCCCGAACCACGTGTACTGGTACCAGCGGTGCCACCACATCCTCGGCGACGGCTTCTCCGGACCTCTGGTCAACAACCGCATCGCACAGATCTACGCGGCCCTCAGCGAGGGCAACGCCTACGACGAGGGCGCCCTCGCGCCCTTCTCGAACCTGCTCGACGCCGACCGCGCCTACCGCTCGTCGGAGGAGCAGGCGAAGGACCGCGCGTACTGGGGCGAGATCTTCGCCGACCTGCCCACCCCCGTCAGCCTCAGCGGTCAACTCGCCTCCGGCACCCCGCACCACCTGATCCGCGGCACGGCCGCGGTGCGCCCCGAGGACGCCGCGGACCTGCGCGCCACGGCACGTTCCCTGCGCACCAGCATCTCCGGCATGGCGATCGCGGCCGCCGCGGTGTACCTGAACCGGGCCACGGGAGCCGAGGACGTCGTCGTCGCCCTCCCCGTGTTCGGCCGGTTCGGCAGCGCGCAGCGCCAGACCCCCGGCATGGCGACCAACCTGCTGCCGATCAGGCTGACGGTCCGTTCCTCGATGACCGTCGAGGAGCTCGTACGTCAGGTATCCGTCCAGGTGCGCGGCGCCCTGCGCCACCAGAAGTACCGCTACGAGGACATGCTCAGGGACCTGAGGCTCATCGGCCGCGGGAACCTCGCCAGCATGGTCGTCAACGTCGTTCCCTACGCCTACGACTTCTCCTTCGGCGACTGCGAGGTCCGCGCCCACGCGCTGAGCAGCGGCCACTTCAACGACGTGGCGTTCTGCGTCTACGACAGGTACGCGGACGGCCGCATCGAGATCGCCACGGACGCCAACCCCGAGCTGTACTCGCAGGACGACAACCAGCGGCACACGGATCGCCTCCACAACGTCCTGACCTGGCTCGCCACGGCCGCCCCGGAGGACCGCGTCGGACACGTCGAGATCCTCGACGAGACCGAGCGCCGACAGGTCCTCCAGGACTGGAACGACACGGACCGGCCCGTCCCCGCGACCACGCTGACCGCGCTCCTGGAGGAGCAGGCGGCGCGGACCCCCGACGCCCCCGCCGTCTCCTCCCAGGGCGTGGAGCGCTCGTACGCGCAGCTGCACGCGAGCGCGAACCGGCTGGCCCGGCTGCTGATCTCCCGCGGCGTGGGCCCGGAGTCCCTGGTCGCCGTGTCCATGGAACGCTCCGTTGACCTGGTGGTGGCGCTCCTCGCGGTCCTCAAGGCCGGCGGCGCGTACGTGCCGGTCGACCCGGAGTACCCGGCCGACCGCATCGCCTACATGCTGGAAGACGCGCGGCCCGTCCTCGTCCTCACCAGCGAGACGGTTGCCGCGTCCCTGCCGGAGGTGGCGGGCCTGGAGCACGTCGTCGTCGACGGGCCGCACGTCACGGCCGCGCTGAACGACCTCGACAGCGCCGCCCTGACCGCGTCCGAGCGGCGCGGACCGCAGCTGCCGGCCCACCCCGCGTACGTCATCTACACCTCGGGTTCGACGGGGCGCCCCAAGGGCGTGCTGATCACACACCAGAACCTCGTCAACTACGTGACCCGATGCACGGAGGCGTACCCCGACCTCCACGGGACCACCCTGCTGCACGCGTCCATCTCCTTCGACGCCGGTGTGACCGCGCTGTACGGCGCCCTGACGTGCGGCGGCCGCGTGATCGTCGCGCCCATGGACGAACACCTGCCCGCCACGCTGCGCGCCCAGGAACTGGCCTTCCTGAAGGCCACGCCGAGCCACCTCGCGTACATGGACGGATTCGACGAGAGCTGCGCCCCGACGGGACAGCTCATGGTCGGCGGCGAGGCCGTCGGCGGTACCCAGATCCGCGAATGGCGCCGCCGCCACCCGTCCGTGGCGGTCGTCAACCACTACGGTCCCACCGAGGTGACCGTCGGCTGCACCGACTACGTGGTCACCGCCCAGGAGGACGCCGAGACCGGCACGCTGCCCATCGGCCGCCCCATGTGGAACACGCGCGTCTACGTGCTGGACGCGGCCCTGCGGCCCGTCCCCGCGGGCGTCCCGGGTGAGCTGTACCTGGCGGGCGACCAGCTCGCGCGCGGATACCTGGGCCGACCCGGCCTCTCGGCCGAGCGCTTCATCGCCTGCCCGTTCGGGTCCGCCGGTGAGCGCATGTACCGCACCGGTGACGTGGTGCGCTGGCGCGCGGACGGCAACCTGGAGTTCCTCGGCCGCGCCGACGACCAGGTCAAGATCCGTGGATATCGCATCGAGCTGGGCGAGATCGAGGCGGCCCTGGAGTCGCACGCGGATGTCGCGCAGGCCGCGGTACTGGCGCGCGAGGACGTGCCGGGGGACAAGCGCCTTGTCGCGTACGTCGTCCCGACGGCTTCCGGCGACACGGCGGACACGGCGGACACAGTGGACGTGGCGGACACGGTGGACGTGGCGGCGCTGCGGGCCCACGTGGGCCGGGTGCTGCCCGAGCACATGGTCCCGTCGGCGACGGTCGTCCTGGAAGCGCTGCCCCTGACGGTGAACGGCAAGCTGGACCGTCGCGCGCTGCCCGCGCCGGAGTACACGGCCGCCGGTGGTGGCCGTGCTCCCGCCTCGCTCCAGGAGGAGATCCTGTGCGCGGTGTTCGCCGAGGTGCTCGGCGTTCCCAGCGTGGGTGTCGACGACAACTTCTTCGAGCTGGGCGGCCACTCCCTCCTCGCCGTCTCGCTGATCGAGCGACTGCGTGAGAGGGGCGTGTCCGTGAGCGTGCGCGATCTGTTCGCAGCTCCGACCCCCGCCGGTCTGGCCGCCGCCTCGGCGGGCACGGGCGCCGTCACGGTGCCGGAGAACCTGATTCCGGCGGGCGCCGAGGCGATCTCGCCGGAGATGCTGCCGCTGGTGGAGCTGTCGGCGCAGGAGATCGAGCGTATCTCGGCCCGGGTCGAGGGCGGTGCGGCGAACATCGCCGACATCTACCCCAGGCAACCATCCCTGTCGAGGAAGTCCAGCTCCACCCGCAGTCGGACACCGACGCGGTGCAGCAGCTCCTCGACGTGTGCAGCCCCTCCATGGACATCCGGCAGGCTCCGCTGCTCCGGGGCACTCTCGCGGCCGAGCCCGGCAGCGACCGCTGGCTGCTCGCCCTCCAGGCCCATCACCTGGTCCGCGACCACACCACCCTCGAAGTCCTGCTGGGCGAGGTGCGTGCGCTGCTCGGCGGCGACGCGGAGTCTCTGCCCGTGCCGGTTCCGTTCCGGGAGTTCGTGGCGCAGGCGCGGCTCGGTGTTTCGCGTGCGGAGCACGAGCGGTTCTTCGGTGAGCTGCTCGGTGGTGTGAGTGAGGCGACGGCGCCGTTCGGGTTGCTGGACGTGCACGGTGACGGTTCGGATGTCGCCGAGGCGACGGCGCCGTTGGACGCGGGTCTCGCTGTGCGGCTGCGGGAGCAGGCGCGGCGTCTGGGCGTCAGCCCCGCCACGCTGTTCCACCTGGTGTGGGCCCGGGTCGCTGCGGTGACGTCGGGTCGTGATGACGTGGTGTTCGGCAGTGTGCTGTTCGGTCGTATGCAGGCGGGCGCCGGTGCGGATCGGACGCCGGGTCTGTTCATCAACACGCTGCCGGTACGTGTGCCCACCGGGCGGGTGTCGGTGGTTGAGGCCGTGCGGGGGATGCAGAAGCAGCTCGCCGACCTCCTGGTCCATGAACACGCTTCGCTGGGCCTTGCCCAGCAGGCCTGCGACCTGCCCGCCGAGACCCCACTGTTCACCTCCCTGCTCAACTACCGTCACAGCGCCGGCGCACCGGGCGACGAGCCGAGCATCGACCTGGACGGGGTCGAGCTGCTGTCGGCTCGCGAGCGGACGAACTACCCCGTGACGGTGTCGGTCGACGACACGGGCGACGGCTTCGGCCTGACGGTTCAGACGGCTGCTCCGATTGATGCCGAGTCGGTGTGCGGCCTGCTGGGTGCTGCGGCCGAGGGCATCGTCGCGGCGCTGGAGGCCGAGTCCGAGGATCTGCTTCTGGGCCGTGTGCCGGTTCTGGGTGCGGCGGAGCAGGACCGTTTGGTGGGGGAGTGGAGTGGTGTTTCCCGTCCGGTGGTGGAGGCGTCGCTGACGGAGCTGTTCGCGGCTCAGGTGGGTCGTACGCCTGATGCGGTTGCGGTTACGTT
>NZ_JOJM01000045.1 GCF_000720325.1 Streptomyces sp. NRRL B-1347
GGGCGGGGGGCGGCGGGCCCGTCGTCGTGGGGCTTGGGGCCCGCGTCAGCGGATGACGTCGCGGACGGCGTTGCGGACGGTGTCGCGGACGGTGTCGCGTGCGCGGAGGCCGCGCGGTCCTCGTTCGCCAGGGCCAGTGCTTCGTCCAACTCGGCGTCGGTGGAACGGCCCCCGCTCATCGGGCGCCCGGATTCTCGTCGGCCGGGGTTGCTGGGGCAGCTGGGGTGGTCGGGGCGGCTGGGTCGGCCTGCGGGCTGCTGGAAGCTGCGTCCGGCGCCGCGTCGGCGGGGGTGCCGGGCCCGGACGGCGGGGTGCCCGGCGCGGGCGGGGCGCCCGCGGCCCCTTGCTCGGCCTCCCTGGCTCCCCCTGCTCCCTCCGCTTCTTCCGCCCAGCGGGCGGCGAGCGCGGCCGCCTTGCGCGCGGCCTCCGCGACGGCCTGCGGCCCGCCGCTCGCCCCGGCGAGCCCCGCCGCGTACCCGACCAGGAAGGTGGTCAGCGGCGCGGCGGGCCGGGCCACTCCGTGCGCGGCGTCGCGGGCGAGGTCGAGGAGGGCGCCGGTGTCGACGTCGAGGTCGATGCCCAGTTCGTCCTTGACTGCGGAAATCCATTCATCCAAAACCACGTGCCCATGCTCCCTGATCCGCGCGCGAGCGGCGGCGATGTCGTCCCAGGTGTCGCAGTCGAACACGGCCAGCGGCTCGGCGATCCGGGCCAGGTCGAGGCGCTCGGTGAGCAGTCGCAGCGGCAGCCCGGCGAGCCCGGAGCCCGCGCGGGCCCGGTCTCCGGCCGCGAGCCGCGCGAGTTCCCGCCGCAGCGATGCGCCGCGGTAGACGGCGACGAGCGGCTGATCACGGCCTTCGGGGTCGGTGAGAAGGGCGCCGTCCCCCGAGCCCACCGCGGCGACGAGGCCGCGTACCGTCTGCCCGCGCAGGAACGGCAGGTCGGCGGAGAGCACCACGACCAGGTCCGCGGCGGTGCGGCGCAGACCCGCGTCGAGCGCGGCCAGGGGTCCGCCGCCCGCGGGCTCCTCGCGGGCCCACACCACGGGCCGCGCGGTGGGCCGGGGCGCCGCGACGACGACGGTCGTCGTCGCGCCGGAGCAGGCGGCCAGGACGCGGTCGAGCAGCGCTCTGCCGCCCACGCGTACGCCGGGCTTGTCCGCGCCGCCGAGTCGCGCGGCGCGGCCTCCGGCGAGCACGACGGCGTCGAACGCCGCCGCGCCGGGGCCCGTGTTCGAGGTCATCTTCCGAGTATGGGCGCACGAGATGTCAACGCCACCCCTTACGGGTGCCCCTCAGGTCTCGTGTTCCTCACAGGTGCGAGGGCCTGGTGCGTGAGGTGCCGCCCGGCCGGGGCCTTCGCCCTCGGCCGGGCGGCGCGAACACGGTCTCCGGCCGGGCGGACCGGGCGTGGTCCCGGGCCGGGTGGGCCGGGCGCGGTCCCCGGCCGGGCGGGCCGGGCGTGGTCCCGGGCCGGGTGGTCCGGTCACACCTTGCGCAGCAGCACCGCCGGCTGTTCGACGCAGTCCGCCACGAACCGCAGGAAGCCGCCCGCCGTGCCGCCGTCGCACACCCGGTGGTCGAAGGTGAGCGACAGCTGGACGACCTGCCGGACCGCCAACTCCCCCTGGTGGACCCAGGGCTTGGGCACGATCCGGCCGACGCCGAGCATCGCCGCCTCGGGGTGGTTGATGATCGGCGTGGACCCGTCGACGCCGAACACGCCGTAGTTGTTCAACGTGAACGTGGACCCCGTCAGTTCCCCCGGCGTGAGCGTCCCGGCCCGGGCCGACTCCGAGAGCCGTGCGAACTCGGCGCTCAGCGACTCCGTGTCACGCGCGTGCGCGTCCCGTACGACGGGCACGACGAGCCCGCGCTCGGTCTGCGCGGCGAAGCCGAGGTGGACCTCGTCGAGCTGGATGACCTCGCGCGCCTCCATGTCGACCCTGGAGTTGAGCTCCGGGTACCGGGCGAGGGCCGCCGTGCAGATCCGGGCGAGCAGCGCGAGCAGGGACACCTTCGGTCCGCCCGCCGCGTTCATCGCCACGCGCGCGTTCATCAGCTCCGTCGCGTCCGCGTCGACCCAGGTGGTGGCGTCCGGTATCTCCCGGCGGCTGCGGGACAGCTTGTCGGCCACGGCACCGCGCACGCCGCGCAGCGGTACGCGCGTACCGGAGCCGGAGCCCGCGGAGGGCGCGCCCTCCCTCGTGCTGCCGAAGGTGGCGCCGAGGCCCGTCGCCGTGGTGCGCGCGGCGGCAGAGGCCGGGGCGGGTCCCGCGAGCGGCGCGGCCGTGGCCGTCGACGCCCGCATGACGTCCTCCACGTCGGCCCGCAGGATCAGCCCGTCCGGGCCCGAACCCGCCAGCTGCCGCAGGTCCACGCCGTTCTCCCGCGCCAGCCTGCGGACGAGCGGCGAGATCACCGGCACGGGGCCTTCCTCGTACTCGGGGCCCTGCCCCGGGCCGAGGCTCCGGCCGCGCCCCGTCCCGGGCCCGGCGGAAGCCTCCGTGCGGGCCACGGGCGCCTCCGTGCGGGCTGCCGGGGAAGCCGCCGCCACGTCCCGCGCGGGGCGTATCCGCCGCCTCCTGGCGGGCGCCGCTCCCGTGCCGTAGCCGACGAGCACGTTCCCGGACGTCTCGTCCGCCGCGGCGGCGTCGGCCGCCCCGGAGAGGGCGTCGTCCGCGGCTCCGCCCCGCGCCGGCGCGCCGACGGCCGGGCTGCCCACCGCGACCGTCAGCAGGGGTGCCCCCACCGGCAGTTCGGTGCCTTCCTCGCCGAAGCGGGCGGTGACCACGCCCGCGTACGGGCACGGGACCTCGACCATCGCCTTGGCCGTCTCGACCTCGACGACCAGCTGGTCCACTTCGACCACGTCGCCGACCTGCACCAGCCAGCGGGTGATCTCCGCCTCCGTGAGCCCCTCACCGAGGTCGGGCAGCTTGAACTCCAGGACCTGGGCCATCAGTTCTCCGCCTCCCACTGCAACCGCGCCACGGCGTCCAGGATGCGGTCGACGCCCGGCAGGTGGTGCCGCTCCAGCATGGGCGGCGGATAGGGGATGTCGAACCCGGCGACCCGCAGCACCGGCGCCTCCAGGTGGTGGAAGCAGCGCTCGGTGATCCGCGCGGCGATCTCCCCGCCGGGCCCGCCGAAGCTGGTCGCCTCGTGCACCACGACCGCGCGCCCGGTGCGCCGCACGGACGCGGCCACCGTCTCGTCGTCGAACGGCACCAGCGAGCGCAGGTCGACCACTTCGAGGTCCCAGCCCTCCGCGCGCGCCGCCTCCGCGGCCTCCAGACAGACCGGCACGGACGGGCCGTACGTGATCAGCGAGGCGCTGCGTCCGGTGCGCCGCACCACGGCCTTGCCGAGCGGCTCCACCGTCTCCGGAGTGTCCGGATTCCACTCGGCCTTCGACCAGTACAGGCGCTTGGGCTCCAGGAAGACCACGGGGTCGTCGGATGCGATGGAGGCACGCAGCAGGCCGTAGGCGTCGGCGACCGTGGCGGGCGTGACGACGTGGAGCCCCGGCGTCGCCATGTAGTACGCCTCGGAGGAGTCGCTGTGGTGCTCGACGCCGCCGATCCCGCCGCCGTACGGCACCCGGATGGTGATCGGCATCGGCATCGCGCCCTTGGTGCGGTTGCGCATCCGCGCCACGTGCGAGATCAGCTGCTCGAACGCGGGGTAGGCGAACGCGTCGAACTGCATCTCCACGACGGGCCGCAGGCCGTACATCGCCATGCCGACCGCTGTCCCCAGGATGCCCGCCTCGGCCAGCGGCGTGTCCGTGCAGCGGTCGTCGCCGAACTCCTCGGCGAGCCCGTCGGTGACGCGGAAGACGCCGCCGAGCGTGCCCACGTCCTCGCCCATGACGTGCACGGTCGGGTCGTCGGCCAGCGCGTCGCGCAGGGCGCGGCCGAGTGCCTGCCCCATGGTGGCCGGTTTCACGGCGACAGTGGTCATCGGGCTGCTCCGTCCGACTCGTTCTCGGCCTCCAGCTCGGCCCGCAGCTGCGCTGCCTGCTCGCGCAGTTGGGAGGTCTGCTCGGCGTACACGTGGGTGAACAGGTCCATCGGGTCGAGCTCGGGGTCCTGGTTCATCCGTTCCCTCAGGTCCGCCGCCATCGCCTCGGCGTTCTCGCGCACCGCGGCGGCGCGGTCCTCGTCGAGCAGCCCGCGCGCGGTCAGCTCCCGCTCGACGAGCAGGAGCGGGTCGTGGTCGCGCCAGGCCGCGACCTCGTCGTCCTCGCGGTAGCGCGTGGCGTCGTCCGCGTTGGTGTGCGCCTCCATGCGGTACGTCACCGCTTCCACGAGGGTGGGGCCGCCGCCGTCGCGCGCGTGCCGCACTGCCTCGCTGAGCACCTGGTGCACGGCGACCGCGTCGTTGCCGTCCACCAGGCGGCCCGGCATGCCGTAGCCGACGGCCTTGTGCGCCAGGGAGGGGGCGGCCGTCTGCTTGGCGAGCGGCACGGAGATCGCAAAGCCGTTGTTCTGCACGAGGAAGACCACCGGCGCCCGCCACACGGCGGCGAAGTTCAGCGCCTCGTGGAAGTCGCCCTCGCTGGTGCCGCCGTCGCCAACCATGGCGAGCGCGACCACGTCGTCGCCCTGGAGGCGCGCGGCGTGCGCGAGGCCCACGGCGTGCGGCAGCTGGGTGGCGAGAGGCGTGCACAGGGGCGCTATCCGGTGCTCACGCGGGTCGTACCCGGTGTGCCAGTCGCCGCGCAGGAGCGAAAGGGCGCGCACCGGGTCGAGACCGCGCGCGACGGCCGCGAGAGTGTCCCGATAGCTGGGGAAGAGCCAGTCGCGCTCCTCCAGGGCGAGCGCGGCGCCGATCTCGCACGCCTCCTGGCCGGTGCTGGACGGGTACACCGCGAGCCTTCCCTGCTTGGTCAGGGCCGTCGCCTGCGTGTTGTACCGGCGTCCGCGCACCAGTTCGGCGTGCAGGCGCAGCAGAAGCTGCGCGTCGGCCTCGGCCGCGGCCTCGGTGCCGAGCACCCGGTACGGCGCCGCGTCGGGCAGCAGCGGCTCAGGGTCGGTCCTGAGCTGCCATGCGGGGGGCGGGGCGGGTCGATAGGCGCCCCGCTGCTCCATGACCGTCATGACGGCACCTCCTGGGGGGATGCTGAGGGAAGCGGTCTCCTCGTGGGAGCTGCAAAAGAGGCGCGGCGATGTGATGCGCCTCACCTACCGATTGTTCGGTCGTTGGCACATTTTGGCTACAGGCACCTCCAGGCTGTGGACAAACGGTTCTGCACAGCCTGGGATGGACGCATTACGTCCATGGTAAGGAGGCGGGGGGACATGGCAGCTGAACGAATGGCCGACAGGCAGGACGGGGGGCGACCGGAACCACCGCCCCGTCCGCTGGACGCCATCGACCGCGACATCCTGCAGATCCTGCACACGGACGGTCGCGCCTCGATACGTTCCGTGGCGGAGCGCGTCCACGTCTCGCGGGCGAACGCCTACGCGCGCATCAACCGGCTCATCGAGGACGGTGTCATCCGCGGCTTCGGCGCCCGGATCAACCACGAGCGGGCAGGCCAGGGCGCTTCCGCATACATCACCCTGAAGATCGTCCAGAACACCTGGCGCACGGTCCGCGACCAACTGCGCACCCTGCCGGGGGCGTCCCACATCGCCCTGGTCAGCGGCGACTTCGACGTACTGCTCCTGGTGCACACGCCCGACACCCGCGCGCTGCGCGAGCTGGTGCTGACCCGCCTCCAGTCCATCCCCGAAGTGCTGAGCACGCGCACGCTGCTGGTCTTCGAGGAGGACGACCTGGAGACGGAGGGCTGAGGGGGCGCGGACCGTGCGCGCCGGGCGTACGCCGACGGATTCAGCCGTCGGCGTACCGCCGTTTCTCAGCCATCCGTACGCAGTCCAGCGAACGCCAACTGCACCACCGCGTCGGCGATTTCCGCCCCGTCGGCGGCACCACGGCTGTCCGGCCGGTACCACTCCACGATGGAATTGATCATTCCGAAGAGCAGCCTGGTGGCGAGGCGCAGCTCGACGTCCGAGCGCAGGTCGCCCTCCGCCGCCGCTTCCTTGAGGAGCGCCGCGACCTGGTGGTCGAAGTCCCTGCGCCGCTCCATCGCCCATCGCTCGGTGTCGGTGTTGCCGCGCACGCGCAGCAGCAGCGTCACATAGGGCAGCTCGTCCACCAGCACCTCGACGGTGCGGCGCGTGACGTACTCCAGGCGGTCCACCGCCCTGCCCACGCGCGCGTGCTCCTCGGTGAGGACCGCGAAGAGGCCGTCGAGCGCCCGGTTCACCGCGCGCCGCAGCAGCTCCTCCTTGCCCGCGACGTGGTGGTAGATCGACGACTTGGAGATGCCGGCCGCCTTGGAGAGGTGCTCCATGGACGTGCCGTCGTAACCGCGCTCGTTGAAGACCCGCACGGCGACCTCGAGCAGGGTCTGCGGGGTGTAGGTGTCGCGCCTCGCCGTGGTCATCCGTTCTCCTCCTGAGCGGCCGCGAGGCGCAGCCCCGGAGAGGGGGCGTAGCGCCCCGAGGGGTACTCGCTGTGTACGTCGTCGAGGAACTGGGCCACCCAGTAGAGGCCGAGCGCGGCACCCCAGGAGAGCGGTCCGCGCGGGTAGTTGACGCCCAGGCGCATGGCGGTGTCGACGTCGTCCGCGCCGGCCACCTCGCGCGCGACGGCGTCGTGCGCGAAGTCGACGAGCATCGCGACGGTACGGGCCACGATCATGCCCGGGGTGGCGCGGATGACGCTGACCTTCTTGCCGAGCGCCTGGAAGAGGCCCACGGCGTCACTGAGGTCCTGGTCGCTCACGCGCACGTCACGCGCGAGGGCCACCCTGGTGGCGCTCGCGTAGTCGAGGGCCAGATCGAACTCGATCGTGGGCTCCGCCATGGCGTGCACGGACGTGCCGGAGACGAGGGCGAGCCGCGCCCCACCGGGCAGCTCGATCCATCCCGGGTACGGCGCGCCCCCGGCCTCCTCGCGGTCCACGCGGATGCCCGCGGCCTCGATGAGCCCGACCAGCGCGGCGGCCTGGAACAGCTCGCCGTGCAGCGTGACGGACGCCGGCGCGTCGGCGGGCTCCGCGGTGTGCGGCTCCGCGCGCGGGACGTCGTCGCCGTACGCGTACCAGCCCTGCCCCGCCTTGCGTCCCAGGCGGCGCGACTCGACGAGCCGGCGCTGGGCGAGGGACGGCGTGAACTTGGGGTCCTGGAAGAAGGACTCCCACACCGAGCGCGTGACGGCCTCGTTCACGTCTTGGCCGATGAGGTCGGTGAGCTCGAAGGGGCCCATCTTGAAGCCGCCGCACTCGCGCAGCACGGCGTCGATCGTCGCCGGGTCCGCCGCCCGCTCCTCGTACGCGCGCAGCGCCTCGGCGTAGTAGGGGCGCGCGACGCGGTTGACGATGAACCCGGGGGTGTCGGCGCAGCGCACAGGGGTCTTGCCCCAGGCCTTCGCCGTGGCGTACGCGCGCGTGGCGGCCGTCTCGTCGGTCGCGAAGCCGCTGACGACCTCGACGAGGGGCAGCAGCGGCGCCGGGTTGAAGAAGTGCAGGCCCACGAAGCGTCCTGGCCTGTTCAGCGCGCCCGCGATGGCGGTCACGGACAGGGACGAGGTGTTCGTGGCGAGCAGACAGTCCTCGGAGACGACGTCCTCAAGGTCCTGGAACAGCTGCTGTTTGACGTCCAGTTGTTCCAGGACGGCCTCGACCACGAGCCCGCATCCGGCGAGCTCGGCCAGGCCGTCGACCGCCTGGAGGCGCCCGGCTGCGGCGGCACGGGCGTCCGCGTCGAGGCGTCCCTTCTCCACGAGCCGGTCCAGACGGGCGCCGATCGCCTCGGCCGCCTTCTTCGCGAAGCCGGGCGCGGCGTCGTACAGCCGCACCGGATGTCCCGCCACCAGCGCGACCTGGGCTATGCCCTGGCCCATGGTGCCGGTGCCGACGACGGCGACCGGGCTGCTGAGATCGAGTGCTGTCATGCTCGCGATCCTCCCGCACAAGGGTCTTGGCCAGGGGTTCGGGGTGGGCGGGGGAGGTTTTCCACAGCTTTGGCAGACCCTCTTGTCCCGACCGATCGTTCGGTTACTCTAGCTCTGTCCAGCTGTTCCTGCCCACCGCCCCTGCCCAGCTCGCCAGCTCGAAGGAGAGCTGACTCGACGAGGAGTTGGTCCGTCATGGCCGCCGAACTCACCGCGCACCAGCTGATCGCCAAGCACCGGCCCACGCTCGACCAGGCCCTGGAGGCCATCAGCACGCGCGCGTACTGGTCGCCGCACCCCGAGCACCCCAAGGCCTATGGGGAGAACGGCAGCTTGAGCCTGCCGGAAGGCAAGGCCGCCTTCGAGTCCCTCCTGAACGGCCGCTTCGACCTCGACCAGCCCGGCACCGACGACTGGACGGGCTCGGAAGTCTCCCCCTTCGGCCCCGAGTTGGGCATCACGTATCCGCACCCGGACGTGGACACCCTGCTCCCCGCGATGCGCGCGGGCCTGCGCGGCTGGCGCGACGCGGGCGCCGAGGCCCGCGCGGCGGTCTGTCTGGAGATCCTGTCCCGCATCAGCGCCCGCACGCACGAGTTCGCGCACGCGGTCATGCACACCAGCGGCCAGGCCTTCATGATGGCGTTCCAGGCGGGCGGCCCGCACGCCCAGGACCGAGGCCTGGAGGCCGTGGCGTACGCGTACGCCGAGCAGGCCCGCACCCCCGGCACCGCCGAGTGGAACAAGCCTCAGGGCAAGCGCGACCCCCTGGTCCTCACCAAGCGCTTCACCCCGGTCGGCCGCGGCATCGCCCTCCTGATCGGCTGCAACACCTTCCCGACGTGGAACGGCTACCCCGGACTCTTCGCCTCCCTCGCCACGGGCAACGCGGTCCTGGTCAAGCCCCACCCGCGCGCGGTGCTCCCGCTCGCCCTGACCGTGCGGGTCGCCCGCGAGGTCCTCGCCGAGGCGGGCTTCGATCCGAACCTGGTCGCGCTCGCCGCCGAGCGCCCCGACGAGGGCATCGCCAAGACCCTCGCCGTCCGCCCCGAAATCAAGATCATTGACTACACGGGCTCCACGTCCTTCGGCGACTGGCTGGAGACACACGCCCGCCAGGCGCAGGTCTACACGGAGAAGGCCGGTGTGAACACGGTCGTCATCGAGTCGACCGACAACTACAAGGGCATGCTGGCGAACCTCGCCTTCTCCCTTTCGCTGTACAGCGGCCAGATGTGCACGACCCCGCAGAACCTCCTCATCCCGCGCGAGGGCATCTCCACGGACGCGGGCCCCAAGTCGTACGACGAGGTGGTCACGGACCTCGCGGCCTCGGTGAGCGGCCTCCTGGGCGACGACGCCCGGGCGAACGGCATCCTGGGCGCCCTGGTCAACCCGGACGTGAAGGCCCGCCTGGAAGCCGCGCCCGGCATCGGCGAGGTCGCCCTGCCCTCGCGGGAGATCGCCAACCCGGAGTTCCCGGACGCCGTGGTGCGCACCCCGGTGATCGTGAAGCTGGACGGCGCGAAGCCCGACGCCGAGGCGGCTTATCTGAGCGAGTGCTTTGGCCCGGTGTCGTTCGCCGTCGCCGTGGACTCCGCGGCGGACGCGGTGGACCTGCTGCGGCGCACGGTGCGCGACAAGGGCGCCATGACGGTCGGCGCGTACACCACGTCCGATGAGGTGTCCTCGACCATCGAGGAGGCCTGCCTGGACGAGAGCGCCCAGCTGTCGCTGAACCTGACCGGCGGGGTCTATGTGAACCAGACCGCGGCGTTCTCGGACTTCCACGGCTCCGGCGGCAACCCCGCGGCGAACGCCGCGCTGTGCGACAGCGCCTTCGTGGCCAACCGCTTCCGGGTGGTGGAGATCCGCAAGGAGGCGTGAGCGGGCGGGCGGTACCAGCCGCCCCCTCGGCACCAGACGCTCCCTGGCCCCAGCAGCGGGCCGTGACCCGGTCCCGGGAGCGGAGGCTCAGTCCTCCGCTCCCGGCGGCCCGGCCGCCGGCCCGTGGAGCGACGACCAGTGGAACAGCGTCATGCCGACGCTCGTCGCCAGGTTGTAGCTGGACACCTGCGGTCGCATCGGCAGGGACACCAGGTGCTCGGCCCGGGCACGCAGCTCCGGGGAGAGACCGCTGCGCTCCGACCCGAAGGCGAGGACGGCGTCGTCGGGGAGCTTCAGGCCCCGGATGTCCTCGCCCTCGGCGTCGAGCGCGAAGACCGGGCCCACGGGCAGCTCGGCGACGTCCAGGCGTTCCACGGCCGTGGCGAAGTGCAGCCCCGCACCGCCACGGACCACCGTGGGGTGCCAGGGGTCGAGCGTGCCGGTCGTCACCACACCCGTCGCGCCGAAGCCCGCCGCGAGCCGGATCACCGCCCCGGCGTTGCCGAGGTTGCGCGGATCGTCGAGCACGACCACGGGCGCGGTCCGCGGCCTGCGCGCCAGCGCCTCCAGGTTGGCGGCGCGGGACGGACGGACCGCCAGGGCGGCCACGGCCGTGGGGTGCAGCCGGGGCACCAAGGCGCGCAGCGTCGCGTCGTCTGTCTCGGCGAGCAGCGCGTCGAGCGCGTCCTCGACATCCGGCGCGAGATCCGCCGCGAGGGCGAGCGCGGCCGCCTTGTCGCTGGTCAGCGCCACCGGGACGCCCGCGCCGAAGCGCAGCGCGTGCTTCAGCGCATGGAAGCCGTCCAGCAGCACCGACGTCTCGGCGAGCCCCCGCCACACGCGCACCGCGTCCGCCGTGCCCGGTCCGCCGCCCTCATCCGTACCGCTCATGCACCGAAGCCTACGCGCGCGTGCTCGGCGCTCTCCTGCGCGCTCTGACCGCCCTGCGCGGCCGTCTCCGGCTCCGTACGGCCCGAGGCCGGGCGGGAGCCCCAGGGCAGGCGGGACAGCGGCAGACGGGCGGACAGCGCTCCACGCGCGCGTGCCGTCCACGTCCCGAGCCGCCGCAGGAACGACGTCGGCAGGAACACCGCGTCGGCCGCGATCATCGCGAGCGAGAAGAACGGAAGGCCGAGGACCACCGCGATGACGGCGTGCTCGCAGATCATCAATGTCAACAGCACGTTCTTCACGCGCCGGTTGAGCAGCGTGAACGGAAAGGCGACCTGCACAAGCACCGTCCCGTAGGTGATGATCATGATCATCACGCCGTGCGAGGACAGCAGGTCGGACAGCGCGGGCCAGGGCGAGAAGTAGTCCAGGTTCAGCGGGTAGTAGACGGCCGTCCCGTCCTGCCAGCGGCTCCCCTGGATCTTGTACCAGCCCGCCGTCGCGTAGATCAGACACGCCTCGACCATGATCACGAGCAGGGCCGCGTTGTGCGCGAGGTTGGCCACGACGTCGAGCAGCAGCCGCTGCGCACCGCCCGGGGCGTGCCGTCCGGCGGCCCACCACAGACCCTGGGACGCCCACAGCCCCCAGAAGAGCACCAGCCAGAACCAGCCGAGCTCGTCCATGCCCGTCACGAGGGCCAGCGCGATCCCGAGCACCGCCCACAGCACGGGACCCACCCGGTCCACGCGCCGCACACCGTCAGTACGGTCCGCGTCGTCCGCACGGTTCACGCCGTCCGCACGGTTCACGCCGTCCGCATACGTCATGTCGTCCGCACGCGCGCGTGTCTGCCGTTGCGCGTCCAGGGACCACACCTGGCCGCAGCGCGTGAACACCAGGTAGATCGCCATCAGGTGGATGACGTTGTCGCCGCCGTCTCCCATGAAGATGCTGCGGTTCTGCAGCGACAGGACGCCGATCATGAACAGCACGGACATGGTCCGCGTACGCCACCCCACGAGGAACAGCGCGCTCGTGAGCACGGCGAAGCTGTAGACGAACTCGAACCAGAGCTGCGCGTCGGACCACATGAGCACCGTGAACGCGTCGTTCTCGGAGATCAGCTGCCGCGCCATGTCCCAGCCCCATGGGCTGTCGGGCCCGTACAGCTCGTTGCGGTGCGGCAGTTCGCGCAGCAGGAACAGCAGCCATGTCGCCGCGAAGCCGATGCGGACCACCGCGGTCTGGTACGGGCCGAGGGCCTGCGCGGTGACGCGCTGGAGCCCGCGCGCGAGCGCGTCGAGACGCGTCACTGGGCGCTTCTTCGGGCTGCTCACCGGGTACCGCTCCCCTCGGCGGCGACGTCCCGCCGCGCACGCGTGTCGTCGGCGAGCGGCAGGTCGTCCGGGGTCACCGACCACCACGGCAGCACCCGGAGCACCGGTTTGGCGTTGACCTTCTCGTCACTCCACTTCGGCGGCCGCACGACCGTCGTCCGCGACCGGACCTGTACCTGGTCGATCGACTCACCGCGCGCGAGCGACTCGTGCCGGTCGATGCGCAGCAGCACGATGCGGCGGACGTAGCGCTCGGAGATCTCACCGCGCAGACCGGTGGGACGATTCTGCGTGTCGTGCGTGGAGAGGAAGAAGTCCCAGGCCCGGCGCAGTTGGTTCTGCTGGGTGTGGCTCGGCAGGAGGTTGTGGTCGATGGCCGCGCCGTCCTGCGCCGACAGGTCGTACCAGTCGGTGACCCGACGCCCGCCGTCCGCGGTGCGCAGCTGCGCGCGAGCCTGCACCGCGACGTTCTGCTGCAGCGGATTGGGCGCGAACAGCTTCCAGTTCTGCTCGAACTCCGGGTACACCCAGTCGTAGATCTTCTTGCCGTGCTCCTTGCTCACGGTGTTCGCCGGGGCGACGTGCAGGAACATCATCCCGAGGTGCACGCAGACGGTGACGGCGACCAACGCGAGCGCGAGGGCGGCGGCGAGCTGGTAGCCGCGGGGGAGACCGGCGATGCCGGTGGGCAGGTCGGGCAGAGGGCCACCGCCGGGCTCGTGCGCCTCACCCTTCGTGGGTAGCTCATCTGTCTCAGACGCCCCATGGCCCTCGTGCACCTCTTGTGCCACAGAGGTCTGCTCAGTCCCACGCGACACTGAAGGCACGACGGCCTCATTCGGCACAGAAGGGCTGTCGGCCCCGTCCGGCGCAGAGGACCCGTCAGGCCCGACAGGCCCGTCCCGCGGGCCCTTGTCGTAGGCGTCCATTCCGTCCCGTTTCCCGTTCCCGCACCGAACCCTGCCGCCGGAACGGTACTCAGGCCTGCCCGCCAGGCACAGCGCCCCGGAGGTTATCCACAGGGTTGACACCTTATGGCGAGGCGCCGCACCATTGAATTCCGGCGGACCGAACGATCGGTCGGGAGACCGTCGGAAGACGCAGAGACTGCCCGAGGTCGAGGGGGACCGAGATGGCGACAGCGCACAAGGCGCCCGGCGTGGCGAAGGACAGGGCTGCGCCCGGCGCGGCGGCCGGCGCCGCGGGCACCGCCGTGGTCCCGGACATCAGCGAGCTGAAGGCTGTCTTCGACGCGGCCGTGGCGGCCGACGAGCGCATCGAGCCGCGCGACTGGATGCCCGACGCCTATCGAGCGACGCTCGTGCGCCAGATCGCGCAGCACGCCCACTCCGAGATCATCGGCATGCAGCCGGAGGCGAACTGGATCACGCGCGCCCCGTCGCTGCGCCGCAAGGCGATCCTGATGGCCAAGGTCCAGGACGAGGCGGGCCACGGCCTGTATCTGTACAGCGCGGCGGAGACGCTCGGCGTCAGCCGCGACGAACTGCTCGACAAGCTGCACTCGGGCCGCCAGAAGTACTCATCGATCTTCAACTACCCGACGTTGACGTGGGCGGACGTGGGCGCCATCGGCTGGCTCGTCGACGGCGCCGCGATCACCAACCAAGTCCCCCTCTGCCGCTGCTCGTACGGCCCGTACGCACGCGCGATGGTCCGCGTCTGCAAGGAGGAGTCCTTCCACCAGCGCCAGGGGTACGAACTGCTGCTCGCCCTGAGCCGCGGCACCCCCGAGCAGCACGCCATGGCCCAGGACGCCGTGGACCGCTGGTGGTGGCCCTCCCTGATGATGTTCGGCCCCCCGGACGCCGAGTCGTCGCACTCCGAGCAGTCCATGACCTGGAAGATCAAGCGCCACTCGAACGACGAGCTGCGCCAGCGCTTCGTGGACATCTGCGTCCCCCAGGCCGAGTCCCTCGGCCTCACCCTGCCCGACCCCGACCTCCGGTGGAACGAGGAGCGGGGACAGCACGACTTCGGCCCCATCGACTGGACCGAGTTCTGGTCGGTCCTCAAGGGCAACGGCCCGTGCAATGAGCAGCGCCTCACCCAGCGCAAGCAGGCCCACGAGGAAGGCGCCTGGGTGCGCGACGCGGCGGCAGCTTATGCCGCCAAGCACAGCGACCACGACAAGGACCGCCGCCCCGCGGCGCCCGGCACCCCCGCGGAGGCGACCGCATGAGCAGCTCGACCGAATGGCCCCTGTGGGAAGTGTTCGTGCGCTCGCGCCGCGGCCTCGCGCACACGCACGCGGGCAGCCTGCACGCCCCGGACGCCGAGATGGCCCTGCGCAACGCCCGTGATCTGTACACCCGCAGAAGCGAAGGCGTCTCCCTCTGGGTCGTGCCGTCCGCCGCGATCACGGCGTCGTCCCCGGACGAGAAGGACTCCTTCTTCGAACCGGCAGCGGACAAGCCGTACCGCCACCCGACCTTCTACGACATCCCGGAAGGAGTGAAGCACCTGTGACCGCGACCCCCCGCACCGCCGACATCGCCGCCCTCGCCCTCGGCGACGACGCGCTGGTGCTCTCGCACCGCCTGGGAGAGTGGGCGGGCCACGCCCCCGTCCTCGAAGAAGAAGTCGCCCTGGCGAACATCGCCCTGGACCTCCTCGGCCAGGCCCGCATCCTGCTGTCCCTCGCGGGCGACGAGGACGAGCTGGCGTTCCTCCGCGAGGAGCGCGCCTTCCGCAACGTCCAGCTGGTCGAGCAGCCGAACGGCGACTTCGCCCACACCATCGCCCGCCAGCTCTACTTCTCCGTCCACCAGAACCTGCTGTACACCCAACTCGCCACCACGGACAGCGAGCTGGCCCCTCTGGCCGCGAAGGCCGCCAAGGAAGTCGCCTACCACCAGGACCACGCCGAGCAGTGGACGCTCCGGCTCGGCGACGGCACGGCGGAGAGCCACCAGCGGATGCAGCACGGCCTGGACGCCCTGTGGCGGTACACAGGAGAGCTGTTCCAGCCGGTGCCCGGCCTGGACATCGACTGGCAGGCGTCGCGCGAGCAGTGGACCGCCACCGTCACCGCGGTCATCGAGAAAGCCACGCTCACCGTCCCGGAAGGCCCGCAGAGCGGGGCCTGGACGGCGGGCGCAGGACGCGAGGGCCTGCACACCGAGTCGTTCGGCCGGATGCTCGCCGAAATGCAGCACCTGCACCGCAGCCACCCGGGGGCGTCATGGTGACGACCGCGCCCACCGCCCTCGAGGAGCAGCTGCTCGCCCTGGCGGGCTCGGTGCCCGACCCCGAGCTGCCCGTCCTGACCCTCGCCGAGCTCGGCGTGGTCCGCACCGTCCACGTCAGCGGCCCCGGCCGGGTCGAGGTCGAGCTGACGCCGACGTACACCGGCTGCCCCGCGATCGAGGCCATGTCCGCCGACATAGAACAGATCCTCCACGAGCACGGCGTGGCCGAGGTCCAGGTGCGCACGGTCCTCTCCCCGGCCTGGTCCACGGACGACATCAGCGCCGAAGGCCGCCGCAAGCTCGCCGAGTTCGGCATCGCCCCGCCCCGCCCGCACGCCGCCGACGGCCCCGTACCGCTCACCCTCGCCGTCCGCTGCCCCCACTGCGGCTCCACCGACACCGAGCTGCTCAGCCGCTTCTCGTCCACGGCCTGCAAGGCCCTGCGCCGCTGCGTCAGCTGCCGCGAACCCTTCGACCACTTCAAGGAGTTGTGATGGCGCGCTTCCACCAGCTGCGCGTAGCGGCCGTCGAGCAGCTCACCGACGACTCCGTGGCCCTGACCTTCGCCGTCCCCCCGGACCTGCGCGAGGACTACCGCTACACCCCGGGACAGCACCTGGCCCTCCGCCGCGTCGTCGACGGCGTGGAGATCCGGCGCACCTACTCGATCTGCTCCGCGGCTCCCGCTCCCCGAGCCACCGGGGAGCCGAGCACGTTGCGGGTCGGCGTCCGCGTGGTGGACGGCGGCGCCTTCTCGACGTACGCGCACAAGGAAATAGCCGTGGGCGACGAGCTGGAGGTGATGACCCCGGCGGGCCGCTTCACCCTGGACCCCGCCCCCGGCCGGTACGCGGCAGTGGTCGGCGGCAGCGGCATCACCCCGGTGCTCTCCATCGTCACCACGCTCCTGGAGCGCGAGCCGCACGCCACGTTCTGCCTGATCCGCAGCGACCGCACCGCGGCGTCCACGATGTTCCTGGAGGAGGTCGCCGACCTCAAGGACCGCTGGCCGGACCGGTTCCAGCTGGTGATGGTGCTCTCCCGCGAGGAGCAGCAGGCCGGGCTCACCTCCGGGCGGCTCGACGAGGAGCGGCTCGCGTCCCTGCTGCCCGCGCTGCTCACGGTGCCGGAGGTCGACGGCTGGTTCCTCTGCGGCCCCTACGGCCTGGTGCAGGGCGCGGAGCGGACCCTGCGGTCCCTCGGCGTGGACCGACGCCGTATCCACGAGGAGATATTCCACGTCGACGACGCCCCCACGACGACCGCGACCGTCCCGGTGCCCGAGCACAGCACGGTCACCGTGACTCTCGACGGCCGCTCCGGCACCTGGCCGGTGCAGGCGGGGGAGACGCTCCTCGACACGGTGCTGCGCAACCGCGCGGACGCGCCGTTCGCCTGCAAGGGCGGCGTGTGCGGCACCTGCCGGGCCTTCAAGGTCTCCGGCGACGTCCGGATGGACCGGAACTTCGCGCTGGAGCCCGAGGAGACCGAGGCCGGGTACGTCCTGGCCTGCCAGTCCCACCCGACGACGGACAAGGTGGAGCTGGACTTCGACCGCTGAGGGCGAGCGTCACCAGCGGGAAGCGGTCCGGTCCGCACGTCCGTCACCGCTGACAACCTGGACCCGCCGCGCCGGCGTGCCGGTGCGCCTGGGTGCCCACCACAGGGACGGCAGCTGTTCCCATCCACTAGAACCTGTTCTATCTTGACGACCCGTCAGACACGGCGACGGGGCGAACGGACACGACCAGGCCGGAGCGCGCGGGAGGACGAACAGTGGACTTCACCTTCACCGAGGAACAGCAGGCGGCGCTCGAAGCGGCCCAGGCGCTCTTCGCCGACGTCGCACCGGACGGCGTGCCCAGCCCCTCCCTGACCGCCGGTGCCGTCGCCGACGACTTCGACCGCGCCCTGTGGGCCAAGCTCGCCGACGCGGACCTGCTCAGCCTGCTCCTCGCTCCGGAGTACGGCGGCTCGGGCCTCGACGCCATCGCGCTCTGCCTGGTCCTGCGCGAAGCGGCGAAGGTGCTCGCCCGCGTCCCGCTCCTGGAGTCCAGCGCGGCCGCGTACGCCGTGCAGACCCACGGCGGCGAGGAGTTGAAGCAGCGGCTCCTCACCCGGGCCGCCCGCGGCGAGATCGTCCTGACCGTCGCCGCGCACGGCCGCAGCGGTCACGACGGCGCCGCACTCGCCGTCACGGCACGGCCCGACGGCACCGACTGGCTCCTCGACGGCACCCAGACCGCCGTGACCTGGGCGCACAACGCCGACTTCACCCTCGTACCGGCCACCGCCCCGGAAGGCCGTACCGTCCTCGCCGTCGTCCCCCGCGCCGCCCAGGGCCTCGGCCTCGCCGAGCAGACCTCCACCACCGGCGAACGCCTCGGCGAACTACGCCTGGACTCCGTGCGCGTCCCCCACGCCGACCTCATCACCCCCGACGGGGCCTGGGACTTCCTGCGCGACCTGCTCACCACCGGCACCTGCGCGCTCGCGCTCGGCCTCGGCACCAGGGTGCTGCGCATGACCAGCGAATACACCGGCAAACGCGAGCAGTTCGGCCACCCCATCGCCACCTTCCAGGCCGTCGCCGTGCAGGCCGCCGACCGCTACATCGACCTGCGCGCGATGGAAGCGACCCTCTGGCAGGCCGCCTGGCGCCTCAGCACACCGGACGGCACGGCCCCGGGCGAAGGGCTGCTGCCGGTCGCCGCCGACATAGCCGTGGCCAAGACCTGGGCCGCGGACGGCGTGCGCCGCGTCGTCCAGACCGCACAACACCTGCACGGCGGCTTCGGCGCCGACACCGACTACCCCCTGCACCGCTACCACGCCTGGGCCAAGCACCTGGAGCTCTCCCTCGGCCCGGCGGCAGCCCACGAGGAAGCACTGGGCGACGTACTCGCCGCGCACGCACTCGGCTGAGACGGCACGCGGGACAACACCCGAGGTGCCCGACCAGCGCACAGGGCAGCGCGGGATGCCACCGAGACACCACGGCCCGCCGGTGCGCGGCGAGCGGCGCGCGGTGCTCAGTACGGTCGTCGCAGAAGCGACGCCCTAGATCACCGTGCCCGGCTGACCCTTGCCATCGACGACGAGCTTGCCGGAGGCCTCCCAGACCTGCATGCCACCGTCCACGTTGACCGCGTCGATGCCCTGCTGGGCGAGGTACATCGTGACCTGCGCCGATCGGCCCCCGGACCGGCAGATCACATGCACCTTGCCGTCCTGCGGCGCCGCCTCGGTCAACTCCCCGAAACGGGCCACGAAATCACTCATCGGAATGTGCAGCGCGTCCGCCGCGTGGCCAGCCTGCCACTCGTCGTCCTCGCGGACGTCGAGCAGAAAGTCGCCGTCCGAGAGATCAGCGACCGTGACCGTGGGCACACCAGAACCGAATTCCATGCGTCCGACGCTACCCGACCCCCACGCCACGGCTCCGCCCGACCGCCCAAAGCCGACGGGACGCTGGGGCACCCGGCCGCCGCTCACGCGGGACGCTGGGGCACCCGTCCGCCGCTCACGCCGCGGTGAGCCGCTCCAGCTCCGCCTCGCGCTCGGCGACCTGCGCGAGCAGCTGCTCGGCGATCTCCTCCAGCAGCCGGTCGGGGTCGTCCGGCGCCAGCTTCAGCATCGAGCCGATCGCGCTCTCCTCCAGCTCCCGCGCGACCACGGCAAGGAGCTCCTTGCGCTGCGCGAGCCACTCGAGCCGGACGTACAGCTCCTCGCTGGGGCTGGGCCGCCGCTCCTCCGGCACCGGCCCCGCGTCCCACTCCTCGAGGAGCTCCCGCAGCAACGCCTCGTCGCCGCGGCCGTACGCCGCGTTCACCCGGGCGATGAACTCGTCGCGCCGCTCCCGCTCGCCCTCGTCCTGCGCGAGATCGGGGTGCGCCTTGCGCGCCAGCTCCCGGTAGAGCTTGCGGGCCTCGTCGCTCGGCCGCACCCGCTGCGGCGGCCGCACCGACTGCTCGGTGAGCATCGCGGCGGCCTCGGGCGGCAGCCCGTCGCCGTCCATCCAGCCGTGGAACAGCTCGTCGACCCCCGGCATCGGCAGCACCCGCGCCCGCGCCTCATCGGCCTTGCGCCGGTCCTCCGGATCACCGGACCGCTCCGCCACCGCCTCGGCGATCTGCGCGTCCAGCTCGTCGAGGCGGGCGTAGACGGGGCCGAGCTTCTGGTGATGCAGCCGGGAGAAGTTCTCCACCTCCACCCGGAACGTCTCCACCGCGATCTCGTACTCGATCAACGCCTGCTCGGCCGCCAGCACAGCCCTCTCGAGCCGCTCCTCAGGCCGCGCGCCACCCGCAGGCGGCGCTCCCTCGGGCGACTCGTCCTGCGCATGCTCGGCTTCCGGGGTCGTCACCAGGCCAGCGTAGGCCACGCGCCGGGCGGCCTCGCGCGCAGAACCCACATCTCACCCGCTGCCGAGCCCGGCCCTCCGGGCAGACCCCGGCGCTCCCCCTCGGGTCCGCTCAGACTCCCTCCTCGGCGGGCACTCGCCCCTCGCGCACGGCGGCGGCGAGCAGCGCGTGGTCCGCCTCCGTGCGGTCGGCGTAGGCGGTCGCGAAGTCGGCTATGGCCTCGTCCAGTTCGTCGCTCTTGCCGCAGTACCCGGCGATGAGCCGGGGGTCCGCGCTGTGGGCGTGGGCGCGGGCCAGCAGGGCGCCGGTCATCCGGCCGTAGTCGTCCAGCTGGTCGGGGGCGAGGGCGGCTGGGTCGACGCTGCCCTTGCGGTTCCTGAACTGCCGCACCTGGTAAGGGCGTCCGGCGATGGTGGTCCAGCCGAGCAGGAAGTCGCTGACGACCTGCATCCGCTTCTGGCCCAGCACCACGCGCTGGCCCTCGTGGGCGGCCTCCTGCTCCTTGAAGCCGGCCGTCGGCAGGTGGGGCAGCAGCGCCGAGGGGCACGCTTCCTTGACCTGGAGCACCAGCGGCTCGCCCCGGTGGTCGAGGAGCAGCACCACATAGGAGCGCAGCCCGACGCTCCCCGTGCCGACGACGCGGAACGCCACGTCCTGGATCGAGTACCGCGCGAGCAGGGGCAGCCGGTCCGCCGACAGCGTGGCGCGGTAGTCGCCCAGCGCCAGGGCCACCGCCGCGGCCTCGGCGTCCGGTATGCGGCGCAGGACCGGAGGCGCGTCGACGAAGCGCCGGGGCGTGACGCCGCCGTGGTCGTCCCCGGCGGTGGTGACGGGCTCGGTCGACTTGGCCGCGAAGCGGGCGCTGGTGTTCTGCCGGGCCTTCTGCGAGACGCGGTCGAGGGTGCCGAGCAGGTCGCGTGCGTCGGTGTGGGAGACCAGTTCCTCGTCGGCTATCGCGTTCCACGCGTCGAGGACCGGGAGTTTGGCGAGCAGCCGCATCGTGCGGCGGTACGCGCCGACGGCGTCGTGGGCGGCTTCCTTGCAGGTGTCCTCGGTGGCGCCCGCCTCGCGGCCCGCGAGGACCAGGGAGGTGGCCAGCCGTTTGACGTCCCACTCCCAGGGGCCGTGCACGGTCTCGTCGAAGTCGTTCAGGTCGATGATGAGGCCGCCGCGCGCGTCCCCGTACAGACCGAAGTTGGCCGCGTGGGCGTCGCCGCAGATCTGGGCGCCGATGCCGGTGACGAGGGTGCGCGCGAGGTCGTACGCCATGAGTCCGGCGGCGCCGCGCAGGAAGGCGAAGGGGGTCGCGGCCATCCTGCCGGTGCGGATGGGGGTGAGCTCCGGGATCCGGCCCTTGTTGGTCTCGGCCAGGACTGCGAGCGGGTCGGGGCGGTGGGCGTCCGCGGCGTACTCCGCGTGTGCGGAGCGCGGGACGCGGGTGCGCAGGGCCTTGCCCTCCTGCTTGGGCCTCGGGCGCAGGCCCGCCCCATGCGCGGGAAGGCGCGCGAACCCGTCCACGTGCGGCAGCCACCGGGCGCCCTCCGGCTCCCGCTGCCCCGGCACCCCAGCTCCGGCGCCAGCCCCTTCGCCGGCTGCGCCCTCGGCGCCGCCTAGCGACCCGTCCACGCCACCGCCGAGCGGCTCGCCCATGCCGGATGTGTCCGTTGTCTCAGTCACGGCCATCGCCCCCCGAATTCCGGCGTCCGCGGAGCCACGTCGGCACGTGCGCCCCTGTCCGGGGCGGTGCCGTGGCGCGGCGTCGCGAACATCAACTGGCCTCGACCGTACCGCCGCGAGCGAATCCTCGTCACAGCCTGTGGATAACTTCGGCTCGACGCTCACTCCCGTCACCGCGTGACATACATCACCGCTGGGGAGGGAGGGGCGACCCCGGCACAGAGGGGTTGCCGGGACCAGCGAGGCACCGAACACCGGCCGAAGTGTTCTCCGGCGCAGCCCGAGCCCCAGCGGCTCAGCCGCCGAACACTTCCAGGCACCCCGGTGTGCCTCCGGCACAAGTCCGGGAAAAACAGAAAGACCCCAGATGAACTGGGGTCTTACCTGGTGCGCGAGGGGGGAGTTGAACCCCCACGCCCTTTCGGGCACTGGAACCTGAATCCAGCGCGTCTGCCTATTCCGCCACCCGCGCATGGGTGTTGTCTTTGGGTCTCTCACTGTGTGGTGCGAGCGCCTTCCGACATGCAGAAGATTAGCACGGTGCGGAGGGTGGATTCACATCCGTATGTGCGGGCACCTGCACGGGGACCTTCCGACCGGCCTCGCGGCCCGACAACCCCGGCGACCTGCGACCTCACCGAGGGGCAGCGTCACCGGCCCCCTCAGCGCGCACCACTCCCGCCTCCGCGTCACCCGCACCCCCGCACCACCCCGGGCGCACCCACCACCACAACCGAGCAGCGAGGAACCCCCACCACGCGACAGCCACACGGCAGCCCTCAGCCCGGCCCCGCGGCCCGGTCCCGCATCCCGGCATCGCCCTGAGACGCCCGTCTCCCGACGCAACCGAGCCGCCCGTCAAGTCCTCCTCCAGAGTCGACAGCCGCGTACGGGACACTGTCTTGAGAGCCCCTCTACGATCCCTGGTAAAGAGGAACCCCGGCCCGGTCCGCAAGGGCACCAGATGTCCGGCACGGACATGGGCGGGTACCTGGGAGGGAACTCGGCGGGAACGCCGGGCCCCGACAGGCACCCAGCGGGCCGGTGGCGAGCCCCGACGGGCTCCGGCCGGTCCCGACGGGCTCCGGCCGGGATCCGGAGGGCCGCTCGACGGCATCGAAGGCCATCCCGGACCGGGCGGTCAGGCTGGCCGGGAGGAAACAACCGCGGACGCGCCGCGGTACGGGCTTGTGCGGACTGCGAGCTGCGGACTGCGAGCTGCGGACTGCGAGCCGCGGACGACAGAGGGA
The DNA here is from genome assembly GCF_000720325.1 of Streptomyces sp. NRRL B-1347. Classification (GTDB taxonomy): domain Bacteria; phylum Actinomycetota; class Actinomycetes; order Streptomycetales; family Streptomycetaceae; genus Streptomyces. Next base: position 22,595 of record NZ_JOJM01000045.1, read on the forward strand.
GGAAGGAAGGGCAGGAGGCGAGGACGGAGCGAGCAGCGTGTGCGGCAGGCAGTACAGGCAGTACCTGAGTCGACGGACCAGCGCCACAGACCGAGCAGACGGACCCGAACCGAAGAATCCAAAGGACCCGAAGGATCCGAAGGACCCCCAAGGACCCGAGGGACCCCCAGGACCTGAAAGAGCCCGAAGGACCCGAAGGACCCCAGCGCGGAGACCCGAACGGCGACCTGACCGTCGACCGGAACGGCCCCCGAGCAGCGGCCTCCGCGGCGCCCCCGAGGAGCCCCGAGGAGCGCCCAGAGGGCCCCTTCGCCAGGCCGTCCGGAGGACTTCGACGGGCCTGCGGAACGCCCTGGACGAAGGCGCCCCGTGACGGTTCCCGAAGGAGCCCCTGAAGTGTCCCTGAAGATCGACGGCGGATCCCCGCCGAAGGCACGGGCGGCACTCCGGTGGAACCCTGAAGGAACCCGGAGGATCCCGGAAGAGCGGTGCGGGAATGCCTTGTGAGAGGCGACACTCGTGGTCTGGGCAGACAGGGGGAACCAGCTGATTTCCCGGCGCGTGGATACGATCAGTAAGCAGTACGAGGATGACAACGACGGAGGAGGTGCCCCATGGGAGTCCTGAAGAAGTTCGAGCAGCGACTCGAAGGTCTGGTCAACGGCACCTTCGCCAAGGTGTTCAAGTCCGAGGTCCAGCCGGTCGAGATCGCGGGCGCGCTCCAGCGCGAGTGCGACAACAACGCGACGATCTGGAACCGCGAGCGGACGGTCGTCCCGAACGACTTCATCGTGGAGCTCAGCGCCCCCGACTTCGAGCGCCTGAGCCCCTACTCCGGGCAGCTCGGCGACGAGCTGTCCGGCATGGTGCGCGAGTACGCGAAGCAGCAGCGCTACAGCTTCATGGGCCCCATCAAGGTCCACCTGGAGAAGGCCGAGGACCTCGACACCGGCCTGTACCGGGTGCGCAGCCGCACGCTCGCGTCCAGCACCTCGCAGACCCCCGAAGCCCCCGGCGGCGGGCCGACGAGCGCGGGCCAGGGTGCCCGCGGGGGATTCGGCCAGCCTCAGGGCCCCTCGGGTGCTCCTCCCATGCCCGCCGCGCCGCCTCCCGGCGCGGGTGCGGGCCGCGGCGCCCAGGCGCCCGCCCGCCCGCAGGGCCCCGGCGCCCTCCCGGGCTCACAACAAGTACGGCGCTGGATTGAGATCAACGGCAATCGCCACCAGATCTCCCGCCCGACGCTGGTGCTGGGCCGCAGCACCGACGCCGATGTGCGGATCGACGACCCCGGCGTATCGCGCCGGCACTGTGAGATCCGGACCGGAACGCCCTCGACGATCCAGGATCTCGGGTCTACCAACGGCATCGTGGTAGACGGGCAGCACACCACCCGCGCTACGCTCCGCGACGGCTCGCGGATCGTCGTGGGCAGCACCACCATCATTTACCGGCAAGCCGAAGGGTGAAGCGGGGGCAATGTCAGAGCTGACCCTGACGGTCATGCGGCTGGGTTTCCTGGCCGTTCTGTGGCTGTTCGTGATCGTGGCCGTCCAGGTCATCCGCAGCGACCTGTTCGGTACGCGCGTCACTCAGCGCGGTTCGCGCCGTGAGAGCGGCCGCCAGGCGGCCCGGCAGGCCGCCGCGCCACCGCCACAGCGCCAGCAGGACGGCGGCGGCCGGGGACGGCAGGGCGGCGGGGGCGGCCGCCAGCGCCGTGGCGCCCCCACGAAGCTGGTCGTCTCCGAGGGGACGCTCACGGGTACGACCGTGGCCCTGCAGGGCCAGACGATCTCGCTCGGCCGGGCGCACGACTCGACCATCGTGCTGGACGACGACTACGCCTCCAGCAGGCATGCCAGGATCTATCCGGACCGTGACGGCCAGTGGATCGTCGAGGACCTCGGGTCCACCAACGGCACGTATCTCGACCGGACCCGCCTGACCACCCCGACGCCCGTTCCGCTGGGCGCGCCGATCCGCATCGGCAAGACCGTCATCGAGCTGCGGAAGTAGTACGACAATGAGCGAGCGGAGCGAGCGAGCCGACGCGGTCCAGACACAGGACGCCAGCGCGCTCCCGACCGGAGGGTGGGCACCGTGCGGATGTACCCGGAGCCGACGGGCGAGGTGCGCATGAGTCTGTCACTGCGCTTCGCCGCCGGATCGCACAAAGGCATGATCCGGGAGGGGAACGAGGACTCCGGTTACGCCGGTCCGCGGCTTCTCGCCATCGCCGACGGCATGGGGGGCCAGGCCGCGGGCGAGGTGGCGAGCTCCGAGGTGATCTCGACGCTCGTCACGCTCGACGACGACGTGCCGGGTTCGGACATCCTCACCTCGCTCGGCACCGCCGTGCAGCGGGCCAACGACCAGCTGCGGCTGATGGTCGAGGAGGACCCGCAGCTGGAGGGCATGGGCACGACGCTCACCGCCCTGCTGTGGACCGGTCAGCGGCTCGGTCTCGTGCACGTCGGCGACTCGCGCGCGTATCTGCTGCGCGACGGCGTGCTCACGCAGATCACGCAGGACCACACCTGGGTGCAGCGGCTCGTCGACGAGGGCCGCATCACCGAGGAGGAGGCGACGACGCACCCGCAGCGCTCGCTGCTGATGCGCGCCCTCGGCAGCGGCGACCACGTGGAGCCGGATCTGTCGATCCGCGAAGTCCGCGCGGGCGACCGCTACTTGATCTGCTCCGACGGCCTGTCGGGCGTCGTGTCCCACCAGACGATGGAGGACACGCTCGCCAGCTACCAGGGCCCCCAGGAGACCGTGCAGGAGCTGATCCAGCTCGCGCTGCGCGGCGGCGGCCCGGACAACATCACGGTGATCGTGGCCGACGTCCTGGACATCGACACCGGGGACACCCTCGCCGGCCAGCTGTCCGACACCCCCGTGGTGGTCGGCGCGGTCGCCGAGAACCAGCTCCAGACGAACGACGGCGGGGCCATGCAGACCCCGGCGGGCCGCGCCTCAGGACTCGGCCGCCCCACGCCGCCGTCCGCGGGCGGCTTCGGCCCGCCCGGCAGCGGCGAAGCCCCGGGGTACGTCCCGGAGGACGGCGCCTTCGGCACGTACGGCGACGAGGACTTCGTGAAGCCCGGCGGCGGCCGCAAGTGGCTGAAGAGATCGCTGTACACCGCGCTCGTGCTCGGCGTCGTCGCGGGCGGCCTCTACGGGGGCTACCGCTGGACGCAGACGCAGTACTACGTGGGCACGAAGGACGAGCACGTAGCGCTCTACCGCGGCATCGACCAGGACCTGGCGTGGGTGAGCCTGTCCAAGGTCGAGAAGGACCACCCCGAGATCGAACTCAAGTACCTGCCGCCGTACCAGCGCAAGCAGGTCGAGGCGACCATCGCCGAGGGCAGCCTCGACGACGCCCGGGGCAAGATCGAGGAGCTGGGCCTGCAGGCGTCGGCATGCGAGAAGGACGCCGAGCGGCGCAGGATCGACCGGGAGAACAAGGAGCGTACGGAGCGCGAGGCCAAGCCCAGCGCCAAGCCCGGTGAGGGCGAGGCGGGCGGCATGAGCGGCCAGACCGGCGCACCCACTTCCGACGACGACAAGAACGCCAAGGACGACAAGTCCAAGTCCACCACCGCACCGACTCCCACACCCGGTCCCAGCCTCTCCGAGGAGGAGCAGAAGCTGGTCCCGCAGTGCGGTAAGCAGTAAGCAGCCGTTGGGGGCCCTTGCACGCCATGAGCAGTAGCACTACACACACGTCGACGATCGGCGCCATCGGCGCGCCGAGCCGGCGCAACACCGAGCTCGCGCTCCTGGTGTTCGCCGTGGTCATCCCGCTGTTCGCCTATATGAACGTGGGCCTCGCCATCTCCGGCGAGCTCCCCCCGGGCATGCTCGGCTACGGCCTCGGACTGGGCCTGCTCGCGGGCGTCGCGCACCTGGTGGTGCGCAAGTTCGCGCCGTACGCCGACCCGCTCCTGCTGCCGCTCGGCACGCTGCTCAACGGCCTGGGCCTGGTGGTGATCTGGCGCCTTGACCAGTCGGAGAGGCTCCAGCAGCTGGCCAAGGCGTCGTTCGGGGCGTTCAGCCCGTCCGGGCCGAAGCAGATGATGTACACGGCGATCGGCGTCGCCCTGTTCCTGGCCGTGCTCATGCTGCTGAAGGACCATCGCATCCTGCAGCGCTACACGTACATCTCCATGGTGGGCGCGCTGGTCCTGCTGCTCCTTCCGCTGGTGCCCGGCCTCGGCCAGAACATCAACGGTGCCAAGATCTGGATCCACCTCGGCGCGTTCTCCATCCAGCCCGGTGAGTTCGCCAAGATCGTCATCGCCGTGTTCTTCGCCGGGTACCTGATGGTCAAGCGGGACGCCCTGGCGCTCGCCAGCCGCCGCTTCATGGGCCTGTACCTGCCGCGCGGCCGCGACCTCGGTCCCATCCTGGTCGTCTGGGCGATGTCCATCCTGATCCTGGTCTTCGAGACCGACCTCGGTACGTCGCTGCTGTTCTTCGGCATGTTCGTCGTGATGCTGTACGTCGCCACGGAGCGCACCAGCTGGATCGTGTTCGGTCTGCTGATGTCAGCCGTGGGCGCCGTCGGTGTGGCCTCGTTCGAGCCGCACGTGCAGCAGCGCGTCCAGGCCTGGCTCGACCCCATGGGCGAGTACCTCAAGAGCCGTGAGGGGCAGGTCGGCCACTCCGAGCAGTCCATGCAGGCGCTGTGGGCCTTCGGGTCCGGCGGCACCCTGGGCTCCGGTCTCGGTCAGGGCCACTCCGACCTGATCAAGTTCGCCGCCAACTCCGACTTCGTCCTCGCCACGTTCGGCGAGGAGCTCGGCCTGGCCGGGCTCATGGCGATCCTGGTGATCTACGCCCTGATCGTGGAGCGCGGCATCCGCACGGCCCTTGCCGCGCGCGACCCGTTCGGCAAGCTCCTCGCCTGCGGTCTGTCCGCCGCTTTCGCGATCCAGGTCTTCGTCGTGGCGGGCGGCGTCATGGGTCTGATCCCGCTGACGGGTATGACCATGCCGTTCCTCGCGTACGGCGGATCATCAGTGATCGCCAACTGGGCACTGATCGGGTTGCTCCTACGGATCAGTGATACCGCGCGCCGCCCGGCGCCCTCGCCCTCCCCGAACCCCGACGCCGAGATGACTCAGGTGGTACGGCCGTGAACAAGCCCGTGCGCCGCGTCGCGATCTTCTGTGGTCTGCTCGTCCTGGCCCTGCTGATCCGCGACAACTGGCTGCAGTACGTGCAGGCCGACTCGCTGGCCAAGGACACCGACAACTACCGCGTCACCATGGAGCGCTACGCCCAGCCGCGCGGCGACATCATCGTCGACGGCAAGCCGATCACCGGCTCCACGAAGACCGACGACCCCGACCTGAAGTACAAGCGCACCTGGAAGAACGGCCCCATGTGGTCGCCGGTCACCGGTTTCGCCTCGCAGCGCATCGGTGCCAACCAGATCGAGAAGATCGAGGACGAGGTCCTCACCGGCAACGACGACCGGCTCTTCTTCCGCCGCACGCTCGACATGCTGACCGGCAAGAAGAAGGAGGGCGGCAACGTCGTCATGACGTTGAACGCCGACGCGCAGAAGGCCGCGTACAACGGCCTGAAGGGCCGCGGCAAGGGTGCCGTCGCCGCGATCGACCCGGAGACGGGCGCGATCCTGGCCCTTGCGTCCACGCCGTCGTACGACCCGACGACCTTCGCGGGCAACACCAACAAGGACGCCGAGACCTTCACGAAGCTGGACAAGGACCGCGACAAGCCCATGCTGAACCGGGCGCTGCGCGAGACCTACCCGCCCGGCTCCACCTTCAAGGTGGTGACGGCCGCGGCGGCCCTGGAGCACGGCCTGTACTCGGACATCGACTCCAAGACGCGCTCGCCGCTGCCCTGGGTGATGCCCGACACCCGTACCGAGCTGAAGAACGAGGGCCCCATCCCCTGCAAGAACGCCACGCTGCGCCAGGCGCTGCGGGTGTCCTGCAACACCGTCTTCGGCAAGATCGGCTCGGATCTCGGCAAGGACAAGATGCGGGAGACAGCGGAGGAGTTCGGCTTCAACGAGGAGCAGTTCGTCCCGGTCCGCTCCAACGCGTCGAACTTCCCGAAGGAGATGGACAAGCCGCAGACCGCGCTGTCGTCCATCGGCCAGTTCGAGACCGCCGCGACGCCGCTCCAGATGGCGATGGTGACGGCCGCGATCGCCAACGACGGCACGCTCATGGAGCCGTACATGGTCCGTGAACTCCAGGCGCCGAACCTCGACGTGGTCGAGAAGCACTCGCCGAAGGAGATGGGCAACCCGCTCTCCAAGGAGAACGCGCAGAAGCTCCAGGACATGATGCAGACGGTCGTGAACGAGGGCACGGGCACCAGGGCCAAGATCCCCGGCGTCACCGTCGGCGGCAAGACCGGCACGGCCCAGCACGGTCTGAACAACAGCAAGAACCCGTACGCGTGGTTCATCAGCTACGCCAAGACCGACTCGGGCTCGCCGGTCGCGGTCGCCGTGGTCGTCGAGGACAGCGACGCCGCCCGTGACGACATCTCCGGCGGCGGTCTCGCGGCGCCGATCGCGAGGGACGTGATGAAGGCGGTCATCGACAGCAAGAAGTGACCCGTGTCACGGCCACTCCCCATCGGTGCACGTTGCGATACCGGTCCTGTATCGGGTGACGGTTGCGGCCGGGTCACGTTAGGCGATCCGGGTACGGTATGCCCGGACAGCACACCGCCGGACCGCGCAACTCGGTGCGGTCGGGACCGACGGAGAGGGCTGGATTAGCTATGGAAGAGCCGCGTCGCCTCGGCGGCCGGTACGAGCTGGGCCAGGTGCTCGGCCGCGGCGGAATGGCCGAGGTCTACCTCGCGCACGACACCCGCCTCGGCCGCACCGTGGCGGTGAAGACGCTGCGGGTGGACCTCGCCCGCGACCCGTCGTTCCAGGCCCGGTTCCGCCGTGAGGCCCAGTCGGCCGCCTCCCTCAACCATCCGGCGATCGTCGCGGTGTACGACACCGGCGAGGACTACGTCGACGGGGTCTCCATCCCGTACATCGTCATGGAGTACGTCGACGGCTCCACGCTGCGCGAGCTGCTGCACTCGGGGCGCAAGCTGCTGCCCGAGCGCGCCATGGAGATGACGATCGGCATCCTCCAGGCCCTGGAGTACTCGCACCGCAACCAGATCGTCCACCGTGACATCAAGCCCGCGAACGTCATGCTGACGCGCAACGGCCAGGTCAAGGTCATGGACTTCGGCATCGCCCGCGCCATGGGCGAGTCCGGCATGACGATGACGCAGACCGCGGCCGTCATCGGCACCGCGCAGTACCTCTCGCCGGAGCAGGCCAAGGGGGAGCAGGTCGACGCCCGCTCCGACCTCTACTCCACGGGCTGTCTGCTGTACGAGCTGCTGACCGTGCGCCCGCCCTTCGTGGGCGACTCCCCGGTCGCGGTGGCCTACCAGCACGTGCGGGAAGAGCCGCAGGCCCCGAGCGTCTTCGACAACGAGATCACGCCCGAGATGGACGCGATCGTCCTCAAGGCGCTCACCAAGGACCCGGACTACCGCTACCAGTCGGCGGACGAGATGCGCGCCGACATCGAGGCGTGCCTCGACGGCCAGCCCGTCGCCGCCACCGCCGCGATGGGCGCCGTCGGCTACGGCGGCCAGCCCGGTGACTACGGTGACCAGGCCACGGCCATGCTGCGCCCGCAGAACGGCGGCCAGGGCCAGGGCCAGACGTCGATGATGCCCCCGGTCAACCCGGACGACGGCGGCTACGGCTACGACGAGAACGGCCGCCGCGGCCGCCAGAAGAAGAGCAACACGTCGACGATCCTCCTCGTGGCCGCGGGCATCCTCGTCCTGGTGGGCGCGATCCTGATCGGCAAGTGGGCGTTCAGCGGCGACAGCGCGAGCGACGACAAGAAGGCCCCCAATTTCGTCGGCGAGACGCTGAAGGAGGCCCAGAGGTCCGCGTCGAACGTGGACCTGAAGATCAGCGTCTCCCAGCGCAAGCCCTGCGAGAAGTACCCCAAGGGCGAGATCTGCTCGCAGACCCCGCCCGAGGGCAGCAAGGTCGAGAAGGGCGACACGATCGACGTGGTCGTGTCGACGGGAGCGCCGAAGGTGGCGGTTCCGGACGTCGAGGGACTTCAGTATTCGACAGCGAAGAGCAAGCTGGAGGACAAGGGCTTCACCGTCGACAAGGAGACCCAGGAGTCCGACCAGAACCCTGGTGTCGTCATCAGCCAGGACCCCTCCGGCGAGACCGAGGTGGAGCGAGGCACGACCATCACGCTGACGGTCGCCAAGAAGAAGCAGCTGACCGCTGTACCCGACGTCTCCGGCCAGACCTGGGAAGCCGCCAGGAAGCAAATCCAGGACAACGGCTTCACCCCTGTTCGACAGGACGTCGAGAGCGACAGCGTCGAAGAAGGCAAGGTCATCCAGACCACGCCGGCCGCTGGCACACAGGCCGAACCAGGCTCTCAGGTGACCGTCCAGGTCGCCAAGAAGAAGCCCGAGGAGGAAGAGGACGTCCAGGTCCCCACCCTCACCGGTCAGAAGCTCTCCGACGCGCGTGACGCCATCGAGGACGCGGACCTGACGGTCGGCAACATCCAAGGCCCGCAGGACGACGACGCCCTGGTGGTCCTCGCCGACCCGTCCCCGGGCACGAAGGTCAAGTCCGGCACCGCCATCAACCTGACCACCATCGGCAGCGGCGGCGGCAACCCGGGTGGCGGCGACAACGGCGGCGGCGGTGACAACGGAGGCGGCGGCTTCATCGAGGGCGCCACCGGCTTCGGCCGTCACGAGAGGGATTAATCAGGGCCCGTACAGGCAAAAATGCGCCATTCCTATGAGAAGCTCTGGCACTCGCTTCGGTGATGCCAGAGCTTTTCATATGCACTTGCCGAGTACAGACCTACCGGTCAAACTTTGCAGCGCCACTGACATCCTCTGCTTCACGCCCCCCTAGCACAAAACACCACGACAATTGATCATGGTCGTGATATTGTGCATACATGACAGGCAACATGAAGCGTATATCAACAGTAGGCGTTATAGCAGTTGCCGTATTTACTGCAACATCGACAGTCAACGCGCATGCCGTCATCGGAGGTAAGGGGAAGGCACGATGCGCAATAGGTGGAGTTGACGCGTACGGCTATTTCAAGGAATGGGCGCACAATCGTACAAAGATGTCCTTGATCACGTATGACACCAAGAACGACAGGCGTCATGTAGCCGTCCGCTTCATTTCGAAGAAGGACTACGACACCAAAATCCGCTACTGGGCTTGGCATCACAATTACAAGGGACACAACGAGAAAAAGGTGACGAAAACTTCTGCATCGACTGAGAAATCTGGACTCAGCTTTATAGGAATACAGGCCGCAGTCATGGATGGGTCGAAGGTGGTTAAGTCCTGCAAGAGCTGGGCGGTGGGCTATTAATCTCCCCATTGAGGCGCCCCACCAGTTCGTCGGCAAAGCACCTCCGTGAGACGTCAGTGCGTCATACCTAGCTCCGGTGGCGGTGTCCGCCTGTTGTCGACCTTCTCGATCCGCTCCAGCTCGCCCCACACCACGTAGCGGTACTTCGACGTGTACACCGGCGTGCAGGTCGTGAGCGTGATGTAGCGGCCCGGCTTCTTCGCGCCGGACTCCTTCGGGATCGGGTCGAGGACGCGGACGTTGAACTTCGAGGTCTCGGGCAGGGTCTTGTAGACCTTGTACACGTACCACTTGTCGCGGGTCTCGAAGACGATCGGGTCGCCCTCGTTGACCTTGTCGATCTTGTGGAACTTCGCGCCGTGGCCGTCGCGGTGGGCGGCCAGCGAGAAGTTGCCCTTCTCGTCCTGCGGCAGGGCCGACTTGACCGGGTCCGTGTAGTAGCCGGCGACACCGTTGTTGAGGGTCCCGGTGGCGGTGCCCTTCTTCACGAGGATCTCGCCCGCGCCCATCGACGGTACGTGGAGGAAGCCGATGCCGTCCTTGGTGTTCAGGGCGCCGGGGCCGCCCGCCCAGTGGTCGCGGACGCGGTCGCCCTGCTTCCTCGCCTCGCGGTCCGCTATGACGTTCGTCCACCACAGCGAGTAGACGACGAACAGGCCCAGGACCAGGCCCGCGGTGATGAGGAGTTCGCCGAAGACGCTGACGGCCGTCGCGATGGGGCCGCGGCCGCGCGGCGGCGGCCCGTCCGCGGGCTTGGACTCGTCGGTCCGCTCGTCCTCTTCGGTGGTGGCTGCCACTGCATCCGCCCTGTCTGTTTTGGCTTTCCGGCGCCTAGTCGACCAGCGCGGCCGGTTTCCCCTTGGCGCGTGGCCGGTCTTCGACCATCTTGCCCCACACGATCATTCGGTACTTACTCGTGAACTCGGGGGTACAGGTGGTCAGTGTGAGGTAGCGGCCCGGTTTCGTGAAGCCGGAGCCCGGCGGGACGGGGCCGAGGACGGCCGTGTTGCCGGGGCTGGTCTGCGGGAGGATGCTCGCCATCTTGTAGACGTAGTACGTGTCCTGCGTCTCGACCACGATCGGGTCGCCCGGTTTGAGCCGGTTGATGTACCGGAACGGCTCGCCGTGGGTGTTGCGGTGTCCTGCGACCCCGAAGTTGCCAGGGTCCGCTTCCGGCATCGGGGTCTTGGTGCCGCCCTCGCTGTAGTGGCCGACCATGCCCCGGTCGAGGACCTTGTGCTTGTCGATGCCCTCGGCGACCGGCACGACGACGTCGAGCTTGGGGATGTGCAGCAGCGCGAAGCCCTGGCCCGGCTCGAAGGCTCCCGGCTTGCCCTTGCCCTCCGCCCAGTCCTCCCGAAGGTCGCGGGCCGCGGCGTTCGCCTGCTGGTGGGCCCGTATGTTCGTCCACCACAGCTGGTACGTGACGAACAGGAGCATCAGGACGCCGGCGGTGATGAACAGCTCGCCGATGACGCGGCTCGCCACGGTGGCCGGGCTCGGTCTGCGGGCGCGCTCGGCGCGACGGGCTTCGAGGCGGGTCAGCGGGCGGTCCGGCGCGCCCTCGGCGACGGGTGCCGCCGCCTTCGCCCTGCCGGGCTTCCGACGGCCCTTGTGCCTGGCCGCCTTGCGCCGGGCGGCCCGGCCGCCCGGCACCGCGTCCGGTGGCCGCGCGAGGTCCTGCTCTCCGGCTATTCGGCGCGTGTCCGCCGTCCGCAGGCCGATGGTCTCGTCGTCCGGCGGCGGCTCGTACACGGCCGCGTACGGCTCCGGGGCGCCGGGGACGGCCTCAGGAGCAGGATCCTCAGGAGCAGGAGCAGGAGCAGGAGCGCCAGAAGCATCGGGCACAGGCGCGTCCGGAGGTGCCCCGCTGCGGAACCACGGTGACGGATGGTCCCCCGCCCCCGCCGCGTCGGCGCCCCCGTGCGCCTCCGCGGTCACGCCGTGGCCCTGCCCACCACCGGGGCCAGCCCGCTCGATCGTGCGACGGCCCCGGCGTCGCCGCACTCGGCGAGCCAGTTGGCGAGCATCAGGTGCCCGTGCTCGGTGAGGACGGACTCGGGGTGGAACTGCACGCCCTCGACGGGCAGTTCGCGGTGGCGCAGGCCCATGATGATGCCGTCCGCCGTGCGGGCGGTGACTTCGAGCTCGGCGGGCACGGTGGCGGGCTCGGCGGCGAGCGAGTGGTACCGGGTCGCGGTGAAGGGCGAGGGCAGGCCCGCGAAGACGCCCTTGCCCTCGTGCGTGACCGGCGAGGTCTTGCCGTGCAGGAGCTCCGGCGCCCGGTCCACGACACCGCCGTACGCCACGGCCATCGACTGCATGCCCAGGCACACGCCGAAGACGGGCACGCCGGTGGCGGCGCAGTGGCGCACCATGTCCACGCAGACGCCCGCCTGCTCGGGGGTGCCGGGGCCCGGCGAGAGCAGCACGCCGTCGAAGCCGTCCTGCGCGTGCCGCAGCTCGACCTCGTCGTTGCGCAGGACCTCGCACTCGGCGCCCAGCTGGTACAGGTACTGCACGAGGTTGAAGACGAAGCTGTCGTAGTTGTCGACGACGAGGATGCGCGCGCCCATCAGTTGTCCACCGTCACGTCGTTGAAGGGAAGGAGCGGCTCCGCCCAGGGGAACACGTACTGGAACAGCACATAGACCACGGCGAGGACCAGCATCAGGGAGATCAGTGCCCTCACCCATGCGTTCCCCGGCAGATGTCGCCAGATCCAGCCGTACATGCCGTCCCTTTCGTCGCCACACGACCGCCCGGCCCCATCGCACCGGCCGTCGCCGCCGTACCGCACCAGACTAACGGCGCAGTGCCTCAGGTTTCCCGGCCTCCACGGGCTGGGTGGCGTCCAGATGGGCCCAGGCGATGAGGCGGTGGCTGTGGCCCCACTCGGGCTCGCAGGTGGTCAGGGTGAGGTAGCGGCCGGGCTCGCGGTAGCCGGACCCCCGCGGCACGGGGTCGACGACCCCGGTGTCGCTGGGCAGCGTCTTGTACGGCTTCTTGTCGATGCGGTACGTGAACCAGGTCGTGCCGTCGGTGAGGACGACCGCGTCGCCGCGGCGCAGCTCGGGGAAGTCCTTGAACGGGTCGCCGTAGGTGCGCCGGTGTCCGGCCACGGCGAAGTTGCCCTTCCGGCCGAGCTGGGCGGTGCGCGCGTAGTGGCCGAGGCCCTTCTTGAGGGTGTCGGTGGCGGTGCCCTGGAGCACGGGCTTGTTCCACGTGAAACCGAAGCGGGGGACGTACATGACGGCGAAGGGTTCGCCGTCTTCGTAGGGGGCCGGTTTCGGGGGCGAGGAGTCGAGGGCCCCGCTGCCGCTGCCCGCGCCGGTGGCGATCCGGCCCTGGGACCACCGGTCGTGGAGGCGGTCGATCTGGTCGTCCATGGCCCGGTCGGCCTTCACTCCGGTCCAGAACAGCACGTACGCCACGAAGAGCACGATCAGGGTGCCGACGGTGATGCACAGTTCGCTGAACGTCCGGACGATCACGCGTACCGTCACCGCAGGGACCTCCCGAGCGAGCGCTACTCCACAGGCTTCGCGTAATGCAGGTTCACTGTGCCCGAGTAGCCGGGAAGAGTCACCGCCCCGTCGTCGTCGACTTTCCAGCCGAGCCCGTAGGCGTTGACGTAGAGCATGTAGTTCTGGATCTCGGGCGAGGCGGCGAGGGCCTTCTTGAGGCGGTCGGGGTCGCCGATCGCGGTCACCTTGTACGGCGGTGAGTAGACGCGGCCCTGGAGGATCAGGGTGTTGCCGACGCAGCGCACGGCGCTGGTGGAGATCAGCCGCTGGTCCATGACCTTGATGCCCTCGGCGCCGCCCTGCCACAGGGCGTTGACCACGGCCTGGAGGTCCTGCTGGTGGATGACCAGGTCGTTGGGCTGGGGCTCGGGGTAGCCGGGGAGCTTGGCGGTGGCGTGCGGCGGGGCGTCGGTGAGGGTCACGGAGACGGCCTGGCCACTGAGCTTCTTGGTGCCCGCGTTCCGCTCCAGGGCGCCGAGCCGGGCCTCGTCGGCCTTGGTGCCGGGGCTGTCGCGGCGGGCGAGGGACTCGACCTCGTCGCGCAGCGAGCCGGTGGACTGGTCCAGGTCCTTGTTCTTGCGGCTGCGTTCCTGGATGAGGTCGGAGAGCTTCAACAGGGAGTCGTCGGTGCGGATGTTGGTGCCCTTGGCCGTGTTGAAGCTGGTCATGAAGAGCAGCCCGGCGAGGGCGAAGACGCCTGCGGTGAGCACCCGGAGCGGCCGCCAGCGGCGGCGTCGGCCCTTGTCCGGAGAGGGCGGACCCGTGCCCGTGGGGAAGTCGGCAGAATTGCTCAACGTACCCTTATCTCCTTCACCGCCGCGGAAGCACTACGCTAACGGACGCCCGGGGGAAGACTTAGCGCACCGTAGTGTCCGCTCCCGGCGCCGGACCCAGTTACCTGCGCGGCCACGCAGCGCATCGACAGGAGAGACCCTCGTGCCGAAGTCACGTATCCGCAAGAAGGCAGACGACTACACGCCCCCGTCGTCGAAGAAGGCGACGAACATCAAGCTGACCAGCCGTAGCTGGGTCGCTCCCGTGATGCTGGCGCTGTTCCTGATCGGCCTCGCCTGGATCGTCGTCTTCTACGTCACGGACGGCGAGCTCCCGATCGACCCGCTGGGCAACTGGAACATCGTGGTCGGCTTCGGCTTCATCGCCGCGGGCTTCGGCGTCTCCACTCAGTGGAAGTAACGATCCGGGGTAACGGAGGGGGCGGAACGCAAGCCCTGGCCTGAGTTATCCACAGCGCGAGCGCTGCCATCCACAGACCTGGGGAAAGGTCTGAAGATCTGTGGATAACTCTCCGGACGTTGACGCCGGTGTGACTGGTCGGCCGTTCCGGTTCGGCCCGTCCACCCCTTGCCCCGCCTGGGAAAACCCGGATCGGCGAAGCGCGGAACAGACGTTCCCCACTTCGTGCACAAGATCGGGCACGGACTGTGGACAACCTGGGGCGGGACGGTGGGGACAACGCCGTACCCAGGGCGACCCGTACCCGGGATGCCCCATACTCCGGGGCCCCGCGCCCGTACGGGACGACAGCAGCAGCGTGGCCCCACCCGGCAACGGATGGGGCCACGGAAGCCGCAAGGCGCACGAGTGCCTCAGGTGAGCTGCACGGTCCGGATGATCACGGTGGCGGCGATCGCCAGGAACACCAGGGCGCAGGTGCCCCACTGCACCAGGGCCCGGTGCTCGCGGGGCGCGTGCACCATGCCGTACGCGATGGCGACACCGGCGACGAGACCGCCGACGTGCGCCTGCCAGGCGATGCCGCTCCAGGTGAACGTGAACAGCAGGTTCAGCGCGAGGAGCGCGATGACCGGGCGCATGTCGTAGTTCAGGCGGCGCATCAGGACCGCCGTCGCACCGAGCAGGCCGAAGATCGCCCCGGAGGCGCCGAGCGAGGCGTCGCTGGGGTCCGAGACCAGATACGTCAGGGCGCTGCCGCCGAGCCCCGACAGCAGATAGAGCGCGAGGAAGCGCGCCCGGCCGAGCGCCGCCTCCAGCGGACCGCCGAGCCACCACAGACCCAGCATGTTGAACGCGATGTGCCAGATCTCCTGGTGCGTGAACATGGCCGTGACCAGGCGGTACGCATCGCCGTCCGCCACGCCCTCGGTGGCGGGGAACGGCTCGGGGGGCCACCGGCCGATCAGGAACAGGTCCCCGACGAGGTCCTCACGGGCGCGAACCGCGATGAACACCAGGACGTTGATCGCCAGGATGATCTTCGTGAGCAGACGCGGGTCCTGCGTGAGCGTGCCGCCCGCCAGCGTGCGCGGCTGGCTGGCCGCCGGGGCGTGCCCGGTGCCGGAGCCGCCCTTGACGCACTCGGGGCACTGGAAGCCGACGGAGGCACTGATCATGCACTCCGGGCAGATCGGACGCTCGCAGCGGGTACAGGTGATACCCGTCTCCCGGCCGGGATGCCGGTAGCAGCTCGGCAGGCTCTGCGCGTCCTGCGGCCCCTGCGGGCTGCCTGGCGCCTGATCCATCGCGGTCCCCTCTGGTCTGCCGTACGCGGCGGCGTCGGCATGCTGGTCAACGCACCGCCCCGCCCTCCTCTACGGATGGGCGGGGCGGTTTTGTTCCCTGACGGGCGGGGTCGAGCGCCGGGGCGCTCAGCCCTCGCGCGTCTCGACGACGACGGACTCGATGACGACGTCGTTCACCGGGCGGTCCGTGCGCGGGTTGGTCTGCGTGCCGGCGATGGCGTCCACGACCTTCTTGCCGGCGTCGTTGGTGACCTCGCCGAAGATGGTGTGCTTGCGGGTCAGCCACGCGGTCGGGGAGACCGTGATGAAGAACTGGGAGCCGTTGGTGCCCGGGCCCGCGTTCGCCATGGCGAGGAGGTACGGCTTGTCGAAGGCGAGGTCCGGGTGGAACTCGTCCTCGAACTCGTAGCCCGGGCCGCCCGTGCCGTTGCCCAGCGGGTCGCCGCCCTGGATCATGAAGCCGCTGATCACCCGGTGGAAGACCGTGCCGTCGTACAGCTTGTCCGAGGACTTCTTCCCGGTCGCGGGGTGCACCCACTCGCGCTCGCCCTGGGCGAGCTCAACAAAGTTCCTGACCGTCTTGGGCGCGTGGTTCGGCAGGAGCCGGATCTCGATGTCGCCCTGGTTGGTCTTGAGAGTGGCGTAAAGCTGCTCGGCCACGATCTGCCTTCCGTTGTCCTCTGTGACCCTCCGATCCTCGCACGGACCGGTTTGGGACGAGTAGCCGCCGAGCAGGCGCGCCTGGAGGCGATCCGTGGCATTGTCGTCGACGGGCCCACTCGTACCGGACCGAGCGCTTCGCTCCGCACGGATCGCGCGGCTCGGGGCGGACCGGGAGCGGCAGCGGAGGCCGTGCCCGACGCCGGGCCGACGCCGGGCCGGAAGCCGTGCGCACCGGCGGCCGGGGCGGACCGACGCGCGCCCCGCGCTCGGCGAGCGCCCCGGATGCCCGTCCGCGCGTGCCCCGGTTCCATCCGGCAGGCATGATCCCGGAAAGGGTGGAAAGGTGACATACCTATACGCCACCAAGGAGGAGGATCCCGTGACCCGCAAAGACAGCGTGCGCGCCGCGGCCGACTCGGCGAAGGAAAGCGCGCGGCACGCCGCGGACGCGGTGGCGCCCTACGCCGAAGAAGCCAAGGACCGGGCCACTCACCTGGCACAGGAGGCGCGCTCGCGCCTCGCCCCGAAGGTGTCGCACGCGGCGCACGTCGCCGCCGACCAGGCCCGCGTCCAGTACGGGGCGCACGTCGCGCCGCGCGTGGTGCAGGCGCGCGGGCACGTGCCGCCGAAGCTCGACCACGCGGCGCACGAGGCCGCGGTCCGCACCCGCAAGGCCGCCCGCCAGGCCGCCGACTTCTCGAAGCCCCGCATCGAGCACGCCGTGGCCGTCTCCGGCCCGGTCCGCGAGGAGGCGGCGGCCCGGGGCGCGGCGGCGCTCGCCGCACTGCGCGGCCAGGTGTCGCCGCAGGAGATCAAGGAGATCGCCCGCAGGCAGGAGCGCCGGGCCCGCACCGGCCGCACGGTCAAGCGCCTCGCCGTGCTCGGCCTGCTCGGCGCCGCCGCGGTCGCCGTGTGGAAGTGGTGGGACAAGCAGGCCAACCCGGACTGGCTGGTCGAACCCCCCGCGGCCACGGAGCTCCCCGACCGCGCCCCGCTGACCTCGGTGGACGGCAGCGCCCAGGCGTCCCTCGACCCCGAGGTGCAGGCGAAGCAGGCCGAGGCCGAGGCGGAGAGCAGGGACGAGCGGGGCTGACGCGCGGTCCGGGGGCGGGGCACCACGGGCCTCGCTCCCGGGCCGGGCCCCGCCTCCGGAATCCAGCCGTCAGGGATCCAGCCTCCCCTCCACCACGTCCAGCGCCACCCCCATCAGCTTCCGCTGGTGCGAGCGGGCGTGGCCGCGCAGCACGCCGAACGCCTCGTCCAGGGTCAGCGCCCGGCGCGCGGCGAGGATGCCCTTGGCCTGCTCGATGACGACGCGGCTGCTCAGGGCGTGCTGGAGCTGACCCGCCAGGGTGTGGGACCGGCGCAGCTCGTCCTCCCGCAGCAGCGCCGTGGCCACGATGTCCGCGAGGGACTGGCCGATGGCAAGCCCCTCATCGGTGACCGGCTCCTCGGGGGAGCCGAAGAGGACCAGCGCGCCCACGATCAGCTCACGCCCCCGCAGCGGACGGGCCGCGACGTGCGTGTAGCCCAGGGCCAGTGCCTGCGGCACGTAGCGGGGCCAGCGCAGCCGGGCGACGGGGCTCTCCAGATCGGTGCGCGGCACGGGGTTGCCGGTCTCCCGGCAGTACGCCGCCGGGCCCTCGCCCTCCTGATACCCGGCAAGGACGAGCTCGCGGGCCTCGGCCTCGGACGCGTACACCTGCGCCTCCTCGGTCGCGGGCGGGATGCCGAGGACGGCGCAGGCGCGGGCGCCGAGGACTTCGTGGCTGCGGGAGGCGAGCGCCGCGAGGAGGACGGGCGGGTCGACCGGTTCACCGTGAGCACCACCCGCGAGCTCCACGAAGGCCTCGGCGAGGCGCTGCTGTGACATCGTCATGGCCAGTCTCCCATGGTGATCTTCAAGTCACCGGACACGATCTTCCGCGAGAGCTCTTCCAGGCTCCCCTCGCCGCTGAACGCCCGCGCCTTGATGAGCGCGAGGGCGTCCTCGACACGGCATCCCACGTGCACGGACAGCATGCCCGCCGCCTGCTGCACCACGTCCCGGTGGTCGGTGCCGCCGTACAGTTCGGGGTCGGCGTCGGGGTCGAGGAGGACCGTGCGGGTCAGCGCCCCCACTATCTCCGTGAACGTCCGGGTGCCGACGAGGCCCGGGCGCGGGTCGAACACCGCGAGCGCGCCGAGGCAGCGGTCGGCGGAGCCCAGCGGGACCGCGGCGACCTCGCGGATGCCCATCGCGGTGAGGGCCGGGCCGTAGCAGGGCCAGCGCGTATCGATCGCCTGGTGCGAAACGAAGACCAGGTCCCGGCGGAGCGTGGCGTCCTTGGTGGGCCCTTCGCCGAGCATGAACTCCAGGTCCTGCGCGGTCCGCGCCGGTTCGTCCGACGCGGCGACGGCGAGCTGCCGCTGGCAGCCGTCCACCAGGGTGAGCGCCGCGCTCTTCGTGCCACAGGCCTCGGCGACGCCGCTCATGAACTGCGGCCGGGGTCCACCCCCCTGCGCCCACCCCGACAGGCGGCGCGCGAAAGACTCCTGCAGCTGCGCCGACGAGCGGTGGGCACCCGCGGTGTTGCGCAGTGCCTCAGCGATCCTCAGGTGCACCTCGCGGCCCGTGGCCGCCGCCAACTTCTCCTGCCGCGCGGCCGCCTCGTCCGCGCGGGCGGCCCGCGCCCGCGCGGACGAGGCACGGCGCCAGGCATCCATCACCTGGTCGGCAGAGCCCTCGCCCTGGGTCATGCTCGAAGCGTACGCCCGGGTTTCCATGCGGAGGAGGCGGTTTCGGGCTTGCCGCCACAAGACAGGCTGGGTTTCGCACCGCGGTACGAGACGGTGCGCGCTGGAGCGCCCGGCGCGCGAGGTCCTCGTACCACGTCCGTACGAAGCGGAGCACGTCAGTTCAGGGAGACGCCGACGCCTTCCTCCACCGGGGTCGTGCCTTCCTCCATCAGCAGGACGACGCCGCCGTGGTGGCCGTCGAAGGGCGAGCAGACCACGTGGCACATGATGCCGCGGCCGATGCGGTTCACCGCGGACACCACGACGGGCCCGGTGCGCTTGCGGGTGTCGAGGCACTTCTGGACCACGGGCCGCAGCTCCTCCGTCGGCAGCCCGAAGTCGAGCCCGAAGAACAGCTCGTCCATGACCTCGTCCCGGCGCAGCCCCCACAGATCGGCCGCGCCCCGGTTCCAGCTCTTGACCTTGGTGTCCGTGTCCAGGACCACCACGCCGGCCGCGATGCTGCTCATCACGCCCTCGAGGAAGGCATGTACCTCGTCCAGCTCCTCGGTGCGGATCCGCAGTTCCTCGTTCATGGTCTCCAGCTCCTCGTTGCCGGACTGGAGTTCCTCGTTGGTGGTCTCCAGCTCCTCGTTCGTGGACTGGAGTTCCTCGTTCGTCGTCTCCAGCTCCTCGATGCTGGACTGGAGTTCCTCGTTGGTGGTCTCCAGCTCCTCGTTCGTGGACTGCAGCTCCTCGTACGCCGTCTCCAGCTCCTCCCGGACCCGCTTGACCTCGGACTTGAGGCGGGTGGGAACCGTGACGTCGGTGAAGCTGATGATGGTGCCCGCCGGCAGCCCGTTGGACCCGGTCAGCGGCTGGATCAGGATGTCGACGTACTGGACGTCGTCGCCGACGCGGCGCTCCACGCTGTTGACGCGCAGCGTCCTGCGCTCGTGCGTGGACTGCTCGATCAGCGAGCGCAGCTCGACGGGCCGGTACGAGATCTCCAGGTCCTGGAAGGGCCGCCCGCAGTCGTTGGTGGTGAGGCCGAACTGCACCCGCGCCTGGCTGTTGACCAGGATGACCGCGCCCTCGGTATCGACGGCGACCGCGGGCACCGGCAGGGCGTCCAGGATGAGGTCGCGCATCTGGCGGGTGCGCGCCGCCGAGCGCGGTTCGAAGGTGACGCCCGCCCGGAGCTTCAGGGGCGCGGGCTGGTAGGGCGGCCCGGCGTCACCGGGACGGCGCCGGAAGAGGCGCTGGCGCATGCTGACGACCTGGAAGCGGTCGGCGTCGTTCAGGAGCATCTCGGCCTTGCCGAGGAAGAGGTAGCCGCCCTCGCGCAGCGCGTAGTGGAAGCGGTCGATGATCTGCGTCTGCGCCTCGACGTTGAAGTACATCAGGGTGTTGCGGCACACCAGCAGGTCGAGCCGGGAGATGGGGGCGTCCCGGGTCACGTCGTGCCGCCCGAAGATCACCCGGCGCCGCAGGTCGGGCCGGAAGCTGTACTGCGTGCCGTTCTGATCGAAGTACTTGTCCCGCAGCTCCACCGGCAGGGCTTCCAGGCTCTTGGCGGTGTACAGCGCGGTGCGCGCGTCGCGCAGCGCCTCCTCGTCGACGTCCGTGGCGTAGATCTTGACGCGGTTCAGGCTCTCCTCCAGGCCCAGCGCCTCGGCGAACATGATCGCCAGCGAGTACGCCTCCTCGCCGCTGGAGCAGCCCGCGCTCCACACCCTGATCTCGTCCTCGGGCCCGGCCGCGGCGAGCAGGTCGGGCAGGACCTCGCGCTGGAGGTACGTCCAGGCGTCCGGGTCCCGGAACATCGAGGTCACGTTGATCAGGATGGTGTTGAAGAGCGCACCGAATTCATCCGCGCTGGTCTCCAGGCGGTCGCGGTAGTCCGCGTACGACGTGACGTCGGCGTCCTGCATCCGCTTGCGGATGCGGCGGCCCAGCGAGGAGCGCTTGTACCCCGTGAAGTCGAAGCCGCGGGCGTCCCTCAGAAACCCGAGAAGTTCCTCCAGCTCCTCGTCCGTTTCGGAGTCGCGTGTTTCGCCCATCACTGCCTCTTGGTCTCGACAAGTCCGCGGATGACCGCGGCGATCTCCTCAAGGGGTAGCACGAAGTCCACTGCTCCCGTACCCAGGGCCGCCCGAGGCATGCTGTTGAATTCCGCGGACTGCGGATCCTGCGCGATCACCGTGCCGCCGCGCGTCTTCACCGCGTCCACGCCCATCGCTCCGTCGACACCCGTCCCGGTCAGCACGCAGGCGATGGCCCGCGGCCCGTACGCGCCCGCCACCGATTCGAACAGCAGGTCGGCGGAGGGGCGTACGAAATGGACGAGCGCGCTGTTCGACAGGGTCAGGATGCCGTCGGCGTCCACCAGCAGATGCCGGTCGGGCGGTGCGACGTACACGGTGCCCGGCTGTGTCCGCTCCCCCTCCTCCGCGAGCTTCACGCGCAGCTCCGTGCGGCGGGCGAGCACGTCGGCGATGACCGTGCGGTGGCGCGGGTCGAGGTGCTGGACCACGAGGACGGGCACCGGCAGGTCCCCGCCCAGCGCACCGAGCAGCACGTTGAGAGCGTGGATCCCTCCGGCCGACGATGCGACGGCCACCACCACGTACGAGTCCTCGGCGGCCGCCTCCAAGGGCTGATGAGCCGTCACGGTGCCGAGCCTAGCGGACCTGGGGGGTGACGACAGGAGGGCGCGAACGGCCTCGTGACCGCCTTCGCGCGCTCGGGCGCGTTACGCCAGGTGGCGCAACCGGGCGTGCGCCGCCCGGCCGCCGCCGTTGTCCTAGCGGACATGGGCTCCCACATAGACGGCCCGCAACCAGCGGGCAGAACACGACGTGACGCACTGGGAATCGGCGTGATCCTGCTCGCCTCAGGCGCGCTCGGCATGGCGGGAACACCGCCGGACGACGTCGTGGACCGCGACGACGTCGATGACGTCATGGACCACGACGACCTCGTCGTCCCGGATGACCTCATCGACCCCGACGACGTCGTCGACCCCGACGACCTCATGGTTCCGGGCGACGTCACGGACCCCGGCGCCACCGAGGGCCCGCACGACGACTGCGTGGCCGACTACGACCCGCACTTCGAGGACGACCTGGCGGCGGCCGACGCCGCGGTCCCCGAGGTCCGCGCGCTCACGGGCCCGCCGCGCCGATTCGCCCGGCCGCTGCGCCGCCGCTTCCGCGTGAGCGCCCGCTACGGCATCCGCGGCAACTGGATCGCGGGCCACCACACCGGCATCGACCTGGCCGTGCCCCGAGGCACCCCGGTGTACGCCGTCGGCTCGGGCGTCGTCGTGCTCGCCCGCTGGTCGGGGGCGTACGGCAAGGCGGTGACGGTCCGCATGCCGGACGGCCACTACGCGCTGTACGCGCATCTGAACCGCATCTCCGTGCGGCAGGGCGCGCGCATCCGCACCGGCACCCGCATCGGCAGCAGCGGCAGCACGGGGCGCGCCACGGGACCCCACCTCCATCTGGAGATCCGGTCCCGGCGCGGCTACGGCTCGGACATCAACCCGGTCAGGTATCTGGCCCGGCGCGGGGTGCGGCTCACCTAGCGCGGCCCGGCCCCGGCGGCGCTCAGGTCTGGACGGCGGGGACCAGCTGGGTCACCGGCTGCACCAGGTCCGTGACCTGGTGCAGCTCGTTCAGCCGGTGGAGGCCGCCGAGCTGGCTGGACACCGTCGGCACGGCGTCGTGCTGCGCCTCGGGCAGCGGCATGCGGCCCAGTTCGTCGATGGTGGCCATCGGCGAGATCTCCTTGGCCTGCTTGGCCTCGGTGGTCGCGTGGGCGGCGGGCGCCACGAGCGCCGCCGCGCCGGCGGCGAGGGAGACGGCGGCCAGAATTCGTCGTGCTGAAGTCATGCCCTCAGCAACGGCGGAGCCGCCCCCGGGACACGGGCGGGCGCCGCATTCCGCCCGGCGCTGGCACTAATGGCCTACAGAAGTACTGCTCGATTCACCCTGTGTGTTCGATCTCCAGAAGATCATCGACGATTTCACGCCGTTACTTCACATCAGAGCAACGCGTTAGAGGAATCGCGGCCACACCCACGCGGCCGTGCTTTCCAATTCGAAGGAGAACGTGATGTCTCGCATCGCGAAGGCAGCTGCCCTCACGCTCGGCGCGGGTGCCGTCGTGCTGGGCGGCGCCGGACTCGCCTCGGCTGACGCCGACGCGCACGGCGCAGCCAAGGGTTCCCCCGGTGTCCTCTCGGGCAACCTGATCCAGGTGCCGGTCCACGTCCCGGTCAACCTCTGCGGCAACACCATCGACGTCATCGGCGTGCTGAACCCGGCGTTCGGCAACACCTGCGTCAACAACGGTGGCACCGGCGGCGAAGGCGGCTACGGCCACTGAGCGCCCCCAGGAGAAGCCCCCGGCGAGTACGTTCGCCGGGGGCTTCCCGGTTCACGGGGCCATGTCACACGTAGCGGTAGATCCGCTCGTGGTCGAGCAGGTCGCCCGGTGTCGTCCGCCACGGGGGCATCGGCTCGTTCCGGGCGACGACGCGGCCGTGCCCCGGCTCGCCGAGGCCGGGCGGGCGCTCCGGCAGGAACCGCGCGCCCCTGCGGTGCTCCCGTTCCCAGCGGCTCCACAGCAGGTCCACGAAGGCGTGGTTCAGCCAGAACACCGGGTCGTTCACGGAGCCGCCGCCCAGCATGTGGCCGCCGACCCAGCGGTGCACGCGGTTGTGGTTGCGCCACCGCGCGGTGCCCACGCCGGACGTCCAGCCCTCCAGCTTGTTGCGGAAGCCCCCGTCCGCCCGCGAGTCCCAGGGCGGGACGTCGTACCGGGAGTCCTTCATCGCCCACTCCACGTCGGCGGGCGTGGGCAGGTCGATCGGGTTCGAGGGGTTGCCGAACGCGCGGGTGAGGAAGTCCCCGTCGGTGACGCTCTCCTTGATCCGCCAGTGGCCGTTGCGGCGGGCGAACGGGCCGGTGAGCACCTGCCGGTCGCCCTCGCGCCCGTTCCCGCCCAGGAAGTCCTCGCCCCACAGGGACGCGGCCGGGGTGCGGTCGTGCGTCCAGTCCCAGTACGGGACCGTGACCGCTTCGTCGACGCGCTGGAGGGCCCGCTCGAAGTCGAGCAGGAAGCGCCGGTGCCAGGGCAGGAACGTGGGCGTCATGTGGGCGACCCTGAGCCGGTTCTCGCCGTCCGCCACGTAGAAGTCGATGTGCGTGCGGACGAATTCGTCGTACTCGCCCCGGCGCTTCAGGCTCAGCACCGCGTCCACGAATCTGCGCCGCTCGGCCCCGGTCAGCCGGTTCTGGTTCTTGCGTGTGTAGGCCACGCGCGCCCCCTTCACGTTCCCTGGCGCCCCGTGCGGTCAGGGCCGTGTCCTCAGTGGGTGTGACCGCTCAGCCGCGCCGTCACCCCGAGCTCGTCCACGGCCCCGCGGGCGGCCGCGAGCGGGCTCTCGTACGACCCGTAGTGGTCGACCATGGTCAGATAGCTGCCGTCGGCCCGGCGCATGAGGCCGAGCTGCCGGCCGTCGACCGTGACGCGCCACTCCGAGGGGCCCGCGCCGCGCTCGCCCAGGACCGGGTCGCCCTGGATGCGCCGCCCCCGGTACATCTCGTCGAAGGAGCCCTCGTCCGGCGCGCCGGGCGGGGTGGCCCGCGCCCAACCCGCCCGCATCACGCCGACCGCGGCGAGCGTGGCCGCGGCCGCCGCACCCAGCAGGTGGCGCCGCCCGAGGCGGTGGATCAGTGGCGTACCGGGCGCTGCGGTCATGTGCTCCCTCTCCCGCGACCATGTGCTGCCAGACCTCTAACCGCCCGACCCCCGGGGTCCGTTACGGGCCGGGCGTCACGGGCCCTGCCGCACCGGAGTCGAGCCCCGCAGGCGTCAGTTGAGTCCCAGGTCGGCCGCCGGCTGCGCGCTCAGCAGGGGCTGGTGCAGGCCGCCGCCGGGCAGACTGAGCGGCGGCAGGGCGGTGCCGTCGGCGCCCGGCGCGCCCAGCGGCGCGTCGAGCGTGGCGCCCGGCGTGAGGGCGTACAGGTCGGAGCCGCGCGCGGACAGGCCCACGCTCTTCAGGCTGTCCTCGCCCATGACGTCCGTCAGCGGGGCCGTGACCTGTACGTCGGGCAGCGCGTTGCTGACCGGGATCTGCGGGACGGCCCGCTCGGGCAGCAGCTTGCCCTCCACATAGCGGGGGCCTTCCAGCTCGCCGCCGGGCAGCGGCACGGGGAGGGTGCTGGTGACCTCGGGGGTCTGCAGGCCCAGGGAGTGCTTGACCCCGTCAAGCGGCACGGTCACGCCGGGGTGGTCCGCCGCCGCGGTCGACGCCGCACAGGCTGCCGCGGTGCAGGCGAGGGCCGTGGCGATGGCCCCCCTCGTGGTGTGCTTCATGGCTCGGATCCTTTCGCTACGGCGACCGCTCGGTTCGCACAGGTTCAACGAGCCCGCCCCGCGCACCAGCACAAACTTCGCCCGAGCAACCGAATACTCGCTTTAGCGGATGATCCCGTCGACTGATATCCCGCGGCCGCGACGGGCTCAGCCGGTGAATTCACCGAGCCGTGGCGGTCATCAGGCGCGCAGCCGCTGCACCGGCAGCAGGCAGTGCGTGGCGTTGGTGAGGGTCTCCTCGTCGCCCGCGAAGTTCCTGAGGTTCTCCTCCGACACGGGTACGCCGGGCGAACCCTCCGGCCACGCGCGCGTGGTCATGATGAAGTACGCGTGCCCCCTGTCCTTGACGGCGGCGAGCCACTCGGGCGGGACCACGCACTGGGCGTTGACGTGCGGCATGGTGACGACCGCCTGCCCGGCCTCGACGAGCAGCGTCACCGGCAGGCTGGGGTTGCGCGCACCGTCGAGGAGCGGGCCGCCGACCGGCAGACCGGAGTTGTGCAGCAGCGCGCCGACGGCCTCCGCCGAGGCGTCCGGGCCGCCCTCGGCGTCCCCCAGGGGATAGGCCATGAGAAAGGCCATGTCCTTTTCCTCCTCGGGGTGTTCACCGCTCCAGGCGATGACGCCGAGGGTGCCCATGTCGGCCACTCGGAAAGGACGCTGCTCACTCGGTTTCGTGGTCATGTGCGAAACCGTAGCGACGCGCGCGGCACGGTTTTCGCGCTTGTCACCTAAGTGGCCGAGCGGCCGTTCCGCATCACACGTTGGGGTGAGCAGGTCGAACGCGTGTGGCCGCCGCGGCCGGACGCGCGAAAGGCCGCCCGCGGAATCCGGAGGGCGGCCCGGGGAATGCGCAGGACGGCCCGGTGAACGCGGAAGGCCGGTCCGCGGAAAGGGTTCCGCTGACCGGCCTTTGAGTGCCGCGTTCGCCCTGGAGGAGGCGGGGGGAGCACCGGGCGCGAGCGCCACGTGGTGTCCGTGGCGTCCGCAACATCCGTAACGTCCGTGGTGTCGCGTGGTGGTTCGCAACGCTCCGCGGGCGAAGGTCAGTTGTTCGCGCCGCTGTTGCCGAACGCCGGGTTCAGGGCGCCGACCAGGTTGGCGGTGTTGCCCACGACGTTGACCGGGACGTTCACCGGGATCTGGCCGACGTTGCCCGAGCCGACGCCCGGGGAGTGCGCGGCGTCAGCGGCGGCGTCGGCGTCGGCGAAAGCGGTCCCCGACGCGGCACCCGCGGCCATACCGGCGGCGGCGAGGGCGAGAGCGGCCTTCTTGGCAGTGTTCATCATCAAACCTTCCCTTAGGGTTTAGCTGAAGCCTAGGGGCGCAATTCTGGGGATTCCTGGAATAACACGCCCAAGCATTCTGGGGTTTCCCGTTCGGCTCAGCCCACCCGAAGGGAAACGGGAATGCCGACGACTAGTTGGCGAGCGGCAGGCCGCCGAGCAGCTGCGTCGGGCCGCCGCTCGCGTTCAGCGTGTCCGTGGCCTGCTTGACCGTGTTGACGACGGAGCTCTTGTTCTCGGTGTCCAGCATGTTCGTGTTCAGCGGCGCCGCGTCCAGGGTCGGCTGGCTGAGCAGCGTGTCCAGGCCGCCGTTCAGGCTGGTGGGCGTCAGGTCGTTGGCGAAAGCGGGCGCGGCGGCACCGGCGATCGCCATCGATCCAGCGAGGACAGCGGCAGCCTTCAGGGGCTTCATCGTGTTCCTTTCCTGGTAACTCTTGTCACCGTTGGCCGGGTCACCAATGGGCTTCACTCTTCAGGCAATTACTTCTGCCTGTCGTCTCTCTCACCGGTCCTAACGAGCGGAACTCAGCGCGGAAACCCCTGAAACTCAAACTTCCCGGAACCCACTCGATGGCAGGGAACCCGCATTTTTCTCATATCAACTGGACTACGCACACACAGAGTTGACGAACATGTGGCGGCGCGGGCACGCGACGGACGGCGGCACGCGCGGGAGCGCGCGGGAGGCGGGAGCGCGCGGGGGATGGTGGTGCGGGCACGACGAGACCCGCCGCACCGGAGCGTGCCGGCGTGGCGGGTCTCGTCGGAGACGGCTGGGGAGCGGCGCCCTTCCGGGCTACTCCTCCACCGGGAGCGCAAGCGGGAGCGGCAGCTTCGGCAGCGCGTCCGTCGGCAGCTTCGGCAGTGCGGGCAGGCCCGGCAGGTTCGGCACCGGCAGACCGCCGCCGAGCACCGTGGCGACGACCACGCCGACCAGGCTGGTGAGGACGCCGGTGACGGCCGGGACGACCTGCGTCGGGTCACCGCTCGTGACGGCCTTGAGCAGGGCGTCCACCGCGGTCTGGAGCGCCTTCAGGGCGTCGTCCTTGAGGTCGAGGGGGGCCTGCGCGGCCTGCGGTCCGCCCAGCGGCAGCTTCGGCAGCGCGACGGGGAGCGGCGGGACGGCCGGAGCCGGCGGAACGGCGGCCGCCGGCGGGACGGCGGGCGCGGCCGGGGCCTCGGGGACGGCGGGCAGGGCGGCGGGCGGGACGGCGGGCACCCCGTTGGTGATCTTGGCGATCGCGGCCTTGACCGCGTCGGCGAGCTTGGCGGCGTCGGCAGCGGGCAGCTGGCCGTTGTCGGCCTTGAGCGCGGCGGTGAGGAGGTCGGTGACGGGCGTGAGGACGCCGCCCAGGTCGCCGAGCGCCGTCACCTGGCCGAGCAGCGCGTCCGCTCCGGGGAGGGGGACCTCCGCGGCTGTCACTTCCTGCCGGGACTCCGCCTGCATGGCTATGGCCGGTCCGGCCGTGCCGAGGAGAAGCGCCGCGCAGAGCGTGGTGGTCGCGATACGCCGTGCGGGTAGAGCACGCATAGGTCGTTCCCTTTCGGTGGTCCGTCGGATCTTGTGATCACCGTGAAAGGGAGGGTCGCCCTCCGCAACCGAGCGGGCGCGTCGCGTCCCACCGCCCCACCGGCCAACTGGACGTTTACGCAGGTGAGAAGCGGAAGTAGGGGACGGGCCCGGGGTGTTGCGACTACCCGCCATTCGAGTACGGGTCCGGGGGCGCGACACGCCGACGACACCCGGCCGACACGCCGACGCGGCCGACCGCTCGGGTCACCCGGACGGCGCACGGGGTGGGGGCGCCGCACCCGGGCAGGGCATCGCCCCATGGAAACGGCCGCCCCGCAGGCTGCGGGGCGGCCGTACCGATCGACGCGTCAGCTCAGTCGTTGACGCAGGTGTTGCCGAACGCCGGGTTCAGCAGGCCGATCACGTTGATCGTGTTGCCGCAGACGTTCACGGGGACGTGCACCGGCACCTGGATGACGTTGCCGGAGACGACACCGGGGGAGTTGGTGGCGGCACCCTGCGCGCCGCTGTCGGCGGCGGCGACACCGGCGCCACCGGCCACGGCGGCGGCCGCGACGGCGGAGAGGGCGAGAGCCTTGGTGGTACGCGACATGGAGAGTTGCTCCTTGGTCAAATGACGCTTGTGCCGTGCGGGATGCCCGGCGCGTGGATCAACGGCCATTCCTGACGGTCGGTTGTGCCCCGGACGGGTGATGGATGGGGCGAGCCATTTCGGTGACAGCCGTGTCGCCGTGTTGCCGCGCCGTGCTGGTCACACCGGCGGCGATCTCCCAGGAACCCTCTCCGGCCAGGGAATTGACCACCCGCTTCACAGTTTCGACACACGCGGCCGGGTCACGGAGAAGGCTCTCGGCTCCCGCTACAGTTGCGCTTCCTCTCGAGGAATTTCAGCCATAGATGTGCTCATGCCACAAATGTGCATATTCACTCGGTTAGCCCCGCCTTCGCCCCCCGCACTCCCCTTCGCACGCCTCCGCGCCTCAGCGTTTCTCCGCCCCTCCCACTCCGGAAGGCCAACGCCGTCATGTGCCACTCCCCGGGCCCGCGTCGCGTCCTCGCCGTCCCGCTGCCGTGCGCCGCGTTCCCGCTGGTGCCCGGGCATGCGGCGGCCGCGCCACCCGGTGGCGGGGAGAAACACGGTGAGTCGGCAAAGAGGTATCACGCGCCGCGCCGCGGAGGGGTCGTACGCGCCGCCGCCCCGGCGATCACTTACCGCCGGGCGGTCACCCGGACGGCGGCTCCGGGCCTGGTCCGGGGGCCTCGCCCCTTCGGAGCCTGTGGGCCTCGCCCTTTCGGAGCCTGTGGGCCTCGCCCCTTCCGGGGCCGCCACGCGGCCCGCGGCCGTCGCCCCGTCGCGCGGCGGTAACGCACCTTGCCTCGCACCCACTCAGAGGAATCGCGCATGCCGCAGCCGTCGGTCCTCCCTCCCCCGCGTGTCCTGCACGTCAGCCAGCCCGTGGACGGCGGGGTGGCGCGCGTGGTCCTGGACCTCGTCGCGGCCCAGCGCGCCGCGGGCCTCGACGTCCATGTGGCCAGCCCCGGCGGCGTCCTCGCGGGCGGCCGCGGCCACGCCTGGGCGGCGAGCCGCTCCCCCGGGCCCGCGCTGTGGTCCGAGGTCCGCGAGCTCGCCCGCGTCGTGTCCCTCGTGCGCCCGGACCTCGTGCACGCACACAGCGCCAAGGCGGGCCTCGCCGTGCGGCTCGCCGTGCGCGGGCGCGTGCCCACCGTCTTCCAGCCGCACGCCTGGTCGTTCGAGGCCGTCGGCGGGGTGACGGCGGCGCTCGCCCGCGCCTGGGAACGGCACGGCGCCCGCTGGACGGCCCGGCTCGTGTGCGTCAGCGAGGCCGAACGCCACACCGGGCGGCGCGCGGGCGTCGGCGGCGCGGCCCGGGTCGTGCCCAACGGCATCGCCGTCGACCGCTTCCCGCCCCTGGACAGGGGAGCGAGCCGGGCCGCGCTGCCGCTGCTGCCGCCCGCGCGCGACGCCGCGACACCGCTGGTGGTGTGCGTGGGGCGACTGTGCCGCCAGAAGGGGCAGGACGTGCTGCTCCGGGCCTGGCCGGCCGTCACCGCGGCGCTGCCCGCCGCCCGCCTCGCCCTCGTCGGCGACGGCCCTGACGCCGGGGCCCTGCGGGCGCGCGCCGACGGCTCGGTGCTCTTCGCCGGAGCCGTCCCGGACGCGGCGCCGTGGTACCGCGCGGCCGACGTGGTCGTCCTGCCGTCGCGCTGGGAAGGCATGGCGCTGGCCCCGCTGGAGGCCATGGCGTGCGGCAGGCCCGTCGTGGTCACCGAGGTGAACGGCGCGCGCGAGAGCCTGCCGCCCGACCTCGCGCCCCACGCCCTGGTGCCCCCGGAGAACCCCGACGCCCTGGCCCGCGCGCTCATCGCCCTCCTCGAAGACCGGGCGCTGCGCGACCGGTTCGGCGCCCGGGCGCGCCGCCACGTACTCGACCACCACGACGTGCGGCACACCGCCCGCGCGATCGAAGAGGTCTACCGCGAACTGCTCGGCACGGCACCCCCCACGTACGCGGCCGCCACGAAGGACAGGGAGTCCACCAACCCGTGAGTGCGGAACGAACCGTCGCCACCTCGTCAGGGGAGCTGAGACAGCACCAGCAGGACCCGGCCGCGGCCGTCGTCGTGGCGCCCCGGGAGGCGCTGGCCAGGCGCGTCGGGCACGGCTCTCGACGGCCCGCGCGCCAACAGGCCATGGTCTGGCCGCTGTTGGCTGTGGACGGGGCCGCGGCGGCACTCGGCGTGTGCGCCTACGCCGCGTACGCGTCCGGGTCCGGGTCCGCCTGGTCGTCGGCCGTCCTCTGGCCTACCGCTCCCTGGACCCTCGTCTCCTGGGCCGCCGCGATGGCGCTCCTGGCCACGGCCGTCGTCGCGCTCCACGCCCACGGCGGTCTGTACCGGACCACGCGGATGCCGCGCGTGCTCGACGAACTGCCCGCGCTCGGCGGGCGCGTGGCGGTCGCCTGGTGCGTGACGGCCACCTGCGCCGCGTCGCTGTCCGGCCTTCCCGTCCTGCCGCCGCTCGCCCCGCTGGCCTCCCCGTCGGCCGTGCCGCTCCTGACGGCGTGCGCGGCGCACTGCGCGCTGAGCGCGCTCGGCCGGGCGCTGGTGTACCGGCGGTTCCGCAGGGCGCTCACGCGCGGGCCCCGGCCGGTGCTCGTCCTCGGTCACGGACCGCGTGCCCGCGCGGTCGCCACCGCGCTGCTGCGCCAGCCCCGGTGCGGGATGCGCCCGGTCGGCGTCGTCTGCGACCCCGCCGACCTCGCCGCCCAGGGCCAGGACACGGGGCCCGGCCTGCCGGTGCTCTGCACCGTGGACGAACTCCAGCGCGCCGCCATCCAGAACGACATCCGCACCGTGCTGATCGCCACCGGCCGTACGGACTCCCGCGAGCACTGGCTGCCCGCCCTGCGCGCGCTCGGCTGCGACCTGTGGGAACTCGCCCCGGTGGACGCTCCCGCGCGCCACCAGCACGTGGCCGGGTTCCCGTGCCGCCCGCTGCCGCCCGGCGGGCCGCTCCGCACCAGCCTGCGCAAGCGCGCCCTCGACGTGCTGGTGTCGGCCGCGCTGCTGGTCGTCGCCGCGCCGGTCCTGCTGGTGTGCGCGGCGCTCCTGCGCGCCCTGGAAGGGCCCGGGATCGTGTTCCGCCAGGAGCGCGTCGGCAAGGGCGGCCGTCCGTTCACCCTGCTGAAGTTCCGCACCCACCGGCCCGCCGACCCGCAGGAGGCCGCGACCCGGTGGAGCGTCGCCGACGAGCACCGGATGAGCGCGTACTGCCGCTTCCTGCGCCGCACCTCCCTCGACGAGCTGCCGCAGCTGTGGAACGTGCTGCGCGGCGACATGAGCCTGGTCGGACCGCGCCCCGAACGTCCCTACTTCGTGGCCCAGTTCAGCCAGAAGTACCCCGACTACGCGCACCGCCACCGCATGCCCACCGGCATCACCGGGCTCGCCCAGATCCACGGCCTGCGCGGGGACACCTCCATCGAGGACCGGTGCCGCTTCGACAACACGTACATCGACAGCTGGTCCTTCTGGCAGGACCTGTGCATCCTCCTGCGCACCGTCGGCTGTCTCGTACGCCACTCGGGGAGCTGAGGCACGGTGCCCACCGCTGATCACGCGCTGGCGCCGCCGCCCGCCGCCGCTCCGCCGTTCCTCACGGTCCTCGCGCCCGCCGTGCGGCGGGCCGCGCCCGTGCTGCCCGTCGTCGCCGTCGTGGCGCTGCTCGCGCTCCCGGTGCCCGCAGGGGGCTCCGGCGACGGCCCGCAGATCACGGTCGCCGACGTGGCCTCCGGGCTCGTCGTGGTGCTGTGCGTCCTGACCGCCGTGCGCTCCGCGCGGCGCCCGCTGACACGGACCGCGGCGCTCCTGTTCGGTCTGCCCGTGGTCGGTGTGACGGTCGCCGCGTGCGCCGCGCCGACCGGTGGCGCCGCGCTCGCCGGGGCCGCCCGCTACCTCCAGGTCTTCGTCCTGGTGCCGCTCGCCGTCCTCTCGCTGCTCCGGGACGGCCGTGACGTACGCCTGGTGGCCTGGTCGTTCGTCGGGCTCGCGGGGTGGCAAGGCGGGCTCGGCGTGCACCAGTACGCCACCGGGACCGGCGCCTCGTACATGGGCGAGGACATCCGCGCGGTCGGGACCTTCGGGCCGACGGACGTCATGGGGATGGCCACCGTCGTGTCCTTCGGAGTGGTCTGCGCCCTCGCCCTCGCCTTCCGCGACGGCGCGCCCCGGCAGCGGGCCGCCGCGGTCACCTGCGCGGCCCTGCTGCTCGTGCCGCTCGCCCTGTCCTTCAGCCGGGGTGCCTGGATCGCCACGGCGGCGGCCTGCGGCGTGGTCCTGGTGCTCGCCGGGGTGCGGCGGGCGCTGCGCGTGCTGCTCGCCGCGACCGCCGCGGCCGTGGTCCTCGTCGGCGGCTTCGGAGTGGGCTCGCAGATGCTGCAACAGCGCCTGGGCAGCATCACCGAAGTCGCCGACGCGCCCGACCAGTCGGTCACCGACCGGTACACGATGTGGGCCGCGTCCGTCGCCATGTGGCGCGAGCGCCCGGTCACCGGCGTGGGCCTCAAGGGCTTCCCCGAGTACCGCGACAGCCACGCCTCGGTCGCGCTCTCCTCCGGCAGCGACACCGCGGGCGCGGGCCACGGCTTCGCCCGCCAGCCGCTGCTCTCCCCGCACAACATGTACCTGCTGATCCTCAGCGAGCAGGGGCTGCTCGGCCTGTGCGCCCTCGCGGGCTGCTGGGTGGGCCTCCTGGTGTGCGGACTGCGCCGCTGGGCCCGCACGCGGGCGCGGCCCGCCGTCGCGGCCGGTGACCGACTCGACTGCGCGCTCCTGGCCTGCGGCCTCCTCGTGTGGCAGCTGGTCGACTTCCTGTACGCCGACATCGGCGGGCCCTCGACGGTGCTCACGGCCGTCGTCCTCGGGGTCGCCGCCTGGTGGGGGGTCGGCGACCACATGCGCCGGCGGGAGGTGCCGACGCCATGATCACGGCCTCCGGGGGTGGGGACACGGGAGCACTGCGGGCTCCCGGGGAGGCTCCCGTCGACGTACACCCGCGAGCGGATTCCCCCGACGAGGCGGTGCGGGCGGTTCCCGCGGGCTCTGCCGGTCATGGGGCGGTGCCGCCCGCCGACCAGGCAGAGGATCCCGGTGGCGCCGGACCCGCGCGGGGTGGCAGCTTCCTCGCCAGGGCCGCGCTCGTCACCGCCGCCCTGTCCGTCGCCGGGTCGCTGCTCGGGCTCGCGCGGGACCAGGCGCTCGCGCACTTCTTCGGCGCGGGCACCGACACCGACGCCTTCCTGGTGGCCTGGACCGTGCCGGAGATGGCGGCCACGCTCCTCATCGAGGACGGCCTGGCCTTCTTCCTCGTACCGGCGTTCAGCCTGGCCCTGGCACAGCGCGGGCGCGGCACGGGGCGCGACCCCGTGCGTGCCCTGGTCGCCGCTTCGCTGCCCCGGATGTGTCTGTGCTTCGCGGCCGCCGCCCTGGTCCTCGCCCTCGCGGCACCCTGGGTGGTGGCGGCCCTGGCGCCCGGCCTGCCGGACCAGGGCCTTGCCGTGGACTGCACGCGACTCACGGCGACCTGCGCCTTCTCGTTCGGCCTCGCGGGCTACTGCAGCGCCGCGCTCCGCGCCCACCAGCGCTACACCGTGCCCGCCACGATCTACGTCGTCTACAACGCGGCCATCATCGCCACGCTCGCCCTGCTCGCCGCGCGCTGGGGGGTCCGGGCCGCGGCGGCGGGGGTCGCGGTGGGCGGCGCGCTGATGGTGGTCGCGCAAGTTCCGTCACTGCTGCGGCAGTTGCGGCACGGCCGCGGAACGGGCTCGGCCCGGACCCTTGCCGAGGCGCCCTCCACGCGGCTGCGGACCACGGTCATCTGGACCGTGCTGCTCTTCGCGCTGTGCCGCCAGTCGCAGGTCCTCATCGAGCGGTTCCTGGCCTCGTCGCTGCCCGGCGGCGCCATCTCGCACCTGAACTACGCGCAGAAGGTCGCGCAGATGCCGATGGCTCTGGCCCTCATGCTGTGCACCGTCACCTTCCCCGTCCTGGCCCGGGCGCAGGCCGAGGGGCAGACCCTCAAGGCGCGGGACCGTGTGGAGCGGGACGTCGTGGTGGCCGGGTGCGTGGTGCTGCTCGGCGCGGCCGCCGTGGTCGCCGGGGCGCACCCGATCATCCAACTCCTCTTCGAGCGCGGCGCGTTCACCTCCGAGGACACCGCCGCCACGGCCTCCGTCATGCGCGTGTACTCGATGGGGCTGCTCGGCCACACCCTCGTCGGTGCCCTCGCCCGCTCGTACTTCGCGGGCGGCCGCGTCACCTGGGCGCCGGTGAGCGCGATGGGTCTCGGCATCGTCGCCACGGCCGGCCTCGGCGTGCTGAGCGTCGGCACCTTCGGGGTGTACGGGATCGCCGCCTCCAACGCCATCGGCATCTGCCTCACCGCCACGCTGCTGCTGCGCGGCATGGGTCCGCGCACGGTTCCCATCCGCATCCCCAAGGTCGTCGCGGAGCTCTCCGGGCTCGTCCTCGCCGCCGCCGTCGCGACGCTTCTCGGCGCGCTCTGCGCACGCTCACTGACCGCACCGGTACCCGCCCTGCTGGCCTGCGGCCCGACCGTGCTCCTGACCTTCGTCCTGGTGGGCTGGTCCTTGCGCGTCGGCCCGCTGGTCTCCGCCGTCTCCGCCCTCGGCCCCGCCCTACGAAAGCTGGCTTCGCGTCATGACCGCTGACACCAGACCCGCCCCCCGCGCCGCCTCCACACGGGCGTGGATCGCGATGTACCACTCCGTGGACCGCTGCCCCGACGACCCGTACCAGATCACCGTCACCCCCGAGCGTCTCGACGCCCAGCTCGCCGGGCTGCGCCGCCGCGGCCTCACCGGGGTGTCCATGGCCGAGCTGCTGCGCGCCCGCACCGAGGGCCGCGCCGACGGGCTCGTCGGCCTCACCTTCGACGACGGCTACCAGGACTTCGTGGACCACGCCCTGCCGCTGCTCCGCCGCCACGGCTGCACCGCCACGCTCTTCGTCCTGCCCGGGCGCCTGGACGGGGACAACGCCTGGGACCCGCTGGGCCCGCGCAAGCCCCTGCTCGGCGCCACCGGCATCCGCGCCGCACACGACAGCGGCATGGAGGTGGCCTCGCACAGCCTGACCCATGTGGACCTCACGCAGGCCGATGACGAGCAGCTCCAGCACGAGATCGCGGGCAGCCGCACCGCCCTCGTCCAGCTCATCGGCGCTCCCGTGGACGGCTTCTGCTATCCGTACGGGTACGTCGACACCCGGGTCCGTGACGCGGTCCGTGCGGCCGGGTACCGCTACGCCTGCGCCATCGACCCCGGCCCCCTCGCCGGGGACTTCACCCTGCCGCGCGTCCACATCGGGCAGCGGGACATCGGCGTACGACTGTGGCTCAAGGAGCGGCTGAACCGCAGGCGGGGAAGGATGCTGCCGACGGCGGGGGGCTCTTCGGCGGGGGTGCCCTGCGGGCATGTTTCACGTGAAACAGCCCCACGTGTTTCACGTGAAACCACGCCGCGTGTTCCACGTGAAACATCGGCCGGTGCGTCGGCCGACCCTCACGGCACCCCGAACGCCCGCGACACGTCAAACTCTCGTGGTACGTCCACCACAGCGGCCGCACCCCCCGGGGCGGTGAAACCGTGAGGGCCCTGCACGTCATCACCGGCCTCGGCATGGGCGGCGCCGAGCAGCAACTGCGGTTGCTGCTGCGGCACTTGCCCGCCAGCTGCGATGTCGTCACGCTCACCAACCCCGGCTCGGTCGCCCGCCAGATCATGGCCGAGGGCACCCGCGTCACCCACCTCGGCATGACCGGCAACCGCGATCTGTCCGCTCTGCCCCGCCTCACCAAGCTGATCCGCGCAGGGCACTACGACGTGGTCCACACCCATCTGTACCGGGCCTGTCTGTACGGCCGGATCGCCGCCCGCATCGCGGGCGTTCGCGCGGTGGTGGCCACCGAGCACTCGCTGGGCGAGTCACAGATGGAGGGACGCCCCCTGACGGGCGGCGTGCGCGCCCTGTACCTCGCCGGGGAACGCCTCGGCCGCGTCACCGTCGCCGTATCGCCCGCCGTCGCCCGGCGCCTGCACCGCTGGGGCGTGCCCCGGCAGCGCATCAGCGTCGTACCGAACGGCATCGACGCGGACCGCTTCCGCTACGACCCCGCCACCCGCGCGACCGCCCGTCGCCGCCTGGACCTGCCGGAAGACGCTTATGTCGTCGGGGGAGTGGGCCGCCTCACGCCCGGCAAGCGCTTCGACGTGCTGCTGCGCGCCGTCGCCCAGCTCCCGGGAGACGTCGTGGCCGTCCTCGTCGGCACGGGGCCGCAGGAGGCCGAGCTGCGGGGCCTCGCCGAGCGGCTGCGGATCACGGGCCGCGTGCGGTTCGCGGGGGAGGCCCGGCACGAGCCCGACGTCACCCCGTCGGACGGCACCGACCTGCCCGCGCTCCTGTCGGCCATGGACGCGCTCGCCTCGCCGTCGCCCGAGGAGGCCTTCGGGCTCGCTCTCCTGGAGGGCCTGGCCAGCGGGCTTCCCGTGCTCTACGCCGACTGCCCGGCCATCGACGCCCGGCCCTGCGCCGAGCGCGGCCTCGCCATGCCCTGCGCGAGCGACCCGGACTCCCTCGCCCGTGCCCTGCACACGCTGCGCCCGCGCGGCACCGCGGCCCGCACGGCACCGCCCGCCGCCCACCACTACAGCATCGCCCGCAGCGCCGGGCAGCTGATGAACGTCTATGAGTCGGCCCTCTCCGGCTCGACCTCTGAGGTGACCTTCGATGCGTAACCCCTTCCCCGCCCGGCTCGACGGCGCTCGCGCCCGACTGACCCGGCTGCCGCGCTGGTGGCCCCTGCCCGCCTGCGCGCTGCTCGGCGCCACCGCGGGCGGCGCGTACGGCGTCCTGCAGACCCCGCAGTACTCGGCGACCAGCTACGTCATCGCCGTACCGCAGGACCGCTCGGACCCGGCGGCGGCGCTCGGCTACGCGCAGGCCTACGGCCGGGTCGCGACCCAGCTGGCCGTCCTCGGCGACGCCCAGGTCGCGGCGGGCATGTCGGCCACGCGGCTCAAGGACAGCGTGCGCGTGGCGACCTCGCCGGACGCGCCGATGATCGCCATCACCGCGTCCTCGTCCCACCCGGGCGAGGCCGCGCTCACCGCCAACGCCGTGGCCCGCTCCCTCACGGTCAGCGCCAACCACGCCAAGAAGAGCACCCAGATCAAACTCCTTCCGTTCTCCCGCGCGCTGCGGCCCACCGCGCCCTCGTCGGTGTCGACGCCGGTCAGCGCCCTGGTCGGCACCAGCGCGGGCGGCCTCCTCGGCGGACTCGCCCTCCTGGTGCGGCCCCGGCGCCCCGCGGCCCGTGCGGGCACGGCGGCCGTGCCCGCGCCGACGCCGGTCCTGGCCGGGGACGCGGTGTGACGGCGGCGGGCAGACGGATGACCGTGGAACTCTGCGTACGGGAAGAGGAGTTCGAGCGCCTGGGCGCGCCGTGGGGACGGCTCTACCGGTCGTGCCACGCGGCGACGCCGTTCCAGAGCCACGCCTGGCTGTCCTCCTGGTGGCAGTCGTACGGCACGCGGGGACGGCTGCGGGTCCTGCTGGTCCGGGACGGCGAGGAACTGGTCGCGGCCGCGCCCCTCATGCGGTCGCGCGGTCCGCTGCCCGTGCTCACGCCGCTGGGCGGCGCCATCTCCGACTTCACCGACGTCCTGCTCGACGAGGCGGCGGGGGACGGCCTGCGCGCCCTGACCGAAGGCCTCGCGGGTCTGGCGCGCGGCGCCCTGCTCGACTTCCGCGAGGTCCGCCCGGGCGGCTGCGTGGAGCGTGTGTACGCGCGCTGGCGCGGGCCGCGCCACGTCGTGGACGACTCGCCCTGCCTCGAACTCCCGCCGCTGCCCATGGAAGAGCTGCTCGCCCGGCTGCCGACGCCCCGGGCCCAGCGCACCCGCGCCAAGCTGCGCAAACTCGCGAAGCTCGGCGTGGAGTCACACGTCGTACCCGCGGAGGACGTACCGGAGTCCCTGCGGACGCTGCTGCGGCTCCACCAACTCCAGTGGCAGGGGCGGAAGGTGACGAGCGAGCACCTGCGGCCGCGCTTCCGCGAGCACCTGATCCGGTCGGTGCGGCCCATGGTGGCCGCGGGCGAGGCGGTCGTCACCGAGTTCCGTCTGGACGGCGAGGTGATGGCGGCGGACCTGACGCTCCTGTCCGGCGGTCTGGCCGGGGGCTATCTGTACGGCGCGCATCCGCTGCTGCGGGAGCGCAAGGCGGACGTGGCGACCATGCTCCTGGACGCCTGCACCCGGCACACCGCGGGCGAACGGCCCCGCACGCTCAGCCTGTTGCGCGGCACCGAGCCCTACAAGCGGCACTGGCGGCCCGACCCGGTCGTCAACCGCCGCTATCTGCTGGCCCGTACCGGCACGGCCCCGCTGCTCGCCGCGGCCGCCACCTCGGCGGCCGCCCGCCGCTGGGGCAAGCGGGCGCTCGACGCCCGGCGTGAGCGTCGCGGTGACGCGGCCCCCGAGTAGGTCCGCGCCACCGCGACCGATCGTGCGGCCCGCCTCAGCGGTCCCTGCGCCACCAGTCGAAGCGCAGGCACAGCTTGCCTCCCAGCCAGTACTCGACCCAGTCGCCCAGGTCCAGCGGCGAGCACGCGGCCGGTGTCGGCTCGGTCGGCTCGGGCGGCGTGTCCCCGCGTCCGGTGAGGAGTTCGCGGTAGACCCGCGAGGACTTGGGGTTGGTGGAGCACTGCCACACACCGTGTGGGCAGTAGTCGGTGATGGTGTTGTAGAGCGGCTCCTTCTCGTCCATCCAGGCCAGCATGCGGCGCATGTACTCCGCGTTGTCGCCGTTGCGGAACAGGCCCCACTCGGGATACGAGATGGCCTTCTTGTGCTCCGCCGCGAACTC
The DNA here is from genome assembly GCF_000720325.1 of Streptomyces sp. NRRL B-1347. GTDB lineage: Bacteria > Actinomycetota > Actinomycetes > Streptomycetales > Streptomycetaceae > Streptomyces. The sequence continues at coordinate 62,138 of NZ_JOJM01000045.1, forward strand.
GACGTGGTGCTGGAGCCCGTACGGCTCGCTCACCTGCTCGTCGAACGCCATGCCCCGCGGCTGGTCGTACGAGTCCATGCCGATGATGTCGACGACGTCGTCACCGGGGTAGCACTCGGTCCAGGGAACGGCGTCCCGGCCGCGGCTCGGCGTGAAGTCGAACTTGAACTTCTGCCCCGGCACCGCGCGCATGGCCGTGACGATGCGCTTCCAGTACGCCTTCCAGGACGCCGGGTCGGGAGCGCACCGGTGCGTGTACGTGATGCCGTTCATCTCCCAGCCGAGGACGAGGACCGTGTCCGGCACCCCGAGGTCGACCAGGCGCCGCGCGAGCACCCGGTAGTGCTCGTCGAACTCGCCCGCCGCGCCCCGGCGCAGCAGCGAGCGCACCGCGTAGTCGCCGACGCCCTCCTCGTTGCGGTCGAGCATCGGCACGTTCAGCACGAAGAGCCGGTCGTCCCGCTCCTTGCGCCAGTCCGCCCAGCTCTCCAGGAAGGTGGGCGCGCCCTCGATGTTGCTCCACCGGTCCCCCGGCAGGTACGTGTGCCCGACCCGCAGCTTCGCGCCGCCGAGCCACTGGCTGAGCTCCTCGATCCGGCGGGGGCCGCGCGAGCCGTAGTCGACGTACGCGCCGAAGTTGCTCACCCGGGCGCTGTCGGCGGGCGACGGCACGGCGGGCGCGGCGGGCGGCTGGGGAGCGGCGGGGCTCGCGGGGACGGGGCTGGCAGGGCTCACGGGGGTGGCCGGAGTCGTCGGCGTCTCGGGAGCCGCCGGGGTTGCCGGGGTCGCGGGAGTCGCTGGGGTCGCGGGAGTCGCGGGAGCGGCCGGCACGGGCGGGGCGGGCGGCGGCGGTTCGTCGGCGCGCCGGACATCCACCGTGTACCCCGGCCCGGCGGCCAGCACGGCCGACATAATGACTCCGGCGGCGATAAAGACCGCGCGTTTACCGCGTCGATGACTGTGTCGGGTCCTCATGCCTGCTCCTCGATTCCGCCCCCGCCTACTGACGCTCAGTCATTTTTATGTTTATTGCGCCAATCGAGCTTCTAACCCTCCGCGCCGACAGATCGCCCCTTTGGGCGATCGAACAGTAAGGGCGAAAGTGCAGCGTCTGGATACACGCATCCCCGCGGTCCTGCTGCGGATCGACAGGAATTCCTTCCATCACGGAACGCTGGGCGCGGTGCGCTCCCTGGGGCGTGCGGGAGTGGAGGTGCACCTGGTCGCCGCCGATGCGCATAGCCCGGTGGCCCGCTCGCGTTATCTGCACCGGATGCACCCGCCGCCCGCGCCCTCCGCGCCCCCGGCGGAGGTGGCCGCCGCGCTGCTCCGCGTCGCCGCGACGCTGCGCGGGCCCGCCGTCCTCATTCCCCTGGACGACGCGGGCTCCCTGGCCGTCAGCGCCCTGCGGACCGAGCTGGGCGACCGGTTCCTGCTGCCCGCGATGGCGTCCGGTACGGCGGAGAGCGTGGCGGACAAGGCGGCGCTCGCCGAGCTGTGCGCGAGCGCCGGAGTGCCGCATCCGAGGACGGAACTGCCGGACTCGGCGGGCCGGGCCGAGGCGGTCGCCCGCAGCCTCGGCCCGGCGGCGGTGGCCAAGTGGAGCCGCCCCTGGTGCCTGCCGCGCGACGCGGGCCTGCACAGCACGGTCGTCGTCCGCTCCCCCGGCGAGGCCGCGGCCCTGTTCGAGCGCGGCGCGGAGGCGGGCAGCCCGCTGCTGCTCCAGGCCTTCGTGGCGGCGGGCGACGGCGCCGACTGGTTCGTGCACGGCTACGTGGGCCGCGACGGCCGCGTGCACGGCGGCGGCACGGGGCGCAAGCTGCGCGCCTGGCCCCGCGCGGCAGGGATCACCGTGCGCGGCGAGTGGGTGCCCAACCCCGCCCTGGAGGCCCTTGCCGTGCGGCTCGTGACGAGGGTCGGCTACCGGGGCGTCTTCGACCTCGACTTCCGCCAGGACGCCGCGACCGGCACGTACCACCTGCTCGACTTCAACCCGCGTCCCGGCGCCCAGTTCCGGCTCTTCGCGGACGGCGCCGAGCTCGACGTGGTGCGCGCGCTGCACCTGGACCTGACGCACCGCCCCCTGTCCGCCCCGCGGCCCGTGCCCGGCCGCACCTTCCTGGTGGAGAACTACGCCCCGCTGACCGCGCTCCTTCCCCGCCAGAGCACGGCGCGGGAGCTGGCCTGGCACGCCCCGGACGACCGCGCCCCCGGCACGGCCCTGCGCAGCCTGTGGGGCCGCAATGTCGTACGGCGCCTGCGTGAGCGCGTACGCGAGCGGGCGGTACCGGCGTCACGGACGGGCGTACGGGAGCCGGAGCGGCTCGGGAACGCGTGAAGCGTGGGGCGCCGACCCGGTCGGGGTCGGCGCCCCACGCTTCACGTGGCGACGCTCGGTTGGAACGTCCGGCGGACGTCGGTTACGGCCGGGCCGTGGCGCGGCCGCGCCGGTAGAGGATCGCGCCTGCGCCGAGGAGCGCGGTGCTCGCCGCGGCGAGGCCGAGGAGGCCCGGCTCCGCGCCCGTCCGCGCGAGCTGTGCCCGGGGAGCGGGGACGGCGTCGGCCCGGGGCGCGGGCGGCTTGGCCTCGCGCACCGGCTCGGGGGCCTCGGGCGGCGTCACCGACCGGGGCGGAGCCTTCGGTTCCGGCGCCGTGGGCTCGGCGGGGCGGACCGGGGGCTTCCCGCGCGGCGGCAGCGGCGGCTGCTCCTTCGGCGGGGTGGGCGTCGCGTGCTCCTCGCAACGGTTGCCGAAGGCCGGGTTGAGGGCCGCGACGAGGTCCGCGGTGTTGCCGCAGAGGTTCAGCACGGGCTCAAGGGGCAGCTGCCCGAGGTTGCCCGACAGGAGACCCGGCGAGTGCGAGGCCTCACCCGTGGCCGTGGCGCCCGCGGCGGCGGGCCGGGGCGCTGGGGGCGGCGTCATGGCGGCGGGCTTGGCCTCGGACTCGGCGGCGGGCCGCACGGCGGGCTCGGGGGCAGGCTGAGGAGCAGGCTTGGCGGCGTGCTTGGGAGCGTGCTTGACGGCAGGGGTCTGGGGGCGCGGGGCTTCCTGCCGGGGGGCCGCGTGCCGGGGGGCGTGCGGCCGGGACTCCTGCCGCGGGGCCGGGTGCGCCGTCGCGCGCTGGGTGGAGCGGTCGGCACGATCGGCACGGTCAGTGCGATCAGACGCTGCCGAGTGCTCCCCGTACGCGGGCGTCGCCGACGACTTCCGTTCCTGCGCGGGCGCCGCCTTCCGCTCGGCGCGGGCGGGCTTCGCCACCTCGCGGGCGGGCTTGGCCGCTTCACGGGCAGGCTTCGTCGCCTCGCGAGCGGGCGTCTTGGTCTCACGGGCGGGCGCCGTCGGTGCCTGCTGCGCACGGGCGGCGGCACGCTCCGGCGGGGCCGACCGCCCCGAGCTCGCGCAGCTGTTGCCGCTCGCCGGGTTGAGTCCTGCCGCAGCATCGGCGGTGTTGCCGCAGACGTTCACCGGCACTTCCACCGGGGCCTGCACGCTGTTGCCCGACAGGAGGCCGGGAGAACCGTGGGCCGCTCCGCTCGCGTCAGCCGCGAGGGCGGAGGTGCCAGACAGAGACAGGATGCTCGACGCCGCGGCGGCGGAGAGCATTCCTTTACTGAGGGCCTGTCGCAATCTAGTGATCTCTCTGTGCGGTGGAGCCGGCCTTGGCACCGAGTGGTCCGCCAAGGCCGGCGAAGGCGCAGCCTGAACAGCTGGGCTGGCTGCGTCAGTCGTTGACGCAGGTGTTGCCGAACGCCGGGTTCAGCAGCGCGAACAGGTTGGCGCTGTTGCCGCACACGTTGACGGGAACGTGGACGGGAACCTGGATGACGTTGCCGGACAGCACACCCGGGGAGCCGTGCGCGCCACCCTTGGCGTCGGCGTCCGCGAACGCCGGGGAAGCCACACCCAGAGCCAGAACCGCGCCCGCGACGATGGCCGCGCTCTTTTTGAGCTTCACAACATTTCCCTTCTGTCGGGTCACGCCTATACGGCGGCAGAAACCGGGCGGTCAATATTTGCTTCCCGCACCGTGACCTGAGTCCTGTTAACGAGGGGAATCGGCCGAAGAAACCGAGACGGTGCCGCGATTCGGAATTTCACTCGATTGACTCAGCATTGGCTCAGCACGCCAAGGTCCCCTGAGGCGGGGCGAGTTGAATACCCACCGCACGCAAAAGACCGCCCGGACCGCCGCCCCCGAAAGCGGGGTGCGGACGGCCCGGGCGGCCCCGGATCACGCGGTGGATCAGCCGTTGTTCACACCGTTGCCGGACAGCGCCGAGATGTCGTCCAGGATGTGCGACAGCGGCTCGTCGCCCTTGGCCTGCGTCGAGTTCTCGACACACTGCTGGTTCTGCGGCGCCGACAGGATCGGGATGTCCTGGACGGCGACTTGGCGTCGTTGCCGCTCATCGAGTGGGTGCCGTTGTCGTCACCAATGGCCAGCGCGGTGGGCGCGGCGGCGGCAGACATTCCGACGACGGACGCGGCGACCGCGGCCGCTGCCATTGACTTCTTAAGCATTTCCTGTTCCTTTTCCTGGACAGAGACACGGCTTGCTTCAGCTCGGTTCAACAGGCCGACAGGGCGCGCGGTTGCGCACATTCACTCCATCGGATCTTTTTCCCGGAGGGAACTCGACACCGCTCTGACAACGCGTCTGCCGGAAAGAAATCAGCTGATCGCACCACCCCAATCCTTTTGTCATTTCTTCTGCCTTCCCCCATCTCTGCGAGGAAGTAGGAGATTCATATTCCCGGCATGGGCCATCCGAGTGAACAGGAGCAACCACTGGCCATAGCGACAGTTACCCAAAGTGCTCCTGGAAGGGGCGGAGACGGGGCTCATCAGAAGGGAAATCCTGTGCTCAAGAAGGTTATGGCCGCCACCGCGGTCACCGCTTCCGCAGTAGGTATGACGGCCGCACTCGCACCCACCGCGAGCGCCATCGGCAACGACCACGGCACGACCTCTGCGAGCGGCAACGGCGCTTCGCAGGAGTTCGGCAACTTCGCCACGCACGGCAACATGAGCCCGCAGATGGCGCTCATCCAGGGCTCGTTCAACAAGCCCTGCATCGGCCTGCCTGCCAAGGCCAACGTGGGCTCGCTCGTCGGCGTGGTCCCGGTCGCCGTCCAGGACATCCCGATCCTGTCGGCGCCGCAGAACCAGCAGTGTGTCGAGAACTCGACGCAGGCCAAGGGCGACGAGCCGCTGTGACCGCCCCGCACGGGGCCCGGGCCGGCTCAGGGCCGCGGCCAGAAGTCACGTCCCACGAGCTTCTGCCACTCCTGATCGGGTCGGCCCGGAACTGTCTTTCCCTGAGCACTCCACTTGCTCAGCAGCGATTCGTAGATCGGCTCCACCCGGCATTCCGAGGATCGCCTGCTGACCGGAATGACACCCTGTCTCTGCCACTTTCCGCCAGGGTTGCTCATGCCCTCACCTCGACACCGTGAAGCTTTCGCTGTCTTACGTACTCGGTCGCCTTTTGCGTACTTGACCTACGTACCTGATTGCCCGCCCGGCAAAACAGCGGGCGGTCGCATCGGATACGCGCGGGCGACTCTCATGTAATACCCGAACGACACCCCGTCCGGTTCCACGATTCCACGTTCTGAGCGATGAGCCCACTAATGGGCCGACCAGGTCAAGGGGCGCAACTCCGGCGCCATCACTCAGTTGATCATCACGCGGCTCCGTCACGGAGCCTCTTTCCGAAGGGAACCCACATGAAGAAGGTCCTGGCCTCCGCCGCCATCGCCGCGTCCGTCGCGGGCATGTCGGCCGCCGCGGCCCCGCAGGCCCTCGCCATCGGCGACGACTCGGGCACCACCTCGAAGAGTGGCAACGGCGCTTCGCAGGCGTTCGGCAACTCCGCGACGCACGGCAACATGAGCCCGCAGATGTCAATCGTCCAGGGTTCGCTCAACAAGCCCTGCATCGGCCTGCCGGCCAAGCTGAACGCGGGCGCCATCGCCGGCCTGGTCCCGGTCGCCGTCCAGGACATCAACGTCCTGTCCGCCCCGCAGAACCAGCAGTGTGTCGAGAACTCGACGCAGGCCAAGGGTGACGAGCCGCTGTCGCACATCCTCAGCGACATCCCGATCCTCTCGGGCAACGGCGCCGGCAACCACTGACGCGTCCTCCCTCCCGCCACCGTTCGGGGCCGGCCACCGCCGTGGCCGGCCCCGAACGCGTCCTCGGCGGCCCCCACCGACCGCCCATGCCCGCCGCTCGTCTTCCGGTCGGGTGAAGGCACGAGCGGCACGCATCCTCTTCCGCGAGTCATCGGCGGCGGAGCAAAAGTGCCCTGTTTGGATGCGGATTAACCAGATTGTCTGCTTGTCTGCATGAAGGGATCCGATCATGCGAGTTCTGAGAAAGTCCGGGGCTGCCGTGGCCATGGCCGTCGGCACGGCCTGCGCCGTCGGCGTCGCGTGCGGCACCGCCCTGGCAGGGGACGCCGATCAGACACCAGGAGCAGCCGAGGTGCACGCGCCACCCGCCGCCGCGGCACCGCCCGCCTCAACGGGGGCGTCCGCGCGGAAGGCTGAGTCCCCATCAGGCGACACGGCACCCGACGGCGCCGCCGCCAAGCGGGCCGAGCCCCCATCACCCGCAGGCGACAAGCGGGCTGAGCCACCGTCATCGGCCGACGGACACGGCGACCGCGGCCCCGGCACGGACACGACCGCCCCGGACCACGGCGGCTCGACGGATTCCGGATACGACGGCACGCACGGTTCCGACTACGGCGACACGCACGAAGGCGACACGCACGAACACGGCTACGGCGACCGCGGAGAGCCCGGCTACGGCGGCTACGGGGATTCCGGTTACGGCGACGACCACGGGCCGTCCGGCTACGGCGACACCCCCTCCACGACGCCTCCGCCGCCCACGACGAAGCCGCCCACGACCCCGCCCCCGACGACGCGGCCGCCCACCTCGCAGCCGCCCACGTCACAGCCCCCGACGTCGCAGCCCCCCACGTCCGCCCCGCCGACGTCACAGCCGCCCACGTCCCGGCCGCCCACCTCGCAGCCGCCGTCCCCGTCGCCCAGCACCTCGCGCCCGCCCGAGCTGCCGCAGACCGGCCCCGGCAGCACCGTCGCCCTCGTCACCGCGAGCGGCCTCCTCATCGGTGCCGGAGTGCTCGTACGCCGTCTGAACCGCCGATTCGGTGACCGAGCGTAATGATCTGAACCAGGGTCAGCAGCCATCGGACACCACTCCATCAAACGCCTCTGACCTGCGAAAACACCACGAAAGCCGACGTGGGGCCCGCCTTGACACCTCAAGGCGGGCCCCACGTCGGTTGCTCGAGTGAACGCTTTCGAGCGCCCGCTCACCGACGGGCTGCGGACCCTGCCATCCCGGGACATTCTTGAGGGAAACGGCCGCCGCGCGGCCGGACCCGGGAGCGGGAGGCACGGTGATGAGCGAGAACACCCCGTCGGGCGTGGGGCACGGCCGGTCGGTGGTGCCGCTCGTGCCCATGACGGCCCGGCGCCGCGACGAGCCCCACCGCACGGCGACCCCGCTGGAGCTGCTCTTCGACCTGTGCTTCGTGGTCGCGGTGGCGCAGGCGGGCGCCCGCCTCGTGCACGCGATCGCCGAAGGAGACCCAGGTCACGGGATCGGCGGCTACTTCCTGGTCTTCTTCGCCATCTGGTGGGCCTGGGTGAACTTCACGTGGTTCGCGTCGGCCTACGACACCGACGACGTCCCGTACCGGCTCGCCACCCTCGTACAGATGGCGGGCGTCCTCGTGCTCGCCGCCGGGATCCCCCGGGCCTTCGACCACGGTGACTACGCCGTCGCCATCATCGGCTACGTGATCATGCGGGTGGCGCTCGCGTTCCAGTGGCTGCGCGCCGCGCGCGGTGAGACGGGGGCCGCCCGGCAGACCGCCCTGCGCTACGCCGCCGGGCTCGTGGTGGTGCAGGTCGGCTGGGTCGTCCTGCTGTTGCTTCCCGACGCCGCCTGGTGGTGGGGGTTCGTACCGCTGGCCGTCGCCGACCTCGCGGTGCCCGCCTTCGCCGAGCAGCACTACCGCACCACCTGGCACCCGCACCACATCGCCGAGCGCTACGGCCTGTTCACCATCATCGTGCTCGGCGAGACCATCGCCGCCGCCACCGTGGCGGTGCGCTCGGCCCTGGACGAGTCCGCCGCCCTGGACGAGCTGCTGCCGATCGCGGCCGGCGGGCTGCTGATCGTCTTCGCCGCGTTCTGGATCTACTTCGCCGTGCCCATCCACGAGTACCTGGCCACCCACCAGCACCCGTTCCTCTGGGCCTACAGCCACTACCTGATCTTCGGCTCGGCCGCCGCGATCGGCGCGGGCATCGAGGTGGCCGTCGAGCAGGCCACCCACCACGCCCACATCTCGACGCTCTCGGCGTCCCTCGCCGTCACCGTGCCGACGGCCCTGTTCATGATCACGACCTGGGCCGTGCACGCACGCCACTTCAAGCGCGGCACCGCCCAGCACGCCGTCCTGCCCGTGGGTGCCGCCCTGGTCCTGGCCAGCAGCTTCGCCGGCCACTGGGCCGTCCCGCTGGCGGGCCTCGCCCTGGCCTGCACGGTCACCGCAGGCATCTGGCTCGCTGCCCGGCCCGCGCCGCCAGCACCCTGACCAGCATCGCAAAAGAGCCCCTTTGCCCACGTTTCCGCAGGTCAAAGGGGCTCTCCAAGTGTGGAGCCTAGGGGAGTCGAACCCCTGACATCTGCCATGCAAAGACAGCGCTCTACCAACTGAGCTAAGGCCCCGGACAACGACACCCGTACGCGAAGATCACGACCGGGTGAGCGTCGCAGACCAGAGTACCGGGTCCCCCGGGGGATCTCGCAAAAGGATTGGGGGTCCCCGTGCGCGACCACTCTCCGTAAGATGCTCGACGTGGTTCGCGGCAGCGAACCGCAGTCCAATGGGGAAGCGATGGGGAGACGCAACATGGACGCTGCACAGCAAGAATCGACCGCAAGAGCACGGGAACTCCAGCGGAATTGGTACGGGGAGCCGCTGGGGGCACTCTTCCGTCGCCTCATCGACGACCTGGGCCTGAACCAGGCACGGCTGGCCGGGGTGCTCGGCCTGTCCGCGCCCATGCTGTCCCAGCTCATGAGCGGCCAGCGCGCCAAGATCGGCAATCCGGCCGTGGTCCAGCGCGTCCAGCTGCTGCAGGAGCTGTCGGGGCAGGTCGCGGACGGCAGCGTGAGCGCCGCCGAGGCAACCGACCGCATGGACGAGATCAAGAAGTCCCAGGGGGGTTCCGTACTGACCAACACCACCCAGACCACGTCAAGTTCGGGCGCTCCCACGGTCAAGCGCGTGGTGCGCGAGATCCAGTCGCTGCTGCGCTCCGTCGCGGCGGCGGGCGACATCATCGATGCCGCGGACTCCCTCGCCCCGACCCACCCGGAACTGGCAGAGTTCCTCCGGGTGTACGGGGCGGGCCGCACCGCGGACGCCGTCGCCCACTACGAGGCGCACCAGAGCTGAGCCGTCGGCCGGGCCGCTGCCGGGCGGCCCGGAAGGGGAGCGGGGCACGACCATGGGTGAGGTCTTCGCCGGCCGGTACGAACTCGTCGACCCGATCGGGCGCGGGGGAGTAGGCGCCGTATGGCGTGCCTGGGACCAGCGGCGGCGCCGGTATGTGGCCGCCAAGGTCCTGCAGCAGAGGAACGCCCATACGCTGCTCCGCTTCGTGCGGGAGCAGGCGCTGAGGATCGACCACCCTCATGTGCTCGCCCCGGCCAGCTGGGCCGCCGACGACGACCAGGTCCTGTTCACCATGGACCTGGTCACCGGTGGCTCGCTCGCCCATGTCATCGGCGACTATGGAGCGCTGCCACCCCGCTTCTGCTGCACGCTCCTCGACCAGCTCCTCGCCGGCCTCGCAGCCGTGCACGCGGAAGGCGTCGTCCACCGCGACATCAAGCCCGCCAACATACTGCTCGAGGCCACGGGGACGGGACGCCCGCACCTGCGCCTGTCCGACTTCGGCATCTCGATGCGCAAGGGCGAGCCGCGGCTGACCGAGACGGACTACGTGGTGGGCACGCCCGGCTATTTCGCGCCCGAGCAAATGCTGGGCGCCGAGCCGGACTTCACGGCCGACCTCTTCGCCGTCGGACTCGTCGCCCTCTATCTGCTGCAGGGTGCCAAGCCCGACGCCAAGGCCCTCATCGAGCACTTCGCCGCGCACGGCACCCCAGGGGCTCCCCGGGGCGTGCCCGAGCCGCTGTGGCAGGTCATCGCGACGCTGCTGCAACCCGATCCGCAGGCGCGCTTCCGCACCGCCACGGGGGCGCGCAAGGCGCTCGCCTCCGCCGCCGAGATGCTGCCGGAGCCCGGGCCCGACGACGAGCTCGTCGAGATCTTCGACCAACTGGGGCCGCTGCCGGAGGGGTTCGGCCCTGACGGACCCCTCACTCGCGCGCCCAAGCCGCCACCGCCCCGGCCGCCCTCCTCCTCGCCGCCCTCCTCCTCGCCGCATTCCTCCTTTCCACACTCCGCGTCCCAGCCCTCCGCGCCCCAGCACGCTGCCTCTCAGCACGCTGCCTCTCAACACTCCGCGTCCCAGCAGGCTGCATCCCAGCACTCCGCGTCTGAGCAGGCCTCGGCCCGTCTGCCCGCTGCTCAGCCGACCGCGTCCCAGCCGCACACCCCGCCGCCTCCTGCGGGCCAACCGGTCATCGGCCAACCGGCCACCGGGCGACCAGCCACCGGACAACCACCCGTGGGCCAGCCATCCATGGGCCAACCACTCCTGCCCCAGCACCCCCTCGCGGAGCCATCCACGCCGTCCACGCCGTCCGCTCCCCAGCGCCCCGTCACACCGCCATCGCTGCCCCCGCACCCCCCGATGTCGGAAACCGGCAGCTTCCACCTGCCCCCGCCGACGCAGGCTCCTCCACAACCCGCGCAGCCGCCCACTCCCCCCACACCGATGCCCGTCCCGCCACCGGCCCAGGAGCCGCGAGGCCCTGCCCAACACGCCTATGTGGCCTCTCCATCCCCCCGTCAGGCCGCACCGGCGGAGGGCGACCCTTCACAGGTCACCGGCTCCTCGGTGCAGCGCGCCTACGCATACGCTCCTACTTCTCCATACACCGCTCACCCGGCGCAGGTTCCCCATCCGAGCTCCCCAATTCCACGACCGCTCGCGCAGGTTGAGGCATGGCCGCTGCCGCAGGCCATCGAGACACCCAAGGCTGAGCAACCCCCGCGTCCCCGGGCCACCCGCTCCCACGCGTCCCGCCCCCAACGCGGCGGCCCGCCCGTGAAGGTGGCGCTGCCGATGCTGCTCGCCGCGCTGGCCTGCTTCGCGGTGGGCTTCTGGGCCCTCACCCGCATCTGAGTCATCCGAAGCGCGTCCCAGGCTCATCTGAAGCGCTCCTGAGGCGCTTCTGAGGCTCGGCCCCGCACGCCCCCCTCAGGCCGCAGCCCGGCGCCCCTCAGGCCGAAGCCCGGCGCCCCGCCACCCGTCTCCGCCCCACCAGCGTCCACACCCCCAGCACGGCCACCAGCACCGTCCCCGTGCCGATGCCCGCGGCGGCCAGCACCTTCATGGCCTCGTCGCCGCTCCCGCCCGCGGCCGCCGTGCCACTACGGCCCTCGCCGCGCCCACCAGGCCCGTCGGAGGCGTCGTCCCCACCGGCGCCGCCCCGCGCCGCCGCCTCGTCCCGCCCCGTCACGCCGAACGCGTCCGCGGGCCGCGCCACCCCCGCGTACGCGGGTCCCGCACGCCGCTGCCCCGAGACGCCCACCCGCAGGGTCAGCCCGACCGCGCCCTCGCCGAACTGCGTGCCGACGTCCGGGTCGAGGGAGACCGCCAGGTAGTACCACCCGGCGAAGCGCGCGCCCGCGAGCCGGTCGATGGGCGCGTAGCGGTTCTCGTAGGCGACGGGCGGCAGCGTCGGCAGCGTGGTCGACTTCTGCCGGCCGTCGTACGCGGTGTCCATGTCATCGACCGGCCCGCGCGCGGGATTGAACACGGAGACGACCAGTGCGGCGGTGACGTACTCGCGGCCTGCGGTGCCACCGCTCGCCCCGGCCCCGCTGGACCTGCCGGAACCATCAGTTCCGTCAGCGCCCCCGATCCCACCGGGAATCCCCCGGCCGCGCGCCCCGCCCACCTCGACCGTCGCGGAGAGCCGCTGCCCCCAGTCCACCGGCACGCGGTAGTAGCGCGTGTGCCCCGGCTCGACCCGGTCGCCCCAGACGCCCTGGTCCAGGGCCTTGGCCGTGCCGAAGCTGCTGCCTCCCGCGCGTGGGCGGGCCGGGCCCGCGGGCGGGGATGGCGTGCCGGAGTCCCCCGTCGGGGGCGGTGTCGTCGCGCCCCGTCGGGCGAGCACGGGCTCCGACGTGACGTACAGCTCCAGATCCCAGCTCTCCGGAGTGGACGGTTTCTCCGTCGCGGACGAAATCGACGACCTGGAGGCGGCGGTTCGCTCGACGACCACGTAGTAGGTGCCCGCCGCGGCGCAGCGGCTCTCGTCCGGCCCGGCGGCGCGCAGGGCCGACGCGGTGAGGGGCCGGGGGCTGCGCGAGGCGCCGAAACGCGCCGAGCCCGAGTCGCAGTCGAAGCCGTTCGCGTCCTCGATGGACACCCGGACGCCGTCCGCGAAGCCGACGTCGCTGCCGAGGCCGGGGAGCGCGGTGGCGGAGACGTAGACGGTGTCCTTGGCGTCCAGTTCCAGCCGGTAGTAGAGCCGGGTCGTGCCTCCGGTGCCGGGGTGCTTGATGGCGCTCCGGTACGTCGATCCCGGCGTGAGCGCGCGGCTCCCGGTGCTGCTCGGCGTACCCGCGACGGTGCGTACGTCGTCGGCGAAGGCGTACGGCTGAGGTGTCTCGGCCGCGTGGGCGGTCCCGGGGAGCGCGGTCGCGCACCACACCGCGCTCAGGAGCGCGGCCCCCGCGCCCGCCACCGTCCGACGGCCCGCCCGGTGCCGCGTCACGCCGCTCTCCACCTCACCCTCCATTGATTTGCCCAAGCAAGCAATGAAATTGCGTAAGTGAATCGAGGGGAACGCCACGACGCCGTGACGGACGCCACGACGCCACGACGCCGTGACATCACGACGTCACGACGCCACACCCACGCGCGGGCCGGGACGCCCCGCACACACGACCCCGGACGCCTCACGCGTACGGGCCGGAGGACGTCAGACGCCTGACCCGGGAGAAGCGGGGCAAAAGCCCCTTCGCACAGCACAGGGCCCCGACCGCTCTAGCGACCGGGGCCCTGCGACGAGACTGCTGTCGATACTCACGAACCCGTGGGCACGGAGTCGGTCGCCTCCGTCCACAGATCCTGCTCGGCGCGATCCGCCTGGATCTGGCGGTACACGAGGAGCCCGCCGATGGCGGCCAGTGCGACCAGGAGAAGCTTCTTCACCGCGCGACCTCGTCTTTCCTTGACGTAGGGGACTTCTGGCGCCCGACTATACACACCGACCGATACCGATCGGTGACCTGGATCGGCCTCAACTCCCCTCAGGAACACCGCAGTAGATGCGGACGGAATCCCTCCGCCTACGCTCCGTTCCCAGCGGGGTTCGCCGCGCTTGCCCCGCTTCCCTGCTTTCTCGGGCCTCCTGCACCCATCTGGGTGGTGTTCATCTGAAGATCGACGCCACGCGAGCGTCGGTCCCCCACTGTCGGCCCCGCATACACATCATGAGGAAAGTACGCAAATCGCCCAACCCGAAAGTGAGAGGTCATGTCCGCCACCAAGGCCATGAAGCTGTGGACCACGCTCGTCTCCGCCGTCCTCGCCCTGTTCGCCGCTCTCGGCTTCGCCTCCTCGGCGACCGCGGCCACGCCGGTACAGGACGCCACGACGACGTGCAAGAGCATGACGAGCGCACAGGAGCACGTGCTCGCCGCCTGGGCGATGGCGTACGAACGGTCCTTGCCGCCCACCATGAAGCAACGCATCCGCGCCGAGGCCCACGGTTCGACGCCGAGCTGCCGCCACCTCCCCACGACGGACGCGGAGGCCGCGGACGACGGCTCAGGGGCCCTCACGAGCGCGAGTCTCGCCGCGGAGCCGTAACCCCGGAGCGGCGGACGTCACACACGCAGAAGACCCCCAGCCTGTACCGGCTGGGGGTCTTCGTGTCTGTGGGGCTAACAGGATTTGAACCTGTGGCCTCATCCTTATCAGGGATGCGCTCTAACCAACTGAGCTATAGCCCCGCCGCGCTCTGCGGGTTGCCCCGCGCGCTGACCTCTGAAGATTAGCGCACGTGGGGGCCAGTCCCAAAATCGATAGCCCGGGGACCGGTGACCTCGCCCTTGTCAGGGGTAAGCGCCTGCCGCCACGGTCCGTCACCCGGCGGCCGGGCGGTCCCACCAGCGCCCCACAGCGAGCCCCGAAGGCCGCACCGGAGCCGCTCAGCGCAATGCCGGGGCCCCGTATACCCAAGGAACCCCGGCGGCGCGCGAAAGCGCAGAGACGTACAAAAGCGCAGGAGACGTACGAAAGCGCGGCGGGAGGAGCGTGGAGAGCCGAAAGGCTCGGAAGAACGGCGGTTACTCGTCCTCGGCCAGCGTCAGTTCCACGCCGCCCACGAAGCCCGCCGAGAGGTTGTAGATGAACGCCCCGAGCGTCGCGAGGGCCGTGGCGAGGACGACGTCGATGACCGCGATGATCGAGGTGAAGATCAGCACGCGCGGCAGCGACAGGAAGGCCTGCAGGTCGAAGCCGTTGGACTCGTTCGACCCCGTCGCCTCGGAGATCGTGCCGCCGACGGTGGAGAAGACGCCCATGGCGTCCATGACCATCCACAGCACCGCGGCCGCGACGATCGTGCAGATGCCGAGCGCGATGGACAGCAGGAAGCTGACCTTCATCACCGACCAGGGGTCGGCCTTGGCCACCCGCAGCCTCGCCTTGCGCGTGCGCGGGGTGGTGCGCGCCCCCGTGCGGGGACGGCGGACCGCGCCACCGGCCGGAGCGGCCTGATAGGCCTGCGGCGGGTGGTACGGCTGGGAGCCCTGCTGCTGGGGCGGGCGCTCGCCGGGCAGGGCGCTGGAGCCGCCCCCCGCGGACGCGCCCTTCTTGCCGGCTCCGCCCTTGGCAGCCCCGCCCTTGCCGGTGCCGCCCTTGGCAGCCCCGCTCTTGGCGGGGCCCTCGGTCTCGGACGTCTGCGTGCCTCGACCTCGGGTGTCTGTCACAGTCCCCCCCTGGGATCCATGAGACTCGTGGGAGTCGTCATCAGTGGCGGAGCCACGGGCACCGTCCGTGCCGGTTCCACGCGATCCAGCCGCTCCGGCGCCCGTGGCTCCACTCACGATGACTCACTCCTCGCGCTACTCGGCCGGGGACGGTGTGCCCTCGTCCGTACTGACGGCCGGAGTGCCGTCAGACGATTCGTCGACACCGTCGACTTCCTCGGCCTCGCGCCCGGCCTCGGCGTTGCGAGCGATGCCGACGACGGCATCGCGCTTGCCCAGGTTGATCAGTTGGACGCCCATGGTGTCACGGCCCGTCTCCCTGACCTCGTTGACTCGCGTACGAATCACACCGCCGGAGAGGGTGATGGCGAGGATCTCGTCGGTCTCCTCGACCACCAGCGCGCCCACCAGCTCACCACGGTCCTCGACGATCTTGGCGGCCTTGATGCCGAGACCACCGCGGCCCTGGACGCGGTACTCGTCGACCGGGGTCCGCTTCGCGTACCCACCGTCAGTGGCGGTGAAGACGAACGTACCGGGCCGGACCACATTCATCGAGAGCAGCTGATCACCGTCGCGGAAGCTCATGCCCTTGACGCCGGAGGTCGCGCGGCCCATCGGGCGCAGCGCGTCATCCGTAGCGGTGAACCGGATCGACTGCGCCTTCTTGCTGATCAGAAGCAGATCGTCCTCGGCGGACACCAGCTCCGCGCCGATCAGCTCGTCGTCCGAACCGTCGTCCGTCTCGCGCAGGTTGATGGCGATGACGCCGCCGGAGCGAGGCGAATCGTAATCCTTCAGAGGCGTCTTCTTGACCAGACCGCCCTTGGTGGCGAGCACCAGGTAGGGCACGGCCTCGTAGTCGCGGATCGCGAGGATCTCGGCGATCGACTCGTCCGGCTGGAAGGCGAGCAGGTTCGCGACGTGCTGGCCGCGCGCGTCCCGTCCGGCGTCCGGGAGCTCGTACGCCTTCGCGCGGTAGACGCGGCCCTTGTTGGTGAAGAACAGCAGCCAGTGGTGCGTCGTCGACACGAAGAAGTGGTCGACGATGTCGTCCTGCTTCAGCTTCGCGCCGCGCACGCCCTTGCCGCCGCGCTTCTGCGAGCGGTAGTCCTCGGTCTTGGTGCGCTTGATGTAGCCGCCGCGCGTGATGGTGACGACGATGTCCTCTTCGGCGATCAGGTCCTCGATGGACATGTCACCGTCGAAGGGCACGAGCGCGGAGCGACGGTCCTCGCCGAACTTGTCGACGATCGCGGCGAGCTCCTCGCTGACGATCGCACGCTGCTTCTCGGGCGAGGCCAGGATCGCGTTGTACTCGTTGATCTTCTGCTGGAGCTCGTCGTGCTCCTGGATGATCTTCTGGCGCTCCAGGGCGGCGAGGCGGCGGAGCTGCATCTCCAGGATGGCGTTGGCCTGGATCTCGTCGATCTCCAGGAGGCCCATGAGGCCCTCGCGCGCGACGTCGACGGTGTCGCTGCGCCGGATGAGCGCGATGACCTCGTCGATGGCGTCCAGGGCCTTGAGGAGGCCGCGCAGGATGTGGGCGCGCTCCTCGGCCTTGCGCAACCGGAACTTCGTGCGCCGGACGATGACCTCGATCTGGTGGCTCACCCAGTGGCGGATGAACGCGTCCAGGGACAGGGTCCGCGGCACGCCGTCGACGAGCGCCAGCATGTTGGCGCCGAAGTTCGTCTGCAGGTCGGTGTGCTTGTAGAGGTTGTTCAGGACGACCTTGGCGACCGCGTCCCGCTTGAGGACGATGACCAGGCGCTGGCCCGTGCGCGACGACGTCTCGTCACGGACGTCGGCGATGCCGCCGACCTTGCCGTCCTTCACCAGGTCGGCGATCTTCTGCGCGAGGTTGTCCGGGTTCACCTGGTAGGGGAGTTCGGTGACCACCAGGCACTGGCGGTTGTGGATCTCCTCGACCTCGACGACCGCGCGCATCGTGATGGAGCCACGGCCCGTGCGGTACGCCTCCTCGATGCCCTTTCGGCCCACTACGAGGGCGCCGGTCGGGAAATCGGGGCCCTTGATGCGCTCGATCAGGGCGTCGAGCAGCTCCTCGTGCGTGGCCTCCGGGTGCTCCAGGGCCCACTGCGCGCCCGCCGCGACCTCGCGGAGGTTGTGCGGCGGGATGTTGGTGGCCATGCCGACCGCGATGCCGGCCGAGCCGTTGATCAGCAGGTTCGGGAAGCGGGACGGCAGGACGGTGGGCTCCTGGGAGCGGCCGTCGTAGTTGTCCGTGAAGTCGACGGTCTCCTCGTCGATGTCCCGGACCATCTCCATGGACAGCGGCGCCATCTTGCACTCGGTGTAGCGCATGGCGGCCGCGGGGTCGTTGCCCGGAGAGCCGAAGTTTCCGTTCGAGTCCACCAGGGGCATGCGCATCGACCACGGCTGCGCGAGGCGGACGAGCGCGTCGTAGATCGAGGAGTCGCCGTGCGGGTGGTAGTTGCCCATGACGTCGCCGACGACGCGGGCGCACTTGTAGAAGCCCTTCTCGGGGCGGTACCCGCCGTCGTACATCGCGTACAGGACGCGGCGGTGCACGGGCTTGAGACCGTCGCGGACGTCCGGCAGCGCGCGGGACACGATGACGGACATCGCGTAGTCGAGATACGAACGCTGCATCTCGGTCTCGAGCCCGACGGGCTCGATGCGCACCGTCTGGCCTTCGCCGTCCTCGGCGGGGGTGGGGTTGTTCTCGTCGGCCATGGCCGGTCAAGATCCTTTCGTACGTCAGTCAGCAGCCTTCGGGGTGCTTGACCGGCTCAGATGTCGAGGAAGCGGACGTCCTTGGCGTTGCGCTGGATGAACGAGCGGCGGGCCTCGACGTCCTCGCCCATGAGGACCGAGAAGAGGTCGTCGGCCTGGGCGGCGTCGTCGAGCGTGACCTGGCCGAGCACGCGGTGCTCGATGTCCATCGTGGTGATGCGCAGCTCCTCGGCGTTCATCTCGCCGAGACCCTTGAAGCGCTGGACCGAGTCGTCGCGGATCCGCTTGCCGTTCTGGCGGCCGAGCTCGATCAGCGCGTCGCGCTCGCGGTCCGAGTACGCGTACTCGAAGTCGTCCTTGCCCCACTTGATCTTGTAAAGGGGCGGGCGGGACAGGAAGACGTGGCCCGCCTCGACCAGCGGACGCATGAAGCGGAACAGGAACGTCAGCAGCAGGGTGTTGATGTGCTGGCCGTCGACGTCGGCGTCCGCCATCAGGATGATCTTGTGATAGCGGAGCTTCTCGATGTCGAAGTCCTCGTGGACTCCGGTGCCGAAGGCCGAGATCAGCGCCTGGATCTCCTGGTTCTGGAGGATCTTGTCGACGCGGGCCTTCTCGACGTTCAGGATCTTGCCGCGGATGGGCAGGATCGCCTGGTACTCCGGGTCGCGGCCGGACTTGGCCGAGCCGCCGGCGGAGTCACCCTCGACGATGAAGATCTCGCACTTCGTCGGGTCGTTCGACTGGCAGTCGGAGAGCTTGCCCGGCAGGGACGCGGTCTCCAGGAGGCCCTTGCGGCGGGTGAGGTCACGCGCCTTGCGGGCGGCCACGCGCGCGGTGGCGGCCTGGATGCCCTTGCGGATGATGTCCGCGGCCTCGTTCGGATTGCGGTCGAACCAGTCCGTGAGGTGCTCGTGCACGACCTTCTGGACGAACGTCTTCGCCTCGGTGTTGCCGAGCTTCGTCTTGGTCTGGCCCTCGAACTGGGGCTCGCCCAGCTTCACCGAGATGATCGCGGTCAGACCCTCGCGGATGTCCTCACCCGTGAGGTTGTCGTCCTTCTCGCGGAGCAGCTTCTTGTCGCGCGCGTAACGGTTCACCAGACCGGTCAGCGCGGCACGGAAGCCCTCTTCGTGGGTGCCGCCCTCGTGCGTGTGGATGGTGTTGGCGAAGGAGTACACGCCCTCGCTGTACTGCGAGTTCCACTGCATCGCGATCTCGACCGAGAGCATGCGCTCCTTGTCCTCGGCCTCGACGTCGATGACGGTCGGGTGGACGACCTCGCCCTTGCGGGAGTTGAGGTACGTCACGAAGTCGACGATGCCGCCTTCGTAGTGGTACGTGACCGAGCGGACCTCTTCGGCGGTGTCGTCCGTGGCCTCGGCGGAGTCGGCGCCCGCCGTGGCCTTGGCCGACTCGCGCTCGTCGGTGAGCTTGATCGTCAGGCCCTTGTTGAGGAAGGCCATCTCCTGGAAGCGCCGCGCCAGCGTCTCGAAGGAGTACACGGTGGTCTCGAAGATGTCACCGTCGGCCCAGAACGTGACCGACGTGCCCGTCTCGTCGGTGGCCTCGTGCCGCTCGAGCGGTGCCGTGGGGGCACCCCCCTTGTAGTCCTGCGTCCAGCGGTAGCCGTCGGTCTTGATCTCGACGGACAGCTTGGTGGAGAGCGCGTTCACCACGGAGACACCCACGCCGTGCAGACCGCCGGAGACGGCGTACCCGCCGCCGCCGAACTTGCCGCCCGCGTGCAGCACGGTGAGCACGACCTCGACGGCCGGCTTCTTCTCGACCGGGTGGATGCCCACCGGGATGCCGCGGCCGTTGTCGATCACGCGCACCCCGCCGTCGGCGAGGATCGTGACGTCGATGGTGTCGGCGTGCCCGGCGAGGGCCTCATCGACGGAGTTGTCGACGACTTCCTGCACGAGGTGGTGCAGACCACGCTCGCCGGTCGAGCCGATGTACATGCCGGGCCGCTTGCGGACCGCGTCCAGACCCTCGAGGACGGTGATGGCGCTGGCGTCGTACGAGGCCGTGCCCTCGCCGGAGGCCTGGCTGGCCTCGGGGGGTACGGCGCCGTCGCCGGCGGCAGTGGACGGGATGTTCTCGTTGGGGTTGCCGGAATCGGCCACGAAGCGCCCTTTCTGGCACAGCACAAAGCCAAGCTCCCGGCGCTGGCCGGAGCGGCTGCGGCGTGTTGCGTTGGTAAGCCTGGTTCAGCTCTTGCTCAGCTTCTCCCGATGCTCCCCACGACTGGGGCGGGATTAGCTTCCAGTCTACCGGTAGCGCCGACAGTGATGGGGGTTTGCCGGTACCTGAGTCCGCATGTGCCGCCCTGAACCGGCATCAGCCGACTCCCCATATGCGCCCCCGGGCTCTAAGAGGCTCACAGCGGCACTCAGCGCTTCGGGCGGTCAACCCCCAGCTACCGACCGGATCTCGTCATCCGTAGGTGTCGCCGGGACCCGTGCTGCCAGGCGCTCGCAAGGGTCCGAAGCGGCGTGCGGGACCGCCGGGTCCGAGGACCTTGATGAGGCGTACGGTGCCCTGCCCCAGGTCCTCGTTCAGGCGCGCGACCAGCTGCGGAGCGAGCAGTCGCAGGTTCGTCGCCCAGACCGTGGAGTCGCACTGCACGGTCAGGACGCGCTCGTTCTCGTCGTACCGCTGCGGTACGCAGTGCTTGGCCAGGTCCTCGCCGACGATCTCGGGCCAGCGGCCCATCACGCCGCCGACGGCCGCCGGGGTCTCCCAGCCGCGCTCGGTGATCAGACGGTTGATGGCGGAGCCGAGCGGCAGCGGATCGCGTCCGTCGGAGCGCGCGCCCGAGCGCAGGCCGCCGCGCCGGGCCTGCTTCTTCTGGCGGGTCGCGTCCCCACGCGCGCGTGCCTGCTCCTTGGCGGCGCGCAGGGCCACGCGGGCGAGGTCGACGCCGGAGGGCTCGGGCGGCGCGGGCTTGGCCGCCCCGGCCCCCGCGGGCTCCTCGGGGCGGGCCGGATCCGAGGGCTTGCCGGGCTCGGTCATACGCGCTCCACCTCGCCTCCGGACACGGCGTACCGCGCGCCGGACAGCACTCCCGGTACGTCGTCGTCCACGGCGGCCGTCACCAGGACCTGCTCCCCGGGGGCCACCAGCTCCGCGAGCCGCTCGCGGCGGCGCGCGTCCAGCTCGGCGAAGACGTCGTCGAGGACGAGGACCGGCTCATTGCCCTCGGCCCGGAGCAGGTCGTACGAGGCGAGCCGCAGGGCGAGCGCGTAGGACCACGACTCTCCGTGCGAGGCGTAGCCCTTCGCGGGCAGCTGGCCAAGTTTGAGTAGAAGGTCGTCCCTGTGGGGTCCTACGAGGGTGACGCCCCGCTCGATCTCCTGCTTGCGGGCCTCTTCCAGGGCGGCGATCAGCTGCTCGTAGAGCTCCTCGCGCGCGTGGCCGACGATTGCGGGCGAGGAGGGCTTGTAGTCGAGGCCGAGGGGGCCGCCGCCGGGGGCCAGCTGTTCGTACGCCTTGTCGGCGAGCGGCTGGAGCGCGGCGATGAGGTCGAGGCGCTGGGCGAGCAGCTCGGCGCCCGCCCGGGCGAGGTGCTGGTCCCAGACGTCGAGGGTCGACAGGTCCATGGAGCGGCCGCCGTGGCGCCGGGCGAGGGCGGCGGACTTCAGAAGCGTGTTGCGCTGCTTCAGGACGCGGTCGTAGTCGGAGCGGACCGCCGCCATGCGCGGGGAGCGGGCGGTGATCAGCTCGTCGAGGAAGCGCCGCCGCTCTCCGGGGTCGCCCTTGATCAGGGCCAGGTCCTCGGGGGCGAACAGGACCGTGCGCACGATGCCCAGCACGTCACGGGGCCTGACCTGCGAGGACCGGTTGATGCGGGCGCGGTTCGCCTTGCCCGGGTTCAGTTCGAGCTCGATGAGCTGCTGGCGCTCGCCCTGCCGCACCGCGGCCCGGATGACCGCCCGGTCGGCGCCCATGCGCACCAGGGGCGCGTCCGACGAGACCCGGTGGCTGCCGAGCGTCGCCAGATAGCCGACGGCCTCGACGAGGTTGGTCTTGCCCTGGCCGTTCGGCCCCACGAACGCGGTGACGCCCGGGTCGAGCGGAACCTCGACCCGGGCGTACGAGCGGAAGTCGGCCAGGGAAAGGTGCGTGACGTGCATGGTGTGGCGCCGACCTCCCCCGGCTTACCTGCTGTGGCTACGGGCCGCCGTGGCCTGGGTGCCGGCGGCCCACCCGCCGCGGCCGGCCGCTGTCCACACAGGCTGTGGACAGCGGGCCGCGCGGACTGTGGATCAGTGCTCGCTCTTGGACTCGACGGCGTGGCCGCCGAACTGGTTGCGCAGCGCCGCGATCATCTTCATCTGCGGCGAGTCGTCCTGGCGCGAGGAGAACCGCGCGAACAGGG
>NZ_JOJM01000046.1 GCF_000720325.1 Streptomyces sp. NRRL B-1347
CACGATGACGGGCGGGCCGGGCGGGCCGGGCGGGCCGGGCGGGCCGGACGGGCCGGACGGGCCGAGAACGGGCGAGGCCCCGGCGGCGGCCGGGGACGGGGCCGGGGCCGGGGCTCTGCGGAGCATCCGGCTGTGGTTCAGCCCCGCCCGGCTCCGGGACGAGGGCGCCACCCCGGACTACCGCTTCTCGCTGGCCAACGAGCGCACCTTCCTGGCCTGGCTGCGCACCGCGCTCGCGCTGGTCGGCGGCGGCTTCGCCGTGGACCAGTTCCTGCCGGACCTGCGCTGGGGCGCCCGCGTCGGGCTCGCGCTCGCGCTGCTCGCCGCCGGGGTGCTGTGCTCGCTGCGGGCGGTCAACCACTGGGTGCGGTGCGAGCGGGCCATGCGGCGCGGCGAGGACCTCCCGGCCTCGCGCTTCCCCGCGCTGCTCAGCCTCGCGGTGGCCGTGGTCGCCCTCGCGATGGTGGCGGTCGTCCTCTTCGGGTGGGAGGGGTGAGGCGGTGACGCACGGGGCGGTCGCGGCCCGGGACCCGGGGCTGCAGCCCGAGCGCACCCGGCTCGCGTGGCGGCGTACGACGCTGACGTGCACGGTCGCCGCGGTGCTGGCGGCGCGGACGGCCCTGCACCGCGGCGCGTCGACGGCGGGCGTCGTGGCGTGCGCGCTGTCCCTGCTGCTCTGGCTCGGCTTCCTCGCGGTGGCGCACCGCAGGATCACCGACCTGGCCGTGGCGCGGCCGCGCGCGCTGAGCGCGCGGGCGGCGACGACGGCGGCCCTGTGCACGGCGGCGCTGGCACTGTGCGCGCTGGTGACGGTGTTCTAAGCGGCCTTGGTGAAGTCCGCTGCGGTACGGGCGCGCCCCGAAGGGGCGCGGGGCTGTGCACATGTGCGGCTCCGCCGCGTGGGCGCGACCAGCCACGATGGCGCCGCAGCAGAAGGACGGCACAGCGCGACACTTCCAGCGAAGCGCTTAGGCCTTGCCGCCGGCGCGGCGCCGGCGGCAAGGCCTAGGGCTGGGCCGCCTCCCCCTCCGCCGCCCAGTCCACCGTGACCACGATCTTCCCGCGGGTGCGCCCCTGTTCGCTCAGCCGGTGCGCGTCCGCCGCCCGCTCCAGCGGGAACGTCGCGTCGACGTGGACGGTGAGCACGTCCTGCTCCGCGAGTTCGGTCAGGCGCCGCAGGTCGTCCGCGTCGGGGCGGACGAAGCAGTACTGGCCGCCGAGGCCGATCACGGAGCCGTCGGCGACGGAGGCGAGCCGGCCGCCGGGCGCGAGCAGCTCCGCGGAGACCTTCAGGGTGTCGCCGCCCACGGTGTCGAAGGCTGCGTCGACGCCCTCCGGGGCCAGGGCGCGCACCCGGTCGGCGAGGCCTTCGCCGTAGGTGACGGGCTCGGCGCCCAGCTCCCGCAGATAGGCGTGGTTGCGCTCGCTCGCGGTGCCGATGACGCGGGCGCCCGCGTGCCGGGCGAGCTGGACGGCGAAGGAGCCGACGCCGCCCGCGGCCGCGTGCACCAGGACGACGTCGCCCTCGCCCACGGCGAGCGCCTTGTGCACCACCTGGTACGCGGTGAGCCCGGCGAGCGGCAGGCCCGCGGCCTCCTCGAAGGTGAGGTTGCGGGGCTTGCGGGCCAGGGTGCGCACGGGCGCGGCCACGTACTCGGCGAGCGTGCCGCGGGACAGGAAGTCCTCGCGCACGTAGCCGATGACCTCGTCGCCTACGGTGAACTCCGGGACGGCGACCCCTGGCTGGACCACCACGCCCGCCACGTCCCAGCCGGGGATCACCGGGAAGACCGGGTCGAGGACGGCGTCGAGGTACCCCTCGCGGCACTTGTGGTCGACCGGGTTGACGGCCGCGGCCCGCACCTTCACCAGGACGGTGTCGGGCCCGACCTTCGGGTCGCGCACATCGCCGTACTCCAGGACCTCGGCACCGCCGTACGCGCGGTAGCTGATCGCTTTCATCGAGTCGCCTTACGCAGTCATGACACTACGGAGAACGGTGGCACAACGGGACCAAAGGGGCATCGAGGACTAGCCTGAGAGGGTCATCCGGCCCCTTTCGGGAGGCAGACCCATGACCACCGCCCACCAGGAACACGCCGCCCACGACCACGCGCACGGCCCCGCCTGCGGCCACCCCGAGGTCCCGCACGGCGACCACGTCGACTACGCCCACGACGGCCATCTGCATCGCGCGCACGGCGGCCACTACGACGAGTGCGAACCGGGCGGGCACGTCCCGCACGACGGCCACGACCACCAGCACGGCACGGACTGCGGACACGCCTCCGTAGCGCACGGCGACCACGTGGACTACGTGCACGACGGGCACCGGCACGCGGCCCACGACGGCCACTGGGACGACCACTGACCGCCCGGGTCCCGCACCCGACCGCCTGAAGGCCCCCTGCGGCCGCGATCCTGATCACGTTCGAGCAGCCTCTCTGGACGACATACCGACTGGTCGGCATCATGAACGCCAGCGCATTGTCCGCCAGTTCGACGACTGCCCGTCCACGATCAGGAGCGACCGCCCATGAGCGCAGACCATCCGCCCGGCCTCGACCTCGACCGGCTGCGCGGCCACCTCGACCGCGAACGTCCGGGACTGCTCGGCGGCGGCCCGCTCACCGCCCGCCTCATCGAGGGCGGCCGGTCGAACCTCACGTACACCGTCACGGACGGCACCGACCGCTGGGTGGTGCGCCGCCCGCCGCTCGGGCACGTGCTGGCCACCGCGCACGACATGCGGCGCGAGCACCGCGTGATCAGCGCGCTGCACCCGACCGCCGTGCCGGTGCCGCGCCCGGTGCTGCTGTGCGCGGACGAGTCGGTCATCGGGGCGCCCTTCTACGTCATGGAGTTCGTGGAGGGCACGCCGTACCGCACCGCCGAGCAGCTCGTGCCGCTCGGGCCCGAGCGCACCCGGGCCGCGGTGCTCGGCCTCGTCGACGCGCTCGTGGACCTGCACGCGGTCGCGCCCGACGCCGTGGGGCTCGACGACTTCGGGCGGCCCGAGGGGTTCCTCGACCGGCAGCTGCGCCGCTGGGGCAAGCAGCTCGCGGCCTCGCGCGGGCGCGAGCTCGCCGGCATCGACGAGCTGCACGCGGCGCTCGGCCGGGCGCTGCCCGCCTCGCCCGCACCCGCCGTCGTCCACGGCGACTTCCGCCTGGACAACGTCCTCATCGACTCCTCCGGCGGGACGGACCGCATCGCGGCCATCCTCGACTGGGAGATGTCGACGCTCGGCGACCCGCTGACGGACCTGGGCCTGCTGGTGATGTACAGCGTGCGCCTGGAGGTGCCCGAATCGCCCGTAAGCACCACGGCGGGCGCTCCGGGGCACCCGGACCCCGCCGAACTGATCGAGCGGTACGCGGCCCGCTCCGGGCGCGACGTGTCCGCGGTCTCCTGGTACACGGCGTTCGCCTGGTTCAAGCTCGCCGTGATCCTGGAGGGCATCCACTACCGCTACACCCTGGGCCAGACGGTCGGCGCGGGCTTCGACCGCATCGGCGAACTGGTGCCGCTGTTCATCGAACACGGCCTGACCACCCTCCAGGAAGGCTGATCCGGACCCATGGACTTCGCATTCGACGCCCGTACCGAAGAGCTGCGCGGCAAGCTGCTCGCCTTCATGGACGCGCACGTGTACCCGGCCGAGCGGGTCGCCGACGAGCAGCGGGCCCGGCTCGCCTCCCCCTGGGACACGCCCGCCGTGGTCGAGGACCTGAAGGCCGAGGCCCGCCGCCAGGGGCTGTGGAACCTCTTCCTGCCGGACGCCGAGCACGGCGCGGGCCTGACGAACCTCCAGTACGCGCCCCTCGCGGAAATCACCGGGCGCAGCCCGCATCTGGCGCCCACGGCCCTGAACTGCGCGGCGCCCGACACCGGCAACATGGAGGTGCTCGCCCAGTTCGGCACCGGCGAGCAGCAGAAGCGCTGGCTCACCCCGCTGCTCGCGGGCGAGATCCGCTCGGCGTTCGCGATGACGGAGCCGGAGGTGGCCTCGTCCGACGCCACGAACATCACGACGCACATCCGGCGCGACGGCGACGAGTACGTGCTCACGGGCCGCAAGTGGTACATCTCCGGGGCGATGAACCCGCGCTGTGAGGTCTTCATCGTCATGGGCAAGACGGACCCGGAGGGGCCGGACATCCGCCGCCAGCAGTCGATGGTCCTCGTCCCCCGCGACACCCCCGGCGTCGAGGTGCGCCGCGCCATGACGGTGTACGGGTACGAGGACCACTCCCACGGAGGGCACGCCGAGGTCGTCCTCGACCACGCGCGCGTGCCCGTGACGAACCTCGTCGGCGAGGAGGGCGGTGGCTTCGCCATCGCCCAGGCGCGGCTCGGCCCCGGCCGCATCCACCACTGCATGCGGCTCATCGGCATGGCCGAGCGGGCGATCGAGCTCATGTGCCGCAGGGCGGTCGACCGCACCGCCTTCGGCAAGCCGCTGGCCCGGCAGGGCGTGGTGCAGCAGTGGATCGCCGACGCGCGCGTGACGGTGGAGCAGCTGCGGCTGCTCGTGCTCAAGACGGCGTGGCTGATGGACACCGTGGGCAACAAGGGGGCGCACACGGAGATCCAGGCCATCAAGATCGCGACGCCCCGTGCGGTCGTCGACATCCTGGACCACGCGGTGCAGCTGCACGGCGCGGGCGGGGTGAGCCAGGACTTCCCGCTGGCGGAGCTGTGGGCCGCGGCACGGACGCTGCGCCTGGCCGACGGACCGGACGAGGTGCATCAGCGGTCGTTGGCGCGGCGGGAGCTGAAGCGGTACGTCTGACCTGCGGTGGGCCGGGACGGCGCTGCGACGGGTCAGCGCCCGGGGCCGTGCCCGTCCCGTCGGGCGGGACGGGCACGGCCCCTGCGGAGCCTTACGGGCGGAGGGCCCTCAGCAGCAGGTCCGCCAGGTGGTCCGCGACCTGCTGCGGGGACAGCGGGCCGTCCGGGCGGTACCACGTGGACAGGTGGTGGACCGAGCCGAAGTGGTAGTCCACCACCAGGTCCGCCGGGGTCGCGGAGGAGAAGACACCCGACTCCTGGCCCTCCTCGACCAGCGCGCGGAAGCGTTCGTGGTAGCGGCGGCGCTCGGCCCGCACCTGCTTGTGCTTCTCGGGGCTGAGGTGGTGCATGGACCGGAAGAAGATCGCGGCGTCGTCGAGGTTCGCGATGGTGGTGACCACGACGTCGGCCGCCGCGTCCCGCAGCCGCCGCTCCACGGGCGCGTCCGCGTCCGCGAAGGCGTCGAGCCGCTCCTGCTGGACCCGCAGCATGCGGGCGTAGACCTCGTGCAGCAGGTCGTCCTTGGAGCCGAAGTAGTGGTACAGCGCGCCCTTGGTGACGCCGGCCGCCTCCACGATCTCCTGCACGGACGTGCGGTCGTAGCCGCGGTCGGCGAAGAGCCGGGTGGCGGCGGCGAGCAGCCGCTGCGGGACGGGCGTGCCGTCACCGTCCGTCGTCCTGGCCACTGCCGCCACCTGCCTTCCGTTTCCTGTGGTGCCCGCTGATGCGTGCGCATGACTGTGTTCGATCGTTCACACGGTCTCCGGTGACAACGCGGTTCCCGCCGAAGGATCTTCCCACTGACCGGCTACGGCAGCCGCGTCGCCTCCCACTTCCGCTGGATGTGGTTCATGCTGGTGAGCCACTTGTCGGGGGCGGCGGCCCGGGCCCGGTAGTACTCCGCGACCTCCGGGTGCGGCAGGATCAGGAAGCGGTCGTCGGCCATCCCCGCGAACAGCGCGTCGGCGACGTCCTCCGGCTCGACGGCGGTGGGCACGAGCACGAGTTCGCCCGCGGACCCGGCGGCGGTGAGCATGTCGGTGCGCACGCCCTGCGGGCAGATCGCGTGCACCTTGAGGCCCCGGTGGCGGTAGGTGAGGGACAGCCACTCGGCGAAGGCGTACGCGCCGTGCTTGGTGACGCTGTACGGGGCGGCGCCCACCATGGTGAGCAGCCCGGCGGCGGACACCGTGGACACGAACCGGCCCTCGCCGCGCTCCAGCCAGGCGGGCAGCAGCGCGTGCGCGGCCCGTACGTGCGCCATGACGTTCACGTCCCAGGCGCTCGCCCACACCTGCTCGTCGGCGGCTTCGGTGCCGCCGGACGCGAGGCCCGCGTTGGCGCAGTAGACGTCGACGCGGCCGTCGAGGGCGGCGAGCGCGGCGGGCGCGATCCCGGAGGCGTCGCCCGGCACGGCGAGCCCGCCGATCTCCTCGGCGACGGCGGTGACCTTGGCCGCGTCCAGGTCGTTGACGACGACCCGGGCGCCGGCCGCGGCGAAGCGGCGGGCCAGCGCGGCCCCTATCCCGCCCCCGGCGCCGGTGACGACGACTCCCTTGTCCCGCAAGCTCTCCACGGTCTCCCCTTCGGCCTCGACCACACACTGCCGCACGCGGCCTCACTGCCGCGCGGCCTCACTGCCTCGCTGCTGCCTCGCTGCTGGCTCGCTGGCGTGGCGCGACAGCAGACTAACCGGTCGGTATGCCAGGTGGAAGGGGACATCCGGACCGTGCCGGGCCGCGGCTCCGCGTCCCCTACCGGTTTTCCGGTAGTCCTCAGGGTGCGCGTACCCCCCTCCCGTCCTGGGGGCCTCCCGGCTGGTGACGAGTCGTCGCAGCCGGGATCGTGATTCAGGTCGAGGCGGTTGCGCGGCAGGCGAGTTGAGGGGTGGTTCGGGATGGCACGGACGGCAAGGACGGCGCGGCGCACGGCCCCGCTGCTGGTGGCGGCCGCGGTCGGCGCGGGGGCGCTGATCGCCCCGCAGAGCGCCGGGGCGGCGGCGCGCGAGGACGATCCGGTGCGCGCCCTCGAAAGCGTCGCGCACCCGCTGCGGTCGACCGGACCGGGCGGCGCGGACAAGGACCTGCGGCCGCTGGACGCGATGGTGGGCGGCGCCACGGTGGTGGGCCTCGGCGAGGCCACGCACGGTTCGCACGAGTTCTTCACCATGAAGGACCGGGTCTTCCGCCACCTGGTCGAGGACAAGGGTTTCACCACCTTCGCGCAGGAGGTCAGCTGGACGACCGGGCTGCGCTTCGACGCCTATGTGCGCGGCGGCCCGGGCGACGTGCGCGCGCTCGTCCACCGCGAGCTGGCGAAGACCCCCTGGGACACCGAGGAGTACGTGGACCTGCTCACGTGGATGCGCGCGTACAACGACGAGCACCCGAAGCGGCAGCTCCGCTTCATGGGAAACGACCTCAACTACCCGCAGACGGGCGAGGAGCTGTACGACGGCGTGACGGACTACGTGCGGCGGCACGAGCCCGACCTGCTCCCCCGCATCACCGAGCTGTACGCGCCGCTGCGGCGCCTGACGGACGGCGACGCGCACATGGGCAGGCCCCAGGCGGAGCGCGAGCGCCTCGCGGAGCGGGCCCGGACGGCCTACCGGCTCCTGGAGGAGCGCCGGCCGGAGCACGGCGGCAAGCGGTTCGCCCTCGCCCTGCACCACGCCCGGTCCGTCCAGCAGACCGCGACGATCTACGCCTTCGAGCTGAACACCCCGGACGGCGACCGCGCCGCCATGCTGTACCGCGACCGCATCATGGCGGAGAACACCGCCTGGTGGCAGCGGCACACCGGCACGAAGGTCCTGCTCTCCGCGCACAACGCCCATGTCTCATACGCCTCGTACGACCCGCGCTATCCGAAGATGCAGGGCGCCTTCCTGCGCGACCGCCTCGGCAAGAAGTACGTGAGCGTGGGCTTCACCTTCGACCGGGGCTCCTTCATGGCGCAGCCCGGCGGGGACGGGGCCTGGAAGTCCTTCTCGGTGGGCCCGGCCACCCCGGAGATGAACGAGCACACACTCGACCGGGTCCGCCACGACAACTACTACGTCGACCTGCGCACGGCCCCTGAGGCCGCCCGCTCCTGGCTCCGCACGGCCCGGACGACGTACAGCATCGGCGCGGGCTGGCCCGACGGTCCGTACAAGATCGCGCTGACGCCGTCGCACGACGTGCTCATACATCTGCACGACGTCACGGCGGCCCACCGGCAGTCCTCGTGAGGCAGGGGCGGCGGGACGGTCGGGGCGGGGGGGCGGTCGGGGCGGGGGCTCCGGCCGTGCCGGGCGCGGGGGTTCACTCGCTGAGCCACCAGCGTTCGTTGTCCTTGGCGAGCGCGCCCCACAGGAGGTTCAGCGGGTGGTGCGCGTCGTAGGAGGCACGGTCGCCGCGGCGGGTGAAGACGCCCACCAGGACCTCCGTCCTTGGCCCGACGTCGCCGATGACGTCGAGGCGGCGCAGGCCGCCCGCCTCGGGCAGGCTGCCGGACTCGGCGGCCTCCGCGATGCCGCGCGTGACCAGCATCGCGCCGCTGACCACACCGGAGCGCAGGAGTTCGAAGCCGTAGTGCGCGGCCTCGATCTCGGCCGCGATGGACATCTCCTTGCGGAAGTCGGCGCCGTACCAGGCGGTGAGGAAATGGGCGATGAGACCGCCCGCGGACACCACGAGCGGCAGGCCGGTGAGCGCGCTCGCGGGCAAGGTGGGCCCCGGCAGCTTCCCGGGCGGCAGGTTCGTGAGGATCGAAAGGCCGCTGCGGCGCCACTCGATCACCTCGTAGGGATCGAGCTCCGCCTCCTGGCCCTCGGTGACGACGATGCTGCCGCACACCAGGTCCAGCTCCTTGGACCGCAGCCGGGCGAACAGATCGCCGGTGCGCACATGCGTCACCTTCAGGTCGACGCCCCGGCGTTCATAGGCGTCACTGACGCGCTCCACGGCGTCGAGGAGGAAGCCCAGGGTGTAGCGGGTGGAGCCGACGGACAGGGTGCGGCCGAGCCGGCGGCGGGCGTCGTGGATGCCGTCCGTCCAGGCGGTCAGCGTGCCGCGCGCGAGGGCGACGAGATGCTCGCCGGTCGCGGTGAACAGGACGTCCTTGCCCCGGCCGCGCTTGAGGACGAGCGCCTCACCGCACAGCGTGCCGAACGTGCGGTTCAGCGTGTCCAGTTGCTTCTGCACGCTGGACTGTTCACGGCCGAGCTGGCGCGCGGCGGCGAGCGCCGTGCCGTGCTCATGGACGGCGAGCAGCGTCCGCAGCTGATCCATGGTGGTGTCGAGCAGTTCCGCGGGGTACTGCGGAGGACCGGATAAGACCATGCGAACTTTCTCTCTCCGCTTCCTTTGACGCTCATGGCTGATGCTCTTTGCGTTTTACGGCATTGCAGCATAGCCGCAGCGGAAACTGATCCCCCGATCACCCCAAATTATCTGGGGATTTATTCCAGAAAAACCTGGATGCGTTCGCGGTACCCGTGGAAAGGTCAAGGCAATCCCGATCAACCACCATCTCTGCGAGGAGAGTTGAACCCCGTGAGTCAATACCAGGTCGCGCCCGCGCCGCCCGGCCCCCGCAGCGCGGCCCGAGCGGCCCGCGCGACCAGGCGCCCCGGTTCCCTCACGACCCTGGTCTGGACCTCTGCCGTCTCGGTGGTGTCCGCAGTGATCGGCGCGGTGGTCGTGTTCGCGGGCGGCGACGGCCTGGCCGAGGAGAACATCCTGGACGTCGTCGACGACCACCCGGACGTCGTGGGACTGCCGTCGAATACGTCGGCGGCCGACATCAAGTCCCTCTCCGGACCCCTCTGGGACGAACTGGTCAGCGAACGGGCCGGTACGCTCGCGGCGCGCGCCGGGTTCGCCCTATTCACCGCCGTGGCCGTGCTCGTATTCACGCTCTGCGCCCGTAAGAAGGCGGCGACGTGGACGCGCGTTCTCCTTACCATTTCGGGTGTGATCGCCCTGTTCCCCCATTTCCTCATCTTGGGGGACTACGAACCCGATTCCGTCATGGCGTTCAGTTTCGTGACGCTGCTCGCCACGGTCGCGCTGATCGTGTGTGCCTGGCTGCCGGGCACCAACCGTTACGCGCGCGAACGGAAGGCCGCCGCCGCGCCCGTGGCCGCGCCGCCCGCCGCGCCGGGCGATGGCTACGGCCACCCGCCCCGGTGACGCACGGGGGCCGGTGCGTCCGGGGGACGGCACCGGCCTCCGTGTCCTGATTTGCTGCCTGTTTCCGCCGTCCAGTGTCCCGTGATCACAGGAAACATCCGGTATGTCATGCCGCGGATCTGGCCAGCGGCCCCGTGCGGCGGGACGATGGTGGTCGTGGAGCCCTACTGGGAGTTGACCTTCGACGCCGACGGGGACGTCGACGCCGCGCAGCGCGACCGGCTCCTGTCCGGCGCCGAGGACGAGCGCGTCACCGATCTGCTGGTGTTCGCTCATGGCTGGAACAACGACCAGCGGCGTGCCCGCGCGTTGTACCGGCGCTTCTTCACCCCCTTCGCCGCGCTCGCGGGGCCGGACGTGCGCCTCGGCTACGTCGGCGTGCTCTGGCCCTCGGTGCGCTTCCCCGACGAGCGCATCCCGGACTTCGAGCCGTCCGCGGCCCCCGGGGTCCCCGCGCCGCCCGCCCTCGACGAACCGACGCGGCGGCTGCTCGCCCAGGTGTTCCCCGGACCCGAGCAGGCGGCGCGGATCGACCGCCTGGCCCGGCTCCTCGAAGAGCGCTCCGAGGTCCGCTCCCGCCTGGACGAGTTCGCGCGGCAGGTGCGCGACCTGGTGGCGGTGCGCGAGTCCAGCCCCGCGCACGAGTTCGCCGACGACACCGGCGCGGGCGAGCCCGCGATGCTCACCGACGACGCGGTCGAGGTCTGCGAGGTCCTGGCCGCCGCCCTCGCGAGCACGGGCGACCACCCCGAACTCCTCGGCGGGCTGCGCAAACGGCTGTGGCACGGGGCCCGCGAACTGCTGCGCCAGGGCTCCTACTACGCGATGAAGCGCCGCGCGGGCGCCGTCGGCCAGTTGGGCCTTGGGCCCGCGCTCGGGCTGCTCGACGCGGACGTGCCCCGGCTCCGGGTGCACCTGGTCGGGCACAGCTTCGGCGCCCGCCTGGTGTCGTACGCGCTGCGCGGCATGCCCGCGGGAGTGGAGTGCGTGAAGTCGGCGACGCTGCTGCAAGGGGCCTTCTCGCACTACGCGTTCAGCGAGCGGCTGCCGCACGACCGGTCGCGCGGCGGTGCCCTGCGCGGGGTGCAGCAGCGGGTCGACGGCCCGCTGGTGGCCTGTTTCTCGCGCCACGACGACGCCCTCGGCAAGCTCTATCCGCTCGCCTCCAAGCTCGCCGGGGACTCTGCGAGCTTCCTGGCCCTGTGGGAGCGGTGGGGCGCCGTCGGGTTCGACGGATTCAAAGCCACGGACGGCGCCGGGCGCGTGCGGCTCGGCTCCGCGGTGCCCCGGCGGGGGTGCGTGAGCGTGGACGCCGCCGCGGTGGTGAGGCGGGGTGGTCCTCCCGGCGGGGCGCACAGTGACATCTGCCACGAGGAGCTGGCTCGGGTTGTGTGTGCGGCCGGGCGGATTGGTGGGGTGTGAGCGCCGTTGGGGGTGTGAGCGCCGTTGGAGTGTGGGTGGGTGGGGAGCTGCGCGTTCGTTGTGGCTGAGCGCGCAGTTCCCCGCGCCCCTTCGGGGCACGCACCGTCAGCGGTGTCGGGGGAACTCCACCACCTGTTGGTACGTCGGGCGGTTCTGCCATTGGATCGGGCGGTGCGTGATGCCGCCGAGGGGGCGGTGGATCACCGCGTCCGCGCACCACTGGTCGCCCGCCTTGCAGGCGGCGTCACCGGGGTAGACCTCTGACGCCGGGGCGGCGACGGCCTGCTTGAGGGTGGTGAGGAGCGTCTCACGGCAAGCGTCGAGCGTGCCGCCGCCGCAGTACGCGGTGCGGCTCCAGCCCTCGGCTGGCTGTCCGAGTACGGTCCGCAGGTCCTTGTCGACATAACCCCACCAGCCGTACTGGAAGGCGGATCCGGCGTGCGCGCCGGTCGGGCCGTGGCCCGCGGACGGTGCCTCGTCGACGCCGAGCTGCGCGGTCAGCGCGTCGTAGAGGTCCTTGCCGAGACCGGGCTTGAACGCGGCCTCGACGAGCCTCGGCCACCAGGCGTCCATGACGCGCACGGCGTCGGGGTGGGCGTAGGTGTGCGAGCCGCGCGCCGTCTCCTTGCGCTGGGCGCCCGCCTTGCGCCAGGCCTCCAGCTGCTGCACGGCCTTGGCGAGTTCGGGGTCGTCGACGGCCTTGGCGCCGATGACTTGGAGCAGCTCCGGCAGCACCTGTTCGCCGCGCAGGTCGGTGACGGCCGCCTCGGCCATGGCCCGGGTGAGCGAGGCCCGGGTGACGCCGCCGCCCGCGACGAGCGCCTTGACCCGGTCGTCGAGCAGGTCGCCGCGGTGCACGGCGCCCATGCCGAAGCCGCCGGAGGTGTAGTCGGTGGCCTGCTTGTTGTTCCAGGAGACGTAGTAGTCCTGGTTGACGGACTGCGGGTGCGCGGCGGGCGGTGTCTGCGCCGAGGTGTTGTCCCGCGGGTCGAAGTCCCGCCACTCGTAGGCCTGCTGGGCGTGGACGGGGAAGTTCGGGTCGACGCCGTCGGCGCGCTCGGGGTTGGCGCCGCTGTTGTAGTACGCGGTGTCGCGGGAGTCGGCGTAGAACCAGTTGAAGGCGTAGGAGATGTGCTGGGCCGCCTGCTTGAAGGAGGCGGCGTCCTTGACGTGTCCAGGGTCGTTCAGCATCTGGAAGCCGATGATCGAGTCGGCCTCGTGGCGGTAGGTGGAGCGCAGCGAGACGTACGCGACGGGCTTGCCGTCGATCGTGGCGCGGTGCGTGACGACGCCGAGCTGCGTGCGGAACACCTGCATGCGGTAGGAGCCGGCGGCCGTGGAGTCGGCGACGGTCGGCTTCCAGGCGTTCTTGCGCTCCAGCTTCTCCATGGGCGTGCAGGTGCCCCGGTAGCGGTAGTGCGCCGACTGCTTGGTGGGGCTGCCGCCGCCCGGTTCGCACAGCTCGACGGCGTACGTGTCGGTGATGTCCTGCGTCGCGGAGGTCGCCGACCACGCGTAGTCCTGGCCGCGGCCGAGCTGGACGTACATGCCGACACCGGCGAAGGACACGCCGCGCGCGCTGATGCCGGGGCCCTGGAGCTCCTGCTGCATCAGGAGCTGCGGGGCGAAGTAGCCGGTCTGCGGCCCGAAGACGGCGACGGGGTGGCCGCTCGCGGTGTGCCTGCCGGAGACGAGCAGGGCGTTCGACATGCCCTTGTGCTGCCCCGTCCTGCCGAACAGGTCGGCGGGCAGCACCCCGTCGTCGTACATCCCCTGGAGGGGCTTCAGCTTCTTCGGGGCCCTGACGGGGTCCTTGGCCCGGGTCTTAGCGCCGCCCTCGCGGTCGTACACGAGCTGTTCGCGCTGGACCGAGCCCGGGTCGGGCAGGGCGGTGCCGCGCGCTTCGTCGGGCTTGCCCGCGTACGGGAAGCGGGTGCCGTCGTGGATGGTCTGGACGGTCTCCGGGTCGTTGCGGGCGCGGAACTCCTCCCAGATCCGGCTGCCCTTCTCGACTCCGTACTTGTTCTGCGCGGCGAGCAGCGAGAGCGCGGACTCGACCTCTCCGCCGCCGCCGTTGCCGAACAGGCCGCCGACCACGGACGCCAGGGCGATCATGTCGGTGACCTTGAAGGGCTCGATCTCGCCGACGTTCGTGATCGCGTCGATCTTGCCGGTCAGGACGTACTCGCCGGGGAAGTAGCGGCCGTTCTTGGACTGCGTGCGGTAGGCGTTGAGGCCGTCGATGTAGGCCTGCGCGTCCGCCATGGCCTGCCGGCCGCGCTCGCCCTGCGTGGTCCTGATGTACTCGACCTGCCGCTCCAGGTCCTGCTCGGTGTACGGGGCCTGCGGCCAGAACTGCTGCTCCAGGCCCTGGTTCGACGGCGCGCCGCCCGCGAACGGGGTCAGCTGGCCGCGGCCGATGTGCCGGAACAGGTCGATGAGCCAGAGCCGGTCCTGGCCCGCGGCGTAGCCCGCGCCGAACTCGGTGCCGTAGCGGGTGCTGCCCTGGATGTGCGGGACGCCGTACTTCTTGTCGCGCGTGATGGTCACGTCGTCGCGCGGCTTGGTGACGGAGGCGACCTGGTCCGGCTCGACGCCGAAGGAGGAGTCGCCGAAGAACTCGCCGAGCTTGTCGTCGGTCAGCGAGGGGTAGCCGGTGGCCAGCGCGTCGTACGGGCCGACCTGGTCGTCGGCGTGGGCGGGCCGGGTGCCGAGGACGCGGTGGCTGAGGATCTCGGCGAGCGTGGCGTTGCCGTTGGCACCGGGCGGCAGGACGTCCGCGCAGCCGTCGCCGCAGAAGTCGGGGGCGGCGGGCGGCGGTTCGGCGGCGGCCGCGCCGGGGCCCGGCGCGAGCAGCAGGGAGGCGCCGAGGGCCAGGGCCGCCGAGGTGGTGAGGGTTCTGAGCCGTGCGCTGCGTAGTCGCATGGATGCTCCTCCGGATGGCCGTCGCGGCGGAGGTTACTGCTGGGTTGTCGAACCTGAAAGATGAACAACCGTCGCCTTTTCACAACCGCCACAAGCCGTCGCTCCGCCGTGGCCGCCCGTCTCCGCCGCGGCCGCCCGTCACCGATGCGGCCGCCCCGCCCCGGGCGGTCCGCGGGTGCGCGCGGGGGCTCGCTCCGGACCTGTGCGAAGTCTGTGCGCGACCTGTGCGCCCCGGCCCCCACGGCACCTCCACATCCGTCACGCATTGACGCTGACCTGCGGGGAACGCGCTGATGAGTAGCCATCGGAAATCGGATGGCACCAAATCGCGTGTCGATACGTCTACTCGATGTCCGCCGGGTCACTGGCGACGTCCGAGAAGTGTGACGGAGGTGCAGGGCGATGGCCGGATTCCGGAGTCTCGCGAGACAGGTGCGTGACCCGCACAGCGACTTGGCGCTGCGGCGGTACTCACTGCGCAAGTGCTTGGAGAGATTCGCCCCCTACGGCCACCGGGCGACCTGGGACCACCTGTGCTCCCGCGCGGGTTTCGGTCTCGAGGACCGGTCGCCCGACCCCGCGCGGCTCGTGGCCGCGCTCGACGAACTGCAGGCGGCCCGCACGGTGTGGCTCGCCTATGAGGAGAGCTTCGCGCGCCGCCGCCGCCGGGAGAAGCACGACGGCCTGCGCCGGCCCGGCAGCGTCGACGACTGGCACCGCTGCACGTGGGGCGGGCACGGGGTCGCCTGGTGCGACGACCCGGACGTGCACCCCTCCGCGCCGCTCGCCGACGTGCTGCGCAGGCTCATCACCGCACTGGAACGAGAGCCGGGCGCCGCCTGCCCCGTGTGCGGCGACGCGGCCCTCGAATGGCGCTACGGCCTGGCGCACGTCCCGTCGGCAGGCCCCGTCTGCACCGGCTGCGGCATCGTGGTGCCCGCGCCGGTCCTCACCCCCGAGGCGGTGCGGCGGTCGCGCTCGCGATCGCTGGTCTCCGCCTGAGGGACAGCCGAACCTAGGGCCTGACGACGTCCGTCTGGATGGCCAGCTTGAGCTCGGCCAGCATGAGCGGCGCGGCGAGCTGCACGTCGCCGGGGCCGCGCGCGGAGATCTTCAGGCCCACCGGCGTCCCCGGGTGCACGAACATCTGCCAGCTGTACGTGCGGTACTGACCGCCGCGGGTGGGCACGAAGTCGGTGGTGGCGGTGGAGTCGTAGCCCGTCGAGAGGTTCAGCGGGTCGCGCACGAAGCGCGCGCGGTACTCCGTCGGCCTGCTGTCGGGTTCCCAGAAGACCATCGCCGACAGCGTGCCCCAACCGTCGTGGCTGGGCCATATCAGGCCCGAGCGCGCGTCGGGGAACTTCGACGGCTTGGTGGCGCCGTGCAGCGGGTCGTGCATGCGCCAGGGGTCGTACGCCTCCTCGTCCGCGGCGTACGGAAAGCGCACCAGGTGGTACCCGTCGCTGTCATAGGTGATGCGCTGCCGGCCCGAGCGGGCCGCTTCCCATTTCAACGAGCAGATGACGACGCTCATCGGCTCTCCCCGTGTGTGTGGTCCCCGTGTGTGTCATGACGCCGTGCCCGGGCGGCGGCCGAAGCGATCGCCGCCGGGGCGCGTGACGTACATGTACACCTCACGGCGCCGCGCGGAAAGGACTCGGGCGCGCTCCGGGGTGCGACGGCGGGAGTTCCCGGGCGGTCGGCGCGGGGGCCGCCGCGGGTCAGCGCGCGGCGCGGCGTTCGTTGAGGAGGCGGGAGCCGACGAGGCGGTCACCGAAGACGTCGTCCGGGTTGGACAGGACGCAGGTCTCCAGGGACAGGCAGCCGCAGCCGATGCAGTCCGTGAGGTGGTCCCTGAGGCGGCCCAACTGCTTGATGCGCTCGTCGAGTTCGGACCGCCAGGTCTGGGAGAGCCCGGCCCAGTCCTCCCGCGTCGGCGTCCGCCCCTCCGGCAGCTCCGCCAGGGCGTCGCGGATGGTCGCGAGCGGGATGCCCACCCGCTGCGCGGCCCGGATGAAGGCGACGCGGCGCAGCGTGTCACGGCTGTAGCGGCGCTGGTTGCCCGAGGTGCGGCGGCTGCTGATGAGCCCCTTGGCCTCGTAGAAGTGCAGCGCCGACACGGCGGCGCCGCTGCGCGCCGACACCTGGCCGACGGTCAGTTCGTGGATCTTCTCTGGGATCTGGGGCACCCCTCGAAGCCTACTGGTCCGTGCGTTGACACCGGTCGGCGCACCCAGCATGCTGAGCAAGCGCTTAGTTTCGCCCATCTACGGGAGGCCCGCACATGGCAGAGCCGAGGATCTTCACGTCAGCCGATGAGCTGCGCGCCGCGGTCGGCGAGCAGTTGGGGCACAGCGACTGGCTGGAGGTCGACCAGAAGCGGATCGATCTGTTCGCGGAGGCCACCGGCGATCACCAGTGGATCCACGTGGATCCGGAGCGGGCGGCCGCGGGGCCGTTCGGGGCGACGATCGCGCACGGGTATCTGACGCTGTCGCTGCTCCCCGTGCTCGTCCCGCAGGTGCTGCGCGTGGAGGGCATGCGGATGGGCCTCAACTACGGCACGAACAAGGTGCGCTTCCCCTCCCCCGTACCCGTCGGCTCACGGCTGCGCGCGACCGTCGCGCTGACCGAGGCGGAGCCGACGAAGGACGGCGGGGTGCAGGTGACGGCGGCGGTCACGGTGGAGCGCGAGGGCGCGGACAAGCCCGCGTGCGTGGCCGATTCGGTGTCGCGCTACTACTTCTGAGCCGGTTCCGGCTCCGCGTCGGCAGGGGTCCGCGCCCCCACCATCCGCAGCACGAGGTCGGCGTACAGCGCGCCGACCTCGTCCGGCGTCCTGCGCCCCTCGACGTTGAACCAGCGGGCCACGTCGATGCACAGGGACAGCACGGCGAGGGTGGTGCCGGGGACGTCGGGGACGTCGAACTCGCCCGCGCGCACGCCGTCGTTGATGATCTCGCGCACGGCGGCGTCGGACCTGCGGCGCAGCGCCACGATCTCGGTGCGGTGCTCGGGGCCGAGCGCGTCGAGTTCGTACTGCACGACCCGTGCGGTCATGTGGTGCCCGGCGTGCCAGCGGACGAAGGAGCGCACGGCGTCGGCGAGCCGCTCGGCGGCGCTGCCCCCGCCGTCGGCCGCGCTGCGCAGGATGGCCAGGGCCTTGTCGTGGCCGAGCCTGCTGATGCGGTGGAGGAGCTCCTCCTTGGTCTTGTAGTGGATGTAGAGCGCGGCCGGGCTCATCCCGGCGCGGCCCGCGATGTCACGGGTCGTCGTGGCGTGGTAGCCGCGCTCGGCGAAGGCCTCGACCGCGGCGACCAGCAGCCGCCTCGCCGCGTCGGGACTGACCTCGGCCCACGGCTGTTCCTCGCCGAGAGTCTCCTTCGCCGCGCCCATGCGCACCCCTTCCACCGATCCGGACCGTCACCCTACCCTGAGGGTGAGCAAGCGCTTAGGCAAGTGGCCCTGCCGCCTCCGGAGGGCGGAAGGGCCGGTCAGAAGGCGGAGACTCCGGTCAGCGCGCGCCCGATCACCAGCTTCTGGATCTGGCTCGTGCCCTCGTAGAGGGTCATCACCCGGGCGTCGCGCACGAGCTTGCCGACCGGGTACTCGTCGATGTAGCCGTAGCCGCCGAAGACCTGGAGCGCCTGGTTCGCGGCGCGCACGGCGGCCTCCGACGCGAACAGCTTGGCCTTGGACGACTCGGTGGCGAACGGCAGGCCGCGGTCGACGAGGTCGGCGACCCGCCAGGTGAGCAGCCGGGCCGCGTCCACGTCCACGGCGATGTCGCTGAGCAGCTCCTGGACGAGCTGGTGGTGGGCGATGCTCCGGCCGAACTGCTCGCGCTCGGTCGCGTAGGCCACCGCCGCGTCGAGGGCGGCCTGGGCTATGCCCACGCACCCCGCGGCCACCGACATCCGCCCCTTGGCGAGGGCCGCCATGGCCACCGAGAAGCCCTTGCCCTCGGGGCCGAGCAGCGCGCCCGCGGGCACCCGGACGTCGTCGAGGACCAGCTCGGCGGTGGCCTGGCCGCGCAGGCCGAGCTTGCCGCGCACGGCCCGGCGGGTCAGCCCTGCCGCGTCCGTCGGCACGAGGAAGGCGGAGACGCCCTTGTGCCCGGGCGCGTCGTTCGTCCGCGCGAACAGGAGCACGACGTCGGCCCAGGTGCCGTTCGTGATGAACATCTTGGTGCCGTTGACGACGTACGCGCCGTCGCCGTCGCGGACGGCCCTGGTGGTGAGGTTGCCCGCGTCGGAGCCCGTGCCCGGCTCGGTGAGCCCGAAGCAGCCCACGGCCGTGCCGGAGGTGAGGCAGGGCAGCCACTGCCGCTTCTGCTCCTCGCTCCCCCAGGCGGCGATGGACTTGGCGACGAGCCCGAGGGAGACCGAGACGATGCCGCGCACGGAGGAGTCGCCGCGGCCGAGCTCCTCGGTCACCAGGCAGTACGCGAGGTGGTCGCCGCCGCTGCCGCCGTACGCCTCGTCGATGGTGAGGCCGAGGAAGCCGACGTCGCCGAGCTTGCGCACGATGGCCTTGTCGACGCATTCGGCCCGGTCCCAGGCGGCCGCGTGCGGGGCTATCTCGCGCTCGACGAAGTCCTTGGCGAGCCGCCTGACGGCGTCCTGCTCCTCGCTGAGCTCCAGGTTCATCGAAGCCTCCCCGCCCGACGGAGTTTTAATTAGCACTGCTAGTTTCTGGTGGCAGCCCTACTATGTGCCGCATGGCCCGACCGCGCAAGCCCCTCCTCAGCCGCGACCGCATCGTCGACGCGGCGCGCTCCCTCGTGGACGCCGAGGGCCTCGCCGCGGTCTCCACCCGCCGCCTCGCCGCCGAACTGGGCGTCAGCGGGCCCTCCCTCTACAACCACTTCGCCACCAAGGACCAGATCCTGGAAGCGGTGGCGGACTCGGTGAGCGCGCAGGTCGACCTGTCGATGTTCGAGGACGGCCGCGACTGGCGCGCCGCGCTGCACGACTGGGCCGTCTCCTACCGCGCCGCGCTCACCCGGCATCCGAACATCGTCCCCGTGCTCGCCCGCGGCCCGGGCCGCCGCCCCGCGGGCCTGCGCCTCGCGGACGCGATGTTCGGCGCCATGGTCGACGCGGGGTGGCCCCCGGCGCAGGCCACCTCGATCGGGGCGCTGATGCGGTACTTCATCATGGGCTCCGCGCTCGGTTCCTTCGCGGGCGGCTTCGTCGACGACGAGGCGGCGTACGACCCGGCCGACTACCCCCACCTCGGCCAGGCCCATCTGCTCGCGGAGCACCAGGAGCTGGTGGACGAGCGGGCCTTCGACGCGGGGCTCGCGGCCCTGCTCGACGGGCTCGCCCTGCAGTACGAGCGGGTGTGCGCCGCCACGGGCTGAGCCCGCGCCGGACCTTTCGGCCGGGGCCGAACTGTCGGCCCCGTACGTTTCGTTCATGACTGTCACTCAAGGCGCGACCGGGACCGCGGCGTCGTCCACAGCGGCCCCGTCCCGGCGCCCCCAGCTGCTCGCCGCGGGTGCCGCGGCGTTCACCGTGGTCCTGTGGGCCTCCGCGTTCGTGTCCGTGCGCAGCGCGGGCGCCAGTTACGCGCCGGGGGCGCTCGCGCTGGGGCGGCTGCTCACCGGGGCCCTCGTGCTCGGCCTCATCTGTGTCGTCCGCGGGGAAGGGCTCCCGCCCCGGTCCGCGTGGCGCGGCATCGCCCTCTCCGGGCTGCTGTGGTTCGGGCTCTACATGGTGGCGCTCAACTGGGGCGAGCAGCAGGTCGACGCGGGCACGGCCGCGCTCCTGGTGAACGTCGGGCCGCTCCTCGTGGCGCTCTTCGGCTCCCGGCTCCTCGGCGAGCCGCTGGCGCCGCGGCTGCTCGCGGGCCTCGCCCTCTCGTTCGCGGGCGTGGTCGCCGTCGGCCTCTCGATGTCGGGGGGCGGCGACGCGTCGCTGCTCGGCGTGGTCCTGTGCCTGGTCGCGGCCCTGGGGTACGCGGTGGGGATCGTCGCCCAGAAGCCCGCCCTGGGCAGCGCGAGCCCGCTCCAGGTGACGACGTACGGCTGTCTGGTGGGCGCGGTGGCGTGCCTGCCGTTCGCCGGACAGCTCGTCCACGACGCCGCGCGCGCCCCGGCGTCGGCGACGCTCAACATGCTGTACCTGGGCGTGTTCCCGACCGCGCTCGCCTTCACCACCTGGGCCTACGCCTTGTCCCGTACGACCGCGACGCGGATGGGCGCGACGACGTACGCGGTGCCCGCCCTCGTGGTGCTGCTGTCGTGGGCGGCCCTGCACGAGGTGCCGGGCGCGGTGACGCTCGGCGGCGGGGCGCTGTGCCTCGCGGGGGTGGCGGTGTCACGGTCGCGGTCCCGACGCCCCGACAGCGGGGCTGAGTCCCGACAGCGGGGCTGAGGTGCCCGACCGCCGCCCTAGAACACCACCAGCGCCCGGCCGCCCTTCCCCGCCACCATGTTCTCGAACGCCCCCGGAATGTCCCCCAGGCCGATCCGGTCCGTCACCATCAGCCCCAGATCGAGCCGCCCGGCCCGTACGTGCTCGGCGATGACCGGCAGGTCCCGTGCCGGGTCCGTGTTGCCGTAGACGCAGCCGGAGAGGGTGCGGCCCCAGTGGAAGATCTCCAGGGCGTTGAAGGTGACCTGCTGGTCCTTGCCGCCGATGCCGACGACCGTGGTGCGGCCGCCGCGGCGGGTGGACTCCCAGGCGGTGCGGATGGTGACCGCGCGGCCCACGCACTCCACGGCCACGTCGACGCCGTGGCCGCCGGTGAGTCCGCGCAGCTCACGGGCCGTGCCGTCGGAGGCGACGACGTAGTCCGTGGCGCCGGCCGCGCGGGCCAGGGCCTCCTTCTCGGGGGACACGTCGACCGCGAGCACCCGGGCCGCCCCGGCGATCCGCGCCGCCTGGAGCGCGGCGAGGCCCACCCCGCCGACGCCGAAGACGGCGACCGTCTCGCCCTCGCGGACGCGCGCCGCGTGGTGCACCGCGCCGTAGCCGGTGAGGACGGCGCAGCCGAGGAGGGCGGCGTCGGCGAGGGGCACGCCCGCGGGCGCGGGCAGGACGCAGGCCGCGGCCACCACCGTCTCCTCCGCGAACGCGGCCACGTTCAGGCCGGGGTGCAGCTCGGTGCCGTCGGCGCTGCGGGCGTACACGGCGCCCGCGCCGGTGAGCGCGTTGCCGCACAGCCAGACCTCGCCGAGCCCGCAGGCGTGGCAGTCGCCGCAGGACGGCGCCCAGTTGAGGACCACGCCGTCGCCCGGCGCGACGTGGGTGACGCCCTCGCCCACGGCGAGCACGGTGCCCGCGCCCTCGTGGCCGAGCACCGCGGGGACCGGTACGCGCATCGTGCCGTTCGTCAGGGACAGGTCGGAGTGGCAGACCCCGGCGGCGGCCAGGCGCACCCGCACCTGGCCAGGACCCGGGTCGGGCAGCTCGATGTCGGTGATCTCCAGCGGGGAACCGATGGCGGGCAGTACGGCGGCGCGGACCACGATGGCGAATCCTCCAGGGGAGTGGGAAGGGCTTGTCGGAGAGGCGGCTAGAACTGGAGCGACTTGGTCTGGAGGTACTCCGCCAGGCCGTGGCGGCCCAGTTCGCGGCCGACGCCCGACTGCTTGTAGCCGCCGAAGGGGGCGAGCGGGTTGAAGCCGCCGCCGTTGATGTCGACCTGGCCGGTGTCGAGGCGGCGTGCGAAGGCCACCGCCTCCGCGTCGTCGGCCGCCCACACCGCGCCCGCGAGACCGTACACGGTGCCGTTGGCGATCTCCTCGGCCTCGGCCTCATCCGCGTACCGGATGAGGGAGACGACCGGGCCGAAGATCTCCTCCTGGGCGATGGTCATCCCGGGAGTGACGTCGGCGAAGACCGTGGGGCTCACGTAGTAGCCGCGCTCGCGCGGTGCCTCGGGGCCGCCCACCACGAGGCGGGCCCCCTCCGCCACGCCCCGCTCGATGTAGCCGCGCACGCGGTCGCGCTGCTTCTCGCTGACGACGGGGCCGATGCGCTCGCCGTACTTGCCCGCGGCGCGCGCGGCGAGCTCGACCGCCTCGTCGTAGCGCGAGGTGTGGACGAGCATGCGGGTCCAGGCGCTGCACGTCTGGCCCGAGTTGGCCATGACGTTGGCGACGCCGACGTGCACGGCCTTGGCGAGGTCGGCGCTCGGCAGGATGACGTTGGCTGACTTGCCGCCGAGTTCGAGGGCGACGCGCTTGACGGCCGCGCCCGCGATCGCGCCGATCTTCCTGCCGACCGCCGTGGAGCCGGTGAACG
The DNA here is from genome assembly GCF_000720325.1 of Streptomyces sp. NRRL B-1347. GTDB lineage: Bacteria > Actinomycetota > Actinomycetes > Streptomycetales > Streptomycetaceae > Streptomyces. The sequence goes on from NZ_JOJM01000046.1 coordinate 22,577, forward strand.
AGACGAGGTCCACGCCCTCGTGCTCGGCGAGCGCCTGGCCCGCGACCGGGCCGAGCCCTGTGACCAGGTTGAACACCCCCGCGGGCAGGCCCGCGTCGTGCACGATCTCGGCGAACAGCCGCGCCGTGAGCGGGGTGTCCTCGGCGGGCTTGAGCACCACGGTGCAGCCCGCGGCGAGGGCCGGGGCGACCTTGGCGACGATCTGGTGGAGGGGGTAGTTCCAGGGGGTGATCGCGCCGACGACGCCCACGGGTTCGGCGTGGACGACGGAGTTGCCCACCTTCTCCTCGAAGGGGTGGGTCGCCGCGAGTTCGGCGTACGAGCCCGCCACGAGGATCGGCACCCCGGCGTGGACGGCTTCGGCGAACGGCAGCGGGGCGCCCAGTTCGGCGGCGACCGTCTCGGCGATCTCTCCCTTGCGGGCGACGAGGCCGTCGCGGATCGCGGCGAGCCGCGCGGCGCGCTCCGCGGGCGGGGTCGCCCGCCAGCCGGGGAGCGCCGCGCGCGCGGCCCCGACCGCGGCCGCGACGTCCTCGGCGGCGGCCGCGGGGACGTGCGCGATGACCTGCTCGTCGGCCGGGTTCACCACCGGGGTGGTGTCCTGGGTGGTGGCGGGGCGCCACTGCCCCGCGATGTACATGCCGGTGTGGGGCTTCATGAGGTCAAACTAGCGCCGATAGTTTTCTGCCGCCAGGGGCCGCTTCCGGCGACTCGGAGCCGGGTAGGACGAGAGGGAGCGGAACGAGCCCGTCCCCCACAGCACCGCGTTGACCTGGAGTTTTGCGCTTATTGCTCACACGTCAACATCTTGTTAACGCTCGAAAGCGGGTCCTACCGTCATCCGAACCGCCAGACCTGGTGGCAGTTCGATGGTGAACGATAGGTAGCTCCCATGCTGACAATCCTCGGATTCGTCATGATCGCCACCTTCCTGGTGCTGATCATGATGAAGAAGATGTCGCCCATCGCGGCACTGGTGCTCATCCCCGCGCTGTTCTGCGTCTTCGTAGGCAAGGCCGCCCACTTCGGGGACTACGTCCTCGAGGGCGTGGGCAATCTCGCGCCCACGGCCGCGATGCTCATGTTCGCCATCGTGTACTTCGGCGTCATGATCGATGTCGGCCTCTTCGACCCGATCGTCCGGGGCATCCTGCGGTTCTGCAAGGCGGACCCGATGCGGATCGTCGTCGGCACCGCCGTGCTCGCCGCGATCGTCTCGCTCGACGGCGACGGCTCCACCACGTTCATGATCACCGTGTCGGCGATGTACCCGCTGTACAAGCGCCTGAAGATGAGCCTCGTCGTCATGACGGGCGTCGCGGCCACCGCCAACGGCGTGATGAACACGCTGCCTTGGGGCGGCCCCACGGCCCGCGCGGCCACCGCCCTCAAGGTCGACGCCAGCGACATCTTCGTCCCGATGATCCCCGCGCTCGCGGTCGGCCTCCTCGCCGTCTTCGTCCTCGCGTACGCCCTCGGCCTGCGCGAGCGCAAGCGCCTCGGGGTGCTCTCGCTCGACGAGGTCCTGGAGAGCGAGACGGTCGCGGGCGAGCCGGTGCTCGTCGGCGCGGGCGGCGACGAGGGCCGGGCAGAGCGGGTCAGCTTCGTGAAGGGCGGGGGCTCGGCGGGCGGGTCCGGGCGTACCGGTGCCGGTGCGGGCGCTTCCCATGCGGGCGCTTCCAGTGCGGCGGCTTCCGGTACGGCGGCCTCCGGCGCGGCAGCTTCCAGTGCGGCGGCCTCCGGCGCGGCGTCCGACTCCGCCGGAGACTCCCCTACGGACGACTCCGACGACGACGGCTTCCAGGGCCTCGACCCGAACCGCCCCACCCTGCGGCCCAAGCTCTACTGGTTCAACGCGGGCCTGACCGTCCTGCTGCTCACCGCCATGATCATGGAGTGGCTGCCGATCCCGGTCCTGTTCCTGCTCGGCGCGGCCCTGGCCCTGACCGTCAACTTCCCGCACATGCCCGACCAGAAGGCCCGCATCGCCGCGCATGCCGAGAACGTCCTCAACGTCACCGGCATGGTCTTCGCCGCCGCCGTCTTCACCGGCGTGCTCACCGGCACCGGCATGGTCGACCACATGGCCGACTGGCTCGTGAACGCCATCCCCGACGGCATGGGCGGCCAGATGGGCCTGGTCACCGGGCTGCTCTCGATCCCGCTCACGTACTTCATGTCCAACGACGGCTTCTACTTCGGCGTGCTTCCCGTGCTCGCCGAGGCGGGCAACGCGCACGGCGTCTCCACCATCGAGATCGCCCGCGCCTCCATCGCCGGGCAGGCCCTGCACATGTCGAGCCCGCTCGTGCCCGCCGTGTACGTCCTCGTCGGCATGGCCAAGGTCGAGTTCGGCGACCACACGCGGTTCACGGTCAAGTGGGCGGTCCTCACCTCGCTCGTGGTGCTTGCCGCCGGGATCCTGTTCGGCATCATCTGAGCGCACCGATGCCGCGGATACGTCGTCCTCGTACGACCCGGAAGAGCCCGGCCGGGACCTCACCGGCCGGGCGGGCGGCCGGTGGCAGGGGCTGGCTGCTGCGCCTCGTCATCGCCTTCAGCTGTGCGCAGGGCGCGGTGTCGATGGCGCGGCCCGCCGTCTCCTACCGGGCCCTCTCGCTCGGCGCCGACGAGCGGGCCATCGGTGTCATCGCGGGCGTGTACGCGCTGCTGCCGCTGTTCGTGGCGGTCCCGCTCGGCCGCCGTACCGACCACGGCCGCTGCGCGCCGCTGCTGCCGCTGGGCGTCGCGCTGATCGCGGGCGGCTGCGCGCTCAGCGGCACCGCCGGATCGCTCGGCGCGCTCGCCGCGTGGAGCGGGGTGATGGGCCTCGGCCACCTCTGCTTCGTCATCGGCGCGCAGTCCATCGTCGCCCGCCGGTCGGCCCCCGCCGAACAGGACCGCAACTTCGGCCACTTCACCATCGGCGCCTCCCTCGGCCAGCTGATCGGACCGCTGGCGGCCGGCGCGCTGATCGGCGGCGACACGGGCACCACCAGCGCCCTCGCCCTGGTGGTGGCGGCCGGGGTGGCGGCGGTGGCCTGCACCTCGCTGTGGCGCGTGGAGCGGCCGCGGGGCGAAGGGCCCGGGCCGCGGGAAGCGGCCGGGGCCGCTCCGGCAGGGGCCGTTCCCGTGCGGCGCATCCTGGGGGCCCGGGGCGTGCCCGCCGGGATGTTCATCAGCCTCGCCGTGCTGTCCGCCACCGACATCCTCACCGCGTACCTGCCCGTCATCGGCGAGCACCGGGGCATCGCGCCCGCAACCGTCGGGATCCTGCTCGGCCTGCGCGCGGGCGCGACGATCGCCTGCCGCCTGGTGATGACGCCCCTCATCCGGCTGCTCGGGCGCCGCGCGCTCACCGCCGTCACCTGCGCCGCCGCCGGGCTCCTGTGCGCCGGGGTCGCGTTGCCGCTGCCCGTCTGGGCGCTCGGCGTGATGCTCGCGCTGCTCGGGTTCTGCCTCGGCGTCGGCCAGCCCCTGTCGATGACGACGGTGGTCCGGGCGGCGCCCGCCGAGGCCCGCTCCACCGCCCTCGCCCTGCGCCTCACCGGCAACCGGCTAGGCCAGGTCGCCGCGCCCGCAGGGGCGGGCCTCGTCGCCGGAGTGGCGGGGGCGGCGGCCCCCTTCGTCACGCTGGGGCTCCTCCTGTGCGTGGCCGCTGGGGCGGCGGTGCGCACCGAGTGACTACCCCGGCCCGCCCGGGGCAGGGCCTAGTGGCCCCGGGTGCTTCATGGTCCGTGCCACTCCGTGACGTCGGGTGTCTGCGGGCCCGCGGTGGCCGGTCGCGCAGTTCCCCGCGCCCCTTCGGGGCACTGCCGCACGAGCGGAGTGACCCTGACCGCGAAGCCGTTGAGCACCGCCGTGCCCGAGAGCGGGTCGAGGAGGCTCCCGTCGAGGAGCTGGTTGACGTTGGCGCCGGGGTCGGCCGCGGCGACGGTCAGCCGGGTGCCCGGGCGGTCGTGGCCCCAGCCGTGCGGCAGGCTCACCACCCCCGGGCGCACCGCGTCCGTCACCTCCACCGGGACCGCGATCTCGCCACCAGCGGCCGTCACGCGCGCGTGTTCGCCGTCCGCAACGCCGAGCCGGGCCGCGTCCTCGGGGTGGACGTGCAGGGTGCAGCGGTTGGAGCCGCCGGTGAGGGTGGGGACGTTGTGCATCCAGCTGTTGTTGGAGCGCAGATGGCGGCGGCCGACGAGGACGAGGGCGGCCGGGGCCTCGCGCACCGCGCGGGCGAGCCGCGGCAGGTCGGCGGCGATCGGGTCCGGAAGGAGTTCGATCCGCCCGCTGCGGGTCTTGAGGACCTCCGGGACGCGCGGGCGCAGCGGGCCGAGGTCGATGCCGTGCGGGTGGTCGAGGAGGCGGGCCAGGCTCAGGCCTGCCGGCTCCGCGCCGAAGCCGTCGCCGTACGGGCCGAGGCGCAGCATCATGTCCAGGCGCCGCTCGGGGCCGCTCTCCCCGGTGAGCCGGGCCGCGAGGTCCCCGGGGTCGCGGCCGTGCACGGGCGAGTGCGGGGCGGCGACGGCCTCGGCGAGGGTGCGCTCGACGACCATGGCGTCGACGGCGGCGGGGTCGGCGTCGTGCCGCCCGGTCGCGGCGAGCACGAGCCGCGCGAGGATCTCGGTCTCCGGCATCCGGCCGTCCTCCAGGGGCACGGCGGCGCGGGTGTAGCGGACCTGGTTGCGCACGGCCAGGGCGTTGAAGGCGAAGGGGAAGTGGGCGCTCTGGGCGGGCGGGGGCGGCGGCAGGACGACGTGGGCGTGGCGCGCGGTCTCGTTCAGGTACGGGTCGACGCTCACCATGAAGTCCAGGGACTCCAGGGCCTTGTCGAGGCGGTCGCCGTCGGGCGCGGACAGGACGGGGTTGGCGGCGATGGCGATGACCGCGCGGACGGGGCTCTCGCCCAGGCCGCCGTCCGGGACGCGGGGCGGGGTGTCGATCTCCTCGGCGAGCGCGGCGACGGGCAGTTCGCCCTTGGCCTCGGGGTGCCCGCTCACGCGGCTGCGCCAGCGGCCGAGCGCGAAGCCCCGGCCCGGCCCTGCGGGGCGCGGCGCCCTGCCGGTGGCGGAGAGCGGGAACATCACGCCGCCGGGCCGGTCGACGTTGCCGGTCAGGACGTTCAGTACGTCGGCGAGCCAGCAGGTCAGCGTGCCGTGGGCGACGGCGCTCGCGCCGACCCTGCCGTACACGGCGGCGGTGGGCGCGGCGGCGAGCTCGTGGGCCAGGGCGCGGATGGTGTCGGCGGGCACGTCGCAGGCGGGGGCAACGGCCTGCGGAGTGAAGTCCCTTACGGCGGCGGCCAGTTCGTCGAGCCCCGTGACGTGGTCCGCGAGCGCGCCGAGGTCGGTGAGGCCGTCCGCGAACAGGACCTGCGCCATCGCGGCGAGCAGCAGCGCGTCCGTGCCGGGCCGGATCGCCAGGTGCCGGTCGGCGAGGAGCGCGGTGCGGGTGCGGCGCGGGTCGACGACGGTGAGCCGACCGCCCCGGGCGCGCAGCGCCTTGAGCCTGCCGGGGAAGTCGGGCGCGGTGCACAGGCTGCCGTTGGAGTCCAGCGGGTTGGCGCCGAGGATCAGCAGGTGGTCGGTGCGGTCCAGGTCCGGTACGGGGATCGCGAACGGGTCGCCGAAGAGGAGGCCGCACGAGACGTGCTTGGGCATCTGGTCGACGGTGCTCGCGGTGAACAGGCTGCGGGTGCCGAGGGCGCCGAGCAGCACGGGTGGGTACAGGGCGCCCGCCATGGTGTGCACGTTCGGGTTGCCGAGCACGACGCCCACCGCGTGCGGCCCGTACCGCTCGACGACGGGGCCGAGGCCCGCGGCGACGGCGTCGAACGCCTCGTCCCAGCCCGTCTCCACGAGGCGTCCGCCGCTGCGGACGAGGGGCCCGCGCAGCCGGTCGGGGTCGGCGTCGGCCGCGCCGAAGGAGGCGCCCTTGGGGCAGACGAAGCCGCGGCTGAAGACGTCGTCCCGGTCGCCGCGGGCGCCGGTCACGCGCGCGCCCTCGACGGTGAGCGTGAGCCCGCAGGTGGCTTCGCAGAGCGGGCAGATGCGCGGGGCGGTGCGGGTCATGGGCCCTCCCGGGGCGTGGCGCGGCGGCGCGGTGCGCCCCCAGCATACCGACCGGTACGTACGGCGCCAGGGCTCAGCCGAGCGCCCGCTCGACGTACGCGTACAGCAGGGTCCGCGTCTCGGCCACGATCTGCGGATCCCCCAGCGGGTCGGTGCGGAAGGCCAGTTGCAGCAGCGCGTCGACGGCCTCGACGCTGACGAGCATGGTGCGGCGGAGCCGGGCGTCCAGCGGGCGGCCGAGGTGGCCGGCGAGGAGCCGGGCGACGCGGTCGGCGACCGTCTCGTTGGCGTCGGGCATCGCGTCGGGCGCCGACGGAATGCCGAAGTCGACCCGCCCGAAGCCGGGGACGGTGCGCTTCATCAGCAGGTACTCGTCGAAGGCCGCCGCGACGGCGCCGCGCAGGTCACCGCGGGGCACGGCCGTCATGCGCGCCGCGACCCGACGGGCGTAGGCGTCGAGGTTGCGGTGGGCCAGGGCGTCGGCCAGGGCGCGCTTGTTGTCGAAGAAGCGGTAGACCGAGCCGATGGGCACGCCCGCGCGCTCCGCGACCGCGCGGGTGGTCAGGTCCTCGTAGCCGACCTCGTCGAGGAGGGCGGCGCAGGCGTCGAGGATCCGGGTGAGCCGCTCCGCGCTGCGGCGCTGCACGGGGGTGCGGCGCAGGGCCGCCGGAGGGTTCGGGTCACGCGTTCCGGAGGAGTCACGCACTCCCGGAGAGTAGAACACCGTTCACATTTCACGGATCCCTCTTGCGCGGGGAAATGCCGAATCCTACGGTGTTCCATAGGAATCGTTGGCGAGGGCGCCGGCGTGGGCCCCGTCGTGGGCCAGGGAGCCGAGGGAGCTGTCATGAGCGGGGACCAGCCGAAGGACGACAGGGGCAACGCGCGCAAGCTCGCCGAGGGGCTCACCTACCTCTCCGGATTCGGCAACGAGCACAGCTCGGAGGCCGTCCCCGGCGCCCTGCCGCTCGGCCGCAACTCACCGCAGCGCGCCCCCCTCGGTCTGTACGCGGAGCAGCTGAGCGGCACCGCGTTCACCGAGCCGCGCGCCCACAACCGCCGCTCGTGGCTGTACCGCGTCCGCCCGTCGGCCGCGCACCCGTCGTTCACCCGGGTCGACAACGGCGCGATCCGCACGGCCCCGTTCACCGAGACCGTGCCCGACCCCAACCGCCTGCGCTGGAACCCGCTGCCGGAGCCGGCCCCCGGCACCGACTGGCTGGCCGGCCTGTGGACCCTCGGGGGCAACGGCGACGCGACCCAGCGCACGGGCATGGCGGTGCACCTCTACCACGCCAACGCCTCCATGGACCGGGTGTTCAGCGACGCCGACGGCGAGCTGCTCATCGTGCCCGAGCAGGGCGGCCTGCTGCTCCGCACCGAGCTGGGCCTGCTGCACGCCGAGCCCGGCCACGTCGCCCTGATCCCGCGCGGCGTCCGCTTCCGCGTCGAGCTGCTCGACGAGAGGGCCCGCGGGTACGTCTGCGAGAACTACGGCGCGGTCTTCCAGCTCCCCGACCTCGGCCCGATCGGCGCCAACGGCCTGGCGAACGCGCGGGACTTCATGGCCCCCGTCGCCGCGTACGAGGACGTCGAGGGCCCGGTCGAGGTCGTCAACAAGTTCTGCGGCAACCTCTGGGCGGCCACCTACGACCACTCCCCGCTCGACGTCGTCGCCTGGCACGGCAACCACGTGCCGTACGTGTACGACATGCGCCGCTTCAACGTCATCGGCACCATCTCCTACGACCACCCGGACCCGTCCATCTTCACGGTCCTCACCTCGCCTTCGGACACCCCTGGCCTCGCGGGCGTCGACTTCGTGGTGTTCGCCCCGCGCTGGCTGGTCGGCGAGGACACCTTCCGGCCGCCGTACTTCCACCGGAACGTGATGAGCGAGTACATGGGCCTGATCGAGGGCGCGTACGACGCCAAGGCGGAGGGCTTCGTGCCGGGCGGCGGCTCGCTGCACAACATGATGTCGGCGCACGGCCCCGACCGGGAGACCTTCGAGCGGGCCAGCGCCGCCGAGCTGAAGCCGCAGAAGATCGACGACGGTCTGGCGTTCATGTTCGAGACCCGCTGGCCGGTGACCGCCACGGAGCAGGCGGCTTCGGCGGACCATCTGCAGCGGGGGTACGACGACGTGTGGCAGGGTCTGGAGCGTCATTTCCGGCCGTAGCACCACCACTTCCGGCCGCTGTCCGCATCGTCTCGGAAGTACGGAGTTCCCTGTGACCGCTTTCGCCCCGGACTCGATCGTCCTGAACCGAAAGCTGCCGCTGTGGTATCAGGTGTCGCAGTCGCTGCGCGCCTCGATACTCGGCCGCACGCCGGACGCCCCGCTGCGCCTGCCCACCGAGGAGCAGCTGGCGGGGCACTACGGCGTCAGCGTGCTCACCATGCGCCAGGCCCTCAAGGAGCTGGAGGACGAGGGCCTGATCAGCAGGCACCGGCGGCGCGGCACGTTCATCGAGCCGGACGTGCGGCGCGGCTCGCCGGTGCGGCTGCTCGGCTCGGTCGACGCGATCGTGGCGCAGCAGTCCGGCATGGACACCAAGCTCTTGTCCCACGGCCGGGAGCAGGTGCCCACCGACGTCGCCGAGCACTTCCCCGGGCTCGCCGAGGTCGCCACGTACCACCGGCTGCGCAGCGACGCCAGGACCGGCGAGCCGACCAACCACGCGCGCAACCACGTGCGCCCCGACCTCGCCGAGCGCATCGACCCGACCGACCTGGAGCGCTGGCCGATGACGAAGGTCCTGCGCGACGTGGTGGGCGTGGCGATCTCGCGCATCACCGACACCGTGGAGGCCCGGCTCGCCGACCCGGAGACGGCCCGCCTGCTCCAAGTGCCGCTGCTCAGCCCGATCCTGCACTACACCGGCATCACGTACGACACCGAGGGGCGGGCGCTCGACGTGGCCAGGATCCAGTACCGGGGCGACCGCTTCTCCTTCACCGTCACGCTCGACGCGACCTGATGACCGCCTCCCGGCGCGTCGTACGATGCCGGGCGTGACGTACGACGACGCGCCGCCGCTCGCCGATCTCATGCCGTGGTCCGTCGCGCCGCTCCGGCCGGGGCGCGGCTGGCCGATGGCGCCCGACGCCGCGTCCCTCAAGGCCCGTTGGGACACGTTCGTCCGCGCCGACGCGGCCGGGCGCGAGGCGCTGTTCGGGCCCACGCGGGCCCGCACCCTGCACACCTCGGTGGCCCAGCTGCCCGGCTGCGGCGGCGGCACCGGACGCCTCGCCCGCGAGGACGGGCCCTGCGCCGAACCCGTCCGGGTGGTGCACGGCCCCTTCGACGAGCAGTGGCTGATACCCGATCACCGCCTCCTCGACGCGGCCCGCCCCGAGCTGTGGCGGGTGGCGGGTGCCGGGCAGCTCTTCCTCACCGAGCAGGGGTACGTTCCCGACGCGGACGCCGGGCCCGCCGTCCTCGCCTCCGCGGTGCTGCCGGACGGGCGCTCCCCCGCCGGGCGGCCCGGCCGCATCCGCCCGCTGTACCGACGTCCTGACGGCACTGAAACGAACGTTCTACCCAGTCTGTTGGAGTACCTCGCCCGGCAGTACGGGACGGACGTCGCCCCGGAGGACTTCCTGGCCTGGACCCTGGTCGCCGCGCGGGCCGCGCCCGCGGGCCCCGTCGTGCCGCTCCCCGCCGCCGCCGACGTGTGGGCCCGGGGTCTTGAGCTCGGGCGCCGCGCGCTCCGGCTCCAGCTGCGCGGGGCCGCGGGCGAGCGGCCGAAGCTGCCCGGCGGGCGACGGCCGTACGTGCGGGCGCCACTGCCCGCGCGCCCCTCGGGCATCGCCTACGACGCCGACGAAGAGGCCCTGCGGATCGGCGGGGGCGGGCTCATCTCGCCCGTGCCCGCCGGGGCGTGGGACTTCCGGGTCAGCGGCGTGCGCGTCCTGGAGCTGTGGTTCGAGCGGCGGACGGCTCCGGCGGAGCCCGGCACCCTGGAGGCCGTCCGGCCGTCGGTGTGGCCCCAGGCCTGGACCTCGCAGCTCCTGGAGCTGATCACGGTCCTGGCCCTGCTCGCGGAACTCCCGGCGTTCACGGAGCTCGCCGCGGACGACGCGCTCACGGCCACGGAGCTGCACGCGGCGGGCGTCCTGCCCGTCCCCGCGGCGGCCCGGCGCCCGGCCTCGGTGCTCGACCACCACGAGGAGGGGCCGGAGGGACAGTTCGCCCTGCTGTGAGGGTCAGGCACGGCCGCCGCGGGGCCCACGAGCCCCTTTGGGAACGGCCGCCCCCGCGTCGCCTCTGTCACGTGACCGGGTTCCCCCGGCCCGGTCCTGCGGGCGGTACCCCAGTCACGTGACAGAGGCGACGGCACACCGCCCCCGCCTAGCGTCGGGCGTGTCATCGCCCTCCATCACCGTCCGGGAGGAACTCCCATGCACGCCATCCGACTGCACGCCTTCGGCGGTCCCGAGGAACTGCGGTACGAAGAGGTCGCCGACCCCGAGCCGGGCCCCGGCCAGGTCCGGATCGCCGTACGGGCGGCGGGGGTGCATCTGCTCGACACCGCCCTGCAGCGCGGCGCGGGCGACGAGCTGCCGTTCCCGCTGCCCGACCTGCCCGTGACGCCCGGCCGCGAGGTGGCCGGGGTCGTCGATCGGCTCGGCGACGGCGTGGCCGAGGAGTGGCTCGGGCGGCGCGTCGTCACGCACCTCGGCCTGGTCAACGCCGGGTACGCCGAGCTGGCCGTGCGCGAGACGGAGGCGCTGTTCCCGCTGCCGGACTCGGTGTCGTACGAGGCCGCGATCGCGATGGTGGGCAGCGGCCGGATGGCCCTTGGCGTCCTGGAGGTGGCCGCGCCGACGGCCGACGACGTGGTGCTCGTGACCGCGGCGGCGGGCGGCATCGGCACGCTGCTCGTGCAGGCGGCGCGGAACCTCGGCGCCACCGTCGTGGGCGCGGCGGGCGGCCCGGACAAGGTTGCCCGGGTGCGGGCGCTCGGCGCGGACGTCTCGGTCGACTACGACCGTCCGGACTGGGCGGACGAGGTGCGCGCCGCGCTCGGCGGCCGCGAGGTCGGCGTGGCCTTCGACAGCGTCGGCGGGGCCGCGGGCCGCGCGGCGTTCGACCTCCTCGGCTACGGCGGGCAGTTCGTGATGTACGGCTGGTCGGCGGGGGCGCCGACGGAGTTCACCTCCAAGGACCTGCACGAGCGCCTGATCACGGCGACGTACGCGCTCGGCCCGCGCGTCCTGCGGGTGCCCGGCGGGCTGCGGGCCCTGCAGGAACGCGCCCTCGCCGAGGCCGCGAGCGGCAGCATCGAACCGGTCGTCACGACCTTCCCGCTGCGTGCCGCGGCCGCCGCGCACACGGCGCTGCTCGGCCGCGCCACGGTCGGCAAGGTCGTCCTGCTCGCCTCCGCCGAGACGGTGACGTCATGACGATGCGCGCGATGGCCTTCACGGAGTACGGCGGCCCCGACGTCCTTCGCCCCCTGGAACTCGACGTCCCGGAGCCGGGGCCCGGGCAGGTGCGGGTGCGGGTCGGGGCCGCGGGCGTCATGCCCTCCGACACGGGCGTACGGCAGGGCGCGATGCGCCCGCCGGGCACCGCCTTCCCGATCGTGCCCGGCAACGAGTTCGCGGGGACACGGTGCTCGTGGACACCGCGGCGGCCCTCGCCGAGCGGGCGCCGGAGACTGCGGCGCGCCTGCTGTACGAGGCGATGACGGCGGCCTGGGCGTCCGGCAGGCGCGCGGCGGTCGACACCGCCCTGGAGCGGGCGACATCCCTTGGCGTCGAGCTGGCCGCGGACCTGGAGCGCGAGTGCCGGGAGCAGGGCGCGGTGGGGCCGCTGCCGCTGGTGCTGCTCCAGCGGGCCCGGGCGCGCGCGGAGCTGCGGGCCACGGGCGAGAGCCGGGCGCGGCAGGGCGGTGAGCGGGTGCCGCTGGAGCGGCTCACGCCGCAGGAGCGTCACGTGGTGCGGCTCGCGGCGGCGGGTCTGACCAACCGGGACATCGACGCCCAGCTGTTCCTGTCCCCGCGCACGGTGGGTTACCACCTGTACAACGCGTATCCGAAGCTCGGGGTGTCGTCGCGGGGCGAACTGGCCCGGCTCGGTGTCGGGGCGGAAGAAGAGCTGAGCGCCTGAGCGTGCTTGCCGGTGGCGTCCCGAAGGCGCGCGGGGAACCGCGCGACCGGCCACGCACGGCCCGCAGGCGAGCACGGCGCACCGGCCGGACAGCAACAGACGCTGGGGGGAGTTACCGGCGCCCGCCGCGTGCCGGGAGTGACGGCGGGGATACGGGGAGACGCGGGCGCCCCAGGGCGAGGCCGGAGGCGCCCACGCCAGAGATCAGTGGCCGCCGAACAGCGAGCGGCGCAGTCTGCGCAGCGGTGCGAACAGCGAGACACGGCGCACCTGCGCGCGCTTGCCGCCCCGCTCGTGCGCGGCGCCACGCGAGGTCAGCTCGCGCATCAGCAGGGTGGCCTCGGCCGCCTCGCGCTGCGGGACGGCGGGACCGCCCAGCACCGAGAGATGACGGTCGAGGCGCCTACTGCTCGCGCCGCTCCCACAAGTGATCGCAGGGACCCTCGCCCTGCTGCGCACTGTTATCTGTTCCATGTCACTCCCCACCCGTACGAGGGCACCCGGCCCAGGGCAGGTTAACCCTATCGCCCCACCATGACACTCGTGTATCCCGGTGGCGGGATTCACCTTCTCCACAAGGAGGTTGACGGTTACTCTCCGAATCCAACTGATTCCAGGGCGAGTTGGACCAGAGGCTTACTCGTGGGCTTCGCGGAGCCGCCGTCGGGTTCCATGGTGACAGCGAGTGATCTCGCTCGCGTGCTGAGATCCTTCGCAACCACCGGCGTTTCGCCATCGAGCAGCCCGAGCGAGCGGGGCGCGGACCCGGCGCGCATCACCCACAGTTGATGCGCGCGCCCGTCCGGGGGCCTGCCGAGGCCCGTGACGCTCACCACGGCCCGCCGCTCCGCACGGGACACGACCACGGCGATGCCCCGCCCCCGCGCGTCCCTGCCGGTGCTCGCGCGGGCGTCGGGCGCGGCCAGGACGTGGGCGATCTCACGTGCGGCGGCCCGTTCGTCGGCCAGTTCGCCGTCGGTGCGGGCCAGTGCGAGGGCCAGGACGCCGACGGCGAGGAGGGCGAGGACCGCGGCGGACGCGGCGAGCGCGAACAGGGCCCGGCCGGGTTCGCGGCGCGGCGGCGCGCGCAGGGGCTCGGGCCCGGCCCGCCGCTCGGCGGGCTCCTGGGCCGTGGTGCGCACGGCGGCGAGTATGCGCTCCCGCAGGTCCTCGGGAGCGGGGACGGAGGCCGCGCGCGCCAGGCGCACCGTGTCGGCGGCCAGCGCGCGCACCTCGTCGGTGCATCGGGCACAGGTGGCGAGGTGCTTCTCGAAGCGGCGGGTCTCGTCCGGGTCGAGGGCGTCGAGCGCGTACGGCACGGCGAGGGAGTGCATGGAGTGGAGGGGCCCGAGCCCGAGGTCGCTCGCGTACCGGCGCAGGCGGCGCAGCGGTCCGGTCTCCGCAGGGCTCATGCGGCGGCGCCCAGACAGTCGCGCAGCCGCAGCAGGCCGTCCCGCATGCGGGTCTTGACGGTGCCGAGCGGCACGGACAGGCGCCGGGCCACCTCGCGATAGGTGTAGCCGTCGTAGTAGGCGAGCGTGAGCGCCTGGTGCTGGAGGTCGGTCAGGCGCTCCAGGCAGCGGCGCACCCACTCGCGCTCCAGGCTGCCCTCCACCTCCTCGGCGACCTGGTCGAAGGGCGGTCCTTCGCCGCGGTGGGCCGCGCGCCGCTCGCGGTCGCCGGCGGCGCGGGCGCTGCGCACCCGGTCGACGGCCCTGCGGTGGGCGAGGGTGAGGATCCAGGACAGGGCCGTGCCCCGCGCCGGGTCGAAGCGGCCCGCCGTGCGCCACAGTTCGAGCAGCACCTCCTGGGCCACCTCCTCGGACTGCGCCGGGTCGCGAAGGACGCGCCGCACCAGGCCGTAGACCGGCCCGGACACCAGCGCGTACAGGTCCTCGAAGGCCTTGTGGTCGCCGTCGGCCACCCGTGGCAGCAGTTCGTCCGCGTCCACCCGTGTCCCCCCTCTCCCGGTTTCCCGGGCGCTCAATTCTGGACTCGGTGGGGATTCGGGGCGAGCCCTTGGACCGGATTGGCGCGCCGCCGCCGGATTCCCGGGCCGCGGGCCAATCCGCCGCCGCCCCGGCGCCGAATGGCATGCGTCAGGCAGGCCGTGCGGTCAGCGCGCGGCCCGTACCGCCGAAGTGAGGACGGACGCGATGACAGCAGTCTGCACACACCGCGTGAGGCGCCGGGGGATCCGTGGTGTCGCCGCGCTGGTCTGTGGGGCGCTGGCCGCAGGGGGGCTCGCAGCCGCCGGGGTCAGCACGCTTCGACCGGAGGCCGCGAGCGCCTCCAGCCACCGGGAGGCCCCGCTGATCTCGGGGCAGCCGGAGTACGACAACACCGACGTGTACGCCTTCGTCAGCCCGGACCGGCCGGACACGACGACGCTCGTCGCCAACTGGATTCCGTTCGAGGAACCAGCGGGCGGCCCGACCTTCTACCCCTTCCCGGAGGACGCCCAGTACGACGTGCACATAGACAGCGACGGCGACGCGCAGGGCGACCTGCTCTACCGCTGGACGTTCGACACGCGCACGAAGAACGGCAACACCTTCCTCTACAACACCGGTCAGGTCACCAGCCTGGACGACCCGGACCTGAACGTGACGCAGTCGTACGACATCGACCTGCTGCGCCTGAAGGACCAGAAGGTCGTCTCGACCAAGAAGATCGCCGACGATCTGCCGGTCGCGCCGTCGCACGTCGGCAAGGCGTCCATGCCCGACTACGGCAAGCTGCGCGGCCAGGCGGTGCGCAAGCTACCCGGCGGGACCACCGCGTTCGCCGGGCAGGCCGACGACCCCTTCTTCCTCGACCTCAGGGTCTTCGACCTGCTGTACGGGGGCGACCTGTCGGAGGTCGGCCGGGACACGCTCGCCGGGTACAACGTGAACTCCGTGGCCCTGCAGGTGCCGACCGCCGAGATCCGGCAGTCGGAGAAGCAGCCGATCGTCGGCGTCTGGTCGACGACGCAGCGCAAGAACGCGGCGGGCAAGTGGACCCAGGTGTCCCGGCTCGGCGCGCCGCTGGTGAACGAGGTCGTCGTCCCGATGAAGGACAAGGACAAGTTCAACGCCTCGTCGCCGTGGAACGACGCGGACTTCCTGCCGTACGTCACCAAGCCGGAACTGCCGCGGCTCATCGAGTCCATCTACAAGATCAAGGCGCCCAAGGAGCCGCGCAAGGACCTGGTGTCGGTGTTCCTCACCGGCGTGAAGGACCTCAACCAGCCGCCGAACGTGCGGCCCGCCGAGGCGCTGCGCCTCAACACGTCCATCAAGCCCGCCGCGTCGCCCAAGCGGCTCGGCGTGATCGACGGCGACAACGCGGGCTACCCCAACGGACGACGGCTCGCCGACGACGTCGTGGACATCTCCCTGCAGGTCGTCGAGGGCGAACTCGTCGGCCAGAAGAACGACTTGGGGGACGCCGTGAACACCAACGACCAGGCCTTCGGGAACTCCTTCCCGTACCTGGCGCTGCCCACCTCCGGGTCGCGGGGACCGGTGGCCGAGAAGGGCGGCACCAGCGCGCGTGACGCCCTCGTCGGCGGGGGGCGGCCGGTGGCCGGCAGCGGCTCGTCGGGCTCCGACGACACCGTCCTGATCGCGTCGTCGGCCGTGGGCGGCGCCGGGGCGCTGCTCGTCGCCTGCGGGCTCCTGTGGTGGCGGCGCACCCGCGCCACGGCCGGGGGTGCCTGAGGTGAACCACGTCTCCGGGCGCGGGCTCCTCGCCGCCGTCGCCCTCGCGGTCGCCATGACCGGTGGGGCGCTGGCGCTCGGCGGGGTGCCTTCGGACTCGGGTGAGGGGCGGCCGCCAGCGGCGGCCGCCCCGCCCGCCGCCGCGCGGAACCGCGCGCCGGACACCTCCTGGAACCGGCTGCTCGCCGCCGACCTGGACCGCGGCGTGGCCGCGCTCCGGGCGCGGGTGCGCAGCCAGCCCAAGGACGCCCGCTCCTGGGCCGCGCTCGGCACCGCCTACGTCGAGCAGGCCCGGCTGCGCGCGGACCCGTCCCGCTACGCGGAGGCCGAGCAGGCCCTGCGGCGCGCGCTCGCGCTGCGCCCCGACGACGACTCCGCGCTCGCCGGGCAGGCCGCGCTCGCCGCCGCCCGGCACGACTTCGGCAAGGCCCTGCGGTACGCGGAGCGGGCGCTCGCCGTGAACCCGTACCACGAGGGGGCGCTGTCGTCCCGCGTCGACGCGCTCGTCGAACTCGGCCACTACGACCGGGCGGCGCAAGCCGTGCGGGAGGCCGACGCGCGCCGCCCCGGCGTCCCCGTCTTCACCCGGTACGCGTACGTACGGGAGCTGCACGGCGACGTGGCCGGGGCCCGGCGCGTGCTGCGCCGGGCCGCGACGGCGGCGCGGTCCCCCGGGGACGTCGCGTACGTCGCCACGGCGCTCGCGCAGCTGGCGTGGCGGCAGGGCGAGTACGCCGCTTCCCTGCGCCACTGCGCGGCCGCGCTGCGGGCCGACCCCGGGAACCTTCCCGCCCTGGAGACGCGCGGGCGGGCCAGGGCCGCGCGCGGCGAGACGGCCGCCGCCATCGCCGACCTGCGGTCCGTGGTCACCCGGCGGCCGCTGCCCGGGCCGCTCGTGGCCCTCGGCGAGCTGTACGAGGCCCGCGGGGACCGGGCGCGCGCCCGCGAGCAGTACGGGCTGATCGGCTCCTGGGTGCGGCTCGCCCGCGCGCACGGGGTCAACCCCGACCTCGACACCGCGCTCGCCGCCGCGGACCACGGCGACCGGGCCGCGGCGCTGCGCGCGGCGCGGGGCGAGTGGGAGCGGCGGCACACCGTGCACACGGCGGACGCGCTCGCCTGGGCGCTGCACGTCAACGGGCGCGACCGGGAGGCCCTGCGGTACGCGCGGCACGCGACCGGCACGGGGGTGCGCGACGCGTCCTTCTTCTACCACCGCGGCGTCATCGAGTCGGCCCTGTCCCCCAAGGCGGGCCGCGACTGGCTGCGGGCCGCCCTTGACCTCAATCCGGGGTTCTCTCCCCGGGGTGCCGAGGAGGCGCGACGCCTCCTGGGGGTGAAGCCATGACCGCACGTGCGTCCCTGCGCCCCTTGCCGGTGCCGGGCAACCGGTGTGCCAGGGGCTGGCGTTGGCTCCTGCGCGGGCTCGTGGCCGGCGCTGTCGTCCTGGGGGCGGCCGCGCCCGCGGGGGCGCACCCCCTGGGCAACTTCACCGTCAACCAGTACGACGGCCTGCGCCTGACCCCCGGCCGGCTCCACATCGACCACGTGGAGGACCTCGCCGAGATCCCCGCCGCCCAGGCGGAGCCCGCCATCGAGCGGGAGGGAAGGGCCCGTTGGGCACGGGAGCGGTGCCGCGCGGCGGCCGCGCGCAGCGAGGCGGAGGCGGGCGGGCGGCCCCTCGCCCTGCGCACGGCCGCGGCCACCGCCCGGCTGCGCCCCGGCCAGGCGGGCCTGCCCACCGTCCGCGTCGAGTGCCGCCTCACGGCCCCCCTGCCGCCCGGCGCCCTCACGCTGCGCTTCCGCGCCGCGTCCCAGGACACCCCGGGCTGGCGGGAGATCACCGCGCGCGGGGACCGCATGACCCTCAGCGGGTCGAGCGTGCCGCGGAAGTCCCGCTCCGAGCGCCTCACCCGCTACCCGTCCGGCGCCTCGTCGCCCGACGCGGTCTCCGCCTCGCTGCGGGCCGGGCCCGGCGGCCCCGCCCTCGCCGACGAGCCGCCCCCGGCTCCCGGCTCCGCCCTGCCGCGCGCCGCGACCGACGCCCTCACCGGCCTCGTGGCCCGGCACGACCTCACCCCGGCCTTCGCGGCGCTCGCGCTCGGCACCGCGCTGCTGCTCGGCGCCCTGCACGCGATCGCGCCGGGCCACGGAAAGACCCTGATGGCCGCGACCGCCGCCGCGCGCGGCCGCGCGTCACTGCGGGACGTGCTGCCGCTCGCCGCTTCGGTGACGGTCACGCACACCCTCGGCGTGGTGGCGCTCGGGCTGCTCGTGGCGGGCGGCTCGGCGGCCGCTCCCTCGGTCGTCGCCTGGCTGGGCGTGGCCAGCGGGGCCCTGGTGACGGGCGCGGGCGCGCTGCTCGTACGCCGGGCCTGGCGCCGCAGGCGCAAGCCCCACCACCACCATCACCACCATTCTCACTCCCACTCCCCTTCCGACTCCCACCCTCACTCCCACTCCCACTCCCACCACCACCCGCCGCCCACGTTGCGCGGCACGCTCCTGCTCGGCTTCGCCGGGGGCCTCGTGCCCAGTCCCTCCGCCGTCGTCGTCCTGGTGGGCGCCGCCGCCCTGGGCGAGGCCTGGTTCGGGCTGCTGCTCGTCCTCGCGTATGGGGCGGGCCTCGCCGTCACGCTGACGGCGGCCGGGTTCCTCGTGGTGCGGCTCGGCACCGCGGCCGGGCGCCGCCTGACCCGCGGCCGGGCGCCGGGCCTCGCGCGCCGCTTCGCACCGCTGGGCTCCGCCTGCGTGGTACTCGCCCTCGGGTGTGGATTGGTGGTCAAGGGGGCTGCAACCGCGCTCGGTTGAGCTACTTTTGTGGAGAATCGCACGGCTGCGAATGGGGGGACCGTGACCGGTCAGGCGCGCGTGATCGCGGGGCGTTACCGCCTCCTCTCCCCGCTCGGCGAGGGCGGCATGGGCACGGTGTGGCGGGCCCGGGACGACGTGCTGGGCCGCGAGGTCGCGGTCAAGGAGGTCCGCGCGCCCGCGGGCCTCCCGGCCGGCGACGTGGAGCGCCTGTACGCGCGCCTGGAGCGGGAGGCCTGGGCCGCCGCCCGCATCCCGCACCGGAACGTGGTCACGGTGTACGACGTGGCGCGCGAGGAGGGCCGCCCCTGGATCGTCATGGAGCTGATCCGCGGCCTGGCCCTGGCGGACGTCCTGGAGGCCGAGGGGCCGATGCCGCCGCAGCGGGCCGCGCGCGTCGGCGCCGAGGTCCTCGGCGCGCTCCGGGCCGCCCACGGAGCGGGCGTCCTGCACCGCGACGTGAAGCCGGGCAACGTCCTGCTCGCCAACGACGGCCGCGTGGTCCTGACGGACTTCGGCATCGCGATGGTGGAGGGCAGCTCGGCCCTGACGATGACGGGCGAGGTCGTCGGGTCGCCCGAATTCCTCGCGCCGGAGCGGGCGTTGGGGCAGCGGCCAGGGCCCGAGTCCGACCTGTGGTCACTCGGCGTCCTGCTGTACGCGGCGGTGGAGGGCGTGTCGCCGTTCCGGCAGGACACCCCGCTGAGCACGCTGCGCGCGGTCGTCGACGAGGAGCTGCCGCCGCCGCGCGACGCCGGACCGCTGCTGCCGGTCATCGAGGGCCTGCTCCGCAAGGACCCCGCCGAGCGCGTCACGGCCGCCGACGCCGAGCGCGATCTGCGGCTGATCGCGGAGGGCCATCCGCCGAACAGCCGACGGGACGTCCCGTACGCGCCGACGGCGGTCTCCCACCAGCGGCCCGACCCCGTACCGCCCCCGCCACCGCCGCCGCCCGGCGGCCACGCGGCCGCGGTCACCGTGGGCGCCCCGCAGGGCGGCACGACCACCACGACCACGCCCGGGACGACCCGCTCGCGCCGCACGGCCGCGGTCCTCGTCGCGGGTGCCGCCGCGCTGGTGCTCGCCATCGCCGGGATCACGTACGCCCTCGTCAACGACGACGACGGGGGCGGCGGAAGTGACGGCGGCAGCACGTCCGGCGCCGACGCGGGCGGCACCGGGGGCGGCGACTCCGGCGGCAAGGGCGGCGGGAGCGGGGGCGGCGGCAGCAGCGGCAGCGGGGGCTCCGACGGCGGCGGCAGCGGCAGCGGCGGGTCGAGCAGCGGGGGCGGCACCAACGGCGGTGGCGGCAAGGGCGGTTCGACGGACGGCGGCTCCACCCACGGCGGCGGCACCGGTGGCGGCAGCGGCGGCACCACCAAGCCCCCGCCCCAGTCCGTGCGCGTCGTCCTCACCGGCCACGGCACGGAGTACCAGGGGACCTGCCCGCCCGCGCAGGGGCCCTCGTTCACGGCGACGTTCACGGTCGGGCGCGTCCCGGTGACCGTCGAGTACCGCTGGGTCACCGCCGAGGGCGAGTCCAGCGACCCGGGCTGGAAGTCGCTCTCGTTCCCGGCCGCGGGCGGCAAGACGAGACAGGTCAACCACACGGAGTCGACGGGCACAACGAGCGGGACGTACCACAACGAACTCAGCGTCGAGGTCCGCTCCCCCGTCCAGGCGACGTCCAACTCCGTGGCGTACTCCGTGACGTGCGAGGAGGAGCCCACGACCGGCGGGGGCTCCTCCTCTTCCTATTCGGCGTACTAGGCGCGCGGGTCCGGCCTCAGGACGCGTTCCTGCTGAAGACGGGCAGATAGCCGCCGGACTGGCCCGCGGCGTTCGGGTGGTACGACTCGCCGATGTTGGTCCAGACGACGCTGTGCAGCCACGGGGCGCCGGAGCAGATCTCGTGCCCGGCGAACGTGGAGGTGACGTCGCCGAAGGCGAAGCCGTGGTCGGCGGCGCGCTTGGCGAGCGCCGCGTTCAGGTGGTCGGCGCCGCCGTTGATGGCGGTGCGCTCGCGCTCGGACAGACCGGCGAGGCAGCTGCCGCCGAGCTTGTAGAAGCGGGGGTAGCCGAGGACGACGACCCGGGCGGACGGGGACTTGCTCCTGATCGTCGTGTACACGCGGTCGAGCTTGCCGGGCAGCGTCGAGTCGACGTACGCCTTGGCCTGGTTGACGCGCGCCACGCAGTTGTCCTCGGACTGCAGGACGCAGGTCGTCATGACGTCGCTGAAGCCCGCGTCGTTGCCGCCGACGGAGATCGAGACGAGGCCGGTGCCGGAGTTGAGCGGCCCCGTCTGGTTGGCGAGCACGTCGTCGGTGCGCGCGCCGGAACAGGCCGTGAAGCTGAAGCCGGCGGGCGCGTTGGCCGCGGCCCACAGCGCCGGGAACGCGCGGGTGCTGCGCTTGCAACTGCCGCTGCCGCTGTCGTAGTTGCCGGCGCCGACGCCGGACGAATAGGAGTCCCCGAGCGCCACATAGGTGGGGGCCGCGCTCCGTCCGCCGCCCGAGTCGGCGTGCGCGGCGCCCACCCCGGTGAGGGTGGCAGCCGCGGCGAGGAGGAGCGAGGAAGCGTATGCCGCGAAACGGGACAATCTCATGGAACCTCCCTGAGCAGGATTTCCGCCTCGACAGTGGTAGCACCGCACCACGCGCTGTCGATAGTGTCCATGACAATCAATTCTTCAGTAATTCCCTTGCCCGCCCTGGGAGTTCACCGATCATCCGTCGGGGTGACGGCGAACATCTGCACACTCCCTTTGCATCTTGACGAGCCGCCGCCCGCTGGGCCACATTGAAGCCCGGCATCCGGCGCTTCGGGGGGCAAGTCGCCCATGCAGACCATCAGGTTCAAGTCGGCACGCAGGGAGCTGAGCCCGCTGCTGGCGGGCGCGGCCGTCACGGCCGGGTGCGTCGGGGCGCTGTTCGCGCTGCTCGACCTCTCCTCGCCGGTGCGCGGCCCCCTGACCCTCTTCTTCCTCGTCGCCGCCCCCGCCGCCGCGCTCGCGCACTGGCTGCGCGGGCTCGACCCCTGGGGCCGTGCCCTCGCCGCCGTCTCGGCGGCGATCGTGGTCGACCTGCTGGTCGCCCAGGCCATGCTGGCCCTGCACGTGTGGTCGGTCCGCGGCGGGGTCGCGGCGGTCGCGGGGATCAGCTCGGTCATCTTCCTGTCGGCTTTGGCGCGGCGCTAGCACCACCGCGCCCCGAGGAGACGGACTTGATGTCGTGGAGATCACCGTCCACCGCCCCGGCGAACTCACCGCGGCGGACCGGGCGGCCTGGACCGCCCTGCAGTCCAAGGCCCATCTGAACGGCTCGCCGAATCTCGCGAACCCCTTCCTCTCCCCCGAGTTCACGCTCGCCGTGGCCCGGGTGCGGCGCAACGTGCGGATCGCGGTCGCCCGGGAGGACGGCGAGCCCGCCGCGTTCTTCCCGTACCAGAGATCCAGAACCGGCGTGGGCCGCGCCGTCGGCCTCGGCGTCTCCGACAGCCAGGGCGTCGTGCACCGGCCGGGCTTCAGCTGGGACGCCCGCCACCTGCTGCGCGCCTGCGGCCTGGTGATGTACGAGTACGACCACCTCGTGGACGGCCAGCCGGCCTTCGAGGCGGGGGCCACCGGCTCCTTCGCCTCCCCCGTCATGGAGCTCGACGAGGGCTACGACGCCTACCTCGGCCATCTGCGGGAGCATTCGCCCAAGTTCCTCCGCAGCACCCGCGCCAAGGGCCGCAAGCTCGCCCGCGACCACGGCGCGGTGCGGTACGTGCACGACGAGCGCGACCCCGGGGCGCTGCGCACGCTGATGGCCTGGAAGTCCGCGCAGTACCGCAGGACCGGCCGCAGCGACCGCTTCGCGCGCGCCTGGATCACCGACCTTGTGCACCAGCTCTTCCACACCCGCTCGGAGACCTTCCAGGGACTGCTCTCCGTGCTCTACGTCGACGACGCGCCCGTCGCCGCGCACTTCGGGCCGCGCACCGAGCGCGTGCTCTCCTGCTGGTTCCCGGCCTACGACCCGGCGTTCGCGAAGTACTCGCCCGGCCTGCTGCTGCATCTGCACATGGCCGAGGCCGCCGCCGCCGACGGCATCGCCCACCTCGACCTCGGGCGCGGCCAGAAGCAGTACAAGGACTCCCTCAAGACACGGGAACTGACGGTGTCCGAGGGGTGGGTGGCGCTGCGCCACCCCATGGCTCTCGGCCATCGTGCGCACCGCGCGCCGGTCCGGGCGCTGCGCAACACGGTCGTATCCCGACCGGAATTGTTCGAACCGGCGGATCGCCTGCTCAAGGGCGTGGGAAAGATCCGTTCCCGGCGTCGGAAAGAGTGAGAAGCGCGCAGGAAGCGCCAGCGAACGTCAGAGAAGAGCCAGTGAACAGGGCGCATCCAAAGTGTCCTAAGACAACGGTCAATTTATCGAAAACGTGAGACCTCGTTCCAGGTCTTGCCATACGGTCGCAAGCATCAATACCGTCGTACATCCACCCGCAACGGTCCATCGGCGTCGGTCTAGGGGAGGGCTCAAGACCGCGATGGTCCCGGTGCGGGGCGCGGTTGGGGGGTGCCTGTGCCCGGTGACCACAAGTCGTCCGGGTCACGTGCCGCGCAGTCATGCCAGCTCACCCGGGCGTGTCCCGGAGTTCACCGCACATGGTGCGCTCCGCCATGACCGGACGTGAGAACCCCCCCTTTCGAACCGGACCCACAACCGGACCGCCCGGGGGCGGGCGGTCCACCGGACGAGAGGGACAAGAGACTCATGAGTTCCGCTGTGCGCCCGTTCAATTCGGGCCAAGATCCTTTAATCGACCCGTCAGAGAACGGCTCCGCCGCGAAGTCGGCGCGGCCGTCGAAGACCAAAGGCGGATTGCCCGCCATTCCGAGTCAGCACCAATACCGGCCGGTCTCCTCACACCTGGCGATTGCTCCTCCGGTGAGCGTCGTGATTCCCGCGATGAACGAAGCGGAGAATCTTCCCTATGTGTTCAAGACCCTGCCCGACTGGATCCATGAAGTCGTCCTCGTGGACGGCAATTCCACGGACGACACGGTCAAGGTCGCGCGCGAGCTGTGGCCGGAGGTGAAGGTCGTCCGGCAGCTCGGCAAGGGCAAGGGCGACGCGCTCATCACCGGCTTCGAGGCGTGCACCGGCGACATCATCGTGATGGTCGACGCGGACGGCTCCGCCGACGGCCACGAGATCGTCTCCTACGTCTCCGCGCTGGTCTCGGGCGCCGACTTCGCCAAGGGCTCCCGGTTCGCCAACGGCGGCGGCACGGACGACATGACGCTCATCCGCAAGCTCGGCAACTTCGCCCTGTGCGCGGTCGTGAACGCCAAGTTCGGCGCCCGGTACACGGACCTGTGCTACGGCTACAACGCCTTCTGGCGGCACTGCCTCGACAAGATCGAGCTCGACTGCACCGGCTTCGAGGTCGAGACGCTGATGAACATCCGCGTCGTCAAGGCGGGGCTCAAGGTCCAGGAGATCCCGAGCCACGAGTACCTGCGCATCCACGGCGTGAGCAACCTCAGCGCGGTGCGCGACGGCCTGCGGGTGCTCAAGGTGATCCTCACCGAGCGCTCCAACAGGCGTACCCAACGGCGGAGCACACGCACCGCCGCCCTCCCGGCGGGCCAGGGAGAGGTTTCTTGATCACTATCTCGGTGGTCATCTGCGTGTACACCGAAGACCGCTGGGAGGACATCCTCTCAGCGGTCGCCTCGGTGCGGGCCCAGTCACGCGCGGCCCACGAGACCCTCCTCGTGGTCGACCACAACGAAACGCTGAGAGAACGCCTCGCCAAGGAGTACAAGGAGGCGCCGGACGTGCGGGTGCTCGCGAACGCGGGCCCCCGCGGCCTGTCCGCGGGCCGCAACACCGGCATCGCCGCGTCCGGCGGCGAGGTCATCGCCTTCCTCGACGACGACGCGGTCGCCGAGCGCGACTGGCTGCTGCGCTTCGCCGAGGCCTACGACGATCCGCAGGTGTTCGCCGTCGGCGGTGCCACCCGGCCGGTGTGGGCCTCGCGGCGCAGGCCCGCCTGGTTCCCCGAGGAGTTCGACTGGGTCGTCGGCTGCATGTACCGGGGCCATCCGACCGGCCGGGTGCGGGTGCGCAACGTGCTCGGCGGCAACGCCTCGTTCCGGCGCACCGCCTTCGAGTTCGCGGGCGGCTTCGCCACCGGCATCGGCCGCGACGGCGACAAGCGCCCGCTGGGCTGCGAGGAGACGGAGCTGTGCATCCGGCTCAGCCGGGCCAGGCCCGACGCCGTGCTGCTCATCGACGACCGGGCGGTCATCCACCACCGGGTGCCCGCCGCCCGCGAGCGGTTCCGCTACTTCCGCACCCGCGCCTACGCCGAGGGGCTCTCCAAGGCCCTGGTGGCCCGCAGCGTGGGTGCGGACAAGGGCCTGGAGTCCGAGCGGCGCTACACCACGCGGGTGCTGCCCGCCGGGGTGGGGCGCGGCCTGCGGGACGCGCTGCTCGGCCGCCCCGGCGGCGCGGGCCGCGCGGGCGCCATCGTGACGGGCGTGGTCGCGGCGGCCGGTGGGTACGTCATCGGGAGCGTTCGCGCGCGCAGGGCGGGGACGGAGTTCTCCGTCGTGGACGTGGTGGAGGGCCCCGAGGAGAGACGCAGCGAAGGGGCGGCCGGATGACCCGAAGAGGGATCCCCATATTCATGTACCACTCGGTCGCACCGCTGCCGAACGACGCCACGCACGAGCTGTCCGTGTCGCCGGAGGCGTTCGGGGAGCAGATGGAAGTGCTCCGCGCGCTCGGCTGCACTCCGCTCACCACCGCGCAGCTGGCCTGGCACTGGCGCAACCCGAGCCGGCCGCTGCCCACCCGGCCCGTCCTGATCACCTTCGACGACGGCTACGAGGGCGTGCACCAGCACGCCCTGCCGGAGCTGTCCAAGCAGGGGTTCGCCTCGACGCTGTTCATCGCGACGGGCTGGCTGCGCGGCACGTACGACACCGGGGGCGGGCTCGACACCATGCTCAGCTGGGACCAGGTGCGCGGCCTCGCCGAGTCCGGCGTCGAGATCGGCGGGCACAGCCACACCCACCCGCAGCTCGACCAGCTCTCGGACGACGCGCTGTGGTTCGAGGTGATCCGCTGCAAGGAGATCCTGGCGGCCGAACTCGGCACCCCGCCGGTGTCGTTCGCCTACCCGTACGGCTACTCCAGCCGCCGGGTCCGGCGCACGGTGCGGGGCGCCGGGTTCTGCCAGTCGCTCGCCGTGGGGAACACCCTGGCGCGCAGATGTCAGGGCCCGTACGCGCTGCGCCGGGTGACGGTGCGGCGCAGTACGGGCCTCGAGGAGTTCGAGCGGCTCGCCGAGGGCCGGTCGATCACCCGGACCTTCGCCAGGGACCGGGTCCTCACCAAGGGATACGCGATAGTCCGCCGTTGCCAACAAGCCCGCCGGAAGGCAGCTCGCTCCCGTGTCTGACACGACCACCGCACAGGCAGAGGTCACTGGGACCACCAGCAGTACCGGCGGCGCACCGCCGACCGGCGGAAAGGAGAGAAGGTCCCGGAGGATGCGGCTGCCAGGGGCGGGCGGGGGCAGCCCGCTGTTCCGCAACGCGTACGCGCTCATGGTCAACACCGGCATTTCCGGCCTGCTCGGCCTGGGCTTCTGGCTGGCCGCCGCCCGGTACTACTCGGAGTCGGCGGTCGGCCAGGGCTCGGCGGCCATCGCGGCGATGAAGCTCCTCGCGGGCGTCACCGCCGTGACGCTCACGGGCGCCCTGGCCCGCTTCATCCCGGTGGCGGGCCGCGCCACCGGCACGCTCATCTTCCGTACGTACGCGGGAAGTTCGGTGATCGTCGGGTTCGTGGCGCTGCTCTTCCTGTTCACGCTCGACCTGTGGGGGCCCTCGTACCGCTTCCTGCACGGCCCGCTCGCCGGGATCGGCTTCGTCGCGGCGGTCGTGGCCTGGTGTCTGCTCACGCTCCAGGACGGCGTGCTCACCGGGTTGCGCAGCGCGTTCTGGGTGCCGGTGGGCAACACGGTGTTCTCCGTGGTCAAGCTCGCCCTGCTGATCGTCCTCGCCGCGGCCATCCCCACGGCCGGGGTGTTCGTGTCGTGGGTGGCCGCCATCGCCCTGTCGGTGGTGCCGCTCGGCTGGCTGGTGTTCCGGCGCCTCGTGCCGTGCCACGTGCGGGCCACCGAGGGCAAGGCGCAGCCGCCCTCGATGCGCGAGATAGGCCGCTTCCTGGCCGGTGACTACACGGGCTCGCTGTTCTCGCTCGCCGTGGTGTACCTGGTCCCGGTGATCGTGGCCTCGCAGGTCAGCTCCGAGGACAACGCGTACTTCTACATCACCACCACGATCGCGGGCACCATGAACCTGCTGGCGATCAACATGGGCGCCTCGCTGACCGTCGAGGGGGCGCACGACCCGGCGCGGCTCGCCGCGAACACCCGCGCGGCGCTGCGCCGCATGCTGCGGATCATGCTGCCGATCTGCGCGCTCACCTTCCTGGCCGCGCCCTACATCCTGCACGTGTTCGGGCAGGGCTACTCCGAGGCGGCGACGCCGCTGCTCCGCTGGTTCGCGGTGGGGACGGCGCTGCGGGTCGTCATGGAGACGTACTTCGCCGTCCTCAGGGCGCAGAGCCGCACGTCCGGCCTCGCCTGGCTGCAGGGCCTGCTGTGCCTGCTCGTCCTCGGTCTGACGCTGATCCTGCTGCCGCGCATGGGGCTGACGGGCGCGGGCGTCGCGGAGATCTCCAGCCTCGCGGTGATCGTGGCGATCGCTGCGCCCAAGCTGTACGCGATCACGCACCGGACGGCGCCGGAGGCGGCGCCGGACGGCGACCTCGCGGACCTCGGCACCCCGGACGTCCCGCCGTCGCCGCGGGCCCGCACGCAGGGCGCCACCCTCACCAAGGCCCCCGGGCACCGGCTCGGCCCGGCGTGGGCCCTGCGCGAGTCCCTCGACGCGGACACCTTGCAACTGGCCATCCACCGGGCCGACCTGGACCATCAGGAGCGCAGGCCGGACGTGCGGCCGGGCCCGGCGACGCCGGTGTTCGGGACGCGGGCGTACCCGGGCTCGGGGAACACGACGGGGGGCGGCGGCATGGACGGGCACCGGCCCACCTGGGCCGTGGGGCGGCCGTTCGGCGGCACGCCGTCGCGCGGGACACCGGTGGAGCGCCCGGACACGGCCCGCGCGCCGGGTTCCGCCACGGGGTCCGCCGCCGTGCCGTCACCGGGTCCCGCCTCACCCGGTTCACCGGGCATGAAGACACCGACACCCGTCACGGGCGCCCCGGCCGTCAAGGGCGCGGCCGGGGGCTCCGCGGCGACGTCGCCCGCGCCGCCCGCCGGTGCGCCCGCGGCCGCCGCCCCCGCTCCCCCGGCGCCGCGGCGCCCCGCCCCGGCCGCGCGCCGCACGCCGCTGGTGCTCGGGCTGCTCCTCGTGCTCGCCCTCGGCCTGTACTGGGTGCCCGCGCTCGGGCTCGGCGAGAGCGACCTCGACGCGATGGGCGGGCTCGGCCTCGTCACCGTGCTCCCGATGCCCACGCTGGTCGGCGCGGTGCTCCTCGTGGTCGTGTTCGCCTCGCTGCTCCGCCTGGAGCGGCCGCTCACCTGGCTGCTCGCGCTGACGCTCGTCGCCACCGTCGTGTCGCTGCACGCGCTGCCCGCCGTCATCGAGACCGAGCCGCGGTTCGCGACGGCCTGGCAGCACCTGGGCTTCATGGAGTACATCGACAGGACCGGCACGGCGGCGCCCGACCTGGACGCGCGCTGGAGCTGGCCCGGGTTCTTCGCGGGCGCCACGTTCCTGGCGGAGGCCTGCGGCGTCTCGGACCTGACCGAGCTGATCCGCTGGTGGCCGCTGGCCATCCAGCTCCTGTACCTGCCGCCGATGTACCTGCTCACCCGGCACATGCGGGCGAGCTGGCGGGCCAAGTGGACGGGCCTGTGGCTCTTCGTCCTGAGCGGCTGGGTGGGCCAGGACTACTTCTCGCCGCAGGGCTTCACGTACGCGCTGTACATCGCCTTCGTGGCGATCCTCCTGGTGTGGTTCCGCGCGCCCCGCGTGCTCTGGTCGAAGCGGCGGCCCGGCGAGGCCGAGGTGGAGCTGGCGAACCGGCGGCAGCAGGCGGTGCTGCTCCTGGTCCTCATGGGCCTGTTCGCGGCGACGGTGCCCGCGCACCAGCTGACGCCCTTCGTGATGCTCGGCGTCGTCACGGTCCTCGTGCTCGTGCGCCGCTGCGAACTGCGGGGCCTGCCGCTGCTCTTCGGCGTCCTCGTGGTGCTCTGGCTCGGCTTCCTGGCGGAGCCGTACTGGTCGGGCCACTTCGACGAGCTGTTCGGCGGCGTCGGCGGCGTCGGCGGCAACGTGTCGTCGTCCGTCTCCGGGCGGATCGAGGGCGGCGACTCCACGCACAAGCTGGTCCTGTACACGCGCGTGGCGCTCGCCGGGAGCGTGCTCGCGCTTGCCTGCTGCGGCTGGCTGCGCAGGCGCCGGCTCAAGTACCGCGAGGTGTCGCTCGTCGTCCTGGCCTTCGTGCCGTTCCTGGGCTTCGGCATGCAGAGCTACGGCGGCGAGATGGCGCTGCGCGTCTTCATGTTCGCGCTGCCCGGGGCGACCCTGCTGGGCGGGCTCGCGCTGTTCCCGCGCACCGGGGCCACCGCCAAGGAGCGGGACCGCGACCGGGTGAGCCTCGCGCCGTTCGCCGCGCTGCTCGCGGGGCTGGTCCTGGTGGGCGGCTTCCTGGTGGCCCGCTGGGGCAACGAGCCGTTCGAGCGGGTCAGGACGGGCGAGGTCGCCGCCATGGAGTACGTGTACGCGCACGACGACCCGACCGTGCGGCTGCTGTGGATGAGCAACGACACCGTCAACAACGTGACGCCCGCGATCCCCTGGGGCGAGCGGGACCCGGAGAAGGTCGAGTACGTGCCCACCCTCGCGCCGCCCGACCCGGCCCTGGTGTCGGGCGTGGTGAAGGCGCTCAAGGACGCGGGGCCCAACTCGTACCTGATGGTCAACCGCGGTCAGACGGTGTACCTCCAGATGGACTCGGGCTATCCGAAGAACTGGGACACCCGGCTCGTGCGGAACCTGGACAAGCGCGCGGATCTGAAGAAGGTCTTCAGCAACGCCGACGCGACGCTGTACACGCTGCGCGAGCGGCCGGACGGCGCGGTCCCGGAGGCGGACCCGGGCGCGGTCGGCCCCAAGGTGACGTGGACGCCGTGGTCGGTGGTCGGCGGCCTCGCGGTCGTGGCGCTGGTGCTGCTGCTGGCGGCGCGCGAGGTGGTGCGGGTGGCGGCCGCGCCGAGCGTGGCGCAGCAGCGCTGGCTGCAGAGCAGCTTCTGGTTCTCGCTGCCGCTGCTCGCGGTGTTCCTCGCGTCGCTGATCCAGCGGTTCCTGACGATGGCGTAGCCCGCGGGGCGGGGGTGGGGCGGCTCAGCGGTCGAGCCACTTCACCCCGTACCCGGCGAGGTCGAAGCGCTTGCCGCCGATCTCCGCGCTGATGGGCCGGTCGAGCGTGTTCACCACGAGGACGGTCTTGTCGTCGGCGAGGACGCGGACGTTCGGCACGTCGTCGTCGGCGACGGTGACCTTCTCGTACTTCGTGCCGGGCGGGAAGGCGTCGGAGAACCGTGCGAGCAGGTCCAGTATCGGCTTCTCGCGGCCGCCGTCGGCGAGCTGCGTCGAGCTCCACAGACAGCCCGCGCAGTCGCCGGAGCGCTTCTGCGGGTTCCAGTAGAAGCCGCTCGTGGCGCCGCCGCGGACCAGGGCGATGAGGCCGGAGGCGTGCACGGCCACGCGGTGCGCCTCGGACCAGTCGTCGCGGTTGTCCTTGCTGTCGCCGGGCTCCACGTAGTACTCGGCCCACCACAGGGGCAGTCCGTCGGTGCGCTCGCGCAGCCAGCGGCTGACGTCCGTGAGCTTGTCGGTGGCCCCGAACTCGTCGGGGATCATCTCGTCGTCGACCGTGTAGCTGGCGCCGTCGACGACCACGAAGTCGGCGCCCGCCTTGTGCTTGTTCCAGTAGTCGAAGGCGTCGAGCGAGCGCTGGTCCATGCTGCCCCAGGGGCCCTTCAGGTCCTTGGAGACGCCGTCGGTCTGGCGCGGGTCGACGCTGTTCATCACCACGTACGGGCCGCCGACCATGATGTCCTTGTTGACGGCCTTCAGCGCTTTGTGGACGCGGTTGTACAGGTCGGTGTAGCCCTCGTAGTCCCAGCGGTGCTCGGTGGTGTTCCAGAAGCCCTTGAGTTCGTTCCAGACGACGAAGTGCCGTACGTCCGGATAGCGCTTGGCGACGGTCGCGGCGAGGCGGGCGAAGTCGTCGAAGTGCTCAGGCTTGGGGGCGGTCTCCAGGGAGGCCTTGCTCCAGTTCGTGTTGTCGGATCCTGGCTTGCCACCCTTCATCCAGTCGGGGGCGCAGCACAGGGTGACGACGGGTGTGCCGCCGGTGGCGCGGATGAAGTCGACGCGGCGGTCCATGGCGTCGAAGTCGTAGCGCCCCTTGACCGGTTCGGGGTTGCCCGAGCCCCAGCCCATGATGTGCTGGACCTGCGGCAGCGGGCGCGGCTGCTCCTTGATCAGCTTCTCGGCGCGCGCGACGGCGGCGTCCTCGCCCTGGTCCGCGCTGTACTGGGTGTGCGTGAAGCCCCAGCCGACCTCCGCCTGCCCCGGGGGCGGCGGGGCCACCGGGGTGCCGTGCACCTTGTCGCCGTCCCTCGTGGTGCCCGCGGTGCTGCCGCCGCGTTCCTCGGGCAGCGTGAGCACGGTCAGGACCAGGGCCAGAGCGGCCGCACCAACGCCGAGCAGAGCGGCGAGACGCCACTTCCGCGCATCCGAATTCCACCCATGCCGTCGCATCGAGGGCCAGCGTATCGGCGACGATTCCCGGTCGGGCGCGTTCCGTACGAGTGTCTGGGACTCGCGCGTGGCGTTCGGGCGGAGTACCGAAACCGGGGTGCACACGGGCGCATTCGTGGCGGATCATGGCGGCATGTTTGCGAACCCTCAGGACGCCCTGCCGATCCGGCTCAACGTCGACGACAGCGACTCGCCGTCGGACGTCGTCGACGCGCTGTTCCTCGGCCGCTTCGCGACGGGCGAGCAGCCGTACTCGCACAGCGCGAACATCGACCGCGTCAAGGCCGGCTCGACGCTCCTTCCGCCGGGCGCCGCCGTGCTGCGGGCCGCCCGGGACGACGACCGCTGCGCGACGCTCGCCGAGGGCGAGGGCTGGACGCTGCTCGTCTCGCGCTGGAACCGGGGCGCCGACGTCACGGTCACGGCGACCTCCGCGGAGCTCGCCGAGCGGGTCCTGAAGCAGGCCACGGACGGCGCGCAGGACGACCCTGAGCCCCAGCCGGAGAACGTGACCATGGGGTTCTGGTACGTGTCGCCGCGGCGCGGCCCGTACCGCACGACGCGGCAGATCTCCGCGGGCACGTGGTCGGAGGTGCGGCAGAACTACACCGCGCCGGTGGCCGACGCCATGGACAAGCTGATGAAGACCACGCCCGAGGACATCTCCGGGCGGCTGCTCCTGCTGCACGGGCCGCCGGGCACCGGCAAGACGTCCGCCCTGCGCACGCTCGCGCGCTCCTGGCGCGACTGGTGCCAGGTGGACTGCGTCCTCGACCCGGAGCGCCTGTTCACGGACGTGGGCTATCTGATGGACATCGCCATCGGGGAGGACGAGGGCACGGCGAAGGGCCGCTGGCGGCTGCTGCTCCTGGAGGACTGCGACGAACTGATCCGCGGCGAGGCCAAGCACACGGCGGGGCAGGCCCTCTCGCGGCTGCTCAACCTCACGGACGGGCTGCTCGGCCAGGGGCGCAACGTGCTCGTCGGGGTCACCACCAACGAGGACCTGGAGCGGCTGCACCCCGCGGTGGTGCGGCCCGGGCGGTGTCTGGCCCGGATCGAGGTGGGCGCGCTCACCCGGGCCGAGTCGGTGAGCTGGCTCGGCACCAACGAGGGCGTCTCCCGCGAGGGCGCGACGCTGGCCGAACTGTACGCCCTGCGCCGCGGCACGACCCCGCCGTCCATCCCGCCCACCCGGGACGGAGCGGACGCGGGGCTGTACCTTTAGGGCCCGTTGTGGGCAATCGTCCCGCAGGGCGGGACGGGTGGGCACAACGCGGAGGTGCCGAGCAACCGTTGACCTGGGCTCAGGCCGAGGAGCCGTAGACCGCACGCAAGGCATCGCGGACCGCCGAAGCCGCCTCGGCCTCGGAGAGCCCGAGGCGGCGGACCTGCTCGGCATAGGCCTGCGCGGCCCCGGCGGCCGCGCGAGCCGCGGCCTCGCGAGCGGCCGCGACGAACGTCCCGTTCCGCCCCCGCGTCTCGATCACCCCGTCCGCCTCGAGCGCCCGGTACGCCTTGGCCACGGTGTTCGCCGCGAGCCCTAGCTCCTCGGCGAGCCCGCGTACCGTCGGCAGCTTGTAGCCGACGGGCAGCACCCCGTCCCGCGCCTGCCCGGCGATCTGCGTGCGTACCTGCTCGAACGGCGGCGCGGCGCCCGCGCCTTCCTTGATGAGGATCTTCAGAGCCACGCGCCGATTGTCCCGCACGCGCGGAAATTCGGAGGCACCCGGGCCCGTCCCGCGCGTACCGTCCGGGCCATGACTGAGATCCGGGTGCGTGACCTGCGCACCGCAGACCCGGAGGACGCCGCCGCCTACGCGGCGGTGCGGCGCGCGGCGGTGCCCGCGCTGCTCGCCACCGCCGCGTCCGTGGCGTACGGCTGCGAGCACGCCCACCCCGACGCCCGCTACCGCGCGCTCGTCGCGGAGGCGGACGGCGAGGTGGTCGGCACGGCCCAGGTGGGGATCGCCCACGACAGCCCGGAGCCGGGGCAGGGCTTCCTGAACGTGTACGTGCATCCGCAGCGGTGCGGCCTGGGCGCGGGCTCGCTCCTGGCGCGTGCGGCGGAGGAGCACCTCGTGGGCGCGGGCGCGACGGCGCTGTACTCGTGGGTCCTGGACACGCCGCGCAACCGCGCGTTCGCGGCGCGGCGCGGCTACCGCGCGAGCCGCACCGCGCACTTCCTGCGCCTGGACCTGGCGCGGGGCGGCCTGCCGCCGCTCGCGGAGCCGCCCCCTGGTGTCGAACTGCGCTCGGCGGCCGACTTCCGGGACGACCCGCGCCCCCTGTTCGCCCTGGACGCCGAGACGGCGGCGGACGAGCCGAGCGACGTGCGCGCGGAGTTCTCGGACTACGCGTACTGGCTCACCGAGACCTGGCACCACCCGCTCCTGGACCACGAGTTGACCACGGTGGCCGTGGTGGACGGGGAGCCCGCCGCGTTCACCCTTGCGCACACCGACGGCGCGTCCCGGTACGCGTCGGGCATGACCGGCACGGCCCGCGCCCACCGCGGCCGGGGCCTGGCCAAGCTCGCGAAGAACGCCTCGCTGCACCGGGCGCGGGCGGCGGGCTGCACGGAGGCGTTCACGGGCAACGACAGCGAGAACGGCCCGATGGTCGCGATCAATCAGTGGTTCGGTTACGAGAAGTACGACACGGAGGTACGTCATGTCCGCACGATCGACTGAGGCTGGGGCCTCGACCGACGTCGAGGTCGAGCTGCGCAAGGCGGGGCGCACGAAGATCCGCTATCCGGCCCGGCTGCTCTCGGACGACGGCACCCGCGTCACGGTCCGCGCGCCCTGGGCGGGCGCGGGCGTACGGGACTTCGGCTTCGTCCGCTTCGAGCCGGGCGACACCTTCGTGGAGCACTACTGGCGCGACCGCTGGTACGCCGTCAAGGAGGTGTACGCGGCGGACGGCGCGCTCAAGGGCTGGTACTGCGACGTGACCCGGCCCGCTGTGCGCGGCGGCGACGTCCTCACCGTCGAGGACCTGGACCTCGACCTGTGGTGCGCGGCGGACGGCAGTGCCGTGCTGCGCCTGGACGAGGACGAGTTCGCGGCGAGCGGCATCACCGAGGCCGACCCGGCCGCGGCCGACGCGGCCGTGCGGGCCCTGTCCGACCTGGAGCGGCTCGCCGTGGCGGGGCTCCTGCCGCGGTCGTCCGCCGCCCTCTCGGCCTAGCCTAAGGGGAGTTCCCGTTTGCCTAAAACCTTTAGGTAACTGCATAATCGGTTCTGTCGAAGGAGAGGACCGATATGGCACGCGTGGGACTGACCCCGGAACGCCTGGCCCGGGCGGGCGCCGAGCTGGCCGACGAGGTCGGCTTCGACCAGGTGACCGTCTCGGCGCTCGCCCGGCGGTTCGACGTCAAGGTCGCGAGCCTGTACTCGCACGTGAAGAGCTCCCAGGACCTCAGGACGAGGATCGCCCTGCTGGCCCTGGGAGAACTCGCCGACCGGGCCGCCGACGCCCTGGCCGGGCGCTCCGGCAAGGACGCCCTGACCGCCTTCGCACACGTCTACCGCGACTACGCCACGGAGCACCCCGGCCGCTACGCCGCGGCCCGGCTGCGGCTCGACCCCGAGACGGCGGCCGCGAGCGCGGGCGTCCGGCACGCGGCGATGATGCGGGCCATCCTGCGCGGCTACGACCTCGCCGAGCCCGACCAGACGCACGCGGTCCGGCTGCTCGGCAGCGTCTTCCACGGCTACGTCAGCCTGGAGACGGCGGGCGGATTCAGCCACAGCGAGCCGGATCCGCAGGAGAGCTGGGTCCGGATCCTGGACTCCCTCGACGCCCTGCTGCGGAACTGGCCCGCTGCCTGAGGCCGCGCGCCGCGCGGAAACGCTTCCCCACTCCACCCCAACAGGCTGAGACATGCGCACCGAGCACCCCTTGACCACCACGCCCCTCACCGCCGAGCTGCTGCGCGGCGCCCTCGACCTGGAGCGCACCGCGTCCGGTCTGCTGCCGCACCGGCTGCCCGCGCGGGCCCGCGCCCAGTGCGCCGACGGCCAGCTGGCCATGGCGGAGTCCCAGCCCTCCGGCGTTCGCATCGCCTTCCGCAGCCGGGCCACGGCCGTGGAGCTGGACGCGCTGCCCACCAAGCGGATCTACGTGGGCGCGCCGCCCCGGCCCGACGGCGTGTACGACCTGCTCGTCGACGGCGAGCTCGTCGACCGGGGCAGCCTGGCCGACGGCAACACCCTGACCATCGACATGGCCGCCGGGTCCGCTGAGACGCGGCCCGGCCCCGCCGGCACCCTGCGCTTCACCGGCCTGCCGGACCGCGTCAAGGACATCGAGATCTGGCTGCCCCACACCGAGACCACCGAGCTCGTCGCCCTGCGCACCGACGCCCCGGTCGCGCCACTGCCCGAGCGCGGCCGCAAGGTGTGGCTGCACCACGGCAGTTCGATCAGCCACGGCTCCGACGCGGCGAGCCCCAGCACCACCTGGCCCGCGCTCGCCGCGGCGCTCGGCGGCGTGGACCTCGTCAACCTGGGCCTGGGCGGCAGCGCGCTGCTCGACCCCTTCACCGCGCGCGCCCTGCGGGACGCGCCCGCCGACCTGATCAGCGTCAAGCTGGGCATCAACGTGGTCAACACCGACCTGATGCGGCTGCGCGCCTTCGGACCGGCCGTCCACGGCTTCCTCGACACCATCCGCGAGGGCCACCCCGACGTGCCGCTGCTGGTCGTCTCGCCCATCCTGTGCCCCATCCACGAGGACACGCCGGGGCCCAGCGCGCCGGACTTCAGCGGCCTCCGCGAGGGGAAGCTCCGGTTCCTGGCCACGGGCGACCCCGAGGAGCGCGCCGCCGGAAAGCTGACGCTCACCGTCGTCCGCGACGAGCTGTCCCGGATCGTGCGCGAGCGCTCCGCGGAGGACCCTCACCTGTCCTACCTGGACGGCCGCGCCCTGTACGGCGAGGCCGACGCCGCCCGCCTCCCCCTGCCGGACAACCTCCACCCGGACGCCGCCACGCACCGCCACATCGGCGAACGCTTCGCCGGGCTGGCCTTCGCCCCCGACGGCCCCTTCGACGCCCC
This sequence comes from Streptomyces sp. NRRL B-1347, assembly GCF_000720325.1. GTDB lineage: Bacteria > Actinomycetota > Actinomycetes > Streptomycetales > Streptomycetaceae > Streptomyces. The sequence continues at coordinate 59,212 of NZ_JOJM01000046.1, forward strand.
GTAAGGGGCGCGGGGAACTGCGCGCTCGGCGCGCGAAGAGCCGCAGTCGCGTCTGCTGCGTACCGAGCAGACGCGACTGCGGCTTTGTTGTGGCTGGTCGCGCAGTTCCCCGCGCCCCTTACGGGGCACCGGCCGTCAGGCCAGCACGGCCTTGCGGTAATGGAAGCGGTCGTAGACCCCCTCGACGCGCCGCTCCACGAACTCGTAGCCGAAGCGCGGGTAGATCTTCTGGTTCTCCCACATCATCGCGTTGGTGTAGAGCCGTATCTCGGGCAGGCCAAGGCCGCGCGCGTGCTCCTCGACGAACTCCAGGAGGCGGCGGCCCAGGCCCGTGCCCTTGGCGTCGGGGTGGACGGCGATGTTGTCCAGGTACAGGTGGTCGTCGTAGGGGTACACGACCACCAGACCGACCACGGCGCCCCCGGCGTCCTCGGCGACGTGCACCCGCCCCGCCGCCACGTTCCGGGCGTGGTCCGACTCCATGGGCGCGGGCACGCGGCCGATGCGCTCGATGTAGTGGTGGTACGCCGCGTGCGTGACGTCCCGCACGGCGGGCACGTCGGCGGCGGTGGCGGGGCGGATGACGGCCTGCGCGCCGCCCGGGGTGATCTTGTCGGTCATTCCCTCACCGTACGGCGGGAGTTCGACAGGGCGCGCGCCGGTTTCCGCAGCAGGGGCCAGAGCAGGATCAGCGCGATCAGCGCGTAGACGGTGATCGAGAAGGGTGTGTCGACCAGGCCCCGTGCGCTGCCGTCGCTGATCTGCAGGGCGCGGCGCAGTTGCAGCTCGGCGTTCGGGCCGAGGATGACGCCGATGACGGCGGGCAGGACCGGCAGGCCGTAGCGGCGCATGCCGAAGCCGATCAGGCCGATGACGAGCAGGACGACCAGGTCGAGCGCCTCACCGCCGACGGCGTACGCGCCGACCGCGGCGAAGAACAGGATCCCGGCGTACAGGTACGGGCGCGGGATGCGCAGCAGCTTCGCCCACACGGGGGCCAGCGGCAGGTTCAGGGCGAGGAGCAGCACCATGCCGACGAACAGGGACGCGATCAGGCCCCACACCAGCTCCGACTCGCGTTCGAAGAGCAGCGGCCCGGGCTGGATGCCGTACTGCTGGAAGGCGGCCAGCATCACGGCGGCGACGGCGGTCGTGGGCAGACCGAGGGTCAGCATGGACACGAGGGTGCCCGCGGCCGACGCCGACGCGGCCGACTCCGGTCCCGCCACGCCCTCGATGGCGCCCTTGCCCCACTCGTCCTTGTGCTTCGACAGGCGCTTCTCGGTGACGTACGAGAGGAAGGTGGGGATCTCCGCGCCGCCCGCGGGGATCGCGCCGAACGGGAAGCCGATGAGGGGGCCGCGCAGCCAGGACTTCCAGGTGCGCCTGACGTCCTGCCTGCCGAGCCAGGGGCGGCCGACGGGGATCGCCCGGCCGCTGGTGCGGCGCAGGTGCGCGGCCACCCACAGGGCCTCGCCGATCGCGAACAGGCCGACGGCGACGATCACCACGTCGATGCCGTCGGCGAGTTGGAGGGAGCCGAAGGTCAGGCGCTGCTGTCCGGTCATCTGGTCGAGGCCGACCAGGCCGAGGGTCAGGCCGATCAGGAGGGACGCCAGGCCCCGGATGCGGGAGGAGCCGAGCACCGAGGTCACGGCGATGAACGCGAGGACCATGATGGCGAAGTAGTCGGGCGCGCCGATGTCGACGGCGAGGTCGGCGACCTTCGGCGCGAGCGCGACGAGCAGGACCGTGCCGATCATGCCGCCCGCGAAGTGGCCGATGGCGGCGGCCGCGAGCGCCTGCGCGCCCCGGCCGGACTTGGCCATCGGGTTGCCTTCCATGGCGGCGACGACGGCGGCGCTCTCCCCCGGCGTGTTGAGGAGGATCGACGTGGTGGAGCCGCCGAACATCGCGCCGTAGTAGATGCCCGCGAACATGATGAAGGCGCCGGTGGGTTCGAGCCCGTACGTCACCGGGAGCAGCAGTGCCACGGCCATCGCGGGGCCGATGCCGGGAAGGACGCCGATCGCCGTGCCGAGGAGCACGCCGATCGCGGCCCAGAGCAGGTTGGCGGGCGTGAGCGCGGTGCCGAAGCCGTCCATGAGGGAGCTGAAGGAGTTCATGTCACAGCACTCCCATCAGGGGGCCGCCGGGCAGCGGCACGCCGAGCAGGTTGTTGAAGACGGCGTAGGTGGCCAGGGAGAGCCCGGCGGCGATGAGCGGGTCGCGGTGGACCGCGCGGCTGCCGAGGGCGTAGGCGGCGCCCCAGAAGAGCAGGGCCCCGGCGACGGGGAAGCCCACCGGCTCGATGAGGGCGGCGGTGGCGAGGAAGACCCCGGCGAGCAGCAGCACGGTGCGCCAGTCGGCGGGTTCGGACAGGTCGACGTCCTCGCCGCCCTCGGCCTCGCCGCGGCCACCCCGCAGGACGTCCACGGCGAGCAGGACGGAGATGAGGAGCAGACCGCAGCCGACGGCGATCGGCACGGTGCGCGGGCCGATGGGGCCGCGCTGGGCGATGGCGACGTCCATGGTGAGCGCGTCGGTGAGGACGACGGCGCCGAGGGCGAGCAGCATGACGCAGACGCCGAGTTCGGAGTGCTCGCGCAGCCAGGCGCGGCGGCCGCGGGCGGCGGGCGCGGCTTCGGTGGTGGTCACAGGCCGAGCTCCTTCAGGACGGAGACGACGCGCCGGTCCTGGGCATCGAGGAAGTCGCCGAACCCGTCGCCGACGAGGAAGGCGTCGTCCCAGCCGTTCTTCTTGAGGGACGCGCGCCACTCCTTCGATTCGTGGAGCTCGCGGACGAGCCCGATGAGCTTGTCGCGCTCGGTGTCGGAGAGGCCGGGGGGCGCCACGATGCCGCGCCAGTTGGTGAAGTCCACGTCGTAGCCGGACTCCTTGAGCGTGGGCCCGTCGAGTCCCTTGACCCGCTTCGGCCCGGTGACGGCGAGCAGGCGCAGCTCGCCGGACTTGATCTGGTCCAGGTACTCGCCGACGCCGGAGACGCCGAAGGCGACCTTGTTGCCGAGGATCGACGCGAGCAGTTCGCCGCCGCCGTCGAAGGGCACGTAGTTGACGTCCTTCGGCGGGATCCCGGCGGCACGGGCCATCAGCATGGGCGCGATGTGGTCGGGCCCGCCGGGGGCCGAGCCGCCGCCGACGGGCAGCTTCCCCGGCCGTTCCCGCCACGCGTCGACGAGCTCGTCGATGGTGTCGTACGGCGAGTCCTTCGACACCACGACGACGTCCTGCTCCTCGGTGAGCCGGGCGATGGGGGTGGTGTCGGCGAGGGACCTGGGCGCGTCGTTGGAGCGGACGGCGCCGACGACACCCAGGCCCATGGACATGGCGAGCCTGCCGTTGCCGTGCTCGCCGACGAGGCGGCTCAGACCCACGGTGCCGCCGGCGCCGGGCAGGTTGAACACCTCGATGTTGTGGGTGAGTCCGGCGTCCTCGGCGTTCTTCGCCGCGGTGCGGGCGGTGATGTCGTAGCCGCCGCCGGGGGTGTTGGGGACCATGAGGCGCAGGCCGGGGATCCGGGTGCCGGTGTCGTCGCCGTCGCCCGGGGTGAGCAGCGGCGGGCCCACGAGCACGAGGAGCGCGGCACCGCACAGGGCGAGGGGGACGCGCAGTCTCCTGGGAGTGCGTAGTCGCACGGGTGCCACCGCCTGTCTGACCGGTTCCGTGGGTGAGGTGGCCCACATGCTGCCCACGCGTGCGGAACCTGTCTCCCTTCCGGAAGCAACGGACGTTGTGGTCGTTGTGGTCGCGCTCGTACCCTGCGGCGACGACAAGGGGCCGAGGGGGCCGGGCGATGACGAAGGTGCTGGTCGTCGACGACGACTTCATGGTCGCCAAGCTGCACAGCCGGTACGTCGCCGCGGTGGACGGGTTCGCGGTGGCGGGCGTGGCACACAGCGGCGCCGACGCGCTGCGGGCGGCGGAGCGGCTCCGCCCCGACCTGCTGCTCCTGGACGTGTACCTGCCCGACATGGACGGGCTCGCGGTGCTGCGGGAGCTGCGCGCGGCCGAGGGGCTCGACCCCGGCCGGGTGCCGGTGGACGTCCTGTTCATCACCGCCGCCCGCGAGGCCGGGGTGATCCGCGCGGCCCTGCGCGCCGGAGCCCTGCACTATCTGCTCAAGCCCTTCAACCAGGCGGCGCTGCGGGAGCAGTTGCGGCACGTGGCGGCCCTGCGCGCCCGCCTCGACGGCCTCGCCGAGGCCCGCCAGGAGGACGTCGACCAGCTCTTCGGCGGCCGTCCGCCCGGCTCCCGCGAACTCCCCAAGGGCCTGGCCCCGCACACCGCGGACCTGGTGGCCCACACCCTGCGCGCCCACCCGCGGGGCCTGTCGGCCTCCGAGTGCGCCGAGGCGGGGCGCCCCCCCCCCCCCCCCGCCCCCCTAAGGATCGCCCGCGGCCCCTCTCAGCAGGGGATTTCGGGGTCGGCGGGGGCTAACTTGCTGATCGCCGCGGGGTTTTCGCCCCGCTTCCCCCACCCCGTACGTCGTCTAGGAGATCCCCCCATGACTGCTGCCCGCAAGGTCGCCGCGATCGCCACGGCGGGTGTCGCACCGCTCGCCCTCTCCGTGCTCACCGCCGCGCCCGCCGCCGCGCACGGGTCGATGACGGATCCGGTGAGCCGGGTGGCCGCCTGTTTCCAGGAGGGGCCCGAGGCGCCGAAGTCGGCGGCCTGCAAGGCGCTCGTCCGGGCGGGCGGCACCCAGCCGCTGTACGACTGGAACGAGGTCAACATCGCCAACGCCGCGGGCAAGTCGAAGCAGATCATCCCCGACGGCAAGCTGTGCAGCGCGGGGAACGCCAAGTACAAGGGGCTCGACCTGCCCCGCACCGACTGGCCCGCCAGCAAGCTCAGCGCCGGGAAGCACACCTTCCGCTACCGGGCCACCGCCCCGCACCGGGGCTCCTTCGAGCTGTACGTCACCAAGGACTCGTACGACCCGGCCAAGCCCCTGAAGTGGTCGGACCTTCAGGCCCGGCCCTTCGCGAAGGTCACCGACCCGAAGCTGGTGAACGGCTCCTACGAGTTCAGCGGCACCGTCCCGGCCAGGTCGGGGCGGCACCTCGTCTACTCGATCTGGCAGCGGTCCGATTCCCCCGAGGCGTTCTACACCTGCTCGGACGTGGTCTTCGGCAGCGGCAAGGGCGCGAGCAAGGGCAAGGGCGTCACCACCAAGGCCGCCGCCCCGGCCGCGGCCCCTGTCGCCGCCGCGCCGTCGGAGCAGGACATCCGCGACGGTGCCGCGAAGTCCACCGTGGAGCACAACGGCCACGGCGACCTCGGCACCCCCGGCGGGAAGAAGGCCCCGGGCAACACCCCGGAGGCCAAGGGCGGCGCCGCCCGGCCGGTGGCGGCCACCGGCGAGAACCTCGCCGAGACCGGTGGCGACGACTCCACCTCGTACTACGCCGTCGGCGGCGCCGCGGCGCTCGCGCTGGGCTCGGGCACGCTGTTCGTGGCGGCACGGCGGCGTGCCGCCACGAACCGCTAGGGCCTAGGGCAGGCAGGTCGTCGGGGTCGCGTGGGCCGGGTCGAGCGCGTTGGCCACCTCGTGGTGGGCGACCGGGTCCAGGACCCCGACGGCCACGTGCTCGGAGAGGTCCAGGGGGCACAGGTCCTGCACCAGGACGTTGCGCACGTTCGGCCCGTCGAGGAACTGCGAGCGGTAGGGGGTGACCACCTCGTCGTACCGGGTGGCGATGACGGTGTAGCGCACGCCGGGCACGGTGTCGCCGCCCGCGTTCAGCTCGGTCAGGAACGGCGATCCCGCGATCTGGTCGGCCAGGCTCGGGGTCGCCGTGGTGAGCAGGGCCTCGATGCCCGGGAAGTACGGCAGGAGCCTGGTAAGACCGAGCAGGGTCGTGCCGTGGTTGTCGGGCGCGAGGCCGACGAGCGCGTTCACCTTCGGGGCGCCGCCGAGGAACTTCAGGTAGTAGCGGGGCATCATGCCGCCCTGCGAGTGCCCGACGAGGTCGACCTCCTCGGCCCCGGTGGCCGCGAGGACCTCGTCGACGTAGGTGTCGAGCTGTTCGGCGGACTTCGCGACGGGGCCGAGCCCGTGGATGAGGGGCACGTGCGGCAGTTGGCCGTAGTCGAGCGAGAAGACGCAGTAGCCGCGGGCCACCAGGTAGGGCGCGAGGACGAGCCAGTTGTCCACGGAGTTCGCGAAGGTGCCGTGGACGAGGACGACCGGGCGGGGGTGGGCGGCGGACGGCCGGCAGTCGTAGTCGTTCCAGCCGCGGGTCGAAGAGGGCCCGGCGGAGGACGCGGTGGAGGCGGGTCCGGCAGTGGGGGCGGCGGCTTCGGCGGCCGTGGCGGTGGGGGTGAGCGTGGCGGCGCCCGCGATCAGCAGGGCGGCGGTGAGCGCGCGCAGCGCTCGTCTCCAGGGCAGCATCGGGCGATCTCCTCGCGGCTCAAGGCAGGTGCGACGACCGGCTAACGACCGACTGTGACCCGGATCACGGCATTGACGCGTTCACGCTAAATTACGTGCCGGTAGTAGAAGTGTGAAGTTGCGCGCGGGCAAAACTTCCCAGCGACCGCTGGCACGGTCGCGCACGCCGGACGGCCCGCCGCGGCCGGGCTCAGCCGTCCTTCACGTCGAGGCCGAGCGTCGCCGCCAACACCGGTGCCAGCTCCACCAGTTGCAGACCGCTGATGGTCGCCCCGCGCAGCGACGCGAACCCGGAGGCGATGCCCAGGGCCGCGGCCCCGCTGAGGTCGGCCCGGTCCACGGTGACGTTGTCGAAGCGCACGCGCTCCAGCGTGGAGCCGGGGAAGGCGACCCCCGCGAGCCGGGCCCCGCTGAAGTCGACGTCGCGCAGCAGGCAGTCCACGAAGGTGACGTCGCGCAACCCGGCCGCGCGCAGGTTCACGGAGTCGAACTTGCACTGGTGGAACACCACCCGGCGCAGCCGCGAGCCGTGCAGCTCCACCCCGGCGAGCAGCCCGGCGCCCACCTCGCAGTCCGTCCACTGGGTCTCGGCCAGGTCGACCCCCACCCAGCGGGTCTGGTGCGCCCAGACGTCGTTGAAGCGGGCCCGGCGGTAGCGCCCGCCCTCGAAGGCGACCGCGGAGAAGGCGCACTCCAGGAAGGCGGTGCCGCCGCCGTCCAGGTCGGCGAAGGTGCCGCCGTCGAAGTGCACGGACTCGTGGTCGCCGTCGCGCTCCAGCTCCCCCGCGAACACGTCGAGCCGGTGCGCGTACGGCAGGTCCGCGAGGTCACGGGGGGCGGGGGCGGCGCGGTGCGGGGTCGCGGCCATGGCGGTCCTCTCGAAGGGGGGGTGGGGTGCCGTCGTTGTATCGCGTACGGGCGGAGGCGGCCCAATCGAGCGACGGCGAACGCCCCTCGGCGACGCACCAGCCGTCGTCGCGAAGCGCCTTCAGAGAATCATTCCAAATCGCTATCAATCACCCATGCGGCTTGTGACGTGCATCACTGCACAGTAGGTGCCACCCAAGGCCCGAGGTCGCCCAACTCCCTTCACTGGAAGGTGAGTTGGAGTACAGGGAGCCTCCCGGCCGGGCGTCCGCGGCCGGTTCGCTCAGACGGATCCTGCGCCCGACACGCCCTACGCCGCCAACGACCCCGGCACGATCGCCCCCGCCCCGAACCTCCGCCGGGCCCGGTCGGCCACCTCCTCGATGCGGCGGGCCTTCTCGTCCGCCGGGTCGAAGGTGAGCTGGTGGGCGGCCTGGTCGGCGGGGCCGAGGCCCTCGGCGCGCAGGGCGATCGCGCGGACCCGGGCCCGCTGCAGGCCGAGCGCCTCGTACATGCCGTACGCCGCCCGCGTCAGCTCCGCCGAGTGCGCGGTCGGCTCCTTCAGGGTGCGGCTGCGGGTGGTCGCGGAGCGGTCGGCGTAGCGGACGGTGAGGGTCAGGGTGCGGCAGACCTTGTCGAGGGCGCGCAGCCGGGTGCCCAGCTCCTCGGCGGCCGAGAGCAGGGCGCGGCGGTGCCGGCCGGGGTCGATCTCGTCGTGGGAGAAGGCGCGCTCGGTGGCCAGGGAGCGGGAGACCGCGTTCGGCACCACCCGGCCGCGGTCGACGCCGCCCGCCCTGTCGCGCAGTTCGCGGCCCGCCTTCGCGCCGATCAGGCGCTGGAGCGTGGACAGGGGTGCGGCGGCGACCCGGCCGAGGGTGTCGAGGCCGTACTCGCACAAGGTGCGGGCGGTCGCCGTGCCGACGCCGGGCAGCGCGGCGACGGGCCGCTCGGCGAGGAACTCCGCGGCGGCGCCCGCGGGCACCGCGCACGGCACGCCGGGCCGGGCGTCGCGCAGCGCGACGCGGGCGAGCATCGGGCCCGGGCCCGCGCCGATCACGCAGTCGACGCCGTGCAGCGCGAGGGCGCGTACGCGGATCACCGAAGCGAGGGCGACGGCGTCGCGCCCGAAGTACCGCTCGGCGCCCCGCAGATCAGCCAGGGCCCCGTCCGGCGGCAGCGCCTCGACGACCGGGGTGAACTCCTCCAGGAGCCCGAGGAGGCCCGGCAGGGCCGCCTCGTACATCGGCGGCAGCTGGAAACGTACGCAGAGGATGGTCATCCCGCACTCCCCGGGCTCTGGTGCCACAACTTCCGTCCCGTGGGCGCCCGTTCGCCGGGCGGCTGGAGGTCGGCCCACGGGTGCATCTCGCATCCGGTCTCCATCCGGATGCGGCGGCCGCCGCCGGGGTCGCCGCCGGGGCCGGACGCCTGCTCCGCCCCTGCCCCGGCCGCCGCGCCGCCCTCGGCGAGGCGGGGCGCCACCGCGTCCAGGCCGCCCTCGCGGCGCAGCTCCACCAGGTCCGCGAGGTTCCACGCCGCCGAGCCGACGACGCTGAGGCTGCGCGGGCCGCGCCGCTGCACCACGCCCCGGACCAGGAGCAGCCAGGAGTGGAAGACGGTGTGCGCGCAGGCGGCGTGGGCGTCGTCGAAGAAGGCCAGGTCGACCAGGCCGGTGCCGTCGTCGAGGGTGGTGAAGATGACGCGCTTGCCGGAGCGGATCGGCGGGGTCTGCGTCGCGGCCTTGGCGCCCGCGACCAGGACGGTGTCGCCGTGCCGCGCGGCGCGCAGGCGGCGGGCGGAGGTGACGCCCAGCTCGTCGAGGAAGGCGCGGTGGTCGTCCATCAGGTTCCGCGAGGCGTCCATGGAGAGCACGCCGAGCTCGGCGCTCAGCCGCTCCGCGTCGTCGAGGTCGGGCAGGCCCGCGGGCGCGGTGTCCCGGCCGCCGGTCAGCGGCAGTTGGGGGCCGCGTGCGCCGCGGGCGCCGCGCTGCAGCTCCGTCAGGTGCAGTTGCAGGTCACGGCGGTTGGCGCCGAAGGCGTCGAGGGCGCCCACCTGGGCGAGCCGGCCGGCGAGCGGGCGGCTCGGCCGGGCCCGCTCCCAGAAGTCGAGCAGCGAGGAGTACGGCTGTCCGGCCGCGATCCGGGCCGTCTCGGCCTCGCTGATGCCGTGCACGTCGCAGAGCGCGAGCCGCACGCCCCACGCCCCGGATTCGGACTCCAGTTCGATGCGATGGGCGGCCGCGGACCGGTTCACGTCGAGGGGCAGGATCGGCACCCCGCGCCGCCGCGCGTCCGCGAGCAGCAGCCGCTTCGGGTACATCCCCGGGTCGTGCGTGAGCAGGCCCGCGTAGAAGGCCGCCGGGTGGTGGGCCTTCAGCCACGCCGACTGGTACGTGGGCACGGCGAAGGCCACGGCGTGCGCCTTGCAGAAGCCGTAGCTGCCGAAGGCTTCGACGATCTCCCAGGTCCGCCGGACGGTCTCGGCGTCGTAGCCCTTCGCGGCCGCCGTCTGCGCGAACCAGAGGCGGATGCGGCCCTGCGACTCGGGGTCGGACAGGCCGCGCCGCACCCGGTCCGCCTCGTCGCGCCCGCAGCCGGTCATGATGTCGACGATGTGGATGATCTGCTCGTGGAAGACGACGACCCCGTACGTCTCCCTGAGCGGTTCCTCCAGGTCGGGGTGCGGATAGCGGATCGGCGCGCGGCCGTGCCTGGCCTCGATGAACGGCCGCACCATGTCGGCGGCGACCGGCCCGGGCCGGAACAGCGAGATGTCCACCACCAGGTCGTGGAAGGTCGCGGGCTGCAGGCGCCCCACCAGGTCGCGCTGGCCCGGCGACTCGATCTGGAAGCAGCCGAGGGTCTCGGCGGAGCGGATGAGCCGGTACGTCGCCGCGTCGCCCTCCGGCACCCGGCGCGGGTCGTCCAGGTCGACCCGCTCCCCCGTGGCCCGCTCGACCTCGGCGACCGCGTGCGCCATCGCCGACTGCATCCGCACCCCGAGCACGTCGAGCTTGAGCAGGCCGAGGTCCTCCACGTCCTCCTTGTCGAACTGGGACATGGGGAAGCCCTCGCCGCTGGTGGGGACGACGGGGGTGCGGCGAAGCAGCGAGGCGTCGGAGAGCAGCACGCCGCACGGGTGCATGGCGACGCCGCGCGGCAGCGCGTCGAGGCCCTCGACCAGCTCCCACAGGCGGCCGTGCCGGTCCGCCTCGGCCGCGACGTCCTTCAGCTCGGGCAGCTCCGCCAGCGCCGCGCGGGCGTCGCGGGCGCGGATGTGCGGGAAGGCCTTGGCGATCCGGTCGGTCTCGGCGGGGTCCATGGACAGGGCGGCGCCCACGTCGCGGATGGCGTGCCGGACCCGGTAGGTCTCCGGCATCGCGACCGTCGCCACCCGCTCCTGGCCGAACCGGCCGAGGATCGCGCGGTAGACCTCCAGGCGGCGCGCGGACTCCACGTCGATGTCGATGTCCGGAAGGACCGGCCGCCGCGCGGACAGGAACCGCTCCATCAGCAGCCCGTGCGCGACCGGGTCGGCGTGCGCGATGCCGAGGAGGTGGTTGACCAGGGACCCGGCGCCGGAGCCGCGCGCGGCCACGCGGATGCCCAGGGCCCGTACGTCGTCGACGACTTGGGCGACGGTCAGGAAGTACGAGGCGTAGCCGTGGTGGGCGATGATGTCCAGCTCGTGGTGCGTCCGCTGCCAGTACGTCCGCCGGTCGGGGCGTCTGTCGTAGCCGCGCAGCACCAGGCCCGCCGCCGCCCGGGAGGCGAGGACGCGCTGCGCGGTGCGGCGCCCGGCGCCGACGAGGGCGGGCTCGGGGAAGCGCACGGAGCCGATGCCGAGGTCGTCCTGGGGGTCGACCAGGCACTCGGCGGCGGCCGCCGCCGTCTGTTCGAGGAGGCGGTGCGCGGCGTCGCGGCGGAACCCGGCGGCCTCCACGACCCGCTCGGCGGCGCCCAGCATGGCGGCCTCGCCCTTCAGCCAGCGCTCGCCGCCGTCGTGCTCCCCGCGCGGGTCGATGGGCACCAGGCGGCGGGCGGCGTCCAGGACGTCGGCGACGGGGCCCTGGCCCGGGTCGGCGTAGCGGACGGCGTTGGTCAGGACGGGGCGCAGGCGCTGCTCGGCGGCGAGGCCGACGGTGCGGGCGGCGAGCCGCAGCGAGCCGGGGCCGGTGCCCGAGCGGCCGTGCCACACCGCTTCCAGGCGCAGCGCGTCGCCGTACCGCTCGCGCCAGGGGACGAGGAGGCGGGCCGCACGGTCGGGGCGCCCGGCGGCGAGCGCGCGGCCGACGTCGGAGGCGGGGCCGAGCAGCACGGTCAGGCCTTCGCCGTGGTTGTCGTCCCAGGGCAGCACGGGCCCGCCGTCCCGGTGGGCCGCGCTGACCAGGCCGCACAGCGCGGCCCAGCCCGTGGCCCCGTCCCTGGCGAGGAAGGTCACCCTCGGGGCCGACTCGTCGACGAAGGCGCCGCCGCGCACCGGGGTGCGGCGGCGGGCACCGCGCTCGCCGCCCTCCCGGGGCGCGGGCGGGTCCACCGCGAGCTCCGTCCCGAACAGCGGCCGCACGCCGGCCTTCTCGCACGCCTTGGCGAAGCGGATGGTGCCCGCGAGGGTGTCCCGGTCGGTGAGCGCGAGCGCGTCCATGCCCCGCTCGGCGGCGCGCTCGGCGAGCCGCTCCGGGTGCGAGGCCCCGTACCGCAGGGAGAACCCGGAGGCGGTGTGCAGATGCGTGAAGCCTGGCACACGCACCTCCTGAACCTTCCGTTTCTCATCCCCCGCCTCCACCATAGGCCATGTTCGAATATTAGTTCGACTTCGCGTGCGGGGCGCCTTCACGGACACCGTGCGGGGCACCTCCCCGGACACCGCGCGGAGCGCTTCCCCGAGCACCGCGAGGCGCCCGTACGAGCGCCGCGGAACGCCCCCGTCATCCATTCGGCCCCGCCCCGCCTGCGTGCCCCGCGAGCGCCTCGGAGCGTGGGGGCATGACCTTCGCCGACGAGTTGAAGAGCGCCGTCACCCCGCGAGCAGCCCTGCTCGTCATCGGCGTCCTGGCCCTGCAGCTGCTGTTCATCACCTCCTACGTGGGGGCGCTGCACCACCCGAAGCCGACGGACGTGCCCTTCGGAGTCGTCGCGCCCGGCCCCGCGGCCGAGCAGACCAAGGACCAGCTGGCCCGGCTCCCCGGGAAGCCGCTCGACCCGCGCGTGGTCAAGGACGCGGCCGCGGCCCGGAAGCAGATCATGGACCGGAAGATCGACGGGGCCCTGGTCGTCGACCCCCAGGGCACGAACGACACCCTCCTGGTCGCCTCCGGCGGCGGCAAGGCGCTCGCCAACGCCCTGGAGATGATCAGCACCCAGGTCGCGGGCGCCGAGAAGCGCACCGTGAAGACCGTGGACGTGGCCCCGGCGTCGGCCCAGGACTTCAACGGCCTGTCGTCCTTCTACCTGGTCGTCGGCTGGTGCGTCGGCGGCTATCTGTGCGCGTCGATCATGTCGATCAGCGCGGGCTCCCGGCCCGCGACCCCGCAGCGCGCGGCGATCAGGCTCGGCGCCATGGCCCTGCTCTCGATCGCGGGCGGCATCGGCGGCGCGGTCATCGTCGGCCCGGTCCTGGGCGCTCTGCCCGGCTCGGTCCTGGCCCTGTGGGGCCTCGGCGCACTGCTCACCTTCGCGGTCGGCGCGATCACCCTCGCCCTGGAGGCGCTCACCGGCATCGTCGGCATCGGCCTGGCGGTCCTGCTCATCGTGGTCGCGGGCAACCCGAGCGCGGGCGGCGCCTTCCCGCTGCCGATGCTGCCCCCGTTCTGGGAGGCGATCGGCCCCGCGCTGCCCCCGGGCGCGGGCACCTGGGTCGCCCGCTCGATCGCGTACTTCAAGGGCAACGCGGTGACCGGACCGCTCCTGGTCCTCTCCGCGTGGGCGGTGGCCGGGACCGTGATCACCCTCGCGGTGGCGAAGCTGCGCGGGAAGCGCCTGTCCGGCGTCTGAGGGCGAGCCGCGAAGCGGCAGCAAAGGGAAGGAAGGGGGTAAAGCTCCCGGGTGTCAGACCCACCTGCGACGCTGAAGGGCATGATCCGCACACTCGCTGTCGAGAACTACCGCTCGCTCCGCAAACTGATCGTCCCCCTGTCCGGACTGAACGTGATCACGGGAGCGAACGGCAGCGGCAAGTCCAGCCTGTACCGCGCCCTGCGCCTGCTGGCCGACGCGGGCCAGGGCGGTGCCGTCACGGCGCTCGCCCGGGAGGGCGGCCTCCCCTCCGCCGTCTGGGCGGGCGACAGGAAGCAGGAGCCCGCGGGCCTGCGGCTCGGCTTCGCCGGTGACGAGTTCGGGTACGCGGTGGACTTCGGCGTCCCCCAGTCGAGCGGTGCGCAGCCGGGCGGCGGCCCGTCCATGTTCGCCCTCGACCCGGAGGTCAAGCGGGAGTGCACCTGGGCGGGGCCGGTGCTTCGCCCCGCCGCGCTGCTCTGCGACCGCGCGGGCCCGGCCGTGCGCACCCGCACGGCCGACGGCGGCTGGCACCGCTCCCAGGGCATCCGCCCGTACGACAGCATGCTGAGCGAGTTCGCGGACCCCCAGCTCGCGCCCGACCTGCTCAGGCTGCGCGAGCTGATCCGCTCCTGGCGGTTCTACGACCACGTCCGCACGGACGCCGAAGCGCCCGCCCGCGCGGCCCGCGTCGGCACCCGCACCCCGGTGCTCGCCCACGACGGCGCCGACCTCGCGGCCGCACTCCAGACCATCCGCGAGACCGGTGACGACGAGGCCCTGGACGCCGCCGTGGACGCCGCCTTCCCGGGCAGCCGGGTGCGGATCGCCGACAACGGCGGGCGGTTCGAGATCCAGCTGCACCAGCGCGGACTGCGCCGCCCGCTCGGCCCGGCCGAGCTGTCCGACGGCACGCTGCGCTATCTGCTGTGGACCGCCGCGCTCCTGACGCCCCGGCCGCCCGCGCTGCTCGTTCTGAACGAGCCGGAGACCAGCCTCCACCCCGACCTCCTGCGCCCCCTCGCGGAGCTGATCCTGACGGCCGCCAAGGACACCCAGGTCGTCCTGGTCACCCATGCGCAGGACCTCGCGGACGCGATCGCCGAGGGCGCCCGCAGCCACCGCACGGACGTCAACTCCATAGAGCTGTTCAAGGAGTCGGGCCAGACCGAGGTGGCGGGCCGCGACAGCATGCTAGACGAGCCCCTCTGGTACTGGCCCAAGCGCTGAGGGCGGGGCCGACGGCCGATCGGCCCCCGCCAGCAGACGTGTTCGAGGAGCACCCTCCGGCCAATCCCTCCCCCTCGGCGGGGCGCGCGGCGCGACGCAGACCACCCATTCGCAGCCATGCGCCCCGCTTTCCGGCGATCGGGAGATTCCACCCCAATGCCCACTCCCCGCCGGTCACACGGGGTGCCCGGCGCCCCGGCGCGCCCGTCGTGGCACACCACTTCACGCCACTACCCTCAGTTCTCAACTAACGACTGAAAGTAAGTGCCCGATGTGCTTTCAGTGGCGCCCTGAGCAAGACTCGCTTCCGGTTCCGTTCGTTATTCGGGAAATCAAGCAAGGGAGTGTTCGAAATGCGGTACATCACTGGAGGGATCGCGCTGGGCGCCGCCCTCGCGCTCGGCGGCCTGACCACGTCGGCCATGGCCGGTCCCGCGCCCGAGCCCACCGGGGCCCGGGGTTACGCGCCCTCCGAGCTGGTGCTCACCATCGGCTACGGCGACAAGGCCGAGACCGCGAGCATCCAGCGCGCGGTGACGCTCGGCTGCTCCTCCGGCGGCGTCGGCAGCCACCCCGACGCGGCCGCCGCGTGCGACCAACTGCGCTCGGTGGGCGGCAAGTTCGACGCCGTGACCAAGAAGTCGTCGTCGCGCCCCTGCACCAAGGAGTGGAACCCGATCGTCGTCACCGCCCAGGGCGTGTGGGAGGGCCGCCGGGTCTCGTACGAGCACACCTTCGCCAACCCCTGCGCGCTGACCATCGGCCAGGGGCAGGTCTTCGCCTTCTGAGCCTTCTGAGGCGCCTGAGCCGTCTGAGCCTTCCGAGGCGGCGCCGCCCACCGCGGCCCCCACGGCCGCCGTGCCTTCCGCAGCCCCGTCACGCCGGGACGAGTTCCCCGCGCGGCGGGGCTCATGCGGTCACGGACCCGCGAGCCAGCCCCGCAGCGCCGCCTGGGCGCCCGCCTGGAACCGGGTGTCGGCGTCCAGGTCGTCGAGCAGGCGGCTGATCCGGCGGCGCGCGGTGTGCACGTGGACGCCGAGGCGGCGGGCGATCGCCTCGTCCTTGAGCCCCCCGGCGAGCAGCCGGAGCAGGTCGCGGTGCTCCTCGGGCGGGCGCCGCGCGGCACCGCCGAGCGGCAGGGCCCGCTCCCAGTGCGCCTCGAAGAGCGGGCCGAAGACCTGGCGCGCCAGCGTGCCGCGCACCACCACGGCCGTGCCGTCCCCCTCGGCATCCCCCGCGGGCAGGAGCAGTGCGGCGCGGCCGTCCACGGCGACGAGCCCGGTGGGCAGATGCGCCGCCGTCCGCACCTCCAGGCCCCGCTCCAGGAGCGGGGCGAGCGGACTGAGCAGGCCGGGCGGCGCGGCGCCCGCGCGGGTGAGGACCGCCCGCACCGCGACCCCGCGCTCCAGGAGCGCCGCGACGCCCGCGCCGGGGGCCGCGCCGTCCGCCGCCCGGGAGTCCGCGCCGGCCGCCGTCCAGGAGTCCAGGCCCGGCGGCCGGTCCAGGATCAGCACCTGCCGCTCGGCGTGGGCCAGCAGATGGTCGACGCGGCGGCGGACCGCGGCCGCCCCTCTGACCGTCTCGACCGCCGCGACGGCGCCGGGCGCGCCCGCCGGGTCCGGCGCCAGGTGCTCGGCGATCTCGTCGGCCTCCCGGCGGAGGCGCTCCAACTCCGCCGCCCGGTAGTGCAGTTCCGCCTGTCTTCGGCGGATCAGGGCGCGTACGGCGGGCGCGGGCGGCACCGGGCGCGGCAGCGCGGCCCGCGGGCGGCCCGCGCCGGGCGCGGCGTCCGGCTCCGGCAGGGTGAAGCCGTGCTCCCGCAGCCGCGCGAGCGACCCCTCCAACTCGCCGCGGGTGATCCCCAGTTCCCGCCGCAGCTGCTCCGCGTCCAGGGCCGCGGCGGCCCTGCGCCGCAGCAGCGCCCCGTACACCCGCTCGTCCGACTCCCCCAGGCCCAGGTCGCGCAGCGCGCTCCCCTTGCCGCTCCCCACCATGGTCATGACGGGAAGTCTCACCCCGCCCCTGGGTGCACACAAGTGTGCGGCCCCACTTGTGACCCGTAGTTATTCCTTGATCAACACTCGGGCAACGACTTGCATGGCTAGCGCACGTACATGACGTGCGCTCGGTTGACGTGCGCCTTTTCGGCGTGTGGAGGGGAACATGAGCAAGTCACACAGACGGGCCCGAATATCCGGGGGCGCCGCGCTCCTGGGGGCGGCGGCGCTGCTCGCGTCCGGCGTCCCGGCGGCGCAGGCCGCCGACGAGACGCCCCCGGGACCGGCCACCGAGGTCGTCCCGGGCGCGGGCACCAGGACCCCGGCCCTGGTGGACGGGATCGAGGAGGCCGCCAAGGACTCGGGCAGCCCGGCAACGGCGGCCCGCGGCCACCTCGCGGCCAAGAAGGACCGCTACGGGATCGCCGACCCGGCACGGGACCTGACGGCCGAGCAGACGCTGAAGCAGGGCGACGACGAAACGGTCCGCTTCCAGCAGAAGCACCGCGGCGTGCCGGTCCTCGGCGGCCAGTACCTGGTGCGGATGGAGAAGAAGGACGGCGACCGGGTCGTCACCGGCACCTCCGGCAAGTACTTCACGGGTCTGACCGTGGGGACGAAGGCGCGGGTCGCGGAGAAGACGGCGGTCGCGCGGGCCGTCGCGGCGGCCGCCGCCGGTGACGGCCGCACGGGCAGCCTGACCAAGCTGTCCCCCAAGTCGGCCGGCGCCAAGGCGAACGCCAAGGCGAAGAAGCGCACCGCCAAGGGCGGCACCCCGCTGTCCGGCTCCTCGCACGGCCTGGTCGTCCTGCCCCAGGGCAAGGGCGTCCTGACGTACCACGTCACCGTCACCGGCACCGACCCGGTGAGCGGCGCGCCGGTCAAGCAGGAGGTGTACGTCGACACCGCCTCCGGCTTCCCGGTACTCCAGTACTCGGGCATCCAGTCCATCGCCGACGACGCCGACTTCCCCGGCACGACGGGCAGCGGCGTCAAGCTCGACGGCAAGAAGGTCGACCTCGACCTGACCCAGGACGCGGCCTCCGGCTCCTACCGGCTGCGTGACTACCGCCACCAGTGGGGCGGCAGCAAGAACGCCCTGACCACCTGGGACGCGCGCGGTGTCGACGCCAACGACGCGTCGGGCAAGTGGCCGAGCGGCATCTCCGAAGTGGCCTCCAAGACCAAGGAGTTCGGCAAGGACGCCACCGAGTCGGGGGCCGTCGACGCGCACTGGGCGGCCGGGCAGGTCTACGACTACTACAAGCAGAAGCACGGCCGCGACAGCCTCGACGGCAAGGGCATGGCCATCAACTCCCTGGTGGGCGTGACCGACGGCGGGTTCCCGTTCGTCAACGCCTTCTGGGACGGCCAGAAGATGGTGTACGGCGGCGGCGACGAGGAGACCAAGACCCTCTCCGCCGACCTGGACGTGGTGGGCCACGAGATGACGCACGGCGTCGTCGAGCACACCGCGGGCCTCGTCTACGTCGGCCAGTCCGGCGCCCTGAACGAGGCGGTCGCCGACTACTTCGGCAACGCCATCGACGTCAACGCGTCCAAGACCCCGATGAGCGACCCGAAGGCCGCCCTCATCGGTGAGGACCTGTGCCGCACCAAGGCGCCCGAGGACTGCGCGTTCCGCAACCTGGGCGACGGGCGAACTACCGCCAAGGACTTCCTCGGCGTCACCATCGGCACCGACAGCGGCGGTGTGCACCTCAACTCGACGATCTTCTCGGGCGCCCTGTGGGACATCCGTGAGGACCTCGGCGGCACCCTGGCCGACCGGATCGTCTACAAGGCGCTCGCCGAGTACCTGACGCCGCTCGACGGCTACACCGACGCCCGCAACGCGGTGGTCGCCGCGGCCAAGGACCTCGGGGTCAAGGGCGCGAAGCTGCGGTCCGTGAACCGGTCCTTCGACGCGCACGGCATCACCAAGGGCTGGGAGAAGGCCATCGGCGCCGACTCCGACAAGCTGCTCGGCGACGTGAACGCCACCCGCGTCGGCGGCAGGCTGCCGAACACCGGCGCGGGCGCGGGCGGCGGCTGGTGGGCCGCGTCGAAGTCCGACGACGAGGGCCAGGAGGCCTTCTCGGTCTGGGCGGGCCGCACCGACGGCAAGGGCACGAAGAAGCTGATCAGCCCCAACGACGGGCGCTACCACGTCTACCCGGACACCGACGGCAGGACCGTGGCGTGGGTGGCGTACGGCCCCACCAGCGTCGAGGTCCTGTCCCGGCCGCTGACCGGCGGCCCGGTCAAGAAGCTGTGGTCGGCGGGCACCACCGTCGCCAACGTGCACGTCTCGGGCTCCACCGTGACCTGGCAGGAGTCCAGCCCGCACGGCCAGCAGCGGGTCGCGTACCTGCGCAAGGGCGAGCGCGAGCCGGTGTTCGTGGACGGCGGCCGCTACGACGTGGTCACCGCCCTGCCCACCCTCAGCGGCGACAAGCTCGGCTACGCGAAGGTGTACGTCGACCAGGACGGCCAACAGCAGGTCTCCACGGAGATCACTGACGTCAAGAGCGGCAAGCAGACCCTGGTCCCGGCCAAGGGCGCCCACCTCGGCGTCGCGACCCCCGCGATCAACGGCACGTACCTGTACTGGCTGGTCGACGACATCGCCGACGACAACCGCATGGGCCTGCGGCGCGCCAACCTCGACGGCACCGGCCTGACGGACGTCATCCCCGAGAACTCGGCCGGCGCGTACTTCTGGAACGTGGACGCCTCGGACTCCGCGGTGACCCTCACCCAGTGGCGGCCGCAGCGCGGCTGGAGCAACGGCAACCTCACCAAGCTCGTCCAGACCGACCTGGACGGCAAGGGCCTGAAGCGGGTCTCCTGCAACCGCGGTGAGCAGACCGGCCACGCCGCCGACACCGGCAAGCGCGTGGTGTGGATCGACGGCACGACGGGCCACACGGACCTGGTGACCCGGGCCCGCCCGGCGGGCACCTGCTGATCCCGGTACGCGAAAGGGCGGTGCCCCGCTCCCCCTCACCGGGGGGCGGGGCACCGCCTTTCGTGACCCGGTCCACCGTCCCGCCCCCTCCACGGGACGGTGGTCCGGGACGTACCGGGCCGGTCAGACCACGGCGGCGAGCAGCTCGCGGGTGTACGCGGCGCTCGGCCGGTCGAAGACCTCGTCGCGGGTGCCGGTCTCGACGAGGGCGCCGTGCCGCATGACCGCGACCCGGTCGCAGAAGTGCCGTACGACGGCCAGGTCGTGCGAGACGAACAGGAGCGAGAGGCCCAGCTCGTCGCGCAGGTCCATCAGCAGGTTCAGGACCTGCGCCTGCACGGACACGTCGAGCGCGGAGACCGGCTCGTCCGCGATGATCAGCCGGGGGCGCAGGGCGAGCGCGCGGGCGATGCCGATGCGCTGGCGCTGGCCGCCGGAGAATTCGTGCGGGTAGCGGTCCAGGTGGTCCGCGGACAGGCCGACCTGTTCGAGGAGTTCCGCGGCGCGCTCGCGCCGCTCGGCCGCGTCGGCCCGGGTGTGCACCCGCAGCGGCGTGGTGACGATCTCCTGCACGGTGCGCCGCGGGTTCAGCGAGGCGTACGGGTCCTGGAAGACCATCTGCACCTCGCGGCTGAGCTCGCGGCGCAGCGCGGCGGACCCGGCGGCGCCGGAGATGTCACGCCCTGCGAAGCGGACCTCGCCCGCGGTCGGCCGCTGGAGCCCGGCGAGCACCCGGGCCGTGGTGGACTTACCGGATCCCGACTCGCCGACCAGGCCGAGGGTCTCGCCATCGCGCACCTGGAGGCTGACGCCGCGCACCGCGCGGGCAGGCTCGCGGCGCCGCCCGAGCAGGGTGCGGCCGCCGCCGAACTCGACGTGCAGGTCCGCGACTTCGGCGATCGGCCGCTCGGGCGGCGCCACAAGCGCCCGGGCCGTCGTGCGCGGCCCCGGCTCCGGCTCGTCGACCGTCGGCAGGCGGGTGCCCGGGACGGTGGCGAGCGTGGGGGCCGCGCCGATCAGGGCGCGGGTGTAGGGGTGCTCGGGGGCGGTGAGGACCCGCTCGGCGGGGCCCAGTTCCAGCTGCTGGCTGTCGCGCATGACGAGGACGCGGTCGGTGGCGTGCGCGACGACGCCCACATCGTGGGTGACCAGGACGACGGCGGTGCCGTGCTCGTGCCGCAACTCGTCGAGCAGGTCGAGGACCTGGCGCTGGACCCGGGCGTCGAGCGCCGTCGTGGGCTCGTCCGCGATCAGCACGTCCGGGCTGTTGATCAGCGCCATCGCGATCATCACGCGCTGGCGCATGCCGCCGGAGAACTGGTGCGGGTAGTCGCGGGAGCGGGCGGCGGCGATGCCGACCCGTTCGAGCATGTCGACCGCCCGGTCCCGGGCCTCGGCGCGCGAGGCGCTCCGGTGGTGGACGCGGTAGGCCTCGGCGAGCTGCGCGCCCACCGGATGGAAGGGAGACAGGGCGGCGAGGGCGTCCTGGAACACCATCGCCACCCGGGAGCCGCGCAGCGCGCGCAGCTCCGCGTCGGACGCGCCGACGACCTCCGTGCCGCCGATCCGGACGCTGCCGGTGACGCGGGTGCGCGCCGGGTCGTGCAGGCCCATGGCGGCCAGGCCCACGGTGGACTTGCCCGATCCTGACTCCCCCACCAGGCCGAGAACTTCGCCGCGCGCCAGGTCGAAGGAGACGCCATCGGCGGCGGTGACGGCGCCGCGCGGCCCGGTGAACGTCACGCTCAGATCGCGTACGCGCAGCGCGGGAGCGGCCGTCGGAGCGGGAGCGTCCGTTGCGGCTGGAGCGGTCATGCGAGCCTCACCCTCGGATCGAGCCACGCGACCACGAGGTCGGCGACGGCGACGAACACCACGACGAAGAACGCGGCGAGCAGCACGGTGCCGACGACGGTCGGCAGGTCGTTCTGGACGACCGCGTCCACGGCGAGCTTGCCGACGCCGCTGAGCCCGAAGACGGTCTCGGTGATGAACGCGCCGCCGAGCAGCGCGCCCACCTCCAGGCCGAGGAGCTGCACCAGCGGCGCCGCGGCCCCGCGCGCGGTGTACTTGAGATGGGCGCGCAGCGGGCTGAGGCCCTTGCCGCGCGCGGTGCGCACATAGCCCTCGTGCATGACCTCCAGCATCTGGGCGCGGGAGAGCCGGGCGAAGACGGCCGCGTTGACGAAGCCGAGCACGAGCCAGGGCAGCAGCAGCCCGGCGAGCCAGCCGCCCGGGTCGTCGCCGGGCGGGGTGTAGCCCGGCAGCGCGAACCAGCCGGTCCGGTAGACGAGCAGGTACTGGAGCGCGTAGCCGAGGAAATAGATCTGCACGCTGGCGCCGACCAGGGTGAAGGCGGACAGGAGCCGGTCGGAGGGCCTGCCGCGGCGCAGCGCGGACACGAAGCCCGCGCCGACGCCGACGACCAGGATGACGGCGAGCGCGCCCGCCGCCAGCGAGAGCGTGACCGGGAAGCGGCTGGTGATGGCCGCGCGGACGGGCTCGTGCAGGGCGTAGGAGTAGCCGAGGCAGGGGGCGTCGCAGGCGATCGGGGTGCCGTCGACGTCCGCGATGGTGCGGCCCGCGAACAGGCCGCGCACGTAGTCGGCGTACTGCGCGACGACCGGCTCGTCCAGACCCATGGAGTCGCGCACCGCCGCGATCTGGGTGGCGTCGCACTTGGGGCCGCAGGCGATGACGGCCGGGTCGGACGGCGCCGCGTAGAAGAGCGCGAAGGCGGTCGCGGAGATCGCGAGGAGCACCACGACCGCCTGCAGGGCCCGTCGGATGACGTAGGCGAGCATGGGTCAGGACTTCTTCAGGTACAGCCAGGCGGGGCTGATGGTGCCGTAGATCGGGTGGATGAAGGCGCCGCCGACGTTGGCCCCGCGCACCTGCTGGACGCGCTGGTGCAGGAACGGCACGACCGGCATGTCCTTCATGATCGTGTTCTTTTCCAGGGCGATGAGCTCCTTGGCCTTCTTCGTCGCGTCGCCGATCTTCGCGATGCGGTCGAGCTCCTTGTCGACGGCCGGGTTCTTGTAGCGCGGGTCGTTGTCGAGGGAGTCGCGGCGGCTGTCGAAGCGGTAGGGCACGCCGGTGGCCGGGGTGGGCCAGTCCACGGAGGAACCGGACAGCCACAGGTCGTACTTCGGGTCGGCGCCGCGCAGGACCTCGTTGGTGAACGCGGGCAGCGGCAGCGGCTTGGCGACGAGCTCGATGCCCGCCTTGGCGAAGGCGTCCACGAGGACCTGCGCCATGCGGTCGTTGACGGCCGTGGCCTCGTAGGCGTACGCGAGGCGCTTGACCTTCTTCTTGGCCTTGGCCAGGTGCTGCTTGGCCTTCTCGATGTCGCCGGTGGGCCGGACCGGGTAGGTGTCGTAGCTCTCCCAGCCGACGATGGCGGGCGAGGAGTACGTGGTGGCGAGGTCGCCGACGCGCGGGCCGCCGAGGGCCTGACGGGCCTGCTGGCGCGGCAGCAGGTAGTGGATGGCCTTGCGCACCTCGGGGTCGGCGACGCGGTCGTTGCGGAGGATCAGGTGGTACGTGAACGCGCCGCGCCGGCCGTCGACGATCAGGTCCTTCTTCTTCGGGTCGCGCCGCGCCTCGCCGATCAGCTCGGGCGGGAACTCGTTCTTGGTGGTGACGGTGTCGGCGCCGTCGCCGCGCCCGTTGAGGATCTCCTGGGCGGTGTTGAGCTCCTTCTTCTCGAAGGTGAACTCGAACTTGTCGGCGTACTGGTGGCGGATCGGGTCGGTGTCCGCCTTCCAGTGCGGGTTCTTCTCCAGGCTCAGCGACTGGTTCTGCTTGTGCTCGACGATCCGGTAGGGGCCGGACGCGAACGGCTTGAGGTCGTAGCGGGTGCCGGTGTCCTTGTCGGGGCGGACCGGCGAGGAGGAGGACTGGGCGGCCATGAACGGCACGTCGGACTGCGGCTTGTGGAAGCGGAAGACGATGGTCTTGTCGTTGGGCGTCTCGATGCGGTCGAAGTCGCCGTCCTTCTTGGGGCCGCCGTAGACCTTGCGGGCCTGGGCGAGGTCGGGCTTGCCGGTGAGCCACTGCGGCCAGTAGGGCGGACCGATCTCGAAGCCGGGCGCGAAGGTGCGCTCGATGCCGTACTTGACGTGCTTCGAGGTGATCGGCTTGCCGTCCTCCCAGGCGATGCCGTCCTTGAGCTTGTACGTCCAGGTGCGGCCGCCGTCGGAGGCCTTGCCGATGTCGGTGGCGAGGTCACCGACGAGCTTGGGCTTGCCGTCGACCACCTGGTACTGGGTGAGCTGGCGGCCCCACAGGAGGGAGGTGTTGTACGCCTCTCCCGCGTAGATCTTCTGCGGGTCCAGGTGGGAGAAGTCGCGCAGGTTGGCGACGCGGACGGTGCCGCCCTTCCGGGCGCCCTCGACGGCGGGCGCGGGGCCCGCGCTGTCCTTGGCGCTGCCCACCCCGGCGACCAGGTCGCCCTCCTTGCGGGGCGCGGCCGCGTCGCTCTTGGAACCCGCCCCGGCCGAGCAGGAGCACAGCACGAGCATGGCGGAAGCGGCGGCGACGAGGGGAACCGCGGTGCGCGAACTGATCCTGGGCATGGTGAACTCCATTGCGGATGGTGCGGGTCGGTGGTGGCGCGCGGGCGCGCCGGGTCTCAGCGGCCGGTGCGCGGGTCGAGTGCGTCCCGGACGGAGTCGCCGAGCAGGTTGAAGGCGAGGACGAAGAGCAGGATCGTCACGCCGGGGAAGATCATGTAGGTCGGGTCGTCGTAGAAGACCTCGGAGCCGCGGGCGATCATGCGGCCCCAGTCGGGGATGGGCTCGCTGATGCCCACGCCGAGGAAGGACAGGGCGGCCTCGGCGGTGACGATGCCCGGCAGGGCGACCGTGATGTGCACGAGGACCGGCGCCCACACGTTCGGCAGCAGCTCGCGCAGCACGATGTGGCGGCGCGAGGCGCCCACGGCCCGCGCGGCCTCGACGAACTCGCGCTCGCGCAGGGAGCGCACGGTCGTCCTGAGGACCATCGCGAGGGGCACCCAGCCGAAGGCGGCGAAGATCAGCACCAGGACGGTGAACTGCATCCAGGCGGGCTCGTTCTCCCCGGGGTCGACGAAGCGGGTCTGCACGATGGGGCTCAGCGCGAGGAAGAGCAGCAGCGTCGGGAAGGCGAGGAGGACGTTGCAGACGAAGGTGAAGACCCGGTCGACGAGGCCGCTCAGATAGCCGACGGTCACGCCGAGCAGGACTCCGAGGACCGCGATGACGGCGATGGCGGCGCCCGCGACGAGCAGCGAGGTGCGGATGCCGTACAGGAGCTGGGTGAACACGTCCCGGCCGAGGCCCGGCTCGAGGCCGAACCAGAACTCGCCGGACATGCCGCCGTTGGGCAGCACCGGCAGGCCCTCCGGGCTGAGCAGCCCCGCCTCGTTCTGGCCGTAGTGCTCGGTGGGGTTCTTGCCGTAGAGCGCGGCGACGAGCGGCGCGGCGAGCGCGAGCAGCACGAAGAAGACCACCACGCCGAGCGCGGCGAGGCCGACCCGGTCCCTGCGGAAGGCGCCGACGGCCGCCGCGAGCGGGCCGCGGGGCTCGGTTCGTGGCGCGTCGGCCATGCTGCCCAACTCCTGATGACGTGCGGACGCGGAGGTTTCCCGCGTCGGGGTGCGCATCATTAGAGCCAGCAATACGGCGCCCTTGCAAATCCTCCACAGAAGACATTTCCGGAATGCTGCGGAGATTTACAGGGGCGCAACATTCCAGGCCCCCATACAGGAACTAAACGGGCATCTTGCCCACATTGAGATCTGCGCCACACACCCTCATCATGGAAGGCGCATGAGCATCTCAACCTTGCTTAAGAAGGCTCCCGAGCCGATCGACCTGCACATCATGCAGCAATCTACGCGCGTAACCCCTTGTGAATTCAGGGCGGAAGATTTCTTCAACCTGCTTTCTTAATCCCGACGCGAAAAACCCGGAGGCCCCGGAAACCGAAAGGTTTCCGGGGCCTCCGGGCCACCGAACCAGGCGTCAGCCGATTTTCGCGCCAAAGGCTTCCAGGGCCTCCGGCACCGGCTGGAAGAACGTCTCGCCGCCGGCGGAGCAGTCACCGCTGCCGCCGGAGGTCAGACCGAGCGCGGTGTCGCCCGCGAAGAGGGCGCCGCCGCTGTCGCCGGGCTCGGCGCAGACGTCGGTCTGGATGAGGCCGTTGACGACGTCGCCGTTGCCGTAGTTCACGGTGGCGTCGAGACCGGTGACCTTGCCGTCGTGCAGCTGCGTGGTGGAGCCGCTGCGCTGGACCTGCTGACCGACGGTCGCCGCGCCCGCCTTGGTGATCTTCTGCGTGCCGCCGTTGTAGAGGTTGACCTCGCTCGGGTGGGCGGTGTCACCGCTGTACTTGACGATGCCGTAGTCGTTGTCGGGGAAGCTGGAGCCCGCGTTCGCGCCGATGGCCGGGCCGCCCTGCTTGTCGGACCAGCTGGTGACGGCCTCCGTGCAGTGGCCCGCCGTCAGGAAGTGCGGGGCGCCGTCCTTGACCACGTTGAAGCCGAGGGAGCAGCGGCTGCTGTCGCCGAAGATGGCGTCGCCGCCCGCGATGAGGGGCTTGAACTCCCCCTTGGTGCGCTGGAGTTCGGCCTTGCCGCCGAGCTGCTTCACGACCTTGTCAAGGCGCTGGAGCTCGGCGCCCTTGACCGTGCGGTCCGCGGTCACGACGACCTTGTTGGTGGCCGGGTCGGTCGCCCAGGACGTGCCGGGGATCGACGCCTTGTCGCCGAGCGTGGTGCGGGCGCTCTTCAGCTCGGCCAGGGAGTTCTCGACGACTCTGGCCTTGGCGCCCGCCGACTCGGCGGTCCGCACCGCTTCCTTGCCCAGGACGTTCACGACGAGCTGCTTGGCCTGGGCGTCGTAGTACGTGCCCGCGGCGTCGGCGCCCAGCTCCTTGTCGAGCGACGAGGCGAGCTTTCCGGCCTGTGCCACCGACAGCGTGTCCGGTGTGGGGGTGGGGGTGTCGTCGCTCGCGTTCGCAGTCTGGAAGGTGACTGCCGCGCCGATCAGGGCGACGACGCCCGCGCCCGCCACGGCGGCACGCCGCTTGGGTATGCGTCGGTGCTTCAACTCTTGTCCTCCTGTGGGGGGTCGGCCCGCTCCGGTGTGGGGACCTCGGCGGCCGGAAAGCGTGAGCGCATGGCGGCGCGACCCTGGTGAAGCCGCGTCCATGCCAATAGGACGCGGCCCACTATTCCCAGCCTCACAGGCAGCACACAAGGTCGACTTCCGGACGCCCGACCGACAACTCGGGTGCGTCCGCGGCCCGTTGACCCAGCGTGGTCACGCCTAGTCGTCCCGTCGCCGGTCCCCGTTGCAAACACCCGGCGCGAGTGGGTGGTGGGCAGCGGGTGAGGACTAGTCCTGTCTGGATTCCGATGCGTCGGCACCGCCGGAGGGCGTGGCGGGACCGGTGGTTGAAGATTCCACTCCGCTTTCCGGCGGGGCAGCGGGGGGCGCCGGCTGCCCCGAGGGGCCGGGCCCGGCACCCGTCTGTGCGCGCTCCAGGAACCGGAGCAGCTCGACGGGGAAGGGCAGCACGAGGGTGGAGTTCTTCTCGGCTGCGACGGCCACGACGGTCTGGAGCAGGCGGAGTTGG
>NZ_JOJM01000047.1 GCF_000720325.1 Streptomyces sp. NRRL B-1347
GGGAGAGGCCCGCCCAGGAGGTCAGCGGGCCCGGGGGAGGGCCCGGAGGAAGGCGTCCGTGGTGGGGCGGTCGCGCACCGCGACCCGCATCCAGTCAGGCCCCAGGCCAGGAAACGTGTCGCCGCGCCGCACCATGAACCCCTCCTCCCGCAGCCGTTCCCGTACGACGGTCGCCGCCCCGGCCATCCGGACCAGGACGAACGGCCCCTCGGCGGGACCCGCCACCTCCACCGCGGGCAGTGCCCGGAGCCCGGCCACCAGGTGCTGCCGCTCGGCGGCGACCCGGTGCGCCACGTGCCCCGCCTCGGCGAGCGCGCGCGGCGACACACAGGCCTCGGCCGCCGCCAGGGCGGGCGACGACACCGGCCACAGCGGCTGCGCCCGCTCCAGGGCGGCGATCGTGTCCGGCTCGGCGATGACGTACCCGATGCGCAGACCGGCGAGGCCCCACGTCTTGGTGAGGCTGCGCAGGACCACGAGCCCGGGCACGTCGACGCGCCCGGCCAGCGCCTCCCGCTCACCGGGCACCGCGTCCATGAACGCCTCGTCCACCACGAGCACCCGCCCCGGGCGGGCGAGGCGGGCCAGGCCGGCGGCGGGGTGAAGGACCGACGTCGGGTTGGTCGGGTTGCCCACGACCACGAGGTCCGCGTCGTCGGGGACCGCCGCCGGGTCGAGCCGGAAGCCGTCCGAGGCCCGCAGGAGCACCCGCTCCACGGTGTGCCCGGCGTCCCGCAGGGCCGCCTCCGGCTCCGTGAACTGCGGATGCACCACCACCGGCCGCCGCACCGGCAGCGCCCGCGCGAGCAGCACGAAGGCCTCGGCGGCACCGGCCGTGAGCAGCACCCGCTCCGTCGGCACGCCGTGCCGCGCCGCCACGGCGGCCCGCGCCGCCCGGCCGTCCGGATAGGCGGCGAGACCGTCGAGCGAGGCGGCGATGTGCTGCTTCAGCCAGGAAGGAGGCGTGTCGGAGCGGACGTTGACGGCCAGGTCGACGAGGTCGGCCCGCCCGCGCACCTCCGCGTCGCCGTGGTGCCGCAGATCGACGTCGCCACCCGCCGTGATGTCCGTGCTCATGTTCGTGGCCGTGATGACGGTGCCCTTCGTTACTGGAGTCGGAGTCGGAGTCGGAGTCGGAGCCGGAGTCGGAGTCGGAGTCGGAGTCGGAGCCGGAGGCTCGGGGGCGAGGGCGGCGACCGAACAGGTCGCCCGCGCCGACTTCCGCTTGGCGACGAGGAGTTCACCGCCCCGCGCGAGCGCCGACGCCTCCGCCACGGACGGCGTACCGGCGGCGGCGAGCGCCGCGCCGGACGGGTTCGGCACCGCGACGCGGGCCAGCTCGTCCGCCGGGTACGTCACCAGCGGCACCCCGAGCCGCGCCGCGGCCCCGACGACGCCGGGCTCGTCCCGCTTGGCGTCGACGGTCGCCAACTCCCGTACGGACAGCGGCGAGAGCCCCGCCTCCCGCAGACACCCCCGTACGAGACCGAGGACCTCGTCGACCGGGACGCCCCGGCCCGCGCCGACCCCCACGACGACGGAGGGCGGCCGCGGCTCGGGGGCGCGGCCCGCCGGGCGGTCGGCCATGGTGGGCTCCTCTCGTGGGGACGGCGGGTGCGGCCGCACGGGTGGTGCGGCGCGGGACCGGTTAGCGGTTGCCGGGCCGATCGGCTAGCAAGGGCGCATGGCGGTGTTCGTGGCGCTCGGCGCGTTCGTGATGACCCTGGTAGGCGGCTGGACGGCGGGGCGGGTCACCGACCGGCGCCATCTGGTGCTCGGCCTCGCGGGCGGCCTGATGCTCGGCGTGGTCGGGCTCGACCTGCTGCCGGAGGCCCTGGAGGCGGCGGGCGGGCCGGTGTTCGGGGTGCCCGCGGCGCTGCTCCTCGCGGTCGCGGGCTTCCTGTTCGCGCACGTGGTGGAGCGGCTCCTCGCGCTGCGGCAGGCGGCCCACGGCGGGGAGGAGCACGGCGGGCGCGTGCCGGAGGTGGGTATGACGGCGGCGGCCGCGATGGTCGGGCACAGCGTGATGGACGGCGTCGCGATCGGCGCCGCCTTCCAAGTGGGCGGCGGCATGGGCGCGGCCGTCGCGCTCGCCGTCATCGCCCACGACTTCGCCGACGGCTTCAACACGTACACGATCACGAAGCTGTACGGGAACGCCCGCCGCCGGGCCGTGGCGATGCTCTTCGCGGACGCCGTCGCCCCCGTCGTGGGCGCGGCCTCGACGCTCCTGTTCACCATTCCGGAGCAACTGCTCGGCGGATATCTCGGCTTCTTCGGCGGCGCGCTCCTGTACCTCGCCGCCGCCGAGATCCTCCCCGAGGCGCACCACGACCACCCGGCGCGCTCCACGCTCCTGTGCACGGTGGCGGGCGCCGGCTTCATCTGGCTGGTGGTGGGCCTGGCGGAGTGAGCCGCCCGCCACCGCCACAACGTCCCGCCCCGCCTCCCGCGCAGGTCCGCCGCGGCTCATCCCGCGGCGCACCTCTCCACGAACCGGTGGGCGATCCCGGGCCCGGCGGCCCAGTGCGTGTGCAGATAGCTCGCGTGGACGCCCTGCCGCACGAAGCCCTCGACCCGCCGTTCGGGGGCGTGCAGGCCCCAGGCGGGCGCCGGGCCCGCGCCCGGTTCGACCACGGTGCGGTGGAACTCGTGGCCGCGCATCCGCGTGCCCGCCGGGGCGAGGACGCTGTCGGACACCGCCACCGCCTCCCGGTAGCCGAGCGTCAGGCGTTCCGCCATCCGCGCCCGGGCGTCGAGCACTCCGCACATGGGCTTCCCGTCGAGTTCCCGGGTGAGGTACAGCAGCCCCGCGCACTCGGCGGCGACCGGCGCCCCACCGGCCGCTAGGTCGGCCACGGCCTTGCGTAGCGGCTCGTTGGCGGACAGCTCCGGCGCGTACACCTCGGGGAACCCGCCCCCGATGACGAGCCCCGCGGTCCCCTCGGGCAGCCGCTCGTCGTGCAGCGGGTCGAAGCCGACGACGTCGGCCCCTGCGGCGGCGAGCAGCTCGGCGTGCTCGGCGTACGAGAACGAGAACGCGGCCCCGCCGGCGACGGCGACGACGGGCCGCTGCGCCCGCACCACGGGCGACGGGGCCTGTCGGCCGGGCTCCCACGCCTCCCCGGACCACGCCCCCGCGCTCCGCGCGAGCGCCAGGACCGCCTCCAGGTCGCACCCCTGCCGCACCTGCTCGGCGAGCGCCGCCACGGAGGCCAGCGCCTCTGCCCGCCGCTCGGCGACCGGTACGAGACCCAGGTGCCGGGAGGGCGCGCGCACCTGGGGAGCCCGCCGCAGGGCGCCGAGCACCGGCACCCCGGAGGAGTCCAGGGCCTCGCGCAGCAGCTCCTCGTGCCGGTCGGAGCCCACCTTGTTGAGGATCACCCCGCCGAGCCGCACCTCCGGGTCCCAGGACGCGAAGCCGTGCACGAGCGCGGCCACCGAACGGGACTGCGAGGAGGCGTCCACGACCAGGACCACCGGCGCACGGAGGAGCTTGGAGACGTGCGCGGTGGACGCGAGCTCGCCCTGCCCCGCGGCCCCGTCGAACATCCCCATCACGCCCTCGACGACCGCGAGGTCGCACCCCGCGGAGCCGTGCGCGAACAGCGGCCCCACCAGGTCGGGGCCGCACAGATAGGCGTCGAGGTTGCGCCCCGGCCGCCCGGTGGCGAGGGAGTGGTACCCGGGGTCGATGTAGTCGGGCCCGACCTTGTGCGGCGACACGGCGAGCCCCGCCTCCGTGAAGGCCGCCATCAGGCCGGTCGCGACGGTCGTCTTCCCGCTCCCGGAGGACGGCGCCGCGATGACGACACGTGCTACCACTCGATGCCCCGCTGGCCCTTCTGACCGGCGTCCATCGGGTGCTTGACCTTGGACATGTCGGTGACGAGGTCGGCGTACTCGACCAGCTTCTCCGGGGCGTTGCGCCCCGTGATCACCACGTGCTGGGTCCCGGGCCGGTCCCGCAGGACCGCCACGACCTCGTCCACGTCCACCCAGCCCCAGTGCAGCAGGTACGCGAACTCGTCGAGGACGTAGAAGCGGTACGTCTCGGCCGCCAGGTCCCGCTTGACCTGCTCCCAGCCCTCGCGGGCCTTCTCCTCGTGGCTCGGCTCGCCCGCGGCGGGCTCGCGCTGGATCCACGACCAGCCCTCGCCCATCTTGTGCCAGTCGACGCGCCCGCCCTCGCCGCTGGCCCCGAGGACCTTCAGCGCGTTCTCCTCGCCGACCTTCCACTTCGCCGACTTGACGAACTGGAACACCCCGACCGGCCAGCCCTGGTTCCAGGCGCGCAGCGCCATCCCGAACGCGGCCGTGGACTTCCCCTTGCCGACGCCCGTGTGCACCATCACCAGCGGACGATTACGGCGCTGACGCGTCGTCAGGCCGTCCTCCGGCACCACGTTCGGCTGCCCCTTCGGCATTACGCGACCTTCCTCTCGTTACCTGCCCGCACGTTCCGTACGAGACCGGCGATGCTGTCCGCCCGCAGTTCGTCCAACGTCACGGCCGTGCCGCCCAGTTCACCGGCCAGCTGCCCGGCGAGCCCGAGGCGCACGGGCCCCGCCTCGCAGTCCACGACCACCGAGGCGACCCCCTCGGCCGCGAAGAGCCGGGCGGCCCGCCCGGCGAGCGCCACCGGCTCGGGTCCCCCGGTGGCCCGGCCGTCCGTCACCACCACGACCAGGGGCCGGCGCGCCGGATCGCGCAGCCGCTCGATCCGCAGCACCTCGTGGGCCTTGAGGAGCCCGGTCGCCAGCGGCGTACGCCCGCCCGTGGGCAGGGACTCCAGACGCGCGGCGGCGGCGTCCACGGACGACGTGGGCGGCAGCGCCACGTCGGCGGCCGAGCCCCGGAACGTCACGAGCCCCACCTTGTCCCGCCGCTGGTAGGCGTCGAGCAGCAGCGAGAGCACGGCGCCCTTCACGGCGCCCATGCGCTTGCGCGCCGCCATCGACCCCGAGGCGTCCACCACGAAGAGCACGAGGTTCCCCTCGCGGCCCTCGCGGGTGGCCTGCCGCAGGTCGTCCCTGCGCACGACGAGGCCGCGCCCGGCCCGGCCGCGGGCCCGCTGGTGCGGCGCCGCGGCCTGCACGGTCGCCGCCAGGTGCAGCTTCGTCAGGGCCCCCTGCGGCCGCCGGGACCCGGTCGTCCTGCCGTGCTCGGTGCGCGCCCGCGAGCGTCGCCCGGCCGTGCCGTCCCCGAGCCCGGGCACGCTCAGCACCTTCGTGCGGAACGGCTCGGCCGCCCGCACCGGCTGCTGCTCACCGGCACCGGCACCCGCGTCCTGCGACTGCGGCTGCCCGCCGTCGGAGGCCTCGCCGGGAGCGGGCGCACCGCCCTCGGCGGGCGCGTCGGGACCCTGGTCCTGCGGCGGCACACCGCCGCCACCGCCACCGCCGCCGTCGGGGCCCGGGTCGTCACCGCCGTCGTCGCCGCCGAACTCGTCGAGGGTCTCGTCGAGCTTGTCCTCGTCGAGGCCGGGCGCGTCGAACGGGTTGCGCCGCCGCCGGTGCGGCAGCGCGAGCAGCGCGGCCTGCCGCACGTCCTCGGCGAGCACGTCCTCGCGCCCCGCCCAGGCGGCGAGCGCGGTCGCCGTACGGGCCATCACGATGTCCGCGCGCATGCCGTCCACCTCGAACGCCGCGCAGGTCGCCGCGATCTGCCGGAGCGCGCCGTCGCCGAGGCGCACCTGGGGGAGCAGCGCCCGCGCCGCCACGATGCGCGCCCGCACGGCCGTCTCGTCCTCGGCCCAGCGCCCCGCGAACCCCTCCGGGTCGTCGTCGTACGCAAGGCGCCGCTTCACGACCTCCACGCGCTGCTCGGGCTCGCGGGACGCGGCGACCTCCACGGTGAGCCCGAACCGGTCGAGCAACTGCGGCCGCAGCTCGCCCTCTTCGGGGTTCATGGTCCCGACGAGCAGGAACCGGGCGGCGTGCCGCACGGAGACGCCCTCGCGCTCGACGTACGACGCCCCCATGGCGGCGGCGTCGAGGAGCAGGTCGACCAAGTGGTCGTGGAGCAAGTTGACCTCGTCGACGTACAGGATCCCGCGGTGCGCGTCGGCGAGGAGCCCCGGCTCGAAGGCCTTCACGCCCTCGGCGAGGGCCCGCTCGATGTCGAGCGCCCCCACGAGCCGGTCCTCGGACGCGCCGACGGGCAGTTCCACCATGCGCGCGGCCCGCGAGGTGCCGGCACCGGGCTCGTGCGGCCCGTCCGGGCACGCCGGGTCGGGCGCGTGCGGGGCGCACGAGAACCGGCACCCGGCCACGACGTCCACCTCGGGAAGCAGCGCCGAGAGCGCCCGCACGGCGGTGGACTTGGCGGTGCCCTTCTCACCCCGTACGAGGACGCCGCCGACGGCGGGCGATACGGCGTTGAGCAGCAGGGCGAGCCGCAGGTCGTCCTGACCGACGAGCGCGGTGAAGGGGTAAGGGGTAGTCACGCGGCGACCTCCATCTCCAGCCCGTCCGGCGTTTGAGGACGAGCCGCGAAGCGGCAATTTCGGGGGCCTGGGGGCGCGGCCCCCAGTTTCGGGACGGGGCGGGCTCGGGGAGCCCCCGACAGGGTCACGACGGCGCCCCCGGCGGCACGAAGGGAAGGCCGACGGGCGCCCCGCCGTCAATGAGCCGCAGCAGCGCCTCCGTATCAGCGTGCTCCTCGATCAGGTCGCCCAGCAGATCCAGCTGCTCCTCGCGCAGGGCACCGAAACTCGTGTCCGGCGCGGGCACGAAGCGGCGCCCGGCCGCGCGGGCCACCTCGGTGAGGAAGCGCCGCCGGAACGCGTCGCTCTCCAGGGACCCGTGCCAGTGCGTGCCCCACACCTCGCCGACGCGACACCCGTCCAAGAAGGGCTCGCCCCCGAGGACCTCGGCGACGCCGTGGTGGATCTCGTACCCCTCGACGCGCTCGCCGAGGGCCTGCCCGACGGGCCGCGCCAGGGTCTTCTCGCGCGCGAACCGCACGCGCACGGGCAGCAGCCCGAGTCCGTCGACGGCCCCCGCGCGGGACTCCACGTCGTCCTCGATGTGCTCGCCGAGCACCTGGAAGCCGCCGCAGACGCCGAGTACGGGACGCCCCTCGGCGGCCCGGCGCGCGAGGGCGTCCGCGAGCCCGCGCTCGCGCAGCCAGGCGAGGGCGCGCACGGTGCCGCGCGTTCCCGGTACGACGACGAGGTCGGCGTCGGCGAGCTCCTCGGCCCGGTCCACGAACCGCACGACCACGCCGGGTTCGGCGGCGAGCGCGTCCACGTCGGTGAAGTTCGACATCAGCGGCACCGCGCAGACGGCGACGCGCAGTACGTCCTCGCCGTGCGGCGGCGCGACGACGGACTCGCGCACGGCGCCGCGCAGCGACACCCGGAGCCCGTCCTCCTCGTCGATCCCGAGCCCGTGCTGGAACGGCAGCACGCCGAAGGTGTCCCGTCCGGTGAGCCCGCGCAGCATGTCGAGCCCCGGTTCGAGCAGCGACACGTCACCGCGGAACTTGTTGACGAGGAACCCCGCCACCAGCTCCTGGTCGGCGGGGCTGAGCAGCGCGACGGTCCCGAAGAAGGAGGCGAAGACGCCTCCTCGGTCGATGTCGCCGACGACCACCACGGGGAAGCGGGCGGCCCGCGCGATCCCCATGTTCACGATGTCGGTGCGCCGCAGATTGATCTCGGCGGGACTGCCCGCCCCCTCACAGATCACGGCGTCATACGTGCCCCGCAGCTCCTCCAGGCATCCCACGACGGTGTCGAGCAGCGCCTGCTGCCGCCCGCCGTGGTAGCCGCGCGCGCTCATCTCGCCGACCGGCTTGCCCATGAGGACGACCTGGCTCGACTTCTCGCCGCCGGGCTTGAGCAGCACCGGGTTCATCAGCGCGGACGGCTCGACCCCGGCGGCCTGCGCCTGCATGGCCTGCGCGCGCCCGATCTCGGCGCCCTCGCGGGTGACGAAGGAGTTGAGCGACATGTTCTGCGCCTTGAACGGCGCGACGGAGACCCCCTTGCGGGACAGCCACCGGCAGATCCCGGCGGTGACGACGCTCTTGCCCGCGTCGGAGGTCGTACCGGCGACAAGCAGCCCGCCGCTCACAGGGTCCACCCCTTCTTCTTCCGCCGTGTCCGCACCAGGTGCGTGCCCACCGACACTCCTAGGGCCAGCCATCCGACCCGCCGGGACAGCCGCACGGCCCGATCGATGTCGTCCACGACCACTTCCCGTCCCTCCCCGTTCAGCACGGGCCGCTCCTCGACCCGCCCCCCGTAGGACAGCGTTCCCCCGAGCCGCACCCCGAGCGCCCCCGCGAAGGAGGCCTCCGCGACGCCGGCGTTGGGGCTCGGATGCAGCCGCGCGTCGCGCCGCCACGCCCGCAGGGCCTGCCGGGGCGCGCCCCCGGCGGCGACGGCGAGCAGACCGGTGAGCCGTGCGCCCGGCCAGCCCGCGACGTCGTCGAGGCGCGCGGAAGCCCACCCGTACCGCAGGTATTTGGCCGACCGGTGCCCGACCATCGCGTCCAGCGTGTTGACGGCACGGAACCCGACGAGCCCCGGCACGCCCCCGACGGCACCCCACACCAGCGCGCCCACGACGGCGTCGGAGGTGTTCTCGGCGACGGATTCCACGACGGCCCGCGCGATCCCGTCCGCGTCCAGGGCTTCGGGGTCGCGGCCGCACAGGTGCGGAAGCCGTTCCCGGGCGACGTCCACGTCCCCCGCGGCCAGCGCGCCGCCGATGGCGCGGGCCTCCCGGCCGAGCGAGGTGCCGCCGACCACGGCCCAGGTCGCGGCGGCGGTCAGACCGATGGACGCGGCCCGCGAGCGGCGTCCGGCGTACGCGGCGATGGCTCCCACGGCGACGGCGCCCCCGGCGCACACGGCGGTGTGCAGCGCGCCCCACCCGCGGTGGTCGCGCCACAGGACGCGTTCGACGGCGCCCGCCGCCCGCCCGAACGCGGCGACCGGATGCCCGCGGCGGGGGTCGCCGAGCAGCAGGTCACCGAGGAGTCCGGCGGCGGCGCCGTACGCGAAGTCGCGATCGGCAGCACGCATCGGTTCAGCCCGCCGTCTCGCGCTGGACGCCAAGGGGAACGCTCGGCCCGAAGGGAGCCCTGGCAGGGAACGGCGGTCGGCCGCGCATGGCGATGTGTCCTCACTCAGGGTGTCCGCGCCCTGGTTCGACGTGACAGGCGGCGAGAGTTCCTGGCTTCCGGGAGGGCGCGCGTGGCGCCCGACCGGTGACAGTGGCGGGACCGCGCCGGATTCGCACCGGACTTCCTCTGCTGCCGCCGTAGTTGGCCTCGGCAGTCCACCATGCCGCTCAGCGCCCGTCAA
Organism: Streptomyces sp. NRRL B-1347; assembly: GCF_000720325.1. Lineage (GTDB taxonomy): Bacteria > Actinomycetota > Actinomycetes > Streptomycetales > Streptomycetaceae > Streptomyces. Next base: position 9,320 of record NZ_JOJM01000047.1, read on the forward strand.
CTCGCGTTTGACCTGCGACGGGGCAGTGTTGCGAGGACCACGCCCACGCGCCGTCGGCGCCCCCGCGGGAAAGACCCGAGGGCAGCGAGAAGGGGACGGCCCCCGGTGAGGTCACCGGGGGCCGTCCCCTTCTCTTGCGTATGCGGACCGTCGTCAGACGACGATCAGGTAGATCCCGTACGCCACCGCCGCCGCGCACAGCGCGAAGCACGCGTACGCGCCCACGCGCGGGCCGAGCGCGGCCGAGCCGCCGCCGGCCGTGCGGGCCTGCTCCTGCTTGGAGAGGCCGACGACGCCGAGCGTGAACAGGCCCACGAGGGCGACGGTCACCACGAGGCTGACCCCGAAGACGGAGCCGAGAGCTGCCCAGTCGATCTTCATACTGCTGCTTCCTTAGACCGTGGCGGGCCGGGCGGGGTCCGCCACGGACGCGGTGTTCTCGGACGGCTCGGCGGCCACGGAGGCCGCGGCCAGCGGGCCGGCCGGGGGCGGCGTGACCGCGGCGATCGCGGTGGTCACGACCCCCGCGGGCTCGGTGTCGCGGGCGGAGCCGATCTCGTCGGCCGTGACGTTGGTGTGGTCGACCGGCTCGCGGCGGGACAGGGACCAGATGACGGCGGAGCCGCCGACGAGCAGCGCGGCCGTGGCCGCGACGCCCCAGTCGCCCTGCTTGGTGAGCAGCTCGGCACCCGCGCCGACCAGGCCCGCGGCGGGCAGCGTCAGGCCCCACGCCACGAACATCCGGGTGGCGGTGGACCAGCGGACCACGCCGCCCTTGCGGCCCAGGCCCGCGCCCATCACGGCGCCGGAGCACACCTGGGTGGTGGAGAGCGAGAAGCCGATGTGCGAGGAGGCGAGGATCGCGGTCGCGGCGGAGGTCTGCGCGGCGAAGCCCTGCGGCGGGGCCAGCTCGGTGAGGCCCTTGCCCATGGTGCGGATGATCCGCCAGCCGCCGAGGTAGGTGCCGAGCGCGATGGCGACGCCGGCGGAGACGATGACCCACAGCGGGGGGTTCGCGCCGGGGTTCAGGACGCCGCCGGTGATCAGGGCGAGGGTGATGATGCCCATGGTCTTCTGCGCGTCGTTCGTGCCGTGGGCGAGCGAGACGAGGCCCGCCGAGGCGATCTGCCCGGCGCGGTAGCCCTTGGAGGTCGCCTTCTCGTCCGTCTTGCTGCTGATCCGGTACGTGAGCCGGGTGGCGAGCGAGGCGGCGATGCCGGCGACGAGCGGGGCGGCGATCGCGGGCAGCAGCACCTTGGTGACGACCGTGCCGCCGTTCACCGACGACCAGCCCATGGACATCACGGCGGCGCCGATGAGGCCGCCGAACAGGGCGTGCGAGGAGCTGGACGGCAGACCCAGGAGCCAGGTCAGCAGGTTCCAGAGGATCGCGCCGACCAGGGCCGCGAATATCACCTCTGTCTTCAGGCCGCCCTCGTTGATGATGCCGCCGGAGATGGTCTTGGCGACTTCGACGGAGAGGAACGCTCCGACGAGGTTCAGCACGGCGGACATGGCCACCGCCGTCTTGGGCTTGAGAGCGCCAGTCGAGATGGTCGTGGCCATCGCGTTGGCTGTGTCGTGGAAACCGTTCGTGAAATCGAACACGAGAGCGGTGACGATCACGATCCCGAGGAGAAGCGTGATGTTTTCCATTTACCCAGGCTTCTGTTGGACGTCAGTGGCTCGTGGACCGTAGGCAACCTGAGTGAACGGAAAGTGAACTGGGCAGGGCCTGGTGGTGACCCTCCCGGGGAAGGTGTCGCTCCACGTCCTTCCGGCATACACCGGAGCACGCGCCGGTGGGGCGGCGAGGGCCCGGCGCGGGCCCGGAATTAGGCCGTCCGAGGGGCCTTCGCGGGATTCCGCTCAGCCCCGTGCGAACCGCCTGAGCTGTGCCGTCGAACCGTTGAAGAGATTCTGGTCACCCGGCAGGCTGCCGCGGTCGGCGTACTGCCAGAAGGTCCAGGACGACCAGCCGCTCGGCAGCGTTCCCGGCGCGGCCGACCAGCGGGCGAGCCACAGCGGGTGGCCGCCGAAGGCACGGCTCGCGCCGGTGCAGTCGTTCCACCACTTCGTGGTCGTGTAGATCACCGGCATGCGGCCCGAGCGGCGCCTGACCTCGTCGCTGAAGGACTTGATCCAGGCCACCATTCTCGCCTTGCTCAGGCCGTAGCACTTCCGGCCTCCGTACGGATTGTGCTCGATGTCGAGCGCGGGCGGCAGCGTCCAGCCGTCGGGCGTCCACTGGCCGCCGTTCCGCATGAAGTGCGCCGCCTGCGTCGCGCCGGACGACCGGTGCGGCAGCGCGAAGTGGTACGCGCCGCGGACGAGCCCCGCCGCGCGGGAGCCGTCGTACTGCTGGCGGAAATAGGGGTTGCGGTAGGTGTGGGACTCGGTGGCCTTCACATAGACGAAGCGCGCGCCCTTGGCCTTCGCCCCGGGCCAGTCGACGTTCTTCTGGTGCGAGGACACGTCGTGCCCCCGCGGCCTGCCCGCCGCCGACACCGGCACCTCGGCGAGCGCTGTCCCGCCGATCGCGAGGGCCGCGACGGAGGCGGCGAGGGCGTGGGCGCGACGACGGGACGGTTTGTGATCACGGGCCATTCTTCCCCCAGATGGCAACGTGTGTGACAAATCCCCCAGAGAGTACTGGAAGATTCACCTAAGAACGTTTCCTCGTCTGCCAAGCGTGTCGATCGGGGTCAATCAGCCCAAAGAGGCCCGTGGGCCGGGGCGTACGCGTGCGAGCGGCCGCTGCCGGACCGGTCCTTTCGGAGCCGCGCCCTGGCAGGATCACGGCATGACTGAGCAGCGACAGGAGCAGCCGCAGGAACACGGACGGGGCACGGCGGGCGGCGCGGCCGGGGAGGAGGTCGCCCGGGCGTGGGACGAACTGGTGGCGACCGCGCGCAGGACGGTGACCGACGGCCTCGTCGTGGGCACATCGGGCAACGTCTCCGTTCGCGTCGGGGACACCGTCCTCGTCACCCCGAGCGGCGTCCCCTACGACCGCCTCGGACCGGCCGACGCGGTCGGCGTCGACCTGGACGGCAAGCGCCTCTTCGGCACCCTCGGCCCCACCAGCGAGCTGCCCGTGCACCTGGAGATCTACCGCGCCACCGGCGCGGGAGCCGTCGTCCACACCCACGCCGTGCACGCCACCGCCGTCTCCACGCTCGTCGCCGAGCTCCCGGCCGTCCACTACATGACCGGCGCCCTCGGCGGCCCGGTCCGCGTCGCCCCCTACGCCCTCTACGGCACCGACGAGCTGGCCGCGCACATGCTCCACGCCCTGCGCGACCGCACCGCCTGCCTCCTCCAGAACCACGGAACCGTCGCCTACGGAGACACCCTCACCCAGGCCTACGACCGCACGGCCCAACTGGAGTGGATGTGCCACCTGTGGCTGACGGCCAGCGCGGTACCGGGCCGCACGCCCTCTCTCCTGACTGCTGACCAGGTGAGCGAGGCGGGCCGGAAGCTGAGCAATTACGGGCAGGCAAAGACAAGCCCGTCCGGCGCCTGAGGACGAGGCGCGAAGCGCCGACGAACCGGGGCCTTGGGGGTGGAGCTCCCGGTTCCGGGGGGCGGGGCGCACCCGCGAGGCCCACGCCCACTGGCCGCACCGCCCACCCCCACGGACACTGGACCCGTGCGCCCAGCCAAAGCAACGGCCGCAGCCGTGACCGCCGCCACCACGGCCGCCCTGACGGCCATCGCGGCGGGCCGCTACGCCAGCGACGCCGCCCTCAAGACCCCGGCGAACCGCCCCCTGCCCACCGAGCAGCGCCTGACCGTGCACGCCACCGCAGCGGGCCAGGTCGCCCTGACCCGCTCCCTGGCGTCCCGGCGCCCCGGCGTCTACGGCCTGACGGGCCCCGACTGCCACGCCGTCGTCGGACCGGTCGTCGAGGCGTCCCCCCATCCGGCCGACACCGTCGTACGCCGCCTGGACCGGGTCACCCACGGCACCCTGGAGCCCGGCGCCAAGGTCTGGCTCACCCCGCAGGTCCACATCGGCGACCCCCGCTCGGCCCTCGGCATCGAGCACGCCGACGTGGAGATCCCCGGCGAACTGGGCGCGCTGCCCGCGTGGTTCGTGCCCGGCACCCGCGACACCTGGGTCATCGCCGTGCACGGCCTCGGCACCACCCGCGCACACCCCATGGTCGTCCTGGACTTCCTGCGCGCCCAGCGGCTGCCGGTCCTCGCCCTCGGCTACCGCGGCGACCCGGGCGCCCCGCGCCCCCCGGACGGCCTCGGCCACCTCGGCGAGACGGAGTGGCGCGACCTGGACGCCGCCATCCGCTACGCCGTGCGCTACGGCGCGCGCAGCGTCGTCCTGCACGGCTGGTCCACCGGCGCCGCCATGGCCCTGCGCGCCGCCGCGCACTCCGCCCTGCGCGACCGCGTGGCCGGGCTCGTCCTGGACTCGCCGGTGCTCGACTGGGAGGTCACGCTGCGGGCCCTCGCCACCGCGCGCGGCACCCCCGCCCCGCTCCTGCCGCTCGCCGTGCGCGCCGCGCAGGGCCGCACCGGACTGCGCGGCGACCGCGTGGTGGAGAGCGCGGACCCCGGCGCGCTGCGGGTGCCGACGCTCCTCGCGCACGGCCCCGGCGACACCGTCGCCCCTTGGGACCTGTCCCGTCGCCTCGCCGCGGCCCGCCCCGACCTGGTGACCCTGCACACCGTTCCGGATGCGCCCCACGGAGCCATGTGGAACGCCGACCCGGCCCGCTACGAAGAGGCGCTGCGCCGCTTCCTCACCCCCCTCATGTGAATCTCCCGTACCGCACGGCCGCCGTCCTCAGGGCGGTCATCCGGGATTCCGTTTGGGTTTTCGGACCGTCAACAGGAAGACTGCTCCTGTGACGTCCCGTATCCCGCGCGACTCCCGGCTCCACCTCGTCCGCACCCCGTCGCCCCGGGCCGAAAGGCGAGCGGAGGCCGAGCGTGGTCAAGGCCGCGGTCCCCTCGGCGGCCCCGGCGCGGTGACCCAGCGCCGAGCGCGTCGCCCCGCGCCTCCGCCCCCCGAGGGCACCCCCGCGCCCGCCGAACTCGCCCGCATGGCGCGCGCGGGCCTCGCGGGCGCCGTCCGCGCCGCCCGCTGGGCCGAGAACGCCCTGCGTCCCGCGCCCGGCACGGCCCGCCTCAGCGCCGCCGACCGCACCGCCCAGGCCACGGCCCCGGCCGGCACCACCGGCGCCCTGTCCGACGCCGCCGCCGAACGGGCCGCGGCGGACCTGGACGTGACGGTGCACCAGCTGCGCGCGGACTGGGACGCCGCCCGCCTCGCAGGCCTCGTCGAGGTGCACGGCACCGCCGCCCGCCCCGGCTGGCGGCTGCGCGCCTGGGACCGGGACGACGCGGCCGTCCTGCGCGGCTGGGTCGCGCTCTTCGACGCCTGGTCGCTCGTCCACCCGGCGCCCGCCGAACTGCCGCCCGCCACCGTCGCGGAGACCGTCGAGGCCGTTCCGCAGCTGCTGTCCTTCCTCCAGCTGTCCGCGGGCCCCGTGCCCGTGCCGCAGCTCCTGGACCTCCTCGACCAGCGCGTCCGCGAGCTGCGCACGGAGCGCTGCGAGATCCCGTACGGCCCCCAGGAGGATCCGGGCCGCGCCACCGACCCGGGCCCCGCCGATCCGGCCGACGCCCACGACGTCCCGCTGGCCGACCTGCTCGCCTGGGCCCTGCGCGCCCTGGCCGCCGTCGACGCGCTGACCTGCGCGGACGGCCAGGCCACGCTCACCCCCCTGGGCAGCTGGGCGGTGTGGGTCAAGCTGGAGCAGATCTGCGTGGCCGCGCAGAGCCCGGCGGGCAACATCGAGCAGTCCGCCGAGGACATGCTCCGCGGCTGCGCCCGCCTGCGGCCGAACGCGGCCCGCGCCGAGTACCGCGCCTGGCTCGCCGCCCGGGACGCGGGCAGCGCCGTCACCGAACTCCTCGACGCCGCCCGGGGCGAGGACGCCCTGCTGCGCGGGCTCGCCTTCGAGGCGCTGCGCGTGGTCGGCGCCCCGGCCGAGCCCGACGTGCGCGCCGTCGCCGACGTGGCCTCGCTGCGGCCCTACGCCCTGCTGTGGCTCGCCGAGCACGAGGGCACCGACCCCGAGGACGTCCACCTGGTGCTCACCCGCGAGGAGTCCACCTGGCTGTGGGTCGACACGGCGGCCGCCGTCGCCGACCACGGCGAGGCCGAACTCCTCGTGCGCCACCTGGAGTCCGCGCCGCAGCCCACCGTGCCCGCGCTGCTCGACGAGGTGCGCACCGTCGGCCACCCGCGCACCGTGCAGGTCCTCGTCGCGCTCGCCGCGGCCCACCCGGACCCGGCCCTCGCCAAGGCCGTGCGCCGCGCCGCGTTCCAGGTGCACACCGGGGGAGTGTGACGCCCGCCCCGGCACGGGCCCGGACGGCGGGGGCCGGTCAGCCGGCTGTCTCGGGGGCGTACGTACCGAAGCTCCAGACGTTGCCCTCGGCGTCGCGGGCCAGATAGTCCCGGGAGCCGTAGTCCTGGTCCGTCGGGGGCATCAGGATGTCCGCGCCGTGCTCCACGGCGTGCTGGTGGTGGGCGTCCACGTCGTCCACGACGACGTAGATCCCGGTCGGTCCCGAGCCCTGCATCGTCTCCGCGAAGACGCCGCCGTGGCCCTTGGAGCCGAGCATCACCGCGCCGTTGCCGTAGCTGAGCTCGGCGTGCAGGACCGTGCCGTCCTCGCTCTCGTACACGCTCATCTCGGTGAAGCCGAAGGCCTCCGTGAGCTGGGTGATCGCCGCCTTCGCGTCCGCGTACAGCAGCGTCGGGAAGATGCTCGGCCGACCCCTGACCGTGCCTGCCATGTCGCTCGCTCCTCACCGCTCGCCGGGCCGAAGCCGTATCCGTGACGCGCTTCCCAGCATGGCACCCGGGTCCGACAACGGCCCCGGCCGCCGCGGGCCGCTCAGCGGAAGGTGTTGCACTGCGCCATGTCGCCCGTGCGATAGCCCTGGTAGAACCACTGCTGGCGCTGCTGCGCCGAGCCGTGCGTCCACGACTCGGGCGTGACCCGGCCCTGGTAGCGCTCCTGGATCCGGTCGTCGCCGACGGCGGCCGCCGCGTCAAGACCGTCGCGGATGTCGTCGTCCGTGAGCCGGGTGATCAGCGGCCTGCCCGTCGACTCGTCGGGCGTCCGCGTGGCGTTGTGCGCCCACACGCCCGCGTAGCAGTCGGCCTGCAGCTCGACCCGCACGGCGTTGCTGTTCTCGCCGGTCCGCCCGTCCTGGGCGCGGCCCAGCGTGCCCATCAGGTTCTGCACGTGGTGCCCGTACTCGTGCGCCACGACGTACGCCTGCGCGAACGGCCCGCCGCTGGAGCCGAACTTGGTCCGGAGCTCGTTGAAGAAGCCCAGGTCCAGATAGACCTGCCGGTCGCCGGGGCAGTAGAACGGGCCGACCGCCGACGACGCCGCGCCGCACGCGGTGCCCACGCGCCCGGTGAAGAACACGGTCCGCGCGGGCGCGTACTGCCCCTGGCGGCGCGGGAACTCCTGGCGCCAGTAGTCCTGGACGCTGTTGACCACGGCGACGATCCGGCAGTCCTCCTTGGCGTTGGCGTCCTTGCCGGTGCGGCAGCTCTGCTGGACCTGCGCGAGTGACGAGGACGAGACCGCGGGCTCGTCACCGGAGTCGCTCAGGCCGAGCTGCTCGGGGCCGACGCCGAAGAACAGGCCGAGGAACAGCGCGATGATCCCGGCGATGCCGCCGCCGACGGTCGCCCGGCCGCCCGGAATGCGGCTGCCGCGCACGTCCTGCACCTCGGAGGTGTCCAGGTTCGCGTCGTCGTCGAACTGCATGGGCGCACCACCCTCTGCCTCGCGTCCGGGACGACGTCCCGCCGCCCTGCGCCGGGATCCGGCCACGCGGGCCTCCGGCCACTTCATCCTGGTACGCCGTCCGCCTCCCGGCGCCGGACAGAGGTCCAAACGGGCGACCCGGCCCGGCCCGTGACGGCGCCCCGTCACCGCGGCCCGGGATGCGCGACCGGCCCCCTACGGAGACCACCTCGTCGTCCACGCGCGCGTGGACGACGGCCACAGCGACAGCGGTCGGACCCACTGGACCCGCGCGCGGGACGGTCCGCCGGGCGGGCCGCGCCCCGGCCGAAGCCAGCGGGCGCTGAACCCCGCTGGGCACCGGGCTGCCCGGGAGCGGCGGAAAATCGGTTGCAGACCCCCGGTAGAATTGCCCTATGGCCATTCTCCTCCTGCATTAGACGGCTCAGCGGCGCGCCCCGCGCGCGCATGTCGCCCTGTCTTCCGCCCGCTTCCGCCGTCCTTACCCGCCCAGGAGTCTGACCGTGATCACCGCCTCCGGTATCGAATTGCGTGCCGGTGCCCGCATCCTCATCGAGAACGCGACGTTCCGTATCGCCAAGGGCGACCGCGTCGGTCTCGTCGGCCGCAACGGCGCGGGCAAGACCACGCTCACCAAGTGCCTGGCCGGTGAGGGCGCCCCGGCAGGGGGCACCATCACCCGCTCCGGCGAGGTGGGCTACCTCCCGCAGGACCCCCGCACCGGCGACCTCGACGTGCTCGCCCGCGACCGCGTCCTCTCCGCCCGCGGCCTCGACGTACTCCTCCGCAAGATGCGGGAGAACGAGGAGCGCATCGCGAACGGCAAGGGCGCCACCCGCGACAAGGCCATGAAGCAGTACGAGCGCCAGGAGACGGAGTTCCTCACCAAGGGCGGGTACGCCGCCGAGGCCGAGGCCGCCACCATCGCCGCCGCGCTCAACCTCCCCGACCGCGTGCTCGGCCAGCCCCTGCACACGCTCTCCGGCGGTCAGCGCCGCCGCATCGAGCTGGCCCGGATCCTGTTCTCGGACGCGGACACGCTGCTCCTGGACGAGCCGACGAACCACCTGGACGCCGACTCGATCGTCTGGCTGCGCGACTACCTGAAGACGTACCGGGGCGGCTTCATCGTGATCTCCCACGACGTCGACCTCGTCGAGACGGTCGTCAACAAGGTGTTCTACCTGGACGCCAACCGCTCCACGATCGACGTCTACAACATGGGCTGGAAGCTCTACCAGCAGCAGCGCGAGTCCGACGAGAAGCGCCGCAAGCGCGAGCGGCAGAACGCCGAGAAGAAGGCCGCCGCCCTGCACTCGCAGGCCGACAAGATGCGCGCCAAGGCCACCAAGACCGTCGCCGCGCAGAACATGGCGCGGCGCGCCGACAAGCTCCTCGCGGGCCTCGAAGAGGTGCGCCAGAGCGACAAGGTCGCCAAGCTGCGCTTCCCCGAGCCCTCGCCGTGCGGCAAGACCCCGCTGATGGCCGAGGGACTCTCGAAGTCGTACGGCTCCCTTGAGATCTTCACCGACGTCGACCTGGCCATCGACAAGGGGTCGCGCGTCGTCATCCTCGGCCTCAACGGCGCGGGCAAGACCACCCTGCTCCGGCTCCTCGGCGGCGCCGAGAAGCCCGACACCGGGCAGGTCATCGAGGGCCACGGCCTCAAGCTCGGCTACTACGCGCAGGAGCACGAGACCCTGGACCCCGACCGCACGGTCCTGGAGAACATGCGCTCGGCGGCCCCCGACCTCGACCTGGTCGAGGTGCGCAAGACGCTCGGCTCGTTCCTCTTCTCCGGGGACGACGTCGACAAGCCCGCGGGCGTCCTCTCCGGCGGTGAGAAGACCCGGCTCGCGCTCGCGACCCTGGTCGTCTCGTCCGCGAACGTGCTCCTCCTCGACGAGCCCACCAACAACCTCGACCCGGCCAGCCGCGAGGAGATCCTCGGCGCGCTGCGCACCTACAAGGGCGCGGTCGTCCTCGTCACGCACGACGAAGGCGCCGTCGAGGCGCTCCAGCCGGAGCGGATCATCCTGCTCCCGGACGGCGTAGAGGACCTGTGGGGCGCGGACTACGCGGACCTCGTCGCCCTCGCCTGACGTCCACCAGGGGCCCTCGCCGGCACGTCCGACGGGGGCCCTCTTGACGTGCACCGCTCCAGATGGTTCCGGCGGGCATGATCGAATCACTGATCCACTCCGTATGGATCATTCGGCCGATCCGTGATCCTTCATCTGTGTGAGACGTCCTCATACCGAGATGTGCGATACACGTATTTCGCGGCCGCGCGCGGCCGGTGCGCCCCCGTTCTCCGGGCACGCCTCTGACCTGCCGCTTCCTGGCAGAACCCATTCGGCGGTATGGATCGAAGCGTGCGGAATCGTTAATTCCGCTCGTGACGGCCCGCTTCCGCACTGCGAATCAAGTCACATGGACCTTGCCGAATGGGTGGCCAGGAGGCTCGGTAGGGGTGATCATGAGAAGTCCAGAGCGCACTTCCCATGAGGAGGCACGGGTGGCCGAGACTCTGAAGAAGGGCAGCCGGGTGACCGGCGCCGCGCGCGACAAGCTCGCGGCAGACCTGAAGAAAAAGTACGACGCCGGTGCGAGTATCCGGGCGTTGGCCGAAGAGACCGGCCGTTCGTACGGATTTGTGCACCGGATGCTCACTGAGTCGGGTGTCGTGTTGCGCGGCCGCGGCGGTGCGACGCGAGGCAAGAAGGCCGCCTCCGTCTGACACCCGCCGCTGTCCGCGGCTCTCGTGGCCCGAGGGTGACCACCCGGTCGGCCGTTCGTCCGGCCGGGTGGTTACTGTGCAGTCACTTAGGGGCGCCCCCAGGCGTCCCGACCGACGACTGCACCCATCGGAGGCACTGATGGCTTCGCCCGACAGCCGACAGAGCGCGGCGGCACCGGTTCTCGACAAGGACGGCGTACGCCTCACGGTCGAGGACGCCGTGGCCACGGTGACCCTCACCAATCCGGCCAAGCGCAACGCCCAGTCGCCCGCGCTGTGGCGGGCGTTGTCCGAGGCCGGACGGGCGCTGCCCGGCAGCGTCCGCGTCGTGGTGCTGCGCGGCGAGGGCAAGTCCTTCTCCGCGGGGCTCGACCGGCAGGCGTTCACGCCCGAGGGCTTCGACGGCGAGCCGTCGTTCCTCGATCTGGCACGCGGTGCGGACGACGCCCTCGACGCGACCATCGCCGAGTACCAGGAGGCGTTCACCTGGTGGCGGCGCAGCGACATCGTGTCCGTCGCCGCCGTGCAGGGGCACGCGATCGGTGCGGGCTTCCAGCTCGCGCTGGCCTGTGACCTGCGCATCGTCGCCGACGACGTGCAGTTCGCCATGCGCGAGACCAGCCTGGGCCTGGTGCCCGACCTCACCGGCACGCACCCCCTCGTCTCCCTCGTCGGGTACGCGCGCGCCCTGGAGATCTGCGCCACGGGCCGCTTCGTGCACGCGGACGAGGCCGAGCGCGTCGGCCTCGCCAACATCGTCGTGCCCGGCGACCAGCTCGACGGCACCGCGCGGGACCTGGCCGCCGCACTGCTCGCCGCCCCGCGCGACGCGGTCATCGAGACCAAGGCCCTGCTCCAGGGCGTCACCGGCCGCTCGTACGAGGAGCAGCGCACCGCCGAGCGCGCGGCCCAGGCCCGCAGGCTGCGGGACCTCGCCGGGCTCGGCGACTGAGCAACTGCCCCTTTTGGTAAGGGAGTTGGGCGCCTAGTCCGGGTGCGCGCCGTCCTGCCCCGGCTCGTCGACCGCCGTCACCAGGACCGCGACCGACGGCCGGTCCGACAGCGCGCCCCCCACCGCCGCACGCACCGCGCGGGCCACGTCCAGGGCCCGCGGGTGCGCCGCCACGGCCAGCTCCACCTGGACGTGGCGGCGCGGCAGGGAGTCCGGCGGCTCGTGCTCCCGCACCTGGACCGCGCGCCCCAGACCGCCGAAGGCGCCGGTCAGCCGGGTCACCCCCGGCACGGCGAGCACGGCCCGGGCGATCCGGTCCTCGGGGGAGTCCGCGGGCGAGTTGGTGGAGGAGTCCTCGGCGGGGCCCGGCGGCTCGTCCTGCTCATGCGGCTCACCGGGCCCACCGGGCTCACCGGGCCCACCGGGCTCACCGGGCCCACCGGGCCCACTGGGCCCGCTGGGCTCGTCCTGCCCGTCCTGCCCGTCCTGCTCGTCCTGCGCGTCGAAGAGTGCCGTGACCCGCAGGTCCACCGTCGCGATCACCAGACCGAGCCGGTCCGCCGCGGCCGTCGCGAGGGCCGCGCGCAGCCGGGACGCCACCGCGGGCAGCGGCTCGGCCGTGCCTGCCGCGACCTCCCCGCTGATCCGCAGCGGCCCCGGCGGCAGCGCGCTCGGCGGCGCCGGGACCGTGGGGGCGCACGCGGCGTCCGGATCGGCCAGGGCCACGCGCACGGACGTCAGACGCGCCCCCGTCACCCGCTCGGCCGCCCGGCGCAGCACCGCCGCGGCCGCCGCCTCCGTCAACCACGCGCCGTCCCCCGCCCCGCCCAGGGGCAGCACCCGGCCGAGGCCCAGCTGGCGCCGTACCGCCGACGCCCATCCGTCACCCGTCATCGCTCCAGCCTGCCGCATCCCTGGCGCGCGGGCGCGAGGCCGCGCTTAGTGTGGTTCGAGGAGCAGATCCCCTGTCGTAAAGGACCGCGGCGATGACCGACACCTCAGAGCACAGGACGCCCCAGACGCTCGACAAGGGCGCACACGACTCGCCCGACGAGTCCGGGGGCCGGGGCGGGTCGGCACGGCGCGGCGGCGGTGACCCGTCGACCCGCGGGCGCACCACCATCGCGGACGGCGTCGTGGAGAAGATCGCCGGACTCGCCGCCCGTGACGTGGTCGGCGTCCACGCGATGGGCGGCGGCCTCGCCCGGACCTTCGGGGCCGTGCGCGACCGGGTGCCCGGCAGCTCCAAGTCCGTCACGCGCGGAGTGAAGGCCGAGGTCGGCGAGGTGCAGACGGCCCTCGACCTGGAGGTCGTCGTCGAGTACGGCGTGTCGATCGCCGATGTCGCGCGGGCCGTGCGGGAGAACGTCATCGCGGCGGTCGAGCGCATGACCGGCCTCGAAGTGGTCGAGGTGAACATCGCGGTCAGCGACGTGAAGCTGCCGGACGACGAGGACGACGAACAGCCCCGGCTGCAGTAGCGCGCACGGCGCGGACCCCACGCCACGGGCGGCGCGCGGCGCCCCGCGCGCGACCCGCGGCCCGCACCGTTCGGAGTCAGGGGCGTCACCAGCGGGAACAGCCTCAACAGCACCCGCGCAGGAGCGAAGGAGCGCACGATGAGCATGGCCGTCATCGGCATGATCGCCGGAATGGCCCTGGGCTTCGCCGGGTATTTCGGCGGGTTCGGGGCCTTCCTGCTCGTGGCCGCCCTGGGCGCCATCGGCTTCGTCGCCGGGCGGTTCCTCGAAGGGGACCTGGAACCCGGCGACTTCTTCCGTCCGCGCGGCGACCGGCGGCGGTGAGCGGTGGCGGCGGAGGTCGTGGGGCAGGTCGCGCCCGCCGAGCGCGGCGCGACCCGGATCGCCGACCGCGTCATCGCGAAGATCGCCGCACGGGCCGCGCGGGAAGCGCTGTGGACGCTGCCCGAAGGGGCCGCTCCGCCGCACGCCACGGTCAGCGTCCTGGCCCGCGGACACGGTTCCGCGCGGGCCGGGGAGGCCCCGTCCGGGGCCGCCCGCGTCCACATCAGCCTGGAGCTGGACTACCCCAGTGACATCGGCGGCCAGTGCGCGGCCGTGCGTCGTCACGTCACCGAGCGGGTAGAGGCGTTGGCGGGCATGGAAGTGCCCGAGGTGGCGGTCCAGGTCGAGCGGCTGCACTCGGCGCAGGCGCGGGCCGCGGCACAGGGGAGGACCCGATGAGCGAGCCCCACGATCCGCACGAGGCCCACAAGGGCCCCCGCCCGGCCCGGCCCGCGCCCGTCGTCGAGCGGGCCCCGGACGGCACGGACCCGGCGGCGGGGCCGGAGCAGTGGACGTCCGCGGCCTCCTACGAAGCGCACCCCACCCTGGCCCCCGGCGACGACGGGACCCCCCGCTTCTGGTCCGCGCGCCGCGTGCCCGCCGCGCTCCTCGCGCTGCTGGTCCTCGGCGGCTCCGGGCTTCTCCTGTACGACGTCGTGGCGGTACGGGCCGACCATCCCGCGATGCGCTGGCGGCGCGACCTCGCACGCGAGCTGGCGGAACGGCCGCTGGACAGCACGGCCGTGCTCGCCGGTGCCGCGGGCGCGGTGGCCGTCGGCCTGTGGCTGCTGCTGCTCGCGGCCACGCCGGGGCTGCGGGCCGTCCTGCCCATGCGGCGCGGGCACGCCGACGTGCGCGCCGGGCTCGACCGCGCCGCCGCCGCGACCGTGCTGCGCGACCGGGCCCTGGACGTGGCGGGCGTGCGGTCGGTCCGGGTCCGCATGACCAGGACCAAGGTCGACGTACGCGCCGAGTCGCACTTCCGCGCCCTCGACGACGTCCGCGGCGACCTGGACCGGACGCTGGCCGACGGCATCCGGGGACTCGGGCTCGGCAGCCCGCCCACGCTCTCCGTCCACGTCGCCCGGCCCGGAAAGAAGGGGTGAACGCGCCATGCCGCGTACGGTGAACCGCGTTCTGCTCGGCCTCGTCGGCCTCGGTCTCGTCGTGCTCGGCGGGGCCGTCCTCGCCGTCGGTCTCGGCGCCGGGCCGCCGTCCTGGTGGGTGCACGACGGGCGGCACGACGTGCTGCTCAGCGCCGCGGACCGGACCCGGTGGCGGGACCGCGGCTGGTGGTGGCCCACCGTCATCGGAGTCCTCGCCGCGCTCGTGCTCCTGTCGCTGTGGTGGTTCACCGCCCAGCTGCGGCGGCGGCGCCTCGCGGAGGTCCTGGTCGAGACCGGGGACGGCGAGGGGGCGCTGCTGCGGGGCCGGGCGCTGGAGAGCGCGCTGGAGAGCGAGGCCGCCGCGCTCGACGGGGTGGGGCGGGCGCGGGTCCTGCTGACCGGGCGGCGCAACGCGCCCGAGGCGCGGGTCGGGCTCGTCCTGGAGCCCGACGCGGTGCCGGAGGACGCGCTGCACCGGCTGTGCCTGGAGGCCCTGGCCCACGCCCGCGACTCGGCGGGCCTGGCCCGCCTCCCGGCGACGGTCCAGCTCCGCGCCGCCAAACACGGCCCGGAACGGGTGAGCTAGCCCTCGCGGTGCGCCCCAGGCCCGCCCCTTCCCGATCCGGGGGCTGCCGCCCCCGCGCCCCCGCCCTTTTCGGCGCTCCGCGCCTCGTCCTCAAACGCCGGACGGGCTTGACCTGTCAGCCGGACGACAGCGTGCGAGCCGCTAGGCCGGGGCTCGGCCGGGTGGCTTGGGTGGCACGGGTGGGAGGGTGGGAGAGATCCCGCCGCGGTAGCGGCGGGGCCGGGGACGGCAGCCGGAGCCCGGGGCTAGAAGCTGTGGCGGGCGCCGCCGTCGATCGGGAGCATCACCCCGGTGACGTAGGACGCCGCGGGCGACAGCAGGAACGCGGCCGCCCGCCCGAACTCCTCCGGAGCCCCGTAGCGCCGCAGCGGAATGCCCGACTCGGAGGCGTGCCGCGACGCCTCCGGATCGGCGGTGAGCCCGTCCAGCTCGCGCACGCGCTCCGTGTCGATGCGCCCCGGCAGCGCCCCGACGACCCGGATGCCGCGCGGCCCCAGCTCGTCCGCGAGGGACTTGGCGAACCCGGCGAGGCCGGGGCGCAGGCCGTTGGAGATGGTCAGGCCGGGGATGGGCTCGTACACGGACGCGGACAGGACGAAGCCGATGACGCCGCCCTCGCCGAGCTCCGCCGCCGCGGCCCGCGCGAGCCGTACCGCGCCGAGGAACACCGACTCGAACGACGCCTGCCACAGCTCGTCCGTGGCGTCGGCGGCGAAGGCGAACGGCGGGCCGCCGACGCTGACGAGGATGCCGTCGAAGCCGCCGAAGCGCTCGCGGGCGGTGGCGACGAGCCGGGCGGGCGTCGCGGGGTCGGCGTTGTCCGCGCCGACGCCGACGGCGTTCGGGCCGAGCTCCGCGGCCGCGGCGGCGGCCGTCTTCTCGTCGCGGCCGGTGAGGACGACTTTCGCGCCGTCCTCGACGAGGGCGCGCGCGGTGGCGTTGCCGAGGCCGCGGGTGGCGCCGGTGACGACGTAGACACGGTTGTTCAGGCCAAGATCCATGCGTCCTATCCTGCCGTGCCCGGGTCCGGGCCGAACAGGGAAAAGGCGGTAGTGACGAGACCCACGTGGCTGAACGCCTGCGGGAAGTTGCCCAACTGGCGGCGCTCCGCCGCGTCGTACTCCTCGGCCAGCAGCCCCACGTCGTTGCACAGGTCCAGGAGCCGCTCGAAGAGCGCGCGGGCCTCCTTCGTGCGGCCGGCCAGGTGCAGCGCGTCGGCGAGCCAGAACGAGCAGGCCAGGAAGACGCCCTCGTGGCCGGGCAGCCCGTCGACCTTGACGCCGTCGGTGCTGTAGCGGCGGACGAAGCCCTCGCGGGTGCCGAGGTCCTCGCGGACGGCGTCGATGGTGCCGAGGACGCGCGGGTCGTCGGGCGGCAGGAAGCCCACGCGCGGGATCAGCAACACGGCGGCGTCCAGCTCCCTGGACCCGTACGACTGCGTGAACGTGCCCCGGTCCGCGTCGTAGCCGCGGGCGCAGACCTCGTCGTGGATCTCGTCGCGGAGCCGCCGCCAGCGGTCCGCGTCGCCGTCGAGGTCCGGCCGCTCCTCCAGACTGCGTACGGTGCGGTCGGCGGCGACCCAGGCCATCACCTTGGAGTGCACGAACTGACGGCGCGGGCCGCGCACTTCCCACAGCCCCTCGTCCGGCTCGCGCCACACCTTCCGCAGGAACTCCATGAGCGCGAGCTGCATGCGCCAGCCGTGCGGCCGCGTCGCCATGCCCGCGTGCCGGGCGAGCCACAGGGAGTCGACGACCTCGCCGTACACGTCGAGCTGGCGCTGGCACACGGCCGCGTTGCCGAGGCGCACCGGCGCCGAGCCCGCGTACCCCGGTAGCCATCCTGCGTCCGCCTCGGGCAGCCGCCGCTCGCCGCCGAGGCCGTACATGATCTGGAGGTCCGCCGGGTTGCCCGCGACCGCGCGCAGCAGCCAGTCGCGCCACGCCTCGGCCTCCTCGCGGTACCCGGCGGTGAGCAGCGCGCCGAGCGTGAGCGTGGAGTCGCGCAGCCAGCAGTAGCGGTAGTCCCAGTTGCGGACGCCGCCGATCTCCTCCGGCAGGGAGGTGGTGGGCGCGGCGACGATGCCGCCGGTCGGGCCGTACGTGAGGGCCTTCAGCGTGATCAGGGAGCGGACGACGGCGTCGCGGTGCGGCCCCTCGTAGCGGCAGCGCGCCGCCCAGGCCCGCCAGTCGTCGACGCTGTCGCGCAGCGCCCGCTCGGTGTCGATGAGCGGCGGACGCGGCTCGTGCGAGGGGTGCCAGGTGAGCACGAACGTGACCCGCTCGCCCGCCCGGACGGTGAACTCGGCGTGCGTGGCGTGCGCGCGGCCCCAGGCGCGGACGTCGGGCTCGGCGCGCAGCCACACCGCGTCGGGGCCCGCGACCGCCACCCGCTGGCCGTGGGAGCGGCGCATCCAGGGCACGACCGAGCCGTAGTCGAAGCGCAGGCGCAGCGTGCTGCGCACGGTCACCTCGCCCTCGACGCCCTCGACGACGCGCACCAGGTCCGGGGCGCGGTCGCGCTGCGGCATGAAGTCGGTGACGCGGACCGTGCCGTCCGGGGTGTCCCACTCGGTGTCGAGGACGAGCGTGTCGGGCCGGTAGGCGCGGCGCGAACAGGTGTCGGCGCCCCGTGGCGCGATGCGCCAGTGGCCGTGTTCGTCCTCGCCGAGCAGCGCGGCGAAGCAGGCCGCGGAGTCGAAGCGGGGCAGGCACAGCCAGTCGATGGAGCCGGTCCGCGCCACCAGGGCGGCGGTCTGGTGGTCGCCGATGAGGGCGTAGTCCTCGATGGGTCGCTGCACGGGGGACGGCTTCCCGGTTCGTGGAGTCGCCAATCCGGTCCGTCGCGGCGGGGGCAACCGGGGCCCGGCCGCGCGCGGTTGGCCCCTTCCGGCTTCGTCCGAGCGCGGGACGCGGGGGCGCCCCTGGGCAATACTCGTGAGCATGCCAAACAACGAGGGCGGATGGCGGCCCCGCGGTTACGACGGCCCGGGCTGGGAGCCTCCCGAGGAGCCGCCGCAGGGGCCGCCACCCGGCGGCGGGGGCGGCGGCGGGCCCGGGGGAGGGTCCCGCTGGAGCGTGCCGGGCGTGGTGGCGGTGGTCGCGGTCGCCGTCTGGTCCGTCCTGGCCTACCAGTGGACCCAGCAGAACGACTGCGAGCTGGTGGACTCGTACGGCCTGGTGCTCTCGCACGGCACCCCGGACCCGTGGGAGAGGTGCGGGGACTAGGAACCGCCCGGTGGGCGGCGCGGCGTCGGCGAAGGGCGGGCCGAAGGCGCGTCAGGCGGCCGTCGCGGCCGCCTCGGGCGTCGCCTGCTCCGCGGCCGCCGCCTCGCGCCGGTCCCGCACCTCCCGGCGGACCAGGACGATCCACCCGGCCGGCACGCCCGCCGCGAACAGCCACCACTGGATCGCGTACGCCATGTGGGCGCCGATGCTGCTGTGGTCGGGCGCGGCGACGAGCTGCGGGGAGTTGTCGGGGTTGTCCGGCGCGGTCTGCGTGATGTAGCCGCCGAGCACCGGCTTGCCCAGGGCGTGGGCCTGCTGGCCGCTGCTGATCAGCATGATCTGGCGGTCGGGCAGGCCGCGGACGTCCTTGATGCCGCTGGCCGCCGAGGTCTCGTCGGCCATCAGGCGGCCGGTGACGGTGACCCGGCCCCGGGGCGGGGCGGGGATCTTGGGGAAGGCGGTCTGCGGGCCGTCGGCGCGGATCCAGCCCCGGTTCACCAGGAGCACCTTGCCGTCGCGCAGGACGAGCGGGGTCAGGACGTGGAAGCCGACCTCGTCGTCGGAGTTGGTGCGGCGCCTGACGACGACCTCGTGCTTGGTGTCGTACGTGCCCTCGGCCGTCACCCGGCGGTAGACGGCGGAGTCCGGTACCTCGCGGCCGGGCGCGGTGAGCCGCTCGGCGGGCACCGGCTCGGCGTCGATGACCCGGGCGATCTTGTCGTTGCGCGCCACGCGGGCCTCGTGCCGGTGCAGCTGCCAGAAGCCCAGCTCGATCATCACGGGGATGAGGACGATCCCGATGAGAGTGAGGATCACCCACTGGCGGGACAACAAGAAGCGGTACACGCCCTTGACGGTACCTGTGTACGACGGAGCCCCCGACGGGAGGGTCCCGTCGAGGGCTTCAAGGGGTTCGGGGAGCTTCAAGGGCCACCGGGAGCTTCAGGAGCCTTCAGGGGGCCGCGCGTACGTCTGCCGCCGCACCTGCGTCGGCCGTCACACCTTGTCGACGATGCCCACCCGCCCCTCCGCGCGCGAGCAGTGCGCCCCGCAGTACCAGTGCCCGTCGGCCTCGACGCCCTGCCCGATGATGCGGCACCGGCAGTGCTCGCAGATCGGCGCCATGCGGTGGATGGCGCAGGAGAAGCAGTCGAAGACGTGCACCGCGCCTTGCGCGTGGACTTCGAAGGACATGCCGTAGTCGTTTCCGCAGACCTCGCAACGTGCCATGCGCCACAGGGTGGGACCCGGCGGCGGTGCGGGGCGAGCGGCGGGCGGGCGAGTCGCCCGGCAATCACCCGTCTGACGCCGGGGGCTCCGCGGCGCGGGCGGCACCCGCGGCCGTGCCGTCCGCCGGGGCCACGTCCTGGAGCAGCTGGCCGAAGGCCGCCTCGTCGATGACCGGCGTGCCGAACGCCCGCGCCTTCGTCGTCTTCGACGTGCCCGAGTCCGGGTCGTTCGTGACGAGCAGGCTTGTGAGCCGGGACACGCTCGTCGCGATGTGCAGGCCCGCCTCGAAGGCGCGGTCCTCCAGGAGCTCGCGGTCCACGGAGGTGTCGCCGGAGAAGGCGACGCGCATGCCCTGCTTGAGGGGCTTGCCCTCCTCGTACCGCCCCGGGTTCGGGTGGGGGCAGGCCGGGCGCTTGCGGGAGGCGCGCCAATTCTGCGCGCGGTACCCCGACTCGTACGCGGGGGAGCCGGTGGCCTGGCGGCCGATGCGGGCCGAGCCGTCGACCCACTCGGTCAGCGGGCGGCACTCCAGGAGCGGAAGGCGCACCCCGGCGCCGGCCGCCGCGTTCAGGCTCGGGCGGAACGCCTCGGCGAGGACGCGCGCGTCGTCCAGGGCGTTGTGGGCGTGGCGCTGGACCACGCCGAAGTGCGCGGCGAGCGACTCCAGCTTGTGGTTGGGCAGCGGCAGGCCGAGCTCCTTGGAGAGCGCGATGGTGCACAGGCGCTGGCGGACGGGCGCGGTGCGCTCCGCGCGCGCGTACTCCCTGGCGATCATGGACCAGTCGAAGACCGCGTTGTGCGCGACGAGGACGCGGTCGCGCAGCCGCTCGCCGAACTCCTCGGCGATGTCCGCGAAGAGCGGGGCGTCGGCGAGCTGGTCGCTCGTCAGGCCGTGGATCCACACCGGGCCCGGGTCGCGCTGCGGGTTCACCAGCGTGTACCAGTGGTCCTCGACCTCGCCCCGGGCGTCCAGCCGGTAGACCGCCGCGGAGATGATCCGGTCGTCCCTGGACAGCCCTGTGGTCTCCACGTCGACGACCGCGTACCCCGACGGGTAGGCGGTCGGCCAGGAGTCTGCGGACGCGGCGAGCGTGCGGTCTTCGAGCATGGTCCATGAGGATACGGGCCACGACTGACAGTCACGCCCGTGGGCCACCGACGTGCCCCGGCCGCGCGGCCCTCCGCGTCACGGCGGCGGGCCGAGCAGACCCGTCACCAGGGCCCTGACCGAAAGGGTGAAGAGCCGCTCCGGATCGAGGGGGCGCGTGAGGGCGCGGGCGAGCGCGGGGTCGGCGTCGGAGGTGCGCGCGTCCCACAGCTGGTGCTCGCCGGGGCGCTGCACGGGCGCGCGCTCGCGGTTGCGCTCCACCAGGACGTGGCCGACGACGTGGACCTGCACGGCCCGCACGGCGTCGGCCGCGCGGGCGCCGCGCAGGCCCGCCGCGTGCAGCTCGCGCACCAGGACCCGCTGGGCGGGCAGGAACATGCGGTCCGTCAGGCCCCGTTCGTGGACCATCGCGACCAGATGGGGGTGGTCGCGCAGCTGGTGGCGCAGGGCGCGCGCGACGGAGACCACGCGCTGCGCGGGGGTGCGGCCGCGCGGCCGGATCTCGCCGAGGTCGGCGAGGGTGCGCTCGACAAGGGCGTCCAGGAGCGACTCGCGGTTGCCGACGTGCCAGTAGATGGAGGTCACGGCCGTGCCGAGCTCGGCGGCGAGCTTGCGCATGGTCAGGGCGCGCGGTCCGTGCTGCTTGACGAGGCCCGCCGCGGCCTGGAGGACCTGTTCCCGGTCCAGGTGGGTCCGCGTCTCTTTACCCTTCACGAGGTCTGTTGTAACTGTGTTACAGAACCTCCCGCAAGGCGCCGCACACCTCTGACGGTTCGTCAACGAAGGGCGGTACGACATGGCACGCGTACGCTACGGCGCGCGCACCGAGGCGGAGCTCACCGCGGCACGGGCCGCGCACGCACGGCTCCCGGAGATCTGGTCCACGGGCGTGGTGGCCCTCTGGGAGAGCGACCCGGACGCGGTCGCCGCGGTCCTGCCGCCGCCCCTGAAGCCCACCGCGCGCCCCTTGGTGCGCGTCACCATCAGCAAGGTCGAGCTGCCCGGCTACCCCCTGGGCGCGGGGTCGGTCGCCGTCGCCGCCGAGCACGGCGCGGTGGCGGGCTGGTACCCGCTGGTGATGCCGATGACCCACGAGCGGGCCCTGATCGGCGGCCGCGAGGTGTTCGGCGAGCCGAAGAAGCTCGGCGAGGTCACGGTCGAGCGCGACGGCCTCGTCGTCCGCGCGGCGCTCGCCCGGCACGGCATCGCGTTCGTCGAGGTGCGCGGCGGGGTCAGCGGCCCGCTGCCGCTGCCGGAGCCCACGCGCAGGACCGACTTCTACTTCAAGTTCCTGCCCGCGGTGGACGGCACGGGCTTCGACGCCGAGCCGGTCCTGGTCCACTGCGTACGGAACGAGAAGGTCCGCAAGCTGGAGCGGATCACCGGGGACGTGGTCCTGCGCGAGTCGATGTACGACCCGGTGGCCGACCTGCCCGTGCACCGCCTGGTGGAGATCACCCTCGGCGAGAAGACCAGCGACCAGCGGGGCACCGTCGTCGAGCGGGTCAGCGCCGAGGCGCTCCTGCCGTACGCGCACCAGCGCTACGACGACGCCCGGCAGGTGCTCGACGGGCCTCCGGAGGGCAGCGCCTGATGGAGCTCGCGACGGGACAGGTGGCCGTCGTCACCGGCGCGGCCGGCGGCATCGGGCTCGCCCTGGCGCGCAGGTTCGCGGCGGAGGGCCTGACGGTGGTGCTCGCCGACGTGGAGGAGGGCGCCCTCCAAAAGGCGGCGGACGGGCTGCGCGCGGCCGGGGCGACGGTCCACGCGCGCGTGGTCGACGTCGGCGTGCGCGAGCAGGTGCACGCGCTCGCCGAGGACGCGTACGAGCGGTTCGGCGCGGTGCACGTCCTGTGCAACAACGCCGGGGTCGGCTCGGGTGCCGAGGGCCGCATGTGGGAGCACGAGCCGAACGACTGGAAGTGGGCCTTCGAAGTCAACGTGTGGGGGGTCTTCCACGGCATCCAGGCGTTCCTGCCCCGGATGATCGCCGGGGGAGAGCCGGGGCACGTCGTCAACACGTCCTCCGGGGACGGCGGCGTCGCGCCGCTGCCGACGGCCTCCGTGTACGCGGTCACGAAGGCCGCCGTCGTCACCATGACGGAGTCCCTGTACGCGCATCTGCGGGCGGAGCACGCGCGCGTGGGCGCGTCCGTGCTCTTCCCCGGGCCCCACATGCTGCGCACCGGCCTGTGGGAGGCCCACCGCAACCGGCCCGAGCGGTACGCCAAGACCCGCCCCCGCAAGACCCCCTACCGCAGCCTCGACCAGTGGGAGGCGGCGATGCGCGCGGCCGGGCACGAGGTGCGGTTCACGCCCGTGGAGGAGGTCGCGGACTTCGTCGCCGACGGCATCAGGGCGGACCGCTTCTGGCTGCTGCCGCCGAGCGAGCACACCGACCGGCAGATCAGGGCGCGCTCCCAGTCGATGCTGGAGCGCTCCGCGCCGGACTACCTGGAGAGCTTCATCCTGGACTGAAGGGGTGCGCCGTGGACGACGCCACCGACCCGTACCTGATCGTCTCGTCCGACTGCCACGCCGGGCTCCCCACCGAGGAGTACCGGCCCTACCTGGAGGCCCGCCACCACCGGGCCTTCGACGACTTCCTCGCCGGGCGCGACCGGCGCCGCGAGGAGATGACCCGCCTGGGCATCCGCAACGAGGCCTTCGCCGCGAAGTGGTTCAGCGACAACGAAGAGGGCCTGAGGGGCGGCTGGGACGCCGGGCAGCGGATCAAGGAGCTGGACGGCGACGGCGTGGCCGCCGAGGTCGTCTTCCCGGACGCCGACGCCGTCGACAGCAGGACCGCCGCGCCCTTCGGGGTCGGCCTCGGCCTCTCCGGGGACCAGGACCCCGACCTCGGCATGGCGGGCGCGCAGGCGCACAACCGCTGGCTCGCCGACTTCGTCTCCGAGCACCCCGAGCGGCACTGCGGCGTGGCACTGCTGCCCGTCACCGGAGATGCCGACCGGGTGGTGGCCGAGGTCCACCGGGCCAAGGAGTCGGGGCTCGGCGCGCTGCTGATCCCCTCCATGTGGGTCGACAAGGCGCCCTACCACGACCGCCGCTACGACCCCGTGTGGGCCGCGGCCGCCGCCTGCGCGATGCCGGTGCTGACCCACTCCGGGGCCGCGCCCCGGCACGAGTACGGCGACCACCTCGGCATCTACGTCTCCGAGGTGACGTGGTGGCCCGCGCGGCCCCTGTGGTTCCTGTTGTGGTCCGGGGTGTTCGAGCGCCACCCGGGGCTGCGCTTCGGCGTCGCGGAGTCCGGCTGCTGGTGGCTGCCGAACCTCCTGTGGTTCATGGACCGCCTCTACCTGGGCGCGCACGGCGGCAAGAAGCTGTCGCCGTTCGCCGAGCTGACGCGCCCGCCGCACGAGTACCTGGACCGGCAGGTGTTCGTCTGCGCCACCAACACCAAGCGCCGCGAGCTCGCCCAGCGCTACGAGATCGGCGTCGACAACATCCTGTGGGGCAGCGACTTCCCGCACCCCGAGGGCACCTGGCCCGACACGCGCGCGTGGCTGCGCGGGACCTTCCACGACATCCCGGTGGCGGAGACCCGGCGCATCCTCGGCCTCGCCGCCGCCGAGGTGTTCGGCTTCGACACCGCGCGGCTCGCCCCGCTGGCACGCCGCATCGGGCCGACCCCCGCCGACCTGGGCCAGGACCCCGACCAAGGCGCCGTTAGGGCCTCCTGGGCGCGCTCGCGCGAGGTCGGCCGCCACTGGCTGACCGGCCACGACTTCCCGACGCTAGGGGTGAACCCATGACCGAGAGCGAGCGCTACACCGTCATCTCCGCCGACTGCCACGCGGGCGCCGACCTCCTCGACTACAAGCCGTACCTGGAGTCCCGCCACCACGAGGACTTCGACGCCTGGGCGGCCACGTACGTCAATCCGCACGAGGACCTCCTCGCCGACACCGCCGACCGCAACTGGAACTCCGAGCGCCGGCTCGCCGAGCTGGCCCGGGACGGCATCGTCGCCGAGGTCGTCTTCCCCAACACCATCCCGCCCTTCTTCCCTTCGGCGTCCCTCATGGCACCCGCCCCGACGCGCGAGGAGTACGCGCTGCGCTGGGCGGGCCTGCGCGCCCACAACCGCTGGCTCGCCGACTTCTGCGCGGCCGCGCGGGGCCGCCGCGCGGGCGTCTTCCAGATCCTCCTCAACGACGTCGACGAAGCCGTCAAGGAGATCCGCCGGTCGGTCACGGCGGGACTCACCGGCGGCCTGCTGCTCCCGGGCACCCCGCCGGGCTCGGGCCTGCCCGAGCTGCACGCGCGCGTGTACGACCCGATCTGGGCGGTCTGCGCCGAGCTCGGGGTGCCGGTCAACCACCACGCGGGCTCGGCGTCGCCGCCGCTCGGCGAGGAGCCCGCGGCGCGCGCGGTGTTCATGGTCGAGACGACGTGGTTCTCGCACCGGGCGCTGTGGCACCTGATGTTCGGCGGCGCCTTCCGCCGCCACCCCGGCCTGCGCCTGGTCCTCACCGAACAGGGCTCGGGCTGGATCCCGGGCGTCCTGGAGATGCTGGACTACTACCACGGGCGGCTGGTCGCGGCGGCGACGCGGACGGACACCGCCGAGTCCAAGTTCGGGGCCGGGCTCGCGGGCCAGATGGGCAAGGGCCCGTCGCAGGTGTGGCGGGAGAACTGCTTCGTGGGCGCGAGCTTCATGCGCCCGCACGAGGCGGCGCTGCGGGAGCGCATCGGCCTGGACAAGGTCATGTGGGGCAGCGACTACCCGCACGACGAGGGCACGTACCCGTACTCCAGGGAGGGCCTGCGCGCCGCCTACGCGGGGCTGCCGCGCGCGGAGGTCGCGGCCATGGTCGGCGGCAACGCCGCGCGCGTGTACGGCTTCGACGTGGAGCGCCTCGACGCCCTCGCGGCCGAGGTCGGCCCCACGGCCGCGGAGCTCGCCGAACCCCTCAAGGAGCCTCCGGCCGACGCCACGAGTCCGGTGTTCGCCCCGGGAGGGTCGGTCCGCGTCTGGTGACGCGGGCGGTGCCATGCTCCCCCTGTGACGGAAGCCACGCATGAGGAAGCGCACGGCGGCGCCCTGGGGTCGCGCCTGAACTGGCTGCGGGCCGCCGTGCTCGGCGCCAACGACGGCGTGGTCTCCACCGCGGGCCTCGTCGTCGGCGTCGCCGGGGCCACCGACGACCGCGGCACCCTCCTGACGGCGGGCCTCGCGGGCCTGCTCGCGGGCTCCATGTCCATGGCGGCGGGCGAGTACGTGTCGGTGTCCACCCAGCGCGACTCCGAGAAGGCCGCCCTGGCCCAGGAGAAGCGCGAGCTGCGCGAGCAGCCGGAGGCCGAACTGGCGGAGCTGACCGACCTCCTGGCCGAGCGCGGGCTCAGCCGTGCCGTGGCCCGCGAGGCCGCGCAGCAGCTCACCGAGCGGGACGCGCTGCGCGCCCACGCGCGCGTGGAGCTCGGCATCGACCCCGACGAGCTCACCAACCCCTGGCACGCAGCGTGGGCGAGCTTCCTCGCGTTCACCGTCGGGGCCCTGCTCCCGCTGCTCGCGATCGTCCTGCCGTCCGCCTCCTGGCGCCTGCCCGTCACCGTCGTCTCGGTCCTGGCGGCGCTCGCCCTCACGGGCCTGGCGAGCGCCCGCCTGGGCGCGGCGAAGGCACGTCCCGCGGTCCTCAGGAACGTGCTGGGCGGGGCCCTCGCGATGGCGGTGACCCATGCGGCGGGAGCGCTCCTCGGAGCGGCCGGAGTGTGACCGGGGCCCGCGGGGCAATGGCGAAGATCGCCAACAACTCCGCGCGTACCGACGGTAATACTTGTCGGTAACAACCTCTAGGCAGCGACCCGGGAGCGCGCCTACGGTGACGGCATGTCGTCCCCGAACCTGCCCGATGTGGTGCTCTGGTCGATCCCGGCCTTCGTGCTGCTCACCGTCGTCGAGATGGTGAGCGTCCGCGTGCATCCCGACGAGGACGCGGCCGGGTATGAGACGAAGGACGCGGCCACCAGCGTCACCATGGGGCTCGGCAGCCTCGTCTTCGACCTGCTGTGGAAGGTCCCGATCGTCGCGATCTACTCGGCGCTGTACGCCCTGACGCCGCTGCGCGTGCCCGTCCTGTGGTGGACGGTGCCGCTGATGCTGCTCGCGCAGGACTTCTTCTACTACTGGTCCCACCGGGGGCACCACGTCATCCGCATCCTGTGGGCCTGCCACGTGGTGCACCACTCCAGCCGCAAGTTCAACCTGACGACCGCGCTGCGCCAGCCGTGGACGTCCCTCACGGTGTGGCCGTTCTACGTGCCGATGATCCTGCTGGGCGTGCACCCGGCGGCCGTCGCCTTCTGCTCGTCGGCCAACCTGGTCTACCAGTTCTGGGTCCACACCGAACGCATCGGCAAGCTGCCGCGGCCCGTCGAGTACGTCTTCAACACGCCCTCGCACCACCGGGTGCACCACGCGTCCCAGGGCGGCTACCTGGACCGCAACTTCGGCGGCATCCTGATCGTCTGGGACCGGATCTTCCGCTCCTGGATCCCGGAGACGGAGCGCCCCGTCTACGGCCTGACGAAGGACATCACCACGTACAACCCCCTGCGCGTGGCCACCCACGAGTACGCGGCCATCGCCAAGGACCTGAGGAAGGCGACGAGTTGGCGAGCGCGAGCGGGCCACCTGTTCCGGGGCCCGGGCTGGCAACCGACACCACCACCGGAAGTGAAGGTTCCGGCCGTCGGACAGGAACAGAGGACGCCGGAGCGCGCGGCATGACGACGCGCCCACGCCCCGTCTCCCCTGTGGGCAATCGTTCCGCAGGGCGAGTGGGGCATCCCCCGCTCGAGCGGAGCCGAGAGCTTGGGGAGGGGTGGGCACAGCCCACACCGCCCCGCAGCGACGACGAGACCTCCGCGGGGCGGAACCGCTACGCCCCCTGGGCCCTCGCCGCCTTCGCCCTGGCCGCGCTCGGCGACCTGGCAGGCGTCGCGGCCGGCTCCGACCTCGCCCACACCGTCCTGAAGCCCCTCCTCATGCCGACGCTGGCCCTCTACGTGGTGTTCAGCGGCGGCCCCCGCCTCCTCGTGGCAGCGCTGGCCTTCGGCTGGGGCGGCGACACCCTCCTCCTGGCGGACGCCGACCCCGCGTTCCTCGCCGGAATGGTGTCCTTCGCGGCGGGCCACGTCTGCTACCTCGCCCTGTTCCGGCGGCACGGCACCGGCCACCCCCGGGCCCGGGGCGCGGGCCTGGTCCTCGCCTACGGCGCGGCGCTCGGCGTCACCGTGGCGCTGCTCTGGCCCGACCTGCCGGCCGACATGCGGATCCCGGTCGCGGGCTACAGCCTGCTCCTCACGGCGATGGCGGGCGGCGCCACCACCCTGGGTCTCACCGCGGCCACGGGCGGCGCGCTGTTCCTGCTGTCGGACACGCTCATCGCGACCGACGTGGCCGACTGGCCGCAGGCCCCGCGGCCCGACTTCTGGATCATGCTCACCTATCTGGCGGCCCAGGCCCTCCTGGCCCGCTCCGTCCTCACCAGCGGATCGGCAGCGGCACGGCGGTGAGCAGCGCCGACACGGCGACCACCGCGCCGAGTACGAACACCTCGGCGCGCGCGGGCGTGTAGGCGGCGGTCCTGTCGCCTCCGGAGTGCCGCTTCAGCCGGCGCCGGGCGAGCAGCGCGAGGACGGCGACGACGGCCACGAGCAGCAGCTTGGCGAGCATCGTGCGGCCGTACGCGGTCGTCGTCAGCTGGTCGGCGACCGTGTCCGGCGGCATCCGGCGCAGCGTGCTGAGGATCCCGGTCGCGGTGATCGCGGCGAACAGGACGGCGGCCACGCGCGCGTAGAGACCCAGTACAGCAACGGCCGCCTCCGGGGCGGACGTTCGCCAGCGCCACAGGATCCGCAGCGCGTACAGCAGGCCGCCCGCCCACAGCGCCGCGCACGTCAGATGGACCAGGGTCAGGCCGGAGCCCACCAGGGCGGCGTCCTCCGTGGGCGGGTGGGCGCGCAGCGCCTCCGCGACGACCACCGCCGCCAGCGGCAGGACCGCGCTGTCCGGGCGGCGCGTCCGCGCGCACAGCGCGGCCACGACGAACGCGTTGACCTCAAGGAGCGCGAGGCGGCCGTCCCGCGTCGCGTACAGGCCGCCGACGTCCAGGTCCGACGGCTGCTGCGGCACCAGATTGCCGCTGGCCACCACCGACGCGAGACCCAGTGCCGCGACGAAGCCCGCGCCCGCCGCCCACCACCCCCACGCGGGCGGCGCCGACGCCATCGGCGCCCCGGGCACACGGCGCGCGACGCGGCGCAGGAACACCTCGCCCAGCTGCACGCACAGCGCGGCGAACAGGACCGTCCGCAGAAACGTGATGCCCTGCGTGCCGGGCGCCTCGGCCTCGCCGGTACCGTCGAGCACGGCCGCGGGGCCGAACAGCGGTACCACCGCGGCGACGGCCACGAGCACGAGCAGGGCGAGGGCCCGGCCCGGCGACGGGCGGCGGCGCGCGGCACGGCGCTCCGCGCGCGGGGCGGTGTCCGCCTCTCCCGAGGCCTCGCCTTCCGCCGCCGCGCGGGCGCCCGCCGCCAGGGAGTCTCCGGTTTCCACGGACGGTCGTATGGTCACTACACGATCTTCACCAGTCATCCCACTCCGGGGCAAGTCCGGGCAAACAACTGGAGTGCTGCCTTTCCGCCCGCCGGGCCCTGGTCAGCGCCACACGGGTGCGTCCGCGCCCCAAGGGCCCGGCGGGCGCGCCCAGTTCACCGGCCCGCCGGTGAAGGCGACCGGAGGGAGGGCGTGGCGCAGCCGCCCGAGGGGGCTGTCCGTGTGAGCGAGCCGGTCCGTGGGGTCGTACTCGACCGCGGGGCCGTGGGCGGCTGTCCCGTCGTCCGTCGGGCACCCCAGGGTGTCGTCACCGTCCACCGCTCCGGTCAGCCACGCCGCCGTGCGGGCCAACGCGAGCCGCGCCACCCGCGTGCCGCCCGCGCCGTCGGTGCGCTGCTCGGTGAGCGCCCGCAGGACCGCCGCGGCCAGCAGATAGCCCGTGCCGTGGTCCAGGGCCTGCGCGGGCAGCGCGCCGGGCTGCTCCTGCGAGCCCTCCAGGGCGGCGATGCCCGTCGCCACCTGCACCAGGCTGTCGAACCCGCGCCGGTGCGCCCACGGCCCCCGCGCGCCCCACGCCGACAGCTGCGCCACCACCAGACCCGGGCGGCGCTCGGCGAGCGCCTCGGGGGAGAGCCCGAACCGGTCGAGGGCGCCGGGCCGGTAGCCGGTCACCACCACGTCGGCCCCGGCGAGCAGTTCCTCGAACGTCCGCAGGCCCGCGCGGCCGCCGAGGTCGAGGGTCGTGGAGCGCTTGCCGAAGCCCGTGTCCGCGTGCTGGTCGGGTAGCTCCGGGCGGTGCGGCGGGTCCACGCGCAGCACGTCCGTGCCGAGCAGCGCGAGCGTGCGGGTCGCGACCGGGCCCGCGATGACCCGGGTGAGGTCGAGGACGCGCACCCCGGACGCGGGAAGCAGCGGGCCGAAGGGGAGCGGCGGGCCGTCGGACAGCGGCGGCAGGGTGCGCGGCGCGCCGCCGTCGAGCCGCTCGCGCTCCACGAGAGGCAGCCGCGCCACGGCCGCGGCCTGCGGGTGCGCGGCCCACTCCCGCGGGGTGCGCAGCGCGACGGCCAGGCCACCGGCGGCGTACACCATGTCTTCGATCTCGACGCCGGGCAGCGCCGCGAGCCGCGCTGCCACCGAGTCCACGGTCGCCGCGCTCTCTGAAAGACCGAGGGCGGCGAGCAGGCGCTCCCGGTGATGGGGGTAGTTCGCGTGCGTCCGCACCCAACCGTCGGCGGTACGCCAGAACCGCGACAGGGGCGCGAAGGTGACCGGCGCGCGCCCGTCCACGAGCAGTTGCCGTTCACTGGTGAACGCGGCGGCCACGGCACCGTCGTCCACGCGCGCGTGCGGTACGGACCGCCCCGTGCGCAGGGCCGCGAGCTCGGCCGCCGCGAGCGCGCAGACACCGACGCAGGCCCGCGCGAGGGCGCGCACGGGAAGCCGCGCGATCAGGGTGTCGTCGCGCACCACCGGGGAGAGGTGCGCCAACGTCTCCGGGGCACCACCGAGCGCCGCCCAGGCGTACGAGGCCCGCACTACGGGGTCGGTCCCGTGGCCCCGGGCTCCGAGGCCGCCGACCACCACAGCCGGATCTCGTCCGCGGGGTCCGAGGGCCGCAGCTCCCAGCCGCGCGCGGTGGCAGCCTCGACCACGTAGCCGCCGCCCACGCCCCGGTACTTGCGCAGCGGCACCTCGCACTCCGTCGGCGGGTTGGGCTTCTTGTCCTCCTTGGGCTTCGACGCCCGCTTCGTCCAGGTGTCGAGATATCCGTCGACCCGCGCCCGGTAGAAGGCGGCGTCGCCCTCGTGCCGCAGCTCGGGCCAGGTCACGGTCCAGCGCGGCCAGATCGAGATCAGCCCCAGGACCCGGTCCATGACGCGGTCGGCGCCGCTCTCGAACCCCGGGATCACGGTGAGGATCTCCGCGAACAGGGCGATCACGAAGGCCACCACGGCGAGGACGAGCAGCAGCAGCCACCACACCGGCAGCACGACCACCGTGACCAGGAACCGCAGGACCAGCTGCCACGTCGGGCGCACCGGCTCGGCGCGCCACTGCTCGGGGCCTTCGTGGACGAATGACGAGTCTCGGTAGGCGTACATGAGCGGCATCCTCTCGCGAGGGGCCGGGCGGTCCGCAACCGCCCGGCCCCGACCGCCTCCCGGCGGTCCCAGTTGCTCCCGTAAGGGGCTGCTTCGCTACTTCCGCACGGCGTCCAGCGCGTCGATCATGCCCACGCCGTAGAAGCCGTTCTTGTTCTTGCTCCCCTCGCACACCGCGTCGACCTTGCCGTCGCCGTCGATGTCGTAGGGGTTGGTGCACGCCGTCGCGTCGGCCTGCTTGTACAGCAGGGCCTTCACCCGGGCCGCCGAGGCCTTGGGGTGCGTCGACTTGATGAGCGCGGCCACGCCCGCGGCGTGCGGCGACGCCATCGACGTGCCCGCCTTGTAGCCGAACTTGCCGCCCGGAAGGGTCGACAGGATCAGACCGCTGGTGGCGGGCGGCTGCGGCTTCTGGAACGCCGTCGAGTCGCCGCCGGGGGCCGCGATGTCGATGACGCCCTTGCCGTAGTTGGAGAACGAGGACTTGAGGCCCTTCGCGCCCGTGGAGGACACCGTCACGACGCCCGGCAGCTGCGACGGCAGGTCGAAGCAGTCCGCGGTCTTGATGGTGCGCTCGACCGGCGTCGTGTCGTTCGGGCTCGACTTGTCGACGATCTCGTCCTGGGCGAGGTCCGTCTTGGCGTTGCCCGCCGCCGCCACGTTCACGGCGCCCTTGCGCTCCGCGTACCGGCTGGCGCGGCCGACCGCGTCGACCAGGGCCCGCTGATCGTCGTCCGTACGGCAGTTGAACAGCCACGGGTCGGTGTAGTAGCTGCTGTTGGTGACGTCGACGCCGTGGTCGGCCGCCCACACGAAGCCGCAGACGACGGCCTCCGTGTAGTACAGGCCGGTCGCCGGCTCGGCCACCTTCAGGCTCGCCACCTTCACGCCGGGCGCGACACCGGTGATGCCCGTGCCGTTCTTCGCGGCGGCGATGGTGCCCGCCACGTGCATGCCGTGGTCGCTCTCCTTGGCCACCGGCCGCCACGCGTTGTCCTTCTGCGTGGGCACGCCGCCCAGGCAGCTGGCGGACGCGTTCCTGTCGAAGTTCGGGGCGATGTCCGGGTGCGTGTCGTCGACTCCGGAGTCGAGGACGCCGACCGTCACCTTCGGGCTGCCCAGGGACTCCTTGTGCGCCTGGTCCGCCTTGATGGCGGGCAGGTCCCACTGGAGCGGCTCCAGCTCGTCCTGGCCGTCGGCCGCCGTGCCCGCGGCGGCCTCGGCCTCCTTGGCGGACAGCGGCCGCGCCGCGTCGATGTCGTCGCTGGTCTGCGCGGACAGCGGCGCGGTGCGCGTGGCCCCCGCCGACTGCACGCCCTTGACCCCGCGGATCTTCTTCGCGAAGTCCGGGTCCGAGGAGTGCACGACGATGACGCCGATCCGGTCGTACGCGATGACGACGTCCCCGCCCGCCTTGGCGATGGCCTTCTTGACGTACTTCGACGTCCGGTCGCCGTGCCCCTTGCGGACGTTGACGACGTAGCTCATGGCCGAACCGTCGGCCTTCGCCGCCTGCGCGGCGGGGGCGGACGGCGCGTCGGGCTGCGCCGACGCCGTGCCCGGCAGGAAGGCGAGCGCGGACACCACGGCCACGCCGAGCGGCAGGGCGAGCGCGCGGCGCCCGAAGGATGCGGAGTGCCTGGTCACGTAGGTGCTCCCCTTCACTTCTTCGTCACGGCGTCGAGCGCGTCGACGATGCCGTAGCCGTAGAAGCCGTTGCGGTTCTTGTCGCCCTTGCAGACCGCGTCGACCTTGCCGTCACCGTCCGGGTCGTACGGCTTGTCCGGGCAGCCCGGGTTGTCCGCCTGCTTCTTGAGGAGCTTCTGCAGCTGGGCCGGGCCCGCCTTGGGGTGCGTGGACTTCAGCAGGGCCGCGACGCCCGCGGCGTGCGGCGACGCCATCGAGGTGCCCTGCAGCCAGGCGTACTCGCCGCCCGGCATCGTGGAGAGGATGCCGCCGTCCTTCGACGGGGTGTCCGTCGGCTTCTGGTAGCGGCGGTCGCCGCCGGGGGCCGCGATGTCGACGACGCCGTTGCCGTACGTCGAGTAGTACGACTTGGCCTTGTACACGCCGGTCGCGCTGACCGTGACGACGCCCGGGAGCTGGGTCGGCACGTCGAGGCACTTGTGCGGGTCGATGGTGCGCTTGACCGGCGTGGAGTCGTCGGGGCTCGACTCGTCGACGATCTCGTCCGCGTCCAGGTCGTGGTTGGAGTTGCCCGCGGAGGCCAGGTTGAGGGTGCCCTTGCGCTGGGCGTAGAGCTGGGCCCGGTTGACCGCGTCGAGGATGGCCCGCTGGTCCGGGTCGTCCTTGCAGTTGTACAGCCACGGGTCCACGTAGTAGCTGTTGTTGGTGATCTCGATGCCGTTGTCGGCGGCGAACACGAAGGCGCAGACGACGCTCTCCGGGTAGAACAGCTCGCTGACCGGGTCGGCCACCTTGATGCCCGCGACCTTGACGCCGGGTGCCACCCCGGCGACGCCTATGCCGTTGCGGGCGGCGGCTATCTCGCCCGCCACGTGCGTGCCGTGGTAGTGCTCCTTCTTCGCCGGACGCCAGGCGCCGGGCGAGGTGTCCGCCTTGCCGCCCACACAGCTCGCGGACTGCTTGGCGGAGAAGGTGGGCGCGAGGTCGGGGTGGGTGTCGTCGACGCCGGTGTCGATGACGCCGACGGTGACCTTCTTGCTGCCCGGGTTGATCTGCGCGGCCTTGTCGGCGCCGATGGCCCGCAGGTCCCACTGGTCGCCTTCCAGCGGCTCGGCCGCGGCCCTGCCCGAACCGGCCTTCTGCTGGCCCGACTTGGCCCGGTCCACCTGGTCCTTGGACAGGAAGGCGGGCGCGCCCTCCTCGGTCGTGCCGGCCGCCGTCAGCGGGGCCGTGCGGGTCGCGCCCGCGGACTGCACGCCGCGCACCTTCCGCAGCTGCTTGCCGAAGTCCGGGTTGGCCGAGTGCGCGACGATCACGCCGATCTTCCGGTACGTCACCACGACCGTGCCGTCGGCCGCGGCGATCGCCTTCTTCACGGAGGCGATGGTCTTGGCGTCGGTGCGGGTGTTCACGACGTACGCCAGCTTGCCCGCAGCGGGCGCCTGGACGGCCTGCGCGACCGGCGAGCCGGGCGCGTCGAGCGGGGCCGCCGTCGCGCCCGGACCGAAGCCGACCGCCGCGGCGAGGGCGACGCCGAGCGGCAGCGCGAGGGTGAGCCGTCTGGACCGGGAAGAGCGCGAGGAGCGCAGATGAGCCATGGGTTCTCCACATCATCCGGATACGGAACTGCCCGAACACTGCTGGTGCTCGGGCAGGTGCTGACGGGTGGTGCCAGGTGCATGACTAGTTGTGCAGGGTGAAGCTATCCCCAGTGCTCCCGGGCCAGCAATGACTTCTTGCAAAAGGCCGGGAAAGCGCCCGTTCGAGCCGCTCCGGGCGCGCCGTCGTGACGTTGAACAGTGCACGGACGCAATATCAACCCCCTGTCGGATCACGTCCCCTGGGCCTAACATCACCATCCTCGGCCCACGTGATCCGCGTCACTTCGAGAGCAGAGCACATGGACCAGACCGCTTCCGTATCCGTCCCCACCACCCCCGTACCACGAGGAGACTCCGTGGCCACCGACGCACCGCCACCGTCGAAGGGCGGCCCAGAACCCACCCGCTCGACGCCCTCCACAGCGGAGTACGTCGCAGTGCAGCAGAGCCCGGAGTTCGGTGAACTGCGCGCCGCGCACCGCTCGTTCGCGTTCCCGCTCACCATCGCGTTCATCACCTGGTACCTCGTGTACGTCCTGCTTTCGAACTACGCCGGTGGCTTCATGGGCACCAAGGTGGTCGGCAACATCAACGTCGCGCTCGTGCTCGGCCTCGCGCAGTTCCTCACCACCTTCCTCATCGCCTGGTGGTACTCGCGCCACGCCGCCGCCAAGCTCGACCCGCGCGCGGACGCCATCAAGTCCCGGATGGAGGGCGGCGCGTGAGTACCCTGAGCGCTTCGACCGCCACGGCCGTGCCCGAGACCCACGCCACCGTGCTCGCCGCCAGCCAGGCCAGCGAGCACCGGCCGCTGATCATCACCCTTTTCGCGATCTTCGTCGTCGCCACCCTCGTCATCACCGTGTGGGCGGGCCGCCAGACCAAGAGCGCCGCCGACTTCTACGCCGGCGGACGGCAGTTCACCGGCTTCCAGAACGGCCTCGCCGTCTCCGGCGACTACATGTCCGCCGCGTCCTTCCTCGGCATCGCGGGCGCCATCGCCCTGTTCGGCTACGACGGCTTCCTGTACTCCATCGGCTTCCTGGTCGCCTGGCTGGTGGCGCTCCTGCTCGTCGCCGAGCCGCTGCGCAACTCCGGGCGCTACACGATGGGCGACGTCCTCGCCTTCCGCATGCGCCAGCGCCCGGTGCGCACCGCCGCGGGCACCTCCACCATCGTCGTGTCGATCTTCTATCTGCTCGCGCAGATGGCGGGCGCGGGCGTCCTCGTCTCGCTGCTCCTCGGCATCACCAGCGACAGCGGCAAGGTCGGCATCGTCGCGCTCGTCGGCGTCCTGATGATCGTGTACGTCACCATCGGCGGCATGAAGGGCACCACCTGGGTGCAGATGGTCAAGGCCGTCCTGCTCATCGCGGGCGCGCTCCTGCTGACCTTCCTGGTCCTGCTGAAGTTCGACTTCAACATCTCCGACCTGCTCGGCTCCGCCGCCGAGAACAGCGGCAAGGGCGCGCCCTTCCTGGAGCCCGGCCTCAAGTACGGCGCCACGTCGACGTCCAAGCTGGACTTCATCTCGCTCGGCATCGCCCTGGTGCTCGGCACCGCGGGCCTGCCCCACATCCTCATCCGCTTCTACACGGTGCCCACGGCCAAGGCCGCCCGGAAGTCCGTGAACTGGGCCATCGGCATCATCGGCGCCTTCTACCTGATGACGATCGCCCTCGGCTTCGGCGCCGCCGCCCTGATCAGCCCCAAGGAGATCACCGACTCCAACCCGGCGGGCAACACGGCCGCACCCCTGCTCGCGCTGCATCTGGGGGGCACCGACTCCAACTGGGGCGCGATCCTGCTCGCCACGATCTCCGCCGTCGCGTTCGCCACCATCCTCGCGGTCGTCGCGGGCCTCACCCTCGCCTCGTCCTCGTCGTTCGCGCACGACATCTACGCCAACGTCATCAAGAAGGGCAAAGCGACCGAGAAGGAGGAGATCAAGGCCGCCCGCTGGGCGACCGTCTTCATCGGTCTGGTCTCCATCGCCCTCGGCGCCCTCGCCCGCGACCTGAACGTGGCGGGCCTGGTGGCCCTCGCCTTCGCCGTCGCCGCCTCCGCGAACCTGCCGACGATCCTCTACAGCCTGTTCTGGAAGAGGTTCACCACGCAGGGCGCCCTGTGGTCGATCTACGGCGGCCTCACCACCGCCGTCGTCCTGGTGCTCTTCTCGCCGGTGGTCTCCGGCAACGCGAAGACCTCCATGTTCAAGGGCGTCGACTTCCACTGGTTCCCGCTGGAGAACCCGGGCCTCATCTCCATCCCGGTCGGCTTCCTGCTCGGCTGGCTCGGCACGATGCTCTCCAAGGAGGAGCCCGACAAGGAGAAGTACGCGGAGCTGGAGGTGCGCTCCCTCACGGGCACCGGCGCCCACTGACCCGAAGCCGTCGCGCGGCCGCGTCGTAGATCCCTACGACGCGGCCGCGTCCGTCCTGTGGAAACGGCCTCTGTCGATGTCAGTCCCGTCACGTAGGCTCATGGTCAAAGGGCGTACTACAGAGACGCACCACCGATCCGGACCGGGGAGGGGGCCCACGTGCTCATCGACACGTACGGCCGAGTGGCCACCGATCTGCGGGTTTCACTGACCGACCGGTGCAATCTGCGGTGCACGTACTGCATGCCGGAAGAAGGCCTGCAGTGGCTGGCCAAGCCCGACCTCCTCACCGACGACGAGATCGTCCGCCTGATCCGCATAGCGGTCACCCGCCTCGGCATCGAAGAGATCCGCTTCACCGGCGGCGAACCGCTGCTGCGCCCCGGCCTCGTCGGCATCGTCGAGCGCTGCGCCGCCCTCGAACCGCGCCCCAGGACGTCCCTGACGACGAACGGCATCGGCCTCAAGCGCACCGCGAAGGCCCTCAAGGCCGCGGGCCTCGACCGGGTCAACGTCTCGCTGGACACCCTGCGCCCGGACGTCTTCAAGACCCTCACCCGGCGCGACCGCCACCGCGACGTCCTCGAAGGCCTCGAAGCCGCCCGCGCCGCGGGCCTCACCCCCGTGAAGGTCAACACGGTCCTGATGCCGGGGCTCAACGACGACGAGGCCCCCGACCTCCTGGCCTGGGCCGTCGAGCACGACTACGAACTGCGCTTCATCGAGCAGATGCCCCTGGACGCCCAGCACGGCTGGAAGCGCGACGGCATGATCACGGCCGGTGACATCCTGGCCTCGCTGCGCACCCGCTTCGACCTCACCGAGGAGGACACCGAGCAGCGCGGCTCCGCACCCGCGGAGCGCTGGGTCGTCGACGGCGGACCGCACCGCGTCGGCGTGATCGCCTCCGTGACGCGTCCCTTCTGCTCGGCCTGCGACCGCACCCGGCTCACCGCCGACGGACAGGTCCGCACCTGTCTGTTCGCCACGGAGGAGACCGACCTGCGCGCCGCCCTGCGCGCGGACGACAGTACGGACGACGAGATCGCCCGCATCTGGAAGCTTGCGATGTGGGGCAAAAAGGCGGGTTCGGGTCTGGACGACCCGTCGTTCCTCCAGCCCGAGCGCCCCATGTCGGCGATCGGCGGCTGACGCCCCGCGCCCGGCGCTAGGCCGCCGGACCGTCCCCGGAGCCCTGCGCGGCGTCCCACTCCGGCAGCGTGACGACGTCCTTGAGGAAGCCCCGCACACCGAGGAACTGGGACAGGTGCTCGCGGTGGTCCTCGCAGGCCAGCCAGGTCTTGCGGCGCTCGGGGGTGTGGAGCTTGGGGTTGTTCCAGGCAAGCACCCACACGGCGGCCGCACGGCAGCCCTTGGCGGAGCAGACGGGGGTTTCGTCGATCACGTAAGTCATCCCAAACAAGGCGACGCCGAGCAGCCACGGGGGGAGCTGCCCGGCGTCGGTCTGTCGCTCCGACGGGGGATGCGGAGCGCGTACGAAGTATGTCACGGCCAAGCGGCCGCCTGGCACCGGAACTACATGATTGATCTGAGCTTTTCTTGAGCTTGGCGTAACGTCGTCGGTCAGCCCTGTTCCCGTGACGGCGCGCGCGGCTCGTCGCGGGCGGCACCCGACGGGTCCTCCGGGACGGGTTCCGCGCTCCGGTCGACGGGTGCGGGGGCGGCGAGGATCGGCCGCGACGGTGCCGGTACGAAGGTTGACGGAAGCGAAGGGGCGTTCTCACGCCCGGCGTTGGCGATCACCACCGCGACGTACGGCAGCAGTATTCCGAGCACCAGCGCGACGAGCGCGACGTGCCGTTCGACGTTCCAGAGCACCGCGGCGGCAATGACCGAAACAGTGCGGACGGACATCGAGATCACATAGCGCCGCTGCCGGCCCCGCACGTCGTCCGCGAGGCCCTGCCTGGCCCCTGTGATCCGGAAGACCTGAGCGTCGTTCTGCTTCCGCATCACATTCCACCGCCTGCCCGTTCGCGCCAGGCCCTCCCCGGCCTGGACCCTTCACACGTTACGCCGCACCTGCGCAGTCGCGTAGACCGGGTCCGGCCTCGCCTCCTCGTTCCGGGTGCGTCGCGCCACGTATGGCGGAGCCCGACATGCGCCGTACGGAGGATGGACCGACACTGAGCGTAATGCTCATGTCGGGCCGCTTGAGGAGGCAGCTATGGGCTGGTTGTGGGCGATCATCGTGGGCTTTGTGCTCGGCCTGCTCGCCAAGGCGATCCTGCCGGGGAAACAGCACAGTCCGCTCTGGCTGACGACCGTGTTCGGCATCATCGGCGGCGTGCTCGGCAACTGGATGGCCGCGGGATTCGGCATCGACGAGACCAAGGGCATCGACTGGGGACGGCACGCGC
Source organism: Streptomyces sp. NRRL B-1347 (assembly GCF_000720325.1). Taxonomy (GTDB): domain Bacteria; phylum Actinomycetota; class Actinomycetes; order Streptomycetales; family Streptomycetaceae; genus Streptomyces. Next base: position 48,601 of record NZ_JOJM01000047.1, read on the forward strand.
TCCAGCTCGGCGCGGCGCTCGTGGTCGTGGCGGTGGGCGACATGCTGTACAAGGCCGTCAAGGGCAATAGACAGACGACGTGACGCCGCGGCGGACACGCGTGAGGGGCCGGTCCGCAGGGACCGGCCCCTCCGTCGCGTACGGCTGAGGTCTGCCGCGTACGGCTGATCGGCTGAGGTCAGCCGTGGACGACCGGGGTCAGCCGGCCGTGACCTCCACCGCCGCCAGGTTCTTCTTGCCCCGGCGCAGCACCAGCCAGCGCCCGTGCAGCAGGTCCTCGCGGGCCGGGACGGCGTCCTCGGACGGCACCTTCACGTTGTTCACGTAGGCGCCCCCCTCCTTGACCGTGCGGCGCGCGGCCGACTTGCTCGCCACCAGGCCGACCTCGGCGAGCAGGTCCACGACCGGGCCCGGCTCGGCGACCTGCACGCGCGGCAGCTCGGAGAGCGCCGCGGCCAGCGTCGCCGCGTCCAGATCGGCGAGGTCGCCCTGGCCGAACAGCGCCTTCGACGCGGCGATCACGGCGGCACACTGATCGGCGCCGTGCACCAGCGTCGTCAGCTCCTCGGCGAGCGCGCGCTGCGCCGCCCGTGCCTGCGGACGCTCCGCCGTCTGCGCCTCAAGGTCCTCCAGCTCCTCGCGGGTCCGGAAGGAGAGGATGCGCAGGTAGCGGGAGATGTCCCGGTCGTCCACGTTCAGCCAGAACTGGTAGAACGCGTACGGCGTCGTCATCTCCGGGTCGAGCCAGACGGCGCCGCCCTCGGTCTTGCCGAACTTGGTGCCGTCCGCCTTGGTCATCAGCGGCGTGGCGATGGCGTGCACCGCCGCGTCCGGCTCCAGGCGGTGGATCAGGTCGATGCCCGCCGTGAGGTTGCCCCACTGGTCGGAGCCGCCGGTCTGCAGCACGCAGCCGTGGCGCCGGTACAGCTCCAGGAAGTCCATGCCCTGGAGCAGCTGGTAGCTGAATTCGGTGTAGCTGATGCCCTCCTGCGACTCCAGGCGGCGGGCCACGGACTCCTTGGTGAGCATCTTGTTCACGCGGAAGTGCTTGCCGATGTCCCGCAGGAACTCGATCGCGGACATGCCCGCGGTCCAGTCCAGGTTGTTCACCATCACCGCGGCGTTCTCGCCCTCGAAGGACAGGAACGGCTCGATCTGCGCCCGCAGGCGGCCCACCCAGCCCGCGACCGTCTCCGGGTCGTTCAGGGTGCGCTCGGCCGTCGGGCGCGGGTCGCCGATCTGCCCCGTGGCGCCGCCCACCAGGGCCAGCGGGCGGTGGCCCGCGAGCTGGAGGCGGCGCACGGTCAGGACCTGCACCAGATGCCCGACGTGCAGGCTGGCCGCGGTCGGGTCGAAGCCGCAATAGAACGTGACGGGACCGTCCGCGAGCGCCTTGCGCAGTGCCTCTTCGTCGGTGGACTGGGAGAACAGTCCCCGCCACTTCAGCTCGTCGACGATGTCCGTCACAGGTCTCTTGTCTCCTCGGGAGTGAATCGGTACGTGCACCTCAGGGGTGCGGTCTACGAGGTTATACGCCCTGGCTGACCGAACTCATATTGAAATCCGGGACCCGCAGCGCGGGCATGGCCGCCCGGGTGAAGTAGTCGCCCCACTCGCGCGGCAGCGTCTTCTCCGTACGGCCCGCCTCACCGGCCCGCGACAGCAGGTCCACGGGCGACTCGTTGAACCGGAAGTTGTTCACCTCGCCGACCACCTCGCCGTTCTCCACCAGGTACACGCCGTCCCTGGTCAGGCCCGTGAGCAGCAGCGTCGCCGGGTCGACCTCGCGGATGTACCACAGGCAGGTCAGCAGCAGGCCGCGCTCGGTGGCCGCGACCATCTCGTCCAGGGAGCGGTCCGAGCCGCCCTCAAGGATGAGGTTGTCGATCGCCGGGGCCACCGGCAGACCGGTCAGGGCGGCGCTGTGCCGCGTGGTGATCAGGTGCTTCAGCTCACCGTCGCGCACCCAGTCGGTGGGGGTGAGCGGCAGGCCGTTGTCGAAGGCCGACGCGTCGTCGCCCGAGGCGTGCGCGAGCACGAAGGGCGCCGCCTCCAGGCCCGGCTCGTTCGGGTCGCTGCGCAGCGTGAGCGGCAGCGGGGCGAGCCGCTCGCCGACGCGGGTGCCGCCGCCCGGCTTGGAGAACACCGTGCGGCCCTCCGCCGCGTCCCGGGCCGCCGACGACCACAGCTGGTAGATCAGCAGATCGGCCACCGCGGTCGGCGGAAGGAGCGTCTCGTAGCGCCCGGCGGGCAGCTCCACGCGCCGCTGAGCCCAGGCCAGGCGCTGCGCGAGCTCCTCGTCGAGCGCCGCCGGGTCGACGTCCTTGAAGTCGCGCGTGGCCCGGCCCGCCCAGGCCGAGCGGGTGCGGTCCGGGGACTTCGCGTTCAGCTCCAGGGTGCCGCTCGGCTGGTCGTGGCGCAGCCGCAGGCCCGTCGACGTCCCCAGGTAGCTGGTGGTCAGCTCGTGGTTGGCGAAGCCGTACAGCTCGCGGCCGCCCGCCCGGGCGCGGGCGAAGGCCTCGCCGAGCGCCGGCGCGAAGTCCGCGAAGACGGCCGAGGACGTCTCGGCGGGCCCGTCCATGAAGTCCGGGGCGGCCGGGGCGCCGGTCACCAGGGGCTGCGCGTCCTCGGCGGGCCCGGCCGCGCGCGCCGCGGCCTCGGCGGCCCGCACCAGCGGCTCCAGGTCGTCCGCCGTCACCGCCGAGCGCGAGACGACGCCGGACGCGGTGCCCTTGGCCCCGTCGACCGTGGCGATCACGGTGAGGGTGCGGCCCCGGGTGACGCCGTTGGTGGTCAGGGCGTTGCCCGCCCAGCGCAGGTTCGCCGTCGACTCCTCGTCGGCGATCACCACGCAGCCGTCGGCGGTGGACAGCTCCAGGGCCCGCTCGACGATCTCGTGCGGCTTGCTCGTACGACGGCTCATCGCCCGGCCTCCTGCGTGGTGTTGAGACGGTGCTTTCCCGGGGGATAACCCCCGGACCCCCAGCCGATTCCGTGGGTGCCGCAGTTGATCATCGCCCGGCCTCCTGCGTGGTGTTGAGGATGTTGACGCCCTGGAAGAGGGCGGAGGGGCAGCCGTGGGAGACCGCGGCGACCTGGCCCGGCTGGGCCTTGCCGCAGTTGAAGGCGCCGCCGAGGACGTACGTCTGCGGGCCGCCGACGGCCGTCATCGAGCCCCAGAAGTCGGTGGTGGTCGCCTGGTAGGCGACGTCGCGCAGCTGCCCGGCGAGCCGCCCGTTCTCGATCCGGTAGAAGCGCTGTCCGGTGAACTGGAAGTTGTACCGCTGCATGTCGATGGACCACGACCGGTCGCCCACGACGTAGATGCCGCGCTCCACGCCGCTGATCAGGTCGTCCGTGGACAGGCCCGCCGGATCCGGCTTCAGCGAGACGTTCGCCATGCGCTGGACCGGCACGTGCGCGGGGGAGTCCGCGTACGCGCAGCCGTTGGAGCGCTCGAAGCCGGTGAGCCTGGCGATGCGCCGGTCCAGCTGGTAGCCGACGAGCGTGCCGTCCTTGACCAGGTCCCAGGACTGCGCGGCCACGCCCTCGTCGTCGTACCCGATGGTCGCGAGGCCGTGCTCGGCGGTCCGGTCGCCGGTGACGTTCATCAGGGACGAGCCGTACGCCAGCTTGCCGAGCTGGTCGAAGGTGGCGAAGGAGGTGCCCGCGTACGCCGCCTCGTAGCCGAGGGCGCGGTCCAGCTCCGTGGCGTGGCCGATGGACTCGTGGATCGTCAGCCACAGATTGGAGGGGTCGACCACCAGGTCGTACAGACCGGGCTGCACGCTCGGCGCGCGCATCTTCTCCGCCAACTGCGTGGGAATCAGGGCGAGCTCGGCATCCCAGTCCCAGCCCGTGCCGGTCAGGTACTCCCAGCCACGGCCGGCCGGCGGCGCGACGGTCCGCATGGAGTCGAACTCGCCGGTCGACTCGTCCACCGCGTGCGCCGTCAGCTGCGGGTGCAGCCGTACGCGCTGCTGCGTGGTGACCGTGCCCGCCGTGTCCGCGTAGAACTTGTTCTCGTGGACGGTGAGCAGCGAGGCGTCCACGTGCGCGACCCCGTCGGCGGCCAGCAGCCGCGCGCTCCAGTCCGCGAGCAGCCCCGTCTTCTCCTCGTCCGGGACCGAGAAGGGGTCGATCTCGTACGCGGACACCCACGTGCGGTCCGCGTGCACCGGCTCGTCGGCGAGCTCCACCTGCTCGTCGGACCCGGCCGCCTTGATGACCTGGGCCGACAGCTTGGCCATCGCCACGGCCTGGGAGGCGACGCGCGCCGCCGCGTCCATGGTCAGGTCGACGCCCGAGGCGAAGCCCCAGGTGCCGCCGTGCACCACCCGCACCGCGTACCCCAGGTCCGTGGTGTCGTGGGACGCGGCGGGCTTGGCGTCCCGCAGCCGCCAGGCGGCGCTGCGCACCCGCTCCAGGCGGAAGTCCGCGTGCTCGGCGCCGAGCGCCCGCGCGCGGGCGAGCGCCGCGTCGGCGAGCGCCCGCAGCGGCAGCGCCGTGAAGGCTTCATCGATGGAATGAGGCACGGAACGTCTCCCTGCTGTCATCTGCGGTCGGCTCCGGTCCGCCGCCGTCTGCTCCGGTCCACGGCCACCCCCGGGCACCGGTCATGTCCGATCATCGCGTGCGAACCGGCCGCTCGGCCATACCTTTCTGTAGGGATCCAACAGCGAGTCATCTGCGCCACTGTCGGACGCCGATTCTCCGGATCGCCTGCGGGACCGATAGGTTTCCGAGAGACCACACAGTCAAGGAGAAGGGTGATCCCTTGAGCCGCTCGGTTCTCGTCACCGGAGGAAACCGGGGCATCGGCCTCGCCATCGCCCGCGCGTTCGCCGACGCCGGCGACAAGGTGGCGATCACCTACCGCTCGGGTGAGCCGCCCAAGGACCTCACCGCGGCCGGGGTGCTCGCCGTCAAGTGCGACATCACCGACGCCGAGCAGGTGGAGCAGGCCTACAAGGAGATCGAGGAGAAGCACGGCCCCGTCGAGGTCCTCGTTGCGAACGCGGGCATCACCAAGGACCAGCTTCTGATGCGCATGTCCGAGGACGACTTCACGTCCGTCCTCGACACCAACCTCACCGGCACCTTCCGTGTCGTGAAGCGGGCCAACCGCGGCATGCTGCGCGCCAAGAAGGGCCGCGTCGTCCTCATCTCCTCCGTCGTCGGGCTCTACGGCTCGGCGGGCCAGGCGAACTACGCCGCCTCCAAGGCGGGCCTGGTCGGCTTCGCCCGCTCGCTCGCCCGCGAGCTGGGGTCACGCAACATCACCTTCAACGTCGTCGCGCCCGGTTTTGTCGACACCGACATGACCCAGGCGCTCACGGACGAGCAGCGCGCGGGCATCGTGGCGCAGGTGCCGCTCGGCCGTTACGCGCAGCCCGAGGAGATCGCCGCCACGGTGCGGTTCCTCACCTCGGACGACGCCTCGTACATCACTGGAGCCGTCATCCCCGTTGACGGCGGATTGGGCATGGGTCACTGATCACCATGAGCGGAATTCTCGACGGCAAGCGGATCCTGATCACGGGTGTGCTGATGGAGTCCTCCATCGCCTTCCACGCTGCCAAGGTCGCGCAGGAGCAGGGTGCCGAGGTCATCCTGACCGCCTTCCCGCGGCCCACGCTCACCGAGCGCATCGCCAAGAAGCTGCCCAAGCCCGCCAAGGTCATCGAGCTCGACGTCACCAACGAGGAGCACCTCGGCCGCCTCGAGGGCGTGGTCCGCGAGGAGCTCGGCGGCCTCGACGGCGTCGTCCACTCCATCGGCTTCGCCCCGCAGGACGCGCTCGGTGGCAACTTCCTGAACACGCCGTTCGAGTCGGTGGCCACGGCCATGCACGTCTCGGCGTTCTCCCTGAAGTCGCTGACCATGGCCCTGCTGCCGCTGATGCCGGAGGAGGAGGGCGGCGCGGTCGTCGGCCTGACCTTCGACGCGCAGTTCGCCTGGCCGCAGTACGACTGGATGGGTCCGGCCAAGGCCGCCCTCGAGGCCACCAACCGCTACCTGGCGCGTGACCTGGGCCCGCGGAACATCCGCTGCAACCTCGTCTCCGCCGGCCCCATCGGCTCCATGGCCGCCAAGTCCATCCCGGGCTTCGGCGAGCTGGCCAAGGTCTGGGACAGCCGTTCCCCGCTCCAGTGGGACATGGCCGACCCGGAGCCCGCGGGCCGCGGCATCGTCGCGCTGCTCTCGGACTTCTTCCCGAAGACCACGGGCGAGATCATCCACGTCGACGGCGGCGTGCACATGATGGGTGCCTGATCACCCCTGCTCACCCCTGACGCGTCGACGCCCCGTTCCCGCAGTGCGCGGGGGCGGGGCGTCGCCCGTTCGGCCCCGCTGGCCGGGCGGCGCCGGGGTGGGGCCGCGCACCCTGGAGTGTGCGCTGGTCACCCGGTGCGGCGCTCGCCGCTCTCGCCCTCCTGATCACCCTGCCGTACGACGCCGTGTCCCACGCGTCCGCGCAGCGTGCGCGGGAGCAAGCGGATGCCGCGGAGAGCGCGGAAAGCGCGGAGAGCGCTGTCCCTGCCTCGTCCCCGCGTCCGGCCGCGGCGGACCGGCCGTTCGGCGCGGAGTGCCGCAGCAACGTCGTCCGTTCCCAGGTCGTCGCGTACTGCCACAACCCGTACCCCGAGGCCGACCGGCTGCGGCTGCACATCGAGTGCGACCGGTGGTGGGACATCGACAGCGACAGCCGACCGGTCACGGCCGGGCCCGCCAGGACGGTGCGGCTCACCGGCCGCTGCTGGAAAGAGGTCCGCTCGGTGTGGATCAGCCACCAGCGCTGAGGCCGGAGGCGCTCAGCCGTCGGTGCCGTCGGTGAGCCGCTCCGGGTGGCACAGGTAGGGGTAGCTGGCCGCCTCGGCGGCCGCCGCGTCCCCGTCCCGCGCGCGGATCGCCTCGACCAGCCGGCCGTGGTCCATGTACGCCGCGGGCGTCAGCTCCTTGCCGATGTCCTCGCGCAGCCAGTCCCGCAGCACCTCGCCCAGATCCGCGTACAGGGCGATCAGGACGTCGTTGTGGGACGCGGCCACCACCGCCATGTGCAGGGTCGCGTCGGCCGCCACGAACGCCTCGGCGACGCCCGAGGACCAGGCCTCCTCGCGGCGCGCCAGCAGGGTGTCCAGCTGCTTCAGGTCACGCTCCGTGCGCCGCTCGGCGGCGAGCTTCGCGGCGCTCGACTCCAGCGTGGCGCGCAGCTCCGCGATGTGCCGCGGATCGGCGTCGGCGAACCTGCGCTGCATCACGCCCGCCAGCTCGCTGGTCGCGACCACGTACGTGCCCGAGCCCTGCCGGATGTCGAGCAGGCCGTTGTGGGCGAGCGCGCGCACGGCCTCACGGACCGTGTTCCTGGCCACGCCCAGCTGCTCGACCAGCTCGGGCTCGGTGGGGATGCGGGAGCCGACCGGCCACTCGCCCGACGAGATCTGATGACGCAGAGCGGCGATGACCTGCTCGGACAGTGCTGAGCGGCGCGGTGTGGTCAGCGGCATGTGCTTCCTTCGGCGACGGCTGCGGCGATTTCCTCGGGCCCGGCGGGCTGGACTGGCCCGGTGGACCCGTTGAAGATTGGACAGGCAATCATCCCATGATTCTATGATGTCTCTCATGGTCAGTGAGGAAGCGGATACGACACGCGGGACGATGACACCACCGGGCCCGGCCGGGGCTGCCGTGCGGCAGGCGGTCGCCGCTGCGGGCGGCTCGGCGGGCGGTTCTGTGGACGGCTCCACGGACGGTTCCACGAACGGCTCCACGGGTGTGAGCGGTGGTGGGGCGGCGCGCGGCGCCGCGCACGCGCCGGTCGAGCGGGGTGGAACGACCGCCACGCGCACGTGGGCGACGCGACTCGTCATCGTCGGCATCGTCCTCGCCGCCCTCAACCTCCGGCCCGCCATCACCAGCCTCGGCGCGCTGCTCGAAGAGGTGCGGGACGGGCTCGGCATGAGCGGCACCCTCGCGGGCCTCCTGACCTCCGTGCCGCCGCTGTGCTTCGCGCTCTTCGGCAGCCAGGCCCCGCGCCTGGCCCGGCGCTTCGGGTCCGGCGCGGTGGTCTGCGCGGGCATGGTCGCGATAGCCACCGGCCTGCTGATCCGCCCCTTCATCGGCGGCACCGCGGGCTTCCTGGCCGCCACCGCGTTCGCCCTCATGGGTATCGCCGTCAGCAACGTCCTGATGCCCGTCATCGTCAAGCGCTGGTTCCCCGACCGCGTCGGCTCGATGACCGGCCTGTACTCGATGGCCCTCGCGCTCGGCACCTCGCTGGCAGCCGCGGTCACCGTGCCCCTGACCGACGCGCTCGGCGGCAGCTGGCGCACCGGGCTCGCCGTCTGGGCGGCCCTCGCGGTCGTCGCCGTCGTGCCGTGGCTGCCGCTGGTGCGCGAACGCGGCACCGAGGCGGGCACCGCCGAGCGGGTCCCGGCCGCCGTCCGGCGCGAGGACGACGCGCTGCGCATCACCCACAGCCGTACGGCGTGGGCCCTCGCCTGCTTCTTCGGACTCCAGGCCACCGCCGCGTACATCACCATGGGCTGGCTGCCGCAGATCTTCCGGGACGCGGGCGTGCCCGCGAGCGAGGCCGGGGTGCTGCTCGCCGTCACGATGGCCATGGGCGTGCCGCTCGCCTTCGTGATCCCGCGCGTGGCGACCCGGCTGCCCCACCAGGGCCCCGTCGTGATCGTCCTCGGCGCCTGCGGCATCGCCGGATACGCGGGCCTGTACCTCGCCCCTGCGGGCGGCGCCTGGGCGTGGGCGCTGCTGTGCGGCATCTCCAACTGCGCCTTCCCGCTCGCGCTCACCATGGTCGGCATGCGCGCCAAGAGCAGCGCGGGCGTGGCCAAGCTCTCCGCCTTCGCGCAGAGCACCGGCTATCTGATCTCGATTCCTGGCCCGCTCCTGGTGGGCGTGCTCTACCAGCACAGCGGCGGCTGGGGCCTGCCGCTCGCGCTCATGGCGGGCCTGATGGTGCCGCAGATCGCGGTCGGCTTCCTGGCGGGCCGCGATCGCACCATCGAGGACGAGGTGGCGGCGAGGGCGGCGGCCTGACCCGATGCCACCCGGGGCCGGGCCGCGCACCCCGAGGGCGGGCCCACGGGCCGGGGGTGGGAGACTTGCCGCATGCCAGTGCTCGACCCGAACCCCCAGAACGGCCAGAAGAAGCTCCTCATCGTGCTCGGCGCGATGCTGGCCATCACCGTGATCATCGGGATCATCGCGTCCATCGCCTCGCCCTGAGGCCCTGCCGGATCGTCGGCGAACAAGCCCTCCCGAGCGGGATGGTGGTGCTAGCCCCACCATCCCCTAGGGGGTCAGTGTCAGGGTTAACTGGGTGGATCACCGGATGGGCCGAGAGGCCGGAACTCCGTAACTTCGAGATGTGGCCGCGACGACGCGGCCGGGAGCACTCGAACGTTCTTGGAGGCGGCATGTCGGTCCGTGCGCACACCCGACGCGACCCGGCGGAGCGGGCGGAGCCTGCCGCCGTCGAGATCCAGCTCCCGTGGTGGGCCATCGCCCTGCCCGCGATCGCCTTCGCCGCCCTGCTCCTGCTGATACTGAACCCGGTGGACGCCCACGCGGCGAGCGGCGAGCCCGTCGTCACCCACCTCTTCGAGCGCGTCAAGGCCGTGCTCGCCGCCCTCCAGTGAGGCCGTTCGTGCCTGGTCGCGGGCGGGCGCCCCACCTCAGGAGACACGTGGTGAACGCCCTGTCACCCCTGCCGGGAGAGCCCGCCAACTCCCTGCGCCCGATGGCGTGTTTCATGCGAAGCTGGGACGCATGAGCGTCGCAGATCCCCGCAGGATTGTCCTTTTCCGGCACGCGAAGGCCGACTGGCCCCAGGTGTCCGACCACGAGCGCCCGCTCGCCGAGCGCGGCCGCAAGGACGCCCCCGTCGCCGGCCGCAAACTCGCCGAGACCGGAATCGCCTTCGACCTGGCCCTGTGCTCGACCGCCGTCAGGACCCGCGAGACCTGGAAGCTCGCCGTCCAGGAACTCCCGCAGCGCCCCCGGACGGTGTACGAGGACCGGGTCTACGAAGCCTCCCCCGGCGAGCTGATCGCCGTGCTCAACGAAACCCCGGACGACGTGCGCGACCTGATCCTCATCGGGCACAACCCCGGCGTCCACGGCCTCGCCGACGTCCTCGCCGGGGAGGCGGAGGGCGACGCCCAGGTGCGGATGAACCGCCGCGGCTTCCCGACGTCGGCGTTCGCCGTCCTGACGTACACCGGCTCGTGGAAGGGGCTCGAGCCCGGCACGGCGACGCTGGTGGACTACTGGGCGCCGTCCGAATAGCGGCGCGGCACGCCCCGCCGACCCACGCGGAGGGCCCGGCACCCCAGGGGTGCCGGGCCCGACCCGTACCGGCCACGCGGCGCCCGGCGCCGCGCCGGCCGACCGCTGCCGCTCGTGGTGCCTACTCGTGGTCCAGATGCATGTCCGCGGCCTCGACCTCTTCGCGGGTGACACCGAGCAGATACAGGACGGTGTCGAGGAACGGCACGTTGACGGCCGTGTGGGCGGCCTCGCGGACCATCGGCTTGGCGTTGAACGCGACGCCGAGACCGGCGGCGTTGAGCATGTCGAGGTCGTTCGCGCCGTCGCCGATCGCGACGGTCTGCTCCAGCGGGACGCCCGCCTCCTGGGCGAAGCGGCGCAGCAGCCGGGCCTTGCCCGCGCGGTCCACGACCTCGCCGGTCACCTTGCCGGTGAGCCTGCCGTCGACGATCTCCAGGGTGTTGGCGTGGGCGAAGTCCAGGCCGAGACGTTCCTTGAGATCGTCCGTGACCTGGGTGAAGCCACCGGAGACCACGCCGACCTGGTAGCCGAGGCGCTTGAGGGTGCGGATGAGCGTCCGCGCGCCGGGGGTGAGCCGCACCTCCGAGCGGACCTTGTCCACCACCGAGGCGTCGAGCCCCTCGAGGAGGGCGACGCGTGCGTGCAGCGACTGCTCGAAGTCCAGCTCGCCGCGCATCGCGGCCGCCGTCACCTCCGCGACCTCCTGCTCGCAGCCCGCGTGCGCGGCGAAGAGCTCGATCACCTCGTCCTGGATCAGCGTCGAGTCGACGTCCATCACGACCAGGCGCTGCGCGCGGCGGTGCAGCCCCGCGGCGACGACCGCGACGTCGACGCCGAGCGCCGCGGCCTCCAGTGCGAGCGCCGTGCGCAGGGGCTCGGTCTCCGTGCCGGACACCGCGAACTCCACCGCCGTGACGGGGTACTTGGCGAGCCGGAAGATGCGGTCGATGTTCCCGCCGGTCGCCGTGATGTTCGCGGCGATCGCGGCGGTCGACTCGGCGGTGAGCGGGTGGCCGAGCACCGTCACATGGGACCGGCCGAGGCCGCGCGGGCGGTTGTCGCCGCGGCCCGAGATGATCTCGGCCTGGAGGTTCATGGAGTCCGCCCAGGAGTGGACGGTGGCCCGCAGATCTCCTTCGAGGCTGAGCGGCGGCTCGGTGACCAGCGCGCACAGCACTATCCGGCCCCGGGTGACGACCTGCTCGATGTCGACGACGTCCACGGAGTACGCGGCGAGCGTGTCGAAGAGGCCGGCGGTGATGCCCGGGCGGTCCTTGCCGAAGATCTTGACGAGCAGAGTGGGGAGATCAGCGTTGGCGCCCGCCGGCGAGGGGGTGCCGGGCGGCGCGGTGGCGCCGGAGGGCGCGGGGGGCGTGGAGGCACTCATGGTGATCCCCACGGTAGCTGGCGGCGCGGGCCGGGTGACGGGGGTGTCCGGCTGCCGGACACCCCCGGGCACCCTTGTTCATCCCCCGGCCCCACCCTGCTCGCCCTGGCCCCGCTTCCCGGTCACTCCCCGGATTCGAGGGGGCGCTCTGCCCGGTTGTGCGAAGCCCGGTCCCGGCAGGGGGGCGAGTGGGCGGGACCACACCGACGGGGCGTCAGGGCCTTCGCTTCGGGGGTGGCGGTGGCGGTGGGGGAGGAGGCGGTGGCGTCGGCCACTCCCGCGCCCCCCGCCGCCCCGTCTCCGCCCGCGGCGGCCGGTACGGCGTGCTCTGCCGGTAGGGCCCCGGCACCTGTGCCGTCTCCGGCGCCCCCGCCGCGTCCAGGGCCAGCGGCGCCACCCGGCCCCCCGCCGCCCCGGTCGCCCGCGCGAGCAGCGCCCCGGCCGCCCCGGCCCCGGCTCCCCACGCCGCGCCGAGGAGCGCGGCCATCGCCAGGTTCCCGCGCAGTTCGATGCCCCCGCCGAACGCGTCGATGCCGAGGACGGAGAGGGAGGCGTTCGCGGACACCTTGGTCAGCCAGGCCATCAGCGGCAGCGCCACGGCCGTGACCGCCCCGAGCGGCAGCGCGCACCGCGCGACGAACCGGGCCAGACCCCCCGAGTCCGCCGCGGCCCGTGCCAGCGGGCTGCGTACCGCCGTGAGCACCCCCGCGAACAGCATCATCACCACGGTCGCGACCCCCAGCAGCCACACCCGCCCGTCGAGTTCGGCGAGCCGCCCGAGCGTCAGGGGCTTGTCGGAGTCGCGCAGCAGATCGTCCACCGGGTCCGGCAGGAACTGCGTCAGGGCGCCCGTGGCCTCGCCGTCGTAGGGGACGAAGAGGCCGACGGGCAGGCCGAGGAACACGCCGTTGGGGGCGCCGAGGAGCGCGCCGCCCACGACCCGCTTCGGGTGATCGTCGCCGATCGCCGCGTACGCCGCGGCGGCGAGCCCCGCGACGACGGCCATCAGCACGACCGCGACGAGGGCGGACGCCGCGGGCCGCAGCAGCCGGTGGACGGCCTCGAAGCCGGGCGGCAGCGGTGTCCTGCGGGACGCGAGCAGCGCGATGAGCAGCACCACGACCGTCCAGATCGCGCCACCGAGCAGCGTGGCGCCGGTGTCGACGGTGAAGCCGACCGCGGCCTTGGCGTCGACGAGGTCGCGCAGGCGGTCCGGCAGCAGCCCGCCGATGTCCCCGATGCCACCGATGTCCTTGAGGCCGTCGGGAATCCGGTCGCCGATGCCTCCGGGAAGGTCGTCGAGCCCTTTGTCGATTCCCTTGTCAATTCCTTTGTCGATGCCCAGCTGTTCGCCGTTGATCGTGATGATGTCGTGACCGGCCCAGGCGAGCCCGCCGAGCATGGCGACGAAGAGAGCGATCACCGCGCCCGCGCGCGCCGCGAGTTCGGCGGGTGAGATCACAACTCCCGCGCCGCGCAGGGAACGTAAAAAGAAGTAGGAGAGCAGGACCGCGCCGACGAGACCCACGCCCAAGGGGGCGACGTCAATGGCTGTGGTCGCCTCGGCACCCTTGAGACCGAAGGCCGACACATCACCGGATGGGGTGATGGAGCCGCCGACGCCCAGGGCGATCGCCGCCGCCGTCATCGGCCCGAGCGACGCCGCGGCGTCCGCGCCGAGCAGGTGCAGACCAAGTGCCGCCGTCCCTGCCATGCCGATCAACGCCCAGCTGACCGCCGCGATCGCGGAGAGCAGTACGTCCCCCCAGGGCACGCTCCGCCGCCCGCCCTCGTACCCGCCGCTCACCATCAGACCCCCGAGCTCGCCGCGCGTCGCCCTCGGCGCGCGGACGCACGGGCACGGGCGATATCGACGACATGGGTGACATGGTCGATATGTGCGGCATGCTCGCGATCCGTACTCGCTGAGAGCCCTTACCACTTTCCGAGGCGATATCTGCCCCGTCAACGGGGCAGTCATAGTGGCCCGTACGCAGTCTTCACAAGGCCCGACTTTCGGTCAGTGGCCTCCGCCTGAAATAGTTCCCCCCGATGTTCGACATCCCTAGACTCCCCATGATGGGGGCAACTCGGGGGACAACTCAGTGGGGCATGGAGTGCCGGAACTCGTACTGGAATTGAATGGCAGGTCCTGGACGCTTGATGCGTCCCGGTCCTACACCCTCGGACGCGATCCGCAGGGTGACATCGCGCTTGACGACGCCAGGGTCTCCTGGCGGCACGCGACGATCAGCTGGAGCGGCCGGAGCTGGGTCATCGAGGACCACGGCTCCACCAACGGCACCTTCGTGCAGGGTCAGCGGATCCACCAGATGGAAATCGGCCCCGGGTCGGCGGTCCATCTGGGCAACGCGACCGACGGGCCGCAGCTCGTCCTCTCCGGCGGCGCACCCGGCGCCGCCGCCGCGGCCGTGTCCGCGCCGGGCGCGCAGCAGCAGGCGCAGCACGGCTCGCCGCAGGCGCAGCACGCGCCGCCGCAGCAGGCCCCTGGCCAGGCAGGACTCGGCCATCAGGAGGCCCCGGGCTGGGCGGCACAGCCGCAGCACCAGGCGCCGCAGTATCAGCAGCACCAGCAGCAGATGCCGCAGCAGCAGGCCTGGCAGCAGCCGCAGCAGCACCAGGCGCCGCAGCCGCAGCACGCGCAGGTGCCGTCACAGCAGGGCCCGGGCGCGGGCGTGGGAGCCGGTGGCGCGGCGGGGGCCCCGCCGGTCTACGGCGACCGCAGCCCGACCACGTACCACCAGTTCGCGCTTGGCCGAAAGATGCGCATCGGCCGCGCCCTGGAGAACGAGCTGGTGGTCTCCGACCTCCAGGTCTCGCGACACCACGCCGAGTTCACCTCGACGCCCGACGGCCGCTTCGAACTGCGCGACCTCGGCTCGCACAACGGCACGTACGTCAACGGCATGCCGATCGCGAAGTCGTCGACGGTCCTCATCGGCCCGAACGACATCGTCGGCGTCGGTCACTCGACGTTCCGCCTGGTCGGGGACCGGCTCGAGGAGTTCGTCGACACCGGTGACGTCTCCTTCTCGGCGCGCCACCTGACCGTCACGGTCGACGGTGGCAAGCAGATCCTCAAGGACGTCTCCTTCGGCGTCCCGGAGAAGTCGCTGATCGCGGTCATCGGCCCGTCGGGCTCCGGCAAGTCCACCCTGCTCAAGGCGCTGACCGGCTACCGGCCCGCCAACCAGGGCGACGTCCTCTACGACAACCGGAACCTGTACAAGCAGTTCGCCGAGCTGCGCCAGCGCATCGGTCTGGTCCCGCAGGACGACATCCTGCACAAGGAGCTGACCGTCAACAAGGCGCTCACGTACGCGGCCAAGCTCCGCTTCCCCGCGGACACCAGCAACCAGGAGCGCCAGCAGCGCATAGGCGAGGTCCTGCGCGAGCTGAAGCTCGACATCCACAAGGACAAGAAGGTCACCTCCCTCTCCGGTGGCCAGCGCAAGCGCGTCTCGGTCGCCCTGGAGCTGCTCACCAAGCCGTCGCTGATCTTCCTGGACGAGCCCACGTCGGGCCTCGACCCGGGCATGGACCGCGACGTCATGCAGCTCCTGCGCGGGCTCGCCGACGACGGCCGCACGGTCCTCGTCGTCACGCACTCCGTCGCCGAGCTGGCGCTGTGTGACAAGCTCCTGGTGATGGCGCCGGGCGGCTCCGTGGCGTACTTCGGTCCGCCCGAGGAGGCCCTGAACTTCTTCGGCTACGACACCTGGGCCGACGTCTTCTCCGCCTTCGAGAACTACCGCGACTACGACTGGGCGGGCCGCTGGAAGGGTTCGCAGCACTACCAGATGTACGCCGCGGACATCGACGCCGTCGCCGCGCAGTCCGTACACATGCCGCCGCCGCAGGCGATCGCGCCGCCCAAGCCGCAGGGCTGGGGCTCGCAGCTGTTCACGCTGATCCGCCGGTACACATCCGTCATCGCGTCCGACAAGGGCTTCATGGCGCTGATGCTGATCCTGCCGGCGGTGCTCGGCGCGGTGAGCCTGCTCATCGACCCGGACAAGGGCCTGCTGCCGGTCGTGAACCCGAAGACCGGCAAGATCATCCCGAACGGCACGGCCACCACGGTCCTGCTGATCCTCGCGGTCGGCGCCTGTTTCGCGGGCGCCGCGAACTCCGTCCGTGAGCTGATCAAGGAGCGGGTGATCTACGAACGGGAGCGCGCGACCGGCCTGTCCCGGTCCGCGTACCTGATGTCCAAGGTCATCGTCCTCGGCGCGATCACCGTGCTGCAGGGCGGGCTCGTCGGCGCGATCGGCTTCTCCACCCGGGAGATCCCGGACAAGGGCTTGGTCCTGGGCAGCCAGGTACTGCTCGAACTCTCCCTGCCGATCATGGCCCTCGGCTTCACCTCGATGATGTTCGGCCTGATCATCTCCGCCCTGGTGAAGACCGCGGAGAAGACCATGCCGCTGCTGGTCATGTTCGCGATCATCCAGGTCGTGTTCACCGGGTGCCTGTTCATCCTGCACGGCACGGTCGGCGTCAATCAGTTCTCGTTCCTGATGCCGTCGCGCTGGGCGGTCGCCGCCGCCGGCACCACGCTGGACTTCAACAGGATCAGCCCCAACCCGGACGACCCGGGCGCCACCGACCCGCTGTGGGACCACGAGGCGGGCGCCTACATGATGGACATGGCCGCCCTGCTCGCCCTCGGCGCGTTCTGCGGCTTCCTCGTGGCGCGCTTCCTGCGCCGCCACGAGCCGGAGGTCATGCGCAAGTAGACCCGCCCGCGCGGCCGCGCGATGAGCGGAGACACGCGCGAGGAGCGGAGACACGAAGAAGGGCGGCACCCCCTGCGGGGTGCCGCCCTTCGGCGTCTGCGAGCGGCCTCCAGGGAGGTCCGATCCTGGAGGTGCGGCTCAGTAGGCGCCGTTGACGTTGTCGATCGAGCCGTACCGGTGGGCCGCGTAGTTGGCGGCGGCGGTGATGTTGGCGACCGGGTCGTAGATGTTCGTCGAGGTGCCCTCGACGTGGTACGCGCTGAACGTCGGCTGGATGACCTGGAGCAGGCCGATCGACGGGGTGCCCTTCTGGGCGTTGATGTCCCAGCCGTTGATGGCGTTCGGGTTGCCCGTGGACTCGCGCATGATGTTGCGGTGCAGGCCCTCGTACGAGCCCGGGATGCCCTTGGACTTCATGATGTCGAGGGACTGGCGGATCCAGCCGTCGAGGTTGTTGGTGTAGACCGGCTTGCGCGCGGCCGCGCGGCTCGCGGCCTCCTTCGCCTTGCGGTCGTCCTCGACCTTCTTCTTCGCCGCGGCCTCGTCCTCGGCCTTCTTCTTCGCGGCGGCGTCCTTGACCCGCTTGTCGGCGTGGGCCTGCTGCTTGCTGACGTTCTCGTGCACGGCCTGCTGCGTCTTGGCGGGCACGGACCAGGCGGCGGCGTGGGCGCCGAGGGCCTCGGTCTGCGTCGTCTCGGTCTGGGAGCTGCCCGGCACGATGGAGAAGGCGAGGGCGGCGGCACCGAGCGTGGCGACACCGGCGATCGAGAACTTCTGGGCCTTGGTCAGGGTCGAGCGACTATGACCAGAGGGGGCGTGCTTGGACATGCGGAGTGGACCTCTTCGTATCGGGAGGTCGCTCTGGCACCGGCGGGGGACAGGTTGCTACCGGCAAAACGCCGCGGTGCGAGGACCGCGGCGCCGAGCGACGGGAGCAATTCTTAGCGGGCGCAAAATTCGGTGGCAAAGGAGTGACATACGATCCGCGATAGTGGATCGGGGGGTGCGCCGCGGGTGCCGATGCCTGTGCTTAGCCCCCCTTTACTGAGGCCTGCCGTCCACTAAGCGGCTTCGTACGTGATGTGCGTCCTATGCGCGGGCTCACATCGAGCGCGTAACAGTTTCACCAGCAGTTGCTGAAGCAATGCGCTCAGTGAGCAAACTCCTCCCGTAGGAGGAGGTGGACGTCGCCGAACTCGTGCCACAGGTAGAGACGGCGTACCGCCTCGGCATAACCCCGCTCCACGGCCGCCCGGCCCGCCACCGCCTCCAGCATCAGCAGATGCGAGGCCTCCGGCTCGTGCAGTCCGGTGAGGAGCCCGCCCACGACCCGCACGCCCCGCTCCGGCGTCACCACCAGGCCGGTGCGCCCCGCCGCCGCCCGCACCACCCCGTCGGGCCCCGCCGCCGACTCCACGGCCCGCACCGCCGTCGTGCCGACCGCGATCACACGGCCCCCACCCGCCCGCGCCGCGTTGATCAACCGCGCCGACGCCTCCGGCACCTCGAACCGCTCCGGATACGGCGGCTCGTGCGCCTCCGGCGACGCCACCCCCGTGTGCAGCCGGACCGGCGCGAACTGCACACCCCGGCTCACGAGCCGCGCCACCAGGCGCGGAGTGAACGGCCGCGCCGCACTCGGCATCTCCGCGCTCCCCGTACCGTCGGCCGACGGCACGGCGAACACCGTCTGGTACACCGACAACGGCTGGTCCCGCTCCGTATAGGAGTAACGAATGGGCCGCCCGTGGCGGCGCAGCAGCCGCGGCACGTCCACCGGCACCCGCGCCCACCACAATCGCCCGCTGTCCGCGCTCAGCGGCTCCTCATATACGAGACGCACCTCCCCGGGGAGCTCGACCACCGCCCCCTCGGGCCCGCCCGCACGCGCGCGCGTGGTGCCCTTCCCGTCGGGCTCCCGCAGCTCCACGGCCCACCGCCCGTCCGGCCCGAGCGTCGAGAAGTGCACCACTACGCGCGCGTGGCCCATCCGCCCGTCGACCGCCGCGGGCAGCGTCGGCGAGGTGTTCACGATGAGCACGTCACCGGCCCGCAGCAGCTCCGGAAGCTCCGTGAAGGCGTGGTGCGACACCGCACCGCCCCGCGACACGAGAAGGCGCACGGAATCCCGGCGAAGACCGTGGCCCCGCTGCTCCACCGGCAGCGCCGCGTCCAGGCCCTCGGGCACCCGCACCACGACCGTCATGACGCCGGGAGCAGCGCGGGGGCCGCGTACCGCCCGCTCGCCGGACGCTCGTCGAGCAGCCGCAGGAACGCCGGCACGACCGTCTCCGGCAGCGGCCGCCCCGAGGCGTCGACGACCGGCACCGCCGCCTGATAGAGGTCCGTCCGCATGTCGCCCGGATCGACGGCCCACACCCGAAGCCCCCGCTCCTCCTCACCGAGCACCGCCGTCAGCTGGTCGAGCGCCGCCTTGGACGCCCCGTACCCGCCCCACGTCTCGTACGCCTCCGCCGCCGCGTCCGAGCTGACGTTGACCACCGCGCCGCCCGCGCGCGAGGCGCGCAACAGCGGCAGCGCCTCCTGCACGAGCCCCAGCGCGGCCACCACGTTCGTCTCCAGGGCCTGCCGCAGGCCGTCCAGCGGCTGCGCCTCCAGCCGGACCAGCGGCTCGGCGCCGAGCGCGCTCGCGTTGTTCACCAGCAGATCGAGTCCGCCGAAGGCGCGCGCCGCCGCCACCAGGGCGGTGCGGTGCCCGGCGTCCGTGACGTCCCCTGAAAAGGCGCGCACGCGCCCGCCACGGCCGCCGAGCTCCCGCGCGGCCTCCTGGAGCACCGCGTCGGTACGCGCGTCCAGGACCAGGTCCCAGCCGCGCTCCGCGAGCGCCGCGGCCAGCGCCCGCCCCAGTCCCTTCGAAGCCCCCGTGATGATCGCAACCGGCATGGCCCGTCCCCTCGTCCCGCCCGGCGCCGCGTCGCGCCCGGTGACCTCACCGTAGGGTAACTGGTTAGGTCTGTGGGGGCTGGTGGGCATGCTGGATCGCCGGGTGGCCCGGGGTTTCAGGAGGTGGTGGGTGTCCAGGGGCTGCCGCGCATGG
>NZ_JOJM01000048.1 GCF_000720325.1 Streptomyces sp. NRRL B-1347
GGGCGGGGCGGTCGGGGCGGGGGGTGCGTCGGGGAGGCGGGCGGAGGCAGGGGGGGGGGGCGGGGCGTCCTGGGCGTCCGGCCCGGGGGGTGCCGCGGGCCCGGCGGCGGGGCGGTCCGGCGCGGCGGCGGGCGCGTCGTCGGTCTCGGCCGCGCTGGAGTCGGCACCGGCGTCCGGCTCCGCCGCGTCCGCTTCCGCCGTGTCCGCTTCCGCCGTGTCCGCTTCCGCCGTGTCCGCTTCCGCCGTGTCCGCTCCCGCCTCAGCTGCTTCTGCCGTGTCCGCCTTCGCGGCCGCGGAGCGCGCGACCCGGTCGAAGGGCGCGAGCAGGTCCGCGACCGCGGCCTCGTGCTCGGCCGCGGCCGGGGCGTCGGGCCCGGTCGCGGGTTCGTCGGCGGCGTCCGGGGCCGGGCGGGGGCCGCTGAGCACCCAGTCGCGGTCCACGGGCGGCCGTACGTCGGGAAAGCGCGCGCTCGCGGGCGGCGGGGGCGGCTCGGCCGGGCCGGACGTGGTGGAAGCCTTGGGCGACTTGGACGCCTTGGGCCCGGCGGCCGCCTTGGAGCCGATGGACGGCGCGGACGGCGTAGGCGTCTTGGACGGCGGGTCCGGGGCGGCGGGCCCGCCGGGAGCGTCCGGGGTGCCGTCGGCCTGGGCGGGCAGCCGTGGCGGAGTGCCGGGACGTGGGGGGACGGGGGGCCGTCGCGCCTCCGTGCTCATGCACCCCCCGTTCCGTCGCGTCGCGCGCTCCCTGCGTGCGCGTCACTTTACGGGTTGACATGAGCCCCACGGGAACCGAGTCCGAGCCACCGGGCGATCTGCCCGGAACGTCCCCCTACCCTCGGGTAGCGGTGTCTGGCAGGCTGCGCCCATGACAGGCGGAGCCGCTGACTTCACCCGGGACAGGGCCGCGGACCGGGCCCGTTACGACCGGGCCACCGCGCACCTCGACGCGCCGCTGGCGATCGTCGACCTGGCCGCGTTCGACGCCAACGCCGAGGACTTGGCGCGCCGGGCGGGCGGGAAGCCCGTCCGGGTCGCGAGCAAGTCCGTGCGGTGCCGGGCCCTGCTCGAACGGGTCCTCGCCCGCGACGGGTTCGCCGGGATCATGTCGTTCACGCTCGCGGAGTCGCTGTGGCTCGCGCGCTCCGGCTTCGACGACGTGCTGCTCGCGTACCCGTCGGCGGACCGTACCGCCTTCGCCGAGCTCGCGGCCGACCCGAAGCTGGCGGCGGCCGTGACGGTGATGGTCGACGACCCGGCGCAGCTGCGGCTCGTCGAGGAGGCGCGCGGCGACGGGCGCGAAGAGGTGCGCGTGTGCCTGGAGTTGGACACGTCCCTGAAGCTGCTCGGCGGGCGGGTGCGGATCGGCGCGCGGCGCTCCCCGCTGCACGAGCCGACGCAGGTCGCCGCGCTCGCGCGGGCGATCGCGCGGCGGCCGGGCTTCCGCCTGGTCGGCGTGATGGCGTACGAGGGGCACGTCGCGGGCGTCGGGGACGCCGTCGCGGGGCACCCCGCCAAGTCCCGGGCGGTGCGGCTCATGCAGGCCGCCGCGCGCAGGGAGCTGGCCGTGCGGCGCGCGGAGACGATCCGGGCGGTGCGGGACGCCGTGCCCGGTCTGGAGTTCGTGAACGGCGGCGGCACCGGCAGCGTGCAGCACACGGCGGCCGAGGGCGCGGTCACGGAGGTGGCGGCCGGATCGGGCCTGTTCGTGCCGCGCCTGTTCGACAACTACACGTCATTCAGCGGGCGCCCGGCGGCGCTCTTCGCCCAGCCGGTCGTGCGCAGGCCGGGCCGTGGCGTGGTGACGGTGCTCGGCGGCGGCTATCCGGCGTCGGGGGCGGCGGGCACGGACCGGTCGCCGGTGCCGTATCTGCCCCAGGGGCTGCGGTACGACGCCCAGGAGGGCGCGGGCGAGGTCCAGACGCCGCTGCTCGGGGCCGCCGCGGACGATCTGCGCATCGGCGACAAGGTGTGGTTCCGGCACGCCAAGGCCGGTGAGCTGTGCGAGCGGTTCGCGGAGCTGCACCTGGTCGTGGGCGACCGGGTGACGGAGACCGTGCCGACGTACCGGGGCGAGGGCCACACGTTCCTGTGAGGCCGTGAGGCCTGGGGCCGTGCGGGCCTTGGGCCCTGTGACGGCCCGGGGCTACGGCGTCGGGCCCACGCTGCTGCCCACTCCCCCGCCCGTGCCGCTGTCCCCGATGGGCCTGATCCCGTCGACGACCTCGTCGATGTCGGACAGCGGGGGCGCGCCGTCCGCCGCGTCGATGCTGATGCGGACGACGACCATGGCCTCGGAGCCGCTGCTGGAGGGGAACGACACGGACTGCACGTACCCGCCTGGGCCCTTCTCGGTGTGGACGCGCCACCGTACGAAGTAGCCGCCGCGGCCCGCGACCGCGACGGTGCCGCTCTTCACCTGGGTGTGCCGCGCGATGCCGCCGAACGGCTCGCGGTCGAGCGCGTCGTGGTCGTACGCGGCGTCGGCGGCGTCCTTGATGTCGCGCCTGGCGAGCTTCTCCGGCGAGCGCTCGTCGGTGCCGGTCACCGTCCGCGTGGTGATGGTGCCGTGGCGGCAGAAGCCGGGGTCGCCGGGGCACTCGTAGGTGTTCGGGGTCTGGAGGGTCAGTTCGTCGCCGACGGTGTGTTCGGCCTTCTCCCAGCCGTCGGGCACGGGCAGCGTGATGCCGTTGAGCTCGTCGGTGAGGGTGTCCGGATCGTCCGTGGGGGACGCGGACGCGGTCGGCGACGCGGACGCGGTCGTCGGCTCGGCCGGCTCCGGCGCGGTGGGCGCGGGCCCGGCCGTGGGGTCGCCGTCGTCGTCCTGGAGGACCAGGAAGCCGGTGACGATCGACGCGACGAGGACGGCCCCGGCCGCGCCGAGCGCGACGGCCCTGGCGCGGCGCCCGCCGGTGCGCGCGGGCAGCGGCTGCACCGCCGTGGCGCCGAGCCCCGGCCGCGCCTGAGCCAGGTGGACCGTGGCGTCCGGCGTGCGCCGGTGCTCGGTCCACGCGGACCCGTCCCACCAGCGCTCGACGGCGGGGTGGGACGGGTCCGGGTACCAGCCGGGCGGGGGCGACATGCTCATCCCGGCACTCTAGGACGTGGCGCGCCGACCGGTACAACCAGCGGGGTCGGCGGGCCGGCGTCCGCGGGCGGAGCGGATCAGAACACGGTGTCCTGCTGGTCGGGGACCACGGAGCCGTCCTCGCGCAGGACGGGGCCCTTGCGTCCGTCGGGCTCGTTGTACGCGCCGGTCGCGCACGGGTAGGTGCCCGGCTTCTGCGGCAGCGGCTCGATGAACATGGGGTTCACGACCCAGCGGCCGTCGGCGTTGTCGTACGCGCGGCACATGAACTCGCCCTTGTTGCGGTTCAGCACGAGGTGCGCGCCGGTGGCGTCGCCGACGAACGTCACGTCGGTGTCGGCGTCGCCGCCGCCGACCGCGATGCGCTGGCTCCAGCGCTGCTTGTCCCAGGCCTTCTTGCCCTTGATCTTGTAGATCTCCTGGTTGATGAAGCAGCGCTTGCCGTCGATGTACGGGATGACGTCGCCCTTGTTGACGCCGACGCCGCCGCAGCCCTGGTTCCAGGTGGTGATGCGGCCCTTGCCGTCCAGGACGGAGCGGATCGCGATCGTGTGCTTGCGGTCGATGCCCACGCCGCGTGACCACACCTCGGCGACGGGCTCGGAGCCCGCGGAGACGATGTAGACGTCGAATCCGGCCTTCTTCAGGGTGCGGATCAGATCGCGCTGCTGCTCGTAGTAGCGCGCGTAGCCGGGCACGGTGTGGCTGCCGATGGTGCGGGTGGTGCCGACGGGCGCGGCGAGGGCCTCGGTGCGGGCCTTCTTCGCGTACGACTCCACCTCCTTGACGGTGTGTCCGGCGAAGAGCTGCGGCACCCAGGCGTACTGCGGGACGGTGCGGCGGTGGTGCCAGGTCCCGGCGAAGGCGGCGGCGCCGCCCATCGTGGTGCCGTCCTCGCGGATCTGGAGGATCTCGTCGGCGCAGTCGGTGTCGGTGGAGGTGGGCAGCGGCTTGCCGACGGGCACGGCGGTGCCGCAGGCCTTGGTGAGGGCGCGGTGGCCCGCGGCCGTCATCCACTTGCTGGAGGACTTCCAGCTCTTGGGGCGCAGGATCTTGTCGTGCCGCAGCGCCCAGCTGATGGTGGCGTCGGTGACGTCGTTCTTGACGACGGTGTTGTCCCAGTCGAAGGCGGCGACGGGACGCTTCTTGCCGTGGCCGAGGTGCGGGTTGGAGCAGGTGCCCCGCTCGTCGATGACCTTCTGCAGCCGGGCGCGGTTGTCGCCGTACCAGGTGAGCTTCTTCGACAGCTGGGGACAGTGGGCGCCGGTGTGCGACGCGGGCGCGGCCGTGGCGGCGGCAGCGGGAAGCGTGACGGGCCCGGCCACCAGGGTGGCGGCCGAGGCAAGGGTCAGCGCCAGAACGTTTCTGTTACGCATGTGCGTGGACGGTACAGCAGTCCCTAGGAGGTCGTTGAACCCCCGTACACCGTGTCCTGTTGATCCGTGATGACCGATCCGTCCGCGCGGCGCACCGGGGCCTTGGTGCCGTCGCGGCCGGTATAGCCGGTGGTGGCGCACGGGTAGGGCGCGGGCTGCTTGCCCTTGGGCTCGATGAACATGGGGTTGATCAGCCAGCGGCGGTCGCCGTTGTCGTAGGCGCGGCACATCAGCTCGGCCTTGTTGCGGTTCAGGACGAGCCTGAGGCCGGTGGCGTCGCGCAGGAAGGACACGTCCGTGTCGGAGTCGCCCGCGGCGAACACCTGGCGCTTCGCGGCCGGTTGGACCTTCTCTGCGGCCTTGCCGCGCACGCCGAGGATCCGCTCGTTGATGGCGCAGCGCTTGCCGTCGATGTACGTGATCATCGAGTCGGCGCCGTCCGCGACGGAGCCGCAGCCCTTGAGGCGGGCGGTGAGGCGGCCTTCGCGGGTGACGTTGCGGATGCCGATGGTGTGCCGGGCGTCGAGGCCCACGCCCTTCGCCCAGACCTCGGCGACGGGCTCGGGCGACGCGGAGACGACGTACACGTCGAATCCGGCCTTCTTCAGGGTGCGGATCAGATCGCGCTGCTGGTCGTAGTAGCGGGCCCAGGCGGTGACCTTGCCGGTGCCGACGCGCTGTTCGGCGCCGATGGGCGCGGCGAGGTTCTCGGCGCGGGCGGCGGCCGCGAAGTCCTTGACGCGGGCGGGGCTCCAGCCGCGCAGGAGCTGGGCGAGCCAGGCGTACTGCGGCTCCATGCGGCGGTGGTCGAATCCGGCGAAGGCGTCCTTGCCTGCGGTCGTGGTGCCCTCGCCGTACACGGCGGCGATCTCGTCGGCGCAGGCCGTGTCCGTGCGCGTGGGCAGGGTGCCGCCGGTGGCCGGGCAGGCCTTGGCCAGGGCTTTGGCGGCGGGCGCGGTGAGGTAGCGGCTGGTGGTGCGCCAGTCGCCGCGCTCGGGGGTGCGTATCTTGCCGTTGCGCAGCATCCAGAACATGGTGGCGTCGCCCACGTCGTTCCTGATGACCGTGTTGTCCCAGTCGAAGACGGCGAGGGGCTTGTGGCGCTTGTCGTACGCGTCCCCGCAGCGGCCGTAGGTGTCGAGGAGGCTCTGGAGGCGGTCCTTGTTGTCGGCGTACCAGCCCTTGGAGACGGTCAGGGCGGGGCACTTCGCGGCGGCGGCCCCGTGGGTGACCTGGGCGGCCTGGGCGGTGGCGGCGAGGCCGGTCCCGGCGACGGCGAGGGCGGCGGCCGCGGCGGCCACAGCGGCCGAGGGGCGCTTGATCTTCATGAACACGGTGCCTGTCTACGCAGGTCAGCCGGGCGCCTCACGACGCCCGGCTGACGGGTGGGTGGCCTCTGGGTGAACTACTGGGGCGTGACGTACGCCCCGGAGATTCCGCCGTCGACGAGGAAGTCCGTGGCGTTCACGAACGCGGAGTCGTCGCTGGCGAGGAAGGCGACCGCGGCGGCGATCTCCTCGGCCTCGGCGAAGCGGCCCACCGGGATGTGCACGAGGCGGCGCGCGGCCCGCTCGGGGTCCTTGGCGAACAGCTCCTGGAGCAGCGGGGTGTTCACCGGGCCCGGGCACAGCGCGTTCACGCGGATGCCCTCGCGGGCGAACTGCACGCCCAGCTCGCGGGACATCGCGAGCACGCCACCCTTGGACGCGGTGTACGAGATCTGCGAGGTCGCGGCGCCCATGCGGGCCACGAAGGAGGCGGTGTTGATGATGGAGCCCCGGCCCTGGCGCCGCATGTAGGGGATGGCGGCCTTGCAGCACAGGTACACGGAGGTGAGGTTGACCTCCTGGACGCGCTTCCAGGCCTCCAGGCCGGTGTCCAGGATGGAGTCGTCGTCGGGCGGCGAGATGCCCGCGTTGTTGAAGGCGATGTCGACGGAGCCGTAGGTGTCGAACGCCGTCTTGAACAGCGCCTCGACCTGGTCGGCGTCGGTGACGTCGACCTTCACGTACGTCCCGCCGACCTCCTCGGCGGCCTTCTTGCCCGCGGTGTCGTCGATGTCGCCGCACACCACGTCGGCGCCCTCGGAGGCGAGGCGGCGAGCGGTGGCGAGGCCGATGCCGCTGCCGGCGCCGGTGATGACGGCGGTACGTCCGACGAGGCGGCGGCAGACAATCTCTTCGGTCACTGGGCGGGCCCTTCCGTGCTGATGAAGACGTTCTTGGTTTCGGTGAAGGCGGCGAGCGCGTCCGGGCCGAGCTCGCGCCCGAGTCCGGACTGGCCGTAGCCGCCGAAGGGGGTCCAATAGCGCACGCTGGAGTGCGAGTTGACGGACAGGTTCCCGGCCCGCACGGCCTGGGACACGCGCAGCGCCCGGCCCACGTCCCGGGTCCAGATCGAGCCGGACAGGCCGTACTCGGTGGCGTTGGCGAGGCGGATGGCCTCGGCCTCGTCCTCGAAGGGCAGCACGACGGCGACCGGCCCGAAGACCTCCTCGACGGCGACCGGCGAGGTCGGCCCGGCGTCGGTGAGGACGGTCGGCGGGAACCAGAAGCCGGGCCCTTCGGGGGCGCTGCCGCGGATGCCCGCGCCCGCGGGGACGTAGGACCGCACCCGGTCCAGCTGGGCCCGGGAGATCAGCGGGCCCATCTGGGTCTTCTCGTCGGCCGGGTCGCCGACGACGTACGACTCGACCAGGGGCGTCAGGAGCTCGACGAAGCGGTCGTACACGGGGCGCTGCACGAGGATGCGGGTGCGGGCGCAGCAGTCCTGGCCGGAGTTGTCGAGGAAGGAGCCGGGCGCGGCGAGGGCGGCGGCCTCCACGTCGGCGTCGGCGAAGACGATGTTCGGGCTCTTGCCGCCGAGTTCGAGGGTCACGCGCTTCACGCGGTCCGCGCACCTGGCCATGATCTGCTTGCCGACGCGGGTCGAGCCGGTGAACACGATCTTGGCGACGTCGGGGTGCTCGACGAGCGCGTTCCCCGCGACGGCGCCCTCGCCGGGCAGGACCTGGAAGAGGCCCTCGGGCAGGCCCGCCTCCAGGGCGAGTTCGGCCAGGCGCAGGGCGGTCAGCGGGGTGGTCTCGGCGGGCTTGAGGACGACCGCGTTGCCCGCCGCGAGGGCCGGGGCGGTGCCCCAGGCGGCGATGGGCATCGGGAAGTTCCAGGGCGCGATGACGCCGATCACGCCGAGGGGTTCGAGGATCGTGACGTCGAGGCCGCCGGGGACGGGGATCTGGCGGCCGTTGAGGCGCTCGACCCCGCCCGCCGCGTAGTCGAACAGGTCCCGGGCGTTGCCCGCCTCCCAGCGGGCGTTGCCGATGACGTGCCCGGCCTCGCGCACCTCTAGCCGGGCGAGTTCTTCCACGTGGCCGTCGATGACGGCGGCGAAGCGGCGAAGGAGCCGGGCCCGGTCGGCCGGGGCGACGGCGGCCCACGCGGCCTGGGCGGTGACGGCACGGGCGACGGCCGCGTCGACGTCGGCGGGCGTCGCGGCGGGGACGGTCGCGACGACGTCCTCCGTCGCCGGGTTCAGCACCTGGAGAGACTGGAGTGACTGGAGTGTTTCGGGCAAGACGTGCCTCACATGCGTTCGAAGGAGCGGCGCAGCTCCCAGTCGGTCACCGCGGAGTCGAAGGCGTCCAGCTCGACCCGCGCCATGTTGCGGTAGTGCGCGACGACCTCGTCGCCGAAGGCGGCCTTGGCGACGGGGCTGTTCTCCCACAGCTCGGCGGCCTCGCGCAGCGTCGTCGGAACGTGTTCGTAGTCGGCCGTGTAGGCGTTGCCCGCGCACGCGTCGGGCAGCTCCAGCTGCTGCTCGATGCCGTACAGGCCCGCCGCGACCAGACCGGCGACGGCCAGGTGCGGGTTGACGTCCCCGCCGGGGAGGCGGTTCTCGAAGCGCAGCGAACGGCCGTGGCCGACGACCCGCAGCGAGCAGGTGCGGTTGTCGTAGCCCCAGGCGGCCGCGGTCGGGGCGAAGGAGCCCGGCTGGAAGCGCTTGTACGAGTTGATGTTGGGCGCGTACAGGAGGCTGAAGTCGCGCAGCGCGACGAGCTGGCCCGCGAGGAAGTGGCGCATGACGGGCGACATGCCGCCGGGTCCGTCCCCGGCCATGGCGTTGTTGCCGTCGGCGTCCTGGAGCGAGAGGTGGATGTGACAGGAGTTGCCCTCGCGCTCGTTGTACTTCGCCATGAAGGTGATCGACACGCCTTCCTGCGCGGCGATCTCCTTGGTGCCGGTCTTGTACAGCGCGTGCTGGTCGCAGGTGACGAGGGCCTCGTCGTAGCGGAACACGATCTCGTGCTGACCCGGGTTGCACTCGCCCTTAGCGGACTCCACCGTCAGGCCCGCGGCCGCCATCTCGTTGCGGATGCGGCGCAGGAGCGGCTCGATGCGCCCGGTGCCGAGGACGGAGTAGTCGATGTTGTACTGGTTCGCCGGGGTCAGGCCCCGGTAGCCCGCGTCCCAGGCCTGCTCGTAGGTGTCCTTGAAGACGATGAACTCCAGCTCCGTGCCGACGTGCGCGGTGTAGCCGTGCTCGGCGAGCCGATCCAGCTGGCGGCGCAGTATCTGGCGCGGGGCCGCGACGACGGGCGAGCCGTCGTTCCAGGCCAGGTCGGCGATGAGCAGCGCGGTGCCCTCGTGCCAGGGGACGCGGCGCAGCGTGGAGAGGTCGGGGCGCATGGCGAAGTCGCCGTAGCCCCGCTCCCAGGAGGACATCGCGTAGCCGTCGACGGTGTTCATCTCCGTGTCGACGGCCAGGAGGTAGTTGCAGCCCTCCGTGCCGTGCTCCAGGACCTCGTCCAGGAAGAACGGGGCGGCGAACCGCTTGCCCTGGAGCCGCCCTTGCATGTCGGGGAAGGCCAGGACGACAGTGTCGATCTCACCGCTCGCCACGAGGGCACGCAGCTCCTCGACGCCGAGCGGGGGTGTGCGGTCTGCCACGGGAAAAGCCTCCTTGGGTCAGCCGAGTGGCCATAAGGTATGGGCAAGAACCATTGCTTGGGAAGGGGGTACGGGCAGATGTCCCACGCGCGGGGCGAGGATCGCCTCAATCAGGTGCTGCGACCGGTCCGGGCGGGCAACGGCTTCGAGGAGGCCCTGGAGCAGATCCTCCAGGTGGTCCGCCTCGGCCTGGTGCCCGGCGGCGAACGGCTCCCGGCGGAGCGGGAGTTGGCCGATCTGCTCGGCATCAGCCGGGTCACGCTGCGCGAGGTCCTGAAGGTGCTCCAGGACCAGGGCCTGGTGGAGTCGCGGCGCGGGCGCTACGGCGGCACGTTCGTGCGCCCGCGCGCCACGGCGCCCGGCGAGGCCGAGCTGCGCAGGCGGGTCGCCGACGTCGACGTGGAGGACGCGCTGCGCTTCCGCGAGGTGCTCGAAGTGGGCGCGGCGGGCCTGTGCGCGACGCACGGCCTCACCGCCGGGCAGGCCGACCGGCTGCGCGAGGCCCTCGCCCGCACCCACGACGCGCCGCTCGCCGACTACCGCCGCCTGGACACCCTGCTGCACCTCACGCTCGCCGAGCTGTCCGGCTCCCCCACGCTCACCGCGCAGTACGCGGCGGTCCGCGCGACCGTCAACGACCTGCTCGACTGCATCCCGCTGCTCGTCCGCAACCTGGAGCACTCGCAGCGCCAGCACACCGCCCTCGTCGAGGCCGTGCTCGACGGCGACGCGGACGGGGCGCGGGAGATGATGCGGGAGCACTGCGCGGGGACGGCGGCGCTGCTGCGCGGATTCCTGACCTGAGGCGCGGGGCGGGCACCCCCCTCACGGGCCGGACGGGCTTGCGGGCCGGACGGTTAACCAGCACGTTACGCACGGGTCTTGATTTCTGTCCGCCCGCACCGCGAAGGTATGCCTCCACACCGCAAAGGTATGCCTTCAATCCATTGAATGCCGCAGGGGGAGCCCCGCATGAGCCTGGAGTCCACGGAGCCGACGAAGGCTCGCGCCGCCGAAGGCGACGACTATCTGGAGCGGCGCGCCCTGCGCCGCGGCAACGCCGGGTGGGTGCTGCTCACCGGCCTCGGCGTCGCGTACGTCGTCTCCGGCGACTACTCGGGCTGGAACTCCGGCCTGAAGGAGGGCGGCTTCGGCGGTCTGGCCATCGCGATGGTCCTGATGGGCGTGATGTACACCTGCATGGTCTTCTCGCTCGCGGAGCTGTCGTCCGTCCTGCCGACGGCGGGCGGCGGCTACGGCTTCGCGCGCCGCGCCCTCGGCCCCTGGGGCGGCTTCCTGACCGGCACGGCGATCCTCATCGAGTACATCCTCGCGCCCGCCGCGATCTCCATCTTCATCGGTGACTACGTGGAGTCGCTCGGCCTCTTCGGCCTGGAGTCGGGCTGGCCGGTCTACCTCGCCTGCTTCGTGATCTTCATCGGCATCCATCTGTGGGGCGTCGGCGAGGCCCTGCGGTTCAGCTTCGTCGTCACGGGCATCGCGGTGGCGGCGCTCCTGGTGTTCGCGGTGGGCGCGTTCATGGACTTCGACGGCTCGAAGCTCAACGACATCCCCGTGGACCACGACGCGTTCGGCGCCAACTCCTGGCTGCCGCTGGGCATCCTGGGCATCTGGGCGGCGTTCCCGTTCGGCATGTGGTTCTTCCTCGGCGTGGAGGGCGTGCCGCTCGCGGCCGAGGAGACGAAGGACCCGGCGCGCACGCTGCCGCGGGCGATCCGCTGGTCGATGCTCATCCTGCTCGCGCTCGCGCTCCTGACGTTCTTCGCCTCGGCCGGCGCGCGCGGCTCCGCCGCCATCCAGTCGACCGGCAACCCGCTGGTGGACGCGCTCCAGCCGGACGGCGAGCGGACGGGCCTGAGCCGGGTCATCAACTACGCGGGCCTTGCGGGCCTCGTGGCCTCCTTCTTCTCCCTGATCTACGCCGGTTCGCGCCAGCTCTTCGCGCTGTCCCGGGCGGGCTATCTGCCCCGCTTCCTGTCCCTGACGAGCAGCCGCAAGGCGCCCTACCTGGGCCTGCTCGTGCCGGGCGCGATCGGCTTCTCGCTCGCGGCCGCCACCGGCGACGGCGCGCGCATGCTGAACGTGGCGGTCTTCGGCGCGACCATCTCGTACGCCCTGATGTCGCTGTCCCACATCGTGCTGCGCCGCCGCGAGCCGGGCCTTGAGCGGCCCTACCGCACGCCCGGCGGCGTCCTGACCTCGTCGGTGGCGCTCGTCCTGGCCTGCGCCGCCCTGGTGGCGACGTTCCTGGTGGACGTCACGGCGGCGTTCATCGCACTCGGCGTGTACGGAGTGGCGATCGCGTACTTCGGCCTGTACAGCCGCAAGCATCTGGTGGCGCGGGCACCTGAGGAGGAGTTCGCGGCACTCGCCGCGGCAGAGGCCGAGCTGGACCGGAACTAGCGCGAAAGCAGAGGGAGTTCAAGGTGAACGGGAACGGCAAGCGGCCGCTGATCGGCGTGAGCACGTATCTGGAGGCCGAGGCGCGCTGGGGCGTGTGGACGCTGCCCGCCGCGCTGCTGCCCGCCGGGTATCCGCGCCTGGTGCAGGCGGCGGGCGGCCTCGCGTCGATGCTGCCGCCGGACGACCCCGCGTACGCGGCCGACATCGTGGCCCGCCTCGACGGCCTGGTCGTCGCGGGCGGCCCCGACGTGGAACCGGCCCGCTACGGCGCCGCGCGCGAGGAGCGCACCGGCCCGCCCGCCGAGGCACGGGACGCCTGGGAGCTCGCGCTGATCCACGCGGCCCTGGCCGCGGGCACGCCCCTGCTCGGCATCTGCCGCGGCATGCAGCTGCTCAACGTCGCCCTCGGCGGCACCCTGGTCCAGCACCTGGACGGCCACGCCAAGGCCCCCGGCGTCTTCAGCACGCACGCGGTCGAGCCGGTCCCCGGCACGCTGTACGCCGCCGTCGTGCCCGACGCGTCCACGGACGTGCCCACGTACCACCACCAGGCGGTGGACCGCCTCGGCCGGGGCCTCCTGCCCTGCGCCCACGCGGACGACGGCACGGTCGAGGCCGTCGAACTGCCGGGCCCCGCCTGGGTCCTGGGAGTGCAGTGGCACCCGGAGGCGGGCACGGACACACGGGTGATGGAGGCACTGGTGAGGGCCGCGGCAGCGCCCCAAAGGGGCGCGGGGAACTGCGCGACCAGCCACGACCCAGCCGCAGACGTCTCACGGCAAAGGGCGGCAACCCCAGGGACGCTCAAGCCCCGTCGCGCGTAAGCCCCAGCAGCTCCCGCGCGGGCCCGGCGGGCACCTGCCCCATGGGCCACACGGCCCGCAGCTCACGGCGCAGCCGCACCCCCTCCACCGCCACCCGCACCAGGCGACGGGCGGCCAACTCATCGCCAAGGGCCAACTCACTGACCACAGCGGGCCCGGCCCCGCTCACCGCGGCGGACTTCACCGCGGTGGTGGAGGACAGCTCCATGAGCGGCGCCGCGAGCCCGCCGAGGGCCGTGTCCAGGACCTGCCGGGTGCCGGAGCCCTGTTCGCGCAGGATCAGCGGCGTCCCGGCGAGCTCCGGGGCGCCGAGCGGCGCCCGCCGCCGCGCCCAGGGGTGGCCCGGCGCGACCACCACGATCAGCCGGTCGTGCCCGACCACCACCGCGTCCAGGCCCGTCGGCGCCGCGAGGCCCTCCACGAACCCGAGGTCCGCGTCGCCGCCGAGCAGCCGCTCCGCGACCTCCGCGGAGTTCCCCGCGAGCAGCGAGACGGCCGTGTCCGGGCGCCGGGCGCGCAGCGCGATCAGCCAGCCGGGCAACAGGTACTCGGCGATGGTCATGCTCGCCGCCACCCGGAGGCGCGAGTCACGGCGGTCCCGCAGCGCCTGCGCGCCCGCGTCGAAGGCCTCGGCCGCCTCCACGATCCGGCGCGCCCAGTCGGTGACGAGGGCGCCCGCCTCCGTCAGGCGCGAGCCGCGCGGGGAGCGGTCCACCAGGGCCACGCCCAGCTGCCGCTCCATGGACCGGACGCGCCCGCTCGCCGCGGGCTGGGTGATGCCGAGCTCCCGTGCCGCCCGGCCGAGGCTGCCGAGCCGGGCGACGGCAAGCAGCAGCTCCAGAGCGGCCAGGTCCGGCACCCGGTGCGCGAGCGGCACCCCCGAGGGGCCGGGCGTCGGACTCCACGGACTGGGCGTCGGGCTCTGCGGACCGTGCGGGCTCTGCGGCCGTTGGGGGCTCTGCGGACTCTGCGGAGCGGAGGTCATAAGTTCAGGTTATGCCCTCATAGCTCCAGGATCTCTGGTGGCCCCGGCGGCCCGGGCGCACCGTGGAGTCATGGTCACCGCAGCACACAGTCGCCCCCGGGCACACCCCCGCACCCCGCTCGCCGCCGTCCGGCACCTCGGCCCCAACTGGTACGCCTCCGTCATGGGCACGGCGATCATCGCCAACGCGGGCGTCACGCTGCCGTACGACATACCGGGCCTGCGCACGGCCTGCGCCGCCGTGTGGGCGCTGTCCCTGCTGATGCTGACCGCGCTCCTGCTCGCGCGCGCCGCGCACTGGGCGCACCACCGGGACCAGGCCCGCGCGCACCTCCTCGACCCGGCCATGGCGCCGTTCTACGGCTGTCTGTCCATGGCCCTGCTGGCGGTCGGCGGCGCCACCGTGCTCGTCGGCCGGGACTGGATCGGCGTCGACGCGGCGGTCGCCCTCGACACCGTCCTGTTCACCGCCGGTACGGCGATCGGCCTCGCGGCGGCGGTCGCCATCCCGTACCTGATGGTGGTCCGGCACCGGATCGCGGCCGACCAGGCGTCCCCGGTGTGGCTGCTGCCCGTCGTGGCCCCCATGGTCGCCGCGGCCCTCGGCCCGCTGCTCGTGCCCCATCTGCCGGCCGGGCAGGCCCAGCGGACCCTGCTCTACGCCTGCTTCGCGATGTTCGGGATCAGCCTGCTCGCCACCCTGGTGATGCTGCCGCTGATCTTCGCCCGCCTGGTCACCGGCCCCCCGCTGCCCCTCGCGCTCACCCCCACCGTGTTCCTGGTCCTGGGCCCGCTCGGCCAGTCCACCACCGCCGTCAACAAGTTCGCCGACGTGGCCAAGGGCGTCCTGCCCGCCCCCTACGACCAGGGCTTCGCCGTCTTCGCCGTGCTGTACGGCGTCCCGGTGCTCGGCTTCGCCCTGATGTGGCTGGCCCTCGCGACCGCGATGGTGGTCCGCGCCCGGCGCGCGGGCATGGGCTTCGCGATGACCTGGTGGGCCTTCACCTTCCCCGTCGGCACCTGCGTCACCGGCGCCGCGGGCCTGGGCCGGCACACCGGAATCGCCGCCTACGACTGGCTGGCCGCGGCCCTCTTCGCCGTCCTGGTCACCGCGTGGTCGGTGGCCCTGCTCCAGACGACCCGCGGCCTGCTCAGCGGCCGGCTGCTCGCAGCGCCGCGCTGAGTACCGCCGGTGCCTCGCGCAGCGACGGGCCGTACCAGGTGAGGTGGCGGCCGCTGACCAGGGCGGCGAGCAGGCCCGGGAACGCCTCGGGGCCGTCCTCGCGGGTGAAGCGGTACGGCTCGTCCGGCAGCACCACCAGGTCGGGCCCGGCGGCGCGCAGCTCGTCGAGCGGGACGCGCGGGTAGCGCTCGGCGTGCGTCGCGTACACGTTGTCGACGCCGAGGCGCGCGAGCAGGTCCGCCGCGAACGTGTCCCGGCCGAGCACCATCCAGGGCCGCCGCCAGATCGGCACGGCGGCCCGCAGCCGGGGTCCCGGGCGCGCCGGGTCCCGCCAGGCGTCCTCGGCCTCGGCGAGCCAGCCGGGGCGGGCGGGCCCGCCGCAGGCGGCGAGCACCCGGGACAGCTCGGGGAAGGCCTGGTCGAGCCCGCGCACCTCGGTGACCAGGACTTCAAGGCCCGCGGCGCGCAGGGCCGCCAGGTCGGCGGGGCGGTTCTCCTCCTCGTTGGCGATCACCAGGTCCGGGGCGAGCGCGACGACCGCGGCGACGTCCGGGTTCTTGGTGCCGCCGATCCGGGCGACGCCGAGGCCGTCGAGGTCCGCCGGGTGGCTGCACCAGTCGGTGGCGCCGACCAGGGCGCCCGGCACCGTCACGGCGACCGCTTCGGTCAGGGACGGCACCAGGGAGACCACCCGGGCGGCGGGCATCGCTCAGCGCCGCCCGGCGTCCACGGCCTCGATGTGGTCGCCCACCGCGACGACGAGTACCCGCGCGTCGGCGGCCGTGGCCCGCCACCGGTGCCGGACGCCGCCCGTCAGATACAGGGAGTCCCCGCGCCCGAGGCGGTACGCGCGGCCCTCGGCCTCGACCTCGACGGCGCCCGCGATGACGTACATCAGCTCGTCGTTGCGGTGCTGGAACTCGCGGCCCTCGTCGTGGTCGCCCACGTACTCGAAGGCGTGCAGCTGGTGGTGGCCGCGCACCAGGTCCCGTACGTGCGTCTCGCAGGTGCCGCCCGCCAGGCTCACCTCGTCGTCGGCGCGCACCAGGTCGACCGTGCCGGTCGGGTCGGCGGCGGCGAGCAGCTCCACCGCGGTGGTGCCGAGCGCGTCCGCGACCCGCTCCAGGGAGCGCATGCTGGGCCGGGCCCGCTCGTTCTCGATCTGGCTCAGGAACGGCACCGACAGGCCGCTGCGCCGGGAGACGACCGCGAGGGTGAGCTCCAGCTGACGGCGGCGCCGCCGCACGGCCGAGCCCACCCGGAGATTTTCCTTGTGCTCGTCCATCGCCTCGGCTCCCTTCTTCTCCTGCGCGCTTCGGCCGACTCGCGCGAGCCCGTGCCTTCACCCTGATGGGTTTTCTGCACCCTACGCATGTTCGCCAAACGGTTTTACCCAGTTGGGCGGTCCGTGCGCAGGTTCCAGCCGGGCGCCGGGGCGCGCGCCGTCGCGGGTTCGCCGCGCCGCACGCTCGTCGTACAACCCCTGACGTGCCCGAAATCGTCGCCGGACGGGCGGACGAGCCGCAACTCCGGCACCTTCCCGGCCCGCCCGACGCAGATTCTCGGCGGCCCCGGCCCGTCCCGAGCACACGTCCGCCCGCCCACCCGTCCCGGAGCGGGAGGGGTGGGCGGGCGGAATCCGCCGCGAACGGGCGGAGGGCCGCGACGGCGCGAACGACTTCAAGCCGTCGGGCGGTCCCGAGGCGAAGGCGCCCCGGCTACTGCGGAGCCATCCGGTCCGGAACCTCCGGGTGCTCCTTCAGCCAGGCGGCGACGGCCTGCTCCTCATGGCCCTTGCCGCGCTTCTTGATCTCGTTCTCCAGGCCCGCGAGCTCCGACTCGCTCATCTTGAACTTCTTGAACCACTTCGTGAGCTGCGGGTACTGCTCGGGGAACTTCTTGCTGGTGATCGTGCGGATCGTGTCGCCCTTGCCGAAGGCGCCCTTGGGGTCCTTCAGCTTGGTCAGGCCGTACTCGCTGTACGCCCAGTGCGGCGACCACAGCAGCACCGCGACCGGCTCCTTCTTGGCGTAGGCCCGCTTGAGCTCGGCGAGCATCGCGGGCGTCGAACCGCTGGCGATCTCGTACTCGTCCTTCAGGCCGTAGCCCGGCAGGACCTCGTCCTTGAGCTTCTGCATCACACCGGTGCCCGGCTCGATGCCGACGATCTTGCCGTCGAAGGTGCCGCCCTTGCCCTTGAGGTCCTCCAGGGACTTCACGCCCTTCACATAGGACGGCACGGCGACCTCGAGGGAGGTCGGGCTGTACCAGGTGCCCATGTCGACGAGGTTGTCCTTGTGCTTGTCCCAGTAGTTCCTCTGCGTACTGGGCAGCCAGGCGTCGAAGTTCACGTCGATGTCGCCCTGTGCGAGGCCGGTGTAGACCGGGCCCACGTCGGACTGCGACAGCTTCATCTTGTAGCCGCGCCGCTCCAGGACGTTCTTCCACAGGTACGTGACCGCCACGTCCTCGTCCCAGGGGAACCACGCGACGTTCAGGGTCCGCTTGGCCTCGGCCGGAGCCGCGCCCTTGCCCGCGGCGGCCACCGGGGCCCACTTGTCGACGAGGCCGGGGTTCTTCTCCAGCCAGGAGCGCACGGCCTGCTGCTGCTTGCCCTTGCCCGCCTCGTTGATCTCCGCCTCAAGACCCGTGAGCTGCTTCTCGGTCATCTTGAAGTTCTTCAGCCACTTGGCGACCTCGGGGTGGTCGCCGCCGAATCCCTTGCGGGACAGGGTGTGCACGCCGTCGCCCTTGCCCCAGGCGCCCTTGGGGTCCTTCAGCTTCTTCAGGTCGAAGTCGCTGTACGCCCAGTGCGGCGACCACAGGGTCACGACGATGGGCTGCTTCTTGGCGTACGCGCGCTTGAGCTCGGCGAGCATCGCGGGCGTGGAGCCGTCGACGACCTCGAAGTCCTTCTCCAGGCCGTACTCCTTGAGCACCTTGTCCTTGAGCAGCTTCATCATGCCGGCGCTGGACTCGATGCCGATGATCTTGCCCTTGAAGGTGCCCTTCCTGCTCTTGAGGTCCTCCAGGGAGTTGACGTCCTTCATGTACGAGGGGACGGTCAGCTCGAGGGACGTCGGGCCGTACCAGCGGCCGAGGTCGTCCAGCTTGTCGCCGTACTTCTTCCAGTACGAGGCGTGCGTCGTCGGCAGCCAGGAGTCCGTCTGGAAGTCGATGCCGCCCTGGGCGAGCGAGGTGTAGAGCGGGCCCGCGTCGAGCTGCTTGGCGTTCACCTTGAAGCCGCGCTGCTCCAGGATCTCCTTCCAGAGGAAGGTGGAGGCGACGCCCTCGTCCCAGGGGATGTAGCCGATGTCGAGTTCCTTGCCGTGGCCGACGTTCTTGCCGTCCGCGACGGTGGTCTCGTCGTCCGAGCCGCCGAAGACGCCCATGCCGCCCGCGACGAGCGCGAGGACGACGACGCCGATCACGGCGAAGGCCGGGCGCGGCCGGTAGTTCCACAGCTTCAGGCCCTGCGCGGCGCGCGCCTTGGCGGCGGCGCGGCGGCCGAGCGGCGACACCTGGGTGCCCAGGGACGCGGTCATGCGGTCCAGGTAGATCGCGAGGATCACGATGGAGACGCCCGACTCGGCGCCGAGGCCGACGTCGAGCTGGCCGATGGACTCGTTCACGTCGGCGCCGAGGCCGCCGGTGCCGACCATGCCCGCGATGGCGGCCATGGACAGGCCGAGCATGATGACCTGGTTGACACCGGCCATGATCGTCGGGAGCGCCAGCGGCAGCTGGACGCGGAACAGGACGTTGCGCGGCGTCGTGCCGAACGCCTCGGCCGCCTCGACCAGTTCCTTGTCGACCTGGCGGATGCCCAGCTCCGTCATGCGCACGCCGGGGGCGAGGGCGAAGATCAGCGTCGCCACGATGCCCGCGGGGCCGCCCATGCCGAAGAACAGGATGGCCGGAATCAGATAGATCATCGCGGGCAGCGTCTGCATCAGGTCGAGCACCGGCCGGATCAGCGCGCTGACCCGGTTCGAGCGCGCCGCCCAGATGCCCAGCGGCACGGACACGACCAGGGCGATGATCGTCGCCACGAGCACCAGGGACAACGTCACCATCGCGTCGTCCCACAGTTCGAGTGAGTCGATGAACGCGAAGCCGACGAAGGCCAGCGCCCCCGCGGTGAGCCCGCGCAGCCAGAACGCGACGACGGCGAAGATGCCCGCGAGGAGCAGCGGCTCGGGCGCCTGAAGGACATCGATGATCGTGTCGTTCATGCCGCTGAGCACGGACTCGATGAAGTCGAACAGCCAGTCGAGGTGTTTCGTGAGCCAGTCGACCGCGTCGTTGACCCAGTCGCCGAGATGAATCCTAGGCACCGCTGCTCACCTTGCCCACGCTCTTGCCGCCGTCGTCCCCGGCGTTCCTCGCGTCCTCGACCGCGTCCTTGACGGAATCGGCGGTCTCGGCCGCGTCCTTGACCTGCGCCGGGATGACGGCGCTCGGGGCCGCCTCCTGCTGCGTGGTCGGCTCGCCGAGCACGGCGAGCAGCCGCGCCCGCGGCACGACGCCGACGAGCTCGCCGTCCGCGCCGGTCACCGCGACGGCGACGCCGCTCGTGGAGCACGGCGTGAACAGCTCGATGATCGGGGTGTCCTCGGCCACCGTCGCGGGGGCGGCCGCCAGCACGTCGGCGGCCGTCCGCAGCTCGGTGCCGTCGGACGTCGTGGTCCCGTACGCGGTCTCCGGGTCGGCCATGACGGCGCCCGCCGTCAGTACCCGGGCCCGGTCGACGTCCTGGGTGAACGCGGCGACGTAGTCGTTGGCCGGGGTGACCAGGATGTCCTCGGCGCTGCCGGTCTGGACGATGCGGCCGTCGCGCATGACGGCGATCTGGTCGCCCAGGCGCATGGCCTCGTTCAGGTCGTGGGTGATGAAGACGATGGTCTTCTTCAGCGTCTTCTGCAGTTCGAGGAGCTGGTCCTGCATGTCGCGCCGGATCAGCGGGTCGAGGGCGCTGAACGACTCGTCCATGAGCAGCAGGTCGGCGTCCGTGGCCAGGGCGCGGGCCAGGCCCACGCGCTGCTGCATGCCGCCGGACAGCTCGTCGGGCCAGGACTTCTCCCAGCCCTTGAGCCCGGCGAGCTCGAGCGCCTCGGTGGCCCGCCGCTCGCGCTCGGCGCGCGGCAGGCCCTGGACCTCCAGGCCGTACGCGGCGTTCTCGAGCACGCTGCGGTGCGGGAACAGCGCGAAGTGCTGGAACACCATGCTGATCTTGCGGGACCTGACCTCGCGCAGCTCGCGCGGGCTGAGCTTCGTCAGGTCCTGGCCGTCGAAGAGCACCTGCCCGGCCGTCGGGTCCGAGAGCCCGTTGAGCATGCGCAGCAACGTGGACTTGCCGGATCCGGAGAGACCCATGACGACGAAGATCTGGCCCGGCTCGACGGTGAAGGACGCGTCGACCACCGCGGCGGTGGTCCCCTCGGCGCGCAGTTCCTCACGGTCGGCTCCGGCGCGGAGCCTGGTCACCGCGTCGTCGGGTCGTCTGCCGAACACTTTGTACAAGTGCTCGGCTTGCAGCCTGGACACATACACCTCTCGGGTCGAACGAGGACGGCCCGCCTCCCCCGCCGGCGGGCCGTGGAGCGACACGGGATCGCCCGTTGCCCGGCCGGTTGACGTCAAGAAGTTGAAGACGCGACCGGGTCCGCTCCGCGTGCGCGCCTGCCCCCGCTGAAGCGGAGCAAACCAGACGTGTCCCAGGTCACAGGCGCCTCGCCCGGGCGCTCCCGGCGCCACGCCACGCCCCTGTCACACCCGTGCGGCAAGATGCACCCGTGACCCACCAAACCCGACGGCTCATGCTGCTCGACACGGCGTCCCTGTACTTCCGGGCCTACTTCGGCGTCCCCGAGTCCGTGAAGGCCCCGGACGGCACCCCGGTCAACGCGGTCCGCGGCCTGCTCGAATTCATCACCCGCCTCGTCCAGGACCACCGCCCGGACGACCTGGTCGCCTGCATGGACGCGGACTGGCGCCCGCACTGGCGCGTGGAGCTGATCCCCTCGTACAAGGCGCACCGCGTGGCGGAGGAGTCCCCCGAGAGCTCCACGGACCCGGACGTCGAGGAGACCCCTGACACCCTCTCCCCCCAGGTGCCGGTGATCGAGGACGTCCTGGACGCCCTCGGCATCGCCCGCGTCGGCGTCCCGGCGTACGAGGCGGACGACGTGATCGGCACCTACACGGCCCGCGCCACCGGCCCCGTCGACATCGTCACGGGCGACCGGGACCTGTTCCAGCTGGTGGACGACGCGCGCGGCGTCCGCGTCCTGTACCCGCTCAAGGGCGTCGGCACCCTCCAGATGACGGACGAGGCCCTGCTGCGCGAGAAGTACGGCGTGGACGGCCCCGGCTACGTGGACCTGGCCCTGCTGCGCGGCGACCCCAGCGACGGCCTGCCCGGTGTGCCCGGCATCGGCGAGAAGACCGCGGCGAAGCTGCTCGACGCCTTCGGCGACCTGGCCGGGATCATGGCGGCGGTGGACGACCCGAAGTCCAGGCTGACGCCGTCGCAGCGCAAGCGGCTCGACGAGGCCCGCCCGTACGTGGCCGTCGCGCCGAAGGTGGTGCGGGTCGCCGACGACGTACCGCTGCCGGATGTGGACCTCGCGCGTCCGCGTACGCCACGCGATCCGGCGGCCCTGGACGCGCTCGCCGCCCGCTGGGGCCTCGGCGGTTCGCTCGGCCGGCTCCTGACGACGCTCGGGGCGTGAGCGGGGCCAGGGTGTTAGGTTAGGTAAACCTAACAAGTTGTGGATCAGGGGAGGCACACCATGGCAGAGCGGCCCGCACGCAGGAGCCCCACGCCTCACGTCGCGCAGGTCGTCCGCACCGAGCGGCTCACCCCTCACATGCAGCGGGTGGTCCTCGGCGGCGAAGGACTGGCGGAGTTCTCCGCGGGGGACTGCACCGACCACTACGTGAAACTCCTGTTCGCGCCCCCGGGCGTGACCTACCCCGAGCCGTTCGACCTGCAGCGCGTCCGTGAGGAGCTGCCGCGCGAGCAGTGGCCCGTGACCCGTACGTACACGGTGCGCTGGTGGGACCCCAAGACCCGCGAGCTGGCCCTGGACTTCGTGGTCCACGGCGACCAGGGCCTGGCCGGGCCCTGGTCCCTGCGCGCCGCGCCGGGCGACACGGTGCGCCTGCTCGGCCCCGGCGGCGCGTACGCCCCGGACCCGACCGCCGACTGGCACCTGATCGCCGGTGACGAGAGCGCGCTGCCCGCGATCGCCGCCGCCCTCGAAGCCCTGCCGGAGGGCGCAGAGGTGCGTGCCTTCGTGGAGGTCGAGGGCCCCGACGAGGAGCAGCCGATCGCCACCGGCGCGGAGGTCGTCTGGCTGCACCGCGCGGGCCGCCCGGTCGGCCAGGCCCTGGTCGAGGCCGTCCGCTCGCTCGACTTCCCCGCGGGCACCCCGCACGCCTTCGTGCACGGCGAGGCGGGCTTCGTGAAGGAGCTGCGCCGCCTCCTGCGCGTCGAGCACCAGGTCCCGCGCGAGCGCCTGTCCGTCTCCGGCTACTGGCGCCTCGGCCACAACGAGGACGGCTGGCAGGCGTCCAAGCGCGAGTGGAACGCACAGGTGGAGGCCGAGCAGGAAGCGGCCTGACCGCCGGGCTCCGCTTGCTGCTCCGACACCGGGGCCGTACCCCACTCCCGCGGGGTACGGCCCCGGGCTACGCGCGGATCCGCGCGTGCAGGTGCATGTCGTGCCAGCCGTCCTCGTGCAGGACCGCGCTGCGCTGGGTGCCCTCGGCCGCGTACCCCGTCCGCAGGGCGACGCGGCAGGACGCCTCGTTGTGGGTGGAGTGGCGCAGTTCGAGGCGGTGCAGGCCGAGGCCGTCGAAGGCCCAGGAGGTCAGCGCCGTCACCGCGCGCGTGGCCACGCCCCGGCCACGGGCGCGCGGCATGGTCCAGTAGGCCATCTCCGCCTGCCCGTCGGCGAGGTTGATCATGCGAAGGGCGACCCGGCCGAGGACCTCGTCGGTACCGGCGTCGACGGCCGCCCACTGCGCGTTGGTCTCCTCCTCGTACTCCTTGTGCCAGGCCGCCAGCCACTGGCGGACCTCGTCCTCGGAGTCGGCCACGCGCGCGTGCCAGCGCTGGATGACGGGGTCCTGGAAGGCTTCGTACACGGCGGGCGCGTCCTTGCCGGCCCAGGGGCGCAGGAGCAGGTCACCGGAGGCGGGCAGCGTCGGCTGCTGGCGGCCCGCGAGGGCGCCGGGCTCGACCACGTCGGAGATCTTGAAAGGCATGCCCCTCATGGTGCTGCCGGAGGCTGTCGGAGCCCAGCGGTTTTCGCCCCCAGCCTCCGCCCCAGGGCCATCGGCCCCCGCACCCACCCCACGACCACCGGCCGCCCGGCGCCACGGCCCCCGGCCGCCCCGTACGCTGGTCCGCCGTGACACGAAAACCCCGCGTGCCCCCGGCCCCGCTCCCCCAACGCGACGGCGTCGACCCGGTGCGGGTGCGCCTCCCGTTGGACGACGGCACCTGCGCGACCGTGCGCGAGCACCTCGTGGCGCGGCTCGCGGCCGGGCCCGGCGTCGTCGACCGGATGCTGCGCGAGGGCCGGATCGTCGGCGCGGACGGCGCCCCGCTCACACCGGACACCCCGTACGCGACGGGCCTGTACGTGTGGTTCCACCGGGAGCTGCCCGCGGAGCCCCGGGTCCCGGGCACCCTCGACGTCGTGTACCGCGACGAGCACATCGTCGTCGTCGACAAGCCGCACTTCCTCGCGACGATGCCGCGCGGCAGCCATGTGACGCAGACCGCGCTCGCCCGGCTGCGCGCCGACCTCGGCGTCCCCGCGCTCGGCGCCGCGCACCGCCTGGACCGGCTCACCGCCGGGCTGCTGCTCTTCACCGTGCGGCCCGAGGAGCGCGGGGCGTACCAGACGCTGTTCAGCGACCGCCGGGTGCACAAGGAGTACGAGGCCGTGGCCGCGTACGACCCGGCCGTCGCGCTGCCCCGCACCGTCCGCAGCCACATCGTCAAGGAGCGCGGCGTGCTCGCCGCGTACGAGGTGCCGGACGCCGAGCCGAACAGCGAGAGCCGGGTCGAACTCCTCGCGCACGACGGCCGACTCGGGCGCTACCGGCTCGTCCCGCACACCGGCCGCACCCATCAGCTGCGCGTCCACATGAACGCCCTCGGCCTGCCCCTGCTGGGCGACCCGCTCTACCCCGAGGTGCTGCCGCCCGTGGCGCCGGACGACTTCCGGCGCCCGCTGCAACTCCTGGCCCGCGCGCTGGAGTTCACGGATCCGCTCACGGGCGCGGCACACCGCTTCGTCAGCGGGCGGACCCTGGACGCCTGGACGTCGCCCGGGGCGTGGGCCGACGGCTAGAGGGGCCGCCGCGGGTCTAGTAGCCCCGCCACCACTCCAGGAAGCGCCGCCAGGCGCCCTTGCGGCGGACCGGGGCCGGAGCGGCCGCCGGGGCACTCGCCACGGGCTGCGGCTCGGGGGCCGCGGGCGGCGCGAGCGCCTCCGGCATCGGCGACGACACCTCCCAGCTCTTGCGCGGCGTCGGCACCTGCGCCACCGGCCGGGCGGTGACGTCCTGCGGCGGACGCTTGCCGAACGCCACCGGCAGCGACACCAGGTGCCGGGACAGGATCGACGAGCGCCAGGCCAGCTCGGACTCGTCCACGGACAGTTCGACGTCCGGGAGCCGCATCAGGAGCGCGTCCACACCGGTGTCGGCGATGGCGCGGCCGATGTCCTGGCCCGGGCACTCGTGCGGCCCGCCGCTGAAGGCGAGGTGGGAGCGGTTGCCCTGCATGTTGGCGGCCAGGTCGGGGCGCACGACCGGGTCCACGTTGCCGGGCTGGATGCCCAGCAGGAGGCCGTCGCCCGCCTTGATCTGCTGGCCGCCGAGCTGGGTGTCCTGCTTGGCGAAGTACCCGACCATCGCG
The DNA here is from genome assembly GCF_000720325.1 of Streptomyces sp. NRRL B-1347. Lineage (GTDB taxonomy): Bacteria > Actinomycetota > Actinomycetes > Streptomycetales > Streptomycetaceae > Streptomyces. The sequence continues at coordinate 24,764 of NZ_JOJM01000048.1, forward strand.
CTGAACGGCGGCTCGTCCCACAGCGACTGCTCGACCGCCTCGGGCACGGTCATCTGGCCGCCGCTGAGCTGGGCGCGGAACCGTGGGTCGGTGAGCACCATCCGCAGCACGTTCGCGATCAGGTTCGCCGTCGCCTCGTACGCGGCGATGAGCACCAGGCGCAGATGCTCCGCCATCTCGTCGTCGGTGAGCTGCTGCGGCTGGGCGATCAGGGCGCTGGTGAAGTCCTCCTCGGGCTGCGCGCGACGGCGCACCACGTGCCGGGTGAGGGCCTCCATTACGTACGCGTTGCTGGCGATGGCCGTCTCGGTGCCCTTGATCATGTCGCGGGCGGCCTGCACCATGCGGTCGCTGTAGTCCTCGGGCATGCCGAGCACGTGCAGCATCACCATCATCGGCAGGTGCTCGGCGAACTGGCTCACCAGATCGGCCTCGCCCTTTTCGCAGATGCTGTTGAGGAGCTTGTTGCTGTAGCGGTTGATGTGGCGGCGGATGCCGCGGTGGTCGAGGCCCGCCATGGCGCCGGTGACCGCGCCGCGCAGCCGCTGGTGCTCGGCGCCCTCGGCGAAGCTGCACATCGGCTGCCAGGTGAACACGGGCGCGAGCGGGTGGTCGGGGCCCGCGGTGCCGTTCTTGACGGCGCTCCACACGCGGGAGTCCCGGGTGTACTGCGAGGGCGTGCGCACCATGTGCAGGTTCTCGCTGTGGCCGAGCACCGCCCAGACGCGTACGTCGTTGTGGATCAGCGCCGGCGCCACGGGGCCGTGCTCGGCCCGCAGCTTCTCGTACACGCCCGCGAGGTCCTCGTCGGCCTCGGGTCCGTACAGGCGGCGCAGCCCGCCCGCGCCGAGGGACGCTCCCCGGTGCGCGGGGCAGCCGGGCGGCGCGGCGGCGTCGGCGGTGAGGCCGGACGAGGCGGGAGAGGAGGGTGAGGAGGGAGTCGTCACGGTGGTCGCTCCGGGGTCGCGAAGGGTCGTGCGGCCGGGCCTAGGCCCGGGCCATGGCGAGGGAGTGCAGATAGTGCATGAGGGTGAGGAGCGCGTCGCGGCTGGAGGAGCGCTGCCGTGCGTCGCAGTGCACGATCGGCACCTCCTTCTCCAGGTCGAGGGCTGTGCGCAGGGCCTCGACGGGGTGCCGGGGCGCGTCCGGGAAGTCGTTCACGGCGATGATGAACGGGACGCCCCGCTCCTCCAGGCGGCCTATCACGTCGAAGCTGACTTCGAGGCGGCGCGTGTCGATGAGCACGACCGCGCCGAGCGCGCCTTCGAAGAGGCCGTTCCACAGGAACCAGAACCGCTCCTGGCCCGGGGTGCCGAACAGATAGAGGACCAGTTCGTCGGAGATGCTGATGCGCCCGAAGTCCATGGCGACGGTCGTGGCGGTCTTGGTCTCGGAGCCGTAGTTGTCGTCGACGCCGATGCCGGCCTGCGTCATGGTCTCTTCGGTGGTCAGCGGACGGATCTCGCTGACGGAGCCCACCATCGTGGTCTTGCCGACCCCGAAGCCGCCCACGATGACGATCTTCACGGCGGCGGTGGCCGTGGCCGGCAGGACGTCCTGCTCCCGCGGCCCTGCGAACGCGCCGGAGGTGAGCGTGTCAGAGCTTTTGAAGTCCATGCATCACCGCTTCGAGGAGGGAACGGTCGGGGAGCGCGGAGCGCACGAGCGGAGCGCGCGCCTGCACTAAGTCCGCCGCGAGCAGCTCCGTGAGAAGCACGGTCACCACGCTGAACGGCAGCACCAGATAGGCCGAGAGCTCCGCCACGGACAACGGGGTCCGGCACAGGCGCAGCAGGGCGGAGTGCTCCGGCTGCGCCGTCGGCGACGGCTCTCCCTTGGCGACGATCAGCGTGACCAGGTCGAGCGGTGCACGCTCGGAGTCCTCACCGGTGAGGATGTAGAGCCTCGCCGGGTTCGTGGCGGTCTCCGGGCTGCGGCGCTCCCGCTGGGCGGCCACCTCGGCCTGGAAGCGGGGGTCGTGGATATCGTCGTACGGGAGGTCTTGCGGATGAGTCATACGGCCTGCCCGTCTCGCCGCGGCGGGCTCGTCAGGTGGGCGCCGATGCGGACGACGAGGTCCCGCATGCGGTTGCCGATCAGGCCCGCGTCCACGGTCTCGTCGGCGAGCACGGCCAGATAGGCTCCCGCGCCCGCGGCCATCATGTAGAAGTAGCCGCCGTTGACCTCGATGATGACCATGCGCATGTTGCCGTCGCTCTCCGGGATCTCGGTGGCGACGGCCGCGGCGAGGCTCTGCAGTCCGGCGCAGGCGGCGGCGAGGCGGTCGGCGCCGTCGGGGTCGCCGCCGTGGCGCGCGATGCGCAGGCCGTCGGCGGAGAGCACCACGATCTGCCGGGTGCCGTGCACGCCGTCGGCGAGCTCCTTGAGCATCCAGTCGAAATTGGCTCGCTGCTGGATCACTTCCAGCCCCCCTCGTCGGCGTGGTCGGTGCTGCCGTGGTCGTTCTCGGTGCGGACCTGCTGCGGGGCCGCCGGGTCGGTGGGCTGGTCGCCCGCGGTCGGGTCCTCGCCGTTGACGCCCTTCATGAAGGCCTCGATCCACAGACCGGGCTCGGGTTCCTCCTTCTTCGGGGCGGGCTGGCTGACGGCCTGCGGTGGCCCGGCGGACAGGGCCGCCTCGGCGCGCCGCTGTGCCTCCGCCTCCTGCGCGTAGCGCTGGCTGAGGGGCATCTTGACTCGACTCCTGCGCTGTGGAAGGCCGTTGGCCGTCCACTCGGTGACTTCGGGGATCTCGTCCTCCATGGACGCGCTGAACGGCATGGAGGGGCGCGGCACGGTGGTGACCTTGCGCGGCTTCTTGCGCCGGATGTCGCGGGCCTCCTCGATGATCGTGCCGTCGGCGTTGACGCGCGGTACGGCGGAGGCGCCGATGCCGTGCGCGAGGCCGTGCGCGGGCGCGGCGGTGAGCATGTCGCGCGGCACGATCAGGACGGCGCGCACGCCGCCGTAGGCGGACTGCCGCAGGGAGACCTGCATGTTGTACATCTGCGAGAGCCGTCCCACGACCGCCATGCCGAGCCGGGGGGTCTCGCCGAGGTCGTTCAGGTCCATGCCCTGCTGGGCCTGTTCGAGCATGCGCTCGGCGCGGCCGCGGGCCTCCTCGCTGAGGCTGACGCCGCCGTCCTCGATCTCGATGGCGATGCCCGTCTGCACCTCGACCGCGGTGACGTGCACGCGGGTCTGCGGCGGCGAGTAGCGGGTGGCGTTGTCCAGGAGCTCGGCGCAGGCGTGGATGAGCGGCTCGACCTTGGTGCCGTGGATGGCGACCTTGGCGATGGAGTGCAGGTCGACGCGCTGGTACTCCAGGATGCGGGACATGGCGCCGCGCAACACACTGAACAGCGGCACCGGCTTGGGCCACTGCCGGCCCGGCCGGGCGCCGCCGAGGACCGTGATCGAGTCGGCGAGGCGGCCGATGAGGGCCGTGCCGTGGTCGATGCGCAGCAGGTCGTCGAAGACCTCGGGGTTGCGGCCGTGGAACTCCTCCATCTCGCGGAGTTCGGCGGCCTGTTGGTGGACGATGGACTGCACGCGGCGGGCGATGTTGACGAAGGCGCGCTGGGCGTTCTCGCGCATCGCCTCCTCGCGGTCCAGGATGTCCAGGATGGAGCGCAGCAGCACGCGCTGCGAGAGCGGAAGCCGGCGGTTGGTCTCGTCGCCGTCGATGACGTGGCGGATGACCTCGGAGGGCGCCTCGCCCTGCCGGACCCGGTAGAGGGTCTCGGGAAGGAGCTCCTGGCCCAGTCGTTCGGTGTCCGCGTCGAGGGCCGCGATGCGCCGCTCCAGGTGGGCGACCCGCTCGGCGTGACTCCTGCGCAGCTCCCGGACGGCACGGCCGCGGCGCGCGGCCTCGGCGCCGACAGCGATCACCACGAGCGTGGCGACGGCGCCGCACCAGGCCACGGCGGTCCGGGCCGGCACCGCGACGGCGGCGACGGCGGCTCCGGTCGCCGCCGCCATCACCATGGCGGGCAGCAACAGCACGCGTGCGTAAGGGACTTCTCGGCCACCGGGAGGCGATTGAACACTCACCATGTATGCCCTCTGAACACTCGTCTTGGGGGGGAGGAAATCGGGGGGAAGGGGGATGTGCACGGGGTGGTGTGCGGGGTTCGGGTGGTGCCTGCGAAATCTGGTGGTGCGCGGGGGTTCAGGTAGTACCTGGGAGAACGACGTGGTGCGCGGGGAGTTCGCCATGTGGGGGGTGTGCGTGGGGAGTTCTGTACGTGAGGGTGGAACTCAGGGGTGGTACGTGGGGGTTTCGACGCGTACGGGAAAGCGAAGTATCGAATATCAGACACAAAGCGCGAACAAGTGCGCGAATCTGTCGCAACTCGTTCAACTCGTCGCGCTCCGGGCGAGCTTAGTCCGCCCGCATCACGCTGGAGTCATATTCGGCAACCCTCTGCGAGCGCCCGCCAACACGCCTACACTCAGCTTTATTTACACGCATCGCGATCATTCGAACGCGTGGTGTGACCCCTTCGAACGGCGGAGTGCGAGCGCCATCACCCCGCCCACGACCGCGCCCCCGCTCCCCGTACGAGCCCGGGCCGCCCCCGCGTGTACGAGACCGGCGTCAACTCCCGGCGGCCGCAACGGCCCCGGCCGGCACGCGTGTGGCCCCCGCCGAGTCACCCGGCGGGGGCCACACCTCATGAGCCGTCCGCGCGGACGGCGCCGCGCTCAGCCGACGGAGCTGTACGCCACCACTCCGCGAAGGAGCTGGTCGACCGCCTTGCGGGCGTTCCTGGCGACGGTGCCGCCCTCGCCGGAGGCCGCCGCGGAGATCTGCCCGAGCACGTCGATGACCTGCTTGCACCAGCGCACGAAGTCACCGGCGGGCATCTCCGCCTCGCGCAGCACCTCGTCGAGGCCCTTGCCGCTCGCCCACATGTACGCCGCCCAGGCGAAGCCCAGGTCGGGCTCGCGCTGCCCCACGCCCTCGGTCTGGCTGATCCGGAACTCCTCCTCGAGCGCGTCGAGGCGGCCCCAGATGCGGACCGTCTCGCCGAGCGCGGCCTTGGCCTTGCCGGAGGGCAGCTTGGGCGCGAGCGCGTCGTCGCCGACGCGTGCCTCATACACCAACGCCGAGACGCACGCGGCCAGTTCGGCCGGGTCCAGGCCCTCCCAGACGCCGGCCCGCAGGCATTCGCTCGCCAGCAGGTCCAGCTCGCCGTACAGCCGGGCGAGGCGCTTGCCGTGCTCGGTGACGTCGTCGCCGCGCAGATAGTCCAGCTCGGTGAGGAGGGCGACGATGCGGTCGAAGGTGCGCGCGACGGTGTTCGTCCGGCCCTCGATGCGGCGCTCCAGCTGGTGCGTGTCGCGCTTGAGGCGGTGGTAGCGCTCGGCCCAGCGGGCGTGGTCCTCGCGCTCGTCGCAGCCGTGGCAGGGGTGGGCGCGCAGCTCGGTGCGCAGCCGGGCGATCTCGCGGTCGTCGGCGGCGGCCGCGCGGCCCTTGCGGTGCCGCTCGGCCGGGATGTGCCCGGCCTTGGTGCGCAGCGCCGACGCCAGGTCGCGACGCGACTGCGGGGAGCGCGCGTTGAACGACTTGGGGATGCGCATCCGCTCCACGGGCTCCACCGGCACCGGGAAGTCCATCGCGGCGAGGCGCTTGACCTGCCGCTCGGCGGTGAGCACCAGGGGGCGCGGGCCGTCCTGGTGGTCGAAGCCGCGGTGGCCGTTGGCCCGGCCTGCGGGCAGGCCCGGGTCGAGGACCAGGGCGAGGCCCGCGTACTTGCCCGTCGGCACGTGGATCACATCGCCCGGCTTGAGCTTCTCCAGGGCGGCCGCGGCGGCGGACCTGCGCTGCACCGCGCCCTGCTTGGCCAGCTCGGTCTCGCGGTCCTTGAGATCCCTGCGCAGCCGCGCGTACTCCTCGAAGTCGCCGAGGTGGCAGGTCATGGAGGCCTTGTAGCCCTCAAGACCCTCCTCGTTGCGCTGGACCTGGCGGGAGATGCCGACGACCGAGCGGTCGGCCTGGAACTGCGCGAAGGACGTCTCAAGGAGCTCCCGCGAGCGGTGGCGGCCGAACTGCGCGACCAGATTCACCGCCATGTTGTACGACGGCTTGAAGCTGGAGCGCAGCGGATACGTGCGCGTGCCCGCGAGGCCCGCCAGGTGCTCGGGGCTCATGGCGCGCTGCCAGAGCACCACCGCGTGGCCTTCGACGTCGATGCCTCGGCGCCCGGCGCGGCCGGTCAGCTGGGTGTACTCGCCCGGGGTGATGTCGGCGTGCTGCTCGCCGTTCCACTTCACGAGCTTTTCCAGGACCACGCTGCGCGCGGGCATGTTGATGCCGAGGGCGAGGGTCTCCGTGGCGAAGACGGCCTTGACCAGGCCCCGGACGAACAGCTCCTCCACGACTTCCTTGAAGGTGGGCAGCATGCCCGCGTGGTGGGCGGCGATGCCGCGCTCCAGGCCCTCCAGCCACTCGTAGTACCCGAGGACGTGCAGGTCCTCGTTCGGAATGGCGGCCGTGCGCTCCTCGACCAGTTCGCGCACCGCCAGGCGCGCCGCGTCGTCGTTCAGCCGCAGGCCCGCGTACAGGCACTGCTGGACGGCTGCCTCGCAGCCGGCGCGGCTGAAGATGAAGGTGATGGCGGGCAGCAGGCCCTCGGCGTCGAGCCGCTCGATGACTTCGGGGCGCGAGGGCGTCCAGATCCGGGACCGCTGGCGGCGCTCGCGCTCACGGTCGGCCTCGCGGACCATCTTGCCCTTGCGGCGGTCGCGCGGGTTGTACCCCCGGCTGGCCTCCATGCGGGCCATGCGGGTCAGGTCGGGGTTGACCGTCTTGCGGCGGCCCTCCTCCTCGAAGAGGTCGTACATCCGCCGTCCGGCGAGGACGTGCTGGAACAGCGGCACCGGCCGGTGCTCGGAGACGATCACTTCGGTGTCGCCCCGGACCGTGTCGAGCCAGTCGCCGAACTCCTCGGCGTTCGACACGGTGGCCGAGAGGGAGACCAGGGTGACCGACTCCGGCAGGTGGATGATCACTTCCTCCCAGACGGCGCCGCGGAAGCGGTCCGAGAGGTAGTGCACCTCGTCCATGACGACATAGCCGAGGCCGAGCAGCGACTGCGAGCCCGCATACAGCATGTTCCGCAACACTTCGGTGGTCATGACGACCACCGGTGCCTCGGAGTTGACGCTGTTGTCACCGGTGAGCAGGCCGACCTGGTCCGCGCCGTAGCGCTTGGCGAGGTCGGCGTACTTCTGGTTGGAGAGCGCCTTGATCGGCGTGGTGTAGAAGCACTTCTTGCCCTGCTGGAGGGCGAGGTGCACGGCGAACTCGCCGACGATCGTCTTGCCGGAGCCCGTGGGCGCGGCGACCAGCACGCCCTTGCCCGCTTCGAGCACCTGACAGGCCTCGATCTGGAAGGGGTCGAGGCCGAATTCGTACATCGCGCGGAAGGACGCGAGCGCGGTGGCCTGCTCGGCAGCGCGCTGCCGCGCTGCCGCATATCGCTCGGCCGGTGAGAGGTCCTCTGTCATCGTGCTTTCGAGCCTACCGGCCACCGCTGACATCGGACGATCATTATCGGGACCCCCAGGTCAGGGGCCCCGGCTCCCGGCCGGGAGCCGGTTCAGGGCCCGAGCACGCGGACGGCCGCGGGGACGCACTCCGCGGTCAGGGGCAGCGGCCCGAGCCGCTCCCCGTCGGCATACCCGGTGACGTCCGCGGCCACAAGCTCGACCTTCGCGGCGCGGTGCACGGTGACCTTGGGGTGGTCCAGGTGCGTGCCCTTGTAGACGCGCGGGAACACCGTCAGGAGCGTGCTGCGGCTGCAGTCGCCGACGACCGTGACGTCGAAGAGGCCGTCGCCCATGTCGGCCCCGGCGCAGATCCGCATCCCGCCGCCGTACGAGGAGCCGTTGCCGACCGCGACCAGTGTGGCCTCGACCTCGCGCGCCTCGCCGCCGTCGAGCGTGAGGCGGTACGGGATGGGCTTGAAGGCGGCCAGTTCGGCGATCATCGCCAGGTCGTACTTGAAGCGTCCGGTGGGCCAGCGCATGCGGTTGCCGCGGTCGTTGACGCGCGAGTCGAAGCCGGAGGCGAGCACCGTGCCGAACCAGGTCTCCCCCACCCGGCCGAGGTCGACGTCCCGCGTCCGGGCGCCCTTGAGCGCGTCGGCGACCAGCGCCCCGGCGGCCGCGGGCTCGCGCACGGGCAGGCCGAGGGCGCGCGCGAAGTCGTTGCCGGTGCCCACCGCGATCACACCGAGCGGGGTGCGGGTCCCGGCGACGGCCTGGAGGGCGAGGTTCGCCATGCCGTCGCCGCCGACGGCTATCAGCGCCCCGGTGCCGCCGTCGACGGCGGCGCGGGCCCGGCGCAGCGCGTCCCCGGCGTCCTCGCCGATGACGGTGCGCACGGAGAACCCGGACGCGCGCAGCGCCGCGGCGGCGGGCTGGGCGGCGTGCGCGCCGCGGCCGCGGCCCGCGGTGGGATTCACGAAGAGGGTGATCTCGCTGGTCACGGGGCGGACCCTACACAGCGCGCCGCCCGCCAACCAGAAGGGGCCGGACGCGATGGGCGTCCGGCCCCTGTGCTCTGGCGCGCTCGCGGCGGCGCTCGGCGTCAGGTGACGTCGTCGTAGCCGTTGTACTTCGACGAGCGGCCGCCGTCGCCGTTCACCTGCTCCGGTACGGCCTTGGCCGCGGGGACGGGCTCGATGTCGTCCACCGGCTGCGGCGTCAGGTCGAGGTCGGAGGCCTCGTCGTCGTCCAGCTCCGCGTCCGGGTCGGAGCGGCGGCGACGCTTGTCGTTGAGGATGGAGAAGCCGACGGCCAGGAAGTACAGGACCACGATGGGACCGGCGAGGGCGATCATGCCGAACGGGTCGGTCGTCGGGGTCGCCACGGCGCCGAAGACGAACACGCCCATCACGACGCCGCGCCACCAGGTGAGCATGCGGCGTCCGGTGACGATGCCCGTCATGTTCAACATGACGAGCAGCAGTGGCAGTTCGAAGGAGACACCGAAGACCAGGACCATCCGGACGCTGAAGTCCAGGATCTTGTCCATGGGCAGGATGTTCTCGGAGCCGTCCGGAGTGATGCTCAGCAGCACCCGCATGCTGATGGGCATGATCTCGTACGCCAGCCAGGCACCGCCGAGGAACAGCGGCACGGCCGCGGCGACGAAGGCATAGGTGTACTTGCGCTCGTGCTTGTGCAGCCCGGGCGCGACGAAGGCCCAGAGCTGGTACAGCCAGACGGGGCTGGCCACCACGACGCCGACCATGAGGGACACCTTCACCGTCGTGGTGAACGGCGAGAGCAGGTCCATGTACGCGACCTTGGCGCAGACGCCGCCCGTGGTGGGCTTGCCGTCCTCGCAGCGCGGCACCGGGTCGGAGAGGAACTCCATGAGTTCCTCGCTGTAGAACGCGGCGACGATCGACACGACGACGATCGCCAGCATTCCCTTCGCGAGCCGGTTGCGGAGCTCACGCAAATGGTCCGCGAGAGGCATCCGCCCCTCGGGGTCCCTCTCCTTCTTGCGGGCAGACTTGAGCAACCCACGTCCTCATCTCGTGCGGCAGGCCGACCGTCGGGGCCGGCCTTGGGTCAGCGCTTCGTCGTGTGGTCGGTCGGCTCGGCGACCGGACGGGAGCTGCTCACATCGCCGGGAGCCGCCTGGATGGTGCGCTGCTGCGGAGCGGACTTGTCGGCGGGCGGGTCGGCCGGGGCGGCCTCGTCCTGCTTGCCGTCCGACTTCATCGCCTTGGCCTCGCTCTTGAGGATGCGGGCCGACTTGCCGAGGGACCGGGCCATGTCCGGGAGCTTCTTCGCACCGAAGAGCAGGACCAGGATGACGAGGATCAGGATGATCTCGGTGGGGCCGAGCCTACCCATAGCTGTCTACCTTCTTCACCGAGGCGTCAGATTTCGGGACCGGCTGTCGGACAGTCGTCCGACCACCGGGCTTGGCAGCGATCGTAACCCCCTGGAGTAAACGCGGGGCAATCCCCGTGCATACTCCCAGTTGCGGCCCGCGCCTCACATTTCGGACCACTTCAGCAGCGTACCCGGACGGTCGGGGCAGGCGGCAGGCCGCATGGCGGTGGGCGACGGCCACCTCGGCAAGTCGCCCCGGGGCCCGGGGCGACATCCCCGGACGCTCAGACGACGTCCCGGCTCGCCTTGGCCACACCGGCCGCGGCCCGCTCCAGGTCCTCGGCCGCACGGTTGATCCGCCGTGTGGTCTCGGTCACTTGGCGCCCGAGCCGCTGGGCCTCCACGAAGACCTTGATCGCGAACACACCCAGAACGGCGAGACCGCAGAATCCCACGGTCACCGCCAGCATCGCCCAGAACATGCGTCGAGCCTAGACGGTCGAGTGCAGGCGCAGCGTGCGTACCCCGCCGCCGGTGAGGAGTTCGACGATGCGCTCCCCCGCGGGCTTGCGGACGGCGGTGCCGCACTCGGGGCAGGTGAAGGAGTAGAACGTGGTGCGGCGGCTGGCACCGATCGCCAACCGCAGCGCGCCCGCCGCCAGTTCGAAGCGCGCGCGGCAGTCGGGGCAGGCGGCCTTGAAGAGGACGGCCACCGGGCGGGGCGTAAGGGGCATCAGTGACATACTGTGCAAGTCTCCTCGGCTCTGTTCTCCGCGCTCTCGACCTTCCACCGCGCGGGTTCCCACGCACCACCGCGCGGGCGCTGCGACCTCACCCCGGTCGGCCGCGGCCCCGTCCCGCGTCGCGCCTCGCCGTCGTGCCTCGGCACACGGTCGCATCCCGGCCCGCGCCACCGCTTCGGCGCACGGTCGTGCCCCGGCGCACGGCCGCGCACGGGCACGCGGTCGCACACCGCAGAGGGGTCGCGTCGGGGGCCGGGGCCGCGCCCCGGCCGGAACTGGTCCGATGACCCACGGTCAGGCCTGGGCGCGAACCTGCCCGACGACGCACGGTCACGCCCTGACGAGAACGGCGTCCACCCCGCGCCCCCGTCCCCGGTCGCGGCCCCCGGCACCTCCGCGCGCACAAATCGGCCTGCACCACTCCCCCGGGCCCGGCCGCGCCCGCCGTCGCCTGGCGTCCGCGCCCCACGGGAGCCCCGGCCACGGGCGCCGGCTGGCGGACGCCCCGCTTCCACGCGCTCCCTCACCGTGCCCCGCGCCCTCACGCCCCACGCTCACCCGACGCGCCGGGACCCGGCGCGAGGGGCGCACGCCCGTCCCGCTCGTCCCCGTACGGCATCCCGTCGTAGGCGGACAGCGCCTCCCGGGCGGCCTGGCGGGCACTGTCCGCGAGGTCCTGCGGCGAGACGATGCGGCCGTCGCCGCCCAGGCGCAGCGCGAGACGGCGCAGCGACGCCGGGTCGGGGGTGCGCAGCGTGATGCGCAGACCGCCGTCGGGCAGCTCCTCCGCGCTGTCGTGCGGGTAGTACTCCGCGACCCAGCGGCCGCCGGGACCGACCTCCACGACCACCTCGGGGTCCTCGGCGGCGGGCTGCACCAGCGCCTCCGACAGGTCCCGCAGCTCGATCTCGGGCGGCGCCGACGGCTCGTCCAGGACCTTGATCTCGGCGACCCGGTCGAGCCGGAAGGTGCGCCGCGCCTCGGAGCGGCGGCACCACGCCTCCACATAGGTGTGGCCGACGCTCACCAGGCGGATCGGGTCGATCTCGCGCTCGGTGAGCTCGTCGCGCGCGGGCGAGTAGTAGCGGATCCACAGCCTGCGCCGCTCCGAGATCGCCCGGTCCACATCGGCGAAGACACCGCCCTCGGACTCGAAGGTCACCGAGAGGCGCGAGCTGGCACCGGCCGCCTCACCGGCCGCCGCCTCCAGCTTCGCGGTGGCCCGCAGGAGCGCGAGCCGGTCGCTCTCGCGCAGGCCCGGCAGGGTCGCCACCGCGCGCGCCGCCACCAGCAGCGCCGTCGCCTCGTCGGCGGCGAGCCGCAGCGGCTCCGCCGCGTCCGCCCCGAGCGCGTCCGGATTGTGCCACCAGATGCGGTCACCGTCCGTGTCGATGTCGAGCAGATCGCCCCCGCGGAAGCTGGTCCCGCACAGCGGAAGCACGTCCAGGTCAGAGATCAGCTCGTCCTGGCTGATGCCGAAGGCCCGCGCGACATCCGCGACGCGCGCCCCGGGGCGCTCGCGCAGATACGTCACCAGGGACAGCATCCGCCGGGTCTGGTCGATGGCGTTCGCGGCCATTGCTCGCTCTCGTCCCCTCAGCCCTTGGCCACGGCACGCAGCCGGTCCACCACGTCGGCCCGCAGCTCGGCGGGCTCGAGCACCACCACGTCGGGCCCGAACTCCACCAGCCAGGCATCGAGCCCGTGCCCGTACGGAATCTCCAGCTCGTCCCAGCCGCCGTCCAGCTCCCGCGCGCCCACGGCCCGGGCGCGCAGCGGATAGCCCGCGCCCTTGCGCAGCCGGATCAGCGCGGTGCGGTCCGCCTTCTCACCCGCCCAGCTCGCCACGGTCTCCCGCACGGTCACCACGTCGGGCACCTCGGCCCTGAACTTGCCCGCCCGCGAGCGGACCTTGCCCGTGATCCGGGACAGCCGGAAGACCCGCTCGTCCTCGCGGTCCCGGTCCCAGCCCGCCAGGTACCAGTGGCCGCGCCAGCACTCGAGGGCCCACGGCTCGACATGGCGCTGCTCGGGCCGGGCCGCGGTCGCCTTGCGGTAGTCGAAGACGACGGGCCTGCGGTCACGGCAGGCCAGCATCAGCGGCTCGAACGCGGCCTCGTGCACGGGAATGCGTGGCTCCAGGGCGCCGTGCGCCTCGTACGGGTCGACGCCCTCGGGCAGACCCGCAGCCCGCAGCTTGTGCAGCGCGCCGCTCGCGGCACCGGCGAGCCTCGCCTGCTGCCACACCTTCGCCGCGAGCCCGAGCGCCGCGGCCTCCTCGGCGTCGAGCGTGATCGGCGGCAGCCGGTTGCTGTCGCGGCGGGCGAGATAGCCCGTCTCGCCGTCCAGGTTCTCCACCGTCTCGATGACGAGGCCCAGCTCCCGCAGATCGTCCTTGTCGCGCTCGAACATGCGGTTGAACGACTCCTCGGCCGCCGACGCGGCGGCCCCCGGCCCACCGGCCGCGGCCCGACCGGACCCGGCAGCGCTCCGCCCGGGCCCGAAGGCCACGCCTCTTCCCGGCCCGAAGGCCTCGACGTATGCCTCGATCGACTCCCGGAGCTCACGCTTGCTGAGCGGACGCCTCGTCCCGAGCAGACACAGCGCCAGACTCATCAGCCGCTCGGCCTTGGCAATGGCCATCGACGCCCTTTCTCGGCCCTGCTCCCCGGTGGACGACCGACCGCCGCCACCAGGTGCCCCGCTCACCAGTGCTTCCGAACGATGACCGTACCGCTACGGCGTGTCGTGGCAAAAGCCGAGGGCACGGCGCACGCCCCCGGCGGAAGCCGGCCGGGGACGGCGGAAGAAGACGGGAGGGCCCGCGCCGACACCGGCGCAGGCCCTCCACGGACACCTCCGGCCGGACGGCGAAAGCCGCCGCGGCCATGTCAGCCGTCTCAGACGAACCAGACGGATCAGACGGATCAGACGGACACGAGGTCACAGACGAAGATCAGCGTCTCGCCCGGGGCGATGCGGCCGCCACCGGCACCGCGGTCGCCGTACGCCAGGTGCGCCGGGATGGTCAGCTCGCGACGGCCGCCGACCTTCATGCCCTGCACGCCCTGGTCCCAGCCGGCGATGACCTGTCCGGCGCCGAGCTGGAACTCCAGCGGGTTGCCGCGGTTCCAGGAGGCGTCGAACTCCTCACCGGTGGAGAAGGCCACGCCCACGTAGTGGACCTTGACGAAGTCGCCCGCCTTGGCGACGGCGCCGTCACCCTCCCAGAGGTCCTTGACCTGCAGCTCAGTGGGGGGCTCACCGACGGGGAAGTCGACCTCGGGCTTGTCGATGCTCACGAAAAACTCCTGCTCATGTGCGTGATGGGCAACCGGGACAGTCTGCCATCCGTCCCAGGGGTGATCACATCTTGGCGAGGATGTCCACGGAGAAGACCAGCGTGGAGTCCTTCTTGATGGGGCTGCCCTGCGGCGGCTTGTCCGCGTACCCGTCCTTCGGCGGGACGACGACCAGGACGCGGCTGCCGACCTTCTTGCCGACCAGACCCTGGCGCCAGCCCGGGATGACCTGAGCGAGCTGGAACTGCGTGAGCTGACCGCTCTTGTACGAGGAGTCGAACTCCTTGCCGTCCGCCCAGAGCACGCCCTTGTACTGGCACAGGAGCGTGTCGCTCTCCTTGACCTTGTCGCCGTCGCCCTCGATGACGTAGGTCGCGACGACCTTCTTGGGGGCGGCCGTCTTCGGCACGTCGACCTTGGGGGCCTTGCCGTCGGTGTTCGTCCCCACCTTCGGCAGGTCCTTGTTGTCCTGCGCGACGTCGTCGCCCTTGGCGGAGCTCTTCGGGCCGTACGTGTTCACGATGTCGACGACGAACACCAGGGTGTCCGTGCCCTTGATGCCCGCCTGCTTGTTGCCCTCCTTGCCGTACCCGAGGACCGGGGGGATGGCGAGCTCGACGCGGCTGTCGACCTTCTTGCCGACCAGGCCCTGGTCCCAGCCCGGGATGACCTGGCCGACGCCGATCGGGAAGATCGTGGGCGCCTTGCGGTCGTAGGAATTGTCGAAGACCTTCGCGGAGTCCCAGATCTGGCCCAGATAGTGGGCCTGGAGATAGTCGCCCTTGGCGACCTCGACGCCCTTGCCCGCGATGATCGTCTTCACCGCGAGGTCGGCGGACGGCTTGCCGGAACCCTTGGCCACCGTCGGCTTCTCGCCGAACTTCGTGCCCTTCGTGATCTCGGGCACAGGGCCGTCGACGATCTTGCCCTTGGGGGGCGTCGAGTTCGTCGGGGAGCTGCTGTCCTTGGACTTGGCCTTGTCGGACTTGTCGTCACCACATCCGGCCAGGGTCAGCAGGCCGGCCGGAACGGCCAGGAGGAGTGAGCGTCGGCGCACGGTGGGGGCCTCGTATCGTTCGATCTTGTCAGTTGGCGTGCGCGCAACTCTACGCAGTGAGAAGGGCGCCGCACGAGGAACGTGCGGCGCCCCGCGTTGCGTTCCCGCCACGCACTGACGTCTCACCGGTCCCGGGGACCGGCCGAACGGCGGCGGGCCGGGCCCGCCGCTCCCTCACATCCCGGCGATGAGCTTCTCCACCCGGTCGTCCACCGAGCGGAACGGGTCCTTGCACAACACCGTGCGCTGCGCCTGGTCGTTCAGCTTCAGGTGCACCCAGTCCACCGTGAAGTCGCGGCGCTGCTCCTGCGCCCGGCGGATGAAGTCACCGCGCAGCCGCGCCCGGGTGGTCTGCGGCGGCACCGACTTGCCCTCGAAGATCTTCAAGTCGTTGCAGATCCGCGCGGCTTGTCCCTTCCGCTCCAGGAGGTAGTACAGGCCCCGGCGGCGGTGGATGTCGTGGTACGCGAGGTCTATCTGCGCGACCCTCGGGTGCGACATCGTCATGTTGTTCTTCGCCCGGTACCGCTCGATGAGCTTGTACTTCATCACCCAGTCGATCTCCGTGGCGATGCGGTCCAGGTCCTCGGACTCGATCGAGTCGAGGGTGCGCCCCCACAGCTCCAGGACCTGCTCGACCGTGCCCGTGCGGATGCCGCGGCGCTCGACGAAGTCGACCGCCTTCTCGTAGTACTCGCGCTGGACCTCGAGCGCCGAGGCCTCCCGGCCGCTGGCGAGCCGGACCTTGCGGCGGCCCGTCGTGTCGTGGCTGACCTCGCGGATCGCCCGGATCGGGTTCTCCAGGGTCAGGTCGCGCATCACCGTGCCCGCCTCGATCATGCGGAGCACCAGATCGGTCGCGCCGACCTTCAGGAGCATCGTCGTCTCGGACATGTTCGAGTCGCCGACGATCACGTGCAGACGGCGGTAGCGCTCGGCGTCCGCGTGCGGCTCGTCACGCGTGTTGATGATGGGCCGGGAGCGCGTCGTCGCCGACGACACGCCCTCCCAGATGTGCTCCGCCCGCTGGCTCACGCAGTAGACGGCGCCCCGCGGCGTCTGGAGCACCTTGCCCGCACCGCACAGCAGTTGTCGGGTGACGAGGAACGGAATCAGGATGTCCGCGAGGCGCGAGAACTCACCATGGCGGGCCACGAGATAGTTCTCATGGCAACCATATGAGTTTCCCGCCGAGTCGGTGTTGTTCTTGAACAGATAGACGTCGCCCGCGATTCCCTCCTCGTGCAGGCGGCGCTCGGCGTCGACGAGCAGGCCTTCCAGAATGCGCTCGCCGGCCTTGTCGTGGGTGACCAGCTCGGTCACGTTGTCACACTCGGGTGTTGCGTATTCCGGGTGTGAGCCCACGTCCAGATACAGACGGGCGCCGTTCCGCAGAAAGACGTTGCTGCTGCGGCCCCATGACACAACACGGCGGAAGAGGTAGCGCGCCACTTCGTCAGGCGACAGACGGCGCTGTCCCCTGAACGTGCACGTGACACCGTACTCGTTCTCCAGCCCGAAAATGCGGCGGTCCATGCCAGAACATTACGCCCGATGCCCCGCACTGAAACCGGGTTCGACAGTACCGTTTCGATCAGTTTCCGAAGAGCTCACACCTGTATCGGCCGCGACGACCACACCCGCACCACTCACCGTGAGCACCCTCCTGGTGCACAACAGCACCACCACCGCGGCCGCCCCGGCGAGGCCCGGCACCGCGAACGCCCACTCCGTGCCGCCCCGCTCGACCACCGGGCCGCCGACGGCCGTGCCCACCGCCGTGCCCACCGTGAACGTCGTCACCAGCCACGAGAACGCCTCCGTGACCGTGCCCCGCGGCGCGTGCCGGTCCACCACGATGAACGCGCACGCGAGCGCCGGCGCCAGGAACACGCCCGCCAGCGACGTCAGCGCCACCATCCCCACCGCGCCCGGCGTGAGCACCAGCGGCAGATAGAAGACCGCGAGGAGCGCCACCAGGACGACCAGGCGCCGCTCCGGCACGCCGCTCCACTGCCGCGCCCCGTAGACCACACCGCCGAGCAGGGCGCCCAGGCCCAGGCCCGCCATCATCCAGCCGTACACCGCGTCGCCGCCGTGCCCGTCCGCGTAGCTGACCCCCGCCACCGTGATCGCCCCGAGCGCCGTCCCCACGCACAGGAACGCCGCGAGCAGCGCGAGCAGCCCCGGCGAGCGCAGGGCACCGAGCCAGTGCGCCTCCCGGGGCGCCGAGCGCCAGGCGCGCGAGGGCCGCGACACCACCACCGAGAGCGCGCCGAGCACCCCGATGGCGTTCACCACCAGGAGCGCCGCCTGCGCCGACCACAGCGACACGATGCCCGTCACCAGCAACGGCCCGACCGTGAACATCACTTCCTGCGCCACCGCGTCCATCGCGTACGCCGTGTGGACCTGCTCCTCCTTGCCGAGCACATCCGGCCACAGCGCCCGCAGACCGCCCTCCAGGGGCGGCGTGAACACCCCCGCGATCACCATCGCGGTGTACGCGGCGACCGGCGCGTCCGGCCCGGTGACCGCGAACAGCGCCATGCCGAGCGCCGACGCCACCGCCGCGGGCAGCATCACGCGCGGCTGCCCGTACAGGTCCACCAGGCGTCCGAGGAGGGGCTGCCCCACCGCCGTCGCGACGGCGTACACCGCCGCGAGCGCGCCCGCCAGGCTGTACGTCCCGCCCTCCGCGCGCACGAAGAGGACGATGGCGATCGCCGCCGTCGCATTGGGCAAACGGCCCACAAGTGTGCCCGCGAGCAATCGCGTCGCGTACCGCGCGCGCAGGATCTCGCCGTAACCGGAAGCCATCAGTGAGCTCTCCTCGCCCGCCCGTGCGCCACAGCGCCCCAAGTGTTACGTATAACGTCGCGCGTCATACGTACCATGAGCGCTGTTCCCAGTCCACCAAGCACCCCGCCCCACGGCGGCGACCACCCCACCAGGAGACGTCCGTGGCCACGCCCCCGCACGACACCACGGCCCCCCGCCCCACCAGCCGCGACGTCGCCCGCGCGGCCGGCGTCTCGCAGGCCACCGTCTCCCTCGTCCTCGGCGACAAATGGCACGGCCGCGTCGCCGAGCGCACCGCCGAACGCGTCCGCGCCACCGCCCGCGAACTCGGCTACCGCCCCAACCTCGCCGCCCGCAACCTCCGCCTCGGCCGCACCCGCACCGCACTCCTCGTCGTCCCCGCCCTCACCAACGAGTTCTTCGCCCGGCTGCACACCGGCGCCGCCCGCGTCGCCGCCCGGCACGGCTTCAGCGTCGTCCTCTACCCCTCCCCCGACAGCGTCGGCCCCAGCGGAGCCACCACCCAGGCCCCCCGCGTCAGCGACCCCTTCAGCTCCGCCCGCGCCGCCCTCGACGGCGTCCTCGCCTCCTCCATGGCCTCCGACGCCCTCGCCACCCTCCGCGGCGACGCCCTCCCCCTCGTCATGCTCGACAGCGACCCCGCCCACAGCCTCGGCGCCGCCACCGTCAACCTCGACATCGCCGACGGCACCCGGCAGGCCGCCGAACACCTCCTCGCCCTCGGCCACCGCGACCTGCTCCACCTCACCGCCGACATCGACTCCTGGACCTTCGACGTACGCCGCGACACCCTCGCCACCGCCCTGCACGGCACCGGCGCCCGGCACCGCACCGTCAAGGCCGCCCTCACCGTCGACGACGCCCGCACCGCCACCGAAGCCGCCCTCACCGCACCCGGCCCCCGCCCCACCGCCCTCATCTGCGACGACGACGTCCTCGCCGCGGGCGCCTGCAAGGCCGCACGCCGCCTCGGCCTGCACGTCCCCGACGACCTCAGCGTCACCGGCTTCGACGACCTCACCCTCGCCACCGCCGTCGAACCCGAACTCACCACCGTCCGCCTGCCCGCCGAGGACTTCGGCGAACTGGCCATGACCACCCTCCTCGACGTCCTCGCCGGACGCACCCCCGAACCCACGCCCCTCCCCGTCCAGCTCGTCGTCCGCGGCTCCACAGCACAAAGCCCCGCACCCCGGCGCTGACGCACCGGAGCACGGGGCCTCGGCAAACCCGTGAACTACTCCTCGGACCGCGGACTACTCCTCCGCCGCACCGTCCCCGGAGCCCTCGCCCGACTCGGCATCTGCCTCCGCGCCCGAAGACGCCTCCGCCGCGTCCTCGCCGCCGAGCAACCGCTCCAGCTGACCGCCCACGATCCGCTTGAACTTGCGCTGCTGCGGCCGCGTCCGGTCCAGAACCGCCACTTCGAGGCGCTCCGCCGGAATCTCCCGCTCGCTGCCGTTCGTATCCCGCGACAGCGACTGCACCGCGAGCTTCAGCGCCTCCGCGAGCGTCATCCCGTCCCGATGCCGCTGGTCCAGGTACGTACTGATCTGCTCCGCATTGCCGCCCACCGCGACCGAGCCGTGCTCGTCCACGATCGAGCCGTCGTGCGGCAGCCGGTAGATCTGGTCCCCGTCCGGAGTCGTACCGACCTCCGCGACGACCAGCTCCACCTCGTACGGCTTCTCCGCGTTGGAGGAGAAAATCGTGCCCAGCGTCTGCGCGTACACATTCGCCAGACCACGGGCCGTCACATCGTCACGGTCGTAGGTGTACCCCCGCAGATCCGCATAGCGGACACCGCCGATACGGAGGTTCTCGTACTCGTTGTACTTACCAGCCGCCGCGAAACCGATCCGGTCATAGATCTCGCTGAACTTGTGCAGCGCACGGGACGGGTTCTCACCGACGAACACAATGCCGTCGGCGTACTGCAGCACAACCAGACTGCGACCGCGAGCGATGCCCTTGCGGGCATACTCCGCCCGGTCGGCCATGGCCTGCTGGGGTGAGACATAGAACGGCGTCGACACCGGCTATCCGTCCCTTTCTGTCAAAACTTCACAACAACAACGGAGTACTCAGAGCAGTGCTGCGCGGGGTCCGTCCGGCTGCTCGAGACGCCGCTCCAGAATCGAGCGCGCGATCGCGGAGGACTCCTCCTCCGACAGCCTCCGGAAACCCTCCTCGGAGATCACCGTCACGATGGGATAGATCCGGCGCGCCACGTCCGGGCCGCCCGTCGCGGAATCGTCGTCCGCCGCGTCGTACAGCGCCTGCACGACCAGCGTCGTCGCCTGCTCCTCCGTCAGGTCGTCGCGGTACAGCTTCTTCATCGAGCCGCGCGCGAACACCGAACCGGAGCCCGTCGCCGCGAAGCCGTGCTCCTCGCTGCGGCCACCCGTCACGTCGTACGAGAAGATCCGGCCCCGCTCGCGGTCCACGTCGTACCCCGCGAACAACGGGACCACGGCCAGGCCCTGCATCGCCATGCCCAGATTGCTCCGGATCATGGTCGACAGGCGGTTCGCCTTGCCCTCGAGGGAGAGCTGGGCGCCCTCGACCTTCTCGAAGTGCTCGAGCTCCAGCTGGAACAGCTTGACCATCTCCACGGCCAGACCTGCCGTACCGGCGATGCCCACCGCCGAGTACTCGTCCGCCGGGAACACCTTCTCGATGTCGCGCTGCGCGATGACGTTCCCCATCGTCGCGCGGCGGTCGCCGGCGAGCACCACGCCGCCCGGAAACGTCGTCGCGACGATGGTCGTGCCGTGCGGCGCCTCGATCACGCCCTGCGTCGGCGGCAACGTCCGCTTGCCCGGGAGCATTTCCGGCTGGTGCGAAGCGAGGAAATCCACGAAGGACGAGGACCCAGGCGTCAGGAAGGCAGCCGGTAGACGCCCGGTGCTACGAGTGTTGGCTTCCACGGGTTTCCTTCCAAGTAGCTGATGGCCCGACGGAGAGCGTCGGGATCATCTCCCAACTTGCCGATGGCCGAATTGCAGTTGAAGCACAGTACGCCACGGACCCTACCCGTCTCGTGACAGTGATCCACGTGCGCGGGCGGAGCCTTGAGACAGATCACGCAGAGCCACTTCTGCTCGGCGATCATCTCGTCGCGCTCTTCCATGGTGAGCCCGTACTTGCGCTTGAAGTAGCTCTGCTGATTCCGCTCGGCCCGGCACGGCTTGCAATAGCTGGCGTAACCGTCCGACGAGGTGGGGTTGAGCTCCCACTCGGCGTGAGGTTTGACCTCTCCACACTGAGGGCAACGCTTGTGTCCTTCCGGCACCGGCACCTTGACTCGGACGGACTTACCCTTGGCCTCCTGGCGCTGCCGGTAGTACTCGGCGGAGCACTCTCGGCAATAGGCCTGGAGGCCATCAGGCATCGACTTATTGCTGGCGAAGGCAGCTCGAGGCCGGAACTCCTGGCACCGCGAACACCGCCTCGCACACACCTCTTCGGACACTCGCCCCGACCCCTATTAGCCTTCGATTCGAAGGGAAATCTACTCCCCACCCTTCTGAACGAAGGACCTCACGAAGTCCTCGGCGTTCTCTTCGAGTACATCGTCAATTTCGTCAAGAACCGAGTCGACGTCGTCGCTCAGCTTCTCCTGGCGCTCCTTGAGGTCCTCGGAAGCCTGCGCGTCCTGGGTCTGCTCCTCGACCTCCTCGGTGGAGCGCGTCGCCTTCTGCTGTCCGCCGCCGGTGTCCTTGGTCGCCATCTACCTCACCCCGCTCGGTTAGACGTTCTTGATCAGACCCTACAATCCGGGTCCGACATCGGCCCCGCACTTGAGGGAACGTGCGGGGCCCACCTCTGTGATTCCCCGGCCGTCGCGCTTTCAGCCGCGCTTCAGCCTCCGGAGAGCACGCGGACCAGATCTTCCGCCGTGCGGCACCGGTCGAGCAGCTCCTTCACGTGATTACGCGTTCCGCGAAGGGGCTCCAGGGTCGGGACCCGCTGGAGGGAGTCCCGGCCGGGAAGGTCGAAGATCACCGAGTCCCAGGAGGCCGCCGCGACGTCGTCGGCGTACTGCTCCAGACAGCGGCCGCGGAAGTAGGCGCGGGTGTCCTCGGGGGGCTTGGTGCGGGCCCGCTCCACGGCGGGCTCGTCCAGGAATCGCTTCATCTTGCCGCGGGCCACGAGGCGGTTGTAGAGGCCCTTCTCGGGGCGCACGTCGGCGTACTGGAGGTCGACCAGGTGCAGCCGGGCGGCGTCCCAGTCGAGGCCGTCGCGGCGGCGGTAGCCCTCCATGAGTTCCCGCTTGGCGACCCAGTCGAGCTCTCCGGAGAGGCTCATCGGGTCGTGCTCCAGGCGGTTGAGGACGTCCTCCCAGCGGGCCAGGACGTCCTTGGTCTGCTCGTCGGCGTCGGCTCCGAAGCGCTCTTCGACGTACTTGCGGGCCAGCTCGAAGTACTCCATCTGGAGCTGTACGGCTGTCAGAGTGCGGCCGCTACGGAGAGTGATCAGGCGCTGGAGGGACGGGTCGTGGGAGACCTGGTGGAGGGTGCGGACGGGCTGGTCCACGGCGAGGTCCACGGCGATGAAGCCGTCCTCGATCATGGCGAGGACGAGGGACGTGGTGCCGAGCTTCAGATAGGTGGAGATCTCGGAGAGGTTGGCGTCGCCGATGATCACGTGGAGGCGGCGGTACTTCTCGGCGTCGGCGTGGGGCTCGTCGCGGGTGTTGATGATGGGCCGCTTGAGGGTGGTCTCCAGGCCGACCTCGACCTCGAAGTAGTCGGCGCGCTGACTGATCTGGAAGCCGTGCTCGTGGCCGTCCTGGCCGATGCCGACGCGCCCCGCCCCGGTGACGACCTGGCGGGAGACGAAGAAGGGCGTGAGGTGGCGCACGATGTCCGAGAAGGGGGTCTCCCGCTTCATCAGGTAGTTCTCGTGCGTGCCGTAGGAGGCGCCCTTGTTGTCGGTGTTGTTCTTGTAGAGGTGGATCGGCTGGGCGCCGGGGAGCTGCGCCGCGCGCTCGGCGGCCTCGGCCATGATGCGTTCGCCGGCCTTGTCCCAGAGGACGGCGTCGCGCGGGTTGGTGACCTCGGGCGCGCTGTATTCGGGGTGTGCGTGGTCGACGTAGAGCCGTGCCCCGTTGGTGAGGATGACGTTGGCGAGGCCGATGTCCTCGTCGGTGAGCTGGCTGGCGTCGGCGGCTTCGCGGGCGAGGTCGAAGCCCCGGGCGTCCCGCAGCGGGTTCTCCTCCTCGAAGTCCCAGCGGGCGCGTCGCGCCCGGTGCATCGCCGCTGCGTAGGCGTTGACGATCTGGGACGAGGTGAGCATGGCATTGGCGTTGGGGTGGCCGGGGACGGAGATTCCGTACTCCGTCTCGATGCCCATTACTCGCCGTACGGTCATGCGGCCCTCCTTGCCCGGCGGCGCCCTCGGTCGGGGGCGCAGCTCAAGTACCGCTGGTGCTCCGGTGCGTGTGCGGTGCCCGTCCCCGCACTGCGCGACTCGGCGGTAGGAAAGAGCCTAGAACGCCTATGCGCTGGTGGGGAGATCATTTTCTGCTTTGCTCTCGCTGGGTTGCGGACGCGGCCGCGAGGTGTCCGCGAGCGGCGGAAAACAGTCGGCTGCGGGTACCCCTGGAGGGCACCCGCAGCCGCCCTTTTTCCTACAGGTACTGACCGGTGTTGGCCACCGTGTCGATGGAGCGTCCGGTGTCGGCGCCCTGCTTTCCGGTGACGAGGGTTCGGATGTATACGATCCGCTCGCCCTTCTTTCCGGAGATGCGGGCCCAGTCGTCCGGGTTGGTGGTGTTGGGCAGGTCCTCGTTCTCCTTGAACTCGTCGATGCAAGCCTGGAGGAGGTGAGCGACCCTGAGGCCCTTTTGGTTCTGTTCGAGGAAGGCCTTGATGGCCATCTTCTTGGCGCGGCCGACGATGTTTTCGATCATGGCGCCCGAGTTGAAGTCCTTGAAGTAGAGGACTTCCTTGTCGCCATTGGCATACGTGACTTCGAGGAAGCGGTTCTCCTCGGATTCGGCGTACATCTGCTCGACGACGGACTGGATCATGGCGTGCACCGTCGCGCTCTTGTCGCTGCCGTGCTCGGCGAGGTCGTCGCCGTGCAGCGGGAGGCGCTCGGTGAGGTACTTGGCGAAGATGTCCTTGGCCGCCTCGGCGTCCGGGCGCTCGATCTTGATCTTCACATCGAGGCGTCCGGGGCGCAGGATGGCCGGGTCGATCATGTCTTCGCGGTTGGAGGCGCCGATGACGATGACGTTCTCCAGGCCTTCCACGCCGTCGATCTCGGCGAGCAGCTGCGGGACGATGGTGTTCTCCACGTCCGAGCTGACGCCGCTGCCGCGGGTGCGGAAGAGGGATTCCATCTCGTCGAAGAAGACGATGACGGGGGTGCCTTCGCTCGCCTTCTCGCGGGCTCGCTGGAAGACCAGGCGGATGTGGCGCTCGGTCTCGCCGACGTACTTGTTGAGGAGCTCGGGTCCCTTGATGTTGAGGAAGAAGCTCTTTCCGGCGGGCTGGCCGGTGACCTCTGCGACCTTCTTGGCAAGGGAGTTGGCGACGGCCTTGGCGATGAGCGTCTTGCCGCAGCCGGGAGGTCCGTAGAGCAGGACGCCCTTGGGGGGCCTGAGTTCGTGCTCCTTGAAGAGGTCGGGGTAGAGGTAGGGGAGCTCGACGGCGTCGCGGATCATCTCGATCTGACCGCCGAGGCCGCCGATCTTGTCGTAGCTGATGTCCGGGACCTCTTCGAGGACCAGTTCCTCTACTTCGCTCTTCGGTACGACCTCGTAGACGTAGCCGGAGCGGGGTTCGAGCAGGAGGGCGTCGCCGGCGCGGATGGTCACGTCCAGGAGCGGCTCGGCGAGCCTGACCACCCGCTCTTCGTCGGTGTGCCCGAGCACGAGGGCCCGTTCGCCGTCCTCGAGGATCTCCTTGAGGGTGACGATGTCTCCGACGCGCTCAAATTCCATGGCCTCGACCACGTTGAGCGCTTCGTTGAGCATGACTTCCTGGCCGCGCCTGAGCTCTTCGAGCTCGACGCTTGGGCTGACGTTCACGCGGAGTTTGCGACCGCCGGTGAAGATGTCGGCGGTGCCGTCCTCATTCGCCGTGAGGAAGACTCCGAAGCCTGCCGGGGGCTGTGCGAGCCGGTCGACTTCTTCCTTGAGGGCCACGATCTGGTCGCGGGCCTCGCGGAGCGTGTTGGCGAGCCGTTCGTTCTGTGCCGATACGCCGGCCAGGTTGGTCTGCAGCTCGACGATCCGCTCTTCGAGAATCCTCGTGTGCCGCGGAGAGTCGGCGAGCTTGCGTCGCAGGACGGCGATTTCCTGCTCGAGATAGGCAACCTGACCGGCTGGGTCATCAGACCCTCGCCCCGGCCGGATGCCGCGGTTGATGTCGTCGTCGTGGGCTGCCACGGTCCTCACCTCCTCCAAGGGGAGCTGGACGCTTCCTGACCCTACCTGGGTGGGTGCTGATTGAAACCCCTAGATCACAAAGACGGTGGGGGTGTGTCCGATCTTCACCCTTGCGCTCTCCCTCACGCCAGGGGAATACCCACCGAACAACATCGGAAAGCTGCCGGTTGTAGGGTCGAACTGTTCAACACCCGTCAGGGGTGGCCGGACTTGCTGCAAAGTCGGCCGGGCCTGGCGCAGTTTCGGCAGGAGAGATGACCGTGGGGCACGACGCTCGGACCGTCGGTGAGGGGCTGGACCCTCTGGAGGTCTGGATCGATCAGGATCTGTGTACCGGGGACGGGATCTGCGCCCAGTACGCGCCTGAGGTCTTCGAGCTGGACATTGACGGTCTGGCGTATGTGAAGGATGCGGACGACGAGCTGTTGCAGGCTCCTGGGGCGTCGACGCGGGTTCCGCTTCCGCTGTTGCGGGATGTGGTGGACTCGGCGAAGGAGTGCCCGGGCGACTGTATTCACGTACGTCGGGTTTCGGACAAGGTCGAGGTCTATGGGCCCGACGCAGAGTGACCGAATAGCTTCGCTGTGTTAGCGACCACGTGTCACCTGGGCCCGTATCCGCCGTGTGAGGCGGATGCGGGCCTTCTTCGGTGTCGCCACGTTTCGCCGGGCGGGGCGGGTGGTGCCCGGGCCCGGGCCGTTACACGCTGCGCGCCTCGCCGCTTGTCGAGCGGGTGAACGCGCCGTTCTTCCAGCGCCACTTGGTCTCGTCGCGCCGGTCGGGGCAGCAGCGGGGCACGTCGGGCGAGGAGTAGCCGAGGAGCGTCGCGGAGACGGTGGTGCCGCGCACGCGCAGGTCCTGGGCGGTGACGCGGTCCTTGGGGTCGAGGAGGGTGGCCACGATGCGCGGGGTGCCCTGGCGGGACCGGGTGAGGACGTAGACGCCGTCGGGCGGGGTGCCGGAGCCCGCCTGGCAGTGGACGGCGGCGACCGCTTCCGGGCGGCCGTCGCCGTCGAGGTCACCGGTGGCCTTCTGCGCCACGACGGGCTCGGCGGTGCCGCAGTCCAGCGGGTAGTCGACGGTCGCCGGGTCCGGCGCCGGGGCGGCGGCCTTGGATTCCGTTTTGGTGCGCGTCTGGGCGGCGGTGGCCGGGTCGGGCTGCAGGAAGGCGGAGGCCGCGACGACGGCGGCGAGGGCGGCCGCGGTGGCGACCCAGTGGATGGGGCGCGTGGCCCACGGCTGGTTCACCGCGTGAGCCAGTTCCGGGACGGCGGGGTGCTGCACGAGGAGTGTCTCCTGTGAGGGCTGTGCCGGTGGAGGTGGGGTGGCCAGCATCGTGTCACACCTCACAGGGGCGCGGAACACCGGGGTACGGCCTGGTGGCGGGCGCTCAACAGGACGGCGCCGCCGCCGAGTTCCCGTGCTACTTGGGGAACTCGGCGGCGGCGCCGGTGCGTTGGAAACGGCGGGCGTGGCCGCCGGGGGTGCTGACGCGCGGCCCGTCGGGGGCGGGCGGGTCAGCGGGGGTTGCCGCCGTCGGCGTTCGGGCCCGTGTAGTCGTCGCCGTAGGCGCCCTTGGCGGGGCGGCGGCGGCGCATGGGCGGCTCGACGCCGTCCGCGAGGCGGCGGGCGGTGAGCAGGAAGCCGGTGTGCCCGATCATGCGGTGGTCGGGGCGGACGGCCAGGCCCTCGATGTGCCAGTTGCGGATCATCGATTCCCACGCGGTCGGCTCGTTGAAGCCGCCGAGCTCGCGGATGGACTCGACGGTGCGGGCCAGCTGCGTGGTCGTGGCGACGTACGCGCACAGGATGCCGCCGGGGACGAGCGCCTTGGAGACGGCCTCCAGGCACTCCCAGGGGGCGAGCATGTCGAGGATGACGCGGTCGACCTCGGTGTCGGACAGGTTGTCCTGGAGGTCGCCGACGGTGAGCTGCCAGGCGGGGTGCGGGCCGCCGAAGTAGCGCTCCACGTTCTGCTGGGCGATCTCGGCGAAGTCCTCGCGGCGCTCGTAGGAGTGCAGCATGCCCTGGTCGCCGATGGCGCGCAGCAGGAAGGCGCTGAGCGAGCCGGAGCCCACACCGGCCTCGACGACGCGGGCGCCGGGGAAGATGTCGGCGAAGGCCAGGATCTGCCCCGCGTCCTTGGGGTAGACCACGGCGGCGCCGCGGGGCATGGACAGGACGTAGTCGGGGAGCAGGGGGCGCAGCGCGAGGTACGCGACGTTCCCCGTGGTGCGGACAACACTGCCCTCGGGTGCGCCGATCAGCTCGTCGTGCGGGAAGGAACCCTTGTGGGTGTGGAAATTCTTCCCGGCTTCGAGCGTGAACGTGTAGTGGCGTCCCTTGGGGTCGGTGAGCTGGACCTGGTCCCCGACCTTGAAGGGCCCGCGACGGCGGGCGGCACCGGTCGGTTCGGACATGTGACCAGCCTACCGGCCGTGGCGAGTGCCGCCGACCACCTCGGGGCCGCGTGTGCTCAGGTGGGGCGGGCCATGGCCTTGACGAAGGCGCGCTCGACGTCGGCCGCGGACAGGACGCCGTAGATCTCGCCGGAGGTCTCGACGACGAGGTACTCGGTGGCGGGGGTGGCGCGGAGGCGGTCGAGGAGTTCCTCGCCCGCGAGGTCGGCCGGGATGCGCATGCCTTCGGTGATGTCCTGGGCGAGGCCGCTGACGGTGACCCAGGGGCGGCGGTGCTCGGGCACGCCGACGATGGCGGCCTCGCGGACGACGGAGAGGGGGTCGCCGTCGGTGTCGACGACGACGAGGGCGCGGGCCCCGGCGGCGTTGGCGCGGCGCAGCGCCTCGGACAGCGGGGTGTCGGTCTCGACGGGGACGGCGCGGCGGGTCAGGGCGCGGGCGCGCAGTTCGGGCAGGTGCTCGCGGAGGCGGGCCATGCGCAGGCTGTTGCCCGCGCCGGTCCAGATGATGGCGGCGAGGATCGCGGCCAGCAGGGCGTCGGTGACGGTGTCCATGCCGCCGAGGTCCTGGGCGTCGCCGCCGAGCGCGCCGGACTGGTTGAGCACGGGCAGTCCGACGAGGACGGAGATGGCGAGGGCGCGGCCGACCCAGGCGGCGGCGACGGTGCCGCTCATCGGCCTGCCGGTGATCTTCCAGACGACGGCGCGGAGCATGCGGCCGCCGTCCAGGGGCAGGCCGGGCAGCAGGTTGAAGACGGCGACGATGAGGTTGGAGATCATCAGGCCCGCGAGCAGGACGCCGGGCACGGTGTCGGGTTCCACGGCGCGCATGGCGACGTAGAAGACGCCGGCGAGGACGAGGGAGAGCAGGGGGCCGACGAAGGCGAGGACGAACTCGCGGCCGGGGGTCTCGGACTCCTTCTCGATCTCGCTGACGCCGCCGAAGAACTGGAGCTGGATGCGGCGCACCGGCAGCTTGAAGCGGAGCGCGGCGACGGTGTGGGCGAGTTCGTGCACGAGCACGGAGGCGTAGAAGGCGACGGCGAAGAACAGCGAGACCAGGTAGCGGGCGCCGCCGAGCTCGGGCAGGACGCGGTCGAGCTGGTCGCCGAAGACCCAGGTGATGAGGGCGGCGACGAGGAACCAGCTGGGTGCCACGTACACGGGTACGCCGAAGGGGCGGCCCATGAGGAGGCCGCCGCCGGGGTTCTTGGGCTGTTCCTTGGCGGGGTCGCCGCCGGAGGTGCCGGTTCCGCCGGGGCGGCCGGTGCTCGCCGCGGGGCGCGGCTCGGCGGTGTCGACGCGGGGGCGGTCGTCGGGCTTCTCGGGCGCCGGGGCGGTCGCGGGGCCGGGTTCGGGGGGCGTCGGCGTGGCGGTCTCGGGGGCCGCGGGCTCGAAGGCGTCG
This sequence comes from Streptomyces sp. NRRL B-1347, assembly GCF_000720325.1. GTDB lineage: Bacteria > Actinomycetota > Actinomycetes > Streptomycetales > Streptomycetaceae > Streptomyces. Next base: position 53,775 of record NZ_JOJM01000048.1, read on the forward strand.
CGGTCGGGCTCGGCGCCCGGCGCCGTTCCCTGCTCGGGGGTCACGGGCTTCGAGAGCTGCGGGCCCGTCGGCTTCGAGGGCTGGGGGGCCGTCGGCTTTGAGGGCTGCGGGACCGCCTGGTTCGGGGGCTCCGCGGGCGTGCCGTCCTTCGGGGGCTCCGCGGGCTCGTCGTTGTTCTTCGCAGGCTCTGGAGCCGTGCCGTCCGTCGTACGCTCCGGGTTCCCGGCCGTGGGGCCCGGCGTCGGCTCGGGGCCGGGACCGTCCGCTTCCGGGCGTGCCGGATGGGCGCCCGCCGGATCGCGCTCGGGCGTGCTGTCGGACTGCGGCCTGCCGCTCCCGCCGCTTTCGTCCACGGTGTCCCCTCGTTCGAAGCGTCCCCCGCTCCTGCCGTGGGCGTGGGTACACGCACGATCATGCAGGGCGAGAGGGTCTGTCGTCGATGGTATGCGGCGGTTGTCAGTGGTGGGTCGTAGGGTCTGTCGTCATGGAGACCAGGACCGACGCCGCCGTGGCGGCCGTGACGGCCGCGCGCCCGAATTCGCTGTCGCCCTCGCGCGCCAGCGACTTCATGCAGTGTCCGCTGCTGTATCGCTTCCGGGTGATCGACAAGCTGCCGGAGAAGCCGAGCGAGGCGGCCACGCGCGGCACCCTGGTGCACGCGGTCCTGGAGCGGCTCTTCGACGCGCCCGCGGCGGAGCGGACCGCGCCGCGCGCCAAAGCCCTGGTGCCGGGGCAGTGGGACCGGCTGCGGGAGGCGAAGCCGGAGCTGGCCGAGCTGTTCGCGGACGACTCCGAGGGCGAGCGGCTCACGCGCTGGCTGGCGGACGCGGAGCGCCTCGTCGAGCGGTGGTTCACCCTTGAGGACCCCACGCGTCTGGAGCCCGCCGAGCGGGAGCTGTTCGTGCAGGCCGAGCTGGAGTCCGGGCTGAAGCTGCGCGGGATCATCGACCGGGTGGACGTCGCGCCCACGGGCGAGGTCCGGATCGTGGACTACAAGACGGGCAAGGCGCCCCGTCCTGAGTACGCGGAGGGCGCGCTGTTCCAGATGAAGTTCTACGCCCTGGTGGTGTGGCGCTTGAAGGGCGTGCTGCCGCGCCGCCTCCAGCTGGTGTATCTGGGCAGCGGCGATGTGATCACGTACGACCCGGTGCCGGCGGATCTGGAGCGGGTCGAGCGCAAGCTGCTCGCGCTGTGGGAGGCGATCGTCGCCGCGACCGAGTCGGGTGACTGGCGGCCGCGGCCGACGAAGCTGTGCGGCTGGTGCGACCATCAGGCCGTCTGTCCGGAATTCGGCGGCACTCCCCCGCCGTATCCCCTTGCGGTGAGGCCGCCCGAGTCGGGCGACGGCGAGCAGGGCAGAATGGGCCCGGGCTAGGCGAAGGAGAGTTACGTGGCCATCCGCGTCCTACTGGTTGACGACCAGCCGCTGTTGCGCACGGGTTTCCGGATGATCCTGGAGGCCGAGCAGGACATCGCGGTCGTCGGCGAGGCCGGAGACGGCCTGCAGGCTCTGGATCAGGTGCGGGCCCTGCAGCCCGACGTGGTGCTCATGGACATCCGCATGCCGCGGATGGACGGGGTGGAGGCCACCCGGCAGATCACCGGGCCCGGCCGGGACGGCCCGGCCAAGGTGCTTGTCCTGACCACGTTCGACCTCGACGAGTACGTGGTGGAGGCGCTGCGCGCGGGCGCGAGCGGCTTCCTGTTGAAGGACGCTCCGGCGAACGAGCTGGTGCAGGCCATCAGGGTGGTCGCGGCCGGTGAGGCCATGCTGGCGCCGAGCATCACGCGGCGGCTGCTCGACAAGTACGCGGGGCATCTGCCCTCGGGCGACGAGCCCGTGCCGGACACGCTGCACACGCTGACCGAGCGGGAGGTGGAGGTCCTCAAGCTGGTGGCTCGGGGGCTGTCCAACGCGGAGATCGCCGCTGACCTGTTCGTGAGCGAGACGACCGTGAAGACGCATGTGGGGCACGTGCTGACGAAGCTGGGGCTCCGGGACCGGGTGCAGGCCGCGGTGTACGCGTACGAGAGCGGTCTGGTGCGGCCCGGCGCCCAGTAGGCGCCGGGCGCTTGCGGGCTGTCCCGCTCACGCCTTGAACATGCCTCGGACATGACGATGAGGCCCTGCTTCCCTCCAAGGGGAAGCAGGGCCTCATCGTTTCTGCTGCCGCTGGCTCGGTGCTAGTCCTTGCTCAGTTCCCAGAAGCGGAACACCGTCGACGCGTCCAGGCAGGACTCCACGCCGTAGACGTTCTCACGGACGACCGCGTACTGCTTGGCCTGCCAGACCGGGAGCAGCGGGACCTCGGCGGCGACGATGTCCTGGAGCCGGCCGTAGTCCTTGTCGGTCGAGGTGCGGTCGCTCTGCGCGGCCGTGTCCGGGATGATCTTGCCGGTGATCGTGTCGTTCTCGTAGCGGTTCGACAGGACGTTGCCCTTGCCGAAGAACGGCTGCGTGAAGTTGTCCGGATCCGGATAGTCCGGCACCCAGCCCTTGACGTACACGCCGTACTTGCCGGCCTTGATGTCCTTCTCGTACTGCTCGAACTCGACGGACTTCACGTCCGCCTCGAACAGACCGCTGGCGTTGAGCTGCTTGGCTATGGCGCGCAGCTCCTGGTCGGTGGCCGGGCCGTAGCGGGACGGCGTGGACCACAGGGTGAGCCGGACCTTGCCGTCATAGCCCGCCTGGTCCAGGGCCGCGGCGGCCTTGGCGCGCTGCGGGCGGGCGCCGTAGGTGTCGAAGAACGCGGTGTTGTGGCTGCCGATGCCGGCCGGGACGATCGAGTACAGCGGCGTCGCCGTGCCCTGGTACACCTGGTCGACGAGCGCCTCGCGGTCGATCAGGTAGGCCATGGCCTTGCGCACGCCGGGCTTGCCGACGACCGGGTCCTTGACGTTGAAGACCAGGTGCTGGACCTCGGCGCTGGTGCCCTCGACGACCTCGAGCTTGCGGTCGGTGTCCTGCTGGATGTCGGAGATGTCCTCGGCGGCGAGGCCTCGGTAGGCGACGTCGATCTTCTCGTCGGTGATCGCCTGCTTGAGGGCCTTGCGGTCGCTGTGGAAGAAGCGGAGCGTGACGCCCTCGTTCTTCGGCTTGGCGGAGCCGTGGTAGCCGTCGTTGACGGCGAAGACGGCCTCGTCCTTGCTGAAGGAGTCGAGCTTGTAGGGGCCGGAGCCCACGGCCTCGCCGTCGGTGCGGAGCTTGTTCGCCGGGTACTCGCGGTGGTCGACGATGGAGCCCGCACCGGAGGCGATCTTGCTGGGGAAGGTCGCGTCGGGGACCTTCAGCTTGAAGACGACGGTCTTGGCGTTCGGCGCCTGGACGCTGTCGAGCATGGGGAACATCAGCGCCGGGCCCTTGCCGTCGTTGATCTTCATCATGCGGTCGAAGGAGAACTTGACGTCCTTCGAGGTGAGCGCGTTGCCGTTGCTGAACTTCAGGCCCTCGCGCAGCGTGCACGTGTAGACCTTGGTCTGCTGGTCGGTGAAGCCGCACTTCCTGGCGGCCTCGGGCTCCGGTTGGGTGGCGCCCTTGGGGAAGCTCATGAGCGACTGGAAGACGTTGTTGAACAGGAGCCAGGAGCCCGGGTCGTAACCGGAGGCCGGGTCGGTGGCGACGACGTCGTCGGACATGCCGACGACCACGGAGTCGCTGTCGTCGGCCGACCCGGAGGACTCGGAGCCACAGCCGGTCAGCAGGGCGGCGGCCAGGCCGGAGGAGAGGGGCAGGGCCAGCCACGGGTTACGGATTTTCACTTGCGTGCCTTGTCGTTGTTTCTGTCGGCGGGTGTGGCGTCGGTCAGTCGCCCACACCACGGGCGAGCTCCCACAACTGCAGGTTGGAGGAGGAGTTGAGAGCCCATTCGACGCCTGTGATGTCGTCACGGGCGGCGATGTACTGCTTGCCCTGCCACAGCGGGAGCACCGGGACGTCCTCGGCCACGATGTCCTGGATCCGCGAGATGCTCTTGGCGGCGCTGAGGCGGTCGGCCTCGCGGCGCGAGGCGGGGATCAGTTCGTTGTTGATCGTCCGGTTGCGGTAGGGCGAGCCGAGGAAGTTGTCCTCGGCGAGGAACGGCGCCAGGAAGTTGTCGGCGTCCGGGAAGTCGGGGAACCAGCCCATGCCGTAGACGTCGTACTTGCCCTTCTGGGCGGCGGCGCGGAAGGTGTCCCAGATCTCGCCCTTGATCTCGACGTCGAAGAGGCCGCTGGCGTTGAGCTGCTGGCGCAGGACCTCGAACTCCTTCTTCGTGGCCGGGCCGTAGTGGTCGGTGGTGTAGTGCAGCGTCAGCTTCACCGGTGTGTCGATGCCCGCGGCGGCGAGCAGGTCCTTGGCCTTCTTGCGGCTGGGCTCGCTGTAGCGGTTGAAGAAGGCGTTGGAGTGGCCGGTGATGGTGGTCGGCACCAGGGAGTACAGCGGGTCGGCGGTGGAGCCGTAGACGTTGCCCACGAGCGCGCCGCGGTCGATGACCTGCGCCATGGCCTGGCGGACGGCCTTGTCCTTCACGGTCGCCGCGTCGGTGTTGAAGGCGAGGTAGCGGATCTCGAGGCCCGGCATGTCGACGAGGTCGACGTTCTTGCCCGGGTTCACGTCGAGCTGCTTGATCTGCTCCGGCGACATGGTGCGGGTCATCAGGTCGATGTCACCGTTGTCCAGCGCCTTGCCCATGGCGGTGGTGCTGGAGTAGGTGCGCAGCTCGACCTTCTTGTTCTGCGGAGTGAAGGAGCCCTTGTAGTGCGGGTTCTTGGTGAAGACGGCCTTGACCAGCGTGTTGTTCTTCACTTCCTGCTCGACGGTGTACGGCCCCGAGCCGTCGAGGGCGAAGCCGTCGCGCAGTTTGTTCTTCTTGTAGTGCTCGGAGCTGACGATGCCCGCGGTCGGCGTGGCGAGCTTGTACGGGAACGTCGCGTCGGCGGTCTTCAGGTGGAAGACGATGCCGCGCTCGCCCTGGACCTCGATGGTGCCGACGTTCGACACGAGCTGGGCGGAACCGCTGGGGCTGGCGATCTTCATGTCGCGCACGCGCTCGATGGAGAACTTCACATCGGCCGCGGTCAGCGGCTTGCCGTCGGCGAACTTGAGGTCCTTGCGCAGGGTGCAGGCGTAGCGCTCGTTACCGGTGTCGGTGAAGCCGCACTTCTGCGCCGCCTCGGGCTCCGGCTCGCCGCCCCCGCGCGGCAGGGCCATGAGCGTCTGGAGGGTCTGGCGCAGTACGTTCCAGGATCCGGCGTCGTAGGAGTACGCCGGGTCGAAGGGAGCCGGTACCTCTTTGGAGGCCGTGAACCGGTCGGTGGTGCCCGCTGCGATGGGGTCGTCGCCGTCCCCGCTGCCGGAACCGCCACACGCGGCAAGCGCGGGGGCGAGCAGACCTATCAGGGCCGGCAGCACCAATGTCTTGCGGTTCATGCTGGACGTTCTCCAGAGCTCTTGATCCCGTGTTTCCGGCAACGGCGGGGTGGGGTTGATAGGGGCACGGGGGGTGGCATCGATGTTCTCGCGACGAGATTAGTCCGCACCACTAGGGCCTGTATCGAGTCGTGATCAGATTCCGGGATTCGCCCTCGTGGCGGGGGCGAATCCGGTAGTCCGTAACGCATGACGCGTGCGCAACTGAGCGACGAGGGGTGGGAGTACGTCGAGCCGTACCTGCCGATCGGCGAGTACGGGCCGTATCCCACCAGGCTGCGGCAGCAGTTCGAGGGCGTGATCTGGAAGTTCCGCTCGGGAGCGCAGTGGCGGGAGATGCCGGTCGAGTTCGGTGCCTGGTCCACGGTCCACAACCGTTTCCGGCAGTGGCGTGATGCCGGTGTCTTCGAGGCCCTGCTGGAGGGCCTGATAGCTGAGGCCGCGAAGCGGGGCGAGATGGACCTGTCGCTGGTCAGCGTGGACTCCACCACCGCCCGCGCCCACCACGACGCCGCCGGGATGCAGCTCGGCGAGGGTGTCCTCGACGCCCTGGAGCAGGCCGCCGAGGACGAGAAGGCCCGGTCAAAGGGGGCAACAGGCAAGGACAAGACGGACAAGCCGTCGACAGTGATCCGGCCCGGGAAGCGCGACGGCGTCGGCGAAGGCGACACCGGCTCCGCCTGAAAGCGGCCCTGCTCGGACGCTCGCGCGGCGGGCAGACCAGCAAGGTTCACGTTGCCGCTGACCGAAAGTGCCGCCCGCTCGCGCTCATCCTGACCGCCGGACAGGCCGCCGACAGCCCGCAGTTCATCCCGGTCCTGAAGAAGGTGCGGGTCCGTGGCCCGGTCGGCCGTCCCCGCACCCGGCCCGACGCGGTCGCCGGTGACAAGGCGTACTCCTCCCGCGGCAACCGCGCCCACCTGCGCAGACGCCAGATCAAGGCAGTCATCCCGGAGAAGAAGGACCAGGCCGCCAACCGGAAGAAGAAGGGCGGCAGGGGCGGCCGGCCCGTCGGCCACGACAGCGCTCTCTACAAGGAGAGGAACACCGTCGAGCGCCTGATCAACAAGCTGAAAGCCTGGCGCGGCATCGCCACCCGCTACGACAAAACCCCGCAGAGCTACCTCGCCGGACTCCATCTCCGCGCCTCCATGATCTGGATCAACGACCTCACACGAACCAATCCTTGATCACGACTCGATACAGGCCCTA
>NZ_JOJM01000049.1 GCF_000720325.1 Streptomyces sp. NRRL B-1347
GAGACAAGCCATCACCCGAACGCGAGGGTCCATACGCCACCCCGGAATCCTCCCACCCACACCACCACAACACCCACCGAACTTACGAAAAGATCAGTAAGGTGCACGGTGTGGTGCCCCAGTCCCCTGGCACCCGCACAACCACGGCTTCTGCTCCTGGACATCACCCGGCCGCACACCACTGGTCACTCGTGCCTCTCCGGGTGCCCCTCACCACAGGAAGTGCCCTCGGGAAACCGGGAGAACGCCAGGACCCGGCCCCACACGGGTCACGGTGAGCGAAGAGCCCGTCCGGGAGCGGCACGCGTCCCCCGTCGTGCCGCTCCCTGGCAAGCGGCCGACGTGCCCCCTCCCGCACAGAGGAATTCGCCCCATGGCCGTCCTCGTGGGATACGCCAGCGCACACGGCTGCACCCGGTACGTCGCGAAACGCATCGCCGCCCGGCTCACCGAACACGATCTGACCGCCGACGTCAGAGCCCTGCGTCCGCACCGGGAGAACGGCGCCTACGACGCCTTCGTTCTGGGCAGCGCCATCCACCAGGCCTCCTGGCTACCGGAGGCCCAGGGCTACCTGCGTCACCACACCTCCCTGCTCATCCGATATCTGGTGCGGCTGTTCCGCACCGGCGTAGCACATGTGACAGGCCGTACGGCCCGTGTGGGCGTCATCCCACCCCGCCAGCTGAGCCGCTACCACCGCGTCCTCGAACCGCGCGGCTACCATCTGTTCGCCGGTGTCGTGGAACGCAGTCACTACGACTTCCTGGGGCGTTTGGTGTTCCGCGCGCTCGGCGGTCGTTACGACGACTACCGCGACTGGCGGAACCACACAAAGGGAGCGCCCGGCTCCGAGGATCCCGTGGGGGGAGCCGGGCGCTCCGTACGATGAGGCCGACGCCGCCGGGCCGGATCGCGGCGTGCACGTCCTTGGACCGCTGCTGACCGTCTGCCCGCGAACCGCCGACGGCATCCGTCTCAAGGACTGGCGTAACGCCTCCACAGGCCACCCCTCGCGCACGACGAGGCCCGCGCGCGGAGGACGGTGCCGCAGCAAGGTACAGGACGGACCACGACAAGGACCGCCCGGCCTCATGTCATGCCCTCCGCCCGCCCTGAACAGTTGAAGTACGCCCGGCGACCCGAGGGAGGGCTCAGATGAATGCGCTCGTCCCGATCGGGTCGTTGGTCGCGGTCGCCTGTCCGGTGTTCGGCGACAGCTCGTTCGCCATCGGTGTCACGCACCGCCGCTGATCACCTGCGGTGCAGGGAACCGGGCCCCGAACGGGGAGGTTCGAGGTCGTCAGGCGCCGCGTTGTTCGTGCTGTGCGCTCGATAAAGAGCGCCGGTTGGGAGGGGACATGCGCAAGACGAAGAAAGGGCTCCTCAGAGCCTCGCTGGCTGCGGCACTGACCACAACGGCGCTGGTGATGCCCTCCGGGGCCAGTGCCGTCGGCGGGGGGCGAGAGGCTGACACCGCTGAAGCCGCACCGTCAGCAGCGATCACTGCCGAGGCCCGTACGGACGCGCCGAAGCAGTTGACACTGATCACAGGCGACCGGGTCACCACGAATGCCGAGGGCGCCCTCACCGGGTTCCGCCCCGCGAAGGGCCGGGAGGACGTTCCCGTGTCCGTCTCCCGCTCCGGGGCACACACCTACGTCATCCCCAGGGACGCCGTCACCCTGATCCGCGCGGGCCGACTCGACCTGCGCCTCTTCGACATCCGCGCTCTCGTCACATCCGGCTACGACGACGGGAGCCGGGCACGGCTTCCGTTGATCGTCGGCTATCGGGGCGCGGGCGGCACCGCCAAGAAGGAGTTGCGACACTCCCCCGCCCAGGTCGGTCGCGCCCTGCCCGCCATCAACGCCGAAACCGCGAGCGTCCGGAGGAAGGACGCGGGAAGCGTGTGGGAAGCCCTCACCGACGAGAAGCACGAGGGCGACCGCCGCGCGGTCGGAGGGCTCGAGACCCTGTGGCTGGACGGCAAGCGACGGGCCACCATCGACAGGAGCGTGCCGCAGGTCGGCGCACCCAAGGCCTGGCAGGCAGGCTATGACGGCAAGGGCGTCACCATCGCCGTGCTGGACACCGGCGTCGATCAGAGCCACCCGGACCTCTCAACCCGCGAGGTCGCGGAGCGCAACTTCTCCGACTCTCCCGACAGCCTCGACCGCTTCGGGCACGGCACGCATGTCGCGTCCATCGCCACGGGCTCGGGTGCGAAGTCGGACGGCACGTACAAAGGCGTCGCACCAGGCGCGCGCGTGCTCGACGGCAAGGTCCTCAACGACGGGGGCATGGGCTACGAGTCCTGGATCATCGCCGGGATGCAGTGGGCCGCCGACGAGGGAGCGAAGGTCGTCAACATGAGCCTCGGCGGCGGGGACACGCCGCAGACCGATCCGATGGAGGAGGCGGTCAACACGCTGTCGGCCGAGCACGGCACGCTGTTCGTGATCGCGGCCGGGAACAACGGGCCCAGTGAGCGGAGCGTCCTGACACCGGGCAGCGCGGACGCGGCGCTGACCGTGGGCGCGGTGGGCCGGGCCGAGGAACTCGCCGAATTCTCCAGCCGCGGACCGACGGCGGCCGGCGCGCTCAAGCCCGATCTGACCGCCCCAGGCGTCGGCATCGTCGCGGCGAAGTCGGCCCACGGACAGATCGGGGACCCGGTCGTAGACGGTTACGTGTCGCTGTCGGGCACCTCGATGGCCACCCCGCACGTGGCCGGTGCGGCCGCGATCCTGGCCCAGGAGCACCCGTCCTGGTCCGGAGCGCGCATCAAGGCGGCGCTCACCGCCACCGCTCGGGGCGACGCGGCGTCGTCACCCCTGTCACCGTTCCAGCAGGGCACGGGGCGGCTGGACGTCGCCCGAGCCGTCGAGCAGAGCACTGTGGCCGAGCCCGGCGTGCTCGACTTCGGTCTCCAACGCTGGCCGCACGGCGACGACGAGCCCCTGCGCAAGTCCCTCACGTACCGCAACGACGGCACCGCGTCGGTCCGACTGGATCTGGCCGCCACCACGTACGCGCCGGACAACAATTCCCAGCCCACGAGCCTGTTCACCGTCGAACCGACGACCCTGACCGTGCCCGCGGGCGGCACCGCGACAGCGACCGTCACCGCGGACACCAGGACGGGCACCGTGACCGGCGTCTTCTCCGGGGTGCTTCAGGCGACCGGCGACGGCCAGTCGGTGCGGACCGCGCTGACCGTGGACCGCGAGCACGAGTCGTACAGCCTGACGCTCCGGCACACCGGGCGCTCCGGCAAAGCGACCGGGGACTATTCGACGTCCCTCTCCGGCCTGGACCAGGACTACTACGACTTCCCGTACGACGCGGACGGCACGGTCACCCTGCATCTGCGCAGGGGCCACTACACGCTGGACAGCACCTTGCTGACCATGGCCGGAGGACGGATCACCGGGACCGACTGGCTCGCCCAGCCGATGCTCAACCTCACCAAGGACACCACCGTGCAGCTGGATGCACGCAAGGCCAAGCCGATCACCGTCTCAGTACCCGACGCCAAGGCGGAACAGCGGTGGGGGTCCGTCGGCTACAACGGCTCCTACAACGGTCGTGGATTCGCCGCCTCCCAGTGGCTGGAGGACTTCCGCGGCCTGCGCACCGCGCACCTCGGCCCCCAGCTGCCCGCCGGAGACCTGATGGCGTACGTCAGCGGAGTCTGGCAGCGCGCGGCCTCGACCGGCACGGTCGTCAACTACCGTCTGCCGTACACCCGCACCGGCTCCGTGTACACCGGCTTCAACCACAAGACGTCGGTCAAGGAACTGGCCAAGGTCACCCTCGGTCTCGGCGCCTCGGTACGGAACAGGTCCGGGGCGCTGGTCGTGACTCCGCACATGGACCGCGTCTGGACCGGTGGCCTCAGCGTCCGTCACAGCCTGCCCGGCACGTCGGTCGAATACCTCAAGACGTCCGGGGTCCGGTGGGGCTTCGAGTTCCAGCAGCTCAACGCATGGCAGGAGCCGGACACTTCGTACAGCTGCGGGCCCAAGGCCTACACCGCGGGCAAGAGTTACGCCGACCGGTTCAATACGGCGGTCTTCGGCCCGTCCCTGTCGGGCGAGGCCGGCATCCTTCGCTCCGGTGACGGCATCCGCGCCTCGATTCCGCTGTTCACCGACGGGAAGGGGCACTCCGGCTACTCCGCCTTCCGGACCGCCAAGACAGCGCTCTACCAGGACGGCAAGCAGGTCTGGCGGAGCGACTGGCTGCCGGAGACCGACTGGATCCCGGTTCCCGCGGGGAAGGCGGCCTATCGACTGACGACCGACGTGTACCGGCCGTCGACCGTCACGGCCGTCACCACCCGCGTCACGGGGGCCTGGACGTTCACCTCTCAGCGGACGCCTCCCGGCCAGGAGAGCCGGCTCGCCGCTTCGGCGGTGCGGTTCAGCCCGATCCTGAGCCTGGCGGGTACGGCCAAGGCGGGCACCACGTTGAAGGTCCCGTTCGCCGTCCAGGGCAGCGCCCAGGGCAAGAACCTCAAGAAGCTCACGCTCGAGGTCTCGTACGACGGCGGCGCGACCTGGAAGGCCACGAAGGTCGTCAACGGCGCGTACACCACGCTGACGCACCCCAAGGCCCCCGGCTCGGTCTCCTTGCGGGCCAAGGTGACCGACGTGCACGGCAACACCCTCACCCAGACCGTCTACGGCGCCTACACCACGACCAAGTAGTACCGGAGCCAGGCGTCCTGAGCGTGCCGCCACCAGCGGCGCGCTCAGGACGGCGTGCGACTCCACGGACGAGAGAATGGCCGGTTCCGGGTGTGTGGCGGCACGTGACAGCGGCAATAGTGCGAACGTCGGCAGCCGCGTCGCCCTCAGGGGCCGCCGGCCGCCTCCATGAGGTCGAAACGGCAGAGTCGAGGACCCATGCCCCAGCGGGACGCCTTCCGAATGAGACGACGGCAAGCGGGCCAGGCCCTGGTGGCCGAGCTGCACGGCGAAGTGGACATCGCCGCTGTGAAGGCGCTGGCACGCACCCTGCACGAGCTGACGGGCGACCAGAAACGGGAGCTGATCGTGGACCTGCGCCACGTGACGTTCATCGACTGCAGCGGCCTCGGAGTGCTGTGTGCCGCGCACAACCGACTGGCCGCGCGAGGGCTGCGGCTACGGCTCGTGGTGGACCGGCCGTTCACCCTACGCATGCTGCGGATGTGTAAGCTCGACCGCGCTTTTCTCGTCTTCGACTCGCTGTCCGCCGCGCAGCACCGTGTACAGGACGGGCAGCGGCTGCTCACTGAGCACGTGAGCCTACGGCGGCCTCACGTGGCCCGGAACGGAGCGGCCTGCTCCAGCAGGCTGTCCACCGCGCCCTGAGGCTCCGCGAGCCCCCGCGTCGAGAGCCGGACCAGCTCGTCGAAGGTCACCACCCCCACGAGCCGGCTCCCGGAGACGACGGGAACGCACAGCACCCGCCGTGCGCGCATGGTGCGGTAGGCGGCCATGAGGTCGTCTTCGACGTCGACGGCGACCGGCCGCTCGGTCATCACCGTGCCCACCCGGACCTGCGCCGATGCACCTCGCGCAAGGACGCGGATGACCAGGTCGCGGTCGGTCACCGTGCCGAGCAGACGGTTGTCGTCGGCGACGACGAACAGGGTCCCGACGCCCGAACGCCTCATGCGCCGGGCCACGTCCTGCACCGAAGCCGTGTCCGGCACGGCGACGGCAGGTGAGGACATGGCGTGCTGGATCCGCATGGCGCACCTCCAGGCTGAGCATGCCGAAAGACTGCCTGCGGCGCAGGCCTACAGGCGCGGGGCCGAAGTGCGGGCACCTCCGTGGTGTGCGGACGCCGGGCGTCCGGCGTCCGCACACCGCGGGCGGCGCGGCCACCGCGTCAGCCGGTGACGCGGCGGACCGGAATGGTCTTCCCCTCGGTCTTCTTCGTGGCGGTGAGCGGGACGGTCACGATGAGGATGCCGTCCTTGTACTCCGCCTGGATCTCGTCCTCCCGCGCTCCGGCGGGCAGCCGTACGGCACGGGCGAAGGAGCCGTAGCGGAACTCACTGTGGTGCTTGCGCTCAGTCTGCTCGCTGCGCTCCGCCCGCAGCGTGAGCACGCCTTGGGCAACGGTCATCTCGATGTCCTTCTCCGGGTCCAGGCCGGGGAGCTCGGCTCGCATGCGGTAGGCGTCGTCCGTGAGCTGTTCCTCGATCCGGATGCCGTGCAGCGCGGCGGCGGTCCGCCGCATCGGCAGCCCTGTGAGGCCCGATTCGAGCCAGTCGAAAACGTCCGGCAGCACGGGTGGCCGCCATTCCAGCAGGTTGGTCATTTCGATTCCTCCTTCGAGCGCCCGGACGGCCAGTTCACGACGAGGGAGTTGCCCCGGCGCTTGACCGTGGTTCCCAGCGCGGAACAGGCGCCGGTGAGCCGGTCCGCGATCCAGTCGTACTCAGCCTGGTCGGCCAGGCGGGTGTGGGCGTGGTCCAGGGCGATGGGAACGGCCTCCGTGCGCTGCGGTCCGTCCTCGTCGAGCGTCACCAGCCAGAGCAGCCCCAGGTCGTTGCGGAGCGCGGGATGCGTGGCGTAATCGTCGATGAAACCGCCCAGGTCGAACAGGACATGACGGGTGAACCCGTGGAAGAGATGGGCCGCGTGGCCTGCCACCAGCGTCGCCCCCGCCTCGACGAAGGCGTCGGCCGCGCGGCGCACGTACGGTGCCGGGCGGCCCACCATCGCCGGTCCCCAGTGCACGCTGACCAGGGTGACGTCGGTGTCGCGGCGTACAGCCAGGATGCGGTCGGCCAGCCAGTCCGGTACGCCGCGTCTGAGGTCGGCGTGTGCCACACCGGGCCTGCCGGGTCCGGCGGCACAGTCCGCGGGGTGGTCGGTGACAGCGACGAGCCCGACGGTGAGACCGCCGGCCTTGAGGATCGCGGGGGCCCTGGCATCGTCGGCGTCCGCACCGGCACCGACCGCCTGAATGCCGGACCCGGCGAGCAGCAGCCGGGTGTCGGACAGGGCGTCGGCGCCGTAGTCCAGGGCGTGGTAGTTGGCGAGCGAGACCGCGTCGACGCCCAGTTCGGTCAGGACCGCGACTGCCCGGGGCGGGGCGCGGAAGAGGAAGGGCTTGCCCGGGACGGGGGCGGGGGTGCCCCGCTCGGAGACGGCGCACTCCAGGTTGAGGACGAACAGGTCCGCCTGCGCGGTCAGGTCCCGGATCCGTTCCGAGAACAGCGGCCGCGGCCGGGTCCGTCGCAGTTCGTCGGCCACCCCGCAGCCGAGCATGGTGTCACCTGCCAACGCGATCGTCAGTGTCATCGCACGCCTTCCTGCAGGCCGCGGGAGAGGAGGAATTCGTGGGCCTGGCTGACCCCGCCCCGACATCGTCCTGCGGCGTCTGCTCGTCTCACCTCGCGCTCGCAGCGGGGACTTCGGTCACGGTCGTGGTCGGAGCCGCCTTCTGCGGTCATGCCCAGTCTTGCCGCCACGTGCCGGTGCGGGGCAGGGCCGATGAGGGCAGCGGCGGGGGCCGATCGGCCTCCGTGACCCGCGGGAGCGGTGCCGGGTGGCGTTGTGCGTCGGTTGCACGGGCGTCGAGCAGGGCCCGGACGACTCCGGAACGGGGCCGGTCGTTCCTGTCGGACCGGACGGCCACCGGCTGCAGTGAGGAGGAGACGGCCGCTGTGGCCTGGTCCGACGGCCGGGGGCGGGCATGCGATGCGTCTGCCGAGGGACGGCCGGACGGGAGCTGGCCTTCGCACCGTGTCACTTGCGCGGCTCCGACCAGATGATTCCGACGCTGTCGCGCGACGGGGCGCCTGTGGCGTTGCAGATGGCACGGAAACGGGGCGCCTCCTGGACGTGATCGCCGCGTGCAAGCCGGGCGTGCTGGACCGGCCGGAGGTCGGTTTCGGAGCGATCGGCGAGGACGGCACCGCGGCCTCAACGACGACGTGGTTCGCCAGACCCGGCTCGGCGCCGAAGAGCGGGCGGTTGCGAAGCGAGCGAACGCGCGGAACTGCAGCCCCGCGTGATCCGGTGCAGCGTCGCGTGCTCCGGTAAGGAGGCACCAGGCCGCCTGCCCGGCGCACGGCCGTGGTGGTCGACGACGGACTCGCCACCGGCACGAGTGCGGCCACCGCCCGCCGGGGCGTACGGGCCCTGGGCGCGGCCCGGATGGTTTCGGTACCCGTACGACGCGTACGACGACTGGCTTCCAGCTCGGGCAAGGACCCTGCCAGGAGGCACAACGCGTCACGTGGGGTGGGACCGGGCGGGCCCGGCTCCCGCCGTCGTGCCTTGCCGCTGCCCGGGTCCGACGACCGGGCGGTCGTCGAGCCGGTGGCGGAGGCGGGCGAGGCGGTGCCGGACGGCCGCGCGAGCGGGACCACGCGTCACGGACCGTCCGACGCGGAGGTGTGGGCCTGACGGGCCGGCATCAAGGACTTCCAGCACCTGTCACGACGCGCGCCCCGTGCTCAAGGCTGAAGCGACCGATCGGCCGCGTACGAGGAGCGACCGGCCGCCAGCGCCACTCCCCCGAACCCCCGGAGGAAGGAAGCACACCGCCATGGTCCAGTACGTGTACGCGTTCACCGAGGGCACCCGCGACATGGCCGGCCTGCTCGGCGGCAAGGGCGCCAACCTGGCCGAGATGACCCGGCTCGGCCTGCCCGTGCCACCCGGCTTCACCGTCACCACCGAAGCCTGCCGCGCCTACCTCGCCACCGGAACCGAACCGCACGGCCTCGCCGACGAGATCGCCGCACATCTGGCCGCCCTGGAACGGGGCGCCGGGCGCCGGCTCGGGCAGGCGGACGATCCGCTGCTGCTCTCCGTGCGGTCCGGGGCGCGCTTCTCCATGCCCGGCATGATGGAGACCGTCCTCGACATCGGCCTCACCGACGACTCAGTGCGGGGCCTGGCCAAGGTGTCCGGGAGCGAGCGCTTCGCCTTCGACTCCTACCGTCGGCTCATCCAGATGTTCGGCAGTACGGTGATGGGCGTCGACGCCGCCCTGTTCGAGGAGGCCATCGCCGGCCTGAAGGAGTCCCGTGGCGCCCCGGACGACCTGCACCTGGACGCCTCCGACCTCGCCCGGCTCGTCGAGACGTACAAGAACCTCATCCGCGAACAGACGGGCCTGGACTTCCCCCAGGACCCCGCCGAGCAGCTGCGCCGCTCGATCCGCGCCGTCTTCGCGTCCTGGAACGGCGAGCGGGCCCGCCTCTACCGCCGCCGCGAACACATCGCCGACGATCTGGGCACCGCCATCAACGTCCAGCGCATGGTCTTCGGCAACGTCGGCCCCGACTCGGGCAGCGGCGTCGCCTTCACCCGCGACCCGGCGACCGGCCGCGACGGACCGTACGGCGACTACCTGTCCAACGCCCAGGGCGAAGACGTGGTCGCGGGCATCCGCAACACTGTGCCGCTGACCGAACTCCAGCTCCTGGATCCGCCGTCGTACGCGCTGCTGCGCCGGCATCTGGCAACCCTGGAAACCCACTACCGGGACCTGTGCGACATCGAGTTCACCATCGAGCGCGGCACGCTGTGGATGCTGCAGACCCGGGTCGGCAAGCGGACCGCCGAGGCTGCTTTCGCCATCGCCGCCGCCCTGGTCGACGAGGGGCTGATCACTCCTGACGAGGCGCTGGCCCGCGTCGGCGGCGAAGGCCTGGCCCGGCTGATGTTCCCGCGGTTCGACGCGTCCGCCGCCGGCGAGGCCCTTGCGCACGGCCTTCCGGCGTCGCCCGGCGCCGCGGTGGGCGCGGCGGTCTTCGACTGCGCCGAAGCCGTGCGCCGCGCCGCCACGGGGGAGAACGTCGTCCTGGTGCGGCAGGAGACCACCCCGGACGACCTGCCCGGCATGGTCGCGGCCCAGGCCGTCGTGACCAGCCGCGGTGGCAAGACCAGCCACGCGGCCGTCGTCGCCCGCGGCATGGGCAAGGTCTGCGTGTGCGGCGCCGAGGCACTGGCCGTGGACCCGCAGGGACGTCGTTTCACGGCGAGCGGTGTCACCGTCGAGGAGGGCACGGTCATCTCCGTCGACGGCTCCACGGGGGCCGTGTACGCCGGGGCGCTTCCGCTCGTCGACTCCGTGGTCATGCGGTACTTCGAGACGGGTGAGCGCTCCGCCGGGCTCGTCGACGCCGTGGCCCGCGCCATGGGCCGGGCGGACGACGTCCGCCGCCTGGAGGTGCGGGCCAACGCCGACACCCCTCAGGACGCGGCGCGGGCCCGTCGCTTCGGCGCGCAGGGCATCGGCCTGTGCCGCACCGAGCACATGTTCCTCGGGGACCGGCGACAGCTGGTCGAGGCAATGATCCTGGCCCGCACCGAGGAGGACCGCGAGCGAGCCCTGGACGCGCTGCTGCCACTGCAACGGCAGGACTTCGTCGGCATTCTGCAGGCCATGGACGGCCTGCCGGTCACCATCCGCCTCCTCGACCCGCCGCTGCACGAGTTCCTTCCCGACCGCACCGAACTCGCCGTCCGCATCGCCGCCGCCGAGGCGCACGGCGAGGGAACCAGCGAGCACGACGCCACCCTGCTCGACGCCGTGAACCGCATGCACGAGGAGAACCCGATGCTCGGCCTGCGCGGCGTGCGTCTGGGTCTGGTGGCACCGGGCCTGGTCGCCATGCAGGTGCGGGCCGTCGCCGAAGCGGTCGTGGAGCGCAAGCGGGCAGGAGGCGACCCGCAGGCCGAAATCATGGTCCCCCTCATCGACACGGTCGAGGAACTGCGCCTCGTACGCGAGGAAGTGGAACAGGTGCTCGCCGAGGTCTCGGCGGCCGCGGGCGTCCCGGTGTCGTGTCCGGTCGGCACCATGATCGAGCTTCCCCGGGCAGCGCTCACCGCGGGGCGCATCGCCCGCGAGGCCGAGTTCTTCTCCTTCGGTACGAACGACCTCACCCAGACCACCTGGGGCTTCTCCCGCGACGACGTCGAGGCGGCCTTCTTCTCCGCCTACCTCGACAAGGGCATCTTCAAGGTGTCTCCGTTCGAAACGATCGACCGCGAGGGCGTCGGTCGGCTGGTCCGGATCGCCGTCACCGAGGGCCGGGCGGCTCGGCCCGGACTGAAGATCGGCGTCTGCGGCGAGCACGGCGGCGACCCCGACTCGGTCGGCTTCTTCCACGCGGCGGGGCTCGACTACGTGTCCTGCTCCCCGTTCCGGGTGCCGGTGGCCCGGCTGGAGGCGGGCCGGGCGGCGCTCGCCGGTACGGACACGAGCGACAGCAGGTGACGCCCCTCGCGGGGCCGATCGGCCCGTCCTCTCAGGGCCGTCAGCCCCTCACTCGTGGCCCAAGAGGGGATCGGCTCCCGCCAGGGACATGAACGAAGCTGCTGGTGGTGGGGGCTCCGACGCCCCGGAGCCCCCTCTTCTCGCCAGCCGCGCCGCGGCCCGGCCCTCGACGACGGAGGCACACTCTCATGACCCTCCACACCGACCCCCCGCCCCCTTCCGGAGCGGACGAGCCGTCCGGCACCGCTGCCACGATCGACCGACTGGTGTCGGCCGGGCTCACCACCCTCACCGCGTACGAGCACCTCACCCAGGAACAGGTCGACCACATCGTCAACAAGGCCTCGGTCGCCGCCCTGGACCAGCACACCGTGCTGGCGCGCCTCGCGGTCGAAGAGACCGGGCGCGGCGTCTTCGAGGACAAGGCCGTCAAGAACATGTTCGCCTGCGAGCACGTCACGCACAGCATGGGTCCGATGAAGACGGTGGGTGTCATCTCCCGTGACGACACCGAGGGCATGGTCGAGATCGCGGAACCGGTGGGTGTGGTGTGTGCGATCACGCCCGTCACGAACCCCACCTCCACCACGATCTTCAAGGCGCTCCTCGCCCTGAAGACCCGCAACCCCGTCGTCTTCGCCTTCCACCCCTCCGCCCAGCGGTGCAGCGCGGAGGCCGCGCGGATCGTGCGCGACGCGGCCGTCGCCGCGGGAGCGCCGGAGCACTGCGTCCAGTGGATCGAGGCCCCGTCCATCGAGGCGACCGGCGCACTGATGCGTCACCCCGGTGTCGCACTGATCCTGGCCACCGGCGGCAACAGCATGGTCAAGGCCGCCTACTCCGCAGGCAAACCGGCCTTGGGCGTGGGCGCGGGCAACGTTCCCGCCTACGTCCACAAGAGCGCGCGCCTTCGCCGGGCGGTCAACGACCTGGTGCTGTCGAAGGCATTCGACAACGGCATGATCTGCGCCTCCGAACAGGCCGTCATCCTGGACGACGCGATCCACGACGCGGCACTGGCGGAGTTCCGCACCCTGCACGCGCACCTGGCCACGGCCGAGGAGAAGAGGAAGCTGGAGGCGTTCCTGTTCCCCGCGGGGGCCGCGGGCTCGGGCTGCTCGCCCAAGGTGAACCCCGCGGCCGTGGGCCGGAGCCCGGTCTGGATCGCCGAGCAGGCGGGCTTCACCCTGCCCGCCGACACCTCGCTCATCCTGGTCGAGGCCGAACGGGTCGGCCCTCAGGAGCCGCTGACCCGCGAGAAGCTGTGCCCGGTGCTCACCGTCCTGCGGGCCGGATCCGAGCAGGAGGGATTCGACCTGGCCGCCGCCATGGTCGCCTTCCACGGCCAGGGCCACAGCGCCGTCATCCACGCCGAGGATCAGGAACTCGCGGAGGCGTACGGCAGGCGCCTGCGGGCCGTGCGGATCATCGTCAACGCCCCGTCCTCGCAGGGTGCCATCGGCGGCGTCTACAACAGCCTGCTGCCGTCGCTCACCCTCGGCTGCG
This sequence comes from Streptomyces sp. NRRL B-1347, assembly GCF_000720325.1. Classification (GTDB taxonomy): domain Bacteria; phylum Actinomycetota; class Actinomycetes; order Streptomycetales; family Streptomycetaceae; genus Streptomyces. The sequence continues at coordinate 12,754 of NZ_JOJM01000049.1, forward strand.
GATCGTGGGGCAGCACCTCGGTGTCCAACAACGTCTCCGCCGCGCAGCTGTTGAACATCAAGCGCCTGACCACGCGCCGCAACAACCTCCAGTGGTTCAAGGTCCCGCCGAAGATCTACTTCGAGCCGCAGGCCATCCGCTATCTCGCCGACATGCCGGACGTCCACCGCGTCACCGTCGTCACCGACGCGACCATGACCCGCCTCGGCTTCGTCGACCGCGTCAGGCACGTCCTGCGCAACCGTCAGGAGAACGTCACCGTCCAGGTCATCGACGACGTCGAGCCCGAGCCGAGCATCGACTCCGTCCAGCGCGGCGCGCGCCTCATGCGGGACTTCCGCCCGGACACCATCATCGCGCTCGGCGGCGGCTCGCCCATGGACGCGGCGAAGGTGATGTGGCTCCTGTACGAGCAGCAGGCCGACGGCAAGGACATCGCCTTCGCCGACATGCGGCACAAGTTCTTCGACATCCGCAAGCGCGCCTTCCGCTTCCCGGTCCTCGGCGCACGGGCCCGGCTGGTCTGCGTGCCCACGACGTCCGGAACCGGCGCCGAAGTCACCCCCTTCGCGGTCATCTCCGACCCGGCCACCGGCAAGAAGTACCCCCTGGCCGACTACGCGCTCACGCCCAGCGTGGCGATCATCGACCCGCAGCTCACCACGGACCTGCCGCCGGCGCTCGCAGCCGACAGCGGCTTCGACGCGCTCACCCACGCCGTCGAGGCGTACGTGTCCGTGTACGCCAACGACTTCACCGACGGCCCGGCCCTGCACGCGATCCGCATGGTCTTCGAGCACATCGAGGCGGCGGTGAACGACCGCGCCCGGCAGCCGGAGGCCAGGGAGAAGATGCACAACGCGGGCACCGTCGCGGGCATGGCGTTCGGCAACGCCTTCCTCGGCATCGTCCACGCGATGTCGCACACGCTGGGCGCCACCTTCCACATCGCGCACGGGCGCACCAACGCCGTGCTGCTGCCGCACGTCATCCGCTACAACGGCACCGTCCCCGCGAAGCTCACCGGCTGGCCCAAGTACGAGCACTACCGCGCCCCCGAACGCTTCCAGGACATCGCCCGCACCCTCGGCCTGCCCGCCGCCACCCCGCAGCAGGGCGTGGAGTCGCTCGCCCACGCGGTGGAGCAACTGCGCGACGCCGTGGGCATCGAACCGTCCTTCCAGTCCCTCGGCGTCGACGAGCAGACCTTCCTCGACGCCCTGCCCCAACAGGCCCTGAACGCCTACGAGGACCAGTGCGCGCCCGCGAACCCGCGGATGCCGATGCTGGACGACATGCAGGGGCTGATGCGGGCGGCCTACTACGGATCAGGTGCCGAGCCGCACGCCGGAAGCTGACTGCCTTGGCTTCCCCGGCGCGGGCAACGACGTACAGCAAGTTTCTTCAGCGTTTCCGCTCCAGGGGGGACGGCTTTCGCGATGGACGTCATGCGGTTCGGGCTGCGCCGGGATCTGCGGAAGACCGCCACGACTTCAGGCGTGCGACGCCGCCTTCGACCGACGTTCGTGCCGTAGAGCCCGGTTGACGGTCTTCCCGGGGCGAGGAGAATCTTCCTGCAGGGGCCCGCGTTTGATGCCTTGCCTTCGACTGGGACGGCAGCTGCGCAGCGTGGAGGTTCATCCTCCGCGGTGAGCCTTGTACGCCGACCCACCGGGCGCCGTCGTCCGCGCGGGGGACGAGGACGCCTGTAGGACCTGGGTCCGGCGCATGGCCCTGACTGGGACCAGGGTCCTGGTCAGGCATCGCTCCCGGGTGTCTGTCCGGGGCCGGGAGCCGATTGCGAGAATGGACCGCGGGCGCCGGTTCCCTTCCGGGATGGCGGGCCGCTGCGGGAACGGCTCACGAATGAGGGGTGCGGTAGACCGGCGGAGGCCGGGATCGGCCGGCCATGGAAAGGACCATCATCAGCATGTCGACCCACCACCGGCCCCTGCCGCCGTCACCGAGAGCCGACGGCCTGCCCTGGACCGCCAGTGACGTGCTCGTGGCTGTCGTGGCTGCGGCTGTCGATCTCCTCGGTTACACGGTCGGCGGCCCGGACGGCGGCCAGCCGGTCTCCCCGACTGTGTTGGTCCTGCTCGTACTGGCGGCCGTACCGCTGCTCACCAGGCGCCGCTACCCGCTGGCGTCACTGGCGGGTGTGCTGGTCCTCGGCCTGGCACTGAACCTGAGTGAGCCGGTGTCGCACCACTTCAACGGCACGCTCGCCGTGGCGCTGTTCGCCGTGGCCCGGTCCCGCGGTCTCGTGGTGGCGGCGCCGGCCGCTCTCGTGGCGGCCGCCGTGACGCTGCTGGGCCGGGGACACCCATTGCCTCCGCCGGTCGCGGACGTGGTGAGCAGCGTGCTCGCGGCGGCACTGGTCATCGCTGCGGCCGAGGCACTGAAGCGCTGGCAGCACATGGTGGAGGTCCGGCGCAGGCTGCTGGCCGACCGTGCGGTGGCCCAGGAACGTCGCCGCATCGCACGGGAGCTGCACGACATCGTCGCCCACCACATCACCACCATGCAGCTGATGGCCGGTGGCGCCAGAGCCAACCTCGGGAGCGACAGCGAGGTGGTGCGCGACGCTCTGGTCACCCTGGAGGGCTCCGGGCGAATAGCGCTGCGAGAGATGCGTCAGCTGCTCGACGTGCTCCGGGCCGACGACGAGCCGGACCAGGCGCTGGCCACGCCGCAACCCGGTGTCGAGAGCCTCGGACAGCTCTTCGAAGAGTCCCGCAGGGCCGGCCTGCCCGTCGACTTCGCCGTCCACGGGGCGGAACGCCCGCTGCCACCGAGCACCGGCCTGGCGGTGTTCCGGATCGTCCAGGAGTCCCTCACCAACACCCGTAAGCACGCCGGCCAGGCCCAGGCGCGGGTGCGGCTGACGTACCACCCGGACCGGATCACCCTCGAGGTGTCCGACAACGGCACGGCCGCACCGACCGACACCCTGGTGGCCGCCCTGGCGGCAGCGGGCGGTACGGGTGGTCCGCGAGCAGGCCGCACCGGGTACGGGCTGATCGGCATGCGTGAGCGCGTCGCGCTACAGGGCGGCACCCTGGTGGCCGGCCGCCTCGACGGCGGTGGCTTCCAGGTGGCGGCCACCCTGCCGGTGGCGCCGGTCGACGAGAAGGAGCGGCTCGGGTGACGGAACCCTCGGAACGGATCAGGGTACTGATCGCGGACGATCAGCCGCTCGTGCGGCGGGGCGTGGCCCTGGCCTTGAACCACGACCAGTTCGACGTGGTGGCCGAGGCGGACAACGGGCAGCGGGCGGTCGAGCTCGCGCACCAGCACCGGCCCCATGTCGTGGTCATGGACATCCGGATGCCGGTTCTCGACGGCGTCCAGGCAACCGAGCGGCTCACGCGGGAGCTGCCCACATGCCGAGTCCTGGCGCTGAGCACCTTCGACATGGACGAGTACGTGGTCGCCGCCCTGCGCGCCGGCGCCTGCGGATTCCTGCCCAAGGACGCCTCTCCGGAGGAGCTTGTGGCGGCCGTGCGCACCGTGCACACCGGGGAGGCGGCCGTGGCACCCCGCCTGCTCACCCGGCTGATCTCCGCCTACGTCACCGCGCCCCGCCGTCCGCAGCCGCCGTCGCCGGTGCCCAGCATGGGCAAGCTGACGCCCCGCGAGGTCGAGGTGTGGCACCGGCTGGCCACCGGTCTCGACAACGCCGAGATCGCGTCGGCGATGGGCATCAGCGCCTCCACGGTCAAGAACCACATCACCAGCATCTTCGCCAAGCTGAGTGTCCGCGACCGTGCCCAGGCGGTGATCGCGGCCTACGAGTCCGGCCTGGTCGAGGCCCGGTCGGCGAGCCCGGTGGGCTGAACCTGACCGTCCTGTGCTGGCAGAGGACGGCCGCGCAGGAACCCGAAAGAGAGGGATCGCGGCCCCGTCCACGGGAGCCGCGATCCCTCTGCTCGGTGTCGGGCTCCGCGCGGGCAGAGGGCTGGACCGAGGCGAGTCAGCGGCAGCGGGCCGCATCCACCGTGGCCCCCTCACGCTGCCCGGCCGCGTCACTTGGGATCATGGTCACCGCGATGTTGGCGGAGCGTCCGTCATCGGTGGCTTCCCCGGCGGTGTAGTAGCCCGGAAGGGTCCCGCCGTGGCCCGGTACAGGCCTTTGCACGACAGGGATCTGCTCACCAGGACCAGCCCGTAACGGACGCCTGGGCTTATCTCCTCGGCGCGGACGGTGGTGCGCATCTGCTTGCGCTGGACACTCTTGAGGACAGGGTTGCCCTTGTCCTTGAGCAGCACGGAGAGGAAGCGGTTGAAGTCGGAGTTGGTGGACACCACGGCGGCCGCGACAGCCAACACCCGGCGTCGGCCACCCCGACGGGAGCTCGGGAAGCGACTTTGATACGTGCTCGTGCACGGAGGAACCCCTCTGCTGGATGGCACCGGTGATTACCGGCCTTCGCCAAGAGGATTCAGGGCAGGAAAGTTCATCCGCCTCCAGGACGAGCCCGGCCCTGGGAGCGGACTCCCCCGGGACGGCTCCAGGCAGGACCGTGCTCCTGGCCGACGTCGATCTCCCGGACGAAATGCGCCAGGAGCGTCAACTGGCCTGCATCCGGGCGCAGTCCATGCCTGTGACCACGGTCCACCGCGTCGCCTCAAGCTTCACGAGAGGCGCACGGGCCAGGTGAGTGCCGCGAACTGCGGCACGGCACACTCAGACCGCAAAGGAGCACGACATGGCAGTACGTCGACGAGTGCACACCGGAGTGGTGGGGCTCGCTGCGGCGGCAGTGGCCGCTACCGCGTTCACCGCCCCCGCACACGCCGAGTCCAGGAAGGGGCACGCGGCGACCCAGCGTGCGATGGACGCCATGGTGGCCGACGGGGTTCCCGGGGTCGTGGCCGCGGGAGTGGACAAGGGTGGTGCCTGGCGGAGCACTTCGGGTGTCGGCAACCTGAGGACGGGCAAGCCTCGAAGCGCCGACGACCGGTTCCGGATCGGCAGCATCACCAAGACGTTCGTGGCGACCGTGCTGCTGCAGATGGAGGCCGAGGGCAGGCTCGACCTCGACGACACCGTGGAGCGCTGGCTCCCCGGCCTCGTACGGGGCAACGGCAACGACGGCAGCAGGATCACCGTCCGCCAACTCCTCAACCACACCAGCGGACTCTTCAACTACACCAGCGACAAGCAGTTCGCGAAGGACATCCTGCTGGAGGGCTTCCCCGCGCACCGCTACGACACCCACACACCGCGGGACCTGATACGGGTGGCACTGGCACACAAGCCGGACTTCACGCCCGGAGCCAAGCACTCGTACTCCAACACCGGTTACATCCTGGCCGGGTTGATCATCGAGAAGGTCAGCGGCAACAGCTACCAGCACGAGATCCGTGAGCGCGTCATCAACCCGCTCAACCTGCGGACGACCCGCCTCCCGGGCGCCGATCCCTTCCTGCCGAAGCCGAGCAGCCGGGCGTACTCGAAGCTGAGCAAGGACCCTGCCGCGACGAGGATCCACGACGTCACCGAGAACAACATGTCCTGGGCCTGGGCGGCAGGCGACGGCATCTCCACGACTCGCGACCTCAACCGGTTCTTCAGCGCCCTGATGCGCGGCAAGCTGATGCCCGACAAGCAACTCGCCGAAATGCAGACGACGGTACCCACGCCCGACGACCCCGCCTACTCCGGCTACGGCCTCGGGCTGTACAGCGTCAAGACGAGCTGCCACGCGAAGCTGTGGAGCCACAGCGGTGGAACCCCCGGCTCCATCACGGAGACCGTGACCACACCGGACGGACGTCACACCTTCGCGTACAACGCCAACGGCGACTGGAGCTCTAGGGGCAACGTGGTCGACGCGGAGTTCTGCGGAGCGGCCGGCAAGGGCAAGCAGGGGGAGCGTCCGGCGCCGCGACTGTGAAGTGCCACCGGGAGGGGTGAAATGAGGGCCCCGGCAGCGCGCGGAAGCTGCTCCTGCGGGTGCATCTGACGCGCGCACCAGGGCACGGTCGAAGGCGGGCGCGGGCCGACTCGGTGCACGATGGCCGAGCGGGCCCGTGCCCGCCACGACTTTCTGCCGTTGCCCAGATGGATGGCCAGGAGCGGGACACCGCGTACGTGGTGCGCCTCTGCCACCGTCCAGACCGCCCGCCACATCCTCGTCCCGGACGACGGCCGGACAAGCCAGGGCCGCTTGCGATGGCCACAACGCCCAGACGGACGTGCCCCACATGGAGGCGGAGGGGCGCACCCAGTAGACCGGTGGGCCGTGTCTCAGCGCGAACTGGGAGTTCACTCCCAGGGCGACCACCGGGAGTCCGCTCCTGGGAAGGCTGGGGACAGATCAGGGTGATTCCTGATGGGCAACGGCGCCTGATCCCGGCAGAGTTGATGTTGCCACCAAGGCCCGTCACCACCCTTTGGAGGAACCTCGATGCGTAGACATCTCGCCCTGACCACCCTCGCCCTGGCCACCGCTGTCACCGCCGGCATAGCGGCACCCGCGAGCGCCGCCCGGCCGGACCCTGTGCGACAGGGACTGGAGACGCTGGTGCACTCGGACCACGCACCCGGCGCGCTGGCGAGCGTGTTGGACGGCAAGGGGAACGTCCGTACCTACACCGCAGGCGTAGGGGACCGGGACACGCACGCGAAGATGCCCCGGAACGGTCAGGTGCGGATCGGCAGCGCCACCAAGACGTTCACCGCGGTAGTCGTGCTGCAACTGGTCGGCGAAGGCAGGATCAGCCTCGACAAGCCGATCGACAAATACCTGCCGGGACTCGTCCGGGGCAAGGGGATCGACGGAGACCGCATCACAGTGCGCCAGCTCCTGCAGCACACCAGCGGACTTCCCGACTACGAGAACGACGTCACAGGCGACATCCTGGAGCGCCGGTACCTCTCACCCCGCGACGCGCTTGACATCGCCCTCAAGCACAAGGCCGACTTCGAACCCGGCAAGAAATGGTCGTACAGCAACACCAACTACCTCGTGGCCGGACTGATCGTGGAGAGGGTCACAGGCCGACCTCTCGCTCAGCAGATCGACAAGCGCGTCATCCAGAAGGCAGGGCTGCGTCACACCTACTTCCCCGCCCCCGGCGAGACGACCATCCGGGAACGCCACCCCCAGGGCTACCGCCCGGAGCCCATGGGCGCGCCCTCACGCAACGTCACCGAGATCGACCCCTCCGCGGCCTGGGCGGCCGGCGCGATGGTCTCCACCAACTCCGACCTCAACCGCTTCTTCTCCGCGCTGCTCAAGGACGACGGCAACCCTCTCCTCAAGCGGGCCCAGCGCAAGCAGATGCGCACTACCGTCCCCATGCAAAAGGGGAACTCCCGTTACACCATGGGACTGGGGATCATGCGGGTTCAGCAGTCGGACAAGTGCGCCTTCTGGGGCCACAGCGGCGGCATCCCCGGCTTCGGGACCTGGGCTGCGGCCACCGACGACGGCCGCGCCGCCAGCGTCACGATGAACCTTGAACCGAAGACCGACGAAGCCGTAGAGCACCTTAAGGAGACCGTGACGGCAGCCCTGTGCCGACGCTGAACCAGGCCGCCCGCCCGGCTGACGCCGCGCGGCGCTGACCAGAAGGAACAACACCACGCGGCACGAGCAAACACCATCGATCATGGATTCCGCCCCGCTCGTTCCCTCCCCCCGATGGCGTAGGCGAGCGTCCGATGCTCGATCGTGCCTACCGCGAGGCCGGAGCGACCATCCGCACCCCGCACTGCGGAGGTGCTCTGCCCTAGCAGTACGCGCAGTTCGGCCGGGGCCCCGGCCGTCTTCGCGCCCCTGGCGAGCGCGCCTTCGCACGGCTGAAGCAGTGGCGGATCTTCCGCAAGGCCCGTCGCAGCCCCAGCCGAATCAGCCGCACCATCGCCGCAGTCCACGCCATCGAGGTCGCCCGGCGTTCAGGAGGCAAGGGACGGGAGCACGAGGGTGCATCCTCGTACACCAAGGCAGGGGAATCCCAACCCGCTCAAAACGCCCGCAATCCATGCCTTCGAAACTGCCCCCGCACCCGCTCGACGACCTCGGGCCCCGGCCCCGGCGTGTCGCGCAACGCGAAGCGAAGACCGAGGGACTCGTACTTGTGGGCACCCAGCTTGTGGAACGGCAGGACGTCCACCCGCTCGACATGGCGCAGGCCGGCCAGGAAGGCGCTCAGGCCGTCCACGCAGGCCGCGTCGTCGGTCCAGCCGGGGACCAGGACGTAGCGGATCCACATCGGGACGCCGAGGCGGTTCAGGCGGGTGGCGAAGCGGAGGGTGGGGGCGAGTTCACCACCGGTGAGCCGGCGGTACACCGCGGCGTCGAAGGACTTGATGTCCAGGAGCACCAGGTCGGTGTCGGCGAGCAGGGCGTCGTCGGCGCGGGTGCCGAGGAAGCCGGAGGTGTCCAGGGCGGTGTGCAGCCCCGACTCCTTGCAGCGGCGCAGGACGGAGGCGGCGAAGGCGGGCTGGAGCAGGGGCTCGCCGCCGGTGAGCGTCACCCCTCCCCCGGCGGCGGTGACGAACGCCCGGTAGGTGCCGATGCGGGCCATGACGTCGTCGACGGTGGTCGGCTGCCCGTCGCGCATGTGCCAGGTGTCGGGGTTGGCGCAGTACAGACAGCGCAGCGGGCACCCGCTGACGAACAGCACGAAGCGGGTTCCGGGGCCGTCCACCCCCGTGGACAGGTCCCAGGAGTGGACGCGCCCCGTCACCTCGTCGGTCGCGGTGTTCACAGTGCTCCGTGGAAGGTGCGGCTGATCACGTCGAGCTGCTGTTCGCGCGTCAGGCGGACGAAGTTGACAGCGTATCCGGAGACGCGGATGGTCAGGTCGGGGTACTTCTCAGGGTGGTCCATGGCGTCCTTGAGCGTGGCCCGGTCCAGGACGTTGACGTTCATGTGGAAGCCGCCGGAAGCCGTGTAGGCGTCGAGCATGCCGACCAGGTTGCCGGGCCGGTCGTCCGGATGGTGGCCCAGGCCCTCGGGCGTGATCGTGGTCGTCAGCGAGATGCCGTCGTACGCCTGCTCGTAGGGGATCTTCGCCACGGACAGCGCCGAGGCGGCCACTCCATGGCGGTCGCGCCCGTTCATGGGGTTGGCGCCGGGGGCGAAGGGCTCTCCCGCGCGGCGTCCGTCGGGGGTGTTGCCGGTGTGCTTGCCGTAGACCACGTTGGAGGTGATGGTCAGGACGGACTGGGTGTGCTCGGCTCCGCGGTAGGTGGGGTGCTTGCGCACCTTCGCCATGAACGACTCCACGAGGGCCACGGCGATCGCGTCCGCGCGGTCGTCGTTGTTGCCGTAGGCCGGGTACTCGCCCTCGGTCTCGTAGTCGACGGCCAGCCCGGTGGCGTCCCGGATCACCTTCACCCGCGCGTACTTGACGGCGGAGAGGCTGTCGACGGCCACCGAGAGCCCGGCGATGCCGCAGGCCATGAAGCGGTGCACGGGGTGGTCGTGGAGCGCCATCTCGATGCGCTCGTAGGCGTACTTGTCGTGCATGTAGTGGATGACGTTGAGCGCGTCCACGTAGGTCTGCGCCAGCCAGTCGAGCATCCGGTCGTACGCCGCCCGCAGCTTGTCGTACTCCAGGTAATCGCAGCGCAGCGCGGGCGCTTTGGGGGCGATCTGCTCGCCGGTCAGCTCGTCGCGGCCGCCGTTGATCGCGTACAGCAGGGCCTTGGCGAGGTTGACGCGCGCGCCGAAGAACTGCATCTGCCGGCCCACGGCCATCGCCGAGACGCAGCAGGCGATAGCGGTGTCGTCGCCGGTGCGCGGGCGCGTCAGCTCGTCGGACTCGTACTGGACCGCGCTCGTGTCGATGGACACGCGGGCGCAGAACTCCTTGAAGCCGGTGGGCAGCCGGGGTGACCACAGCACGGTGAGGTTGGGTTCGGGCGCCGGGCCGAGGTTGTAGAGGGTCTGCAGGAAGCGGAAGGAGGTGCGGGTGACCAGGGGGCGGCCGTCGACGCCGATCCCGCCGATGGACTCCGTCACCCAGGTCGGGTCGCCGGAGAACAGGGCGTCGTACTCGGGCGTGCGCAGGAAGCGTACGATCCGCAGCTTGATGACGAAGTCGTCGACGAGCTCTTGGGCGCGGCGCTCGTCGATGGCCCCTTCGTCCAGGTCCCGCTGGAGATAGACGTCCAGGAAGGTCGAGGTGCGGCCCAGCGACATCGCGGCGCCGTTCTGTTCCTTCACGGCGGCGAGGTAGCCGAGGTAAAGCCATTGAATCGCTTCGTGCGCGGTGACGGCGGGGCGGGTGACGTCACAGCCGTACGTGGCCGCCATGGCCGCCAGCTCCGCCAACGCCCGGATCTGCTCGGCGAGTTCCTCACGATCGCGGACCACGTGTTCCGTGGAGGGGCGGGCGTCCAGCACGGCGCGCTCGGCACGCTTGGCGGCGATCAACCGGTCGGTGCCGTACAGGGCCACGCGCCGGTAGTCACCGATGATCCGGCCGCGACCGTAGGCGTCCGGCAGGCCGGTGATGATTCCGGCCTTGCGGGCGGCCCGCATGCCGGGCGTGTAGGCGTCGAAGACGCCGTCGTTGTGGGTCTTGCGGTACGTGCCGAAGACCCTCGTCACGAACGGATCGGGTTCGCGGCCGTAGGCGCGCAGCCCGTTCTCGACCATGCGCAGGCCGCCGTTCGGCATGATCGCGCGCTTCAGCGGGGCGTCCGTCTGGAGGCCGACGACGAGCTCCAGGTCGCGGTCGATGTATCCGGGGGCGTGTGAGGTGATCGTCGAGGGCGTGGCCGTGTCGACGTCCAGGATTCCCTTGCGCCGCTCCTCGGGGAAGAGCGCACTGACCTTCTCCCACACCGCGCGGGTGCGGCCCGTGGCACCGGTCAGGAAGGCCGCGTCGCCCTCGTAGGGCGTGTAGTTGGCCTGGACGAAGTCGCGCACGTCGACGCGCTCGCGCCACCGCCGCCCCGCGAAGCCGCGCCACGCGGTTCCCGGAACTGCCGCGTTCGTCGGAGTCACCGTCGCCATCACTGCCTCCGCATCAGCTGGCGTTGCCGCCCGCGGAGCTCCGCGGGCGTCTCTGGAGCCGATGCTCGTCCTCACGGCAGGCCCGTCGACAGGGCCGCAGGGGGCCTTTCCCGCGCCGTCCGGCCCTGTTGTCGCACGATGGCGAGGCCGAACGGTCCTCCGCACCGCCGGGCCGGAACCGGTGCGGGGCGCTTCCGGCCTGCGCGTCGGATCAGGCGGGCTCGCGCCCCTTCTCCTCGTCCATGCGCCCCGGCCTGCGGGCCGCGCCCGTGGGCTCCGCACCCACTCCACGGGACAGGCGCTCCCCCCTCTCTGTCTGCCCGTTCGGCACCCCGCGCAAGCCGTTCGGCACGCTGCGCACTCGCTCCTCAGGCGGTGCGATGAAGTCGGAAGGCAAGTCGGACTCCCGACGAAAGGGGGGCGTCTCATGGCCACGTCCTTGTCTCCGGACTTCTGGAGGCTCTTCGTCGCACTGCTGATCGTCACGGTGGTGGCCACGGTGGTGATCAGTGCCGCGCTCGACGCCCTCGTGGTACGGCTGCGCCGACGCGGTGCGGACGGGCCGCCACAGCGGACGAAAGGGCCGCGAGAGCCGGATCTCGGCACGCCCGGGCTCCCGAGTCCGCTCAGCCCGCCCGGCCCTCAGGGCCGGCCGTCCGCTCCCAGTCGTCGCGGGTGAGGCCGTACTCGACCTCACCGTGCTCGAGGCCTTCGAACGGATCGGGCCACCGCCGGGCGAGGTACCCGCGGTAGGACAGGCCTGCTTTCTCCATCACGTGCCGGGACCGGGTGTTCACCGCCATGGTGTTCGCAGTGACCCGTCGCACGCCGAGGTCGGTGAACCCCTTGGCGATCAGTGCCCGGGACCCTTCGGTGGCGTATCCCTTGCCCCAAGCGGCCGCGTGCGGCCGGTAGCCCAGCTCGGCCACGGTGGCGTCACGGTCGTCGCGAGGACGGAACTCGAAGCGGCCCAGGAACCCCCCGGCGCTCTTCTCCTCTGCGGCCCAGTAGCCACGCGCTCCGAAGCAGGGGCAGTCGTGGAGAAGCCGGGGCAGGACCCGCGTACGGATCGCCTCGCGGCTCACAGGCCTGCCGCCGTTGATGAAGCGCATGACCTCAGGGTCGTTGTCCAGTGGCAACAGGCGGTCGACATCGTCTTCGGCGTCGGTGAACGCGCGCAGCACGAGCCGGGCGGTTTCCAGGAAGGCGCACATGCCGCGATCGTCCCCCGCTGCGGTTGAGGACGCCTGTCAGGGAGCCGGGCTCCTGGACCGAGCAGGCCCGTGCGGCCCTGAAGGCGGCGAGAGTGGAAGGCGTCCATGGACATCCGGATCACACCCCTGGATGGATCTGGGCAGATCGCGCGCTCGCGGCCGCGCCGAGCAGCCGCCTACGGCGATGCCGACCCCGAGCCCGAGGCCCAGATGTTGCGCAGCATCCTCTTCTTGGCCGTCTCTCTCGCGGTGATGACGGGCAGCCCGCTCCTGCCGCCACCCCCACGCTTCCGGACGGGAAGGCGGCGGTCATCGCCACGTCCGCCACGGCGGGTCGGGCTGCTCAGGACGATCCGCCTCCGCCCAGTCCCTGGGAGAGCGCGAGGGTCCCTCGACACGGAGGCCGAATGCGCCGACGCGGGCCGGGGACAACGCTTCCACTTCACGTGCCGCCACGAGTGGTGGGAGATCGAGTACCGCTGGAGGCTGTGGGTCCACGAGGGCGACCCCGTCGCCAGGAACGCAATCGGGCGGGCGGAACTCGTGCCCGCCCTGGCCGGCCGCGCCGCGGGACGCCCGGCGGTCGGGCGGCAGCGGCCCGACTGGGAGTTCGAGACCAGCTACTACCGACATGCCTGGTGCGCTCACGCGGGAGCCAACGGCTTCCCCCGGTACTGGACGGCCTGCCAGTGCCGCACGGTGCACCTTGGCGGCGGCGATGTGTTCCGCTACGGCCTGTGGGTGTGCCACAGGCCGAGTGCCGGAGCCGAGCCCGTTCCTGAAACCGCGACGTGATGCCGCGCCTCCTCCGAGGCGGTCAGCTGATGCCCATCATCACCTTCATGCGGATGATCTCCGCGCTCTGGGTGCTGATGACGGTGTCCGCGAGGGCCTTGGTCGCGGCGTGTGCGCCGGTCGACTTCACCGCGCGGGCCTCGTGGATCGCCTGCTGGTGGCGTTCGGTCATCATGGCCAGGAACGTCCTGTCGAACTCCGCGTCGCGGGTGCCTTCCAGGTGGCGCATCCGTTCTTCGTGCGTCATCCCGCGTGGACCGTGGTGGCCCTCTCGACCGTGCCCGTGGCCCCGATGACCCGTACCACCCGCACTCCGGGGGATTTCTTCTCCCCATTCCTCCAGCCAGGCGCACATCGTGGAGAGTTCGGCGGTTCGTGCGCGCTCGACCTTCGCCGCGAAAGCCCTGATCTCGGTGGAGGAGGTGTGGGTCCGCGCCATCTCAGCCATCTGGATCGCCTGGCGGTGGCGAGGGACCATCTGCTGGGCGAACGTCACGTCCGCCCGATTGTGCTCCCGCCATCGGGCCGTGGCGGATGCACGGGCATCGGAAGTGGTGTCGGTGGTGCCACCGTCGCTGCCACAGCCGCCGAGCGCGATCGCCACGCTCGCGAGCACGGCGACGGGGGCGGTGCGACGGGGCACGGAACGCATCGTGGACATGATGAGGTGGCTCCTAGGTTCGTACAGGCCGACTCGGCTTGCGCCGAGGACTCGTCCCGGCCCCGGCACGCGTTCCGGCGGCCAGAGGGCATCGGGTCCGCCGTGCGTCGGTTCCGGCCGTAGACGCCATTCACGCGGTTGGCGTACCGGTGCATGGCGCATCACTTCTCTGCGGGCGGGGAGAGCTGCGGCCTGCCCGCCACGGGCCCTCCCCACGCCACAACCTGCCATGTCCGCCGCTGTCCGCACAGTGCCGACCGGTCCTGTCCCGGGACCCCTCAGCCCCTGAACGGCGGCGTGCGGGCCTCCTTCCTGTCTCAGGGGATTCGAGGCAGGCCCAGTCACCGAAGGCATCGGGGCCGCACGCCTGAGACATCACCGGCCCAAGGTCCCAGGCAGGTCTCGCTCCACGGCAAGCCGATGCCGGTGAGCTGCTGATGTCCGGAGAGAAGGTCACCTGCTGTCAAGTGACCACAAGGCACAGCCGACGTGACCTCCCGTCCTGGACCCGGGCTTTCGGACGCTCCACGATGGAATCTGGATACGAGGAGGCGGTGACATGGACACCGTCATGAAAGCTGACTCGTGCGGTGACGCAGTCACGCAGTGGTGGCGAGGTCGAGGCGCAGCGAAGGGCCTGTTGTTGGCACCGGCCGCGGCCGTTGGCGTCTACATCGCCGGAGACGTTCTTTCGGGTCTCTTGTACAACGGCTACAGCTACAGGGACCAGGCGATCAGCGAGTTGAGTGCCTTCGGAGCGCCTGTTCGACCGCTGATGGTGACAGCCATCCTCATTCACAATGTGCTGCTGCTGGCCTTCGGCATCGGGCTCCTCCGGGTCGCCCGGCAGCGGAGCCTGCTGTGGGTCGGCATCCTTCAGGTCGCGGGATTCTTGGTGGTGGGCATTGCGACGCACACGTTCTGGGCGATGAGTTCTCGCGACAGGAGCACGGGGTTCAACGACACGATGCACATCGCCTTGTCCGCCGTGTTCAGCCTGTTCGTCGTTGTGACGATGGTGCTCTCGGCTGTCGCCTACCGAGGCTGGTTCCGTGTCTATGCGCTCGCCACGGTGTTCGTGACAGTTGGTTTCGGAATCGCGTCCTCGTTCGCGATCCGCGGGATCGAGCAGAACGACACACCATGGGCCGGGGCCTTCGAGCGGATCGACGCCTACGCCTACTTCGCGTGGCTCGTCGTTCTGGCCGTCACGGTCACGCGCCATGAGCTCGGTCCGTCACGACCGGCAGGCCGTCGACGAGACACGAACCGGATCGTCTGAGATGCGGGCCATGTCGACAGAGACGGGACAGTCCGCCTCGGCTTGGCGAGCACCGCCAGCGGAACGTCTCACTCGAGTCGAGGCACCGCAGCTCAGCATGGTCCGCTACCTCAGACTGATGGAGACCGGACAGCCCCCGTCGGCCGAGGACAGCAGTGCTCCCTCGCCGTGGCAGCGGTGCGACCGCATCGCCTTCACCGAGGCCGGGGTCCGGGATCGCGCGCCAGTGGCCCTACGGGCCTGGCGCTGCCCGGCGCACGAGACGGTCGACCATCCGCTCCCGGCCGGGGGGAGCCTGCCCGCGTCTGAGAGGGGCGCCCGTCCCTGCTCGACCGGGCGCTGTGGAGCGGCGTCGTCGAGTGCCCCCCCTGGCGCGGGACACGGGCACTTCCGACCGCGGCTCGGACGCGCGGGCCGCGCCGCGATGCAGGTCGCCGCGTGCCGAACCGCCGCCGGCCACGACCGCCGACGCCTCCATGGGCCGCCTCCTGTCCGTGCTGTGAGGTCTCCTTGCCCGCGGCTCTTCGCCCTCGTGCCCCGAAGGCCGCGGTCCGCAGGGGCCCAACGGTCCGATCCGGGGCCCGAACGCCCCTGCGTCCGGGCGAGCCCCGGCGGCATGCTGGAGGCGGGGAGGTGGGCGCGCCGGACCCGATGGCCCCCACCGCACAATCGCCAGGGCTTCAGCGAGAGCGGGTGACCGAAGTGACCAGCATGCCCAAGCCCATCGTCGTCGGTGTCGACGGTTCGAGAGAGAGTGCAGCCGCGGCGCACTGGGCCGCGCGCGAGGCCCTGCGACGCGGCCTGCCCTTGCGCGTCGTCCACGCGTGGGAGGGGCTGCCCGAAACGGCCGAGTCGGAGTCCCCGAGCGAGCTGCGCGCCCCGCACTACTGGGCGCGTCGTGTGCTGCGCACCGTTCTCGACCGTCTGACCTCCCATCACCCCGGGCTGTACGTGTCCGCGGAACAGATCGGGAAGCCACCCGAGTCGGCGCTGCGGGCCGAAATGGACAACGCGGAGCTGCTGGTGCTCGGCAGCCGGAGCCACAGCGGCGTCGGCGGACTGTTCACCGGCTCCGTCGCCCTGGCGACCGTGGCCCACTCCTTCTGCCCGGTCGCCCTCGTCCGGGCGGGGTGCTCCGAAACCGACGGGCGTCTTCCGGACGGCACGGGCTCGGCCTTCCCACGAGCCCCCTACCGCGACGTGGCCCTGGCCGTGGATCTGCTGCGGCCCAGCGACGAACTGCTGGAGTTCGCCTTCCGGGCCGCGGAGTACCGCAGGGCACCGCTGCGCGTGATCCATGCCTGGCATCACCCGCACGGCCTCGGTCTGCCGGACGCGGACGAACGCGCCCGCGTCCGGGCCGCCGTAGAGCACGCCTTGGCCGAGGCCGTCGCGCCTTGGCGGGAGAAGTTCCCCGCGGTCTACGTCCGCGAGACGCTGACCGAGGGGCGCCCCGCCCACGAGGTGCCCAAAGAGGCCGGCGGTGCCGGTCTGCTCGTCGTGGGCCACCGGCAGCGCCGGCCACGGATCGGCACTCGCACCGGTCCGGTCACGCACGCGGTCATGCGCCACGTCACCTGCCCGGTCGTCGTGGTGCCGCACGCGTGACGGGTGCACGCGGGTCAGGCGCACGCGACCGAGCTGGCGGACGTGACCTTTCGTCCCCCCGGGCAGACCGACGTGACCCGAAAGCACATAGGCGCGGGCACCCTCCTCTGCGACGTTGAACGTGTGCCTTTCGGCCCGTGGCACACCGCGGGTCGCAGGGCCGGCGCCGAAG
The DNA here is from genome assembly GCF_000720325.1 of Streptomyces sp. NRRL B-1347. Classification (GTDB taxonomy): domain Bacteria; phylum Actinomycetota; class Actinomycetes; order Streptomycetales; family Streptomycetaceae; genus Streptomyces. The sequence continues at coordinate 29,468 of NZ_JOJM01000049.1, forward strand.
GGAGGGGCCGGACGCATGCATGTGACCTTTGATGTGCACGAACTCGCCCAAGCCTTATGGACGGCGAGCGGACGGTATGAGGGGACTCCCGACGAGTACGTGGACAAGAGCCGGGAGATGCACCGCCGGTGGATCGCTGAAACCGCCTACTTCCGCTGGCTGAACAGGGGCAGCCCGATGGGCGACGCGTGGGCCGATTGGTTCGCCGCTGAGGCGGAGTACGCACTGCGGGCAACTGCTGCGGGTGACGTGTTCGCGCCCGACCACGTACGTCAGGAGGCCCTCGAGGTGGCCGCCTACCACGAGTGGCTGCGGCGGGGACGCGTGAACGGAGATCCGGACACCGATTGGCGCGCCGCCGAGACGCGTGCCTCTGCGTCCGAAGGCGGCGAGCTCCGAGCCCCGTGACTTCATCACCAGCAACTCGGTGCACCCACGTCACCCGTCACCGCGGACCACGTCTCCGAAGCGGTCCACCACCACTTCGCAGGCCGACTCGGTGAGCAGTTCCGCCAGTCCGCCCATGGCCGCGACCGCTTCTGCGCGCACAGCCAGGCCGTGTGCGGTTCGGGTCACGCTCTGCGCGGCGTCGAGCGCCGTCGGCAACAGTGCCAGCGCCTCCTCGGCGCAGTAGCGCAGCTCCGGATCCACGTGGCCTTCTGCCAGCAGTTCGTCACCGACGAGGATCTGGTAGCCGTCCGGTTCCAGGTCCTCTTCCACTTCCACATGCACCGGGGGCACCTCACATTCGGTCCTGCTCCGCAGCGCGGGCAAGTGCCGCGCGAACAAGGGGTGCTGCCGAACGGGATCGCCGTACGCGGCGAACCACGAACCGGGCAGCCGCAGCCGCATCGTGGGCGGTGGGGGCTGAGGCGCGTCCGTCGTGTCCTCGGCGGTGAAGCGGTGACGGCGCAGCGACTCGGCCTCGGCGGCCAGCTCTTCCTCGGTCGCGAGCGTGTCCAGTAGCTCGTCCCGTTCTTCGGACGTGCCGAAGGATCGCAGAACGGCTTCCGTGAGGCGGACGGCCAGGCCTGCCTCGCCGGGTACGCGGTGCGCTACCGCATTCCGCAGTTCGGACAGCGCGTCTCCGCCGCGCAGCCGGGCGTGCTCCACCGCCGCGTCCGTGCGGCTGAAGCTGAGCACGCTGCCTGATTCGTCGGCGAGGGCGATGAGAAGCGGGCGCACGCAGTGGTCCCACGTATCGACGGCGGTCGGCTGCTGATCGGTCTCAATCGCCGTGGCGAGCAGGTCCCAAGCCGCCGGGTTGCCCAACAGGGCCCATGCGACCCCGAGCGCCATCGCGCCTTCGGTCTCTCCCGGCAGATCGGCTTCGCGGAGCAGCCGTGCCGGCCGCTCCGCGTCGGCGGGGCGGCCCTGGACACAGGCGTCGTAGGCGGTCGCCATGAGGTGCTCCCGCGGGGACAGCATGCCCGCCGAGGCGTGCAGGAAGGAACGCGAGTGATGCCGTGCGGAGGCCGTATCGCCTTCGAGGAGCAGGGCGACCACATAGGGGTGCCAGGCCCAGTGCCAGCCGGGGTCGATGGCCCCGGCAGCGAAGTACCGGACGGCCTCGTCCGGTTTGCCGAGCTGTAGGGCGACGTAACCGCACACGCACCTGCTCCAGTCGTGGAGATCGTCGTCGTGCAGGGCGCTTTGCAGGAGCTCCAGTGCTTCGTCGTACCGGCCGACGTTGGCGAGCGCCTCGACGTAGCGGGCTGCCGCCGGTTGGTCCTGGCTGATCTGGTAACTGCGTACGGCCGCGGTCTCGCCGAGCCGGAACAGGCGGAGCTTCTGGGCGGTGTGCGCCAGTTGCTGCCAGGGCGGCGCCCACTGGGGGTCCAGTGCCACCGCACGCGCCGCCGAGAGCAGTGCGCACCACCCCTGCCGCTGTCTGTCGGCGTCGGATACCTCGGCGAGTTGGTCCCTCAAGTAGCTCTCGGTGAGGTAGTTCCAGGACTCGCCACCACTGGCGCCCGCCTGTTGACGCGCGTCGAGCAGCTTCGCCAGAGCGTCCGCCAGGCGTGCCCCGCGCTCCCGGACGGGCCACCGGCTCCCCGTCCGTGCGGCGATGTCCGCCAGGTGCATCTGCGCCACTGCCCGGGTGCGCTCGTCCTCCCGGCTCTCCGGTCCGCTCTGGACGGCAGCGTCGAAGTCTCGGCGCGCGTGGTCCAGACGGCCCGCGCCCAGATGCCACCTTCCCGCGCACAGCAGGGCGCTGCGGCGCGCGGAAGCCGAGCCGAGCAGGTCGGCTCGCTGCTCCTCCACCACCGCCATGGTCTTGTCGTCGCGCTCCTCGGCCGCACGGTCGAGGAGGCACAGTGCGGACGACCGGTCGCCCTCGCGGCGCAAGCGCTCGGCGAGTGCGACGTACAACTCGCCCGGTATGTCCACGAGCCGGTTGATGTCCCCCTCGACGTCGCTGAGCGAGGAGAAGGCCTCGGCCGCGGTCCGTGCCTCGTCGAGCGCGAGTTCGGGCATGCCGTTCTGCCGGGCTCGCGTGATCGCTTCGACAGTGGTGTCGAGATCGCGAGGGTCGAGCTCACGAGCCTCTCTGAACAGCCGGTCGGCCTTCTCCGTGGCCCCCCGTAGGCGCGCGGTGCGCGACCGCAGGGCGAAGTGGGCCGCGCTGGACGGCTGAGAGCCGCCGAGAGCCTTGTCGGCCTCTTCGGGGAGGTGGTGCAGCAAGGCCAGTCGTGCCAGGAGCAGCCGGAGGTCGTCCCGCACCCCGTCGTCGAGGCCTTTCCAGCGACCGATGTCCAAGTCCTGGCAGCCGAGTGCGAGGACCTCGTGGCACAGGTCCCAGTCACTGCGGGCCAGAGCGCGGGTGGCCAGGGAGATACGTCGGGTGAACAGCGCGCCGACGGGCGGCGGAACGCCGGTGCGGAGCCGATCCATCGCGTCGACGCGACATCGGCTCGCAGCGGTGAACCAATAGCCCAGCCAGTGGCCCAGGCCGGTACGCACGTCGGAAGCGAGCGCTTCCTGAAGCCGGTCGCGTTGCTCGGACCAGCCTTCAGGGAGGAACGGCAGGGCGGCGAGGCGGTGCTTCACGTCAGCGGTGAGCTGGTCGAGGCTCGCGGAGGCCTTCTCCACGCCCCTGTGCCGCTCGGCCAGCAGCCGTAGTGTCGCCTCCTGCCCGTTGCCGTCCCCCTGCGCGATGTCGTCTGCACGGGCGGCCACCTCCTTCAGTCCGGCGTCCACGCCGCACCGTTCGCGGATACGCCCGTCGGCACGCCGGATCATCTCAGCGATGAAGGACATCCAGGGTCTCCCTCGGATGAGGCTCGTGCCGAACGGGCCGCTTCGCCACGGGCGTATGGATCGCGGGCTTCGAAGCATCGGGCGACTCCTGGATCACCAGGCGCACGTCCGACTGGGAGCCGGTGGTGAGGGCGAACCAGCCGAAACCCGCCGCGTCCTCGACAGGACGATCGAGCCTGAGGGTCCTGCGGCCCGCCTGCACGGCGCTCTCGATCCGTTCGGCGCGGCCCAGCGCCTCGTAGAAGGAGGAGTTGAACGCGCGGCACTGCACGGGATGCACCGGAAGCTGCGTGAGCACCACCGCGGTCACGCTCCGGGCGATGATCTCGCCGAGCGCGCTGGGGGTCAGCGGCTCGAAGTCGCAGTCCATGGGCGGCAGCAGCAGCTCCAGGACCACGAGACGCACCCCGCTGGCCGCTGCCGTGTCTATCACCTCTCGTGGGTCCTGCCACGCCTCGCCGTTGCCGTCGTCGTCGACGAAGGCGATGAGCGGAGTTCCGTCGATCTCCCGCTGCCCCACTCCCATGAAGTGCAGTACGGAGAAGCTTCCGGACTTGAGGGCGTCCTTGACGACGCTCCACCGCGGCGGCACGTGGAGCAAGTCGAGTTCGGGGGTGAATCCGGCACGCTCGATGCTCTCCCGGAGTGAGGCCCGCATCTCCGTCAGGCCGACCCATTTGTAGGGCGGGCCCCGGTGCCGGGGAAGGATCACGGGGTATCTGTTGCGCCAGTGCTTGGGCTGTGCGACCGCGGCCAGCACGCGGACATCGGCTGCGACCCGGGCGGGGGCCGCGGAGGACAGCGCGTCACCGTTCACACGATCCGTGTCCGGGACCCGAACGAACCCGAACTTCTCCTCGGCTGCCAGGAATCGCGCCCGCCCCCGTGCGCGTGGAGCCGCAGCGAGCTCCCACGGAATGTCGGCGAGATCGCAGCCGCTCTTCAAGTGCAGCCGGACCAGCAGGTCGTCGGCCGCCCGGACCTGCTCGAAGCGGCGGGCCACCTCACTGGGGAAGAGAGCACTGGCGAGCAGTGGGCCGATCAGTTCGACCTCCTCGTTGGAGTGAACCCGTCGCCGCTGCACCCAGCGGAACAGCGCTTCCGCGACACCCTCACCGAGGTCACGGCCGGTCAGCTCGTGGCCGTGACCAGGCTCCTCCATAGAGACCTGCCAGGAGTTTCGGCTGCCGCTGACCCACAGGTCGAAGAGGGCGTCGACGGTCCGGGACCGGCCGAGGCGCTGCCAGTCGGGGCGGCCGAGTGCCGTGCGCCACGGCACCATCTGCGGTGTCGACTCCTGCAGGACACGGGCGATCTCCCCGAACTTCGCGGCCGCCAAGCCGATCGGCACCGCGTTGCCGCCGAGAGCGTCGTCCGTGTTCCGGCTCGCACGCGTCACCGCGACCACGGCGCCGCTTTCGGTGCTGAGGGCGGGGCCGCCGCTCATCCCCCACGTGATGATCTCACCGGCGCTGAGTTGCAGCATCTGGTAGCCGCCTCGTGGGTCCTCCCGGCCGTGCCCCGTGAACTTGCGCGGCTCGTAGCCCGGGCTCGTCCCTTCCTCGCGTGGATATCCGACCAGCCAGTACTCGCCGTCGTGCAACGTCGTGTCCAGCACCGCGCAGGGGATGACGGGTTCGTCACGGGCCTGTGCCTTCAGCAACGCGAGGTCGGTGGCGTCGTCCCATTCGACCACCTGGGCCTCGCGGCAGTCACGGCCGTCGGGCTGGATCTCGATGCCCGCGTCCCGATCGACCACATGTGCGCAGGTGAGCAGGAGTTGTGTGTCCACGTAGAACGCCGTCCCCTGGAACTCCCCGTCGGCGTAGACACGGGCGGTCGCCTGCTTCAGCACGTCCTTGAGTCGACTGATCGTCGCATCAGGCAGAGACATCGGGCGCCTCCTGTCCGTCCCGGTCCCATTCCAGCGTCACCTTGATCGTGGCCTCGCCCCGGCCCCTGCCGAGCAGCGCCACCAGCTGACCGGACTCGACGGCGAGGCCGAATCCCAGTTCCACCACGGCCTTGGACGGACCGGCACGACGGGCGGCCTTGAGGACGTCCTGGCCCACCCGCTCGATGGAGGAGGTGATCTCACCGAACTTCCCGGAGACTTTCCTGTCGGCGACCAGTGTGCTGCCCCCGGTCTCGGCCACGACGACCATCGTGCCTGCGTCACCCAGGTCCACTACGACTCTCTGCTCACCGGCCATGGCGCACCTCCGGCACCCGTGGGGCCTTGTCCCTGCTGACGGTAGGAGGCGCGAGTTCGGCCCGCGAGGGGCCGATGGGCTCTCCTCCGGTGTCGGTGGTCCTGTCCCAGCACGGATTGAACGTCCATGGATACGGACGTCCCGGCCCGTCGTGCCCCGTGCCGCCCCACGGGCCGGGACGAAGCAGACACCGCCCCAGGCGGAACCGGAGGGGTCAGGCGGGTTCCAAGCCAACCGCCATGTCGTCCCGCAGCCACGGCGGTCGGGACTCCTCCGCGTCCGGTGGCGGCTCCGGCACGGTCACCACGGGGCATTCCGCCAGCCTCACGCAGGCGCGGGCGACCGCGCCCAGCGCGGGCCGGGTGACGTCCGTCCGAGATGTGCGGCCGAGAGCGAGGAACAACGCGTCCCGGGTGTACCTCAGCAGGACCGCGGCGGCCGGGCCTTCGTGCAGGAGCATCACGACGTCGGCGTCGGGGTGTGTGCGGAGCAGTCTGGCCACGTTCTGCTCTAGCGTGGCCGCGGCACGGGCACGGTCCTGCTCGGGTGTGGACCGCTCGAGCGCCGGCGCGTAAGGCGCGCGCATGGAGCCGGAGGGCAGCCAGGCGTGAACGGCCAGCACGCCCGTGTGCAGCAGCCGGGCCTTCGCCGCCGACCAGCGCAGCGCGGCGAGCGCGGCGGCCGAGCCGTCCACGCCCACGACCAGGGCTCCGTTGGTCGCCTCCTGTGCCATGGCCAGCCTCACTCTCCCTCTTGGCTCCGGGTACGAACCGCGGGCTGGGAGGCCGGGGCTCGTCGCCCCGGCCCCCTCCTCGTTCTGCAGCCCCGGTTCAGGCGACGCGCCGCAGCTGCTCGGTCTTCTCGATGGTCTTCGCCTCGTCGGTGAACTTCCGTGCGAGGCCGGCGAAGAAGCGGAGTACCTCGTGCCAGAAGTAGCCCGCTCCCGCGATGAGGAATCCGGTGAGCGTGGTGCCGATGGCCTCGGTGCGCACGTCGAGCCCCCAGGCCTCGAAGAGGCTGAAGTCGGCGAGCCACGCCGCGCCCACCCCCAGGGCTGTCAGCGCGAACGCCCAGAACTCCTGGGCCGCGGACAGGTAGCGGTGCACCGCGTTCCCCACGACCAGTACAGCAAGCCCCAGAAGGACCAGCATCCCGAACTCGTACATGAGGTCTTCCGCCTTTCCTTTTCTGGTACCTGACGTTTCCGGTTTTCTGGTACCTGGCGTTCCGGGAGGTACGGCTCCAGACGCACGGCCCCGCAGAGAGCCCGGTCTGGCCGCAACCTGGTGTTCCGGTTCCAGCGTCGCGCGGGCCGGACGAGACCGACAGGGGCCTCCTGGCCCCAACCGGAGGACCAAGGGGAGCTGTTGGAGACGCCACTGCGCCGCCACTGTCAGTCACGCGCACTGACGATCGCGTCGGCTGCGGCACGCAGCGTGCGCCGCTCCTCCCACAGCTGTCGGCCTTCCTGCCTCCAGGCGCGTCGCGCGTGGGGGTGCCAGAGGCCGGGCTTGCGCAGCCACCAGGAGAGTACGGCCGCCTGCCAGCACGCGTCCTCGGCCAACAGATGCAGCAACGCGGGGTCGGCCACGAGGTCCTTCTCGGCCACGACCCGTCCCGAGGACCCGAGCAGTACCTTGCCTTGGAGGGTGGTGGGTTCACCTGGTGAACCCCATGGGTTCGGCAGCCCACGCATGACGGTTCTCCTCGTCGGGATCAGGCCACGGCGACGCTGACGTCGGGTGGCTGACGCAGGGTGTTGTGGATCGTGCAGTGGTTGACGACCGCCAGCAGTGCCCCGCGCTCGGTCGCCGTGAGCCGAACGGGCAGTACGATCCTCATGCGAACGGCCGCGACGCGGGCGGGCCTGTCGTCGGCCATGTCGAACTCGCACCGCACGCGGAGGTTTTCGTACGGCAGGTGGTGGCGCTGGAGGAACCGGCCGGCGTAATAGGCGACGCAGGTGGCGAGCGAGGAGACGAAGAGTTCGACCGGGGTGGGCCCGTCGTCGTCACCGCCCGCCGCGAAGGGTTGATCGACGGTCAGTTCGTGGTCACGGATGAACACACCGTACGCCTGCCCGGATACGTGGGTGACGTCGACGTGCTGTGCTGTCTGCGCAGACAGCAGTGGCGTGTGGTGCGGCTCTCCTGAGGCAGGCACGGTGGCCTGGTCGTTCATCTCTGTGCCTCCTTCACGCACGTCGTTCCGCGAGTTCCGTTCGGTCGGCCGGTCGCGGTCCGTGAGCTCCTGCCGGGCCGGCCGAACGCGTTCGGCTCGTCGCTGCTTCCAGCCCAGCGCGTGGGTGCGCGATCCACCACGGGCCGGGTGGCCCGCACCGGGACCGATGGGCCCGTCAAGAGGGCCGTGCGCTCGCCACTCAGGCACTGGCACACCGAGACGGTGGCCGCCTCCACTACCGTGGCCGGTTCGGGGGTCACCACCTGGCGCACCGCCGTGTCACCCGGCACACCGCGCAACACCGTCCCCGGGGCCTGCACCCCGCCGCACAGTCGCGCGACCCCGCCGAGCAGCCACAACGTGATGCCAACTCGTGGGCCGGAAGCGAGACGAGGAACATCCCAGCCGTGATGCCGCCGCTCTTCGGCCCTGGCCGGACATCAACAGCTGTCGGGCCCGGTCCGGACCTCGTCCGGGCCTTTGGCGAGAAGCCCCCACGGCGGGCCTCGACGAGGCCCGCCGAACCAGCCATCCCCGGGGACGGTGCCCAATACGCCCCCTCTTCCCTCCCTCCATGGTCCCGCTCCGTCACCGGCACCGGGCGGGCCGCTCGGGCCGAGTCCAGGGACACTCGGCCCCTCATCCGGTCCCGGGGCTCCCGTCACGCTGAAGCCGCCGGCTCTGACGATGTGGCACACCACGGGGTGGGCCGGGAGAAGGGACGGGCAGACCATGACCGCCGAGCGGAATCCTTCGCCCCACATCCGTGCGGCCCGCCACCTGGTGCGCGCCGCCGTACTGGCGCCTTCGCTGCACAACTCCCAGCCCTGGCTGTTCGCGTGCTCCGACAGCACGCTGCTGCTGTACGCCGACTACCGGCGGCGGCTGCAGTTCTGCGACCCCTACGGGCGGCAACTGATGATCAGCTGTGGCGCGGCGCTGTTCAACCTGAGGCTCGCCATGCGGCGGCTGGGCTTCAGGCCGGTGGTACGGCTTTTCCCCGACCCGGGAACGCCTTGGCTCCTGGCGCGCGTGCAGTGGGGCGCGTACGCGCGGACGACCCCCGACGTGGCACTGTTGCACCAGGCGCTGCGGCATCGGCATACGCATCGCGGCCCGTTCACGTCCGCCGGAGTACCCGCCCCGTTGATCGAGGCCCTCGCACGGCACGCACGCGCCGAGGGCGTCCAGTTGGTCGCCCTGGAGGACACGACGGCGCGCAGGCGCCTCAGTCGGCTCGTCCACGAGGCCGAGGCGCGGGAGCGTCGCGTACCCGGCTTCGGCGGGGAGTTGCTCCAGTGGGCTCGTCCCTTCGGGAACGACCGCGGCGACGGGGTGCCCGCCGAGGCCTGCATGTTCCATCCGGACTGCGTCGCCCTTGCCGGACGCGACTTCACCGGCCTCACCCGACGCAGGGCCACGGCCCGGCCGCGCGAGACGTGGCCCGCGCGCACCGGCCTCATGGTCGTTCTCACCACCCCGCACGACACCCATCAGGACTGGTTGCGCGCGGGCCAGGCCCTGCAGCGCGTGCTGCTGTGCGCCGCGGGCCACGGGTTCGCCGCCGGATTCCACAGCCAGCCCTTGGAGTTCGCGGACCTGCGAGCCCTGGTGCGTACCTTGGCCCCTTCGGGGCAGCATCCGCAGATGGTCCTGCGTCTCGGCCGGATCGGCTGGCAGGCGCGGACGCCCCGGCGTTCCGTGGCCGAGGTGCTGCCCCACGGCGGTGTGGCACCCGCCGAGGGACACGCCGCATGAGGCCACCGCCCGGCACCCTGATCAGCGGTCAGTCGTGCGGTACCACCGCCACGGGGCACGCGGAGTGGTGCAGGACCGCGTGATTGACCGGGCCCAGCTGCATGCCGATGTGCCCTCGCCGCCGACGGGCGCCGACCACGAGCAGGTCGGCGGTCGTGGACGCCTCGAGCAGCGCCGCACGGGCCAGGCCCTCCACTGCGTCCCGTCGCACGCTCACGGCAGCGTGCTGCGGCCCGATGGCCCTCAGTGCTTCGTCAAGCCGCATCTCGGCGCGCATCTGGTGGAAGTCCGTCGCGTCCGCCGCGCGGGGCGGTTCGGGCGCCTGGTGGGCGGGGCACCGCCAGGCGTGCACCGCGTGCAGTTCGCCGCCCCGCAGTTCGGCGGACCGCAGGGCGAAGGCGACGACGGCCGCGGCCTCGTCCGCCTCGTCGATGCCGACGGCGACCCGCTGGAACCCGCCGTCGCGGTTCTGCCGACCGCCGCGGACCACTATCACGGGGGCCGCGGCGTGCGCGGCCACCGACAGGCTCACGGATCCCAGGAGGAGCCCCGCCAGTTCGCCCCTGCCCCGGCAGCCGACGACGACCGCGCCCGCACCCGCGCTCTCGCGGGCGAGCGCGGTCGCCGGGTCCTCCGCGAGCACGTCGCTCGTGACCTTCAGCGCAGGCGCGCGGGTGTGCGCCCGTGCGACCGCCTGCGCGGGGATGTGATCGGTGTAGGTGCTCGCCGCGCCGCGGCGGACGGCGAAGGACGGCTTGTGCCCCTCGTACCGCTCCCAGGCCGAGGCGTACACGATCCGAAGCGGTGTCCCTCGCCGCACGGCCTCGTCCACCGCCCAGTCGACGGCTGACAGGCTCTCCTCCGAGCCGTCCGCACCGACGATCAGTTCTCGCTCCACGACTCTCAGTCCCTCCGTCATCCGGTAGTCGGAACTCCGCCGCACGTCTCCCGGCGCGGCGGGGCACCCCACTCCAGCGAGGCAGAGGTGCACCGACCGCGGAAGGGGCCGACCGGCCCCCGAGTGGTGGGCGCCGCCCAAGCGGGCCGAGCACGACCTCGGCACCACACGGCCCCTGGGGACTGGCCCCACAGGTCCCGTCCCGGGGCCGATCCGGTCCTGTGGCGGGCCTTCACGCGGGCGTTGACTGGCCGTAAGAGGCCGATACGAGCCTTCGTACGGCATCGCAGGCCGAGCCGGGCTGACGCGCTCCTGCGCCACATCCGCTCCTGCCCGCGCGGACCGTTCGCCGTCCGACGTCGTACACCTGGTCGCGTCCCGCGTGCGGAGGAGAGCCATGCCTGTTCTGATCATCGTCCTGCTCCTGTTCCTGGTCGTCCTCGGCTTCAAAGCCCCCCTGCTGTGGCTGCTCGCCGCGGGACTCGTCTACCTGCTGCTCCGGGGCCGCGACCGCGGCTCCATCAAGACCGACCCCGACAACAGGAGCAGCGGCGGTGACGGAGGCGGCCGGGGCAGCGGTCCCAAGACGTATCGCGAGTACAGCGATCGTCGGAAGCGCAAGGAACGCTGGGAGCGCAAGTACCGCCGCAGGCACCCCTCGTCGACGTCGAGCAGCCGGTAACACCGGACGGGCAAGTGATCCGCCGGAGCAGGAGAGGACTTACTTGAGCGCGGCTGAAATGGGTACACCTTAGGAACCACTCCGAGGAGGGAGTACACACTGGAGAAGCCCTCCAGCGCCCCTCTCCTCGCCTGGTGCTCCGTGTCCGTGACGCCGGCTCCAGACCCAGCACACCTCGCACCACTGTCGCCCGGGCCCCCGGTGACCCTCCTCCGCAGCTGCTTCGCCTGCACCACTCAGGGACAGGCCGACACGCACCGAGGTGAAGCAATTGTGACGCCAGGGACCCCCCTCCCCCCTTCCACCCGACACGTACGCACGTACCGCGCCCAAGGACACACGGTCCTGGAATTCCACGGCGAGATCGACATCGCCGCCGCCCTGGAGATCACTCCCTGTTTGGACCACGCCACCGGCCCGCACGAGGCGCTGGTCGTCATCGATCTGACCTCGACCACTTTCATCGACTGCTCCGGCCTGGGGCTGCTCTGCCGTGCCAGGAGTCGTGTCGTGGAGAAGCGCGGACAGCTCCTGCTGGTCTGCCCGCATCCGCGTACCCTGGCTCTCCTGCACATCGTCCGGCTCTGCGGCGTCTTCCGCCCCTACCCCACCCTGCACGCCGCCCTCGCCGACGCCGCTCCGGCGGAGCAGCGCGCGAAGCGGCGGTCCAAGTGGACGGAGGGCCGCCTGGCCTGTCGCCGGAGCAGGACCCGCGCACCGTCGTGAAACAGGTGGCGGGGCTCCGGCCCCGCAGCGCAGCCGTCACGCGTCGGTCTTGATGGCGGAGATCAATCGGGTCGTCAGGTCGGACTGGACCATCAGACGGGTGTGATGGACGTGCCCCCTGGAGTCCTTCCAGGTGAGAGTCACCCTGCTCCAGCAGCGCCCCATACCGCTGTCGTTGTAGACGACTTTCCAGGCGGTCGGGACGCCCTTGACGCGCAGCACGCCGTCCTTGTGGTGGGTGGATTCCCAGCGGGCCAGGCTGTGCCGCAGCCCGGCGGTCAGGTAGTGACCACGCAGGGCCCGGGCAAGCCGCCCGTTACCGGTGTCGTACAGGACGTCGATGTACGCACCGTAGAAGTCGGCGACCCGGTCGACGGTGGACGTCGGAGTGCCGCTGCGGCTGGGAGCCGCGGCCGGGGTGTCCGTGCGCCCGGAGGACTGTGTGTGCGCCGCCCCGCTCGTCGCTGTCGCGGTCACGAGTGTTCCGGTGGCCAGCAGCGCAGCAGGGAGCGTGATGAGACGGCGCGTACCTGACGTGGCCATGTCGCTCTCCCCTTCCCTCTCGAAACTCGAAGGCGGAACGGTTGTGTTCCTCACCGCCTACTACAACGCACCGGGGCCACACGCAGAGCAGGCCGACCGGCCCGTCCTACGGGTCGTTCGGCGGTTGCCGTCATCGTGCCCGAAAGAAGCTCTTGCCCCACTCTGGGAAAGGAGTTGAGTGGACGGGAAGGAGCACGTTCCTTCTCCTCACGGGAGAGTTCATGACGAACCGGATCGACCAGCCGCGCAAGCTGGACCTCGTGGCAAGCCCGATCCACGTGGGCGGCGTCGGCACGGGCCACGAGGCCACGCTGCAGTACCGCGTCGGTGACGGTCACGACGAGGTGGCCGGCCACTTCACGGTCGGCGGTGGCACGGGCGAGCACGGGCAGTTCCATGTCCAGGTCGACGTGCGCAAGGCCTCGTTCAAGGCCGACCAACTGCTCGTCCAGGTCTTCGAGAAGAGCCCCAAGGACGGCAAGGAGATCAACGTCGTGACCGTGCCCGTGCTCTACGGGCCGCGCATCGTGCCGGGCTACTACGGCTACCGCGAACACAAGGTGGTCAAGGGCGACACCCTTTCCGGCCTGGCCAAGACCTACTACGGGGACGCCGCTCTCTACCAGCGCATCATGCGCGCCAACCCGGACCAGATCACCGACCCCGACAAGATCATGCCGGGGCAGCTGCTCCGCATCCCGATGGGCACCTGAGACCTCCCTCGGCCGCCGCCGTCACAGCGGCGGCGGCCGAACCCGGTGCCACGCCACCGCGCGGCCGTGTTTCGATCCACGGGACGACGCCGACAACTCGCCCTTCACGCAGAACCTTCGGCGCACACCTCGACCACGTGCGGAACACGGCCGCTCTCGTCTGCCGGGCCGCCGCGAAGCGCGGCTCCGCATCCCTCCCCAGCTCTCTCCGGTCGCCCCCCGCCCGTAACGGCAGACCCCGCACGCGTCCACGCGAAGTGGCCCGAGCGGCCCCCACCGGGGGAAGGACGGCCTGCGGCGCTCCGCCCTCATGACGGGTTTCCTGGAGGCAGAGCCAGCCGCGGACGCACACGACAGCAGACGGGGCCCTCCGTCGCCGAAAGCCGCCCGCGGCCCTGAGAGGCACTCGGCCAGGGGAGGCGAGAGCCGTGCGTGCCACACCGGCCACCCGCGTCCGGCAAGACGCACTACTGCTCACCCGACGCGCGCGTCGTCACGAGGGCGACTCACCGCTCCCTGCCCCCCTGCCGCCCAGCTCCTTCCCACCACATTCGTCATCGGCCGAGGCGGCACCAGGGGGGCGGACTCCGCGTCGCGGATCCCGCCGGCTCTCGTGGTCCCTCGGCGTGCCCAGAGGGGACACCGAAGCCATGGCCCACGAGGTCATCACCAAGGCGGCGCGACCGCACGTCCTCCCGGACTACGACACCGCCCGCGCCCGGTTCGACTGGGCCCAGGCCCGCGACCTCCTGGCCGGACTCCCGGACGGCGGCCTCAACATCGCCTACGAGGCGGTGGACCGGCACGTCACCGAGGGTCGCGGCTCGCACACCGCGCTGCGCTGCGTGCGTCGTGACGGATCCGTGGAGTCCGTCACGTACGCCCAGCTCGCGCTGCGTTCCAACCGGTTCGCGCACGCGCTGCACGGCCTCGGGGTCGGCCGGGGCGATCGGGTGTACACCCTGCTCGGTCGCTGCCCCGAGCTGTACACGGCCGTACTCGGCACGCTCAAGAACGCCGGTGTCGTGTGCCCTTTGTTCTCCGCGTTCGGGCCCGAGCCGGTGGCCCAGCGCATGCGTCTGGGCAACGCCCGGGTTCTGGTCACGACCGAAGCCCTCTACCGGCGCAAGGTGGCGCCGATACGCGATCGGCTGCCCGACCTGGCCCATGTGGTCATCGTCGGCCCGCGACGGGAGGAACCGCCGGACACGCACTCCTTCGACGCGCTCATGGCCATGGCGAGCGCGGACTTCACCGCACCGCGCACCCGTCCAGAGGACATGGCGCTGCTGCACTTCACCAGCGGGACCACCGACGTGCCCAAGGGCGCCGTCCACGTGCACGAGGCCGTCGTCGCCCACCACGTCACCGCCGCGTACGCCCTCGACCTGCACCCCGACGACGTCTACTGGTGCACGGCCGACCCGGGCTGGGTCACCGGCATGTCGTACGGGATCATCGCCCCGCTCACGCACGGCGTGACGATCGTCGTGGACGAGGGCGACTTCGACGCTCGCCGCTGGTACCGGGTCCTCGCCGACGAGCACGTCACCGTCTGGTACACCGCGCCCACCGCGCTGCGCATGCTCATGCGGGCCACCCCGCGCGAGGGCCCCTACGACCTGCCGCGCGCCCACGACCTGTCCGCGCTGCGCTTCGTCGCGTCCGTGGGCGAGCCGCTCAACCCCGAGGTGGTGCTGTGGGGTCAGGACGTCCTCGGGCTGCCCGTGCACGACAACTGGTGGCAGACGGAGACGGGCTGCATCATGATCGCCAACATCATTTCGGCCCCCGTCAAACCGGGCTCCATGGGCCGCCCGCTGCCAGGCGTCGAGGCCGCCGTCGTCGCGCGCGGGCCCGACGGCCGGGCCTGGCGCTCACCGGAGGGACAGGTCCGCCTCGTCCAAGAGCCGGGGCAGGAGGGCGAACTGGCCCTGCGGCCCGGCTGGCCCTCGATGTTCCGCTGCTACCTGCACGCCGAGGAGCGCTACGCGGCGGCGTTCGCCGACGGCTGGTACCTGACCGGCGACATCGTCCGCAGGGACACCGACGGCTACTTCTGGTTCGTCGGGCGTGCCGACGACGTCATCAAGTCCGCGGGACATCTCATCAGCCCCTTCGAAGTGGAGAGCGTCCTCCTGGAGCATCCGATGGTGGCGGAGGCGGGAGTGATCGGCCGCCCGGACGACACCGCGGGCACGATCGTGAAGGCCTACGTCTCCCTGCGCCCCGGGGCCGATGCCGGTGGCGCGCTGCGACGCGACCTGCTCGCCTTCGCCCGGCGCAGGCTCGGCCCCGCCGTCGCGCCCCGGGAAATCGCCTTCGACCAGCACCTGCCGCACACCCGCAGCGGCAAGGTCATGCGGCGCCTGCTGCGCGCACGCGAAGCCGGGTTGCCCGCAGGCGACACGTCAACGCTGGAAACCCCACAGGCACCACATCCACCCGACGCTGCCCCGCGGCCGGACACCCCCGAGGACACGTCATGACCACCACCCGCCGCAAGAAGGCGCCGCGCGCCCGTCCGTCCCAGAGCGCCGTGGCCAAGCACCACCGCGACCTCCTCGCCGGCATGCTGCTGATCCGCCGCTTCGAGGAGCGCTGCGTCGAGCTGTACAGCGCGTCCACGATCCGCGGCTTCGTCCACCTGTGCATCGGCGAGGAGGCTGTCGCCACCGGCGTCACTGCGGCGCTCGAACCCGCCGACGCCGTGGTGTCCACCTACCGCGAGCACGGACACGCCCTGGCCCGCGGCATCCCCGTCGACGCCGTGATGGCCGAGATGTACGGCAAGACCACCGGGTGCAGCGGCGGACGCGGCGGCTCCATGCACCTGTTCGACGCCGACCGCCGCTTCTACGGCGGCAACGCCATCGTCGCGGGCGGCATTCCGCTCGCCGCGGGCCTGGCCCTCGCCGACAAGATGCGCGGCACGGACGGGCTCGTCTGCTGCTTCTTCGGCGACGGCGCCTTCGCCGAGGGCGAGTTCCACGAGAGCGCCAACCTCGCGGCGCTGTGGAACCTGCCGCTGCTGCTCGCCTGCGAGAACAACCTGTACGCCATGGGCACCCCGCTGGCCGTCGAACACGCGCAGACGGACCTGGCGATGCGCGCGGCCTCGTACGGCATGCCCGCCTGGACTGTCGACGGCATGGACGTGCTCGCCGTGGAGGCGGCGGCACGCCGTGCGGTCGACGGCATCCGCGCCGGACACGGCCCGCACTTCCTGGAGCTGCGCACCTACCGCTTCCGCGCCCACTCGATGTACGACCCCGACCGCTACCGCGACAAGTCCGAGATCGAGCACTGGCAGGCCCGTGACCCGATCACCGTCCTGACCGAACGCATGCGGACGGACGGCGAGTTGACCGAGCCCGTGCAGGAGGAGCTCGATCAGCGCACGATGCGGGAGATCGACCGAGCCCAGCAGGCCGCCGAGGCCGCACCCACCGAGCCCACCGCCACGCTGCTGCGGCACGTCCACACGGAACCCGAGGAGGCGCCGGCATGAAGACGACCTACCGGGAGGCGCTGCGCGCCGCGTTGCGTGAGGCACTCACCGCCGACGAGCGGGTGTTCCTCATGGGTGAGGACGTCGGCGCGTACGGCGGCGCGTTCGGGGTGAGCCTCGGCCTGGTCGAGGAGTTCGGACCGGAACGGATACGGGACACTCCGCTGTCGGAGTCCGCGTTCACCGGTATCGGCGTCGGCACGGCCCTGGCCGGTCTGCGGCCCATCGTCGAGATCATGACCGTCAACTTCAGCCTGCTCGCGCTCGACCAGATCCTCAACAACGCGGCCACCCTGCGGCACATGTCCGGCGGACAGTTCTCCGTGCCCCTGGTGATCAGGATGACGACCGGCGCCGGCCGGCAGCTCGCCGCCCAGCACTCCCACAGCCTCGAAGGCTGGTACGCACACATCCCCGGCATCCGCGTCCTGGCGCCCGCCACCATCGCGGACGCCCGTCTGATGCTCAGCGGCGCCCTCGCGGACCCCGACCCCGTGGTGGTCTTCGAGCACGGCTCGCTCTACAACCTCTCCGGCGAACTCGACGGGGACGGCGCCGAACCGGACATCGGCACGGCCGTGGTACGCCGCCCCGGGCATGACGTCACGCTCATCACCTACGGCGGGTCGCTGCCGAAGACGCTCACCGCCGCGGACGTGCTCGCGGCCGACGGCATCAGTGCCGAAGTGCTGGACCTCAGATCGCTGCGTCCCCTCGACGACACCACTGTGATGGCATCCGTGGCACGGACCCACCGCGCCGTGGTCATCGACGAGGCCTGGCGCACCGGCAGCCTCGCCGCCGAGGTCTCCGCACGCATCACCGAGCAAGCCTTCTACGACCTCGACGCGCCCGTACGCAGGGTGTGCAGCGCGGAAGCACCGATTCCGTACGCCCGCGCACTCGAAGAGGCCGCGCTGCCGCAGCCGGAGGGCATCGCGGCGGCGGCCCGCGAGGCGGTGGGACGCCATGGGTGAGTTCCGCATGCCCGCGCTCGGCGCCGACATGGCCGAGGGCACGCTCACAGAATGGCTGGTCTCCCCCGGCGACACCGTGGCCAAAGGCGACCCGGTGGCCGTCATCGAAACAGCCAAGTCCGACATCGAAGTCGAGTGCTTCGAGTCCGGAACGGTCGCGCGGCTCCTGGCCGAACCGGGAACGGTGCTCCCCGTGGGCACGGCACTGGCAATCATCCAGACGGCGGCAGCGCCCGTGACCACGGTCGACGCGACCGCACCGTCCCCGGAAGCCTCCCGCGCACGAGCGTCGGGGCCGCCCGCCGTCCCCAGCAACAGGGCACGCGCGCCGCACGTGTCCCGGTGCGACGGGGCGCCGGGCGCCGCACAGCCCCCGCCGGCGGCCCAGATGCTTCCGGACACCACCGCGGTCCGGACCGTGGATCCGCCCGCCCTCGCGCGAGGCACCGTCCGTGTCGAAACCGGGCCGCTCGTGCGGCGTCTGGCGGCCGAGCACGGCATCGACCTGACGGCGGTGCGCGGCAGCGGCCGTGGCGGCCGCGTCACACGGGCCGATGTGGAGCACGCCGCGCATCAGCGGGACGCTGCCCTGGGGACGCGATCCTTCGGAGCGGTCACCGGGAGAGTACGGGCGACGCCGTATGCCCGTCGCCTCGCCGTCGAGCTCTCCGTCGACCTGGCCGTTCTCACCGGCACCGGCGAGAACGGTGCGGTCAGGGCGGCAGACGTGCGCGAACACCTGCGTGCAAAGGCACGGGCGGACCGGCGTCAGAGCACGGCGGAGGCGGGGGAACCCGCCATCGCGCGTGCCGACGGTGTGGAAAGGCCTCCGGGGGCGACCGGGGCACTTCCCGCAGCGGCCCCGACGACCGCTGCGGGGACAACGGCGGATGCCGCCGCGCAGGCTCGTCGCGCCGCAGCGATGCGCCACGCCATCGCGGAGCTCATGAGCCGCTCGAAACGCGAGGTACCGCACTACTACTTGTCCAGCACGCTCGACCTCGGGGCCGCGACGCACTGGCTCCACGGTCACAACCGCGGCTGCCCGGTCACCGAACGTCTGGTACCCGCCGCGTTGTTGCTCAAGGCGACGGCTCTGGCCGTCCGCCAGGTGCCCCAGTTGAACGGGTTCTGGCAGGAGAACGGCTTCGTCCCCGGCGACGGGGTCCACCTGGGCATCGCCGTGTCGCTGCGTGACGGGGGCCTCCTGACCCCGGTGATCCACGATGCCGACGCGCTCACGCCCGCCGCTCTGATGGCACGGCTCAAGGACCTGGTGCGGCGGACCCGCACCGGACGGCTGCGCGGCACGGAGGTGTCCGGCGCCACGCTGACCGTCTCCAACCTGGGTGAGCAGGGTGCGGAGACCGTGTACGGCGTGATCCACCCGCCTCAGGTGGCTCTCGTCGGATTCGGCACCGTCGTCGAACGGCCCTGGGCGGTGGACGGCCTGATCGGCGTGCGGCCCCTCGTGACCGCCACGCTCGCCGCCGACCACCGGGCCAGCGACGGCGCGACGGGTGCCCGGTTCCTCGCCGCCGTGGACCGGCTCCTACAGCGCCCCGAGGAACTGTGACCCACACGACGGCGATCACTGCGCGAAGGAGTTGTGATGGACCGGACCGAAGCACTCACCATCGTCAAGGAGTCGATCCTTGAGATCGTCCCGGACGCTGACCTGACCACCATGGCACCCGACGAACCGCTGCGCGAAGCCCTGGAACTCGACTCAATCGACTTCCTGAGCCTGGTGGAAGCCCTGTCCGAGCGCACCAGCGTCCGCATCGACGAGGAGGACTACCCCGAACTCGGCACGCTGGACGGAGCGGTCAGCCTGCTCGCCGCCCAAACCTGACGGCTCCCGTCCGGCAGCGACAAGCAGCCCCTGGTCCGCCGGAGGGCTGCTGCCGCTCGGGACCCGTGCCCTCCGGTAGCCTCGCCGCAGCCGTCCGGGGCAGCGAGCGGCCGACGCGGACGGGCGGGAGCTGGGGTGCGGCCCCGTCGCCCGTGACGCACGGACCGCGGGCTGGGCTCAGGACGCCGCATCGCGCACCGGGACGGTCGTGACCGCCTCCACTGTGGTGGCGAGGGGCACGGTGACGGTGAGGATGCCGTGTTCGTACCGGGCCTCGGCCGCCGACTCTCGGGCCCCTCGCGGCAGACGGACCGAGCGGCGCAGGGAGCCGTATCGGAACTCGGTGCGGTGTTTCTCCCGGGTCTCTTCCGTGCGCTCCGCCCGGACGTGGAGGACGCCCTCATTGATGTCGACGCGCACGTCGCGCTCCGCGTCGAGGCCCGGCAGTTCCGCGCGCACCACGTAGGCGTCCTGGGCGAGCGTTTCCTCGACGCGGATGCCGTGCGCACCGCCCGTGCCTGTCGGAACGCCAAGGCCGTTCAGACCGGATTCGATCCACTCGAACAGGTCGGCCAGCACCAGTGGGCGCCAGCCAAGCAAGCCGTTCATCTCAACTCCCTCTCGCGGGCGCACCACAACCCCGCGTGCTTCTCGCCCGGTTCGGCGCCGCGCCCAGGCCTAGCAGTGAGGCACGACCGCAACCGGGCAGCGAGCGTGGCGGCTGACCGCATGCGTGACGGGACCGGTGCGCGTGCCCACGTGCGGCTCCTGAGGCGTCCGCCGCCCCACCACGAGCAGGCCGGCACCAGTGGCAGCCCGCACCAGCGCGGCCGATGCCCTGTCCTCGACGACGTCCCCGCTCACGGAAACGGCGGGGTACTTGTCCCGCCACGTGAACAGCACGGCGTCCTGGAAGCCCCGCCACTCCTCCGCGCGCCGCGGCCCGTCGATCAGGCCCACCTCACCCGGGCCGAGGGTGAGCGCCGACGGCGCGCTCCACGCGGACACGACCCGAAGCCGGGCGTTCCGCAGCCGCGCCGTGTCGAAGGCGAAGTCGATCAGCTCGTCGCAGGGATCGTTCAGGTCGAGCCCCAGCACGACGTCACGGTCGGCGGCGTGGATCGGGCCCGCGTGGCGGAGGTCGTCCCCCTGCGGGTCATCGACCCCGTGCCCGGCACGGATGAGCACCACAGGGCACGCGGCCCTGGCCACCACGGCCTGGGCGACCGACCCGAGGACGAATCCGGTGAGGACGCTCAGGCCACGGGATCCCAGTACCAGCACGTCCGCCTCTCCGGCGGCACCCAGTAGTGCCCTGGACGCAGGCCCTTCGGCCTGTTCGGCGACGAGGGGCACACCAGGGCACACGGCCCTCACGTGCGCCTCCGCCTCACGCAGAACACGCCCCGCCAGAAGTGGTCGCGACGCGTTCCCCGGGGCCCCGGGCGGGCTCCATGCCCACACGTGCAACAACCGCAGCGGAACCCCGCGGCGCTCTGCCTCGCGGGCCGCCCACACAGCGGCGGCGCGGCTCTCCTGGGACGCGTCGACCCCGACCATCACCGGACGCGGCATGGCGCTGTGCCCCCCCACTCGTGTGTCCCGATGCGTCGGCCCCGCCAAGCGACACGTTCCGCTCGGCTCCGTACGCTCTTCTTCTCGGCTCCGTACGCTCTTCTTCCGTCATCGTCATACCTGCGCGCGCCGGCGGGCAGGGGCCGAGAGGGCCGTTCACCAGGTCCGTACGTCCCTGCCGGGCCCGGCGGCCGCGGCACGGCCGAAAGGCCTTCCGTACGGCTGCCTGACGCCGAAAGCCGGACACGATCCGTACCGTCTCGACCCGATGACGCCCGGTACCGCTCCCTCGCCGGTACGGTGAGAACCGGTGCCATCGGTGACCCACACCACGTCGGTGCGAGCCAGGTGGAGGAAGCGATGACCGGGGACGGAACCCGCGACCGGGCCGGTGGCCCCGAACGGCATCTGCCCACGCTGCGCCTCGACGAGCTGCTCGACGAACTCCAGACGCGCATCGACGCCGCGCGGGGCACGCGGGACCGCGTGCACAGCCTGCTGGAGGCGGTGCTGTCCGTCGGCCGCGAGTTGGACCTGCCGCAGGTGCTGCGCCGCATCGTCGAGGCTGCCGTGGTCCTCGTGGACGCCGAGTACGGGGCCCTGGGAGTGATCAGTGACGACCGCACGCTGTCCCAGTTCCTGACCGTGGGCATCGACGAGGAGGAGCGGGCACGGATCGGTGACCTGCCCAGCGGCCACGGCATCCTCGGTGAACTGATCCGCCACCCGGTGCCGCTGCGGATGCCGGAGCTCTCGGAGCATCCGTCGTCGTACGGCTTCCCGCCGGGGCATCCCCCGATGCACTCGTTCCTCGGTGTGCCCATCCGGGTGCGGGACAAGGTGTTCGGCAATCTCTACCTGACCGAGAAGCGCGGTGCCGAGGAGTTCGACGCCGAGGACGAATCCGTGCTGTCCACGCTCGCCGTCGCGGCCGGCGTCGCCATCGAGAACGCCCGCCTGTACGAGGAGACGCGGCTGCGTGAGCGCTGGATGCGGGCCAGCGCCGAGGTCACGAGCACCCTGCTGTCAGGGGCGCCGAGCACCGACGTGCTTGAACTCATCGTCGAGCAGGCCCGGGAGATCGTGTCGGCCGACGTCGGAATGATCGCGGAGTACGTCGCGAAGTCGGAGGAGATGCGGCCGCTGCTCGCGGTCGGGGTGGACGCCGAGCGCCGCAAAGGGGTGGTGCTCCCGGCTCACGAGGGTCTGGTCGGAGCCGCTCTCGACGCCGCGGATCCCGTGGTGAGCGCCGACATCAGCCACGACTCCCGCGTGGGCGGCAACGGCTCGCAGTGGGCCGGGCTCGGCCCCGTGGTCGCGGTGCCGCTGGGCGTGAGCGGCAAGGCCCGGGGCGTGCTGGTGCTCGGGCGGCTGAGCGGCCGTACGCCGTTCTCCGACGCCGACGCCGGGCCGCTGCTGGGTTTCGCGGGCCAGGCCGCGCTGGCCCTGGAGCTCGCCGACCGGCGCCGCGACGCGGAGCAGGTCGCCCTGCTCCAGGACCGCGACCGGATCGCGCGTGATCTGCACGACCTGGCCATCCAGCGGCTCTTCGCGGTCGGGATGACCCTGCAGAGCACCCAGCGCTTCGTGGAGCACTCCGAGGCCGTGGAGCGGTTGTCGCGAGCGGTCGACGACCTCGACGACACCATCAAGATCATCCGGTCGACCATCTTCGGCCTGCGCACGCACGGCGGTGGGGCGGGACGCGAGGGGCTGCGGGGGCGGGTGTCGCGCGCGGTGGCTGACTCCGCCGCCGCCTTCGGCTTCACGCCCGCGCTGCGGATCGAAGGACTCGTCGACACCGACGTCCCGGCCGACGTCGCCGACCACGTGCTCGCCGTTCTCGGTGAGGCCCTGAGCAACGCCGCCCGGCACGCGCACGCGCGCTCCGCCGACGTGCACCTGCGCTGCGCCGACGGCGAGTTGACGCTCGCGGTGACCGACGACGGCCAGGGCATTCCCGAGGGGGCCAAGCACAGCGGACTGCGGAACCTGACCGAGCGCGCCCATGCCCTCGGCGGGACTCTCACACTGCGCCGAGGGCCGAACGGGAGCGGCACGCGGCTGGTGTGGCGGGTGCCGACGCCTTCACGGGAGAGCTGAACCGTCACCACCGGTCATCGTCTGCCGCGCGCTGCGGCGCGGCGTGGACGGTCCCGTCGGGCCGTACCCCATGCGGATCACCATGTGCGGGTGGCCGCTCCGGGATCCGGAAGGCGGTCCGAGCTGCTCGCGCAGATCCGGCCACTCCAGGGCCTGGTGGAGCAGCGATGCCCGCACGCCATGGGCGGTGGCCACCAGGAGCACGCGCTCCAGGGCCTGCCCGGCCCGCAGCCAGTCGGTCCGCCGGTCGTGCGCCGTGGACAGCAGCACGATCGTAGGGTGCCGTTCGAAGGCCTGGGCGGGCAGTCCGCCGGGGTGCAGGTGGGCGCCGTAGTCACGCATGGGCATCCGCTCCCGGAAGTCCTGGGGCCCCAGCGTCCGCGCGGGCATGCCGAGGCCCGACCGGTCCGGCTCGCGCACCCACTGGCGGCTCTCCGTGGCCCGGTCGGCCGAGGTGTTGTTGCGGTGCTCTCCCTCCCTGGTGAGGAGCAGCAGTCGCTGGCTCTCGACGGGAGGCGGGAAGGTCAGCAACGCGCCTTCGGCCAGCGCGGCTTCCGACAGCTCGGCGCGGACGTCGGCGGGCAACGGCCGCTCGGAGAAGGGGAACCGGCTGCTGTGGCGGCGCCACAGGGCGTCGTACAGGCGCGCTGAGCCCGGCCGCGCGCTGCCGCCGAACCGGACCGCGGCGAGCAGTCCCGGCGTGCTGGGGCGGGGCAGCAGGCGGGTCACCGGCTCCCAGCCGAAGTGGGCCACGGCGACCCGCAGGTTGAGGACCGCGCAGCCGACCGAGACGTGCAGGGCGCGCCCGGTCGGGTCGATGTGGCGCAGTCCGCGTTCGGCCGCGGCATGGATCTCCAGCGTGAGCGTGTCCGGGGCGAGCCGGAAGCGCCACGGCTGGGTGTTGTGCACGGACGGGGCCGCGACGGCCGCCGACACCAGCTTCTCCAACGTGGCCGCGTCGAGCGTCGTGGAACCCATCGCGTGCTCCTCCCCGCCCGGCGCCGCAGGGGCCGCAGGGCCGTTCCGCGACCGTTGATCGGTCGATCGGTCGATCGGTGCGGTGTGCCTGCCGACCAGCCTGAGGTGTCCGCGTTCCGCGCGGGAGGGGCCGTACGGTCTCCTGCCGCGGCCGGGCGGCCCGCGCGTGCTTCACCGGTCGGCGTCTTCGCCCCGATCGGGGGTTGCCAGCTGGGTGGCCATGACCGCCGCCTGCACACGGCGCTGGACGCCGAGTTTCGACAACAGCCGCGAAATGTGGTTCTTGACGGTCTTCTCCGAGAGATAGAGCCTCTTGCCGATCTCGCGGTTGGTGAGGCCGTCGCCGATCAGTGCGAGGATGTCCCGCTCGCGCTCCGACAGGCCCACCAGCTCGGGCGCGACGGCAGGCTCCTCGGCGGGCCCCGTGCGCAGCGAGCGCATCAGCCGCGCGGTCGTCGTCGGGTCGAGCAGGGACTGGCCGGAGGCGACGGTGCGCACCGCCGAGACCAGGTCGGATCCCTTGATCTGCTTGAGTACGTAGCCTGCGGCTCCGGCCATGATCGCGTCGAGCAGGGCTTCCTCGTCGTCGAACGACGTCAGCATGAGGACGGCCAGGTTCGGCAGCTGGTCGCGCAGCTCCCGGCAGACGGTGATGCCGTCCCCGTCGGCCAGGCGCACGTCGAGAACCGCGACGTCCGGGCGCAGTGCGGGGCCGCGCGTCAGCGCGCGTTCGGCGCTGTCGGCGTCGCCGACCACTGTGATGTCGGGTTCGGCGTTCAGCAGGTCGGCCAGGCCGCGTCGGACCACTTCGTGGTCGTCAAGGAGGAAGACGCGGACCGGGTGCTGCTCCGTGAAGGTGCGTGTATCGGTCATGACGAGACTGTTCCCCTGTTTGCCGGTGGCAGTGATGAGCGGCGGGCCGCCCGCGTGAGGGATCACGGCGTTCCGCCGCGAGGGCACGGAACGCGCGAGGTCACAGCGTGCTGCCGCTGCCGTACGGTGCGTACAGGTCCAACAGCCGGATGCGCGCCGAGCGCAGGCGGTGGGCGAGGGTGCCGCCCACCCAGTGGGCGATCGTCAGGCCGAACGCGGGATCGTTCTGGCACATGGCCCGTACGGCCACGGCGTCGAACTCGTAGGCGCGCACCGGCGACGCCGTCTCCGCGCCCAGGTGCCACGTCGGCGGCCCGAACAGCCAGGACCAGCCGACCAGTTCGTCGTGGCCGAGGGTCTCGATGACGGCCGCCCGGCGGCCGGGCACCTTCATGTCGAGGGCGATCGAGCCGGTGCGCACGACCCAGAAGCGATCGGCACGCCCGCCCTCCGAGAAGAGCCGCGTTCCCTGAGGGAACGAGACCTCGTGAGCGGCGCCCATCAGCCGCTCCCGGTGTTCGTGGGGCAGCGACCGCAGGGCGCTGGATGCGGACGGAGCGTTCATGACGTCCTCCAAGGCGGGCGGTGGACTCTCCTTCCAGCATGATCCGGAACTCCGTGCGGGGCCATGGGCCACTCGGCCCTCGCACCAGCCACCTGACCCCCATGGGCGCCGTCGGGCACACCGCGAAGCGGTGTCCGGGCCGCCAGGAGGCCGAACGACCTGCGGCCGGGGCCGTGCGGGCCCTTCCCGGCTCGGCGTACCGGCGCGACGGTCGGTCACGAGGACCGCGTCGGCCACGGACACGGCCACCGATACAGGAGGTGCGCAGCATGGATCGGTACGTCACCGCAGGTGTCGACGGCTCCACGGAGAGTCTGGCAGCCGCTCAGTGGGCGGCCCGGGAGGCCCTGCGCCGGGGCGTCCCACTGCGCCTGGTGCACGTGTGGAGGTGGCATCCGCACCCGGCGTCGTCCGTCCCCGCCGACAGCACCGAGCGCGCGGCCGCCGAGCAGGTCCTGAGCGAAGCGGTGAGCTGCGTCCACGCCGCTCACTCTCGGCTGCGGATCGACGAACGGTTGGTGTCCGGCGCCCCGGTCAGCGCTCTGCTCTCGGCGGCCGAGTCCTCTGACCTGCTGATCCTCGGGTCGCGAGGACTCGGCCGTGTCGTCGGGTTCGTCGTGGGGTCGGTGTCCCAGCGGGTCGTCGCCCACTGTCCGTGCCCGGTGGTGCTCGTCCGGGCGGGCGAGACCGTGGCCGCCGAGCACCTGCCCGCCCTGCACGGCATCTCGCCGGACGAAGTGCCCGGGACGCCCTTCCGCGACGTCGTGCTCGGGCTGGACACCGAGCACCCCTGCGACGAACTCATCGAGTTCGCCTTCGTGACCGCACGGGAGTACGGCGCGTCCCTGCGCGCCGTCCATGCCTTCCGCCCCTCGCTGTCGCGCGTGGCCGAGGGAGAGCCGCTCCCGGGGCCGGAGCTGCTCGCGGCCCAAGAGCGTGCTGTGATCGCGGCGTTGCGGCCGTGGTGTACGAAGTTCCCCGAGGTGTCCGTGACCGAGACCGTCTGCGAGGAGCGGGCCGCCGGTGCTCTGGTCCACGCGGCGCGGGAGGCCTCCCTCGTCGTGGTGGGACGCAGGACCTCCACCGGGCACCTGGGTGCGGTCACCCACGCCTTGCTGCACCACTCCGCCTGTCCGGTGGCCGTCGTCCCGCACGCGTGACGTCGACCGGCCGGCTCCGGGTCAGCGCCGCCAGGTACCCGCCGTAGAGCTGACGCCGCGTGTCCTGCCGCCGGGCCCTTGCCCCAGGAGCGTGCCCCAGTCCACGAACCCGCCCTGGAGCCGCGGCGGCGGACAGGGCCCCGCAGGACGACGGCCGCACCTGACCCGGTCGGCCTTCTCACAAGGACCTTCCGGCCCCGGTGTCCCGGACGTTCGGCACGCGGCGCGGCACGGTTCGCGTGACCAGAGTGGACCGTGTCCGACGAGGACACCGTCGAAAGGAGTACGGCCATGAGTACCCACGACCACCCGCACCGAGGCTGGGGGATCCCGCTGCCCTCGTTCCGGCGCCGTTCCGCGGCCCACGCGGCGACGGCCGCCCGCGCGGACACCGCGCGGGCTTACGCGCTCGGCTCGTTGCGCCTGTTCATGGGGGCGGTCTTCCTGTGGGCCTTCCTCGACAAGACCTTCGGATTCGGCTACTCCACCGCGTCCGGAAAGGGGTGGATCGACGGCGGTTCGCCCACCGAGGGCTTCCTCAGCGGTGTGGCGGCGGGCCCGATGGAGTCCACCTTCCACTCCTGGGCCGGTGACGCCTGGGCCGACTGGCTGTTCATGGCCGGGCTCCTCGGCGTCGGCCTGGCCCTGGTCGCGGGGGTCGGCCTGCGCCTCGCGGCCGCCGCGGGGACGGCGATGATGATCCTGATGTGGATGGCCGAGTGGCCGCCCGCCAAGCACCTCTCGGACGGCTCGCTGAGCCTGTCCACCAACCCGGTCGTGGACTACCACGTCATCTACGCCGTCGCCCTGATCGCACTCGCCGCCACCTGCTCCGGTGACGCCCTCGGCGCCGGTGGCCGCTGGGCCGGGCTGTCGTTCGTGCGCCGCCACCGCTGGCTGCGGTGAACCCGTCCGGCATCCGGGTGGCGGCCCGGGGGAGGGCCTGTCGGCCCTCCCCCGGGCCCTGCGGCCCCTGCCCTCACAGCGCGTCACGCGCGACGCTGACACGAGAACCCCGCACCAGGAGGTGGAGGACATGCCCCGAGCCGTCATCGTGGGCCTCGACGGCTCACCGGAAAGTCAGGCCGCCGCGGAATGGGCGGCCCGGGAGGCGAAGCTGCGCGATCTGCCGCTCACGCTCGTCAGCGTCCTGGAGCCCGCTCCGGAGCCCGTCGAGCAGGCGCCGCTCATGGGTCCGGAGACCCGCCAGCACTGGATCGACCGCATTCCCCGCGAGTACGCCGAAGGGCTGCGCCTGCGGCATCCCGGCGTCAAGGTCGGCGTGCGGCGGCTCTCCGGCAGGCCCGGACAACTGCTGCCCCGGCGGGCGCGGGATGACGAGGCGCTGCTCGTGCTCGGTTCACGCGGCCTGAGCGGAATCGCCGGCTTCCTGTTGGGCTCCGTCGCGCTCGCGGCCACTGCCCACGCCGTCCAGCCCGTCGTCCTGGTGCGCGCCGGGGAGCAGGCCGCCGACGAGCATCTGATGGACCCCGCGGGCGTCCCGTCCGCCGCCACCCCGTACCGGCCCGTCGTCCTCGGTCTGGACACCTCCAACCCGCACGACGCGGTCGTCACGTTCGCTTTCGAGGCGGCCGCCCGCCGCTCGACCTCGCTGCGCGTCGTGCATGTGGATCCGGCCCGGCGGCCGACGGTCGACCTGGCCGGGATGCTGCGCCCGTGGGCCCGCGCGTTCCCGCAAGTGGCTATCGTCGACGAGGCCCGTTCCGGCGGGGCGGCCGAACACTTGGCCGCTGCCTCCCAGGACTCCTCCCTCCTCGTGGTCGGCCGTCGGATCCGCCGCAGCCCGATCGGCCCCCGCACCGGGCCGGTCGCCCACTCCGTGCTCCAGCACGCGGCGTCCCCCGTCGCGGTCGTCCCGCACCACTGAGCGCCCCTCTGCGGGCCCCGGGAAGAGGTGAGGTGGATGGAACTCCCACTCGTAGTGGGCATCGACGGCTCCGAGCACAGCCTGCGCGCCGTCGACTGGGCCGCCGATGAGGCTGTCCTGCGCGGAGTGCCGCTGCGCCTTGTGCACGCCGCCTCCCGCGAGGTCGACGACGACGCCTCGCTCGCGAACGTGCTGGGCAAGCCGTCGGCCAAGGAGCTGGCCGACTTCGTCGTCGACACCGCCGCGCGGCGTGCGCACCGGCGCGATGAGAACCTCAAGCTCTCCCTCCGGATCAGGGACGAGGACCCGGTCCCGGCGCTGCTGCGCGAGGCCCGCGACGCCGTGGCTCTGGTGGTGGCCTCGCGCGGGCGCGGCCGCATCGCGGAGCTGCTGCTCGGTTCGGTGAGCCTCGGCGTCGCGGCCCGCGCCGACTGCCCGGTGATCGTGCTGCGCGGCAGTCACGACAACCAGGCCAGGGCCGGCACACGGCAGCGCGTCGTGGTCGGTGTCGGCGACAAGCCGCACTCCGCGGCAGCCGTCCGGTTCGCCTTCCGCGAGGCCGCACTGCGCCGCGTCGTCCTGGAGGCCGTACACGTCTGGCGCCGCCCCCTGTACGAGGCCCCCGCACCCGCCCACCGCCCCGGGGAGCCCGCCGGCTCCCACGAGCAGCGCGCGGCGGACGGCCTCGCCACGGCCCTGCGTGCTGCCGTGGCCGACCACCCCTCCGTCGCGGTCCTGGAGCACGTCGTCGAAGGCTCCGCGCCCTTGGTGCTCCTCGACGCCGCGTCACGTGCCGATCTGCTCGTCGTCGGCGCCCAGCGACGGCACGGTCCGTACGGGCTCCAGCTCGGCCGGGTCGCGCACATGCTCCTGCACCACTCCGCCTGTCCCGTCGCCGTCGTACCGCAACCGGTGTGAGCGCCGTGCGGGGTTCAGAGTGTCGCCGCGTGATCCGGAACGTACGTCTGCAGATCGCGCGGAGGGCGTACATAGCCGGTCGACCCGGGCCGCGGCGGCAGTTCGAGGACCGGTGGCGGCACCTCGTGGTACGGGATCGAACCCAACAGGTGGGCGATCGTATTGAGCCGGGCCCGGCGCTTGTCGTCGCTCTCGACGACGTACCACGGCGCTTCCGCGATGTCCGTGTGCACCATCATCTCGTCCTTCGCCCGGGAGTACGCCTCCCAGCGCGTGATGGACTCCAAGTCCATCGGCGACAGCTTCCAGCGTCGCGTCGGATCCTGCAGGCGACGCCGGAACCGCTCCTGCTGCACCGCGTCGCTCACCGAGAACCAGTACTTGCGCAGCAGGATCCCGTCCTCCACCAGCATCCGCTCGAAGATCGGGCACTGACGCAGGAACAGCTGATGCTCCTCCTTCGTGCAGAAGCCCATCACGTGCTCCACACCGGCCCGGTTGTACCAGCTCCGGTCGAACAGCACGATCTCCCCGGCCGCCGGCAAGTGCCCGACGTACCGCTGGAAGTACCACTGGGTGCGCTCGCGCTCGGTGGGCTTGGGCAGCGCCACGATGCGCGCGACCCGCGGGTTCAGGTGTTCCGCGACGCGCTTGATGGTGCCGCCCTTGCCCGCGGCGTCCCGGCCCTCGAAGACCACGACGAGCCGGGCGCGTTCGGCCCGCACCCATTCCTGGACCTTCACCAGCTCCGTCTGCAGGCGCAGCAGCTCCCGCTCGTACACCCCTCGCGGCAACGACGTCGCCTTGCCGACCATGCCGCTTCCTCCGTCCGACGACTACCGGAGTTCCCATGCCCTCGGTCGACCACCAGAACAGCACCGTACTGACCGACGACGAACTGCGCACCCTGGACGCGCACTGGCGTGCCGCCAACTACCTCGCCGCAGGTCAGATCTACCTGCTGGCCAATCCGCTCCTGGCCGAGCCGCTGGCGGCCGAGCACGTCAAGCCCCGCCTTCTGGGCCACTGGGGCACCTCACCCGGCCTCAACCTCGTCCACACCCACCTCAACCGGATCGTCAAGACCCGCGGCATCGAAGCACTGTGCGTGTGGGGTCCCGGGCACGGCGGCCCCGCCGTGCTCGCCAACTCCTGGCTGGAGGGCAGCTACAGCGAGACGTACCCGGACGTCACGCGCGAC
>NZ_JOJM01000050.1 GCF_000720325.1 Streptomyces sp. NRRL B-1347
CGCCCCGGCCTCGCCGCCCCCGCCGCCCGCCGCCCCCGCGCAGCCGGTGCGCCTGACCAAGGTCACGCTCACCAAGGAGGCGCCCACCGTCTCCCTGACCAAGCAGGGCGGCACGTCGGGCGCGCTGCGCGTGAATCTCAACTGGGAGGTGCGCAAGCAGTTCAAGGGCTGGGCCAGCAAGCTCGGGCGCGCCGTGGCGATGCACGCCGACCTGGACCTCGACCTGTGCGCGCTGTTCGAACTGGCCGACGGCCGCAAGGGAGTCGTCCAGGCCCTCGGCAACGCCTTCGGCGCCCTGAACCAGCCCCCGTACATGCTCCTGGACGGCGACGACCGCACCGGAGCCGTGTCGACCGGTGAGAACCTCACCGTCAACCTCGACCACACGCGGGACTTCAAGCGCATGGTCATCTTCGTGACCATCTACGAGGGCGCGCGCAGCTTCGCCGACCTCAACGCGACCGTCACGCTGACGCCGCAGCACGGCGCGCCGATCGAGTTCTCCTTGGACGAGTGCACGGTGCCGTCGACGGTGTGCGCCCTCGCGCTCATCACCAACCAGGGCGGTGAGCTCGTGGTCCAGCGCGAGGCCCGGTATCTGGTGCCCGAGCGCGGCGTGAGCCCGCAGCGCACCATCGACTACGCCTACGGCTGGGGCATGAACTGGACGCCCGGCAGGAAGTGACCGCGCCCCGCGGAGCGGTCCCCGCCTGCCGGCACGGCCAAGGCGCCGGTCACGGCCGGGAGTCGGGGGCGGCTTCGGGCCGCGCCTCGGGCACGGCCCCGTACGTCCGGCCCTTCCACGCCGCGCCCCGCCCCCGGTAGTGCTGCACCGCGGAGTCCACCGTCATCAGCAGGTACAGGAAGGCGGTGGCGGGCAGCGCGAGCGCGAGCCACAGCGGCTGGCGGTAGTAGCGCAGCATCGGCAGATACGTCGCCGTCATGACGAGCCAGGCGAGGCCGCCGATGACCGCGGCCGAGGTGTCGCCCGCCGCCAGGCCCACGGCCACGGCGACCGGCGGCGCCAGGTAGATCACCGCGAGCCCCGCCACCGTCCCGACGAGCACCGCGGGGTTGTGGCGCAGCTGGGCGTACGCGCTGCGCGCCACCATCCGCCACAGGTCCGCGAGGCGCGGATAGGGGCGCACGCTGTCGACGCGCTCGGCGAGTCCCAGCCAGATGTGCCCGCCGCCGCGCTTGACCGCCCGGGCGAGGGCCACGTCGTCGATCACGGCGTGCCGGATGGCGTCCGGCACGCCCGCCCGCGCGGCGGCGTCCGCACGCAGCAGCACACAGCCACCGGCCGCGGCGGCGGTCCGCCCGCCCTTGCGCGCGATCCAGCGGAACGGATACAGCTGCGCGAAGAAGTAGACGAACGCCGGGACGACCAGCCGCTCCCAGACGCTGGCCACCCGGAGCCGTGCCATCTGCGACACCAGGTCGAAGCCGCCGGACTCCGCGGCGGCCACCAACTCCCGCAGGCTGTCGCGCTCGTGGGCGATGTCCGCGTCCGTGAGCAGCAGGTACTCCGGCTCACGCGCGCGTGCCAGGCCGATGCCGTGCCGCACCGCCCACAGCTTGCCCGTCCAGTCCGCCGGGGGCTCGCCCGGCGAGGTGACGGTCAGCGGCAGCCCGCCGTGCCGCCCGGCCAGCTCCCGCGCGACCTCCCCGGTGCCGTCGGTGCTGCCGTCGTCGACGAGGAACACCTCGGCGCGCCCCGGATAGTCCTGCGCGAGCAGCGACGGCAGGCTGTCGGGCAGCACCTCGGCCTCGTCCCGCGCGGGGACGACGACACCCACGGCCGGCCATCGCTCGGGCTCGCGCCGAGGCGGCAGGCGCAGGTCCGTGCGCCAGAAGAAGCCCTGTCCGACCAGCAGCCACAGCCACGCGGCGAGCGAGGCGGCGGAGATCCACGCAACGGCACTCATCCGCCGCAGTCTGCCCCACGGTGACCGGGTCGTGCGGCTCATCGTCTAAGGTGACCGGGTGAAGATCGCGCTCATGGACTCCGGTATCGGACTGCTCGCCGCGGCGGCCGCGGTACGGCGCCTGGCCCCCGGCGCCGATCTCGTACTCTCCTCCGACCCGGACGGCATGCCCTGGGGACCCCGTGACACGGCGGACCTCACGCAGCGGTCGCTCGCGGTCGCCGCGGCGGCCGCCGCGCACCGCCCGGACGCCCTGATCGTGGCCTGCAACACCGCGACCGTGCACACGCTGCCCGCCCTGCGGGCCCGCTTCGAGCCGGACCTGCCGGTCATCGGTACCGTTCCCGCGATCAAGCCCGCCGCGGCAGGCGGCGGCCCGATCGCCATCTGGGCCACGCCCGCGACCACCGGCAGCCCCTACCAGCGTGGCCTCATCGAGGAGTTCGCCGACGGCGTCGACGTCACCGAGGTGCCCTGCCCGGGCCTCGCCGACGCCGTGCAGTGGGCCGACGAGGCGGCCATCAGCCGGACGATCGCGGCGGCCGCCGCCCTCACACCGCCCGACGTGAAGGCCGTCGTCCTGGGCTGCACCCATTACGAGCTGGTCGCCGAGCGCATCCGCGCCGCCGTCCAGCGGGCGGACCGGGCGCCGCTCGTCCTGCACGGCTCGGCCGGAGCGGTCGCCGCCCAGACGCTGCGCCGCATCGGCGAGGTGCCGGGCGCGCGTGCGGCGGCAGGGGACCGCCACGGCAGCGTCCGGGTGCTCCTCAGCGGGCGCGAGGCCACGCTGCCGCCCGCCGCCCTCACGTACGCCGAGGGGCGCCTCCTGGCGTCGGCGAGCCCGGCCCTGAAGGGCTGAGCCGGGCCCCGGCTCCGAGCGTCCCGGCGGTCGGCCCGGGAATTCCGGCGTCCGGCCGGGCCGTCCTGGTGCCTCAGCCCGGGAATCCTGGTGTTCGGAGTGTCCGGCCGGAGAGGTAACTCTCCGCGACGCGGTGCCTTCGCCGCGGATCGTGAGTAACCTCGACTGCATGACGGACCACGCCCACGGCGAGCGGGCTGCCGCCGAGGATGAGCCCGAGATCTGGACCGGACGCGCGTCGAACCGCGTCCAGTGGCTGCTGGCCTGCGCCGGCGCGGCCTGCCTCGCGCTGGGGATCGACCTGGCCGTGGAGTCCCTGTGGCCCTCGGGCATCCTGCCGCTGGTCATGTCCATCGTCGGCTGCATCGCGGTCGGCCTGCTGATGCTCTTCGGCACGCTGGCCTTCGTGCACGTCGCCGTGAAGGTCGACAAGGAGTGCCTGGAAGTGCGCTGCGGCCACATCGGTGTGCCGCGCCGCCGCATCCCGCTCTCGCACGTCGTCGGCGCCGACTTCGCGCCCGCCGTCACGCCGCGGCACTGGGGCGGCTGGGGCTACCGCTGGCGGCCCGAGCAGGGCACCGCCGTCATCGTGCGGCGCGGCGAGGGCGTCGTCCTGCAGCTCGGCGACGGCCACAAGTTCACGGTCACCGTGGACAACGCCGAGAGCGCGGTCCGTGTCATCCGCGACCACCTGCGCCTGACGCCGCCCGCGCCCACCGTCTGACCCGCGCCGCTCGGCGTCCTACCCGCCTTCGGGCTCTCTGCTCTCGTGCAGCGGCCGTGCCGTGGCGATGCCCGCGAGCAGGCCCGCGCCCGCCGTCACGGACGTCACGCTCAGCGCGTTGCCGAGCGTGGCCACCGCCGCGACGGCGGTCAGGGCCGCCCCCGCCGTCAGGACGACCGCGGTGGAGCGCGGCGAGCGCCACAGCGCGAACAGGAGCCAGGCGAAGGCCGCCGTGAGCAGCGCCACCCCGGTGAAGCCCTGCTCGGCCGCCTGCTGGAGCAGCGCCGAGTGCGGTCTGCCGTCCGTGAGCAGGCCCTCCATCACGGACGGTGACGCGTCCCCGAACCGCCCGGGGCCCACCCCGAACGCCGGATGCGCGTCCGCCAGACCCCCGGCGTCCCGCCACAGCCGCACCCGGTGCGCGCCGAGCTGGCCCTCCAGGGACTCGGTCAGACCGCGCGGGAGCGCGTCCTCGGCGACGGCCCAGGACGCCCCGGCCACCAGCACGGCGGCGAGCGCGAAGCCCGCGAGGCCCAGCGCCCTGCGGGTCAGGGACGCCGCGAGCGAGCACAGCACGATCCCGGCGCAGGCGAGGAAGCCCGCCGTGGAGCCGAGGGCCGCGGCGCAGCCCATGACACCGACGGCGGCGAGGCGCAGACACAGCCGGAGCGCGGGTCCGCGCGCCGCCCACGCCGCACAGCAGACCGCGCCCGCCGACAGGCTCAGGAGCGCCGCGGTGGCGCCGATGGGGCCGAGCGGCGAGGAACTGGCGGGGCCGGGGGTGACGTGCGGCGCCGCGGCCGCGAGGCAGACCCCCGCGAGCGCCCCGGCGCACGGGGCCGCCACCGGCAGGAGCGCTCCCGCGATGCGCCCGCCCGCGTACCCGGCGGCGACCGCGAGGATCGCGAGCAGCACGCCGTCGGGGCGCCCGCCGCCGAGGGCAGACGTGATCAGCGCCCAGGCCGCGCACGCCGCGAGGACCGCAAGACCGCTCGCGTCGGCCACCCCGGGCCGCTCCCCGGTCCGCTCGGCCGTCACCGCCCCCGTCGACCCCAACCCGCCCCCCGAATGTCCGCGCGCCCCCACCGTGCGGCAGCGCGTTCCAGCCGTACGTCAGGGACTGCGGGACACCGTAGCGGCTGACGACGGCGGTTGTGGATGTCTTGCGCAGAAACGATCTAGCAAATGTGTGGACAGGGCACTTGGGGCACCCGCGCGCGGGCGCCGACCGCGCTGTCCGCGCCCAGGTGGCGAGCCGTAGACTCCCCGAGTGACCGCCACCACCGCTCCCACCGAGACGTCGGAGCAGACCGAACCGCAGCCCGGCCCGGAAACCCGCGCGGAGCGGGTGCGGCGACGGCTGATTCCGGCCGTCGCCGCGGTGCTCTCCGGCGTCCTGCTCTACCTCAGCTTCGCGCCGCGCGAACTGTGGTGGCTCGCGCCCTTCGCGTTCGCGCTGTTCGGCTTCGTCCTGCACGGCCGGCGGCCCCGCTCCGGGTTCGGCCTCGGCCTGCTGATGGGGCTCGGCTACTTCGTGCCGCTCCTGTCGTGGACGGGCGTCGACGTGGGGCCGCTGCCGTGGCTCGCCCTCGCCTTCGCCGAAGCGCTCTTCATCGGCCTGGCGGGCCTGGGCATCGCCTCGGTGTCGCGGCTCCCGGCGTGGCCGGTGTGGGCCTCCGGGGTGTGGCTCCTCCTTGAGGCGGCGCGGGCGCGCTTCCCCTTCGAGGGCTTCCCGTGGGGCAAGGTCGCCTTCGGCCAGCCCACCGGTGTGTTCCTGCCGCTGGCCGCCCTCGGCGGGACGCCGCTGCTCGGCTTCGCGGTGGTCCTGAGCGGTTTCGGGCTCGCCGACGTCGTGCGCCGCCTGCGGGCCGCGCCCCGGGCCCGGGACCGCGCCGTGCTGACCGCGGCCGCGCTCACCGTCGCGCCCGTGGTCGCCGGGGCGGCCGCGACCCCGCTGGTGTCCACGGCGGCGGAGCACGGCACCGCCACGGTCGCCGTCATCCAGGGCAACGTGCCGCGCATGGGCCTGGACTTCAACGCCCAGCGCCGGGCCGTGCTCGACCACCACGTCCGGGAGACGCTGCGCCTCGCCGCCGAGGTCAAGGCCGGCAAGGCCGAGCAGCCCGACCTGGTCCTGTGGCCGGAGAACTCCTCCGACATCGACCCGTTCACCAACGCCGACGCCTATGCGGAGATCGACAAGGCGGCGAAGGCCATCGGCGCCCCCGTCTCCGTCGGCGCCGTCGTCGGGGCGAGGGACGGCAAGCCCCGCAACCGGCAGATCCTCTGGGACCCCAGGACGGGCCCCGGCGCCTCGTACGACAAGCGGCACCTCCAGCCGTTCGGCGAGTACATGCCCTACCGGAGCTTCTTCCGGATCTTCAGCTCCGACGTCGACCGCGCCGGTGTCTTCGAGCCCGGTACGAAGCCGGTCGTGTTCGACATGGCGGGCACCGAGGTCGGGCCCGTGACCTGCTACGAGGCCGCGTTCGACGACGTGGTGCGGGACCAGGTGAACGAGGGCGCGCAGATCCTGTCCGTGCCGAGCAACAACGCCACGTTCGAGCGCAGCCAGATGACGTACCAGCAGCTGGCCATCGACCGGGTGCGCGCCGTCGAGCACGGCCGGGCCGTCATGGTCCCGGTGACCAGCGGCGTGAGCGCCGTGATCCGCCCGGACGGCACGGTCGCCCAGCGCACCGGGATGTTCACCGCGGAGTCGCTGGTCGCGGAGGTGCCCAAGCGCAGCTCGAAGACGCCCGCGACGCGGCTCGGGGTGTGGCCCGAGGTGTTTCTGGCCGGTCTGGGAGTGGCCGGAATCGGCTGGGTGATCGCGCGCAGGCGGGCGGGCACCGGCAGTTAGGGTGCTGATCATGGCTACTCCGGATTTCATCAAGACCCTGCGTGCCGACGTGGGCCACCAGTTGCTGTGGCTCCCCGGAATCACCGCGATCGTCTTCGACGACGAGGGCCGGGTGCTGCTCGGACGGCGCGCCGACAACGGCAAGTGGTCGGTGATCGGCGGCATCCCGGAGCCCGGGGAGCAGCCCGCGGAGTGCGCCGAGCGGGAGGTCTTCGAGGAGACCGCCGTACGGTGCGTGGCCGAGCGGGTGGTCCTCGTGGAGACCCTGGAGCCCGTCACCTACCCCAACGGCGACGTCTGCCAGTTCATGGACATCACCATCCGCTGCCGGGCGGTGGGCGGGGAGCCCCGCGTCAACGACGACGAGTCCCTCGAGGTCGGCTGGTTCCCGCTGGACCGGCTGCCCGAGCTGCACGAGACCGGCCTGTTCCGCATCAAGCAGGCCATGGCGGACGGGCCCACCTGGTTCGCCCGCGGCTGAGCCGGGCGGTGCCCCGTGGTGTCCGTCCCGGACAGCATGTAGCCTGCACGGATATCGACGAATGCTGTCCGCGCGGCGTCCCTGGGGGCGCCGCCGAACCACTGAGGCAGGGACGGGAGTTGAGCCGGAAGACCTATGGCGCCGTGCTGCGGGGGCTCGTCTGCGCGCTCCTCGCCTGGCTGGTCTGGCTCGTGTGGCACTTGAGCACATACGACGCCGCCAGCGCCGGATGGTCCTGCTACGACGACGTGGGCTGCGGCAGCGACCAGCTGGTGGCGCTCGCGCCGGAGATCGGCATCGGCGCGGCCGTGCTGCTCGGCTTCGTCGCCGCCCGGTTCCTGCACCGGGCGACGGTCGGCGCGGTGATCGCCCTCAGCGCGCTCGCCGCCGTCGCGGGCTGGTACGACGCGATGGCCGACGGCCGTGTCTCGTACGACACGGTCACCGACTTCATGCTGCTCGCCCCGGTCGGGCGGTACTCCGTGACGGCCTGGCTGGTGTTCTCCTGGTCGGTGGCGGCCGTCGGCGGCCTCGTCGCGGTGTGGGGCGCCGTCGTGAGCCTGCGCAGGACCGCCGCGCTGCGCCGGGTGCGCACCGGGTTCGTCACGGCCGAGGCCCATGTGGAGGGCTGGCGGCCGCTGCGCGGCAGACGCGGCGAGGTCACCGTCGTCTTCCACGACCAGCAGGGCACGCGCCACGCCGTGCCGGTGGTCGTGGACCGCGTCGCCCTCGACCGGCCCGTCCTCGCGGTGTACGACCCCGAACGCCCGGCCGACCCCGAGCGCACCCGCGTCGCGGTGCCCCGCCAGGGCCTGCTGCGCTTCTCGTGAGCCGCGGCCTCCGCCGCACCTCTGCCCCGCGCCGTCGCGCGCGGGCCGACCTGGGGCCGCGGCCCGGCCGCGGCTACCAGTAGCCTGAGGGCACGATGAACCGTTTGAGCACGTCATGGGGTGCGTACGACCTCACACGCTTTCCGGAGGACCCCCGCGAGCAGTTGCGGGCCTGGTCCGCGGCCGACGCCTATCTGCTGCGGCACCTGGCGGGGGAGGAAGGCGGTGCGCCGGTCGCCCTCGACGGCGCCGTGGCCGTGGTCGGCGACCGCTGGGGAGCCCTGACCACGGTGCTCGCCGCGCACCGGCCCGTACAGATCACCGACTCCTTCCTCGGTCGGCAGGCGACCCTCGCCAACCTGGAGCGGGCCGGGCACGCGCCGGACCCGGCACGTCTGCTGACGACGCGGGACGCCCCGCCGGAGCGGATCGACGTGCTGCTGGTGCGGGTGCCCAAGAGCCTCGCGCTCCTGGAGGACCAGCTGCACCGGGTCGCCCCCGCCCTGCACGCGGGCACCGTCGTCGTCGGCACCGGCATGGTCACCGAGATCCACACCTCCACGCTCGAACTCTTCGAGCGGATCATCGGCCCGACCCGCACCTCGCTGGCCCGGCAGAAGGCCCGGCTGATCTTCACCACGCCGGACCCGGAGCGGGTCCGCGAGCCCAGCCCCTGGCCGCGCCGGTACGTGCTGCCCGCCGACTCCGGGGCGGGCGCGGGCCTGACCGCCGTCAACCACGCGGGCATCTTCTGCGCAGAGCGCCTCGACATCGGCACGCGGTTCCTCCTCCAGCACCTGCCCGCGAGCCACGGCGACGCCCACGTCGTGGACCTGGGCTGCGGCAACGGCGTGCTCGGCACGGCCGCGGCGGTCGCCAACCCCGAGGCCCGGGTCACGTTCGTCGACGAGTCGTACCAGGCGGTCGCGTCGGCCGAGGCCACGTACCTGGCCAACTCGGCCGCCGAGAAGGCGGAGTTCCTGGCCGGGGACGCGCTGACGGCGATGCCCGCCGCCTCCGTGGACCTCGTCCTGAACAACCCGCCCTTCCACAGCCACCAGGCCACGACCGACGCGGCGGCCCTGCGGATGTTCCGCGGCGCCCGCGCCGCGCTGCGGCCCGGCGGCGAGCTGTGGGTCGTCGGGAACCGCCACCTCGGCTATCACGTACGCCTGAAGCGGCTCTTCGGCAACGTCGAAGTCGCCGCCAGCAACCGCAAGTTCGTGATCCTCCGGTCGGTCCTGCGCCGATGACCGACGAGCTGTTCCCGCGCGAGCGCGGCGAGGTGGCCCCGGGCGCGGTGCACGTGCCCGGCTGGCTCGGCCCGGACCGGCAGCGGGAGCTCCTCGCCGCCTGCCGCGACTGGGCACGCCCGCCCGCGGGCCTGCGCACGGTCCACCTGCCCGGCGGCGGCACGATGACCGCCCGGCAGCTGTGCCTGGGCTGGCACTGGTACCCGTACGGCTACGCGCGCACCGTCGTCGACGGCGACGGCGCGCCGGTGAAGCCGATGCCCGCGTGGCTCGCGGAGCTGGGGCGCGCCGCGGTGCGGGACGCCTACGGGGACCCGGACGGGGCCGTCGGTGCGGACGGCGGTGAGACGCCCGCGGACGGCGGTGAGACGCCCGCGTACGACATCGCGCTCGTGAACTACTACGACGCCGACGCCCGCATGGGCATGCACCGCGACAGCGACGAGAAGTCCGGCGCGCCGGTGGTGTCCCTGAGCATCGGGGACGCGTGCGTCTTCCGGTTCGGCAACACCGGGACGCGCTCGCGCCCGTACACGGACGTCGAGCTGCGCAGCGGTGACCTGATGGTGTTCGGCGGCCCCTCCCGCCTCGCGTACCACGGCGTCCCACGGATCCACGCGGGGACGGCGCCGCCGGAACTCGGCCTGACGGGACGCCTCAACGTCACGCTGCGGGTGAGCGGGCTCGGCTGAGGGCCCCGGGGCACTTCAGTCGGCCAGTTCGTCGGCGGCGTCCTTGACCCGCAGGGTGAGTTCGGTGATCTGGTTGTAGATGGAGCGGCGCTCCGCCATCAGCGCGCGGATCTTGCGGTCCGCGTGGTCCACGGTGCCCGGGTCGTGCCGCTTGAAGAGCTCGCGGATCTTCGACCGCGGCATGTCCGTCAGCTCGCAGCACAGGTACATGGCGATCTGACGTGCCGTCACCAGGACCCGGCTCCGGGACGTGCCGCTCAGCTCGCCGTCCGCCAAGCCGAAGTAGTCGGAGGTCTCGGCGATGATCAGCTGCCCGACCCGCTCCCCGCGCGACGGCCCGCGGTCGGGGACCAGGTCCTTGAGGACGATCTCCGTCAGGCCGAGGTCCACCGGCTGCCGGTTGAGGTTGGCGAGCGCGGTCACCCGGTTCAGCGCGCCTTCCAGCTCGCGGATGGTGCGCGAGGTGCGGGTGGCGATGAATTCGAGCACCTCCGGCGGGGTGTCGAGCCCGTCCGCGGCGGCCTTGCGCCGCAGGAGCGCGACGCGCGTCTCCAGCTCGGGCGGCTGGATGTGGGTGATCAGGCCCCACTCCAGGCGGCTGCGCAGCCCCTCCTCGAGGTTCGTCAGCTGCTTGGGCGGCCGGTCCGAGGACAGGACGATCTGCTTCCCGGCCTCGTGGAGCGCGTTGAAGGTGTGGAAGAACTCCTCCTGCGTCGACCTGTTGTGCGCCAGGAAGTGGAGGTCGTCGACCAGCAGGAGGTCGGCCTTCCGGTAGGCCCCCTGGGACTTGGAGAAGTCCTCCGCGTGCACGTACCGGATGTGGAGGCCGGGGTGGAGGTCGCGCGCGCAGTGCGCGGTGGCGTGCAGCAGGTGCGTCTTGCCGATCCCCGAAATCCCGTAGATGAACAGGGGGTTGTACGCCCGGCCGGGCCGCTTGGCGGCGGCGAAGGCGGCCGCGTTCGCGAAGCGGTTGGACTCGCCGACGATGAAGGCGTCGAAGACGTAGCCGGGGTTGAGCACTTCCGCGTGCGGGTGCCCGCCGGGTGGACCGGGGCGTGCCCGGGGTGGTGAGGGGCGGGGCGCGGTCGCGGAGGGCCCGGCCGGGGCGGTGCCTCGGGGGCCGCCGTCCTCGGGCCGGAGGGCAGCGCCGTCGCCTGGGCTGTCCGGTGTGCCGTCTGCCGTGCCGTCCTCTGCGTAGTCGTCTTCTGCGTAGTCGTCCCGCCAGTGCTCCTCGGCCGCGATCAGCTGGCGCTCCAGCTCCTCGCAGCGCCGCTCCGCCTCGATGCGGCGGGCGTGGGCGTCGCGGAGTTCCCCGCCGAGCGCCTCCACCTGTTCCATGAGGGACTGCCGCTCCCTGCGGAGCCCGGCCAGCTGGTCCTCGTACAGCTGGAGCACCTTGTCCGCGTCGGCGTGCTCGCGGCCCTGGTGCGCCCGCAGTTGTCCGATCTGCACCTCTAGGTCCGCCGCGCGGTGTTGCGCGTCGACCAACGCCCCTTCGAGCGCCCGGACCAGCGCCGCCGAGCGGGTCGACTGCCGGTCGGCCTCGGCCAGTTCGTCTTCGAGGAGCTGCATCCGGTGGAGCGGGGAGCCGCTGCGGGCCAGCGCCTCGCGGTGCAGCCGGCGCAGCAGCTCCATGGCCTCGGGGGTGGGCGGCCTGCCCTGCCGCTCGGCCACGTCGTGGCAGAGGGAGTTGACGAACTCCCAGGTCGGGATGCGGGTGCCGTTGAGGAAGCGGGACAGCGACCCGGCGTCCCAGCTCCGTCGGGCCGCGTACCGGCGGACGCTGAGCCCGAGCCCGTCGAAGAGACCGCGCAGCGCCTCGGCGAGCGCCCGTGACTCGTCGGGAAGCTCCCCGCCCAGCGGCACCAGGCTGCCCATGTCCACTCCTTGTCCGCTCCTGCCGCTCGGTGTTGCGACACGTGGCAACTGTGCCGCCTACCGCAACACTTCGCACCTTCATCAGTCTGATTGCCGCCTGACAAGACATCAGGCGGCAGGCAGAGCAAGAGATGCAGCAAGAGATGCAGAGAGGCCGAACGATGCACTTTCCACGGCGGCGAACCGACCTCGCCGCGTTCCTCGCGGTCCTGGTGACCGGAGTCGTCCTCATCCTGTGCGGGGTGAAGGCCGAGACGGTGTCGACCGTCGCGATCGGACTCTCCAGCCTGTACGCCGCCTGGCAGCGGCAGGACGGCGCGCCCCGGGTCCCGGACGCGCGGGACGAACCGGAGCCGCGCGCAGCCGAACGCGGTGATCAGGCGCGGCCGGGGCGGTGACTACGCGTTGTGGAACACCAGGCCGAGGGAGCGCCGCAGGCCCGAGCGGACCGTGCTCACGCCGTGCCGGACCGGGGCCGCCGACCAGCCGCGGGCGGAGCGCACCGGGCGGTCGCGG
The DNA here is from genome assembly GCF_000720325.1 of Streptomyces sp. NRRL B-1347. Classification (GTDB taxonomy): domain Bacteria; phylum Actinomycetota; class Actinomycetes; order Streptomycetales; family Streptomycetaceae; genus Streptomyces. The sequence continues at coordinate 12,025 of NZ_JOJM01000050.1, forward strand.
GTGGTGAACACCAGGCCGTGCCCCTGCGGAAGCACGGTGACGGTGCCGCGGGACTGGGCCCGGGGGCGCTGTTCGACGAGCAGGAACTCGCCGCCGGTGTAGTCCTCGCCCTGGACGTCGAGGCCGATGACGACCTGGAGCGGGAAGACCAGGTCGCCGAACAGGTCGCGGTGCAGCGCGTTCCAGTCGCCGGCCTCGTACCGCAGCAGGATCTGCGAGGACCGGGTCTGGCCCGCCGCGCGGCACCGGTCGAGCCACTCGTCGAGGCCGTCGGGCCACGGGGCGGGGCGGCCGAGGCGGGCCGCCCAGTCCCGGGCGACCGGCAGCAGCCGGGGGTAGAGGGCGGCGCGCAGCTCGGCGACGGGGCGGGGCAGCTCGTGGCCGAAGTAGCGGTACTGACCGGAGCCGTAGCGGTGCCGGGCCATGTCGACCGTCTTCCGGAACAGGTCCGCCTCGTCGTACAGGGCGGCGATCGCCCGGCACGCGTCGGGGTCGAGCAGGGGTGGGGTCAGGGCGCAGCCGTGGGTGTCGAGCTCGGCGGCGACGCCGGGCCAGTCGGCGGCGGCCACCCGGTCGGCGGGCGCGGTCGTGGTCATGCCGCCTCCAGGTCCAGGAGCTGCCGCTTGCGGTCCAGGCCGCCCGCGTAGCCCGTCAGCGAGCCGTCCGCGCCGATCACGCGGTGGCAGGGGCGCACCACGAGCAGCGGATTGCGGCCGATGGCGGTGCCCAGGGCGCGTACGGCGGCGCGGGACAGGCCGAGCCGCGCGGCGAGCGCCCCGTACGTGGTGGTGGTGCCGTACGGCACGGAGTCAAGGGCGTCCCAGACCTTGCGCTGGAAGTCCGTGCCGGACCCGGTGGCGTACTCGATGTCGAACCCGGTCAGCGCGCCCGCGAAGTACGCCCGCAGCTGGTCGGCGATCGCCGTGAACGCCTCGTCGTCGCGGACCCAGCCGTCCTGGACGGCCGCCGCGCCCTTCTGCCCGGGCATCGAGAGCGACGCGAGCGCTGTGCCGCCCTTGGCGGTGGCCGAGGGCTCGCCGACGAGCAGCAGGTCGCCCAGCGGGCTGTCGAGGGTGGTGTAGACGGTCATCGCGCCTGTCCTCTCCGAGGGTTCCGGATTCCCTCCCGGTCCCGGCGGGGGATCGGGGGAGCGTGTCTTCCTGATCAGTCTGCGTCGCGCGCGAGGGCGCGGCTGGCGGTTTTCGGACATGGCTCTGACGGCGTCCCGCGCACGTCGGCGGGCCGGCGGCCGAACGCGGTGCCCGGGACCCGCTCGGCGCGGGCGGCCGCGGGGGTCGCGGCGGCCCCGCGCGGCGGCGAGAAGTCATCGGTCACGCGTGCGCCCGGGGATAACTAGCCGCTCCGGCCGGTAGTGATCAAGTGGGGAAAGGTCAGAGAGGCAGCTCGTTCTAGCCTTGTGCCGACCGAAGGGTGGGGAAGATGGACGTACCGAACGTCGTCGGGGACTGGCAGGAGTACCAGTCCGACGAACTGGCAGGGCTGCGCGTGCGGGTGCACGGCCTCAAGCGGGCCACTCCCAAGCGCGGCCGGGACGAGGACGCCAAGGGCCTGACCTACATCGCCTTCGACGTCACCTTCGAGAACCGCGGTTCCGAGTTCGTCACCATCGACCTGCACGACCATCCGTGGCACTTCGACGTGCGCGTGGGCCGGGACGGGCACGGCGCGTTCGTCGACGAGTACGGCTCGGTCGTCATCCGGGACTTCAACCTCTACCCGCAGCGCCGCGTGACGGCGACCCTCTACGCGGCGGCGCCCGTGGCCAAGCTCAAGCAGGTCGACGTGCAGGTCAGTCCCCGGCTCGACGGCGAACCGTCGTTCGGCTACGTGTGGGTGGGCGGCCTCGGAGTGCACGAGGCGTCGACGCGCGTGGGCGCCAGGGCGTCGACGGCGAAGACGGGGGTGGCCAGCGAGGTGGAGCGGTTCCTCCAGGACAAGGCGCAGGGGGAGTGACGGCGTGGGGCGCGCCCCACGCGCCCCACGCCTGTCCGGCCGGTGTGAGCTACGTCCCGCCCATTGTGCAACTAGTTGCATAAGGGGTGGGGCTGGCCTACAACTGTCCTGACGACTTCGCGCCCCGCGTACGAAAGAGGCCGCATGGACTCCCCGCGCCGCTATCCGCACCTGCTCAGCCCGCTCGACCTGGGCTTCACCACGCTGCCCAACCGGGTCCTCATGGGCTCCATGCACGTCGGCCTCGAAGAGGCGCCGGGCGGGTTCGCGCGCATGGCCGAGTTCTACGCGACCCGGGCGCGCGGCGGCGTCGGCCTCATCGTCACCGGCGGCATCGCGCCGAACGAGGAGGGGCGCCCCTGGGAGGGCGGCGCCAAGCTGACCACCGAGGCGGAGGCCGAGCAGCACGCGCCGATCACCGCCGCCGTGCACCGCGAGGGCGGCCGGATCGCGATGCAGATCCTGCACTTCGGCCGGTACGCCTACCACGCGGACCTGGTCGCGCCGAGCGCGATCCAGGCGCCGATCAGCCCGTTCCCGCCCCGCGCGCTCACCGAGGACGAGGTCGAGCGGACCATCGAGGACTTCGTCCGCACCGCCGAACTCGCCCGGCACGCGGGCTACGACGGCGTCGAGATCATGGGCTCCGAGGGCTATCTGATCAACGAGTTCATCGCGGCCCCCACCAACCGGCGGACCGACCGCTGGGGCGGCGCCTACGAGAACCGCGTCCGCTTCCCCGTCGAGATCGTGCGCCGCACGCGCGAGCGCCTCGGCGACGACTTCATCATCGTCTACCGCCTGTCCATGCTGGACCTGGTGCCCGGCGGCTCCACGCTCGACGAGGTCGTCCACCTGGCCAAGGAGATCGAGGCCGCGGGCGCCAGCATCATCAACACCGGCATCGGCTGGCACGAGGCCCGCGTGCCCACCATCGCGACGTCGGTGCCGCGCGGCGCCTACACCTTCGTCACCAAGAAGGTCATGGGCGAGGTGTCCGTGCCCCTGGTGACGACCAACCGCATCAACACCCCCGAGCTCGCCGAGCAGTTGCTCGCGGACGGCGCCGCCGACATGGTGTCCCTCGCCCGCCCGCTGCTCGCCGACCCGGACTTCGTCGCCAAGGCGCGGCAGGGGCAGCCCGACGCGATCAACACCTGCATCGGCTGCAACCAGGCCTGCCTCGACCACACCTTCAACCTCCAGATCACCTCCTGCCTGGTGAACCCGCGCGCCTGCCACGAGACGGAGCTCGTCCTCGCGCCGACCCGCCGCGTCAAGCGCGTCGCCGTGGTCGGCGCGGGCCCCGCCGGACTCGCCTGCGCCGTCTCCGCGGCCGAGCGCGGCCACGACGTGACGCTCTACGACGCCGCGGCCGAGATCGGCGGCCAGCTGAACGTGGCCCGCAAGGTCCCCGGCAAGCAGGAGTTCGACGAGACGCTGCGCTACTACCGCACCCAGCTCGAACTGCACGGCGTGGACGTGCGGTTGAACACCCGCGTGACGGTGGACCGCCTGGCAGAGGCCGGGTACGACGACGTGGTGGTGGCCACCGGCGTCACGCCCCGCACCCCGGACATCCCGGGCGTCGACCACCCGAGCGTCGTCGGCTACCTGGACGTGCTGCGCGACGGCGCGCCCGTCGGCGAGCGGGTCGCGATCGTCGGCGCGGGCGGCATCGGCTTCGACGTCGCCGAGTACCTCACCGACAGCGGCGACAAGGCCAGCCTCGACCCGGCGACGTACTTCAAGCACTGGGGCGTCGACATGGACTACCGGGAGCGCGGCGGGCTCGCCGCGCCCGAGCGGCCGCTGTCGCCGCGCACCGTCCACCTCGTCCAGCGCAAGACGTCCAAGGTCGGCAGCGGCCTCGGCAAGACCACCGGCTGGATCCACCGCGCCGAACTGCGCCACCGGGGCGTCGAGATGGTCGCGGGCGCCCGCTACGACCGCATCGACGACGAGGGCCTGCACCTCACCGTCGACGGCACCGCGCGCACGATCCCCGTCGACACGGTGGTGCTGTGCACCGGCCAGGAACCCCGGCGCGACCTGTACGACGGCCTGCTCGCCGCGGGCGTGGCCGCGCACCTCATCGGCGGCGCCGACGTCGCGGCCGAGCTGGACGCCAAGCGCGCCATCAAGCAGGGCACGGAACTGGCCGCCGCGCTGTGAGCGGCCACGGCGCGGCCGGACGCCCGGCCGCGCCGCGTCCCTAGGATGCCCGCATGTCACTGCCGCACGCGATCCTCACCGCCCTGCTCGAGAAGCCGTCGTCGGGCCTGGAGCTGACCCGGCGCTTCGACCGGTCGATCGGCTACTTCTGGTCGGCCACGCACCAGCAGATCTACCGCGAGCTGGGCAGACTGGAACGCGACGGACTGATCCGCGCCCTGCCGTCCGCGACCGCGAGCCGCGGCCAGAAGAAGCAGTACGAGGTGCTGCCCGAGGGCCGCGCCGAGCTGTCGCGCTGGACCGCGGCGGGCCAGGACCCCAAGCCGATGCGCGACGCGCTGCTCCTGCGGCTGCGGGCGGCCGCCGTCGTCGGCACCGACGGCATCGAGGAGGACCTGCACCGCCACCTCGCGCTCCACCGGCGCCGGCTGGCGGAGTACGAGGAGATCGAGCGCCGCGACTTCCCGCCCGGCAGCGACGCGATCGAGGACCGGCTGCGGCACGTGGTGCTGCGGGCCGGGATCGACCTGGAGACGTTCTGGACGCGCTGGCTGGCCCGCGCGCTCGACGAACTGGCCGCGCCCCGGCCCGAGGGCGGCGAAGCCCTCGCGGTCGAGGTCCACGACCGCGCGGGTGAGGCCTGACCCCGTCAGGTCCCACCGGCCTTCAGGCCCCGGTGAGGGTCGCCGCCGTCGGGTCCCAGCCGTCGGGCAGCGGCGCCGGCGGCACGACCTGGGTGGCGAGCGGGATGAACGCGGACCGGGCGGCGGACTCGGTGATCGCCGTCATGGTCTGCAGGACGTGCAGGGCCAGGGCGCCCGAAGCGCGGTGCGTGCTCTGGGTGTCGGGAGTGATCCGCCCGGCCCCGGCGCGGATCGCGCGGGCCATGTCCAGGACGCCGAGGCCGCGGCCGTCCGTACGCCCGTGGACGGGCAGTTCGTGCCAGTCGTCGGAGCCGTTCGGCCGCAGCCGCAGTGGGCCGCCGAAGGTGTTCGGGTCCGGCACGGCCAGGGTGCCCTCCGTGCCGGTGACCTCGAAGCGGATGCGCGGCAGCGCGCTGTCGAAGCTGAACGTCGCGTTGGCGCTCGCGCCCGAGGAGAACGCGAGCAGCGCGCTCACGTGCGTCGGCACGTCGACGGGGAACGACTGCCCGGCCTTGGCGCCCGAGCCGACCGTGCGCCGCGCGCGGGCCCGCGCCGCCGTGGCCGCCACCCTCGACACGGGGCCGAACAGCGCCACCAGGGCCGTCAGATAGTACGGGCCGAGGTCGAACAGGGGCCCCGCGCCCGGCTTGTAGAAGATCGCCGGGTCCGGGTGCCAGGACTCGGGGCCCAGGCTCTGCACCGCCGTCGTCGCCGCCACCGGGGCGCCGATGTGTCCCGCCCGGACGGCGCGGAGCGCCGACTGGAGGCCCGCGCCGAGGAACGTGTCGGGCGCTCCGCCCAGCAGCAGCCCGCGCTCGGACGCGTCGGCGATCAGCTTCTCCGCCTCCGCGGGCGTCGGCGTGAGGGGCTTCTCGCCGTACACGTGCTTGCCCGCGCGCAGCGCCGCGGCCGCGACCGCGGCGTGCGCCGCGGGCACCGTCAGGTTCACCACCAGCTCGACGTCCGGCTCGGCGAGCACGGTGGGCACGTCCCCGTGCAGCGGTATGCCGTGGGCGCGCGCCGCGGTGGCCGCCCGCTCCCGGTCGAGGTCCGCGACGGCCAGGAGCCGCACGTCGGGGAAGCGGCCCAGGGTCCGCAGGTACTCCGCGCTGATGACGCCCGCGCCGACGACCGCGACACCCACCGGGCCCGCGCCCACGCCGCTCACGTCGCCTCCAGGGCGCTGACGTAGCGGCGGCTCGCGGCCAGCTCGCCGAGCAGGTCGTCCGCGCACGCGTCGAACTCGACGACCCGCCAGGCGTCCGGCGCCGCCGCGAGGACCTCGGGCACCGGCATGGTGCCGCCGCCGACGGCGACGTTCGGATCGTCCTTGGTGCCGGGGCCGTCCTTGAGGTGCAGGGCCTCCACGCGGTCGCCGAGGCGGCCGAGCAGTGCGGGCACGTCCGCGCCGCCGACCGCCGCCCAATAGGTGTCGACCTCCAGGAACACGTCCGGGTCGAGGAGCCCGGCGAGCACGTCGAGGGCGTGCCGCCCTCCGAGTCGTGGCTCCACCTCCCACCAGTGGTTGTGGTAGCCGAGCCGCAGCCCGTGCCGGGCGGCCCGCAGGGCGAGGGAGTTGAGGCGTTCGGCGACCCGGGCGAGGCCGTCGCGCGTCGTGAAGTCCTCGTGCGGGAAGCCCGCGGGCACGATGGCGAGCCCGGTGCCGAGCGCGGCGACCGCGTCGAAGACGGGGCCCGGGTCCCCGGCGAGGGCGTGCGCGACGTGCGCGCCCGAGACGGCGAGGTCCAGGCCGTCGGCGAGCCGGGCGAGCCCCGGCGCGTCGTCGGTCACGTCGAAGGCCTCCACCGCGCCGTACCCCATCGCCGCTAGGCGCTCCAGGGTGCCCGCACGGTCGGCGGCCAGCTCGTCGCGCACGGAGTACAGCTGGACGCTGAGCGGTCGTGGCATGGCGGGCCCTCCCAGTCGGCTGGGAGGACGGTAAGGCGCGCGGGCGAAGGGAACAAGGGGCGGGCACGGGCGGGACCGCCGCGGCCCGGAACGACGGGAGGCCGGGCCCGAGGGCCCGGCCTGGTTCGGGGAGCAGGACCGGCTGTCCGGCTCCGGGGGAGGAAGGGGTGTCAGAGGTGACCGCGGACGGTGCGGCGGCGCAAGTACCACGCGCCGCCGCCCACGGCGGTCACCACCAGGGCGCCGCCCGCGGCGAGCGTCAGCGTGCCGTAGTCCTCGACCGCGCCGCCGAAGCCGCCGCGCACACCGCGCGCGGGAGCCGTCGTCGACGAGGTCGTCGGCGCACCCGCGACCGTCACGGTCTGCGTGCCCGCCGCCGAACCGTCCTGACAGATCACCACGACCGTATGGGTGCCGGCCGTCACGTTCTGCCAGGAGGCGCTGCCGCCCGCCAGGGTCACCTGCCGGCCCTGGGCGAAGTTGGCCGCGCCGTTGCTGAGCAGCGCGGCCTTGCCGCCGTTGGGGCAGGCGGTCGTGGTGGCCTGCACAGTGGTGCCGTTGACGGTCACGGTGATCCCCGGTGCCGCGAGCGCCACGGGGGCGCTCAGGGCCAGGGGAAGCGCGATGGCGGCGACGGTCAGGCCGGAGCGGAGAGATATCTGGGTAATACGCATGAATCTGCCCTCCGGCGGCACGGGAGGCGGTACGTCCCATGCGCCGCCGAAAGGGGGGATCGCCCGTGCTGCCTGACGTCGAGCCAACGTGCCGTCAGGCCGCACCGCATGCGGACGGCCTCCGGGCAGGTGACGGGATCCTTCGTCCGGCCGACGGCTGACCGGGCGTCACCAGGACGGGGCCGCCTGCAGGAGCCGGTCGCGCACGAGCAGGACGTGCGGGTTCCGCGGCGTGCCCGGGCGCTGTGCGAGATAGCCGGTGTTGATCGGCGGGTCCTCCGGCAGCAGCAGCGGCACCAGGGCGCCCGACGCGAGGTCCGCCAGGCACAGATAGCGCGGCAGGACCGCGATCCCCGCCCCGGCCGCGACCGCCGAGCGCACCCCGCGCAGATCCGGCACCGTGAGCGCGGGCCGGGCGGTCAGGCGCTCGCCGAAGACGTGCCACCAGTAGCGGCGGGCGATCGGCAGGTCGTCGGCGTACGCGACGAGCGGCACCCCGCGCAGCGCGGCGGCACCCTCGGTGGCGACCCGCTCCGGGCCGATCCGCCGCGCCCAGGCGGGCGAGGCGACGAGCACGAACTCCTCGTCGGCGAGCGGCACCGCGCTGAGCGTGCGGCCGCGCAGCCGCATCGTGGAGATCACCAGGTCGAAGCGGCCGCCGCGCAGCCCGTCCAGGAGCTCGTCGGTGAGGCCCATGGTGACCCGGAGCCGCACCCCCTGGTCGGTGAGCGGGGCGAGCGCGGGCAGGACGCGGGTGCACACCAGCTCGGCGGGGCCCGCGAGGTGCACCGGGTCCGGCGTCCGCTCGGTGGCCAGCGGGCCGCGGTCGGCCACCTCGGCGAGGGCGTCCAGGGGGCCCGCCACCTGGGTGGCCAGCTCGTCGGCGACCGACGTGGGCACGGCCCCGCGCGGCCGCCGCTCGAACAGCTCCCGGCCCAACTGCTGTTCCAGGGACCTGACCTGCGTCGTCACCGTCGGCTGTGACAGACCGAGCAGCCGCGCGGCCGCGGTGAACGAACCAGAGCGGTGCACCGCGAGGAAGGTGCGCAGCAGGGACAGGTCGAGCGGCGCGCGGGGGCCCTGCGCGGCACCCGCGCCCACGACGTCCGAGCCATTGGATTCCCTATGGGGCATGCCGGAGATCCTATTGGATCTCTATGGGAGGCGGGTCTACCGTCGAGGGCGAGACGCGCTGACAGTTCGCGTACGAAACGTCAGTACGTGCAGCAGCGCATGCCAGGAAGCCCGGCAGTGGAGGAGACAGACATGGCGAAGATCCTGATGGTGGTCACCGGCTCCGCCGTATGGACGCTGGCGGACGGCACCGCGCACCCGAGCGGCTACTGGGCCGAGGAGGTCTCGGCCCCCTACCTGGCCTTCACCGGGGCGGGCCACGAGGTGGTGGTCGCCACGCCCGGCGGCGTCGTGCCGACGATGGACCCCGCGAGCCTCGCGCCCGAGCTGAACGGCGGCCAGGAGAACGCCGACGCGATCGCCGCCGACCTGGAGCGCGTCACCGCCCTGCGGCAGCCCGTCGCCCTTGAGGAAGTGCGCCTCGACGAGTACGCCGCCGTCTTCTACCCGGGCGGCCACGGCCCGATGGAGGACCTGGCGGTGAACGCCGCGTCCGGCGCCCTGCTCGGCGCCGCCCTCGCCTCCGGCAGGCCGCTCGGCATCGTCTGCCACGGCCCCGCCGCGCTGCTCGCCACCGAGGCCGGGGGCGGATCGCCCTTCGCGGGCTACCGCGTGACGGCCTTCACGAACGCCGAGGAGACCCAGTCCGGCTTCGCGGACCGCGCCCCGTGGCTGCTCCAGGACCGGCTCGTGGCGCTCGGCGTCGACTTCCAGGAGGGGCAGCCGTGGGCCCCGTACGTGGTGGCCGACCGCAATCTGTACACCGGCCAGAACCCGGCGTCCGCCGCGCCGCTCGCCGCCGACATCGTGAAGGCGCTGGGCTGACCGTGGCCGCCGACCGTCTCTCCGAAGTCCTCGACGCCACGTACGCGTGCCTGAGCAGGTACGGCGTGCGGCGCACCACGATGGACGACATAGCCCGCGAAATGGGGGTGTCGCGGTCGGCGGTCTACCAGTACGTGCGCGGCAAGGAGGACGCGGTCCGCAGGCTCGCCCTGCGGCTGCACGACCGGGCGCTGGCACGGGCGGAGGCCGCCGCAGTCGCCGGAGCTCCGCCCGCCGAGCGCGTCCACGGCATCCTCGCCGCGAAGCTGGACCTGGTCCTCGACCTCACAGGGCGCTCCCCGCACGCGGTGGAACTCCTCGATCCGAGCGCCCGGCTCTCCGGCGACATCTGCGACGCGTTCACGGCCCGGCTGCGGACGCTCCTGACGGAGCAGTTCACGGCGGCGGACCGCGCGGCGGACCGTCCGGATCCGGGGCCTGACGGCGCTCGGACGGATCCGGGGCCTGACGGCGCTCGGACGGATCCGGAGCCTGACGGCGCCCGTCCGGATCCGGAGCCTGGCGGCGCTCGGACCGAGCCGGAGCCTGACAGCGCCCGAACGGAGCCGGGCGGGCCCGGCCCGGCCGCCGCGGGGCCCACGCCCGCGCAGTGCGCCGACATCTGCCTCGCCCTCGTCATCGGCCTCGAAACCGCGCCCGACGCGGCCCGCCTGCTGCGGCCCGCCACGGACGCCCTGCTCACGGGGCTGCTGCCCCCTCACACCACCCCCTCGCGAACTCTTCAGAGGACCTCATGAACGACCTCGCCCCCACCGATCCCGCGGCCCTCGTCGCCCGGCTGCGCGCGACCTTCCGCACGGGCCGCACCCGCCCTCTCGACTGGCGGAAGCGGCAGCTCACCCAGTTGCGTGCGCTGCTCGGCGAGCACCGCGACGACCTGGCCGACGCGCTCCACGCGGACCTGGGCAAGCCCCGGGCCGAGGCCTACCGCTCCGAGGTGGACTTCTCGATCCGCGAGATCGACCACACCCTGGAGCACCTGGAGGAGTGGCTGCGCCCGCACCACGTCGACGTGCGCGGCGTCTTCGGCGACGCGGCGAGCGCCGGTACGCAGTACGACCCGCTCGGCGTCGTCCTGGTGATCGCGCCCTGGAACTACCCCGCCCAGCTCCTCCTCGTCCCCGTCGCCGGGGCGCTCGCCGCGGGCAACGCGGTCGTCGTCAAGCCCAGCGAGCTGGCCCCCGCCACCTCCGCGCTGGTCGCCGACCTGCTGCCGCGCTATCTGGACACCGACGCCGTGGCCGTCGTCGAGGGCGGGGTGCCGGAGACCACGGCCCTGCTCGCGCAGCGCTTCGACCACATCTTCTACACCGGCAACGGCACCGTGGGCCGCATCGTCATGCGGGCCGCCGCCGAGCACCTCACACCGGTCACGCTCGAACTCGGCGGCAAGTCACCGGTGTTCGTGGACGCGGGCGTCGACACCGCCGAGACCGCGCGGCGCCTGGCCCGCGCCAAGTTCGCGAACGCGGGCCAGACCTGCGTGGCGCCCGACTACGTCCTCACCGACCCGGACACCGCCCGCGCCCTGGCGGCCGACCTGGCCCAGGCGGTCGAGGAACTGTACGGAGCCGACCCGGCGAAGTCGGACGCGTACGGGCGCATCGTCAACGAGCGGCACTTCGACCGGCTGTCCGGGCTGCTCGGCTCGGGCCGCGTCGTCACCGGCGGGCAGACCGACCGGGCCGCGAAGTACATCGCGCCGACCGTGCTCGCCGGGGTGCGGCCCGACGAGCCAGTCATGCGGGAGGAGATCTTCGGGCCCGTCCTGCCGATCGTCGAGGTGGCGGACCTGGACGAGGCGATCGCGTTCATCAACGACCGGGACAAGCCGCTGGCCCTGTACGCCTTCACCGAATCGGCGGCCACGCGCGAGCGCATCGCCGCGCAGACGTCGTCGGGCGGCCTCGGCTTCGGCCTGCCGATGGCCCATCTCTCGGTCCCCGAGCTGCCGTTCGGCGGGGTCGGCGAGAGCGGCATGGGCGCCTACCACGGCCCGCACTCGATCGCGGTCTTCAGCCACCGCAAGGCGCGCCTGGACGTCCCGCTCGGCTCCTGAGGCCCGCTGCCGGGGGGGCTCAGCGCCCCTCGGGCAGCGGCGGTACGAGTCCGTCGGCGACGAGCCCCGCGTACACCGCCTTCCCGAGGTGCTCCACGGCGGACTGCGGCCGCACCATCACCGTGAACTCCTTGATCCGGCCGTCCTCGTCGACGTGCAGCAGGTCGATGCCGTGGATCTCCTTGCCGCCGACGGTCGCCCGGAAGACCAGCACGGCCGACGGGGCCTCAGTCCCGTCGGCGCTCGTCTCGCAGGAGCCGTCGTAGGACCCCACGTACCGGAAGTCCTCGAAGGTGCGCAGCAGCACGCCGAACAGGCCGAGCACCATCTCCCGGCCCTCGAAGGGCCGGAACTTCACCGGGCTGTAGAAGCGGATGTCGGGGGTGAACAGCTCTTCCAGGGAGGCGAGTTCACCCTTCTCGACGGCGGCACGGAAGCGGTCGGCGGCGGCGAGACGGATCGCGGTCACGGGGGAACCTCCTGAGGGGCTGCGGTGTCGGCTGTGAGCCAGTGGCGCGGGAGCCGAGGGTTCATCGGATCCATAGTCAAGAATCTGACTAGTCAGATCGATGACTATGATGGGGGAACCGGTCGGCAAAGGGAAGAGGCGGCGAGGAGAAGGGGAGGCGGTGGCTCATGGCCTTGCGGCACGCGGTGCTCGCGGCGCTGCTGGACGGCGAGTTCAGCGGCTATCAGCTCGCCAAGGGGTTCGACATCGGCGTCGCCAACTTCTGGCACGCGCTGCCGCAGCAGCTGTACGCCGAACTGTCGCGCCTGGAGGGCGAAGGCCTGGTCGCCGGGCGCGAGGTGGTGCAGGAAGGGCGGCCGAACAAGCGGCTCTTCACGGTGACGGACGCGGGCGTCGCCGAGCTGGAGCGGTTCGCGGCCGAGACCGCCAAGCCCTCGTTCATCCGTGACGACCTGCTGGTCAAGGTGCAGGCCGTGGACGGCGTCGACGCGACACCGGTGATCGCGCAGCTGAGGGAGCGCGCGCAGGTCGCCGCGGCCAAGACCGAGGTCCTCGGCGCGCTCCTGCGACGGCTGCGCGGCGACCTGGACGAGGCGGAGTTCCTGCGCACGGGCCAGCGGATCGGGCCGTATCTGACGTGTCTGCGCGGGCTCGCCTTCGAGCGGGAGACGCGTGAGTGGTGCGAGCGGGCGGCGGACCTGCTGGCGGCGCGGCGCGACGGGGCCGTGCGGCGGGGGAGCGGCCGGGCCGAGGCGTGAGGAGCCGCCCGCAGGAGCCCTGCCCGGGTTTCCCTCGCGGCGCGCGGCCCCTGCCCGAGAGGGCGTGCATCCGGCCCGCGATGCCCTTGCGCGGGTCCGTAGCCCTGTAGTCGGCTAGGGCGCATGAGGACCATGCGAAGCACGAGGAGTACGAGAAGCGCGCGGGCCGCAGTGACGGCGGTGAGCTCAAGAACCGTGCGCAGGAGCGGCGTTGCCGCGGTGGCCGCCGCTCTCGTCGCGGGCGCGCTCTGGGCGGGGACGCCCGACGTGCGCGCCGAGGACGGCACCGGCGCACCGGCGGCGGCCGCGGGCCTGGGCGTCGACCTCGACACGGTGACGATCCCGCAACTGCAAGCCAGGATGGCGAAGGGCTCACTCACCTCGAAGGCGCTGACCTCCGCCTATCTGCGGCGGATCGACACGGTCGACTCCAAGATCAACGCGGTCCTCCTGACGGACCCGACGGCTCTGCGCCAGGCGGCCGCGAGCGACGAGAGGCACCGCGAGGGCCGCGCCCGCGGCCCGCTCGACGGCATCCCCGTGCTCATCAAGGACAACGTGAACACGCGCTCCATGCCGACCACGGCCGGGTCGCTCGCGCTCGCCGGGAGCCCGCCGGACGCGGACGCCCTGCTCGTCAAGCGGCTGCGGCAGGCCGGGGCGGTGATCCTCGGCAAGACCAACCTCTCCGAGTGGGCCAACTTCCGCGGCGCCAAGCCGACATCGGGGTGGTCGGCGGTGGGCGGCCAGACCCACAACCCGTATGTCCTGGACCGCAACCCGTGCGGGTCGTCCGCGGGATCGGGCGCCGCGCTCGCCGCGTCCCTCGCACAGGTGGCCATCGGCACCGAGACGGACGGCTCCATCGTGTGCCCCGCCGGGATGAACGGCGTGGTCGGCCTCAAGCCCAGCCTCGGCGTGGTCAGCCAGGACGGCGTGGTCCCGATCTCCGCCGAGCAGGACACCGCGGGGCCGATGGCGCGCAACGTCGTCGACACCGCGCTCACGCTCGCGGTCCTCAGCGGCGGCGAGGGCACGCACCCCGGCGCTGAGGCGAAGCCGCGCCCGGGCAGCCTGCGCGGCAAGCGCATCGGCCTGTGGCGGCTGCCCGAGCTCGGCCCGGACGTGGACGCCGTGATGACGCGCACCGCCCGGAAGCTGCGGACGGCCGGGGCCGAGGTCGTCGAGGTGACGCCGCCCTACCAGAAGCGCCTCGCGGAACTCGAATTCCCGGCGCTGCTCAGCGAGTTCCACCGCGACATCGACGCGTACCTCGCCACCCGCAAGGGCCCGCGGGACCTCGCCGCGCTGATCGAGTTCAACCGTACGCACCCCGAGGAGCAGACCTGCTTCGCCGGGCAGGAGCTGTTCGAGCAGGCGCTCGAGGCGCCGTCCACCACCGACCCCGCCTACAAGGCCATGCGCGCCGAGCTGAAGGACCTCTCGCGGCGCTCCATCGACGAGACCATGGCCGCCCACCGCCTCGACGCCATCGCCGCGCCGACGAACCCGCCCGCCTGGACCACCGACTGCAAGCGGGGCGACAACGACGTCATCCCGTCCTCCACCCCGGCGGCCGTCGCCGGCTACCCGTCCCTCTCGGTGCCCGCCGGGTCCGTGCGGGAGCTGCCCGTCGGCGTGCTCCTGACGGCCGGACACCACCAGGACGCCGAACTGCTGTCCCTGGGCGCCGCGGTGGAGCAGCGCCTGCAGGCCTGGCGAGCCCCGCGCTACCTGCCGACGACCGGCACCGGCAGCACCCGCTGAGACCGCTGACCGTGCTGTCGCCACCCCACGTGTGGCGACCGCGCGCTCCTCACCGCGTGGTGACCGTGCGCTCGGCCGAGTAGCCGCCCCACGTGCCGTCGGGCAGCTTGGCGCGCAGCCGCACCCGGTGGGTGACGCCGGGCTCCTTGCCCACGTAGAAGCTGTGCTTCATCCGGCCCTGCGGAACCGTGCCGCCGAAGACGAGCGAGGTGGCGCTCTCGCCGTCCAGATGGATCTGATACTCCGTCACCGCGCCACCGGTGTGCGGCGGTTTCCAGGACAGGTCGACGTAGTACGCCCCGTCCTTCTGGCGCGACGTCGCGCGGAGGTCGGCGGGCGCGGTGCCGCGCCCGCTGTCCTTGCTGCCCGAGGTCCGCACGCGCGCGGCGGGGCTGGCGGGCGAGAAGTTGTCGGCGGCGTCCCGCGCCTTCACCGTGAACGTGTACGTCCTGCCCGGCCGCAGCCCCGTGATGAGCGTGTCGGTGGTGCCGCCGCCCACGCTGTGGATCTTCGTCGTGCCCTGGTAGATCTCGTACGAGGCCACGCTCCGGTCGTCCTTCGACGCGCCCCACGACAGGGTCGCGGCGTGCCCGCCCTCGGCCTCGCCGCGCAGCTCGCGCGGGCGCGAGGGGGCCCGGGTGTCGGCCGCGGCCGCGGCGGGCGTGGTGACCGTCAGCTTCTTGCTGTCGGCGCTGAGGTTCCCGTCGGCGTCGCGGGCCCGGACGGAGAAGGTGTACGTGGCGGACGGCTCGAGCCCGGTGATGTCGACCATGTGCTGGGCGGCCGGGACGCGCTTGACCCGGGTGGCACCCCGGTACACCTCGTACCCGTCGATGCCGGTGCGGCTGGTGGACCGGTTCCACATCACGTGCACCGACGTGGCACTGCCCGCCTGCACGGTCACCCCGCGCGGCGCGTCGGGCGGCGCCGCGCCGCCGCCCTCCTCACCGCCCCAGGCGCAGGCGCTCAGCAGACAGGCGACGGTGACGGTGAGGCAGACGGGCGGCAGGTGACGTGTGTGGGGGGTCCGTCGCACGGGTGTGCCTTCCACTCGACGGCAATTGGTCCGGACCAATTTGTCAGGCGTGACCGGGGCACATCAAGAGGTGCGGCGGATCAGGTGCGGGCCGAAGGCTCAGAGACACCCTTCCGGCAAGGCGGCCCCGGAGGCACGGAGGTGCTTGACGGCCGCAGCGAAGGAGTAACAGTCGAAGAGGGCAGAATGCTCCTGCCCTGCGGCGGGTTTGGGCAGACCGAGCACCTGCCACAGGCGCCCCACGTTCACGCCGGTCGTCGTGGGCGCCAGCGTGTTGAGCCAGGGCCGCACGTTCAGGAAGTGGGCGTCCAGGTAGCTGCTTTCGATCCGCTCGCCGCGCGCTCGCGCCCAGCCCACGTTCTCCCCGAGGACGACCATGTCGTTGCCGTAGGAGAGCACGGTCCGGCCCTTGCAGAACCCCAGGAAGTCACCGAGTGCCCGGGCGGGAGCGAGCCCTTCCCGGTCGACCTCTGCCTGCTCGATGCCGGTGAGCTCGGTGAAGAACGCGGAGAGGCGCGGATTGACCACCGGCCGCACCAGCGCCTCGTACTCCTCCACGACCGACAGGTCCGCATCCAGGCGCAAGGCCCCGATCTGCACGATCTCGCGCAGCTGCCCGGGGCCCGACCAGTCCGCCTCGAGCGCTCCCGGCCACGACGTGAACTCCAGGTCGAACATCACGAAGGTGGACACAGCGGCGTTCTCCTTGCCTCGCGCGAGGCGGACCGCCTACTGCGGCTCCGTCGCGATCTGGATCAGATTGCCGCAGGTGTCGTCGAAGACGGCGAAGGTGACCTCGTCCATGTCCAGGGGCTCCTGGGTGAAGCGGACGCCGAGGCCGCGCAGTCGCTCGTACTCCGCGCGCACGTCGTCGACGGCGAACTGGGCGAGCGGGATGCCGTCCTTGACGAGCGCGTCGCGGTACGGCTTGACGGCCGGGTGGGCGGCGGGCTCCAGGAGGAGCTGCACGCCGGGCTCGTCGGGCGAGACGACGGTCAGCCACCGGTCCGTCTCGCCCACCGGCACGTCGTGCTTCTTCACGAAGCCGAGGATCTCGGTGTAGAAGTGCTCGGCCTTCGCCTGGTCGTCGACGAAGACACTGGTCAGGTGAATCTTCATGGAGTGCTCTCTCCTCCGGTCCGGATGTGCGGGGGACGGGCCGTCGTGCACTGATCTACCAGGTCCCGAACAGTCTCCGTCAGGACGCCTCGCCGAGCGCGGCGGGTTACGGCGCGGGGGTGGGACCGGCGCACGCCTGCGCGGGCGGGCGGCGATCGCGCATACCGGCGACGACGAGCGGGAAGCGTCCGATCCGACGACACCGGCCGCGTCCGCGTCCGAGCCCAGGGAGGCCCCATGCCCCGAACGCCGCAGGAGATCTTCGAGCGGTACGTCCACGCCGGAACCATGACCCGGAACGCCGACGCTGTAGCCGAGAGTTTCACCGAGGACGGCGTCTTCGAGGCACCGCTCGTGCCTCCCGGCGCCGCCTTCCCCCGGAGACTGGTGGGCCGCGAGGAGATCCGCACCGCGATGGCGGCGTACTACGAGCAGCAGACGCGGGACGACCGCTCGCCGAACCTCGAGAAGTCCGGCTACGTGCTGCACACCACCTCGGATCCCGACGTCTTCATCGCCGAGATCGACACGGTCTTCGACGGGGACGGGAGCGGGGACGGCGTGGCCGTCTCCCTGGTGCAGATCTTCCGCGTCCGCGACGGCAAGATCGCTCGACTGCGCGACTACTTCGCGCCCGACCTGGTGGGCTGAGGCCGCCCCGGCACGGCCCGCTGCCAGGTGGGCCCGCCGCGACGGGGGAGCGCGGCGGGCCCGGCCTCCAGTGTGCCCGCACCGGGCCCGGCCATGTGCGCTCGGCGGAGGATTGGCTGAGTCTCTCCCCCGTCCACCTCGTCGAGACCCGGGGTGGGCCGCCGGGGGTCAAGGACGGTCTCGCCGGTGAAACGGTTCACGCCGGTGGGCCCGTCAGGGCGTGCGTCAGGTGGTCGGTGAGGTGGGGGAGCCAGTCGGGTCGTGCGTTGCCGAGGAGGTGGTCGCCGTGCGGGACGGACAGGTAGCTGCCGTGCGGCGCGAGGCGGGCCAGGGCCTCGCCGTTCGTCACGCCGGGGATGACGTCCTGTTCTCCGTCCACGACCAGCAGCGGTGCCGCGATGCGGGGTGCCAGGGCGGCGAGGTCCACGTGCCGTACGAACGCGTGGGCGGCATCGGTGCCTCCCGCGCGGCGGGCCATGATCTCTCTTACCGGCGGGGGCAGTTCCTCCCAGTCGAGGCGGAAGGGACCGCTGACGGTGGCGACGGCCGCCACGCGCGGCTCGAGGGCCGCGGCCCGGGCCGCGAAGTAGCCGCCCAGGCTCAGGCCGACGAGTCCGACGCGGGCGGCGCCGAGGGCGTCGACGACCCGGCCCACGACCCGCTCGTAGTCCGGCACGAACGTCGTGGTGGCCGCGAGCACGCCCTGTCCGGGGCCGTCCATCGCGAACACCGCGAGGCCTCTGGCGAGGAGCGCGGAGACCAGATCGAGGAATTCCTCCTTGGCCGAGTCAAGGCCGGGGACGACGACCACGGTCCCCGGCGCGTCGGAGGGGCCGCGCAGCCAGCCGGTGAACCCCTCGCCGCTCACCCGCCGCGCACCGGGTTCCAGCACCGCGAGCGCCCTGCCCAGGGCGTGGTCCGCCGCTGCGGCTGCCTGATGTGCGTCCGCGTACGGCGCCAGGGTGGCCAGGTGGAACCACCGGGCCGCCGTCAGCAGGTGCTCACCCGCCGAGAGGGACGAGCCCGCGTCCTGGGCGCGCTGGAGGTAGCCGTGTCCCGTGCGCAGGAAGGACGGGCCCCAGTCGGCGACGGAGGTGAGGCCGTCGGTGACGCGCCGGTACTCGTGCGGGTCCACGCCCGCGCCGGTGGCGCGGGTCCACTGGGCGGCGGCGAAGTCGGTGGTGTTCATCGTGTTCCTCCGGTCAGCAGGACGGCCTTGCCGCGTATCCGGCGCTCCCGGAGGTCGACGAGGGTGTCGGCGGTGTGTGCCCAGTCGGTGACGCGGCCGATCTCCGGATGCAGCCGCCCCTGCTCCATGAGGCTCACCAGCGCTGCGAGATCGGAGCCGTACGGGGCGCCGGCGTAGTGGAAGTGCTGGATCGTGACGCGCTCGGGCCCGCCGAGGAGCTGGAAGAAGTCGAGGGTCACCGGGGTGCGGCTCGCCTGGCCGAACCAGACGAGCGTGCCGCCCGGGCGCACCTTCGACAGGGCGAGGGGCAGATCCGGCCCGCCGGTGGACTCCAGCACGACGTCGAACGGCCCCTGTGCCGCCTCGACCTCGTGCACCACGTGCGCACCCAGCTCCGCGAGCCGTTCACCGCGCGCCGGCGTGGCGGTCACCGCGGTCAGCTCGGCGCCCGCGCCGACGGCCAGCTCGGTGACGTAGTGGCCGACGCCGCCCGAGGCGCCGGTCAGCAGCACCCGCCGGCCCGCCAGGGAACCGGCGGTACGCAGCAGCCGCAGGGCAGTGATCCCGGCCAGGGGGAGGGCGGCCGCCCGTACGCTGTCGACGCTGTCCGGGAGTACCGCGAGCGAGTGCGTGGGCACGGTGGCGTACTCGGCCCAGCCGCCCTGCGCCGGATGCCCGACCACGCGGGTGCCGATGCCGGGTCCTGACCCGTCGGCCGCCGCCTGTACGACGAGCCCCGCGACGTCCTTGCCGGGCAGAGCCCCCGGCCGGGGGTTCTCCAGAAGGAACGTCTCTCCCCGGTTCGGGGCGAACGCCTCGACCTTGATCAGTGCCTCACCGGGCTCCGGCGCGGGCTGGGGGAACTCGGCGAAGACGACCGGGCGCGCCGCCTCCCCCGTGGGAATCAGTCTGTGCATGGAGAGGATGCAACCCTCCCGGCCGCCCCGCGATCCAACAACGAACGAGCGAAGCCGACAACCTTTGGTTGTCACCTATGGTGAGAGCCATGGATCTCGACGTGGCGCAGGTACGCGCCTTCGTGCGCACCGCCGAGGAACTGCACTTCGGGCGGGCGGCCGGGACGCTCGCCATCTCCCAGCAGGCGCTGTCCAAGAGGATCGCGCGGCTGGAATCCCTGCTCGGCACCGCGCTGTTCCACCGCGGCGGCAACGGCGTACGGCTCACCGATGCCGGTCGGCGCTTCCTGCCGCCGGCCCGGCAGACCGTGGCCGCCGCCGACGCCGCGGTCGCGGCGGCGGTCGGCGAGGACCGTCCGCTGCGCGTGGACGTCTGGGGGCACCTCTACGCGCCGATGCGGACGCTGGCCCGGATCGCCGGGCGGGCCGGAGAGCTGGCGTTGGGGCACGGGCGCGATCTGCCGTCGGTGACGACGGCACTGCTGCACGGTGACATCGACGCGGCCTTCGGCCGGGCCCACCCGCCGCTGCCCGCCGGGCTCGCCCACCGCCTCGTCCGCCTCGAACCGGTGGACGCCGTCCTGAGCGCGGACCATCCGCTCGCGGCCGAACCGGCGCTGCGGCCGGACCGGTTGCGCGACAGCGTGCTGTGGGCACCCGGTGCGCTGAACCGGCTCGACTTCCTCCACCGGTTCGCCGACCGGTTCGGCATCCGGAACACGGCCACGAGCGTCAATCTGGGGCTCGCCCACTTCCTCGCCGAGGTGGCGCGGGAGCCGCGGCGCTTCTCGCTGCTGCCCGCCGACGTGCCCCTGCCGGAGGTCCCCGGGCTGCGCTCCGTCCCCCTGGTCGATCCCACTCCGCTGTACGCCTGGTCGCTGCTCTGGCGCACCGGCGACGGACGCCCGGGCCTGACCGGCCTCGCCGCCGCCTGCGCTGAGGAAGCCGGGCGGAGCCGATGGCTGGAGTACGACCCGACCCGCGACTGGCTGCCCGAACCACCCGGGGAACTGAAGGGCTGAGGGCCCTCCTCTCCGAACGGGCCCGCTGGATCTTCGGCTATCGCGCGGAACAGCTCGCCGAGGACCCGTCCGTCGCGCCCTGGACGACACGGGCCGCGG
Source organism: Streptomyces sp. NRRL B-1347 (assembly GCF_000720325.1). GTDB lineage: Bacteria > Actinomycetota > Actinomycetes > Streptomycetales > Streptomycetaceae > Streptomyces. The sequence continues at coordinate 32,466 of NZ_JOJM01000050.1, forward strand.
TGTCCGTGCCGGACGGGGCCGTCGTCGGCGACGCCGGGTTCCACGGGCCGCCGGGCGAGGCCGGTGCGGTCGAGGTCGGCTACACCGTCGTGGCCGGATTCCGCCGCCAGGGCTACGCCCGCGCGATGCTGCGGGAGTTGCTCGTCAGGGCCGCCGCCGAGCCCGGGGTCAGGACCGTGCGGGCCACCATCCGGTCCGACAACGAGGCCTCCCTGGCCACCATCGCGGGCTTCGGTTTCACGCGGGTCGGGGAGAAGGGGGACGAGAGCGAGGGGGGCAGCCTCGTCTTCGAGGTCCCGGCGGACGCGATCCGGGCCGCGTAGCTTGCGGTTGCCGTGGCTGTCGCGGCTGTCATCGGGTGGTGGTGCGGAGGGCGGGGACGATGCGCCAGTCCCGTTGGAAGACGAGGTTGTGCAGGTCGGCGGCGATGATGGCGCGGAAGGTGGGGAGGAGTTCGGCGGCCTGGGCCGGGGTGAAGACGTTGAGGGGCCAGTCGGCGACCGTGGTGCCGCGCAGGTGGGGGTGGAGGAACCCGGCGCCGTAGTAGGCGTGGAGGGAGAGGGCGGGGATGCCGGAGCGGCGCTGCTCGGGCCAGGTCAGGCGCCAGGTGGCGAAGCTGCCGCCGTGCTCGTCGCGGCGCAGGCCCGTGGCCTGGAGGGTGCCGGTGCCGCGCAGCAGGTGGGTGTCGAACTCGGTGAGGGCCTGGCGGGCGGGGGCGTCGAGCAGGTCGGTGGTCTTGGCGAACACGGCCTCCTTCGCGGGGCGTTCGGCGTGCCCGGCGTGCGTGCCTTCGCGCAGGTCGGTGAAGTGGCGGAGCAGGGCCTCGATGGGGGCGGGCGGCGTGGTGGTCATGGCGGGGTGTCCGTTCCCGGGCGTGGTGGTCAGGGCAGGTCGTGCAGGGCGGTGGCCAGGCGGGGCAGGAGGCGGCTGTGGGGGTCCAGGAGGTCGGCGTGGGCCGTGTCGGGCGTGTGGATGAGGCGGGTGGGGACGGCGGCGGCCTTGAGGAGTCCGGCGTAGGCGAGGACGTCGTCGGCCACGGGGTCCGAGGTGCCCACGGCGAGCACGGCGGGTGCGAGGCCGCGTAGGTCGGCGGCGTCGAACGGGGTGCTGTGCAGGGCCGTGCCGTCGGGCGCGACGGCCGTGGCGGGCCCGGTGCCGCGCCAGGTGCGCCAGGCCCGGCGCAGCGCGGCGGCCTCGGGGAAGGCGGCCGGGTCCCGCTGGTAACTGGGGGCGGCGCAGGCCGGGTTGAGAGGCGGGTAGGCAAGGAGCTGGGCGTCCAGACGGCGGCCGCGGTCGCGTTGCGCGAGGGCGGCGCTCGCGGCCAGGGTGGCGCCCGCGCTGTCCCCGCCGACGGCGATCCCGGCCCCGGCGCCGACGCGTTCGCCGGCCCAGTCCAGTACGGCCAGGACGTCTTCGAGCGCGGCCGGGTGGCGGTGGGCGGGAGCGAGGCGGTAGTCGACGCTGACCACGTTCCAGCCGGTCAGGGCGGCCAGGCGGCGGGTGACCGGGTGCCAGTCGGCGGCGGACCCGTACTGCCAGCTCCCGCCGTGCGCCCAGACGAGCCAGCCGCCGGTGCCGGTGCCGGTGCCCGCGCCGGGCTCGTACACGCGGACGGGGACGGGGCTCGGCGCCGGGACGGTCAGGGGTCGCCAGGTGACCTCGTCGGTGCGGACGGCGGCGCTGCTCGTGACCATGGCGGGGGATCCTCTCGGTGTGCGGCTCGGTGCCCGTACCGGTGTGCGGCGGACGCGGTCACAGCTGGCGCAGGGCCCCGCCGTCGACGCTCCATTCGGCCCCGGTGACCTGCGCGGCGCGGGGCGACAGGAGGTAGGCGATGAGGTCGGCGACCTGCTCGGGGGCGCCGATGCGGCCCGTGGGCAGGCGGCGCTCGTGGCGGATGAAGTGGTCGACGGCTTCGTCGGCGGGGAGGGAGAAGCGCTCGGCGAGCTGCTCGGCGAAGCCGCCCGGTGCGTCGAAGAGGGCGGTGCGGGTGGGGCCGGGCGAGACGACGTTGGAGCGGACGCCGGAGTCGCCGAGGCTGCTGGCGAGGGACTTGGAGACGGAGAGCAGGGCGGCCTTGGAGGCGGCGTAGTCGGCGATGGTGGCGTCGGGCAGCCGGGCGGCCTCGCTGGCGACGTGCACGATGCCCGCGCCGTGCGGGTTGGCCTGGAGCAGGGGCAGCGCGGCGCGGGTGAGGCGGACCACGGCGTGCAGGTTGAGTTCGAAGGTGGTGTGCCACTGGTCGTCGTCGATGGCGGCGAAGGACGGCTGGGAGATCAGCGCCGCGGCGTTGTTGACCAGGCCGTCCAGGCGGCCGTGGGCGGTGCGTACGTGGTCGGCGATCCGCTCGGCGGCCGCCGGGTCGGTGAGGTCGGCGGCGACGAGGTCGGCCTTGGCGGGCAGGGCGTCGGCGCCGGAACCGGAGGTGTCGCGGGCCACGGCGATGACGTGGGCGCCCTCGTCGGCGAGCAGGTGGGCGGTGGCGTGGCCGATGCCGCTGGTGGCGCCGGTGACGACGATGACCTTGTCGGTGAGCTGGAGGTCCATGGATCTACTCCTTGGGGGATGCGGGGTGGTGGCTGGCGGGTGGTGAGCAGGGCTGCGTGGGCGGGTTGCGGGGCCCGGGAGTCAGGCCGTCGCCGGGGCGTCGGCGCCCCGCTTCGGCCGGAGGAACACGGCCGCGAACACGACCCCGAGGAGTACGAGCGCCGCGTTGACGGCGATGGCGACGGTCACGCCGTGGTGGACGGCGGAGGCGGTGGCCGCGCCCGCGCCGCTCGCGGTGACGACCGCGGACATGATCGGGGTGCCCATGGTGATGCCGACCTGCTGGGACATCGAGGCGAGCCCGGTGGCCAGGCCCTGTTCGGCGTCGGGGAGCCCGCTGGTGGCGGTCACCATGAAGCCGACGATGACGAGCATGTTGCCGATGCCGCCGAAGAAGGTGGCGGGCAGCAGCAGGGCCAGGGACGCCCCCGTCGTCGTACCGAGGAAGAGGAGCGCGGCGGTGAACACCGTCTGGACGACGCCGCCCGCGACCAGGGCCGTCAGCGTCGAGTAGCGGGCGATCACCTTGGGGGCGAGGAGCCCGCCGACGACGGTGCCGACGCCCAGGACGCCGAAGGAGATGCCTGCGGTGAGCGGGGTGAAGCCGAGGGTCTTCTGCAGGTAGAGGGTGAGGAGGTAGACCAGCGAGGTCTCGGTGACGAAGGCGAGCAGCCCGAGCACATTGCCCCAGGCGACGGTGCGGCGGCCCAGCGTCCTGAGCGGGACGAGCGGCTCGGCGACCGTGCGCTCGACGACGAAGAACACGGCGAGCAGGACGACACCCGCGGCGAGGCCGGTCAGGGCGTGGGCGTTCGTCCAGCCGTGTTCACCGGCCTGGGTGAGGCCGTAGACGAGGGCGAGCAGGCCGAGGGTGACGGTGAGGGCGCCGGGCAGGTCCAGTCTCGGCCGGACGGCGGGCTTGGACTCCTTGATGACCCTCGGCGCGATCAGGATCACGGCCAGGGCGACGGGGACGTTGATGAAGAAGGCCCAGCGCCAGGAGAGCAGATCGGTCAGGACGCCGCCGAGGATCGCGCCCGTGGTGAACCCGGCGGACATCAGGGCGCCGTTGATGCCCAGCGCCTTCTGCCGCAGCGGCCCTTCGGGGAAGGAGGTAGTGAGCAGCGAGAGCCCGGCCGGGGTGGCGGCGGCCGTCGCGAGGCCCTGGGCGACGCGGGCGGCGAGCAGCACCTCGGGGCTCGTGGCCAGGCCGCCGACGAGTGAGGCGACGCCCAGCAGGGCGAGGCTGCCGATGAAGATCTTCTTGCGGCCGATGAGGTCGCCGATGCGGCCGAAGAAGAGGGTGAAGCCGGCCGCGCTCAGGGCGAACGTGGTGGCGATCCACTGGAGGTTGGAGAGCGAGAAGCCGAGGCCGTCGCCGATGGCGGGCAGGGCGACGTTCAGGATCGAGAAGTCGACGGCCAGCATGAACTGGGCGACCAGCAGGACGGCCAGGACCAGCTTCAACTCGCCGGTGAGCCGCTGCGGTCGGGCCGGGGGAGCGGCGGCGTCGGGGTGGCGCGGGGCCGGGCGGGCCGCGAGCTCGGTTGCGGACATGGGAGGGCTTCCTTTCGGCTTCGCCGCGGTGGCGCGGGAAGCGGTGGTGCGGGACGTGCCAGGGGCGCCGGGCGCCGGGGCAGGACGGAGAAGCCCCGGAGCGATCTTCCCTAATGGGTCTGTCGTTCCGTTACGGCTGAGAAGTTAGCACGCGGAAGGCGGTAAGGGAACTGGAGTCCCGATACGATGGTGTGCGCACCATGAAGCACCGCTCGAACCGCTCGACTCGTACCGCTTGACTCGGCTCGAACTACTCGGCTCGAACTACTCGGCTCGAACCGCTCGACGCCCGTAGCCAGAGGCCCGTGGTCCGACGCCCGTAATCCGACATCCGTAGTCCGACACCCCTAGGAGGGGACCCATGCCCGGCACCCCGGCCCCCGGCACCGTCCGTCCCGGCGGACGCACCGCCCGCGTCCGTGAGGCCGTCCTGCGGGCGGCCGGTGACGCGCTGGCCGCCGACGGGTTCGACGCGCTCGACCTCACCGAGATCGCGGCCCGCGCGGGCGTCGGCAAGACCACGGTCTACCGCCGCTGGGGCACCCCCGGCGCACTCGCCGCCGACCTGCTGGCCGACATGGCCGAGCAGTCGCTGCGGCGCGCCGACACCGGCAGCCTGGACGACGACCTCCGGGCGAACGCGCGCCTGGTCGTGAAGACCCTCACCGACTCCCGGCAGGGCCGCCTCTTCAAGGCGCTGATCGCCGCCTCCCTCTGCGACGACCAGGCCGCGCGGGCCCTGCACCGCTTCTACGAGGTGCGCATCGAGGAGTGGGCGGGCTGTGTCCGCGACGCGATCGCGCGCGGCGAACTCCCCACCGGCACCGACCCGCACGCCGTCGTCGCCGCCGTCTCGGCACCGCTGTACTACGCCCTCCTCAACAGGGGGCGCACCCTGACCGAAGCGGACGCGGACGCGGCCGCACGCGCGGCGACCACCGCGGCACGGGCGGGGGCCTGGGCGCCGTCACCGAAGTGACGGTGCGGGGGTGCTCCACCGCACCGAAGGTGTCCCGCTCTGCGAGGCCGCCCTTGCGCGGGGACGGCCTGTCGCACGCCGGGCCGAGGCACTCGCGAGGCTGTCGAGCTGCTGCCGTACGTACCGCAGTGAGGTGAAGGGAGGACTTCGTGACGGGGCCGTTCGTCACGGCGCTGATCGAAGCGGGGCGCGTGGATCTGGCGGAACCGGCGCTCCTGCGGCTCCTGGCCGAGAGCCTCGACTTCGGTGACGTCGCCCGCGCCTCCTTCTCCGCCATGGTCGAGGGTGAGCGGGACCGGCGGTGCGTGGGTCTCAGCGCGGGCCGTGCTGGAAAATGACCTCCGGGTTGGCCTTGCTCGGGCCGTCGAACAGCGGCGTGTGCCGGTGGCGCAGCTGCTCGTCGAAGAACGCCCCCGCGTAGTCACGCGTGATCTCCGCGGCCCGCCTGCCCGGCAGGCCCTCGGGGTCGTCCTCGCCCAACTGCCCGGCCAGCGGTGCCAGATCGGTGAAGGCGAAGTGGTCCGCGCCGGACAGGGTGAGCCAGCGCTTCCAGCCTTCGAGCCGCTTCCAGGTCGCGTCCCAGCTGGCGTCCTCGCCGCCGGGGCTGTGGTCGGCCTCGGTGCCCATCATCAGGAAGGGGCGGCCGGACAGGCCCGACTTGTCGCCGCTGTCGACGAAGGGGCCGTCCATGTTCACCCCGGCCCGTACGCGCGGGTCCTCCGCCATGGTGGCCGCGGCCGCGGCGCCGCCCAGGGAGTGCCCGCCGGTGCCGACCCTGCTCTTGTCGATCAGGTCCGCGTGCTTCCAGGGCGACTTCCTGCCGACCAGCCGGTCCAGGACGAAGCGGAGGTCCTTGGCCCGGCCCTTCGCGGCGGGCCCGAACGTGGTGGGGCCGACCTTCCCGCACGCCGTGCACGGCAGGATGCCCCGGCCCGGGAACGCGACGCCCGCGGCCTCGTAGGCGTGGTCGACCACCGCGACGACGTAGCCGCGGCTCGTCAGGTCCTCGGCCAGGCCGGTGAGGGTCGCCCCCGGCGTCCGGAACCCCGGCGAGAGGACGACCAGCGGGAACTTCCCGTGCCTGGCCTTCGCGCCCTCATACGTGTGGGTGCGGGTGGAGCCGAGCACCTCGGCGGGGAGCTCCAGCTTCATCTCCTTCAGGAAGGCCCGGGCGCCCTCGGTGCTCATGTACGGGGCCGGTGCGCGGGACGCCTTCCGCGCCGGGTGGTACGCCGGGTAGTACATCGACACCATCAGCTCCCGGGCGCCCGCCTTCGGCACCCAGGGGTCACGGCGGTCCATGTCGACGAGGTGCAGCGAGTCCCGGCCCACCGCGTGCGCACCGGTGGGTGCGGGGAGCGCGAGCCTCTCCGGCTCCCGGGACGCGGCGGCCGCCTCCCCGGAACCGCAGGCGGTCAGCGTGACCGCGCCCCCGGCGACCGCTCCGGCCAGCAGGACCGCAACGGCTCCACGACGACGTGAGGACATGTCCACGACCTTTCTCTCGGTGACCGCGTCCGGCGACTCCGGCCTCGGTGAAACCACCGTAGAAAGGCCGAAACCGAAAGGAATCACGCCGGAGAGCCAACCCGGTTCGTAGCCCTGGAGAGCCAGGCCGTGGCCCGGCGAAAACCAGGTGCGCGAGGCCCGCTCGGCGGTGTGTGATCAAGGGCATGGCAATCGTGATGGGCAAACCGGAAGTCGACGGCCTCGGCGAAGCCGTGGGTGCGCTGCGGGAGTGGCAGCACGAGGGGGTGCCGGCGCAGCTGCACCCGGGGGACATCGGCTGGTTCTGGCGGTCAGGCGCGCAGGCGACGGCCGCGGCGGTCCGGACGTGGAGCCGGGACGGCCGCGTCCTCGCCGTCGGGCTCCTCGACGGCCCCGGGCTGCTCCGCCTGACCACCGCGCCCGACGCCCGCAGGGACGAGGAACTGGCGCGGCAGCTGGTCGAGGACGTGACCGCGCCGGAGCGCGGCGTGCTGCCCGCAGGGAAGGCCAACATCGAAGCGCCGATGGACGCGCTCTTCCACGACCTGCTGGGCGAGCACGGCTGGGGCACCGACGAGCCGTGGACGCCACTGCGCCGCGACCTCACGCAGCCGGTCGAGGAACCGGCCGTGCGGATCGAGGAGATCGGCCCTGAGCGGGCGCACGTGTACGCCGCCGTCCTGCGGGCGGCGTTCGAAGGGTCGACGTTCGCGGCCGAGCGCTGGCACGCGATGGCGGCCGGATCGCCGTACGCCGCCGCCCGCTGCCTGGTCGCGTACGACGACCGGGGCAGTGCGGTGGCGACGGTGACGGTGTGGTCGGCGGGACCGGGCAGGCCCGGGATCCTTGAGCCGATGGGCGTGCACCGGGACCACCGCGGCCACGGCCACGGCAAGGCGATCACCGTGGCCGCGGCGGCCGCGCTCCGGCGGCTCGGCTCGTCGAGCGCGCTCGTCCTCACCCCGAGCTCCAACGTCGGAGCCGTCGCCACCTATACGTCGGGCGGATTCCGGCCGCTGCCCGAGGTCCGGGACCGCTACCGGGACGCCTAGGGCGCGGCTCCCACGGACCCTTGGCCGGAGCGGGCCCGGACCCTTGAGGCCTAGAGGAAGTACAGCGTGGCCAACACCACGGCCAGCACGCCCGCCAGGACCGCGATCAGCGCCGACGACGTCAGGACGTAGGCCCCGCCCACGCCCATCGCCGTCCCGTTGACGAGCTTGACGACCTCGGCGGGGGAGGGGCGGTGGAACCGCCGCTCCCCCGTGTCGTCCTCACGCCGTGTACCGATCTTCCGCTTCATGAGTGCTCTGCCTCCTTCGTGCTCGTACGAAGGGGGCGTTTTCGAGCCGTCGGCGTGCAACTCCCGCCCCGGCGGGGAAAAGTGCCGCCGCCCTTGCACGCGAACGGCCTCCGGAGGGACCTATAGGGAGACCGACCCAAGGAGGTGGCTGCGTGAGCCCTCTAGGTGTCCACGGGGCCGTCACACCGGAGTTCTCCGAGTTCTTCAGAGCGGAATACCCCCGCCTCGTCCGTGGCCTCGCCGCGGCCGGGGCCACAGTGGAGGAGGCCAAGGACGTCGCGCAGGAAGCCATGCTCGAACTCGCGGGCATCTGGCCGAACTGCCGCCGCCCCTACGGCTGGGTCCGCAAGGTGGCCTGGCACAAGTACCTGAAGATCGCCGAACGCGACCGGAAACGGACCAACGGCGAGTGGCAGGCCTGCCTGCACCCCCAGGTCGTACAGGACTGCGACGACCCGGACGAGAAGGCCTGGGTGCGGCAGCGGCTCCTCGAACTGCCGCCGCGGCAGCGGGCCGTGATGGCCCTGTACGTGGACGGGTACTCCACGGACGAGATCGCCGAGCTGCTCAAGACGGAAGTGAGCACGGTGCGCAGCAACTTGCGGCACGCCCGCATCGCGCTGCGGCACAGCCTGGAGGGCGATCAGCCGGAAGCCGGACCGTGACCGCCGTGCCCACGAGGAACGACGTGTCCACGAGGAACGAGCGTGTCCACGAGGGACCAGTGTGTCCGCGAGGGACCAGTGTGCCCGCGAGGGACGAGAAGGAGAAGGCTCACATGACCATGGGGGACAGCCGGAATCCCACGTCGATCCGGGTCAGCCCGCCGCCCAGGACGGGCGCCGAACTGAAGGTGCATCCGGCGTTCGAGCGGTATCTCCGGGCGGTCCGGTCCGAGGTCGACACGGACCTCACGGCGGACGAAGTGGAGGCCAGACTGCGGACGGTGCTCGACGCGCACGCGCGGGGCCGCGGCGGCGCGGGGGAGTTGGAGGCCTACACGTCCGACTTCGGCACCCGCGCCGACTGGGTGGTCTACGGCCTGCAAGTCGTCCAGCTGTGGCTGACGGCGATCGCGACGACGGGGTACACGGAGGCGGGTCCGCGCCGTGACGAGGTCGACGACCTCGTCGTGGAGACGGTGGCGCGGGCGGTCAACACCTTCCGCGACCAGCTGGAGCGGCCGGAGAGCGCGCCCCGGCCCAGCGCCGCGGGGGCGGAGGCGAGGGCCGCGTTCCTCACCGAGTGCGTACGCCATCTGCCCTACGCCTACCGGGCGAGCCGGCTCGTCGACATCGGGGCGCCGGACGACGCCTTCCAGGAGGCGGGCGAGCCGCGCCTCGTCGAGCGGGTGGGGGCGTCCGCGACCGCCGAGGACGGAGCGCGACTGCGCCGTGTCGGAGGCGTCGAGGAGTACGACCTGGACGAGGTGGTCGAGCTGACCCGGCGCGCGGTCCGCACCGCGGTCCAGCGCTACCCCGACATCGTCGGTCCCGGCTTCCCGCCGTGATCCGACCGCACACGGAGAGACCACCCGGGGGGACCGGAACATGGACGGATACGACGCGAAGGTGCGGCGCGTCCTTCGGCGGTCGTACGAACTCGACCACGGACACTACGCGATAGGGATAGAGGTACTCCCCTACAAACTCGCCGGTGTCATCGTGACCAGCGAGGGCATGGTGACCGCCCGGTCCCGGACGGACCTGTCCGACATGGAGCCCGAGGCGGTCGTCCAGCGCGCGGCGGCCCTGATCCGCTCCCTCGCCGACAGCAAGCTGGGGCGCTCCTTCCCCAGGAACCGGGTGTGCGTGGGCGTCCAGGTCGGCGGGCCCGTGGACGCGGACACGGGCCTGGTGCGCCACCTGGTCAACGGGCCCGACGACCACGGGAAGGAGAAGCCGCCGCCCTACGAGTGGGTGGAGTTCCCGCTCGGCCCCAGACTCAGGGCCGCCACCGGCTGGGACACCGTCGTCGAGAACGACGCGCACGCCTTCGCCGCGTACGAACAGACGCTGGGGGCGGGACGCCACGCGGACACCTTCGGCGTCGTGCTCGTCCGCGACGGCGTGGGCGCCGGCATGGTGGTGCGGCGCCAACGCCTCAGCGTACCCATGGAGTTCGGGCATCTGCGGGTGTGGCCGCAAGGGCGCGTCTGCGACTGCGGCATGCGCGGCTGCATCGAGAGCCAGGTGGGCAACCGGGCGCTGACCGGGGCGATCAAGGACATCACCGGACGCGAACTGGACGGCCTGGAAGCGGCGGTGGACCTCGCCGACGGCGACGACCCCCACGCCCTGGCCGCGGTCGCCGCCTTCCGCAAGGCGGGCACCTCGGTCGCCCGTGGACTCGCCCATCTGCTGACCCTGTTCGGGCCGAGCCACATCGTCCTGTACGCCGCCGACAGCCTGCTCATCAGCGGCCGCGGGCACCGCGCGGCCAACGCGTTCCTGAGCGCGGTCGGCACGTACCGCTCGTACGCCTTCCACGACAACCGCGACTGCCACCTCGTCACGAAGCCGCTCGTCGCCGACCGGGGCGCGCACGGCGCGGCCCTCATCGCGCTCCAGCACTGCTTCGGAGTGCGGCTCCCACCCCACTGACCGTCGCTCTCGCTCCACTGACCGTCGATCTCACTCCACTGAGCGCCGCTCCCATCCCACCAGGAGAAGACCGCATGGATCCCTTTCCCTCCCTCCCTTCCCTCGGCCCTTCCGCCCCCCGCTTCCTCGGGCTCGACGTCGGCGGTACGAAGATCGCCGCCGGAGTCGTCGACGCGGACGGGCACATCGTCGAACAGATGCCCTCGGTGCCGTGTCCCGCGGCCGATCAGGAAGCGATGCTGAAGGCGGCCGTCCTCCTGATCCAGGCGTTGCGGTCCCGTCACCCCGATGTCGCGGGCGTCGGGGTGGGGGTGGCCGGGCTCGTCGACTGGCCCGAAGGACGCATCCGCACGGCCCCCAACAGCGCCTTCCGCGACGCTCCGCTGCGTCGGCTGCTGCGGGACGCCACCGGCCTGCCCACCGTGGTCGACAACGACGCGAACACCGCGTGCTGGGCCGAGTACCGCCTCGGGCACAGCGCCTCGTACATGGCCTTCGTCACCGTCGGCACCGGTGTGGGCGGCGGCCTCGTCCTCGACGACCGGCTCTTCCGGGGCAGCAGCGGCGTCGGCACGGAGATCGGGCACATGATCGTCGACCCGCACGGGACGGAGCGCTGCGGCTGCGGCACCGTCGGCTGTCTGGAACCCCTGGCCTCCGGCCCGGCGCTGGCGCGCTACGCCGCGCTGGCTGAGGCGGGGCGGCCGACGGGCGGACCGGGCGCCCGCACCGCGGGCCGCCGCCGGGTCACGGGCGAGGACGTCACCGCCGCAGCCCAGGCCGGGGACCCCGCCGCGCGGGCGCAGCTGGCCCGCGTCGGCCACTGGCTCGGCATCGGCATCGCGACCCTCGTGAACCTCTTCGACGTCGAGCTGATCGTCCTCGGCGGCGGCGTGGCCGGTGCCGGCGAACCCCTGCTCACCCCGGTGCGGGAGAGCTTCGAGGAGTACGTCACCGCGCGCGCCCACCGCACCCTGCCGGACCTCAGGCTGACCCGCTGCGGCCCGGAGGCGGGGTGGGTCGGCGCCGCGCTCCTCGCCCGCGACGGCTTCTCCGCCCAGCCGCGGGAGGTGGTGCGCACATCGGTCACCTGAGCCCGCCGCACCTCACACCTTCCGGTAGGAGTACGCCTCCTGGGCCGCCGCCACCACGGCGGTGAGGTCCGCGCCCGCCGCCGCCGTGACGACCGCCGCTACCGCGCCCTCGACGAAGGGAGCGTCCACCAGGCGGGTCCCGGCGGGGAGTTCGTCGCCCTCTGCGATAAGGGCCTTCACGGTGAGCACGGCACTGCCCAGGTCGGTGAGGATCGCCACGCCCGCCCCCTGGTCGACCCGGTGGGCGGCGGCCGCGACGAGCTCGGAGCTGGTGCCGAGGCCGCCGTCCGCGGTGCCGCCCGCCGGGGCGACGGGGGCCGTGCCGCCGCCCGCGAGGCCCCGGGCGAGGGCCGCGACGGACTCCGCGACGGTGGCGCTGTGCGAGACGAGCACGATGCCGACGTGCTGGCTGCCGTCACTCACCGGAGGCCGCCCCGGACGCCTCACCGGACGCGTCATCGAGCGCCTCCCCGGCGGCTTCCGCGGTGTCGGCGAGGGCCTCGAACAGCAGGGCCGACGAGGTCGCCCCCGGGTCCTGGTGGCCGATGCTCCGCTCGCCCAGGTAGCTCGCCCTGCCCTTGCGGGCCTGGAGCGGGACCGTCGCCAGGGCTCCCTGGTGGGCCGCCTCCCGGGCCGCCGCGAACGACGTGGGCAGCGCGTCGGCGCCCGGCACCAGCGCGTCCAGCATCGTCTTGTCGCCGGGCGCGGCGCCGCCGAGCGCGGCCACCGCGTCCACCCCCGCGCGCAGCGCGTCGGCGAACTCCGCCTCGCTGACCTGCGGCGCCTGGCCGAGCGCCTTGCCCGTGCCGCGCAGGAGCGTGCCGTACAGGGGGCCGGACGCGCCGCCCACCGTGGAGATCAGCTGCCGTCCGGCGAGCGTCAGGACGGCGCCCGGGGTGTCGGGGGCCTCCTTCTCCAGCAGGGCGACGACGGCGGTGAAGCCGCGTCGCAGATTGCTGCCGTGGTCGGCGTCGCCGATCGGCGAGTCCAACTCGGTGAGCCGGTCCGCCTCGCGGTCCACGGCGGCCGCGGCCGCGGCCAGCCAGCGGCAGAAGAAGTCGGCGTCGAGCACGGGGTCTCCTTGCGTCGGGGGTGCCTGAAGGGCTCTCGTGAGGGCGCGGACCACTGCGGGCGCGGGGGAGTCACATGCCCCAGCGCAGCGCCGCCGTGCGCACCGGCGCGTCCCACAGGCGCAGCAGCTCCTCGTCGATCTGACATAGCGTCACTGAGGCGCCCGCCATGTCGAGCGAGGTCACGTAGTTGCCGACGAGGGTGCGCGCCACGGCCACGCCGCGCTCGCGGAGCACGCGCTGCACCTCCGCGTTGAAGCCGTACAGCTCGAGCAGCGGGGTGGCGCCCATGCCGTTGACGAGGACGAGCACGGGGTTGCGCGGCTTGAGGTCTTCGAGCACGGTGTGCACGGCGAAGTCGGCGATCTCGCCGGACGTCATCATCGAACGCCGCTCACGGCCCGGCTCGCCGTGGATGCCGATGCCCAGCTCCAGCTCGCCGGCCGGCAGGTCGAAGGTGGGGGAGCCCTTCGCGGGCGTGGAGCAGGCGCTGAGCGCGACACCGAAGCTGCGGGAGTGGTCGTTGACGCGCCGGGCGATCGCCTCGACGCGCTCCAGCGGCATGCCCTCCTCGGCCGCCGCGCCCGCGAGCTTCTCCACGAACAGGGTCGCGCCGGTGCCGCGCCGCCCCGCGGTGTAGAGGCTGTCGGTGACCGCCACGTCGTCGTTCACGAGGACCTTGGCGACCTGCACGCCCTCGTCCTCGGCGAGTTCGGCCGCCATGTCGAAGTTCAGTACGTCACCGGTGTAGTTCTTGACCACGAACAGCACGCCCGCACCACTGTCCACCGCGGCCGCCGCCCGCACCATCTGATCCGGCACGGGCGAGGTGAACACCTCACCGGGGCACGCGGCCGAGAGCATCCCCGGCCCCACGAACCCGCCGTGCAACGGCTCGTGCCCCGAACCGCCGCCGGACACGAGCGCGACCTTCCCCGCGACCGGCGCGTCCCCACGGACGATCACCCGGTTCTCCACGTCCACGGCCAGCTCCGGATGCGCGGCCGCCATCCCCCTGAGCGCGTCCGCGACCACGTTCTCCGCCACGTTGATGAGCATCTTCACGGGTACCTCCTGTGGGCCTGAAACGTGGGCCCTCAACCAGCGTTCCAGCTGTTGTGAAGCGGTCGGATGAGGGTCGGTACGAGTGCCGTCATCGGCAGTATTGACCTTGCGGCGGCGAAGGTCACGTGCGCGGACGCTCCGCGGGCACCCCGAGCCGCGTACGAGAATCTTGGCCAAACGACGGTGCGTGACTGGCCGAATACCTCATACTGGACCGGAAAAAGCCTGCCAACTCGCCATATGTTGCATGGGAGTTCGAAGGGTCGGGGGTTTCGCGTGCCAAGCCGCTCCCACACTGAAGCCACCCGCTTGCTCTGTGCCGGCGTCTACCTCGACACCGACTTCCGGCGCAGGGTGATCGAGGAACTGGTCGAGCACGAGGAGCGCCCGGTCGCCCCCTCCTTGGGCGTGGACGCCACCGCGGTGTTGAGTCACGCGGTGCGCGCTCGCTCCCAGGAAGTCCAGGTCGCGTGCGTCATGCTGATCGCCTGGGGTGCGTTCTTCGCGATCGAAGTGGAGAGCGGCGGCCTGCACATCGACTTCGCCGACGGCAGGTGGCTCGACATGCCGGTGCTCTGGGCTCCGGCGTACGGGGCGGTGTGTCTGCTGCTGTGGGCCGGGCGGGTGGCCACGGGACGCAGCATCGCCGTGTACACCCTCGACCGGGCCACGCTGAGAAGGGCAACGCACGGGCTCAGGCGGCTCAACATGCTGCTGCCGCTGTTCCCGCGGATGCTCATGATCACGTACTGGGTCACCGTGTTGTTCGTCCTGTTCACCAGGGGGCGGAACCTGTACGCCATGGTCTTCCCCCTGCTGATGGCAGGTCTCGTGTGGCTGCACCGCACCCGGGTGACGTGGATCATGACCCATCAACTGAGCCGGAGCACCTTCCCCTTGCTGCCGCCCGCCCCGCTGCCGAACACCCGGACCTATCGCCGCATCGGCGAAGCCATCACGCGCGAGCAGTATGCCGGGCTGGCCCTGTACGAACCCTTCCGCCCCTTCGTGGGCGCCGGAAAGCCTTACCAGCCGTGGTCGTTCGCGATCGAGCTGAAGCCGAAGCACGGGGTCGGGTTCAGCGGCGGCCCCCTGGGCACCGCCGCCATCGTCGATCTGGTCCGGCCCCGGCTGGAGGCGCTGCGGCAGTCCCTGGAAACCACCAGCCGCGACCGGCTGGGAGACCTGGAGATCGACGAGATCGTCTACCTGCCCGCCGGGGTGGTGCCCCGCACGAGTGTGTCCTACGACCCCGCCGCGGTCGCGTGGCACCTCCGTAACGCTGTCGACGAGGGCGGTGAGGCGCGCCGCCACTTCCTGCGGATCCGGATCGGCGCATGGGACGAGCACATCGTGGTGACCCTCATGGTGCGGGTGCACACCCAGGGCGGGATGCTCGTGCTGGAAGTGGCCCCGCACGTCCTCACCCCGATCCGGCCGGAGTTCACGGCCGTCGACGTGATCGTGGCGCGCGCCCGCCTGGTGTTGCGCGACGCTCTGCGGGCGCTGCTCACCAGCCCCACCGCCACCTTCGCTTCGGGGGTGTCCGCGATGGGCACGACCGTCGCGGTCTTGCGGACCTGGCTCGCCGATCCGCAACGCGCGCTGCCGGACGGGCCCGTCACCTCGGTGCGGGAGCTGGGCAGCGTGGGGGAGATTTCACTGTTCCAGGAGATGGACGTCAGCCGCTACGTGAAGACGGTGCAGGACCGGATCGCCAGCGGGGTGCTCGACGCGCTGCGTGCCGAAGGCTACGACACGGGTGAGTTCGAGCAGCAGATCGTCAATGTCAGCGGCGGCGTCTTCATCGGCGCGATGAGCGGCGGCGCCGTTGCCGTCGGCAGCGGGGCGAAGGCGGAAACCCGGAGGGAGGAGGGGGACAGGCCATGACGACCGGTCCGGACACGGGCAGCGCATCAGGTGGCCGAGGGAGCATTTCCATCGGGGTGATGACGGGTGGCGCCGTGGCCGCGGGGCAAGGTGCCCGCGCCGTCGACATCTCGGCACGGACGGCGGTGGGACAGCCGAGCGACACCCTCGACGCCCCGCCGGAGCTGCTGGCGACGGTACGAACCTTGCGCGAGCACCTGCGCGTACTGACCCCGACCGACGAGACGGCCGCGGTCGATGAGGCCCTGGCCACCCTGGAAGACGACCTCGAAAGCACGGGCAAGGCAGGGCGAGGCCATCTGGAACTGCTGGCAGCACGGTTGAACGTCGGTGCCACGGCCCTGGCGGGGCTGGCCTCCGCGGCGGCCGTGGCACAGACAGTCAACGGGTTGCTCGGGTGAGGCCGGAGGGGACGGCCGGACGGGCGCAGTGGGACCCCGGCCGACAGGAATGGGTCCGGGACACGCACGGCCCACCGCCCGGCCTGCGTGGCTCGCGGGTCCTGATCGTGGCGGTGGTGGCCGTACTGCTGTGCGTCGCCCTGGGATACGGCGCCTGGTCGGTGCTGCGGGGCATCGACTGGGGGAGTGACGAACCCTTCCCCGGGGTGAGCCTGAGCGCGCGAGGGCATCAGGTCGTGATGTAGCGCCTCGCGTGGATTTCGCTGGTCAGGGCAGCGGTGGGCGCGGGAGCCGCGTGGAGCGTGTTCCGGGTGTGCGGCGGTGGAGTTGCAGCAGCGTGGCGCTGGTCATGTCCGCGGCACGGCGTACGTTGTCGGCCAGGGCGGTGATGCGTGCGGCGTCGAGCACGGAGGCGCCGACCGCGGCGATGATGATCCCGTCGGGTGCGTGCACGGGTGCGGCCGCGGTGTGCACCCCCAGCGCGTCGAGGTGGCCGACGGCGAGGCCGTGATCGCGGGCCCGGGTGAGGAGACGTCCCCATTCGCGGGCGGAGTACGGCGATGGCGGCTCTGTTCGGGGGGTGTCGATGGACATGATCTGTTCGGCTACCGAGCCGGGCGGCAGCGGTGTGCCCGGGCCGCAGGAGAGGATCTCGTCGACCTCGCCGAGGACCCCGCACATGATCACGGCGCGGTCGGTCTCGGCGACGGTCAGGCCGGTGCTGGTACCCGGCACGATCGAGGCCAGCTGCCGCAACGGACGGCCCGCCGCCATGCGGAGCGAATGCGAGGGGGCAATGCCATGCAAAGCACACCAGTGCCGACGAAGAAGCACGGGAGCCCACACAAGGCACGATCCCGCGCCGGCACGCGACATCTCGTCGGCCTCACCACGCGCGCCATCCGCGCGCTGCTCTCCCCGGCCGCCACAGCGCCCGCGGCGGCCGGTATCGCCGAACTGATCCAACTACGGAGCCGCTGACCAAGAAGCCGGTGCCGCAGCACGCGGGCCCGACGGGCCCCGCTCCGCCGCCGGAGGCCCGTACGACGGCGATCAGTCACAGGCGCAGCTGTGCGAGGTCGACGGCCTCGGCCATCGCGTGTGTGCCCGCGTCGTTGAGGTGGAGGTGGTCGCCGCTGTCGAGGTCGGCGCGGATGGCGTCCGGTGCCTGGGGGTCCTGGACGGCCGCGGCCACGTCGACGACGGCGTCGAAGACGGTGGAGGTACGGATCCACGCGTTGACCTCGCGTCGCACCGCGCGGCCCTCGGGGGTGTCGACGCCGGGGTAGATGGTGCCGGCGTAGGGGCCCATCGTCATGCCGATGGTGCGCAGGCCGTGCGAGCGCGCGCGGCCTGCGAGCGCGGTGAAGCCCTCGATCAGGTCCTCGGCGGTGGCCGGGGGCTCGCCGACCGTGCCGGGCAGGCCCACGTCGTTGAGGCCGAAGTGGAAGAGCACGTGGGTGGCGCCGGGCACGCCCAGGACGTCGCGCTCGAAGCGGGCGCTGCCGCGCAGGCCGACCTCGTCGGTCAGCAGACGGTTGCCGCCGATGCCCTGGTTGACCACCCAGCCGCGGTCGAGCCGCCGGTTGAGCTGGTTGGGGAAGCGCGTGTTGGTGCCGGTGGAGGTGCCGACGCCCTCGAACCAGGAGTCTCCGAACGCGACGGCGATCGCGGTGCCTTCGGGGGCGAGGACGTCGACGCCGGTGACGTAGTAGCGCCCGTCGATCTCCTCGGCGTCGGTGAAGTCCGCGGCGACCGCGTCGCCGGGCAGCAGGTAGGCGTTCTGCGACGGGGTGTGGGAGTAGGTCGCGAGGCCGGTGTCCTCGGGGAGGTGGAGGGTCAGCGCCAGATCGGTCCCGGCGGGAACCTCGAGCGCGACCGGGTCGCTGTGGAGCCGCTCGCCTGCGGGGATGACCACCCGTGTCTCGCCTGCGAAGCGCAGCGCGGTGTCGGTGGCGGGGTCGACGGCGCTGCCCGTGGTGCGGACTGCGAGCCGTGCCGCCGCGATGACCAGGGGTTCTCTGCCGTATTCGTTGCTGAGGAGGACGCGTAGCGCCTCGCCTCCGCCGTCGAGGTGGAGGATCTGGCGCAGCGTGTGGTCGTGGAACCCGCGGGACGGCTTGAGCTGCGTGGCCTCGCGGGGGCTGAGTACGGCGGAGCGGAAGCCTGCGACCCAGGTGGTGGTCATGGTGGTGAACTCCTCGTCGTGGTGCGCTGGGAGGGCTGGGTGGTCCAGTGGCGTCGGTGGCCCCGCCTCAAGCCCATGTAGTTGCTGCGAGGAATATCCGCGCAGCAAGCAGATGTCTACCGTAGAGATATTCCGCACGTCAACTATCCGCAAGGCAAGTACATGGGGCTAGGATGCGGACCATGGATCCCGACGTCTTCGACGACCCCCGCCTGACCGCGTCCGGTCTGCTCTTCGAAGCCCAGGAGGGGCTGGCCGCGAAGCTGGCGCCCACCCTGGAGAAGGCAGGCCTTTCGCCCTTGGACTTCGGTGCCCTGACGCGGTTGAGCCGCACCCCCGGCGGGCGCTTGCGGATGACCGACCTGGCCGCCCAGCTCTCCCTGTCGACCAGCGGCGTCACGCGGGCGGTTGACCGTCTGCAACGCGGCGGCCTCGTCCGCCGCGAATCAAGCCCCGACGACCGGCGCAGCACCTACGCCGTCCTGACCCCGGAGGGCGCGGAGCGGCTGCGCGGAGTGCTGGGCGATCACCTCGACGGCATCGAGCGCTGGTTCACCGGCCTGTTCACCCCGGAACAGCTGGACGATCTGCTCGCCCACCTGCGGACGATCCGCGACGCCGTCCATCCGGACGCGGCGAAGAACACCGCCCCGCCTCCGGCCGGGGCGGAGTGAGGACGAGCCCTGCTCCCTGAAGTACCTCTTCTGGACGGTCGTACGACCGGGCCCTTTTCAGGAGCGCGTGCGGCACGGCAGGATCCGATCGCGGACCGGCGGTGGAGGCGAGGGGCGGAGGGCATTCCATGGGTGAGTACGTCGAAGCCAACGGGACCACGATCTGGACCGAGAGCCGCGGCCAAGGGCCCGACGTGCTGCTGATCGCGGGTCTCGGCGACCCCGCGGAGGCGTGGCAGGCGCAGCTCGACGGGCTGTCGGACCGCTACCGGGTCATCGCCTTCGACAACCGGGGGGCCGGGCGGACGCCGTTGCCCGAGGAGCGCCTGACCATGGCCGCGATGGCCGACGACGCCGCGGAACTGCTGCGGGCGCTCCACGTCGACAGGGCGCACGTCGTCGGCTTCTCGGGCGGCAGCGCGGTCGCACAGGAACTGGCGCTGCGTCACCCAGGGGCCGTGCGCAGCCTCGTCCTCGTCAGTACCTGGGCGCGGCCCGACGCCTACGTCACCTCCATGACCCGCTTCTGGCACTGGCTGGTGACGGAGGCGCCCGACGAGCGCGCCCTGCTGGAGGCGTTCTTCCTGTGGATCTACTCGCCGCGCGCCCACGCCGACGGCACGGTGCAGCGGATCATCGAGGAAACGCTCGCCTTCGCCCACCCGCAGACCGCCGAGGCCTTCCAGCGCCAACTGGAGGCGTTCATGCGGCACGACACGCTCGACCGGCTGCCCGGAATCACGGCGCCGACCCTCGTCCTGGCCGGTGAACGGGACATCGCCACACCACCGCGACTGGGGCGGATCGTGGCCGACGCCGTGCCGGGCGCCCGCTTCGAGGTCCTGCCGCTCGAGGCGCACCAACCGTTCCAGGAGTCCCCGGAAGCGTTCAACGCACGGGTCGACACCTTCTGGCGGGAGGCCGACGGCAGCACCCCACTCTCCTGAAGGGCGGACGGCCGGATCGCGCCTGGCCCGGGCGGCTGAGTGCCACTCGCCAGTACGCGGCTGGCGCGTCAGCGCAAGACGGGCCCGCCCATGTGCACCGCGCGCAGGCCACGCTCGACGGTCTCCTGGTTCTCGCCGACCGGAGCCACGTAGTCGAGGACGGCACGCGCGGCGTCCTGCCCGAGCGTTCGGGTGATCACCCAGGTCGCGAGGTACTGGGAGGCCAGACAGCCGCCCGCCGTGGCGATGTTCCCCTCGGCGTGGAACGGAGCGTCCAGCACGGTGACGTCGCAGGCCTCGACGAAGGGCCGGGACTTCGTGTCGGTACAGGCCGGCATGCCTGCCAGCAGCCCGAGCCGGGCGAGCACCAGCGCTCCGGAGCACTGCGAGCCGATGAGCTGGCGCCCGGGGTCCAGCGACAGCCGGGAGATCAGCCGGTCGTCGGCGACCACGTCCCGCGTCTTCACCCCGCTGCCGATCAGTACGACGTCGGCCTCGGCGACGAACTCCATGGGGCGCTGCCCGGCCACCTCGACGCCGCTCATCGAAGTGACGCGCGGCGTCGGCGTCGTGATGAAGGCCTCCAAGCCGTCCTTGCGGCACCGGTTGACGAGCGCGGAAGCGATGAAGCTGTCGAGTTCGTTGAACCCGTCGAACGTGACCACGGCCACCTGCATCACAGATCTCCCCAGCTCGGCGTCGATGAGACCACCATCCTCACTGCTGCGGCGCTGCGAAGCACGGGCCAATCGGCAGTCAGTGGTATGGAGGCGCGCCGCCGCCGAGCCGGCCGCGGGGGACGGCTGCGGCTCGGCGGCGACGGCGGGCCGGGGCCCGGACGGGGTCGTCGTCACGGGGCCCGGCCTGTGGAGGATGGTCAGTCGACCGCGCTCGCGGACCGCTGCTCGGTCGTCCGGCGCTGTCGGTCTCGTCGTGCCGTCCCCTGGGACGGCCACGTGTTCCCCCTCAGTGGCGGGGCCAGGCGCAGGTGCGCGGCCCCGTCGCGGACATCGATTCCCCCGAATCGGAAAGCCATTGCCGCCCATGTGTCCGTGACACCTGGTTTTCTACCAGCCCGCCCCGGTGACACGCGGGCCCGTTCAGACGCTGATCGTGCCCGCATTCCTTCCGTTTGGCGGGGCATAGTCGCAGGACGCGCTGGCTCGCGCCTCCGTATGCGGGCGTGGCGGTGCCCGTTTCCTGCCCGAACCGGTCGGCGCGGCAGCTCCGCGGGCCCCGGCCCCGGCCGCGGCCACGGGCGGCACGGCCGGGTCCGCCCCGCGAATTCCAGGTTCCGGGTCCGTGGTTTCTGGCGCGTTTCGTACGTCCTCCCAATGGAGGAATCCGCGTGCCGGTAGCGCCATTTTCGCTCCCGCCATGGTCAGACTGGGCGCGAAATCCGGTATCGGCATGAAGTGATGGGAAAACAACATGCTTTGCTGCCCATCCCGTTCCCTCTCACGTGCCATGGGGCGTTTCCGGTGTCCGGGATCGCCGCTGTGATCCCCGCCGCCTCTGCACCGGCGGCCTGATGGAAAGAGACGCTGTGCATGTGAAGGCAGCGATCGTGCTCAGCAGAGTCACTGCCGTGGCCGGGCATGTGCGTTCCCGGGCTCATTCTCACTGTTCCGTACGACGGGCGTGCGAGGGCACCGTGCACGTCGGCGGCGACGACCCGAGACGCCCCACACAACCCTGCCCCCACCGACGCGAAGGAGAACAACGATGGAGCCCGTCTACGACGTGATGGTCCGCCTGCTCACCGAGCATTTCGGCGTGCCGGAGGATCAGATCCGCCCGGACGCCACCTTCGAGGCGCTGGAATTCGACTCACTCGCCCGCCTCGAGCTGGGCATGGTGCTCGCGGACACCCTCGGCGTGAGCCTGCCCGAGGACCGGGCGGACATGACGCTCGCCGAGGCCGCCGAGTACCTGACCGCGGCCGTCGGCGAGGCGGGAGCCGCCGAGTCCCTGCGGAAGGCGGTCCGGTGACGGCGCGGGACATGGCCGTCACGGGGCTCGGCCTCGTCACCCCCGCGGGGGTGGGTGTCGAGGAGTCCTGGACGGGGATCTGCGCGGGCAGTGGTCTCGCGGCGCGTGACGAGGTCCTCGCCGGTCTCCCCGTCGACTTCTCCTGCTGGGTGCCGGACTTCGACGCCGCCGCCCTGCTCGGCCCGCGGCTCACCTGGCGCATCGACCGGTTCACCCAGCTCGCCATGGTGGCCGCCCGCCAGGCGGTGGCGGACGCCGCACTGGACCCCGAGTCCTGGGACGCGACGCGCGTCGCCGTCGTCCTCGGCGTGGCCGCCGCCGGGGGCGACACCTGGGCGGATGCCTACCGCCATCTCGCCGAGGGCCGCGTCAACGCCATCTCCCCCCTCACGCTGCCCCGTTCGCTGCCCAACATGGTTGCCGGCGAGGTCTCGATGGACCTGCGCGCGACCGGGCCCTGCCTCACCACGTCGACGGCGTGCGCCTCCGGGGCCACCGCACTCGGCATCGCCCGCGACCTGCTGCGCTCCGGATCCTGCGACATCGCGATCGCGGGCGGCACCGACTGCGCCCGGGTACCGATGGGCTCGGCCGCCTTCCACCGGCTCGGCGCCCTCTCCCAGCGCCGCGACGATCCGGCCGCCGCGTCCCGCCCCTTCGACGTGGACCGGGACGGCTTCGTACTCAGCGAGGGCGCCGGGATCGTCGTCCTGGAGCGCCCGGAGCACGCCCGCGCCCGCGGCGCCCGCATCCGCGGCTACCTCGCCGGTTACGGAGCCTCCGCCGACGGCTTCCACGCCACCAGCCCCCGGCCGGACGGCGACGGCGCACGGCGGGCCGTCGAAGCGGCACTCGCCGACGCCGGTGCCGAACCCGCGGACGTCCACCACGTCAACGCCCACGGCACCTCGACCCCGCAGGGCGACCGCATCGAGGCGAACCTGCTCGGCGCCCTCTTCAGATCGGGCACACCCCCGGTGACCTCCGTCAAGGGCACCATCGGCCACACGCTGGGCGCCGCCGGGGCAGTGGAAGCCGCGGTGACGGTGCTCTCCCTGGAGCGACAGCTCGTCCCGCCCACCGCCAACCTCAACCAGCTCGACGAGGGCCTGGACATCGACGTCGTCACCAAGGCGCCCCGGGCCCACCGGATGACGGGCGCCCTCAGCAACGCCTTCGGGTTCGGCGGTCAGAACGCGGTCCTCTTCTTCCGGGCCGCATGACGCGAGTGACCGCCCGCCCGCGTCTCCGGGATGCCCGTCCCCGCCTCGTGCTGCTGCTCGCCGCCCTGGTGGCTGCCCTCTGCGCGGTCGCGGGCGCGGGCACGCACGAGCGACTCGCCAACGGGGGCTACACCGCGAAGGGCACCGAGGCGGACCGGGCGGCCGCGACGCTGGCCCGCGCGGGCGCGGCCCCGCCGGACCTGGTGCTCCTCGCCCGGTCTGCCACCGGGGTGGACGCGGCCGCCGCCCGACGGGCGGGCCTTCGCCTCACGCGGGAGCTGGCCGCGGCCGACGGGGTGGCCTCGACGCGCTCGTACTGGAGCACGTCCGACGCATCGCTGCGCTCCAAGGACGGACGGGCCGCCCTGGTCACCGCCGACCTCGCGGGCGCCGACCGGGACGCGACGGCCACCGCCCGCGACCTCGTCCCGAAGCTGACGGGCCGGCGCGGGCCCCTCGCCGTCTCCGCGACCGGCGGCTCCTGGGTGAGCGTGCAGGCCGCGGAGGCGAGCGCACGGGACCTCGTCACCGCCGAGTTGATCGCGGCACCCCTCACCCTGCTGCTCCTCGTGGTGGCGCTGCGCTCGCTGCTCGCCGCGCTGGTGCCCGTCGTGATCGGCGTGCTCGCCGTCGCGGGCACGACGGCGCTGCTACGGGCGCTGACGTACGCCATGCCGGTGTCGGTCTTCGCGATGAACCTCACGACGGCGCTCGGCTTCGGCCTCGCCGTGGACTACGGCCTCTTCCTCATCACGCGGTTCCGCGAGGAGCTGGGCCACAGCCGCGACGTGCCCGACGCGGTGGCGCGCACGGTGCGCACCACCGGACGCACGGTGGTGGTCTCGGCCTGCACGGTGGCCCTCGCGATGGCGGCGCTGCTCGTGCTGCCGCTGCCGTTCCTGCGCTCCATGGCCTGCGCGGGCATGGCGGTGGCACTCCTCGCGGCGGCCGCGGCCATGGCCGTCGTACCGCCGCTGCTGCTTCTGCTCGGCGAGCGCATCGGGCGCACCGGGCGCCCCGACAGCCCGCTGTGGCGGCGAGCCGCGAAGGTGATCACCCGACGGCCCGCGCTGTACGGGATCGGCTGCGCCGTGGCCCTGGTGCTCTGCGCGATGCCGTTCGGGCACGTCCGGTTCGGGCTCGTCGACGAGCGGACGCTACCGGCGAGCACCGAGGCCCATGCGACCGGCGAGGAGATCCGAGCACGCTTCGCCGCGCCCGCCGAGCGCACCCTCACGGTGGTGCTGCCCGAGGCCGCGGACGCCAACGCGTACCGGCAGCGGGTGGCCGCCCTGGACGACGTGGCCACGGTCCGCCCCGCGTCCTTGCCCGGGCTCGGCCCGGTGCTGACCGTCGTCGGCACCGCGGAACCCCAAACGGCCGCCGCCCAGCGGCTTGTGGCCGACCTCCGTTCGGCAGCCCCCGAGGGGGCACAGGTGGCGGGCCGCGCGGCGATGCTCGCCGACACCAAGGCGGCGGTGGCCGAGCGCCTTCCCCTGGCCGGCGGACTACTCGCGGGCACCACGTGGGTGATGCTCTTCCTGCTGACCCGCAGTGTGCTGTTGCCCTTCAAGGCACTGTTCGTGGGCGCGCTGAGCCTGACGGCGAGCTTCGGCCTCGTGGTGCACATCTTCCAGGACGGCCATCTGCGGGGCGTGCTCGGCGAGTTCACCGTCACGGGCGCCCTTGACCTGACGCTGCCCCTGCTCATGGCGGCCGTCGCCTTCGGACTCGCGATCGACTACGAGATCTTCCTGCTCTCCCGGGTGCGCGAGCAGTGGCTGCGGGGCTTGGACAACCGGGACGCCGTGGTGGAGGGCGTGGCCCGCACCGGCCGCCTCGTCACCACGGCCGCCCTCGCGGTGGCCCTGGTCACGGGGGTCCTCGCCACGTCCGGCCTGACGGTCCTGAAGCTCCTCGGCACCGGCCTCGCCGTCGCCGTGCTCCTCGACGCCACCGTGGTACGGGGAATCCTGGTACCGGCCTTCCTCACCCTGGCGGGCCGAGCCAACTGGTGGGCACTGACGTGGCTGCCGAAGGGAGGCCCGACCAGGGGGGTTCTCCGGCTCGATCATGTTGTACGCGGTGACGATGCCGGGGTGGTCCGGTAGCCGCGCGGCATGACGGGCCTTGTGGCGGACTGCGCGCCCCTCATGGGCAGTGCGACCGCCCTCCTGCTGCTTCCGGCGCAGCCGCCCTGACGGCGGGCGGTGTGCGGCAGGAGGGCGGTGTTCGGCCGGGTGTGAGAAGCCCGCGCGGGCTCAGGCGGTGCAGTTCTTCTGCGCGTCGACACGCACCTTACGGCCGGTGAACTCCTCCAGGACGGCGATGTTCTCCGGGGCGTAGTTCGTCGCGGTGATCTTGTCGGCGTCGCGGCTGCCGAGCTTGCCGGTGTACGGCGCGGACTTCTCCAGCCAGTACGCCGTGCGCAGGAACTGGGTCAGGACCAGGTCGCGCAGCTTGGGCTCGGCCTTGATCTTCGCCCAGTAGTCGGGGTGCTTGTCCTTGGCGACGCGCAGATAGAGCAGCAGGTAGCGCAGGTTGGTTGCGGCGATGTCCCGGGCGTTGCTGGCGCCGACGCCCTTGATGTACTCCTGGACCACCGTCACCGCGGGCAGTCCGGTGAGACCGGCGTTCTGCTCCGCGAGCACGCCCTGGAGGCGGTACTCGCCCTGGGTCCTGTCCCGCAGGTAGATGTTGTCCATGGAGGAGCTGAGGCTGTCCTTGATCAGGGGCAGGATCTCCTTGCGGGGGAAGCCGCCGTGCACGGGTACGGTCAGGGCCTGCTGACCGGCGTTGACCCAGGCCGCGATGGAGACGTCCCACCTGGTCCGGGACGGGTCGAGGTCCCACATGTGGGTCTCCTCGTGGATCGCCACCATCATCGACTCGGCGAATCCCTCGAAGCTCTGCTTGTTCACGAACTGGTCCCAGTACTTGTCCTTGGCCTGGGCGATCGCCAGCGCCTCACCGCTGGGCCAGCGCCGTTTGTACATGGTCTGGAGGGTGCGCATCCAGTTCGAGGAGTTGAAGGACGCCTTGAGGTCGCTCACGTCGGCGTTCGGCTGCGACGGCTCGTCGTAGCAGTAGGGGGCGGCGGCGCGGCTCTGTGCGGTGCCGTTGGCGGAGGGGGCGGCGGCCGCGGTGGGGCCGGAGGTGGCCAAGGTCCCGGCGCCGAGGGCCAGGACGACGGATGCGGTCAGCAGACGGGGGAGTTGTCTACGGCTCACGAGGGCCTCATCTCGAAGCGGTTGTGGGGGGATCGCGCGGACGGGCGCCCGCACCGCCCGTCACTCATCGAAGCTACTGACCCGGGCGCCCCGCGCCTACTAACACTTCGTCATAACATCCGGGCGATGGATCCCGCCCGTCCGGTCGGCTGCCCGCGCGAGTTGACGAGACCGGGCGAGATACGAGCGGGCTGCACATCGTGACGGAGAACATGTACGACCACGGTTCAACCGGGTCACGAGGGATGTCGGAGCGGTCGACACCCCGGCTCCCTGGGACTGCTGTCAGGCGGCGTAGCCGAGGGTGAGGGTGGCGACGACCGGTGCCAGGTAGAGGACGGGGAAGGCGACGGTCTTGTAGGAGCGGGCTCGCAGGACGGTGATGACGGCGCCGCCGAAGTACAG
>NZ_JOJM01000051.1 GCF_000720325.1 Streptomyces sp. NRRL B-1347
CACACCCAACACCAACAACGGCCACACCCGCCGCACCACCAACACCACCACCACAACCACCTGCAACCCCAACCCCGCCCACGGCCCAAACCGCGGATGATCCTCTCGGGGAAAGCCGCTCCAGAAGGCGACGAAGACGTTGAGTGCGATGAGTGCGGCGACGAGGATGGTGTCCTGAACGGCGCTGCGGCCCAACCATCGAATCGGCCCTATCACGCGGTCACCCTAACGGCGCCCCCGCGCCCCACACGCACATGTGGTCCATAGGACACAGGGGAGCGTACGAAAGTGGGTAGCGCGCCGCCGAAGTTGCAACCTTGGTCGCTTCCACTCCACACGAACCGCTCTGCCTGCTCCACCGCCCCGCTTGTTTGGCTGGTGTCACGAAGCAGGCCGAAGGGGCGGAGGAGCAGTGCCACACGAGACGCGGCAGCCGGTGCCGGCACCGGAGCCGGACCCGCCGCACGCCCCGGCCGGGCCGCGGCCGGGCCGACGCCTGGACCGTCGCGCCGTCTACTGGTGGACGACGCAGAACGTGCTGGTCGTCGCGCCGGTCCTGGCCGCCGTCGCGGCCCTGGCGCTGCTCCCCGACGCGCCGTCGTGGCTGTGGCCCGCCTTCGCGGTCCTGTGCCCCCTCGGCGTCGGCTACGCGCTGCTCACCCCCTGGTACCGCTACCGCGTGCACCGCTGGGAGGCCGGTGACGCCGCGGTGTGCGCCGCGTCGGGCTGGTTCGTCCGGGAGTGGCGCGTCGTGCCGTTCACCCGCATCCAGACCCTGGACACCAAGCGGGGCCCGCTCATGCAGTTGTTCGGCCTGTCCGCGGTGACCGTGACGACCGCCTCCGCCGCGGGCCCGGTCACCATCGCGGGCCTGGACGACACGCTCGCCACCGACATGGTCCGCGACCTCACCGAGCGCGTCCGCGCCCTGCACGAGGACGGCACGTGACGACGGCGACGAAGGGCCCCGACGTGCCGAGCCCGCCCCGCGCCCCCGTGCCCCCCGTGGCCGAGGAGCCCTGGCAGCGGCTGCACCCGCGCATGGTCGTCGTGAGTGTCAGCTGGCTCGCGGGCCCGGCCGCCGCCCTGCTCGGCACCATGTTCCTGGCCCGTGACCTGCTCAACACCCACGGCTGGATCGTGCTCGGCTCCTACATCGTGGTCGCCGCCGTGCAGGCGGGCCACGAGTGGGTCCGCTACCGCACCACCCGCTTCCGGATCACCGACGGCGAGGTCGAGCTCCACTCCGGCCTGCTGTTCCGTACCGACAAGTCGATACCGCGCGACCGCGTCCGCAGCGCCGACCTCACCGCCAACCCCGTGCACCGCCTTTTCGGCCTCGCCGCCGTCAAGGTCGGCACGGGCCAGCACACCGGCAAGAGCGAGGACGACGAGCTGGTCCTCGACGGCATCTCCCGCGCCCAGGCGGTGCAGTTCCGGGCGCTGCTCCTGCACCGCGGCGGCCCGGGCGGCACCGACGCGGCCCCCGCCCTTCCGGTGCCGCTCGCGCGCCTGCGCTGGTCCTGGGCCCGGTACGCGCCGCTGACCGTCACCAGCCTCGCGGGCGTCCTGGCCGTGGTCACCGGCGGCTCCAAGCTCCTGGACACCCTCGGGCTCGACCTCACCGACAGCGGGGTCGCGCGGGACGCCTGGGACCGCCTCGACGCGCTGCCGCTCGCGGTGGCCGTCGCCGTCGTGACGGCCGTGCTCCTCGCCATCGGCGTCGCGGGCTCCCTCGTGACCTTCGCCGAGGCCTGGTACGGGCACCGCATCGAGCGGGAGCCGGAAGGCTCCCTGCACCTCACCCGCGGCCTGCTCACGTCCCGTTCGGTGTCCGTGGCCGAACGGCGCGTCTGCGGCGTCGAGCTCAGCCAGCCGCTGCCGCTGCGCGCGGTCGCGGCCGCCCGGCTCACCCTCCTGGCCACGGGCCTCGGCGGGCCCGCGGGCCGCCTCTCCCACCCGGCGCAGCTGCTGCCGCCCGCGCCCCTGGACTCCGCGCACCGGGTCACGGCCGACGTCCTGAACGAGGTGTCGTCGCCGATCGCGCGAGCGGCGCTGCGCGGTCACCCCCGGCCCGCGCTGCGCCGCCGCCTGGTGCGCGGCTGCCTGCTGGCCCCGGCCGGAGCCGCTGCTCTGGCCGGGGCCGGGACGGCGGCAGGACCGCTGCCCTGGTGGACCGCGGCGGCGGCCGCGCTGCTCACCGCGGCCGCCGGCTACCCGCTGGCGCGGGACGCCTACCGAGGGCTCGGCCACGCGCTCAGCGGCGACTACGTCGTCGTACGGCACGGCACGTTCGTGCGCCGCACGGTGGCGCTGCGGCGCGACCGGATCGTCGGCTTCACCGGCAGACAGTCGTACGCCCAGCGCAGAGCCGGACTCTGCACGCTGACCGCCACGACGGCCGCCGGGAAGGGCGCCGTCCGGATCCGTGACGTGGACGTCGCCGAAGGGCTGCGCTTCGCGGAGGAGGCGCTGCCGGGCCTCGTCGCCCCGTTCTGCGCCCCCGCGCCGTCGCCCGCCGGGTGACACCAGAACCCCCCTGGAAGAGCAGAAGACCAAGTACTCCGGAGCGATTCGGAGTGGAGGAAGGAACCGTGTTCAAAGCCCTAGGACGTTTTGTCGTCGGCCACCGGTGGCTGGTGATCATCACCTGGCTCATCGCCGGGGCGGCCGTGATCGGCTTCGCCCCTTCGCTGACCACCACCACCGACCAAGCAGAGTTCCTTCCCAAGCACTACGAGTCGATCCAGGCCCAGAAGATCCAGGAGAAGGCGTTCCCCAAGGGCTTCAGCCCCTCGGCGATCGTGGTGTTCACGCGCGAGGACGGCAAGGCCCTGAACGCCGCCGACTCCGCGAGGGTCGACAAGGTCGGCAAGGCCCTGAAGGCCAAGAAGTACGAGAAGGTCGAGCAGGTCATCACCGTGCCGCCGTCGCCGCACAAGAAAGTGCAGACGGTGATGGTGTCGATGGCCGACGTGAAGGCGGGCGACAAGGGCCAGCAGCACGCGGTCGAGGACATGCGCGACGACCTGAAGCCGCTGGTCGCCGACTCGGGTCTGAAGGTGGGCGTCACGGGTGACGCGGCCACCCAGCTGGACAACGAGGAGGCCTCCAAGGAAGCCGACTCACTGATCTTCCTGGGCACCATCGGCCTGATCATCGTCCTGATGACGATCATCTTCCGCAGCCCGACGATCACCGTCCTCACCATCGTCGGGATCACGCTGGTCTCGCAGGTCGCCAACGGTCTCATCGCCACCTGCGCCAAGGTGTTCCACCTCAAGGCCGACAGTTCGGTGTCGTCACTGCTGATCGTCGTGCTCTTCGGCGTCGGCACCGACTACATCCTGTTCCTGATGTTCCGTTACCGGGAGCGGCTGCGGCTGGGCGAGGACCCGAAGACCGCCATGGTCTCGGCCGTCGGCCGCGTCGGCGAAGCCATCGCGTCGGCCGCCGGAGCCGTCATCGTCTGCTTCCTCGCGCTGCTGCTCTCCTCGCTCAGCTTCCTCGTCTCGATGGGCCCGGCGCTCGCCATCGCCATCGGCGTGACCCTGATCGCCTGTCTCACGCTGATCCCGGCGATCATCTCCCTCATGGGCACCAAGGTGTTCTGGCCGTCCAAGTCGTGGCAGCGGGAGCCGCGCGCGGCCCGCTTCGGGGCCCTCGGCCGGTCCGTGGCCCGCCGCCCCGGCCGGTTCGTGGTCGGCTCCGGGCTCCTCATGATCGTCCTCGCCCTCGGCGCCCTCGGCTACAAGCCGACGTTCGCCAGCCAGGAGGACGAGAACTCCAAGAAGGAGTCGCAGGTCGCCCTGCACGCCATGAGCCAGGACCTGCCCGCGGGCAGCACCAACCCCAGCACCGTCCTGATGCGCTCCACGAACGGCGAGAAGCTCCAGGAGGCCGACATGAAGGCCTTCGTCGCCGAGCTCAAGCAGGTCAAGGGCGTCGGTGACGCCTCCCGCGCCCAGCTCAGCAAGGACGGCAGGACCGCCGAGTTCAACGCCGTCCTGACGATGGACCCCAACGGCCGCGAGGCCATGGACATCGTGCGCGGCCCGCTGCGCACCACGGCCCACGAGCAGGCCCCGCCGGGCACCGAGACCAAGGTGGGCGGCGTCACCTCGGTGTTCGTCGACATCAACAAGGCCGTCAACCGGGACTTCTCCGTGGTCTTCCCGACGGCGGCCGCGCTCATCATGCTCATCCTCGGCCTGCTGCTGCGCAGCGTCGTCGCACCGATCTATCTGATGGTCTCGGTCGCGCTCGGCTTCGGCGCCACGCTCGGCGCGAGCGTGATCCTCTTCCAGGAGATCGAGGGCCAGTCGGGCCTGACCTTCTTCCTGCCGGTCATCATGTACTTGTTCGTGGTCGCCATCGGCACCGACTACAACATCCTGATGGTCGCCCGGCTGCGGGAAGAGGCGAAGGAAGGCCTCGGCCCGCGGGAGGCCACCGCCAAGAGCATCCAGCACGCGGGCCCGACGGTGGCCGCGGCCGGTGTGATCCTCGCGGGCACGTTCGCCTCGATGCTGCTGGCCAGTGACGTCTCGCTCGCCCAGATCGGGTTCGCCGTCGCCTTCGGCATCATGATCTCGGCCTTCGTGATGGCGATGTTCTTCACGCCCGCCCTCACGGCCCTGTTCGGCCGGGCCGCGTGGTGGCCGCGCCGCATCACGCCTGACGGCCCGGGCCGGGGCGCGTCCCCGTACGGCGACCACCAGCAGCCGGTGCCCGCCCGCAGCGGCTCGCCGTACGCGCAGTACCCGCCCCAGCAGGGCCGACGCGACTGACCGCAAGACGCCCATGGAAATCGCGCCCCACCGCCTCGGCGGTGGGGCGCGATTTCCATGGGGGATTCGAGCCGGACGGACCTCCGGATTACTCGGCTATTTTCGTGCGGCCCACCCAGCGCAGCTTCAGCGGGACGGAATCCCCTTCACTCGTCGGGGACAGCGCCCGGGCCCCGCCCGCGGCGGCCTGAGCGTCGATGAACTCATAGTGCTCATAGCCGTTTCCGTGCCGAATCTTGATCTTCTCCGCGGAGCAGATCACGTCATTCAGCTCGGTGAGGGCGATGGTTCCGGAAAGGGTGCTCGGGCCGCCTTCGAGGTGGACGGAGTTCACAGTGATGGCGGAGATGCTGGGGTCGATTCCTCGCATGGGTCACCTCTCGTCTTGGCACCTCGGACTCCGAGTGATTGTTCTGCGGCCGCACGGCCTTCGGAAAGCCCTCCGGCACCCCTCAATGACCCCTATGGGCCTGAGCGTCCGGGCTCAGGTGTTCACGATCGCACAGGGGCGGGGACCGGATCCGGGTGCCGCCGCCCGTTCAGCTCCGGCCGCGGCGGCTGCTCCTCGTCGTCGTCCGGGGCGGCCGCGAGCGCGCTGAACTTCTCGCCGAGGGGCTGGATGACGTTCTTCTCGACCTCGTAGTACGTGGTGAGCGCCGACAGCGGCACCCGCCGCAGGTGCCAGCGGCCCGTGAGGTTGCAGCCGACCTCGGGGTGGGGCGTGAAGTGGCCGGTCAGCCAGCCCTGATGCTCGCCGTCGAGGGTGTGCTCGAGGCGGAAGTAGTTGAACAGGCTCTGCGCCGTGGTGCGGACCGTCTCGTGTGGGTCCTGCGGCCTGGGGTCCGCCACGCCGAACCAGCACTCGGGCTCCCCGGCGTCCTTGACGTAGGCGTCGTTGAAGCCGAGCCACGGCCAGACGAAGGCGATGTGGCGCGCGTGCGCGGTGCTCACGTCGTCGGCGCGCCCGCCGTCCGCGATCCGGTCGGCGTCGATGTAGAAGCGCCCGAGCCAGCTGGGCAGCCACAGGTAGTACGGATAGGAGCTGTCGTCGGAGAGCAGATAGCTGTTGGCGTTCGAGAACAGCTCGTTCCCGGCTATGGGCCGCAGCCGCACACCGTACTCGGGCAGGCTGAAACGCACGCTGAGGACTTCGAAGAACGACCGTACGTCCTGGAAGTAGGCGGCCAACGTGCCGTAGGCGTGCGCGGTTTCGGCGGCGATTTCTTTACGGAAGATCATGGGTATCTCTCCAACGCGCTGAGGCGGTGCTTTCGGGTCCGCGAGTCAGCGGGAAACCCGAATGTGCTAAGACGTCTGCGTGAGCGCGACTGTAGATCACCAGCAGAGTGCGGTAAACCATGCAAGGGCAAACACGGTGACGCACACTCAAGAGCCGTCATCCGCCCCCTCATTACTCGACACCGCGATAGTCGGAGCCGGAATCGGCGGCTGTTTCCTGGCCGAACAGCTCGCCTGCGGGGAGGAATCGGCCGGAAAACCCCCGGGCGGTCGCGTGGCGCTCTTCGAGCGTACGCACCGCGTGGGCGGCCGGCTGTGGACGGTGCGCATGGGGGAGGGGCCGGCGGCCCCGGTCGCCGACCTCGGCGCGATGCGGCTGCACCGCGGGCTGCGGCGGGTCCTCGACGTCGTGGCCCGCGCCGGGCTCACCGGCGACCTCGTGCCCTTCGACTTCGGACGCCCCGAGAACCTCGTCCACGTCCGCGGGGTGACCCTGCGCCAGCACCAGCTGACCGACCCCGCGAGGATCCCGTACGACCTGGAGGAGCGGGAGCGCGGCCTGACGCCCAGAGACCTCGTGCTGCGCGCGGCCGACGCCCTCGTGCCCGGCTTCACCGAACTGCGCAGGGCCCACCACACGGCCCGCGAACAAGGCGACGCGCACCGGGCCGCGCGCATGGCCGCCGTGTTCCGCGCGCACCGGGACCGGGCGGCCGTCGGAGGGCTCCCGCTGGGGCGGACGGCCTACGCCGACGCCCTGCGGGCGGTCCTCGGCGCGCAGGCCGTGGCCTTCCTGCACGACACCGGCGGCTACGACGTGGGCACCAGCGGCGAGAACGCCGCCGAACAGCTCGGCCTGCTGTTCCGCACCCCGCCCGACGCCGAGTACGTGACGCTGCGGCACGGCATGCAGCGCCTGCCCCTCGCCCTGTGCGACCGCTTCACGGCGGCGGGCGGCAGCCTGCGCCTCGGCCACCGGCTCCTGCGGATCGACCGCGCGGAGCCGGGCGCGGCCCGAGCGGCGGCGGGCCGCGGCGAGCCCCCGCCCCGCTACCTGCTGACCTTCGCCCTCGAGGACCCGCGGGGCCGCGCCACCGGAGAGCACCTGCGCGTGCACGCGCGCACGGTTCTGCTGGCCCTGCCGCCGGGGCCGCTGCTCCGGCTCGCCCAGGACGGGCTGCCCTTCACCCCCCGGCTCCGCGCGGACCTCGCGGCGGTCGAGGCCGTGCCCGCGCACAAGCTCTTCCTGCTGTACGAGACCGCGTGGTGGCGGGGCCTGGGGATGACGCGCGGCCGCGCCACGACGGACCTGCCGCTGCGGCAGCTCTGGTACGGCGGCACGTGCCCGCCGCCCACCCCCACCCTCACCTCCACTCCCACCCGCTCCTGCTCCCGCGGCGAAGGCCCGGCGCTGCTCCTCGCCGCGTACCCGAGCGGACCCGCCACCGAGGCACGGATCACCGCCGAGCGGGCCCACCGTCTCCTCGCGCGCATGCACGGCCTGCCCGGCCTCGCGGCCCCGCTGCTCGCCCGCCGCCAGGACTGGAGCCGGCCACCGCACGACGGGGCCTGGCACGTGTGGCGGCCGGGACACGACCCCGACGCGGTGGCGCCCCGCGTGCGCCGCCCCCTGCCCGGCGAGGCGGTGCACCTCGTCAGCGACTGCTGGACGCCCGACCCCGGCTCGATCGAAGGGGTCATCTCCTGCGCGGACGCGGTGCTGAGCGCGCTGGCGGAGGAAGGCGACCACCGGTGACCGGAACGGGACCGCCGGTGAGCGGCGCCCGGCGGCACAGGGCGCCCTGGGCGCCGCACACCGGGCACGGTAGGTTCGTTCGTAAAGAATCGGTCATCGGTGGGGCCCGCACAGGGCGGCGCCTCCCCGTGCGGTGGTGGCGAGGTGTGGTGGCATGGGTGTGCTGACGGTGGGGAAGGTCCTGCGGTTCGACGAGGTCCGCGGATACGGATTCATCGCTCCGGATACGGGCGACGAGGACGTGTTCATGCACGCGAACGACCTCGTGGGCGAGAAGTACCTCTATCAAGAGGGCAGCACGGTCGAGTTCTTCATGGAGATGGGGGACAAGGGACCCAAGGCGTCGAACATCCGCCTGGTCCACCAGTCCACCTCCCACCAGCTGCCGCGCGGCGGCCTCGCGGCCCGGTCCGACGCCACCGCGCCCGGTGACGGGGAGGTCTCCCCGGCCGACGAGTTCGCCCAGGAGCTCACGGAGGCCCTGCTCGACTCCGTCGGCTCGCTGACCGGCGACCAGATCAAGCGCGTGCGGGCCTGTGTGCTCGAACTGGCCCGGGAGCACGGCTGGGTCGCCTCCTAGCACCTGCCCGACGGCGGCGAAGGGCGGTGGGGTGCGCGCACCCCACCGCCCCGTTACGTCACCGGCAGTCCCCTGCCGGGACTACCGGTCACCGCTGGCGTTCGGACCGCTGGGCCTCAGATGGCCTGCCACAGGGCGGGAACGTTCGGCGGTTCCCAGCCCGG
This sequence comes from Streptomyces sp. NRRL B-1347, assembly GCF_000720325.1. GTDB lineage: Bacteria > Actinomycetota > Actinomycetes > Streptomycetales > Streptomycetaceae > Streptomyces. The sequence goes on from NZ_JOJM01000051.1 coordinate 8,530, forward strand.
GTAGGCGGTGTGGCCCTGGACGCAGCGGTAGCGGACGCCGTCGTACGTCACGACGTCACCGGCCGCGTAGGTGGCGCCCAGCTGCCAGGTGGTCTCGCCGCCGCCCGGCACGGTGAGGGTGTAGGTGGTGGTGTGGGTGACCTGCCCCGCACCCGTGAGGGTCAGCGTGTACGTACCGCCGGCCGTGCCCGCCGCGACCTCGACGGTGGCGGTGGAGGACTCACCCGAGGTGACCGATTCCGGGCTGAAGGAGACGCTCACCCCTGCCGGGGCCCCGGCGGCGGAGAGCCGTACCTGCTGGGCGTTTCCGCTGGTCGTGGCCGTGGCGACGGTGACCTTCGCGGAGGACCCCGGCTCGATGGTGCCCGCGGCCGGGTCGGCCGAGATCGAGAAGTCGTCGGTGGGGGCGGGATCGTCGCCCACGGAGGTCTTCCAGATGGTGTAGGCGACCCCGTCCGCGCTGCGGTTCAGCGCGGTGGCGCTGATGTTGGCGCTGGTGTCACAGCCGGAGTGGTAGCAGGGGTCGTAGGCGCGGCCCGCGGTGCCGCCCCACTTCGCGGCCTCGGCCGCGGACTTGGTGGCCGACGCGCCGGTGGCGTAGCCGGAGGTGGCGATGCCGACCTGCTGGAAGGACGCGTCGTCCGACCGGCCCCGCCCCTCGACGTTCTCCTGCGGCGCGAGGTTGAGGGACGTCCAGTACTCCTTCATCGGGGCCGAGGCCGCCGAGTTCAGGTTGTTGATGAAGTAGCCGCCGTTGACCGAGCCGACCATGTCGAAGTTGTAGTACGCCTTGATCTTGGCGCGCTCGGTGCCGTTGAGGGTCCTCGCGTAGTAGTCGGAGCCGTTCAGGCCCTGCTCCTCGTCGGTCCACCAGGCGAAGCGGACGCGGTTCTTCATGGCGGGGTCGTTCTGCGCCAGGGCGAGCGCCGCCTCCAGGATCGCGGCCGAGCCGGAGCCGTTGTCGTTGATGCCGGGCCCCGCGGCCACGCCGTCGAGGTGCGCGCCGAACATGTAGACGTTGTCCGCGTTGCCCTTGGGCCACTCGGCGATCAGGTTGTTGCCCGCGCCCGCGGAGCAGCCGGAGGCGCAGGTCTGCTCGGTGACCGTGTATCCGGCGGCCTCTAGCTTGCCCTTGACGTAGGCGAGCGACGCGCGGTAACCGGCCCCGGTGGCGCGGCGGTTGCCGCCGTTCTGCGAGGCGATGGTGTTGAGCTGCGTCAGGTGCGCCTGCACCTTGGCCACGTCGATGTCCGGCGGCGGTGTCGGGTTGCCGCCGCCACCGACCGTCAGCGTGTACTGGGCGGTGTGCGTCTTGGTGCCCGCGGTGCCCGTGACGGTGATCGGGTAGGTGCCGGCCGTGGTGGACGCCGAGGTGCTGACCTTCAGGGTGGAGTTGGCGCCGGAGGTGACGGTCGCCGGGTCGAACGAGACGCTGACTCCGGTCGGGGCGCCGGTGGCGGTCAGCGAGATCTGCTGGGCGCTGCCGGTGACGGTCGAGGTGTTGACCGTGGCCGTGGCCGAGGCGCCGGGCTCGACCTTCCCGGAGGCCGGGGTGAGGCCGAGGGAGAAGTCGTTCTGCTGGCCCTCGCAGGTCGGGTCACCGGTCTGCGTCGGGATGCTGATGGCGTCCCAGGCGGCCTTGGTGGCGTTGAACAGGTCGCAGCTCGCGTCCAGGTTCTTCGCCGAGGTCAGGGTGGCGGTGCGGTAGCGCTTGTACGTCATGCCGCTGGTCTTGAGCAGCATGGCGCCGTAGAAGATCTTGCCGGCGTTCTTGGCGCCCACGCCGGTCACCGGCTTGTTGTTGCAGGTGGGGCTGGTGGGCTTGCCACCGCCGGGGTTGGAGCCCTCGGCGAGGAGGTAGAACCAGTGGTTCATCGGCCCGGCCGCCTTGTGCTCCTCGGTGCCGGGGATCGACGCGGAGTAGCAGTTGGGGTCGTTGTTGACCCGGCTCGGGTCGTACATGTTCCGGATCGGGCCGCGGCCCTGGAGGTTGACCATCTCCCCGACGGTGTAGTCGGGCGTGTCGTAGGGGGCGGGCTGGTTGATGTACTCCTCGGTCAGGGCGCCCATGATGTCGCCGGTGGCCTCGCCGAGGCCGCTCTCGTTGTTCGCCCCGCCGGGGGTGTTGGAGTCCAGGCCGTGGCCGAACTCGTGGGCGACGACGTCGACCCCGGCGATCCACTCGTTGGCGCTGTTGTGGCCGATGGTGACGGAGGAGCCGTCCCAGTAGGCGTTGAGCTGGTTGAGGCCCACGCGCACCGGCCAGCTGCGGCCGTTGCCGTCGTGACCGTTGCGGCCGAACCACTCCTTGAACATGTTCCACTGCTTCTGCGCGGCGAACATCACGTCCACGCACCCGGTCTCGCGGCTCTTGGGGTCGCCGGTGCCCCAGTCGTCCGTGGCCTTGGTGAAGAGGCCGCCGCTGTAGTCCGAGCACTGCAGTCCGGGCCGTGTGGTGTCGCGCAGGACGTAGTTGGTGCCCGACCGGGAGGTGTCGATGGTCAGCGGGCTGGGGCCGTTCCACTTGCTGCGGCCGCTGCCCGCGCGCACGTCGTCGTAGGTGTCGACGACCTTGCCGGTGAGCGCGTTGACGAAGACGTGCAGCCTGCTGGGGTCGCCCGCCTTGGTCCTGCCGGTCAGCACGGTCTCCCAGGCGAGCGCGGGCGCGTCCTTCTTGACCCGGACCACCAGGCGCTTGGAGGCGACCTTCTTCACCGACGCCAGCTTCGTGCGGCTGGTCCTGACCGCCTGCGCGGCCTTCACCCTGGCCTTGGTGGTGACCGAGATCGTCGCGTCCGTCGCGGAGTGGACGGAGCGGACCTTGCCCTTGCCGTCGGCGAGGACCACCGCGTCACCGCCCACCACCGGCAGACCGCGGTAGGTGCGCTCGTACGCGACCGAGTAGAGGCCCTTGCCCCAGGGGATGACCTGGTGCCGGTCGTACTGCTCCTCAGGGCCCTTGGCGAGCGAGTCGAGGCCGCTGCGCGCCGCCTTGTCGGCGGCGGCGACGGCCTTCGCGCGGGGGTCCGGCTTGGCCGCGGGGGGTGCGGCCGAGGCGAAGGACGCCGGAACCACCACCCCTCCGAGTGCCATGGCCAGGGTTATCCCGGCCGCTGCGGATCTTCTGAGCATCACGGCTCCTTGTGAGAGGTGTGGGGGCTCCGCTGAGCCAGGGGGGAAGCACGTGTGCGTCAGTTCTCGCGGTCGCGCCCGCCGATCCGCTACGACACTGACGGTGACATGTCACTCCCATGGCTGGCGGAACCCTCACACCGGCCCGGGCCGCGGTCAATGGATTTCGGGCCTCCGGTACGTCCTGTCAAGAACTGGCAAGCGCGCGGGGGCGGCCCCGGCGTCACTCCGACATCTCCCGCAGGCGCTCGCGGTACTCCCGGACTTCGGGCAGGTCACCCCAGCGCCCGGTGAGCCGGCCGTGCAGTCCGCGCAACTCGGCGGTGATCATCAACTCGCGTGCGCGCACGGCCTCTTTCAGGACAGGCCGCGCGAGCGCGACCGCCGCGAGGGGGTCACCGGCACACGCCCAGCTGTCCGCGAGGCGCAGCGTGAGCAGCAGGCGCGTGGTGTGCATCACGGGCGGAAGCAGCGCGTACGACCGGGCGGTGGCCTCGATCGCGCGCCGGGCCGCCGCGCGGTCGTCCGTCATCACCGCGAGGTCGCGCAGCGCCCCGCCGATCGCCGACTCCAGACGCAGCACGCCCTCGGCCCCCGAAAGCCAGGGCGCCTCCAGGCGGTCCCGGTCGTCCAGGCGGGCGAACCTGCGCCGGGCCATGGAGACGTGCCTCCGGCACGCGGCGGCGTCGTGGCTGAGCGCGTAGGCGCGCGCCTGGTACAGGTCGGCCAGGGTCGTCATCCAGCGCCGCTTGGCGTCCACCGCGCCGATGGCCTCCGCGTACACGAGCATCGACGCGGCGTCCCCGTCGAGCCGGACGAGGGTGCACATGTCGCTGAGGAGCGTCGCCCGGGCCTCGGCGTCCTGGGCGGCGTCCGCCCAGCGCAGGCCGTGCCCGAACCAGGCCATGGCGACGCCGCTCTGCCCCCGCTCCATCCGCAGGCGCCCGGCGACCTGGGCGTACTGGGCGGCGAGCCGCAACTGGCCGTACGGCAGGCGGCCGGTGGCGTTGACCGCTTCGGCCCAGCGGGCCACACCGCGCAGGAGCCGTTCCACGGTGGTCATGCACGCGTCGGTGACCTGGGCGAACGCCTCGCGGATCAGACAGGCGAGGACGGCGGTGAGGCCGTGCAGCAGCTCCACGTCGGCGCCGACCACCTCGCCGGCGCGGTCGTACGGTTTGGCCAGCCCGTTCAGCAGGTCCGTGACCGAACTCCGGTCGGGCGTCGCGCAGCCCACCGCGCCGTGCAGCGGGCAGGCCAGACCCTCGTCGGGCAGCCGCGCGGGCCAGGTCTCGGTGGTCAGGGGCACCTCATTGCCCGGGGCGTCCGCTCCGGGGATCGGGGAGAACAGGGTGGGTGCCGTCAGGAAGCGCCCCGGTGCGCACAGCGACTGCCGCGGCGTGGCGATGACCGCGGCGAGCTGGCCACCGGTGCCGAGGACGGCGTCAAGGCGGTTCACCAGGTCGAACGGCGGCTCCCGCAGCCCGCTCTCCAGCCTGCTGATGAAGCTGTGGTGATAGCCCACCCGCCGGCCGAGCTGCAGCTGGGTGAGTCCGGCCCGCCGCCGGTGGAGGCGCAACTGCCGCCCGAACTCCGCCCACCCCGGCTCAACCGCCTGTGACATGCCGACGGACATGGCCCCTCCCCGACCGGGCTCCCCCTGGGGTCAGTGTGACAGGTGAGGTTGATACTTCCAACACCCTTATGACGTGCGGTACTTGACACCCTCAAGGGCTACCGGCCGGTTCGGTGCCGGAGTCCCGCCCCGGGCACGGCGTGGGACATACTGGCGGCGAGGCCGGGGCTTCGGGGGAGGGCCGCGTATGGAACTGGGCGCGCCTCTCAGTGACTTGTACGTGCTGGCCCTGCGGGTGGCCGACCGCAGCGTCGCGGTGGACACCGCGGTCGAGGTGGCTCGATCCACCGGGACGCCGGACCTCGACGAAGCCGCGCTGGCCGTGGTGGCCCGCGTCTGTCACGACCTGCTGGACGACGACCCCGATCACGCCTATTTCTTCTCGCGGTTGGTCCTCGAACTGGCCGCGGCCCGGTGGGACCGGGAGCGGGAGTCACCCTGGTGGACCGTCGCCGATCTCTTCGTGGAGATCACTCGGCTGAGCCTCGAAAGAGTGCCCACGACCGACCGGATGATGTTCGCGCTCGGTGTGGCGTCGCAGCAGATCCATGTCTCGGAGCGGATCATCGCCCGACTGAACCGGCGCGGTGGGCGGTTCTCCCGGCACGGCCGGATCGCGCTCGCGGACGAGAAGGCGGCGCTGGCCGCCACCTTGCAGGCCGCGGGGTGGCTGGTGGCAGGACCGTACTGCGTCGTCCTGGACCCCGAGGACATGGAGGGTTCCTTCCTGCAGTGGGTCTGGCCCTACCGGCTCTGCGGATTCACCGCCCTCGACGCGGCCGACGGGCAGCCCGTCGACTGGCCTGCGGACGGGCGGCTGCTGAGCAGTCCCGTCGCGGGGATGCCGGGCGCGCACGACATGCTGCCGATGGCGATGGGCTACCTGGACCGGGCCCTGCGCACCGGACCGGCGAGGTTGCGGACGGAGTGTCAGATCAAGAGGGCCCGCGTGGCGGCGCTGCGAGCCGTGGCCGAGCCGGAACGCGCGGCCGAGCACTGGCGGGTGGCCGAGGCGGCGGCCGACGAGATCAGCGACGCCCACGTGCCGCTGCACGACAAGTGGCACTTCCTGGAGGCGCTGGCCCCGGTGTGGCGGCACCGCGGGCGCGCACCCCGGCGCCGGCTCCGCAGCGACCTGGAGGGACCGGCCCGCGGCCTGCGCGACGGCGGTTCCGCCGACGCTCGCCTGGGCCTTCTCTCCGTCCTGTCGGCCGTGGTCCACCCCGATGACCTCCCCGAGCTGTGGGAGGAGGTCCACGCGGCGTACGCGGCCCCCGACGGCCTCTCGCTGCACCCGGAGTTCTGGGGGCGGCTGGCCCACAGGACCGTCGAGAACACCTTGCGCTGCCCGGCCGATGCCCTCGCGTACGGCGAGCTCATCCCGGCGGTCGAGGCCGAGTGCGACCGGCAGCGGATGCCGCCCCGCGCGCGTGCCGCGACGCTCGCCCACGCCGCCCTGCACGTCCGCGACGACGACCTCGACGAGGTGATCCGGCTGCTGTGCCGGATCGACCGGTACGACCGGGGGTTCGCCGACACCTACGCGGCGATGCTGGAGTGGGTCGTGCTGACCCGGCGCACGCGGTACGCCAAGCGCTGCGCCGCGGCGGGGGAGTACGACACCGCGCTGTCGCAGTACCTGGCGGCGATGGAACCGGCGACGCGCTTCGCCGCGCGGCACCGGCGGGCCCTGGGTGCCGCACGGCCCGCTTGCGTGTTCCTGGAACCCGACGAGGACGGGGAGGGGCGGCTGTTCGCCCACCAGATCCTCACGCTCGACCTGCGGGGCGTCGAGCTGGTCACGCTGAGCGCCTGCGAGTCGGCGTTGGGCCGCTACGACGCCAACGACAACCACCGGGGCCTGCCCGCCGCGTTCCTGCTGGCCGGTGCGGCCACCGTGATCGGCGCCCTCTGGCCGGTGACGGCCGCGGCCGCGACGCTGTTCTTCGAGGAGCTGTACAGCCACCTCGGGCAGGGTCACCCGAAGCGCGACGCGTTCCGCCACGCTCAGCGGCGCACGCGGCGGGCGTTCCCCGAGTACCGGGACTGGGGGGCGTTGACCTTCATCGGCCACTGGCGCTGACGTCGGCGCCGCGTGCCCTTCTCCCGGTCAGGGCAGGGACAGAGACTTCACGTCCGGCGTCAGCAGGGCGGTGTAGCCGATGACGCCCACGCGCTTCTTGTTGACGGCGGCCGCCGCCGAGAGCTCCACCTCGCCCCTGGTGTCAGGGGGCATCTCGACGATCGCCGTGAGTTCGTAGATGCCGTCGAGGCCCTGGCCCGACCGCCTGGTGAGCTCCCATTGGACGGTTCCCGTGCGCGTCCCGCGGGCCACCAGGTAGGGCTCCTCCCGCGGGCGTTGGGAGCCGGTCTCCGCCTGGGACTGCACCAGCCCGAAGCCGGCGGTGACCGACACCCTGGAGTCACGTGTGCCGGACGAGGCGAGGCGCAGGGGCGTGGGGTCCAGGAACAGGGTCCGGCCGTCCGCGGGGTGGGCGACCGCCTTCACCGCCACCGAGGTGAGCGGTTCACCCGGCCGGGGGTCGAGGTTGAGGGGCAGCACCATCCGGCGGAAGCGGGACACGTCCGCGCGTTCCAGGGCGTAGGCCCGAGTGGTCTCCGACGCCGAGGCCGGATCGAAGGGGATCGTGAACGGCTTCCCGAAGTAGACGACTCCGCGCTCGGGTTGACCGTTCTGAGTCGAGTGCAGCACCGGACGCGGCACCAGCTCGATGTCGATCCATGCGACGTCCGCCACTCGCGTTCCCCCGCTCCCGCACCCACCGCGACGAAGAATCTCCTGAGTCTAGCCCGGAGGCGGCACCGCGCCGCCCGGTGGACGGGAGACGCGGTGCCGGACGGCGGGTGAGCCGTCAGCTCTCCGGGTGGTGGACGGCGAAGACCGTGTACGTGTGCGGGTCGGGCGTGCCGAGCGCGGCGGCCCGGTCCCGGTACACCTGGACGTCCGGGTCACCCATGGTGGCCTTGATGTCGGCCTTGCTGCGCCACTGCGCGAAGTAGACCAGGCGCTTGCCGTCACGGCTGGTCATGATGTTGACGGAGATGCAGCCGGGCCGGTGGCGGATGAACTTCTCGGCGCCTTCGCTGAGCACCTCGGCCAGCTCCTGCTGCTGCTCCGGCTCCACTTCGAACACGTTGATCATGGCGAAGGTGCCGTCGTCGGTGCGGATGATGGTCTCGGTCATGGGAGCAGGTGCCTTTCGTCGTCGATGGGTACGGTTGATCAGTCGTCGGAAGCGACTCGGGGGAGGGGCGGCGGGAGGACGTCCGGCACCCCTCAGACAGGGGCCGTGGCCCATGCGCGGGCCACCTCGACCGCCTGCGCCGGGTTGAGCCGTGGGTCGCACAGGGAGGCGTGGGCGGCCGGGGCGGCCTCGGCGTCGAGTTCGGCCGGGTCCGCCCAGACGCACTCGGCCACGTCGTGCGGCGTGGTTTCGAGGTGCAGCCCCGCGGGCGTGCCACCGGCCGCGGCCACCACGTCCAGGAAGGCGCGGACCTCCGCGACCACCGTCCGGACCGAACGGACCTTGACGCCCGAGGGCGACTTGACGGTGTTGCCGTGCAGCGGATCGCACAGCCACGCCACCCGGTGCCCGGCCGAGCGCACCGCGGTGACCAGCGGCGGCAGCGCGGTACGGACCTTCGCCGCGCCCATCCGGGAGATCAGCGTGAGCCGCCCCGGCTCCCTGCCGGGGTCGAGCCGCGAGCACAGGGCGAGCAGGTCGTCCGGCCGGGTCGTCGGCCCGACCTTGCAGGCGACCGGGTTGGCCACCTGCGCCAGCATCCGGGCGTGCGGACCGTCCGGGTGGCGGGTGCGCTCACCGATCCACGGCAGGTGCGTGGAGGCCAGCAGGACGTCACCGGCCGCGGTGCGCCGCAGCAGAGGCAACTCGTAGTCGAGCACCAGCGCCTCGTGACTCGTCCACACCGGTGCCCCGGTGGGCAGGGTCCAGTCACTGGTGCGCTGCCGCAGATACGTCACGGCGCGGTGGGCGGCGTCGTAGCACTCCAGCAGGCGCCGGGGGTCCGGGCGGCGGGCCTCGGCGGTCGGCTCGGGGCCGTTGACCAGATGGCCGCGGTAGACGGGCAGTTCGACGCCGTCCACGCGCTCGGTGGTGGCGCTGCGCGGCTTGGCGAACTGACCGGCGATCCGCCCGACGCGCACCACCGGCCGGCCGGTGCCCGCCACCATCACCCCGGCCAGCGCGTCCAGGAGGCCCGCTTTGCGCAGGACCGTCGCCGGTTCGCACTCGGCGGGGTCCTCGGCGCAGTCGCCCGCCTGGATCACCAGGTAGTGGCCGCCCGCGGCCTCGGCGAGCAGGGTCCGAAGGAGCCGGACCTCCTCGCCCGTGACCAGGCCCGGAAGGCGGGCCAGCTCGGCGCGGGCCGCCGCGACCTGGACGGAGTCGGTCCAGTCCGGCTGCTGCGCGGCCGCGCCGAGGTCACGCGGGAAGTCCTCGTCCAGATCGTGGAGGGGGACCTCGGCGGCGAGCGGGCGGAGCGGATGTCCGGGGCGCGAGAGTCCGATCACGGGAGCCGCCGCGCCATGGTGAGGCCGTCGGCGACGGCGAGCATGACCAGTTCCACGCGCTCGTCCTCGCGGGCGTGCTCGTTGAACGCGTGCACGGCGGCCGCCTTCTCGCCGGGGAACTCGTCGATCACCTGGCCGCTGAAGAGCGTGTTGTCGACCAGGATCAGCGCACCGGGCCGCATCCGCGGGACCAGCTCCTCCCAGTAGTCGACGTAACCGGGTTTGTCGGCGTCGACGAAGGCGAGGTCCAGGTACGGCTCGGCAGGCAGGGCGCGCAGGGTGTCCACGGCCGGGCCGAGCCGCAGCTCGACGCGGTCGGCGACACCGCCACGGACCCAGAACTCCCGGGCAAGGGCGGTCCATTCGGCGGAGACGTCACACGTGAGCAAGGAGCCGCCGGTGACGAGGCCGCGGGCCAGGCAGAGCGAGGAGGAGCCGGTGAACGTGCCCACTTCGACGACGTTCCGGGCACCGAGGAGCCGCACCAGGAAGGTCAGGAGCGCGGCCTCCTCCGGGGCGACCACCATGTGTGCCTGATCGGGTGTCAGCGCCCGGGTGCGCTCCGCCAGTTCCAGGAGGAGCGGGTCGGGGGTCATCCTGCCCTGGGTGAGCAGATAGTCGTGCAGCTCTGATGTGAGCGCGATGTTCCTGAGAGTGTCGTTCCGCAGCACGGGGTCTCCCGGTGGTGGTGAGAGGAATGGGTCCGCGGGCCGGGGTGAAGGCCGGCCCCGCGGGGTGCGTCCGGCGGGCGGTTCAGGTGCCCGTGCCCCTGGCGGACAGCCAGGCCGCGTAGACGCGGCGGACCGCATCGGCCGGACGGGGCAGACCGGCGGTCGCGGCGCGCAGGTCGCCCGCGCAGTGCAGTTCGAAGCGCCGTTGGCCGGGACAGTGGTGGTTGCGGACGAAGTAGGTGACGGTGGAGCCGTGGGGGCCGCCCTCGTGCGGGTTGTGTCCGCCGCCCTCCCACAGCAGCCCGGCCTCGGTGCGCCAGGTGGTGACGAGCCGGGACAGCAGCGGCGAGGAGGGCCGGGCCAGCACGAACGCGGTGTGGTTCTCGAAGCCGCACGCGGCTTCGGTCGCCGCGATCCGTTCGTCGAACGCACCGCTGTCGCGGGGGAAGAGGAAGACCTCGACCGCGGCGTGCCGCCGCCCGTCCGGCAGGTGGAGCCGCAGCCGGGTGATGTGCACCTCGCAGTCGGCCGGATCCAGTCCGTGGCGCTCGGCAAGGCGGGCGCGCACCACGGTGCTGGGGACGGTCGGCGAAGGAGCGAGGCCCCGCGCTTCCAGGTGGCGCAGTCCCGCCGCCAAGGTGCGGGGGAACAGCAGGACCGCGCAGTGGTCGAAGACGCACTCGCGCTCGGTCAGCGCCGCCGCGGTCCCGTGCGGCGCCAGCGGTGCGACGAGTGCGGACGCCGGTGCGGTGCTGGCGAACCGGGCGTCACGTATCACTTCCTCCAAGCGGTGCAGATCCGTCTCGGTGAACGCCCCCGCTCCGGCCGAACCGTCAGCCGGACGGGTCATTTGCTCGGCGATTCCAGAGGAACTTACGAAAGTCATTGGTGCCTCCTGCCGTAGAGCTTCCGGAATTCTGTGACGGAATCCCACGCTGAGGCAAGGGCGTTCAGATGCCGCCCGCATTCCGTTGCTCGAAAAGGGCGTACAGGCCGCCGTGGCACCCCTGTCACCTGGGAGAACGCGACAGTTCGAGGGTTCCGATGGCGTGCTTCGACAGGGGCGATCGATCTACGGGAGGCAGTTATCGCGAATTCTGGAAGCGGACTCCCCTCTTTCTGTATTGATGTTCCTTGTGGGCCGCGAAGCCCCCGCCCGCCGGCCTCCGAGTGTCAAGCTGCGACGATGCGGCTGGTGGGGGCGATTCCGCGGCTCGTCGTCATCGACGGGAGCGGACGATCCGCGGGTGAAAGCCGGATGAAGATTCCCCGTACGCCGCTGGCAAGGCCCCTGTATGGGGATTTCTTATCGCACGTCGACGGCGTGCGGACCATAGAGATTCCTTATCGGGCGGCGCTGGACGAATGGATCGGGCGCCGCACAGAATCCGTATGCGCAAGACAGCGTCCGCATCGCTCTGCCGCTACGGAGGTTTCTTTGTGAACGCTCCCCCTGTCCGTACGAAATCCCTGCCGGTGTCTCTCACGTTCACCGACGCCCTGGAACGCGCGGCCGCCCGCCGTACGGAGCCCGCCGTGTGGGACGGCGGCCGGTGGCGGACCTGGCGGGACTGCCTGGACCAGGCCGAGCGCACCGCGGCCGCGCTGCACCGGCGCGGCGTGCGAGGCGGCGACGTCCTGGCGGCCCGGCTCCCCAACTCCTGGGAGCTGGTGGTGCTGCACGCCGCCGCCGCCCGGCTCGGCGCCCCGCTGCTGCCCCTGCACTCCGCCTACGGAACCCGCGAGACGCAGCGGCTGATCGAGCAGTCGGGCGCGGTCGCCCTGGCCGCCGCGGCAGTCGTGCGGGGCGATGACCGCGGCGAGGAGATCTCCCTCCTGCGCGAGCGGTGCCCCGGGCTGCGGCACCTGTGGGTGTCGGCGACGGGCGCCGTCCGCCCCCGGGCCGACGGTCTGCCGGACCTGCCGGACCTGCCGGACCTGGCGGAGCTGTTCGCGGAGGACCCGGGCCCGGAGACGCCGCTGCCGCCCGCGCCGACCGACCCGCGGGCTCCGCTGGTGCTGCTCGCGTCCTCGGGGACGACGTCCCAGCGGCCCAAGCTGTGCGTCCACAGCCACGGCGGGCTCCTCGGCAACGCGGCGGCCGTGGCGGCGGACGGTTGCTTCGGCGCCACCGACACCATCGTGTCGGCGAGCCCGCTCAGCCATGCCTTCGGACTGCTGTCCGTGCACCTCGCCCTGGTCACCGGCGGAGCCGTCGGCCTGTTCGACCGCTGGGATCCGGGTAGGTTCGCCGCCGCCCTGGACACGGTCGGCGCCACCGCCGCCTTCGCCGTACCGGCCCAGCTGCGCGACCTGCTGGCCCTGCCCCCGGACGACGTGGGCACCCGCACCCCGACGCTGCGGGAAGTCCGCACCGGAGGGGCGCCCGTGCCCCGCGAACTGGCCGAGGGCGTGCGCCGCACCCTGGGGGCACACCTCGTCGTGCAGTGGGGGATGACCGAGGTCGGAGCCGGTACGTACACCCGCGCCGACGACCCGCCCGAGGCGGCCGGGACCATCGGAAGGCCTGCCTCCGGCGCACAGGTGCGGATACGGCGCCCGGACGGCGAGCCGGCCGCGCCCGGCGAGACCGGTGAACTCCAGTACCGCAGTCCCCACATGTTCCGCGGCTACTACCGCGACCCGGAGCTGACCCGGGCCGCGCTCACCCCGGACGGCTGGCTGCGCACCGGCGACCGGGCCGTCCTCGAGCCGGACGGCTCGGTGGTCTACCGGGGCCGCGCCGACGAGCTGATCAACCGGGGCGGGCTGAAGTACAGCGCACTGGAAGTGGAGGAACTGCTCGACGACCTCCCGCAGTTGGCGCAGCACGCGGTGGTCGCGCGCGCCGACCCGCGGCTCGGCCAGCGCGCCTGCCTGATCGTGGCGCTGCGCCAGGGCGCGTGCGTGACCCTGGACGACATCACGAGCCATCTGGCGGCCAAGGGACTCGCCACCTACAAGCTCCCCGAACAGCTGGTCGTGGTCGACGAGTTACCCACGACGGTCACCGGCAAGACGGCCCGCGCCCGGCTGCGGGCGATGCCCCTGCCACCCCTCCCCGCGCGGCCCCCGCGGCGCGGCACGGCCGGGCGGCGCCGGTGACCGGCGGGCGCCGGGCCGCCTCAGGAGGCCAGCTGTCCGCGCAGCACCGACTGCAGACCGGCCAGGTTCGGGTTGGACGAGTTCCGGTCGAGCCACGTCATGGTGATGGACGTGCGCAGGGACGCGTCGTCGACCTCGACGACGGCGATCTCGCCCCGGCGCTCCTGGGCCCGCACCGCGAGGGACGGCAGCAGGGCGCAGCCCATGCCCGCGGCCACACACGCGCTGAGGGTGCCGATGCTCGACACCTCCGCGACCGGCTCCTTCGCGGTCGGGCCGGAGAAGGAGTCGTCGAACATCTGCCGGAAACCGCAGCCGCGTTCGGTGGCGAGGAAGGGCTCCGCCGCCAGCTCCCCGAGCCCGACCCGGTGGCGCGCGGCCAGCGGGTGGTCCGGCGGGGTGATGACCACCAGCGGTTCCTCGCCCAGGGTCTCGGCCCGCAGCCCCGCGTCCTTCGGGGCGTCGCCGAACGTCAGGCACACGTCGAGGTCGCCCCGGCGCACCGCCTTGTACAGCTCGCCCCGGTTGTCCTGAGTGATCCGTACCCGTGCCTCCGGATGCAGCGTGCGGTAGCGCGCGAGCACCTCGGGCAGCAGATACAGACACACCGTCTCCAGCGCGCCCACCGCGACCTCCGAGTCCGGTCGGCTCACCGCCCAGCGCGCCTCCTCCATCAGCTTGAGGATGCGCTCCGTGTACTCCGACAGGGCCGTGCCCTGCGGCGTCAGCCGGATCTGCCGCTGCGAGCGGTCGAGCAGCTCGACCCCGAGCTCGCGCTCAAGGGCCTGGATCTGGTCGCTGACGCTGGACTGCGCGTAGTGCAGCTCGCGGGCCGCCCGGGTGACGCTGAGCGTCCTGGCGACCGCATCGAACGTCCGAAGATGCCGTAACTCCACGTCTCGGCTCCCCCTCTCGAACATCGATCGGCTGAGCCGATGCTACCCATAGGGCATTCCCGTCGTCACCGGCGGCAGCGCGCCTTTCGGTTCCGCTTGAATGGAATGCAACTCCGTCAACTCCATTTGTACGGCGGCCCTTTGCGCTTTCGAAACGAAGGAGAGAAACATGTCGACGCAGGCGGAAGCCGTTTCCGTCGCACCGGCGCGAATCGAGAAGCCCTCGGCGACCCTGCTGATCGGACTCTCGCTCGGCTACTTCATGGTCCTGCTGGACACGACGATCGTCGCCGTGGCGCTGCCCGCCATCTCCGGTTCCCTGCACGTCGGCCTCAGCGGCCTGCAATGGGTCACCAACGGCTACACGATCACCTTCGCCGCGCTGCTGCTCACCGCCGGCTGGCTGTCCGACCGGCTCGGCGGCCGCAGGGTCTTCCTCTACGGCCTCGTGGCCTTCGGCGTCCTGTCCGGCATCTCCGCCGCGGCCGACTCCCTGGGCGCCCTGGTCGCCCTGCGCCTCGCCCTGGGCGCGGCCGGTGCGCTGATGCTTCCCGCCTCGCTCGCCGTGATCACCAACGCGTACAGCGACCCGGCCGACCGCGCCCGCGCCGTCGGCAACTGGGCGGCGATCACCGGGGTGGCGCTCGCGGCGGGCCCCCTGGTCGGCGGTGCGCTCACCGACTCCGTCGGCTGGCGCGCGATCTTCCTCATCAATGTGCCGCTGGCGCTGATCAGCTTCGTCATCACCCTGCGCCTGGCCCCGGAGACCCCGCGCAAGCAGCGCAGCGGCCTGGACATCACCGGCCAGCTCAGCGCCGTCGTCACCCTCGGCGCACTGTCGTACGCGCTGATCGAGGGCCCGGACAAGGGGTGGGGCGGTGGCCCGGTGGTCGGCGCCTTCGTCCTGGCGGCCCTCGCGGCCGCGGTGTTCGTCGCCGCCGAGTCACGGGCGAAGGACGCGGCGATGCTGCCGCTGCGCATGTTCCGCAGCCGGGGCTTCTCCACCGCGTTGGGCGTGGGTCTGATCGCGAACTTCGGCCTGTCCGGACTGCTGTTCGTCCTTTCGCT
Source organism: Streptomyces sp. NRRL B-1347 (assembly GCF_000720325.1). Classification (GTDB taxonomy): domain Bacteria; phylum Actinomycetota; class Actinomycetes; order Streptomycetales; family Streptomycetaceae; genus Streptomyces. The sequence goes on from NZ_JOJM01000051.1 coordinate 23,590, forward strand.
GTTCTTCCAGGAGGGACGGCACTACTCCTCGCTCAGCGCCGGCCTCGCCTTCCTGCCGCTGACCCTGCCCACCGCCTTCAACCCCATCTACACCGGGCGGCTCGTCGGCCGCATCGGCCCGCGCCGCCCGGCCGCCTTCGGGTTCGTCCTGATGGGCGTCGGCGCCCTGCTGCAGGCTCCGTTCACCGGCGACTCCGGGCTCGACCTCGGCATCACCGTGGTCGGCCTGCTGGCCTTCGGCTTCGGCGTGTCCTTCGCCCTGCCCGCACTGGTCGCGGGCATGGCGAGTTCGGTACCGGCCGATCTGGCCGGCATCGGTGCCGGCGCGCTCAACTCCGCCCGCCAGGTCGGTGCCTCCCTCGGCGTCGCCGTCCTCGGCGTGGTGCTCAACCTGTCCTCGACCAGCGCCGACGGCACCAGGTGGGCGCTCGTCGTCGGCGGTCTGAGCCTGCTGTTCGGGTCGGTCGTCGCCTGGACCGGACTCAAGGGCCGCACCGCGAGCTGAACCGGACCCGGCACCGGCCCGCAGCGCCCCGCCCCCACCCCAGGAGGAGCCTTGACTTCCGTCTCACCGTCCATCCGCCCCGGGGCCGACGCGCCGGCCCCGCACGTCCACGGGGTCGACCATCTCGCGTACGTCACCTGGAAGCCCCGCGCCACCGTCGAGTTCTACACCCAGGCCCTCGGAATGCCCCTGGTGCACGCCATCACCGCCAACGGCTGGGTCACCCATGACTACCCGGACTTCGTGCACTTCTTCTTCGACGCGGGGGCGGGCAACCGCATCGCCTTCTTCTACTACTTCGGCCTGCCCGAGGAGACCGCCCCCAGCGACCTCATGCACCGCTCCCGGCACGTGGCCTTCCACGTCGAGACGGAGCGGGAACTCCACGCCTGGCGCGAGCGGTTGAAGGCGCACGGCATCCGCGTCACCCCGCCCCTCGCCCACGAACTCATCGAGTCGATCTACTTCGACGACCCCAACGGCATCCAGCTGGAGATCACCCGCCCCCTGCGCGCGATGTCCGGCATCGACGCCCGGGACGCCGCACTGACGGTCAGGGCGCTCGTCGACGTCGCCGAGTCCCCGCGCCCGTCGGTGGAATCGCTGTGGCGGCGCAAGGCGGAACTGATCCGCAAGCGCATGGAAGGAGCCGATCTGTGAGCCTCGCCCTGTACGTGCTCGACGTACCCGAGTTCCAGCCCGTGGTGCGCGCCGCCGGGGCCGCGGGCCTGACCCCACGCCAGGTCGGTGACTACATCGAGCTGCGCACGGACGCGCCGGAGGCCGTGCTCCGCCGCGCCGACGCGGTGATCCGCACCGCGGTGTGGCACGCGGCCCTCACCGGCGGCCTCGACGGCCGCATCGTCAGCTTCACCTCCGACACCCTCCACCTCGCCAAGGAGACGGGATGAGCGCGCGCACGGGCAGTTCCGAAAGCCACCCGGTCCTCGTCGTGGGCGCGGGCCCTGCGGGCCTCAGCGCCGCCCTGGCCCTGCGCGCCGCCGGCCTGCCCGCCGTGGTCCTGGAACGCCGTACGGAGGGCGCCGTTCGACCCGGCAGCCGCGCCGCCTATCTGCACGGTGCCTCGCTGCGCGAACTGGAGCGGCTCAGCCCGGGACTCGGCCACGAAGTGGCCGGCCGCGGCCTGCTCTGGGCGACGAAGCGCTCGTACTGGGCGGGCAAGGAGATCTACGTCCGCACCTATCCGCAGTCGACGCGCGAGGGGCTGCCGCACTTCACGAGTCTGCCGCAGGTGATCACCGAGGACCTGATGGTCGCCGCCTGCCGCACGCGGGGCGTGGCGTTCCACTGGGACGTGGAGGTGACCTCGGCGCGGAGCACCCCCGAGGGTGTCCTGCTCACGGACTCGGCCGGACGCGAGTGGCGGGCCGACTACGTGGTCGCCGCCGACGGCTCGCGCTCCGTGCTGCGCGCCGCGACCGGCAGCCCGCTGGAGGGGCCGCGCTCCCGGAACACCTTCGTGGTGGTCGACCTCGACGACGATCCGGAGCACAACCCCCTGCCGAGGGAGCGGACCTTCCACTACCGGCACCCGGACCTCGGCGGCCGCAATCTGCTGACCCTGCCCTTCGCGGGCGGGTGGCGGGTCGATCTGAACCTCCTGGTGCACGACGATCCGCACCGGTTCCTCTCTCCGGAGGGCCTGCGCCGCTGGATCCCGCGGGTCCTGCCGGCGGCGTACGGCGAACGGGTCCGCTGGGTCTCCACGTACCGGTTCGCCCAGCAGGTCGCCGCCGACTTCACGGACGCCCACCGGCGGATCCTGCTGACCGGCGAGGCGTCCCACCTGTTCGCCCCGTTCGGCGCCCGGGGCATGAACTCCAGCATTCCCGACGCGGTCCGGGCTGTGGGGGCGGTGGTCCAGGCGCTGGAAGCGGGCCGTGACCGGGCCGCCGCCGGGGCGGCCGTCAGCCGCTTCGCCGCGGAGCGCAAGGAGGCGGCGGTGCACAACCGCGCCTGCGCCAGTGCCGCGCTGGACCACATGCTGGCCCGTCGCCCCTCCCTCTGGCTCCGGCAGCGCGCCGCGGCAGCGGTCGCCACGGCGGGCCGCAGGGCGGGCGCGTGGCTGGACTCCGCGCCGTACGGGCCCAAGCTGGCCGCGCGCGGGGCGGCCCGCAGCACGTACTGAACGGCAGCGGATCCACCTCCGGCGACCCGGTCGCGCGCGGGGGAGCGGGGACCGGCCCCGCGTCCGCTCAGGGCGGGGAGACGGGTGAGCTCTCCAGGATGGTCCGGGCCGCGGTCCGCGCCGCGTCCACGACGGACTCGCGGACCGTGGCGGAGAGGGCCAGGTACACCGGCAGGGGCGCGGGCGCGGCTCCCAGGACGCCGGGCGGTGCCTGGCGGATCGCCGGTTGCTTCACGTGGGTGTCCGCGCCGAGGGCCGTGTAGGCCAAGCCGGCCTGGACGGATGCCAGCAGGGTCAGCGGGTCGGAGCACCCGGTGAGGGAGTACCAGGGGACGTTGTTGCGGTTGAGGGTCTCGGTGATGTGCAGGCCGAGCGCCGAGCCGCCGCCGAGCAGGGCGACGGGTATCCGCCTTCCGGCCGTGAGCGGGGCGCGGCCGAACCAGTCGAGCCGCAGCCGCCCCAGGAGCTCGGAGCGGGGGGTGGCCGTGCCGAGCAGCACCGCCGCTTCGAGTTTCCCCGTGCGGACCCCGTCGGCGAGCGCGGCGCTCTGGCCCGTGACCATCGAGCACCGCACCTGGGGCCGCTCCACCGCGAGCCGGGTGAGCATCGTGCCCAGCCCGTCGGCGAGGTGGGTCGAGCAGCCCATGGTGAACGAGTCCCGGCTGGACAGCGCCGACACGCGGCTGAGGACGTCGTTGTTCAGCATGAGGACGCGCCGGGCGTGGGCCACCAGTTCCCGGCCGGCCGGGGTCAGACGCGGGGGCCGCTTGGCGCGCTGGAAGACGGGCGCCCGGACGATCGACTCGAGGCGCTGGATCTGCTGGCTGATGGTCGGCTGCGTGACGTGGAGCGACTGTGCGGCCCGGGAGAATCCGTCCTCGTTGACGACGGCCAGCAGAGTGCGGAGAAGTTTCACTTCGATGTCGCGCTGCATCGTTGACTCACACCTGTTCCGGTGGTGACGGTGTCGTCCGCCCCTTGGGCCCACCCTGCCGGTGAGCACGGACGATCCACCGCCACCTCCTTGTGGGACCTGCTGCCTCGACGGGCGGCAAGTCCCACTATGAGTCGTCCGGCCGATGCGTTGCCATCCCTGTCGGCACAACGGAGTTTCCCGCCCGCACGACGCGTTGACCAGCGAGTACGGCGGGTAGGGCGGCCATATTTACCCTGTGGGAGAAAGCCGCCCTACCCTGGCGGTCGGCGACGGTCGGCGCTGCGGGACCCGGCCCGCGTCCTTCCGCGGAGTTCAGCCCGCGTCGACGACGACCTTGCCGACGTGTGCGCCGGACTCCAGGTACCGGTATGCCTCGTCGATCTCGTCGAACCCGAATCGCTTGTCGATCACTGGCTGCAGTGCGTGCCGCTCGATCGCTCGGTTCATCTCCTCGAACGACTCCCGGCCGGCGTTGGTGAGACCTCTCAGGGTGAGCTGCTTGGCGAGCACCAGCAGCGGATCGATGCCGCTTCCGTGCGTCAGCACCCCCACGACGCTGATGTGCCCGCCCATCCGGGCGGCCTTGATGGACTCGGGGAGGGTTCCCGCGCCCCCCACGTCGACGACGTGGTCGACACCTCCGGCCGTGAGCTCGGCCGCGGCGGTTCCCCACCCGGGCGTCCGCACGTAGTTGATGACGTCCGTGGCGCCGAGCGCCCGCAGCGTCTCCAGCTTCCTGTCGGAGCTGGAAGTGGCGACGACCCGGGCACCGGCCAGCGACGCGAACTGCAGAGCGAACGTCGAGACACCGCCGCTGCCCAGGGTGAGCAGGCTCCGGCCGGGCGTCAGCCGGCCTTCCTCCACCACGGCTCGCCACGCGGTGAGACCCGCGCTGGGCAGGGTGGCGGCCGCACCGAAGTCGAGGTGCGACGGCACGGCGACGACGGCGTCCTCGTCGAACGTCACGTACTCCGCCAGCACACCGTCCACCGCGCCGCCGAGCTCCTCCGCGGTCTTGCCGGGGGTTCCCGGACCCGAGAGCCACCGGGGGAAGTAGAGGCCGACGACGCCGTCGCCCGGCGACCACCGGGTCACGCCGGTGCCGACCCGCACGACCTCGCCCGCCCCGTCGGAGAGCGCCACCACGTCGGGCTTCACCGGCTTCGGGTACAGCCCTTTCGCGATCATCAGGTCACGGAAGTTGACCGACCATCCGCGCATGCGGATGAGTATCTGGCCGGGCCCGGGTTCGGGGATGTCGCGTTCCCGCTGAACCAGGCCGGCACCTGGCTTCGCCACGCAGAAGAACTTCACGATCGATCCAAGTCTCGAAGAGGGAAAGGGAAAAGAGGGGGAAGGGATGGGGGAGATGAGGAGGAAGGCGTCACGTCGTCGTGTTCCAGTGGCTCGACGTGGCGAGTTCCCCGTCGACGCGTTCCAGCAGGTGCGGCGTGACCTCGCTGAGCGAGCCGACGATGTGGCGCACTCCGGCCTCGGCCATGAACCGGCGCTGGCGCCGATGCGCGGCACTGCTGGGGAAGCCGATGAACCCGGAGCCGTGTTCCCGCGCGGCCTCGGCCACCCGGCTGACGTCGTCGATGAAGACCGCCTCGTCGAAGGCGCAGCCGATGACGTCGCGCACGATCCGAGCGACGCCCGGCCTGTGCTCGTTGATGCTCACGTAGGGGTGCTCGGGATCGAGGAGGTCCACCACGTGCCCGAGGTGTCGGTCGAACGTGTGCTGCCGGTCCCGCCCGCCGTAGCAGAGCACGCGGACGTCGAGGTTCCGCAGCGACGCCAGGAGGTCCACCACGCCGTCGTTGACCGTGATGGGGTGCTCGCGCAGATACTGCTCGCGCTCCGCCCAGATCGCCGCGAGCACGTCCGGGACCGGCTGGTCGAGGCCGCACAGCCGCCCGATGCGTTCGGCGACGGCCACGTCCCGCAGGCCGACGATGTCCCGCTCGGCCCGCGCGTCGTAGCGGCCGCCGTGGCGGGTGACGAAACGCTCGATGACGGCCAGGTAGGTGTCGTTGATGAGGACGCCGTCGCAGTCGACCGCGACGAGACGAATCTTGCGGATCCCGTTCATCAGTCCTCGACGCGGTCCGCGAACACTTGCCGCGCCACTGCCATGGCGTTGAGCGCTGCCGGGAATCCGGCGTAGAACGCCACGTGCAGCACCGTCTCGACCACCTGCTGCCGGGTGCCGCCGACGTTCAGCAGGCCGTGGATGTGCACCTTCAGCTGCGGCAGTGCCGAGCCGAGCGCGGTGCAGGCGGCCACCGTGACGATCTCCCGATGGCGCAGGTCCAGGTGCGGCCGGGGGTAGATCTCACCGAAGGTGAACTCGATGATGTACCGCGCGAGGTCGGGTGCGACGTCCTGGAGGGCCGCCGCCACCTGTTTGCCCGCGTCTCCGTCCACTTGCTCCATGACGGCCAGGCCGCGGGCGTACCGGTCGTCCGCCGCGCCTGACGACCGTTCGGGGGCCGCTGCGTCTTCGTCGGACGGGCCGTCCGCTTTCCCCGGTTCGGCGAGCAGATCCTTCGCCGCCAGGAGCGCGTTGAGCACGGCCGGGAATCCCGCGAACGAGCTGACCTGGATGATGGATTCGATGATCTGCCGCCGGTCGCAGCCGACGTTCAGCGCGGCTTTGACGTGGAACTGGAGCTGCGCGGACGCGTAGCCGAGAGCGGTCAGTGTGCCGATGGTGGCCAACTGCCGTTCCGCCAGGGTGAGTCCTTCCCTGTGGTAGACCTTCCCGTAGATGAACGCGACGCACTGCTCGCCGAACGCGCCCTCGTCCACGCTCTCGAACAGGTCGAGAACCGCCGGGCGTTCCAGTTCGCCCATCCGCTGTATCAGATGCAGTCCCCGATCGAAATCCGACCTCGGTGCGGACCCCTGCGTGTCGACCATCTGCCGCTTCCTTTCTCCGCCCCTCAGGGCCTATGCGTCCGGGTCCAGCTGCGATCGAGCCGCCCCGGTTGCCTTGCGGTGTTCCAGGACGTCTATGCGTTCCTGCTTGACCATGGAGTACTCGATTTCGGCCCTGGCCACGACTCCGCCGTTCTGGCACGCCGATGCCGTCGTACGGAACCGAAGGTTGGACTTCTTCTCCCCGTCGAACTCGGTGATCTCCGAGCGCACTTCCGCGTGCAGCGGGAAGAGGAAATTGTCGAAGCTGATGTCGATGCGGTGCCAGATTCCCGCATAGCCGCACGAGGGCAGTCCTGGCCGGTGACTCGTCTCGAACTGCGCGGTGCAGATCTGCCGCATGGCTTCGACGATCAGCATTCCCGGCACGTGCCGCGTGGCGTGATGGTCCAGCAGGTGTTCGTTGTCCCTGTGGATGCGGAGCCCGGCCGCACAGTGCGTCTTCGAGAAGTTCCGGAGATCCGCGAGCAGGACGTTCTCCGCGCGATGCTTGTGCACCACGGGAGGCCGTACCGGCCGGGAGAGGGGAAGGTCCGGGGCCGCGAGGCGCATTCCCGAGCCGTTCTCGGTCACGCCGCCGGCCAGCAGCGCGTCCAGATCGGATCGCTCGATTCCCTGACCGAGGTGAAGCATCCATTCTTCGCGGGCCCGCTCAGCCCTGGTGGCGGCCAGCGCGATGCACTCCGAGACCGTCAGCACCTGCTCGCCGTCGGCGAACTGCGCGAACCTGTCCGCCACCAGAATGACATGCCGTAGGGCACCCTCCCCGTGTTCGCCTTCCGGTCGTGACCGACCCGGTCGGCCTCGATCCAGTCGATCTCGATCCGGTCGGCCTCGATCCGGTCGACCCCGGTTCGCGGCGGCGCCCGCCGATTCGTACCGCACGATGTTCCCCCTTCGACACCGGGCCCGCCCCGGTGTCACACAGACATTTGCGCGCTCGACAAGGAATCCATCAGGTCCCGGGCGGCCTTGGAGCGATGCCACCGCGGGGCGGCGAGTTCCGCGGCCACCGCCTTCAGCACCGCTCGCACCATGTCGGGCTGTCCGCCGACATCCGTGGAGAGGAACGGTTCGAGCTCGGCGGCAGCGCCGTCCAGCTCGTCCAGTCGCAGCCGGGCACGGGCCCTCTCGATCTGGATCATCAGCTCCATCACCTCCCACCGGTGCTCCGGCGCCAGTGCCCCGTATGCCTGGCGCGCGGTGTGGAGTTCCTTCAGAGCGAGATCGGTACGCCCCACCGAAAGCAGTGAGGTGCCTGCCATGTAGTGCCGCCGGTCCTTGCTGATGTTGAAGAACCGGTCCTCGTCGGCGATCGTCGGGTCGACGTCCTCGATCCTCGCCCACCGTCCGATGGCGTCGAGGACCCGCTGCTCGGCCTGGACGGATGCCCACCCTCGTGCCTCCGCGAGGATCAGGGGCCCGTCGGCCATCCCGGTGCCGGCCTCGGCGGCAAGGCCGTCCGCGGCGAGACGGGCGGACTCGGCGCCGTTCCCCGCCCAGTACTCCACCCGCGCCTGAGCGGTGCGGACCCACCGCCGCGCGAGCTGGTCATCGGCGTACTGGTAGTAGAGCCAGGCCGCGGAGTTGAGTTCCTGCGCGGTGCCGTACCGCCCCAGATCCGCCGAAGTCCAGGCCATCATCGCGCAGCACTTCGCGCTCATCACATACAGATCGCGTGTCTGCTTCGGCCTCTGCCGGTTCTTCAGCAGGGCGGCGACTCGCTCGCGGACCAAGGACAACTGGCGGAGCACGGATGCGGGTGGCGCGTGTGCGTAGGCGTTGCCGAGGTAGTTCATGTCGGACCACAGGTCGTCCAGCTGGACGTCGTCGACGTTCGTCTTCGTCAGAACCATCGCCTCCGCCAGCACGTTCTCCCCGGCGGCCGCGGTCGCGCGCGGGGGCGCGGACACCGCGGTTCCCTGCGGCTGATGCGTGGTCACCGCACCCGGCGGCGCGCCGGACTTTCCCGCCGCGGCAGCGTGGTACTCGGCGAGATAGCCGGGCGGCAGCCGCTCCAGATCGCAGAGGTCGAGAAGGTCCCGGAAGTCCGTGCCGTACACCTGGGCCAGGATGCGCAGCGCGGGCAGGGTCGGCCGGACGCCGCGGTCCGGCCACTGCTCGTACTCCCAGATGCGAGAGCCGCGCATGCCCGCTCCCGCGTCCCCGCGCACGACGTTGTAGTGACGGGCCGCCTGGTCGAGGGACAGGTCCGCCGCCAATCGCCATGCGGTGCGCGGGCGGATCTGGCATTTCGCGATCAAGTGTTCCGCGACGTGGGTGCGGATGACCTCGCCGGGAAATCCCAGGGCGGCCAGGCGATCACGCAACTGCCTGCGATGTTCTTTGCTTCCGGGTTTGGCCTGCCGACCCATTCCTCCTCCAACGATGCCGACTGTGCTGTGCGTGGGGATGTGGCGCCGAGGGGACGGAAGGATCCCTGTCGGCGTACGGAAAATTGATGCTCCGTCACGGCAGTGGCAACTGGGGAGGGTTTCCCTACCGGAATCGACTGTACGAAGCGTGGTGGAGGCACTCAATGACGTTCTTCCGCTGTCGACAGGAATGAGCCAGCTTCCCGGTGCGGCAGAAACCAATTAGGGCGGTTCCGGTTCGCCGCTGATCAGCCGTAAGAATCGGAACTCTCCCAGGAGGGGCAAACGGGCAGGCGGTACCCGCAGGTGGACGTTGGCAGGAAGGCCCCCTGGCGCCATATCCCCGGCGTGTCGGTCCCCACCGTACGAGCCGAAATGGTGTATGCCGCCGCCGATTGGGCCGGAAAGGCCGATCTCGCCGTGTGCCGATCAAAGACTACGCATTCTTTGCAGGGTTATGGGCGAGTCCTTACCGTCATGCGGAGGGCGACGGAGCGGGCGTGGCCCCGGGGCATTCCCGCCGCCCGGCGGGGGCTGACCCGGGCACGCGGCGGGATGTAAGGTGCGGCCGTAGCCCTTGACCTGCAAAAAGGCAGGCAGGGAGCCCACACCCCAGGAGTACTCCGATGCTTCGCACCATGTTGAAGTCAAAGATCCACCGCGCCACGGTGACCCAGGCCGATCTGCACTACGTCGGCTCCGTCACCATCGACGCCGACCTCCTGGAGGCGGCCGACCTGCTGCCCGGAGAGCTCGTCCACATCGTCGACGTCACCAACGGCGCCCGCCTGGAGACGTACACCATCGAGGGCGAGCGCGGCAGCGGCGTCATCGGGATCAACGGCGCGGCCGCGCACCTCGTGCACCCCGGCGATAAGGTGATCGTCATCAGCTACGCCCAGGTCGACGACGCCGAGGCCCGCACCCTGCGGCCGCGGGTCGTGCACGTCGACGAGGGCAACCGCGTCGTGGCCCTCGGTGACGACGCCGCCGCACCGGTGCCGGGCGCCGCCGACATGGCGCGCTCCCCGCAGGCGGCGGCGCGCGCCTAGCGGCACCACGCGACAGCGGCACGGCCATACGGCGCCCGGCCGGGGCGCGGCGAGGAGCGGCGACGATGAGTGACACCGCGGCGGCCGGGCGGCCGTTCGGCATCCGGGACGACAGGGCGCGCGGCGTCCTGCTCGCCGAGGAGGACGGGCAGACCGTCGGCCGGATCGTCTACTTCACCCTGGCCGCGCCGGAGCCCGCCCTCGTGCCCGTGCACACCGAGGTGCCGCCCGCCCACGAGGGCCGCGGCATCGCGAGCGCCCTGGCCACGGAGCTGTACGCGCTCGCGGCCCGCGAGGACCGCGCGGTCGTGCCGCTGTGCCCGTACGTCGCCAAGTGGGCGGAGCGCCACCAGGTCCCGGCGCCCTCCGCCGCGCTCGTCGAGGCCGCGCTCGCCAAGGTCGAGGACGACCCGTCGACGTGGTGACCCTCGCGCTCCTGCACACCTCGCCCGTCCACGTGCCGGTCTTCGACGCGCTCCGGGACCAGGACCAGCCGGGCCTGGCACTGCGCCACCTCGTGCACGAGGGGCTGCTCGACCGCGCCCGCGACGAAGGGCCCGACGCCGTCGCGGACGAGCTCGGGCAGATCCTGGAACGGGCCGTGGCCGACGGCGCGGGCGCCGTGCTGTGCACCTGCTCGACGATCGGCGGCGTCGCCGAGGCCCGCGCCGCCGCGCTCGGCGTGCCCGTGCTGCGCGTCGACCGGCCCATGGCGGCCGCCGCCGTCACCGAGGGCCCGGCGGTCACGGTCCTCGCCGCGGTCACCAGCACCCTCGCGCCCACCGCCGCCCTCCTGGCGGAGGAGGCCGAGCGGGCCGGGCGCAGGATCGACGTGCGCACCGTCGTGGTGGACGGCGCGTGGGAGCGCTTCGAGGCGGGGGACCGGGACGGGTATCTGCGGCTGATCGCCGCCGCCGTCGAGCGGGCCGACGCCGACGGCGCCGATGCCGTCGTGCTCGCCCAGGCCTCGATGGCGGACGCCGCCGCCCGCTGTGCCGTGCGGGTGCCGGTCCTCGCGAGCCCGCGCACGGGTCTGCGCGCCGCCGCCCTGTGCGTGCCGCGCGGCTCCTAGCGCGCCGCGCGCCCCGTCGGGAGGAGTGGACTCGGCGCGCGTGGGCACGCGAGCCGGGAGAGAGTGGGGGACGGCGGCCTCCGCGGCGCCGCGCGCGGCCGTCCCGCCGGAAGGTGCCGGCCGCCTCCACCCACCCCTGGGAGGAAGCATGACCAACCCGTTCCCCGACCCCGTCCAGCCCGGCCCCACTCCGGGCCCCCGCCCGGAGCCGCCGCCGGGGCCCCCGCCAGGACCGGGGCCCGCCCCGGGCCCGGTGCCCGTGCCGCAGCCCCCGCCGTCCCCGGTGCCCAAGCCGCCGGGCCCGGACCCCGTACCGGATCCGGACCCGACGCCCGAGCCGATGAGCTAGGCCCGCTCCGCGCGAGGGCTACGCCTCGACCTCCGAGCGGTCGCCGCCCCACAGCGTGTGGAACGAACCCTCGCGGTCCGTACGGCGGTAGGTGTGCGCGCCGAAGTAGTCCCGCTGCCCCTGCGTGAGCGCGGCGGGCAGCCGCTCCGCGCGCAGCGCGTCGTAGTAGGCGAGGGCCGCGGCGAAGCCCGGCGCGGGCACGCCCTGCTGGGTCGCGGCGACGAGCACGGCGCGCCAGTCGTCCTGCGCCGCGCCGATCTCGCGCGCGAAGCCCTCGTCGGCGAGGAGGCTCGGCAGGTCGGCGCGCGCGTCGTACGCGGCGCGGATGCGGTCGAGGAACGCCGCCCGGATGATGCAGCCGCCGCGCCAGATCGAGGCGACCGCGCCCAGGTCGATGTCCCAGCCGTACTCCGCGCTGCCCGCCGCGATCTCGTGGAAGCCCTGCGTGTACGACACGATCTTCGAGGCGTACAGCGCCTGCTCGACGCGGTCGGCGAAGGCCGCCGCCGCCTCCTTGGACAGCGGTTCCGCGACCGGGCCCGCCAGGTCGCGCGAGGCGGCGCGCAGCTCCGTGTGCCCCGAGACGGAACGGGCGAACACCGCCTCCGCGATGCCCGACACCGGCACGCCCAGGTCAAGGGCGATCTGCACGGTCCAGCGGCCGGTGCCCTTCTGCTCGGCCCGGTCCGCCACGACGTCCACGAACGGCTTGCCGGTCGCGGCGTCCACGTGCGCCAGGACCTCGGCGGTGATCTCGATCAGATAGGAGTCGAGCCGCCCCCGGTTCCAGGTGCGGAAGATGTCGGCGATCTCGGCGGGGGAGTAGCCCGCCACCTCGCGGAGCAGCTGGTACGCCTCGGCGATCAGCTGCATGTCCGCGTACTCGATGCCGTTGTGCACCATCTTCACGAAGTGGCCTGCGCCGTCCGGGCCGATGTGCGCCGTGCAGGGGCTGCCGTCGGCGGCCTTCGCGGAGATCTTCTCCAGCATCGGGCCGAGCGCCGCGTACGACTCCGCGGAGCCGCCGGGCATGATGCTCGGGCCGTTGAGCGCGCCCTCCTCGCCGCCGGAGACGCCGGTGCCGACGAAGTGGATGCCGAGCTCGCGCAGTTCGCGCTCGCGGCGCCGGGTGTCCGCGAAGTGCGCGTTGCCGCCGTCCACGATCATGTCGCCCGGTTCGAGGAGCGGTGCGAACTCCTTGATGACGGCGTCCGTCGGCTCGCCCGCCTTCACCATGACGACGAGGCGGCGCGGCCGCTCGAGGGCCGCCACGAAGTCCTTCGCGGTCTCCGTGTAGACGAACTCCCCCTCGTCGCCGAACTCGTCGACGAGCGCGCGGGCCTTGGCCGCGGTGCGGTTGTGCACGGCGACCGTGAAGCCGTTGCGGGCGAAGTTCCGGGCGAGGTTGCGCCCCATCACCGCGAGACCCGTGACGCCGATCTGCGCTGAACTGCTCATGTGCTAGCTCCTGGGTTCCTGGAAATCCGACGTACCGCGACCGCCCGGCACACCGCCTGACCTGCCGGGCACGTCATGGGTGACGCATGTGTCGTAGGTAACGCGTCTGCCCGTCAGTATCACTCCGCGGCGTACCGTGACCTTGGACACCGTGCCCGAAGGAGGAGCCGCCCGTGCCGCATTTCGACCTGCCGCTCGACCAACTGCGCCAGTACCACCCGGACCTGCCGGAACCCGAGGACTTCGACGCCTTCTGGGAGAAGACCCTCGCGGCCGCGCGGGAGCACGACCTGGACGTCCGGTTCGAGCCCGTGGACGTGCCGCTCGCCTCGGTCGACGTCTTCGACGTGACCTTCGCGGGCTTCGGCGGTCACCCCGTCAAGGGCTGGCTGCTGCTCCCGGCCGGGGCGCGCGAGCCGCTGCCCGCCGTGGTCGAGTACATCGGGTACGGCGGCGGGCGCGGCCTGCCGCACGAGCGACTGCTGTGGTCGGCGGCCGGGTTCGCGCACTTCATCATGGACACGCGCGGGCAGGGCAGCGGCGGCTCGGTAGGCGACACCCCCGACCCCGTGGGCAGCGCGCCGGCGTACCCCGGCTTCCTGACGCGCGGGGTCGAGGACCCGCACGAGTACTACTACCGCCGCGTCTTCACGGACGCCGTGCGCGCCGTCGAGGCGGTGCGCGCGCATCCGCTGGTGGACGCCGCGCGCGTGGCCGCGGTCGGCGACAGCCAGGGCGGCGGCATCACGCTCGCCGTCGGCGGGCTCGTGCCGGACCTCGCCGCGATCTCCCCGAACGTGCCGTTCCTGTGCGACTTCCCGCGCGCGGCGACGCTCACCGCCCGGCCCCCGTACCGGGAGATCGGACTGTACCTGGGGGCGCGCAGGGGGCGCGAGGACCGGGTGTTCCGCACCCTCTCGTACTTCGACGGCGTGCACTTCGCGGCGCGCGGCCGGGCGCCCGCGCTGTTCTCGGCCGCTCTGGAGGACGAGACGTGCCCGCCGTCGACGGTCTTCGCCGCCTTCAACGCCTACGCGGGCAGCGAGCGGTCCATGGAGGTCTACCGCTTCAACGACCACGAGGGCGGGGGCGTCTTCCTCCAGGATGTGCAACTCCGGTGGCTTCCGGGGCATTTGAGGAACTGACCAGTTCAACGCCCTCTGCGCGCCCTCCTCTTGTCACAGTGACGGCCGACCGGCTAGCTTGCGGCCTTGTCCTGTGGCTGACGTGTGACCTTGCGTACAACGCGTGTCTGAGGGGGCTTTCATGGCCTTACGAGGCCGGCATCGCCGGTACCAGCCGAGCCGGATCAACCGTGCCTCGCTCACCGTCACGGCGGGCGGCGCGGGCCTCGCGCTGCCCCTGGTGTCCGCGGGCACGGGCCACGCGGCGGACGTCGACACCTGGAACAAGGTGGCCGCCTGCGAGTCCACGAACAACTGGAGCATCAACACCGGCAACGGCTTCTACGGCGGACTGCAGTTCACCCAGTCCACCTGGGAGGCCTACGGCGGCACGGCGTACGCGCCGCGCGCCGACCTCGCCACCAAGGACCAGCAGATCGCCGTCGCCGAGAAGGTCCTCGACGGGCAGGGCCCCGGCGCCTGGCCCGTGTGCTCGGTGCGGGCGGGCCTGACCCGGGGCGGCGACACCCCGGACATCAAGCCCGCCACGGCACCCCAGAAGCGCACGGGCACGGCGAACGACGCCAGGGCGGAGGGCGGCCGCACGGCACCGAGGCCGCCGCAGCGCACCGTCAAGGACGTCAAGCCGGAGTCCACCCCGCAGTCCGCCGCGGGCACCGCCCGCATGTACACGGTGGTGCGCGGCGACACCCTCTCCGGCATCGCCGACGAGCGCCGGGTGCGGGGCGGCTGGCCGCAGCTGTACCAGAACAACCGCCGTGCCATCGGCGACGATCCGGACCTCATCACCCCGGGCCAGCGGCTCTCGCTGCGCGGCGCGGACGGCAAGGAGAAGCGGCCCGCCCGGCCGCCCGAGCGCAGGAAGCCGGAGGGCACGGAGCGCCCGGACAAGCGGCCGGTGCGCGCGCCCGAGAAGCAGCGCTCGCACCCGCAGGCCAAGCCGCAGGAGCGGAAGCAGGCCAGGCCCGCCCCGAAGCGCGACACGGCACCGGCGGGACAGCGGAAGGCGAAACCGGCCGCACAGGCGCAGTCGGGCGCCACCGCGCCCGTCGCCGCCTCGATCGGCACGCCCTACCGCGCCTCCGGCAGCTCCTGGTCGAAGGGCTACCACACGGGCGTCGACTTCCCCGTGCCCACGGGCACCGCGGTGAAGGCCGTCGCCGCGGGCACGGTCGTCGAGTCCGGCTGGGGCGGCTCGTACGGCTACCAGGTCGTGATCCGCCACGCCGACGGCAGGTACTCGCAGTACGGCCACATGTCGGCGCTCTCGGTGAAGGCCGGGCAGAAGGTCGTCCCGGGCCAGCGCATCGGCCGCTCCGGATCGACCGGCAACAGCTCGGGCCCGCATCTGCACTTCGAGATCCGCACGGGCCCCGGCTTCGGCTCGGACGTCGACCCGCTGGCCTATCTGCGGGCGCGCGGCGTCCGCATCTGAGGCGCCCGCGCCGCGGACACACGCGTACGGGCCCCGGGTCTCGGTGAGAGGCCCGGGGCCCGTACGTACGCGTGCCGTCCGTCTTCCGCTACGCGCGTGCCGCCCTGGCGTCCGCGCGCGGGAACGTCTGCAGGACCGGTTGCATCGGCACGCCCGCGAGCCCGGCGAGGCCCTCGGGCAGGAACGACTGCTCCGGCGCGGCCTGTTCGCCCGGCCGCGACCGCGTGCCCGCGTCGGCGCCGGGGCGCTCGTCGTGGTCCGGCACGCGCTGCTCGGTGACCGTGGCCGTCTCCTCCGACGCGGCGGAGGCGGGGGAGACGGCGGCAACGGGAGAGACGGGGGAGATGGAGGAGACGGGAGAGGTGGGTGAGGCGGTCGAGGGCGTGGGGACGGAGCGGGCCACCGGCTCGGCGGCGGGCCGGTCGTCGCGGGGCGCGGCCGGTGCGGCGTCGTCCCGGGCCGCGGCCGAGGCCGCCTCCGCCCCGATGCGCTCCGTGGTCAGCAGGATAAGCCCGCCCGCGGCGACCACGCCGCAGGTCAGCGCCACCGCCGTGCCCACGGCTCCGTAGCGGAAGGATTCTCCGAACAGGGTGAGGCCGACCGCGGCCGCTATCACCGGGTTCACCACGGTCACCGTGGACAGCGGCGCCGCGAGGCCCGCGCCCCGGTAGGAGGCCTGGGACAGCAGGAGTCCGGCGACCGCGAGCACCGCGATCACCGCGAGGCTCGGCACCTGCCGGGTCAGCGGCTCGTGGGCGTCCCAGTCCACCGCGACCGTCTTCGTGAAGACCGAGGAGATGCCGAAGGCGATGCCCGCCGCTGTGGCGAGCAGCACGCTGCGCACCGCCGGGTGCCGGTGCGCCGCGTGCGCGAGCAGCATCAGGCAGACCACGGCCCCGCCCGTGCCGAGCGCGAGCATGACGCGCTCGGTGTCGGCCAGGGACCGGGAGTCGGCGGCCTGCGTCAGCGAGAGCAGGCCCGCCAGGCCCAGGGTGGCCATGAGGGCGCCGCGCCAGGCGGTGGCACCGGCCTTGCGGCGCACGAACATCGCCGCCATCGGCAGGGCGAACACGATCGTCAGGGCGCCCAGGGGCTGCACCAGGCTCAGCGGCCCGTAGGCGAGCGCCACGACGTGCAGCAGCCCGCCGAGGCCGTTCAGGACCACCGCGACCCACCACACGCCGCGGCGCAGCGGCGCGTACTGGTGCTGCGAGGCCGTCGCCGCCACCTGCTCCTGGAGGATCGCCCCGCCCGCGTACGCCACGGCGGAGACGAGGGAGAGCAGGACGGACAGCGCGAGGGCGCTCATGAGGCGCTCCACCGGTGAGGGCAGCGCCGGTCGGCCCGGTACGTGTCGTGCCCGTACGTCCGGTACGAACGGTGCGGCGTGCGGTCGGCTTCCATGTTCACCACAATGTCGCGCGAAGCGCGGCAAGTCGTCGTCCCTGAGCAGTCAATCCGTCCTACTACCGATGGAGTACGACCTCCCGTATGTCCTCCCCAGGTCTGGTTACCCACGAGGTCGGGGGCTTCTGATGTACTGCTGCGGTGACAGCTCGCAGCCCTGACATCGCCTGGGACGTGGTCGGATCCGTCGGCGGCTTCTTCGCCCTGCGGACGGGGGAGCCGCCGGGTCGGACACTCCCCATGGTCGCACGCGTGTACGAGATCGGCAGGGTGGTCACGGAGGGTGACCCGCTGTCCTTCCGCGTCACCAAGGTCGCCGCCCGGCTCGCCGCTCCCGAGCCGCGCGTCGCGGCCTCCATCGCCCACCTCGGCCTCGCCGCCCGCCTGTGGTCCCTCGCGCTCGGCCCGGCCGCCCTGTACGGGCGCGTGCCCGACCTCGACCCGCGGCGGCTGCGCTGGGACGCCGACGGCAGCTCGCCGGACGACCTGTGGCTCAGCGGCGACCGCACCTTCCCCGCCGACGCCGCGCGCATCCGGGAAGTCGTCCTGGAAGGCCACCTCGCGCCGCTCGCGGCCGCCCTGCGCGCCCGCTACCGGATCTCCCCCGCCCTCCTGCGCGGCAACGCGGGCTCGGCCCTCGCGGGCGCCGCCCGCGAACTGCACGCCTGGGCGGAGCGCACCGGCCGCCCCGAGGCGGGACGGCGGGCACTCGCCCTCGCCACCGAACTCTTCACCGCGCCGGAGCTGCGCGGCACCGGCACCCTGGACGGCACCGCGTTCCGGCGGCGCAGCTGCTGCCTGTACTACCGCTGTCCGAACGGCGGCCTGTGCGGCGACTGTTGCTTCGACCGGCCGCCGCAGCGGTCTTCCCTCGAAGCGCCCGCTGGGTGACCATGAGGGGGCCGGCCGACGACGGGGGGCTCCGCTCGTGAAAGTGGGACTGCTCACCCGCGAGTACCCGCCGGACGTCTACGGCGGCGCGGGCGTCCACGTCGAGTTCCTCGCCCGCGAGCTGCGCGCCCTGACCGACCTCGACGTCCACTGCTGGGGCACCGACACCCACCGCGTGGCCGCCGCCGACGCGGCGGTGCGCCACCGCGCGTGGAGCGCCCTCGACACCGCCAACGACGCGCTGCGCACCCTGTCCGTCGACCTCGCCATGGCGGCCGCGCTCGACGGCCGCGACCTCGTGCACACCCACACCTGGTACGCCAACCTCGCCGGCCACGTCGGCAAGCTCCTGCACGGCATCCCGCACGTCATGACCTCGCACTCCCTGGAGCCGCTGCGCCCCTGGAAGGCCGAGCAACTGGGCGGCGGCTACGCCGTGTCGAGCTGGGCCGAGCGCACCGCCGTCGAGGCCGCCGACGCCGTCATCGCCGTCTCCGGCGCCATGCGCGAGGACATCCTCGCCTGCTATCCGGCCGTCGACCCCGCGAAGGTGCGCGTCGTCCACAACGGCATCGACACCGAGCTGTACCGCCCGGACCCGGGCACCAGCGCCCTCGTCCGGCACGGCGTCGACCCCACCCGCCCGTACGTGCTGTTCGTCGGCCGCATCACCCGGCAGAAGGGCGTGCCCCACCTGCTGCGCGCGGCCCGGTGCCTGGAGCCCGGCGTCCAGCTGGTGCTGTGCGCGGGCGCGCCCGACACCCCGGAGATCGACCGGGAGTTCCGCGCCCTGTTCGAAGAGCTGAGCCGCGCCCGCGCCGGCGTCCACTGGATCCCGCGCATGCTGCCGCGCCCCGAGGTCGTGCAACTCCTCAGCCACGCGGCGGTGTTCGCGTGCCCCTCGGTGTACGAGCCGCTCGGCATCGTCAATCTGGAGGCCATGGCCTGCGGCACGGCCGTCGTCGCCTCGCGCGTCGGCGGCATCCCGGAGGTCGTGGCGGACGGCACGACCGGACTCCTCGTGCCCTACGACCGGCACGACGAGGAGCGCTTCGAGCACGACCTCGGTCTGCTCCTGAACCACCTGGCCGCCGATCCGCGCCGGGCGGCGGCCATGGGCGCGGCCGGACGCTACCGGGCCAGGCGCGAGTTCGGCTGGGGCACGGTGGCCCGGCGCACGGTCGAGGTGTACGAGGACGTACTGGGCGTGCTCAAGGCAACGTAAGCGGGCACACGGACACTCGGGGGCGTCCGCACGCCCCCGCCACCCGGCCGAGGAACGGTCCGGGCCCACAGGGCGGTAGAGGGGGCGGCGATGCGCGGCGGACCTTCGGTGCTGGGGATCGTCCTGGCGGGCGGCGCGGGCAAGCGGCTGCTGCCGCTCACCGCCGACCGCGCGAAACCGGCGGTGACCTTCGGCGGCACCTACCGCCTCGTCGACTTCGTGCTCTCCAACCTCGTCAACGGCGACGTCCTGCGCATCTGCGTCCTCACGCAGTACAAGTCGCACTCCCTGGACCGGCACGTGTCCACCACCTGGCGCATGTCGAGCCTGCTCGGCAACTACGTCACGCCGGTGCCCGCCCAGCAGCGCCTCGGGCCGCGCTGGTACCTGGGCAGCGCGGACGCGATCCTGCAGTCCCTGAACCTCGTCCACGACGAACAGCCCCACTACGTCGCGGTGTTCGGCGCCGACCACGTGTACCGCATGGACCCCCGGCAGATGCTGGAGCAGCACGTCGAGTCCGGCGCGGGCGTCACCGTCGCCGGGATCCGCGTGCCGCGCGCGGACGCCCGGCAGTTCGGCGTCATCACCCCGGCACGCGACGGCACGCTCGTGGAGCGCTTCCTGGAGAAGCCGCAGGACCCGCCGGGGCTCCCGGGGGCCCCGCACCAGGTGTACGCCTCCATGGGCAACTACATCTTCACCACCAAGGCCCTCGTGGACGCCCTGCGGCAGGACGCCGATGACGAGGACTCGGCGCACGACATGGGCGGCTCCATCCTGCCGATGCTCACCGAGCGCGGCCTGGCCCAGGTGTACGACTTCGACGGCAACCACGTGCCGGGGGAGACCGCACGGGACCACGGCTACTGGCGCGACGTCGGCACGCTCGACGCGTACTACGAGGCGCACATGGACCTGATCTCCGACCAGCCCGTGTTCAACCTCGACAACCGCTGCTGGCCCATCTACACCCACCCCGGCCAGCTCCCGCCCGCCAAGTTCTGCGCGGGCGGCATCGCCGGGGAGTCGATCGTCAGTCCCGGCTGCGTCATCCGCGGCCAGGTCACGCGGTCCGTGCTCTCGCCCGGCGTCACCGTCGAGGAGGGCGCGGTCGTCCAGGGCTCGGTCCTCCACGACAACGTGCGCGTGGGCCGGGGCGCGGTGGTGCGCGGCGCCGTCCTGGACAAGAACGTGGACGTCCCGCCCGGCGCCACGATCGGCGTGAACCCGGAGCGGGACGCCGAGCTGTACACGGTCTCGCGGGCCGGGGTCATCGCCCTCGGCAAGGGGCAGTGCGTACCGGAGTGACCGGAGCGGCCGGGGCGACCAGAGCGGTCGGGGCGGCCGGGGCGCGGGGACGGCCCGGCGGAGACTACCCACGCTGGTGATGGTTCCGGCGGGCGGTGAGGGCGAGACTGAGCGCACTTCAGACCCGCAGTGCGTCGGCAGCCGTGCCGGGAGCGACGTCGCCGGCCTGCTCGCCACGGCAGCACTCCACTCGAAGGACCTCACTTGACGGAAACAAGAGCTGGGGATTCCGCGCGGCCGCTGGAGGTGGCCCTGATCGGCGCCGGACTGATCGCGCGGCTGCACCTCGACGCCTGGATCAGCACGGGGGCGTCCGTGCGCGTCCACTCCAAGGACGGCCGCGCCCCCGACCTGGCACGCGCCTGCGGCGCGCGGGCCGTCGACACCCTCGACGAGGCGCTGGACGGCGCGGACGTCGTGGACATCTGCTCCCCGACGAGCAGCCACCACGAGATCGCCATGGCCGCCGTCGCGGCGGGCGTCGGCATCGTGTGCGAGAAGCCGCTGGCCGCCGACGTGACGGAGGCCGAGGAGATCGTCACCGCGGCGGAGCGGGCCGGGGTGCGGCTCTGCCCGACCCACAACGCCCGCTTCGCCCCGGCGTTCGCCCGGCTCCACGACCTGGTCGCGGCGGGCGGAATCGGCGCGGGCGCGGTCGCCACGTTCGACGTCGCCGGATACCACCCGCGGCCCTGGACCGGCCGCGCCTCCGCGCGGTCGGGAGGCATCCTGACCGACCAGATGCTGCACGGCGTCGACATCGCCTACTGGATCTTCGGGGACGTCGTCCGCGTGCACGCCCACTACCAGGGGCAGCTCACCGCCCCGGCCCCCGAGGGCGCCTTCGCGGTCGGCACCGCCGTCCTCACCCACGCCGACGGCGCGCTCAGCCGGATCGTGAGCCGCTGGACGGCGACGCCGGACCCGCCCATCCGCGTCGCCTACCACGTCTCGGGCACGGGCGGCACGGTGCTCCACGACTCCGAATGGCCCCAGGAGATCAAGGTGTTCGGCGGCGCGGGCGGGGCCTTCGCCCCGCACGGGGAATCGCCGTTCCTCGCCGAGATCCGCGAGTTCTCCCGGGCGTTCCAGGGCGGCCCAGAGCCCCGCCTCGGCCCCCGCGACGCGCTGGCCGCCGTCCGCATCACCCAGGCCGCCGCCGAGTCCGCGAGCTCGGGCCGGGCCGTGGAACTGCCCGTGAAGGGGGCCGCATGAAGGTCGCAGTGCTCTCGCTCGCCCACGAACGCGCCGCGGCGTACGCCCGGCTGCTGCGCGCCATGCCAGGCGTCGACCTGCTCGTCGCGGACCCCGAAGGAGCGCCGGACGAGCAGGGCCGGGGGCAGGCCGCGGCCCGGCGGCTCGACGCGGCGTACGCGGGCAGCTGGGACAAGGCGTTCGCGCTGCGCCCCGACGCCGTCGTCGTCACGAGCGAGGTCGCCCGCCGCCGTGAACTGGTCGAGCGCGCCGCCGAGATCGGCGCCCACGTCCTGTGCGAGCGGCCGCAGGCGGACACGGAAGCGGACGCCGATGCCATGGTGCGCGCCTGCGAGGACGCCGGGGTGCGGCTGACCCTCGCGGCACCGGCCTGCTTCAGCCCGGCGCTCGCCGCCGTGCGCGCACAGCTCGCCGACGGCGCGGCCATCGGCCCGCTCACCACCGTCCACGGCACGTACTACGGCCCCGGCGACCGGGCGGCCGGCGGAGCGCTGCGCACCCACGCGCCCGTCCTGCTCGACCTGGTGGACACCGTGCTCGACGGCGCACCCGCGGCGCAGGTCTACGCCCAGTCGAACAGCGTCCTCAGCGGCGACCCGGACGTCGAGAGCGCGGCCCTGCTCACCCTGCGCTTCGCCGACGGGACGGTCGCGGCCCTCGACTGCGGCTGGAGCCCGCCGGGGAACCACCGAGCAGCCGCGGGACCCACCCTGACCTTCATCGGCGAGCGGGGAAGCGTCGAGTTCACCACCCGCCCGAAGCTGCTCGGCGGATTCGACTCCGGCACGGCCCGCGAGCGGTGGACCACGGCCGTGAGCGACCCGTACGCGGTCATGCTCGACGCCTTCGTCGCCTCGGTCGCAACCGGCCGCGGGACCGGGCCCGACGGCGCGACCGGCGTGCGTACCCTCCGGGTGATCAGGGCAGCCTACGAGTCGGCACGCACCGGTGAGCCCGTTGACGTTGCCGTACCGCAGCCCGTACGGCCGTAGCGGACCCGCTCGGTCCATCCTCATCGGAGGGGTGCGCGGCGCACGCGCCCGCACCCCTCCGCCGCGACAGGGAGAGACGCGCATGACAAGGATCGGGATCATCCTCGGCACCACCCGCCCCGGCCGCGTCGGACCCCAGGTCGCCCAGTGGGTCGAGAAGGCGGCCCGGACGCGCGGCGACGCGGACTTCGAACTCGTCGACCTCGCCGACTTCGACCTGCCGCTCTTCGACGAGCCGCGCTCCCCGCGCATGGGCGCCTATGAGCACGCCCACACCCGCGCCTGGAGCGCCAAGATCGCCGAACTCGACGGCTTCGTGTTCGTCACCCCCGAGTACAACTGGTCGATCCCGGCCGCGCTCAAGAACGCCATCGACTTCGTCTACAACGAGTGGAACAACAAGGCGGCGGCCTTCGTCGGCTACGGAGCAAGCGCCAACGGCGTCCGGGCCGTCGAGCACCTGCGCGCCATCGCCGCAGCGGTCCAGCTCTCGCCCGTGTACACACAGGTCAACCTGTCGCTCCTGACCGACTTCGAGCAGTACGAGACCTTCACCCCCGCCGAGCGCCACGACGCCGCGCTCCAGCGGATGCTCAGCGAACTGATCACCCGGACCCATACGCTCGCGCCCCTTCGCCGGGCGTGAACCACCGCACGTGCAAGGAGGACCACCGATGAGCCTGCCGACCGCGGCTCCCGCCACCGGGCCCACGCCGCCGGACGACACCACCCCCTCGGTCTACCGATTGCCCTTTCCGCCCGGGTTCACCGAGCGCAGCGGCTGCCCCTTCGACCCGCCCCCCATGCTCCGCGACCACCACGACCAGGGCGAGGTGCGCGAGATCGCCCTGACCGACGGCGGCACCGGCTGGCTCGTCACCGGGTACGAGGAGGGCCGCACGCTGCTCAGCGACCCCCGGCTCAGCTCCGACCGGCTGCGCAACCCGCTGGTCGTGAAGCTGCCGGCGGAGCTGCGCGCCCAGCTCATGGCCGACGAGGCGGTCGCGGGCAACTTCATCGCCATGGACCCGCCCGACCACACCCGCTACCGCAAGATGCTGACCCGGCAGTTCACGCTGCGCCGGGTGCGGCAGCTGGAGCCGCGGATCCTGGAGATCGTCACCGAGCGCATCGACGCCATGCTCGCCCGCGGCAACAGCGCCGACCTCGTCAAGGACTTCGGCCTCGCGGTGCCGTCCCTGGTGATCTGCGAACTGCTCGGGGTGGCCTACGAGGAGCGCGGGGAGTTCCAGGCCCGCACCGAGGAACTGCTCAACCTGGACATCCCGTTCGAGAAGCAGCTGGCCGCCCTCGACGAGCTGCGGAAGTTCATCCTCGGCCAGGTGCGGCGCAAGCGCGCGACCCCCACCGACGACATGCTGTCCGACCTCATCCGCTCCGACACCGAACCGCCGCTCACCGACGAGGAAGTCGTCGGCATGGCCAACCTGCTGCTCGTCGGCGGCCACGAGACGACCGCGAACATGCTGTCCCTCGGCACCTTCGCCCTCCTGGAGCACCCCGAGCAGTTCAGGGCCCTGCGCGACCGCCCCGAACTCATGGACGGGGCGGTCGAGGAGCTGCTGCGCTATCTGTCCATCGTCCACCACGGCCTGCTGCGCACCACCACCGAGGACGTCGAGATCGCGGGGCGGACCATTCCCGCGGAGTCCCTGGTCATCATCTCGGTGTCCGAGGCGAACCGGGATCCGCGCCACTACGACAGCCCGGCCGCCCTCGACGTGAGCCGCCCGCGCAGGACCCACCTCGCCTTCGGGCACGGCATCCACCAGTGCATCGGCCAGCAGCTCGCCCGCAGCGAGATGACCATCGCCTTCCCCGAACTGCTGCGGCGGCTGCCCGGCCTCCGCCTCGCCGTCCCGGCCGACGAGGTGCCGCTGCGCGAGAAGATGGCCGTGTACGGCCTGCACAGCCTGCCGGTGACCTGGGACGCGCCCGACGCGTAGGCGTCTCGCACGCGTCGTCCTACCGCGTACGGCTCTCCCGTGCACCGCTCTCCCGTACGCCCTCCCCTCCGTACGCCCTTCCCCGCCCTCCCGCACGGAATAGGGCGTACGGAAATGCCGTACAAACACGCGCCGTGCAAAAGCGGAATTCCGCGGCGGCCGCGCGCGGCCGGAATTCCGGTGAATTCCGGAGCGCCGGGGAAAATTACCAGGTTGAGGGGTGCTCCTAGGGGCCGCCGCTGCCTCACCCTGGGAGACGTCACCAGCCAATCGTCGACGACAGGGACGGACCGGGATGACCGACGACAACGCATACCAGCACTTCGACGCGACCACCCTGGACTACGAACGCGCGTATCGGACCAGCTCCCTGGTGGAGGGCGTGGTGCTGGAGCGGATGCCCTGGGACATCGGCGGACCGCAGCCGGTCCTGGTCGAACTGGAAAGGGCGGGCCGGGTGTCCGGCGACGTCCTCGACATCGGCAGCGGCGTGGGTGACAACGCGATCCACCTGGCCCGGTGCGGCTATCGCGTGACCGGCCTCGACGTCGCGCCCACCGCCGTGGAGAAGGCGCGCGCCCGGGCCGCGGAGAAGGGCGCCGACGTCACCTTCGCCGTCGGCAACGCGACGAGCCTGGACGGCTACGAGAACCAGTTCGACACGGTGACCAGCAGCCTCGTCTTCCACTGCTTCGGGCCGAAGCAGCGCCGCGCGTACGCGGACGCCATCGCACGGGTCCTGCGGCCCGGCGGGCGGCTGCTCCAGTGGTGCTCCCGCGGCGCCGCTGCCGGTCCCGAGCCGATCACCGAGGAGACCATCAGGGACGCCTTCAGCGGCCCCGGCTGGTCCATCACCACGCTCCGCGCGCAGCACCTGACGACGACCGTCCTGGACGAGCCCCTGCGCAAGGACTACGAGGGAGGGCAGCTCGACACCGACGACAGCGGGGCCACGCTGCTGCCGATCTGGCTCCTCGAGGCGGCGCGCGACTGAGCGCCCCCGGACCCGCGCACGAGGGTGCCGACATGACCGAGACGCCCGCCACGCCGACGGGCCTGCCCACCGCCCGCGCGGCCGGCTGCCCGTTCGACCCGCCCCCCGGCCTCGCCGCGCTGCGCGACCGGGCCCCGCTGACCCGCATGGAGTTCCCGAACGGCCACGTCGGCTGGCTGGCCACGGGTCACGCGGTGGTGCGCGCCGTGCTCGCCGACCCGCGCTTCAGCCACCGCAACGACAGGAGGCACTGGCCCCTGGCCGACATCGGCCGGGGGTTCCCGCCGCTGCCCGGCGACATGCTCCACATCGACCCGCCGGACCACACGCGCTACCGGAAGCTGCTCGCCGGCAAGTTCACCATGCGCCGGATGCGCCGGCTCACCGGCAGCGCCCAGGAGATCGTCGCGGGCAAGCTGGACGCCATGGAGCGGCACGGCGGCCCGCTGGACCTGCTGGAGTTCTTCGCCCGCCCCGTGCCGACGCTGATGGTCTGCGCCCTGCTCGGCGTGCCGCTCCAGGACCGCGCCACCTTCCACCCGCCGGTCCGCGGGACCGACGACGCCGCAGCCGTGGAGGCGGACGTCGCCGCGTACGTCGAGATGACGTACGCCGACATGCAGGAGTACTTCCGGAAGCTGGTGGCGGCCAAGCGTGCCGCGCCCGCCGACGACCTGCTGAGCGATCTGACCACGTCCGACCTCACCGAGGACGAACTGGTGGGCCTGTGCGCCGTCATGATGCACGCGGGCGTCGACTCGACCTCGAACATGCTGGCCCTGGGCACGTGGGCGCTCCTGGAGCGCCCGGACCAACTGGCGGCCCTGCGCGAGCGGCCGGACCTCGCCGACCGTGCCGTCGAGGAGCTGATGCGCTACATGAGCGTCGTGCACACCGGCTCCCGCGCGGCGCTGGAGGACGTCGAACTGGCCGGGGAGGTCGTCAGGGCCGGTGAGTCGGTGGCGTTCTCGGTGCAGGCCGCCAACCGTGACCCGGCCCGCTTCGCCGACCCGGACACGCTCGACATCCGGCGCGGTGCCGTGGGGCACCTGGGGTTCGGGTACGGCGTGCACCAGTGCCTGGGGATGCAGTTGGCGCGCGTCGAGATGCGCGTGGCCTTCCCGGCCCTGTTCGCGCGGTTCCCCGCCCTGCGCCTCGCGGTGCCCGCCGGGGACGTACCGATGCGGGACGACCTGGTCATCCCTTACGGGGTGCACCGGCTGCCGGTCACCTGGTAGGTGACGGGCCGCCGCGTGACGCTGCCGGAGCCCCTGGCATCGGGGCTCCGGCAGCGTCGTGTTCGTGTGTGTGGTGGTGTGTGGGGGGCGTGGGTGGTGGTCAGGCCTGCGACGTCAGGCGGTTCAGCACCTGCCGCAGGCAGTCCAGACGCCTCGGCAGCTCCGCGTCCCCCTCGGGCCACGCCAGGTCGATCCCTATGCGGCGGTCGAAGGTGGTGGCCACATAGCCGCCGATGGCCGCGAACTCGCCGGGGGCCACCTTCCTGCGCGAGGAGGAGTGGAAGTTGGTGAGGAGCAGGCCGTCCGGCGTCCGCAGGGTCGGCACGACGCCCCAGTTCGACACGCTCACCACGGCGGGAGCCGGGCCCGCGGCGCGCGGCTTCGCGTGCGGCGCGGGCTGGGTGACCATGTCCAGGAGGCTGCGCTGGATGGAGCCGTCGGCGAGGCCCGCCCGCAGCCGCTCGCCGAGCGCCCTGCCGATGGCGACGGCGCTGGGTTCGACGTCGTCGGCGGCCTTGAACAGGCCGCCCCCGACGACGTTCGTCCCCTCGGTCGGGCCGATCGGGGGAGTGAGGCGGTTGCGCAGGTTCACCGTGTACCGGAACAGCAGCTCGGACACCGGCAGGCCCCGGACCTCGGCCTCGACGAGGAGGACGGCGCCCGAGAGGAGGCCGTTGAGCGTCACCTGCTCGCGGTGGCCGAGCTCCGCGAGCGCCGTCGTCTGATCCTCGCTCAGGCGGTGCTGCACCACGTGCCGGACTATCGGGATCCGTGCGGAGGCGGGCAGTTCGGTCACGGTCTTCAACGGCGCCGACGCGCCGCCTTCGCCGGACGCGGCCCGGTGGATGCCGCGCTCGGCGAGAAGGTCCTCGAGGGACCGCGGGTACGGCCGGCGCGGCAGGTCGACGGACGCGCCCCGGACCACGTCGGCGTAGCAGGCCCACAGGGCCGAGAGCAGCTCGATGGAGTGGTGGGCGTCGGCGATGCTGTGATGGGTCAGCAGGGTCACGCTCGCCTCGCTGCCGTCGCGCACCACGTTGAGCGCGCTCAGCATCCGGTACTCGTCCAACTCCACGCCGGTCAGCGGGTGGTCGGGGTCGCCCGCGCAGATCTGGACCTCGGGCGGGGCGCCGGACTCCACGAAGGCGAGCCCGCCGTCGTCGGCCACGAGCCGGGCGGCGAGCTGCGGATGCGCGCGGCACACCGCCGCGTAGGCGGTCCGCAGCGCAGCCGGATCCAGTCGGCCGACGGTACGCACCGTGTAGCCCACGTACATCTCCACGTCGGCATAGATTTTCTCGGTGGGTGTCAGCGCACGCTGAATTGCAGCTGTCGTCATGAATGAATGGCCCTTCCGCCGACGCCCGGCATGTCCGAAGCCTGATCATTTTTGCCCACGGGGTACGGCGGGGCCATCACCAACGTGAGTAGTCTCCGTAAGGCCGCGGCCCGTCCCGCTCGTCGACGGGCGTCCCGCCGCCCCTGCACTCCCCGGCCGCCGGAACCGTTTCCCCACCCCTATGACCAACGGGCGCTAGCCGTCGCCGACTTGGCCACCCCGGCCCTACCAGGTTGGGGGATTCCGCGCCGACACCGCTCGACTAGCCTGGCCACAGAGATTCAAGCAGCATGCGCGCGGTGCGCATCCCGTGTCTCCGGAATTCCGCTGCTTGGTCCATGACCCCGTGTTCGCGCCCTTGGCCGACGTTTTCGCGAGCCGCAGCGCATGCGGGACTTTACCCCGAGCGGGAGGATTTCCATGAGCGACGCGATTTCCTATGAGGTGCCGTGGGCGCGGACCCATCAGTTCGATCCTCCCGCCGTGTTCGACGCGCTGCGTGCCGAGCGGCCGCTGGCGCGCATGACCTACCCGGACGGGCACGAGGGCTGGATCGCCACCGGCCACGAAGTGGTGCGCGAGGTCCTCGGCGACCCGAGGTTCAGCCACAGCACGGAGATCGGGCACTTCCCAGTGACCCACCAAGGGCAGCTGGTGCCGAACCATCCGAAGATCCCCGGGATGTTCATCCACATGGACCCGCCCGACCACACGCGCTACCGACGGCTGCTGACCGGGGAGTTCACCGTCCGCAGGGCGAGCCGCCTGAAGGCGCGCGTGGAGGCCGTGGCCGCCGAGCAGATCGACGTGATGCGCGCGCACGGGTCGCCCGCCGACCTGGTGGAGACCTTCGCCAGGCCGCTCGTCCTGAGGGTGCTCTCCGAACTGGTCGGGCTGCCCTACGACGAGCGCGAGCACTACGAGCACGCGCCGACGCTCCTGCACGACCCGGACGCGAATCCGCAGGAAGTGGCCGCCGCTTTCGAGAAGGCGGGTGCCTTCTTCGTCGAAGTCATCGAGCGCAAGCGGAAGAATCCCGGGGACGACCTCCTCAGCCGCCTCACAGCGGACGGTCAGCTGACCACGGAAGAGCTGTGCAACATCGTCGTCCTGCTGTTGTTCGCGGGGTACGAGACCACGGAGAGCGCGCTGTCCGTCGGCGTCTTCGCGCTCCTCCACCACGCGGAACAACTGGCGGTGCTCCGCGCGGATCCGGAGAAACTCGACACCGCGGTCGAGGAACTCCTGCGCTATCTCACCGTCAACCAGTACCACACCTACCGGACCGCCCTCGAAGACATAGAGCTGAACGGTGAGACGGTCAAGAAGGGCGACACCGTGACCGTTTCGCTGCCCGCGGCCAACCGCGACCCCGCGAAATTCACCTGCCCCGAAAAACTGGACATCGGCCGCGACACCGCCGGGCACGTGGCGTTCGGCTACGGAATCCACCAGTGTCTGGGCCAGAACCTGGCCCGCGTCGAACTGCGCGCCGGAATCGCGGCTCTCCTCGGGGCATTTCCCGACCTGCGCCTCGCCGTCGCCACGGACGAGGTGCCGCTCCGGCTCAAGGGCTCCGTCTTCGCCGTGAAGGGCCTGCCCGTCTCCTGGTGAGTCCCCTTCTCCCTTTCTCCCTCCGAAAGGAACCGCGGCATCGTGCGCACCGACCTCATCAAGCCGCTGCCCGTCGCCCTCCTGGAGAACGCGGCCCGCTTCCCCGACAAGGTGGCTTTCGAGGACGACCGGCGGGCGGTCACCTACGCAGACCTTGAGGCGCGGACGCGCAGGCTCGCCGGTCACCTCGCGGACCTGGGCGTGGCCCGCGGCGACCGGGTGGCCATCTGCCTCGGCAACACCGTCTCCACGGTGGAGAGTTACCTCGCGGTCGTCCGCGCCGGCGGCATCGGCGTGCCGGTCAATCCGGCCTCGGCCCTTGCCGAACTGGAGTACGTACTGGCCGACAGCGGCGCCACGGCGGTCATGACCGACGCCGCGCAGGCGGCGCGCCTGGGGCGCTCGGCCGCCGTGGACCCCGCCACCACGCTGCTGGTGACCGGCGAGGCCCCCGAGGTGCCGGGAGCGCACGCGTACGACACACTCGCCGTCACCGAGCCGCCCGTGCCCGCCCGGGACGACCTCGGCCTCGACGACGTGGCCTGGATGTTCTACACCTCCGGGACGACCGGCAGGCCCAAGGGCGTCCTGTCGACGCAGCGCAACTGCCTGTGGTCCGTGGCCTCCTGCTACGTGCCGATACCGGGCCTCACGGACCGGGACCGGGTGCTCTGGCCGCTCCCGCTGTTCCACAGCCTCTCCCACATCGCGTGCGTCCTGTCCGTCACCGTGGTCGGCGCCACCGCCCGGATCATGGACGGCAGCTCCGCGGACGACGTGATCGAGGCGCTCCGCGAGGGCGGCGCGACGTTTCTCGCCGGGGTGCCCACCACGTACCACCACCTGGTGACGGCCGCCCGGCAGAACGGCTTCTCCGCGCCCGCCCTGCGGATCGGCCTCGTCGGCGGCGCGGTCACCGGGCCCGGCCTGCGCCGGGAGTTCGAGGACACCTTCGGCGTGCCGCTGGTCGACGCCTACGGCTCCACCGAGACCTGCGGGGCCATCACCATCAACCCGCCCGACGGCGCCCGCGTCGACGGCTCCTGCGGCCTGCCCGTGCCGGGCGTCGGCGTCCGCGTCGTCGACCCCGGCACCGGCCTCGACGTCCCCGCCGGGCAGGAGGGCGAGGTGTGGGTCAGCGGGCCGAACGTCATGGTCGGCTACCACAACAGCCCCGAGGCCACCGCCGAGGCACTGCGCGACGGCTGGTACCGGACCGGCGACCTGGCCCGGCGCGACGACGCGGGCTACTTCACCATCCGCGGCCGGATCAAGGAACTCGTCATCCGGGGCGGCGAGAACATCCACCCCGAGGAGATCGAGGCGGTCCTGCGCACCGTCGAGGGCGTCGCCGACGCGGCCGTCGCGGGCGCACCGCACGCGACGCTCGGGGAGGTGCCCGTCGCGTACGTGGTCCCCGGACCCGCCGGCTTCGACACCGCGACGCTGCTCGACCGGTGCCGCGAACGGCTCTCCGTGTACAAGGTGCCGGAGCGGATCCACGAGGTCACCGGCATCCCGCGGACCGCGTCGGGCAAGACGCGGCGGCGCCTCCTTGCCGACCGGCCGAGCAGACTGCGGTACGCGGCGAGCGGCCACCACGAGGGGCTGCTGAGCCTCGACTGGGCCTCGGTCGCGGCCCCGGCGGACCCCGGCCCCCCGGCCCGGGACTGGGCGGTGGTCGGCCCGGCGGCGGCCGGACTCGGCACGGCCCTGAAGGCCGCGGGCGCCGACGTACGGCACTACCCGGACCTGGCGGCGGTCCGGGCCGCGGCGGCCGACGAGGACGCGGCTCCCGAGGTGACGGTCGTCGTACGGCCGCCGGTAACGGGCGTCGTACGGCCGTCGGCCCCGGCGGCACCGGGGGGCGCGCGGGAGGCGATCGCCGTCGGCCGTGAGGGCGCGCGGCTGTGGGCCGACGAGCTGCGGTCCTGGCTGGAACGTCCGGAGTCGGCCGCGGCCCGCCTCGTGGTGCTCACCCGCGCCGCGGTCGTGGCCAGCGCGCAGGACGATCGGCAGGACCTGGCCGCAGCTCCGCTGTGGGCCGTCGTCCCGTCCTTCCAGGAGGGGGGTGCGGGGTCGCTCACCCTCCTGGACCTGGATGCCGACGCGGACCCGGACATCTTGTGCGCCGCGCTCGCGACAGGCGAGCCGCGGATCGCGGTGCGTGCGGGCGCCCTCCTCGCGCCGCGACCGAGTCGACTGCCGGTGGCCGACGGGCCGGGGGCGGACGGGCGGGGGACGGACGGGCCGGGGGCGGAGGCCTGGCCCGGAGCCACCGGCACGGTGGTGGTCACCGGGGCGGACACGGAGCACGGCGCGGCACTCGCGCACCGGCTCGTCACGGTCCACCAGGTGGAGAGCCTGCTCCTCGTCGACACCCCGGGGAGCGCCGGTACGCCGACCGCGCCCGCTCCCCCGGGGGCGGACATCGTCCGGGTGGCCGCAGACGGGCAGCACCCGGAGCAGCTGCGGGCCGCGCTCGCCGACCTGCCCCGTCCGGTGAGCGCGGTGGTGCACGCCGCCGACGACCCCGAACTGGCCCTGCTTCTCGACGAGATGACCGCGGCGAACGGACTCGCCGCCTTCGTCGCCGTGTCCCATACGGCCGCGCCGCTCGGCACGCCCGACCGCCTCGGGGCGGCCGTCGACGGAGCCCTGACCGAGGCGGTGGTGCGTGACCGGCGGCTGCGGAACCTGCCCGGCACGTTCCTCGCCCGGGCCGACGGGGTCGACATCCGGGCAGGAGGGGCCGACACGGCGTGGGCGGGCAGCCCGCTCCTCTCCGCGTTCGACCTCGCCCTGACCACGAACCCGCCGACGCTCCTGGCCCTCGACCCGAGCGCGCTCGCCGACAGCTCTCGACTCCCCACCCTGCTCGCGACCTTGACGGAACCGCAGCCCCGGCGGAGCGAGCCCGACGACGCCGTCGCGGCGGCCCTGCGCGAGCGCCTCGCCGCGCTGGACGAGCGTGCGCAGCGGGCGCTCCTAGAAGACCTGGTCCGTACGCGGGCCGCCGCGGTGCTGCACCGGTCAGGGTCCGAACCGATACCGTCCGACCGGGCCTTCCGCGACCTGGGCTTCACCTCGATGGCCGTCGTCGAACTGCGCAACCGGCTGACAGAGAGCACGGGCCTGCCGCTGCCCACCACCGTCGTCTTCGACCACCCCACCCCCGAGGCCCTCGCGGCCCGGCTGCGCGCCGAGATCCTCGGGGTCCCGCAGCCGGTGACCGAGCCGGTCCCGGCGGCCGACCCCGGCGAACCGCTCGCCATCGTGGGGATGGCGTGCCGGTTGCCCGGCGGCGTGGCGGGCCCAGAGGATTTGTGGCAGCTCGTGGCCGAGGGCCGGGACGCGGTGTCGGGCTTCCCCGAGGACCGCGGCTGGGACCTGGAGGGCCTGTTCGACCCGGACCCGGACCGCGCGGGCACCTCGTACACCGACCAGGGCGGCTTCCTGCGCGGGGCGGGCCTCTTCGACGCCGGGTTCTTCGGCATCTCGCCGCGCGAGGCCCTGGCGATGGACCCGCAGCAGCGGCTGCTCCTGGAAACCTCATGGGAGGCCCTGGAGCGGGCGGGCGTCGACCCCCTGTCGCTGAAGGGCTCCGACGTCGGGGTGTTCTCCGGCGTGTTCGGCCAGGGCTACGGGGCGACCGGCACCGGCGTCGTCGCACCCGAGGTGGAGGGCTTCGCCAGCACGGGCTCGGCGGGCAGCGTGGCCTCGGGCCGGGTGTCGTACGTGTTCGGCTTCGAGGGCCCGGCCGTCACGGTGGACACGGCGTGCTCGTCGTCCCTCGTGGCGATCCACCTGGCCGCGCAGGCGCTGCGGCAGGGCGAGTGCTCGATGGCCCTCGCCGGTGGCGCGACGGTGATGGCGACGCCGGGCACCTTCGTGGAGTTCTCCCGGCAGCGGGCCCTCGCGCCCGACGGCCGGTGCAAGGCGTTCTCGTCGTCGGCGGACGGCACCGGCTGGGCCGAGGGCGCGGGCGTAGTGGTCCTTGAGCGCCTGTCGGTGGCGCGGGAACGCGGCCACCACGTCCTGGCCGTGCTGCGCGGCAGCGCGGTGAACCAGGACGGCGCCTCCAACGGCCTCACTGCCCCCAACGGTCCCTCACAGCAGCGCGTCATCCGCAGGGCGCTCGCAGGCGCCGGGCTCGCGCCGGCCGACGTGGACGCGGTGGAGGCCCACGGGACCGGCACGGCCCTCGGCGACCCGATCGAGGCCCAGGCGCTCCTGGCGACGTACGGACAGGACCGGGACCCGCAACAGCCCCTGTGGCTCGGCTCGTTGAAGTCGAACCTCGGGCACACGCAGGCCGCCGCCGGTGTCTCCGGTGTGATCAAGATGGTGCAGGCGCTGCGGCACGGCGTCCTCCCGGCGACCCTCCACGTGGCCGCGCCCACCCCCCAGGTCGACTGGTCGGCGGGCGCGGTGGAACTCCTCACCGAGGCGCGGGAGTGGCCGCGCAACGGGCGTCCCCGGCGGGCGGGGGTGTCGTCGTTCGGTGTGAGCGGGACGAACGCGCACGTGATCCTGGAGGAGGCCCCCGAGGAGCCGGTCCAGGCAGGGGCTGCTTCCGCGAGCGCGGTGCCGTTGGTGGTGTCGGCGCGGAGCCCGAGGTCGCTGGCGGGGCAGGCCGGTCGTCTCGTGTCGTACGTGGAGTCCGGCGCCGACGGGGTGTCGCTGGCGGGCGCGGCCCGGGCCTTGGTGTCGGGTCGGGCCGTCCTCGGCGAGCGTGCCGTGGTGGTGGCCGACTCGGGCGAGGAGGCGCTGGCCGGGCTGCGGGCGCTCGCGCGGGGCGAGAGCGGACCGAACCTGGTGACCGGCAGCGGAGGTGTGCCGGGCAAGGTGGTGTGGGTGTTCCCCGGGCAGGGTTCGCAGTGGGTGGGCATGGGGCGCGAACTCCTCGATTCCTCTTCGGTGTTCGTCGAGCGGGTCGCGGAGTGTGCTGCCGCTTTGGAGCGGTGGGTGGACTGGTCGCTTGTCGACGTCCTACGGGGTGAGGTCGAGCCCGCGCTGCTTGAGCGGGTGGACGTGGTGCAGCCCGCGAGCTTTGCGGTGATGGTGGGGTTGGCGGCGGTGTGGGCGTCTGTGGGTGTCGAGCCTGATGCGGTGCTCGGTCACTCGCAGGGT
>NZ_JOJM01000052.1 GCF_000720325.1 Streptomyces sp. NRRL B-1347
CAGCAGCCCCGCGATCGCCCGCAGCAGCGTCGACTTGCCCGACCCGTTCGACCCGATCAACCCGATCGCCTCACCCCGGTACGCGGTGAAACTCACCCCGCGCACCGCGTGCACCTTGCGCACGCCCGGCGACTCGCCCCGCCGCACGATCCGGCTCAGCGCCGCCGTCGCACTGCCCTTCCCCGTCTTCCCGCCGTTCACCCGGTACACGATGTGCAGCTCGTCGGCGATCACAGTGGGGAGGCGCGTCCCGGCGCCCTTGTCGTCAGCCACGGCCGTACCGCTCCTCTGCCTTCCAGAAGTAGACGAAGCCACCCGCGGCGACGAGCACGGACCAGCCGAGCGCGACTGCCCAGACGTGCGGGGGCAGGTTCTCCGAGCCGTAGCCGTCGATGAGCGCGAAGCGCATCAGGTCCATGAAGATGGCCGCCGGGTTCCACTGGAGGATGTCGGCGATCCACGCCGGCTTGTCCTTCAGCATCACCGGGATGGAGAACATCACGCCGGACGCGTACATCCACGTGCGCATCACGAACGGCATCAGCTGGGCCAGGTCCGGCGTCTTGCTGCCGAGCCGAGCCATGACCAGGGCGAGCCCCGTGTTGAACAGGAACTGCAGGGCCAGGACCGGGACGATCAGGAGCCAGGAGAGCCGCGGGTAGCTGCCGAAGCCGATGGCCACCACGAACAGCACGATCATCGAGAACAGCAGCTGCTGGAGCTGCTGGAGCGAGAACGAGATGGGCAGCGAGGCGCGCGGGAAGTGCAGCGCGCGCACCAGGCCGAGGTTACCCGAGATCGCCCGCACGCCCGCCATCACCGAGCTCTGCGTGAAGGTGAACACGAACACGCCCGTGACCAGGAAGGGGATGTACACCTCCCGCGTCATGCCGCGGTCGGCCTTGAGGATCAGGCCGAAGATGAGGAAGTAGACGAGCGCGTTGAGCAGCGGGGTCGCGACCTGCCAGAGCTGGCCGAGCTTGGCCTGGCTGTACTGTGCGGTCAGCTTCGCCTGCGAGAAGGCGAGGATGAAGTGGCGCCGCCCCCAGAGCTGGCGGACGTACTCCATGAGGCCCGGACGGGCACCGCTGACGGACAGACCGTACTTGGCCGCGAGCTCGGCCGGGGAAAGCCCGTCGTCGGGCGACGGTGGCGCGGTCACCGCGACGCCACCGTCCTGCGTTGTCTCACTCACGAGTGGAAACTTTCGTCTTCAGATGCGCGGCCGGTCGGGCGTAGGCGTGGGCCAGGTCGGGCAGAGGCCGGGCCAGGGACCGGGATACGGCCCGAATGGTCTCAGACCAGAGCTTGTCAGATGACAGGAGGTCGGCCCAGTCGAGTCAGGCGCCACACCGTACGCCAGCTCATGGGCCTGCGGGGTCCGCACGGGCTGGTCCAGCCCTCCTTGAAGCCGCCGAACCAGGCCTTCAGGGCGGGCCGCGAGGGGCGCCTGGCCAGGGTCAGGAGCAGCCACACGCCCAGGTACACGGGGACCAGGAGCGCGGGCAGGTTGCGGCGGGCGAGCCAGACGCGGTTGCGGGCCACCATGCGGTGGTAGACCGCGTGCCGCGACGGCGCCGTGGTGGGGTGGTACAGGACCATGTCGGCGCGGTAGTCGATCATCCAGCCCGCGTTCAGGGCCCGCCAGGCGAGGTCGGTCTCCTCGTGGGCGTAGAAGAACTCGTCCGGCAGGCCGCCGACCTGTTCCAGGACCTTGGTGCGGACGGCGTTGGCGCCGCCGAGGAACGTCGTCACGCGCGAGGAGCGCATCGGGTCGGACGCGCGCAGCCGCGGCACGTGCCGGCGCTGGGTGACGCCGGTGTCCGGGTCGGCGATGCGGAAGCTGATGATCCCGAGAGCCGGGTCGGCGGCGAAGGCCTCGCGGCACAGCCGAGCGGTGTCGGTGTGCGCCAGGAGGCCGTCGTCGTCGAGGAACAGCAGGATGTCGACGTCGGTGCCACCGGGCCCGAAGGCCTCGATGCCGACGTTGCGCCCGCCGGGGATGCCCAGGTTCTCGGGCAGTTCTATGGTGCGTACGCCCGGCGGGACGTCGGGCACGGGGGCGCCGTTGCCGACGACCACGACCTCGACCGGGTCGCCGTCCTGCTTGGCGACGGAGTCGAGCAGCGCCCGCAGCTCCTGCGGGCGGTTGCCCATGGTGATGATGACCGCGCCGACCTTCGGCTGCTGTACCGGAGTGCTCACTTCAGCCTGCTCGAGGCGAGGATGGACACCAGGTGCAGCACCGTCTGCAGGAGCGCGATCCCGGCGAGCACGGCGACGCCGAGGCGGGAGAAGAACAGGTCGCCCCGGGCCGAGTCCACGATCGCCAGGACCAGAATCAGCAGGGACGCCTCGATCCCGAGGATCAGCCGGTGGAACTTCAGCGCGGCCGCTGCCCTGCGGGCGAACGCCACGCCGGACGAGCGCGGCACGGACGCCGACTCCTGGACCGGCGGCAGGCCCTGCTGGTGCCGGGCGACGGCGACGAGGTCCGTCTCGGCCTTGATCAGGATGGCGCCGAGCGCGGCGAGCGTGCCGAGAAAGGCCCACAGCCAGTCGATCCGCCCCGAGCCCCACAGGTCGGCGGCGCGCAGGCCGAAGCCGACCAGGACCGCGGCGTCGCACAGATAGGCGCCGACCCGGTCCAGGTACACCCCGCCCATGGAGTACTGCTTGCGCCAGCGGGCGATCTCGCCGTCGACGCAGTCGAGCAGCAGGTAGAGCTGCACCGCGACGACGCCGAGCACGGCTCCCGCAATGCCCGGCACCAGGAGGGCCGGGGCCGCGAGCACGCCCGCGACGGTCATCAGGTACGTCAGCTGATTGGGCGTGATCCTGGTGTTCACCAGGTACCGGTCGCAGCGCAGCGAGATCTCCCGCATGTACAGGCGTCCCGCCCAGTGCTCACCGCTGCGCCGGTCCTTCACCCCCGCGGGGTGAACGACGGGCCGGAGTTCAGCTACCGATGGCCTTGGCATAGTCGGCGTATGCGTCCTTGATCTGGTCGGTGTTCAGATTGAGGTGCTCGAGGATCGTGTAGCGGCCCGGCCGGGTCTGCGGCGCGTACTCCACGACCTGGACGAACTCGTCCACGGTGAAGCCGATCTCCTCCGGCAGGACGGGCAGGCCGTGGCGGCGCAGCACCTCGGCCATGTACGCCGACTCCTCGCGGGCACCGCGCAGGTGCATCGCGAAGGCGGCGCCGAGGCCGCACTGCTCGCCGTGGCTCGCCGCGCGCTTCGGGAACAGCAGGTCGAAGGCGTGGTTGATCTCGTGGCAGGCGCCCGATGCCGGGCGGGAGTCGCCCGAGACGGACATGGCGATGCCGGTGAGGACCAGGCCCTCGGCGAGCACCTGGAGGAAGCCGTCGTCGCCGACGCCTCCGGGGTGACGCAGGACCGCCTCGCCGGCCTGGCGCGCCATCGCGGCGGCGAGGCCGTCGATGTCCTCGCCGCGCTCGCGGGCGGCGAGTTCCCAGTCCCGGATCGCGGAGATGTTGGACAGGGCGTCGCCGATGCCGGAGCGGACGAAGCGGACCGGGGCCTCGCGGATGACGTCGAGGTCGATGACGACCGCGATCGGGTTCGGCACGCCGTACGAGCCGCGGCCCGCGTCGTTGTCGAGGGTCGCCACGGGCGAGCACAGGCCGTCGTGCGACAGGTTCGTCGCGACGGCGACCAGCGGCAGGCCGACGCGCGCCGCGGCGAACTTGGCGCAGTCGATGATCTTGCCGCCGCCGAGGCCGACGACCGCGTCGTAGCGGCCCTTCTTCATGGCGTCGGCGAGCTTGATGGCGTCATCGAGCGTGCCGCCGCCCACCGGGAACCACTCGGCGTTCGGCAGCGAAGGGGCGAGGCGCTCGCGCAGGACCGCGCCGGAGCCGCCGCTGATGGCGACGGCGAGCTTGCCGGTCGACGAGCAGATCCTCTGGTCGGCGAGGACACCGGCCAGGTCGTTCAACGCCCCCGGCCGGATGTCGACGACGACCGGCGAGGGGATGAGCCTCGTCAGTACTGGCACGCGATCTCACGTCCCTTGGCGAGGTCGTCG
This sequence comes from Streptomyces sp. NRRL B-1347, assembly GCF_000720325.1. GTDB lineage: Bacteria > Actinomycetota > Actinomycetes > Streptomycetales > Streptomycetaceae > Streptomyces. Next base: position 4,054 of record NZ_JOJM01000052.1, read on the forward strand.
TGGTTGTCGATCTCGACCCACGTGACGTCGCCGATGGGCGCGACGTCGACCTTGAAGCCGCGGTTGACGAGCTCCTGGTAGCCGTCCTCGTAGTACAGGTCGGGGTCGCGCTCGAAGGTGGCCTTCAGGGCGTCGGCGAGCTCCTCGGCGGCCTCGCCCTCGATGAGGGTGACGCCGATGTACTCACCGGTGGCCTCGGCCGGGTCCATCAGCTTGGTGATCTTCTGGACGCCCTTCTCGGGGTCCACGACGACCTTCATCTCCTCGTCGGCGAGGTTCTTCACCGTGTCGAGGGCGAGGATGATCTTCTTGCCGTCGCCGCGGGCGGCGAGCAGCGTCTTCTCGACGGAGACCGGGTGCACGGTGTCGCCGTTGGCGAGGATCACGCTGTGCTTGAGGGCGTCACGGCCGCACCACAGGGAGTAGGCGTTGTTCCACTCCTCGGCCTTGTCGTTGTCGATGAGGGTGAGCTTGAGGCCGTACTTCGCCTCGAGCGCTTCCTTGCGGTCGTAGACGGCTTCCTTGCGGTAGCCGACGATGATCGCGACCTCGGTCAGGCCGATCTCGGCGAAGTTCTTCAGGGTGAGGTCGAGGACGGCCAGCTCGTTCTCGGTTCCCTCGCCCACCACGGGCACCAGCGCCTTGGGCAGCGTTTCGGTGTAGGGACGCAGACGCCGGCCGGCGCCGGCGGCCAGGACGAGGCCGATCATGCGGGTTCTCCTTCATCGTGTACGGCGGGTGCGCCGCGGTTGTGCGCGGTCACCCAGAAGCGGATGCTCTCGACGAGCACCACGAGTGCCACGGCCACGGCGAGCGCCGTGAGCGCGACGGTGAAATCTGTGTTTGTCAGCAGGGCGGCGGCGACGGTGACCGCGAAGGTCCTGCCCTCGTGCCCGCCGATCACCCGCGCCAGCCAGCGCGGCGGCGCGACGACACCGCGAATGCGGTACACGGTGTCGTAGTGATGGTAGGCGACCGCGGCCACCAGGCCGAAAGCCGCGGGAAGGGCTCCGTTCACGTCCGCTTTGGCCGCCAGTACCAGGACGGTGCCGTATTCGGCGGCGCGGAGGAAGGGGGGGACGAGCCAGTCGAGGGGGCCCTTGAGGGGGCGCGCGACGGCCAGACCCGAGGTGATCACGTACCCGGCGGCGGCGACGACCGGCCACGGGCTGCCGAAGGACGTGAGGGCCGAGGTGGCGACGACGGCCGCGCCGCCCGCGAAGGCGAGCACGGGGGCCAGCGCCGGGATGCCCCGCAGGGTGGCGAGCGCGCCCGCGAAGGGCCCGGTGTCGGCGAGGTCGGCCAGGGCCGTGGCGGCCCGGTCGGTGCGCTTCGCCTTGCGGGTCAGGGAGCGCAGGACGCGGCCCGCGGTGGTGTAGCAGGCGGCGAGCCCGCAGCCGATCAGGAGCACGACGAAGGTGACGCGCGGGGTGGTGAGCGCGGTCAGTACGGCGATCAGGGCCCAGCGCTCCCCGATGGGCAGGACGATCATCCGGCGCGCCCACACCGTCCAGCCTCGGCTGTCGAGCTTGTCGGAGAGGGCGGCGGTGGGGCTGGTGTTCGCGGTCGCGTCGTGGTTGGCCTCGTTGAACGAGAAGTCCACGACGTGGCGGCAGGTCTGCAGGATCATCGCGCCGAGCGCGAGGGCCCAGACGTCATCGCCGCCGCGGGCGGCGCCGAGGGCGAGGCCCGCGTAGTACGCGTACTCCTTGGCCCGGTCGAAGGTCGCGTCCAGCCAGGCGCCGAGCGTCGAGTACTGCAGGGAGTAGCGGGCGAGCTGGCCGTCCGTGCAGTCCAGGACGAAGGAGAACAGGAGCAGCAGTCCGGCGGCGACGAAGCCGCCGCGGGTGCCGGTGGCCGCGCAGCCCGCCGCGATCAGGGCGACGAGCAGCGAGGCGGTGGTGACCTGGTTCGGGGTGAGGCCGCGCCGGGCGCACCAGCGCGCGAGGTAGCGCGAGTACGGGCTGATGCAGTACGTGGTGAAGAAGCCGTCCCTGGCCTTGACCGCGCTGCGCAGACGTACGGCCTCGTCGTCGACGGCGGCGACGGCCTGGCGGGCGGCGTTGCGGGTCTCGGGGTCGGCGGGCACGGCCGCGACGAGGGTGCCGAGCTCGGGCCGGTACACGTCGACGTCGGCGGCTTCGAGGGCCTGGGCGAGCTGGTCGGGCACGGCGTCCGGCACGACCGCGACGGTCCCGGCGGCGCCCGCGCCGACGGCCGTGCGCAGCGCGCGCGTGAGCGCCCCGCGGGCCTCGGGCTTGACGGTGACGGCGCCGGGCACGGCGGCCGCGGCGAAGCGCGGGTCGGTCAGGCCGAGGCGCAGGGCGTGCACGTGACCGACGAAGCGGGTGTCGACGACGGCGACGCGCTGGTCCGCGGGGACGGCCCGCACGAGCGTCTCGGCGTCGGCCGCGTCCCTGGCGGTCCGCACGTCGAAGCCCAGGGACCGCAGATCGCCTTCGAGGGGCGAGCCGGGCACCGGCTGGCCGGTGAGGATGGCGGTCGACAGGACGAACTCACTCCTTGATTCCCGGCGCGGCTCGCGCGGGCACGTGCGTGACGGGGGGCGCCCTCGCCGGATGCGGCCGGGCGGCATGTCGGCAGAGGCTATCGGATGATGGGAAGCAGGCGTTCACCGCCCGTTCACGCCCCGATCAGCCCGATCTGCAGGGGGCTCCAGGGGCCGCTTCGCCTCTGATCGCCACGATCATCATCGTCGATGGCGGGCCGCGGCCACAAACCGCGCGGTACCGAACCGCACAAGCCCGCCTAAGGTGGACGCCCATGACGTGGCTGATCACAGGTGGAGCGGGATATATCGGGGCACACGTGGCGCGGGCCCTGGCCGGCGCCGGAGAGCGGGTGGTCGCCCTCGACGACGTGTCGTCCGGGATACCGGACCGGCTGCCCGCGGAGATCCCTCTCGTCCGGGGTTCCTCGCTCGACGGCGAGCTGCTCGCCGGGGTGCTCGCGGAGCACGCGGTGACGGGTGTGGTGCATCTGGCGGCGCGCAAGCAGGTCGGCGAGTCCGTGGCGCAGCCGCTGCGTTACTACCGGGAGAACGTCGGGGGTTTGGTGACGCTCCTGGACGCGGTGGCCGCGGCCGGGGTCCGGCGGTTCGTCTTCTCCTCGTCGGCCGCGGTGTACGGGGATCCGCCGGCGGCCGGGCTGATCTCCGAGGCCACCCCGTGCGCGCCGGTCAGCCCGTACGGCGAGACGAAGCTGGCCGGGGAGTGGCTGGTCCGGGCCGCCGGGCGGGCGCACGGGATCACCACGACCTGCCTCAGGTACTTCAACGTGGCGGGCTCCGCCGCGCCCGAGCTCGCGGACACCGGGGTCTTCAACGTGGTCCCGATGGTCTTCGACCGGCTCACGCGCGGCGAGGCCCCGCGCGTCTTCGGCACCGACCACCCCACGCCGGACGGCACCTGCGTGCGCGACTACGTGCACGTGACGGACCTGGCCGGGGCGCACCTCGCGGCCGCCCGCAGGGCCGCCGCCCCCGGCACCGATCTGACGGTGAACATCGGCCGCGGCGAAGGCGTTTCCGTCCGCGAACTCCTGACCGTCATCGCCGAGGTCACCGGGGACACCCGCGCGCCGCTCGTGGAGCCGCGCCGGGCGGGTGACGCGCCGCGCGCGGTCGCGGACGTCCGCCTGGCGGCGCGCGAGCTGGGCTTCACGGCCGGGCTCGGGGTGCGCGAGATGGTGACGTCGGCATGGGCGGGCTGGTGCCTGCGCCATCCGGAGGCGGGACCCGCCCGGCCCGTCTGACGCGGCCCGTTTTCGCAGGCCAGCGCATATGACAACGGTGTTCACGATCGCGTTGCCAGATACCCCCCACCCGTAGTTCACTGTGATCGTCGCCATGGGGCGGCGGCACCCTACGGATCCGGAGGACCACGCGATGGGGGCTGGACACGACCACGGCCACGCGCCGCCGACGAACGGCACCGTGACGGCCGGTTACAAGGGCCGGCTGCGCATCGCCCTGTCCCTCACGGTCACCGTGATGGTGGTGGAGATCATCGGCGGCATCGTCGCGGATTCGCTCGCCCTGATCGCGGATGCGACGCACATGGCCACCGACGCCCTCGGGCTCGGCATGGCGCTGCTCGCGATCCACTTCGCGGGCCGCCCCGCGAGCGACAGCCGCACCTTCGGCTACGCCCGCGCGGAGATCCTGGCCGCGCTCGCCAACTGTCTGCTGCTGCTCGGCGTCGGCGGCTACGTGCTGTACGAGGCGATCCAGCGGTTCGTCACGCCGTCCGAGACCGAGGGCGGCCTGACCATCGTCTTCGGCCTCATCGGCCTGGCGGCGAACCTCGTCTCGCTGCTCCTGCTGATGCGCGGCCAGAAGGACAGCCTCAATGTGCGCGGCGCCTTCCTTGAGGTGCTCGCGGACGCGCTCGGCTCGGTGGCGGTCCTGGTGTCGGCCGCGGTCATCCTGCTGACCGGCTGGCAGGCCGCCGACCCGATCGCCTCCATCGTGATCGGCCTCATGATCGTGCCGCGCACCTGGAAGCTGCTGCGGGACACCCTGAACGTCCTGCTCGAAGCGGCCCCCAAGGGCGTGGACATGGCCGAGGTGCGGAGCCACATCCTGGCCCTGCCCGGCGTCGAGGACGTCCACGACCTGCACGCCTGGACGATCACCTCGGGCATGCCGGTGCTCTCCGCGCACGTCGTGGTGAGCCCCGGGACGCTCAGCGCCGTCGGCCACGAGAAGATGCTGCACGACCTCCAGGGCTGCCTGGGCGACCACTTCGACGTCGAGCACTGCACGTTCCAGCTGGAGCCGAGCGGGCACGCGGAGCACGAGCCGAAGCTCTGCCACTGACGGGTACGTCCCACGGGTCCACAGGTATGCCCCGCGGGCCACGGGTACGCCTCGCGGTCCACGGGTACGCCTCGCGGGCCACGGGCGCGGGCGCGGCCCACGGGCGCTGGTTCCGCGGTGGTGCGCGCCGTCCCGCGCGCCGTGCGCGCCCCTGGCGAGCATCCGGTCCCCGTCCCCGGCCGCCCCGGCCCCTCCCCGCGCTACGGCTTCGCGCCGGCGTCGCGGCAAAGGATCAAGCCAAGTTTCGGGACGCCGGACGCGTCGATGGGGGCGCTGGTCCTTGACCGGCCCGGCGAGCGGGCCGGTCCGGGGGTCGTGCCGCGCGGCACGATCAGCCGTCCCTCGGCGCCCGGCACCCGATCGCGCCACGGCCGCGCCTCGCGTTCGCAGCGTTGCGGACGGGACATGCGGGGCCCCCGGAGTGCCGGGCGCACCGATGTCGTACGGCAGACTTGAGCTCCGAGACCGAAGCGAAGGATGGGTATGCCGATCACACCTGCCACCGCGGCGCACAGCTCGTCGAACGGCACCGGAGAGACAATCTTGCTCGAGCTCGTCGACGAGGACGGCAGGACCATCGGCACGGCGGAGAAGCTGGCCGCCCACCAGGCGCCCGGACAGCTGCACCGGGCGTTCTCCGTCTTCCTCTTCGACGAGCAGGGCCGGCTGCTGCTCCAGCAGCGGGCGCTCGGCAAGTACCACTCCCCCGGCGTCTGGTCCAACACCTGCTGCGGCCACCCGTACCCCGGCGAGGCGCCGTTCGCGGCGGCGGCCCGGCGCACCTTCGAGGAGCTCGGCGTCTCGCCCTCGCTGCTCGCCGAGGCGGGCACCGTGCGCTACAACCACCCGGACCCGGACTCGGGCCTGGTGGAGCAGGAGTACAACCACCTGTTCGTCGGCATGGTGCAGGCCGAGCTGCGCCCGGACCCCTCCGAGGTGGGCGAGACGGTGTTCGTGACGGCCGACGAGCTGGCCGAGCGGCACGCGAAGGGCCCGTTCTCCGCGTGGTTCATGACGGTCCTGGACGCGGCGCGGCCCGCCGTCAAGGAGCTGACGGGCCCGGGCGCGGGCTGGTAGGCGGCCGCTTCCCCGCCGCCGCTAGGCGGTGTTCGGCTTCAGGGGCAGGGCCGCCCAGATGACCTTGCCCCCGCTGGCCGTGTGCTCGACGTCGCAGGCGCCGCCCGCCTCGCGGGTGATCTCCCGCACCAGGAGCAGGCCGCGCCCGCCGGTCTGGCCGTAGTCGGCCACCAGGGCGGTCGGCCGGTAGGGGTGGTTGTCCTCGACGGACACCCGCACCCACTCGGCGCCGACCGCGACCTCCACGGCGAGCGTGGGCGACAGCAGCGCCGCGTGCCGCACCGCGTTGGTGACCAGCTCGGAGACGATCAACAGCAGGCCCTGTACCAGGTCGTCGGGCGCCGGTACGCCCTGGCGCGCGAGCAGGTCGCGCACCGCGTGCCGCGCCTGGGGCACGGACGCGTCGACGGCGGGCGCGGTGAACCGCCACACCCCTTCGTACGGCACGCGCCCATTGCCCCGAGGGAGCGGGCCCGGCCCCCTCCCGTCGTTCCCCATCGCCCGGTCGCCGCCCTCGCGCTCGATTGTCACCACACGTCGAGTGTTGGGAACACACTGGTCCGGACCGCGCTACTGACCAGAAGTCAGCGAGTATCGACGGGATTTGATCGCGGCCGCATGGCGGCGTCAGTTGCGCGACTGGTCCTGCCCTTCTTGTGCTGCCTTCACAGGTTCTTCAGGTTGTACGGCTTCCCGGGCCCCGCCCTCGTCGGCGCCCACGCGGTCCGACACCAGGCTGATGATGCGCCGGGCGCCGATGCCCGTGGCCAGCAGGCCGAGGCCGTCGAAGAGCAGCGCGAGCGAGAAGAAGGTGCCGATGACGTACTGGCTGCTGCTCGGCCACCCGGCGAGCACGAGGACGCCGAGCAGGACGCCGAAGGCGCCTTGCAGCAGGGTCACGGCCATCTGCGGGCCGCGCACCACCAGGCTGCCCACCAGGCGGAACACACCGCCGGTGAGGAACAGCAGCGCCGCGAACATCGTCAGCGCCTCGGCGGCCACGTCGGGCCTGCGGATGACGACGAAGCCCGCCGCGAGGTTCAGCGCGGCGACCACCACGCCGAGCCAGAAGAAGCTGGTGCCCCGCGACTGCACCGCGTGCAGCAGCGCGACGATGCCGCCGACGAGCAGCAGCCAGCCGAACAGGAGCATCGAGGTGAGCGTGGCGACCCCGGCGTAGACCAGGCCGACGAGCCCGCCGACGGCGAGGATGGCGCCGAGGAGCGCCAGCCAGCCGAAGCTGCGGCTGAGGGTCCTGGGGTCCGCGCCGCCGATGCCCTCGGGGTCACCAGTGGCGTCGCGCGCCGCAGCGCGCGCCTTGTCGCGTCCGAACATGAGCGTCTCCGTCCGCTGTGCGAAGCCGCCCCTTCTTGATCGTACGTTCGTACGGTGCGGATAGCATCCGGCGCATGGAACCGCAGCTGAGGCAGGCCGTCGCGGACGGCGTCGCCACCGTCGTCATCGACCATCCGGCCAAGCGCAACGCCATGACGGCGGACATGTGGCGCGCGCTGCCGCCGCTGCTCGACGCGCTCGCCGGGGACCCCGCGGTGCGCGTGCTTGTCCTCACCGGCGCGGGCGACACCTTCTGCGCGGGCGCCGACATCTCCTCGCTGCGCGCCGAGCCCGGCCGTCCGCAGGAGCTGGCGGTGCGCGCGGAGGAGGCCCTGGCAGCCTTCCCCAAGCCGACGCTCGCGGCGGTGCGCGGGTACTGCGTGGGCGGCGGCTGCCAGCTGGCGGCGGCCTGCGACCTGCGGTTCGCGGACGAGGGCGCGTCGTTCGCGGTGACTCCGGCGAAGCTGGGCATCGTCTACCCGGCCCCGTCGACGCGCCGCCTGGCCGCGCTCGTGGGCCCGGCCACGGCGAAGTACCTGCTGTTCTCCGGCGAGTTGATCGACGCGGGGCGGGCGCTGCGGACGGGTCTGGTGGACGAGGTCCTGCCGGTGGGCGAACTGGACGCCCGCGTGAAGGAGTTCACGCGCGTCCTCTCCTCCCGCTCGCTCCTGACGCAGGCTGCGGCCAAGGAGTTCACGGCGGGCCGCGCCGACCGGGACGCCCACTGGGCGGACCAGGAGCGCGGCAGCGGCGACACCGCGGAGGGGGTCGCCGCCTTCCTGGAGCGCAGGCAGCCGCGCTTCACCTGGGCCGTGCCGGACGGGGCGGCTACGCGTCCTCGGTGAACCGGCTCTGCTCGCGGAACATCTCGACGAGGTGGGCGGGCGCCTTCTTCGGCGAGCCCGCGTCGTAGGGCGGCTGCGGGTCGTACTCGGTGATCAGCTGGACGGTCTGGGCGCGCTCGTCGCCCGCGATCCTGCCGACGAGCGCGAGGCCCATGTCGATGCCGGAGGAGACACCGGCGGCCGTCACGTACTTGCCGTCGAAGACCACCCGCTCCTCCGAGGGGCGGACGCCGAGCTTCTCCAGTTCGCCGAGGGCGAGCCAGTGGGACGTCGCGGTGCGGCCCTCGAGAAGACCGGCGGCGGCGAGCGCGAGGGAGCCGGTGCACACGGACGTCGTCCAGGTGCTGGTGGCGTCGGCGGTGCGCAGCCAGTCGAGGAGCGGCGCGTTCTCCATCTGGTCGCTCTGGCCGGGGCCGCCGGGGACGACGAGCACGTCCGGGTCCGGGACCTCGGCGAAGGTCTTGTCGGCGACGACGGCGAACTGCCCGCTGTCGTCGCGCACGGGTCCGGTGCGCTCGGCCACGAAGACGACCTGCGCGTCCGGGACGCCGGCCAGCATCTGGTACGGACCGATCGCGTCCAGGGCGGTGAAGCGCTCGTACAGGGCGATGGCTATCTGCATGCGGAACTCCTAGAGGGTGACGGGGTGCGGATGGGACGCGGGCAGGGGCGCGTGGAAGCGGCGGCGGTACTCGGCGGGCGAGGTGCCGAGCGCCTTGAGGAAGGCGCGGCGCATCGCCTCCGGAGTGCCGTAGCCGCAGGCGCGGGAGACCTCCTCGACGCCGCGCGAGGTGTCCTCCAGGAGCCGGCGCGCGTGCTCGACGCGGACGCGGTCGACGTACTTGCCGGGCGTCGTCCCGGTCTCCGCCTGGAAGGCGCGGGCGAAGTGGCGCGGCGAGAGCCGGGCGCGCGCGGCCAGCTTCTCGACGCCGAGGTCGTCGTCCGGGTGCTCGGTGATCCACTGCTGGACCTCGCGCAGGGGCTCGCGGGTGGCGGTCTGCGCGGCCAGCTGGGCGCTGAACTGCGCCTGGTTGCCGGGCCTGCGCAGGAACACGACCAGGTGGCGGGCGATGGTGAGCGCCATGGCGCGGCCCAGGTCCTCCTCGACCAGGGCGAGCGCGAGGTCGATGCCCGCCGTGACGCCCGCCGACGTCGCCACGTTCCCGTCGCGTACGTAGATGGGGTCCGGCTCCACCTCGACGGCCGGGTGGTCGCGGGCGAGCGTGTCGCAGTACGCCCAGTGGGTCGTCGCGCGGCGGCCGTCGAGCAGGCCCGCGCGGGCGAGCAGGACCGCCCCGGTGCACACGGAGACGAGCCGTTCGGCGCGGGGGCCGTGGACGCGCACCCAGTCGACCAGGCGGGGCACGTCCGGGCGGGTGCCGGCGCCGCCGGGCACGAGCAGGGTGTGCGGGTCGGGGGCGTCGGCCAGGGCGTGGTCCGGGACCAGGGTGAGGCCGCTGGACGTGCGTACGGGGGTGCCGTCCAGGGACGCGGTGCACACCCGGTACGCGGGGCCCCCTTCGGGCCCGACGGCCCCGCCGAAGACCTCCACGGGGCCGGTGACATCGAGACTCTGCACGCCTTCGAAGAGGACGACCAGGACGGTTCGCTGCGCCATGCCCTCGATTCTTGAGGCAGCGCGGGACGGCCGCAATGACGGACAGCCCACCATTCCTGCCACGGGCCGCGGCCGGGCCCTGCGGCACCGGGAGCCGCCGGACCCGCCCTTCACGTCATACCAACCAGTCGGTAGCGTACGGGCATGACCTCTCCCACGGCCTCCCCCACCAGCTCGTCCGCGACCGGCGCGGTCCCGCACCCGCGCGCGGGACGACGCTGTCACAGCGCGCTCAACGCCCTGCACTCCACCCACTACTTCGCCCCCGACCTGGGGCGGGAGCTGGGCGCCCTGGGGATAACGCACCCCAGGGCCGTCAACCTCGCCGCGCGCGCGGCGGCGATGGGCGCCGTCGGCGCCGGAACCGTGACGGCGGCATTCTTCAACTACAAGCCGGAGACCGTCGCCCAGCACGTCCCCGCCGTGTGGCGCACCGCCGCCCCCGAGGACGTCCTCGCGGCGCGCCTTCGGGCCGTCGACACGACGCTGCGGCGGCTGCTCGGCGACGAGGCCGTCGCGTCGCCGGAGATGGCCGAGGCGGCGCGGCTCGCGCTGCGCGCCACGGAGGCCTGTGTGCGCAGCGCGCGGCCGCTGTACGCGGCCCACGCCGACCTGCCCGTGCCCGACGAGCCGCACCTGGCGTACTGGCACGCCGCGACGCTGCTGCGCGAACACCGGGGCGACGGGCACCTGGCCGCGCTCCTGGACGCCGAACTCGACGCCGTGGAGGCCCTGGTGAGCCACACGGCGACCGGCAAGGGCATGACGCCGAAGCGGAACCTGCTCACGCGCGGCTGGACCCAGGAGGACTGGGACGGGGCCGTGGAGCGGCTGCGGGCGCGCGGACTCCTGGACGCAGAGGGCGAGTTGACGGAAGCGGGCGTGGCGCTGCGGCAGGCGGTCGAGGAGCGCACGGACCGGCTCGACCGGGCGCCGTACGCGCATCTCGGCGAGGCCGGGGTCGAGCGGCTCACCGAGCTCGGCGGCGCCTTCGCCGGGGCGGCGCTGCGCGCGGGGGCGTTCCCCGCGGATCTGCTCGGCAAGGCGTGAGCACGGCGGGCGGACGCCGGGGCTGAGGCCGCGGCGCGCCCGGCGCATGGCACGCGGCTCCCGAGGTACTCGGGCGTCCCCGGCCCCCGTTCCGTGGCGGGCCGCGTGCCGAAGGGAGATCCACGTGTTCCGTGCGATCGCGGACGTGCTGCGACAGATCGGGGCGGCGCTCGCGACGGTGGTGACGCTGCCGTTCCGGGCGCTGGCCCGGCTCTTCGGCGGAGCCTCTCGTTCCGGGCGCCGCGGCGGAGGACGCGTGCGACGACCGGGGCGGACCCGCCGGGTCTGACTGCCCCGCTGTCCGTGCCACCTGCCACAATTGCCGGGCAACCTCAGTGAGAAGGCGGTACCGGAACGTGGCACCTTTGCAGACGTCCACTCCAGCGTCCATCGAAAGCAGGATCGCCGAGGAACTCGGCGTGCGGGAGCGGCAGGTCAAGGCCGCCGTCGACCTGCTCGACGGCGGGTCGACGGTGCCCTTCATCGCGCGCTACCGCAAGGAGGCGACCGAGTCGCTCGACGACGCGCAGCTGCGCACGCTCGAGGAGCGCCTGCGCTATCTGCGCGAGCTCGAGGAGCGGCGCGCCGCCATCCTCGAATCGGTGCGCGAGCAGGGCAAGCTCACCGATGACCTCGAGGCGCGCATCCGCGAGGCCGACACCAAGGCCCGCCTCGAGGACATCTATCTGCCGTACAAGCCCAAGCGGCGCACCAAGGCGCAGATCGCCCGCGAGGCGGGCCTGGAGCCGCTGGCCGAAGGGCTGCTGGGCGACCCGGCCGTGGAGCCGCTCGCGGCCGCGGCCGCGTTCGTCGACGCCGACAAGGGCGTCGCGGACGCGCAGGCCGCGCTGGACGGCGCCCGGGCCATCCTCACCGAGCGCTTCTCCGAGGACGCCGACCTGATCGGCGAGCTGCGCGAGCGCATGTGGGTGCGCGGGCGGCTCGCCGCCAAGGTGCGCGAGGGCAAGGAGGAGGCGGGCGCGAAGTTCGCCGACTACTTCGACTTCGCCGAGCCGTTCACGGACCTGCCCTCGCACCGCATCCTCGCGATGCTGCGCGGCGAGAAGGAAGACGTCCTGGAACTGGTCCTGGAGCCGGAGGAGGCCACGGAAGGGCCGACCGTACCCTCGTCGTTCGAGGGCACGGTGGCCCAGCGCTTCGGCATCGCCGACCGCGGACGGCCCGGCGACAAGTGGCTGAAGGACACGGTCCGCTGGGCTTGGCGCACCCGCATCCTGGTGCACCTGGGCATCGACCTGCGGCTGCGCCTGCGCACCGCCGCCGAGGACGAGGCCGTGCGCGTCTTCGCCTCGAACCTGCGCGACCTGCTGCTCGCCGCCCCCGCGGGCACGCGCGCCACGCTCGGCCTCGACCCGGGTTTCCGTACGGGCGTGAAGGTCGCCGTCGTGGACGCGACCGGCAAGGTCGTCGCGACGGACACGATCTACCCGCACGTCCCGGCGAACAAGTGGGACGAGTCCCTCGCGAAGCTCGCCCGGCTCGCCCGGGAGCACGCGGTCGACCTGGTCGCGATCGGCAACGGCACGGCGTCGCGCGAGACGGACAAGCTCGCCGCCGACCTGATCGGCAAGCACCCGGAGCTGAAGCTCACCAAGGTGATGGTCTCCGAGGCGGGCGCCTCGGTGTACTCGGCCTCCGCCTTCGCCTCCCAGGAGCTGCCGGACCTGGACGTGTCGCTGCGCGGCGCCGTCTCCATCGCGCGCCGTCTGCAGGACCCGCTCGCCGAGCTGGTGAAGATCGACCCGAAGTCCATCGGCGTCGGGCAGTACCAGCACGACCTGTCCGAGGTGAAGCTGTCCCGCTCCCTCGACGCGGTCGTCGAGGACTGTGTGAACGGCGTGGGCGTGGACGTGAACACGGCCTCCGCCCCGCTGCTCGCCCGCGTCTCCGGCATCGGCTCCGGCCTCGCCGAGAACATCGTGGCGCACCGCGACGCGAACGGCCCGTTCCAGAACCGCAAGGCCCTCAAGGACGTCGCGCGCCTCGGCCCGAAGGCGTACGAGCAGTGCGCGGGCTTCCTGCGCATCCGCGGCGGTGACGACCCGCTCGACGCCTCCAGCGTGCACCCCGAGGCGTACCCGGTGGTGCGGCGGATGGTGCAGGAGGCGGGCGTCGACGTGCCGTCCCTCATCGGCAACACGGCGACGCTGCGCGCCCTGAAGCCCACCGCCTTCGTGGACGACGTCTTCGGTCTGCCGACCGTCACGGACATCCTCAAGGAGCTGGAGAAGCCCGGCCGCGACCCGCGGCCCGCCTTCAAGACGGCCACGTTCAAGGAGGGCGTCGAGAAGATCGGCGACCTGTCCGCGGGGATGGTCCTCGAAGGCGTGGTCACGAACGTCGCGGCGTTCGGCGCCTTCGTCGACGTCGGCGTGCACCAGGACGGCCTGGTGCACGTCTCCGCGATGTCCAAGACCTTCGTCAAGGACCCGCGGGACGTGGTGAAGCCGGGCGACATCGTGAAGGTCAAGGTCATGGACGTCGACGTGCCGCGCAAGCGCGTGTCGCTGACGCTGCGTCTGGACGACGAGCCCGCAGCCAAGGGCTCCGCCCCGGGTGAGCGCAGGGAGCGTGGCGGGCGGCCGCCGCAGCAGCGGCAGCAGCAGGGCCGCGGGGGCCAGCAGGGCCGGGGCAACCGTGCCGCCAAGGGCGGGGGGCAGCGGCAGGGACCGCCGCCTGCCAATGACGCGATGGCGGAGGCTCTGCGCCGGGCCGGGTTGGTCGACCCCAAGCGGCGCTGAGCGCGCTGCCCGGTGTGCCACGCCGTGCCGTCAGGCGACTGCGGGCTCGTCGTGGCTGAGCGCGCGGTTCCCCGCGCCCCTTCGGGGGCGCTCCTCCGCGGAGCGCCCCCGAGGGTCAAGGCGTTCGCTCGGTCACCCTGCCGTCCGCCACCTCCAGGCGGCGGGTGACGTGCACGGCGTCGAGCATGCGCCGGTCGTGCGTGACGAGCAGTAGCGTGCCCTCGTAGGAGTCGAGCGCGGACTCCAGCTGTTCGATGGCGGGCAGGTCGAGGTGGTTCGTCGGCTCGTCGAGGACCAGCAGGTTCACGCCCCGGCCCTGGAGCAGCGCGAGGGCGGCGCGGGTGCGCTCGCCCGGGGACAGGGTCGCCGCGGAGCGCATCACGTGGTCGGCCTTGAGGCCGAACTTGGCGAGGAGCGTGCGGATCTCGGCCGGTTCGGTGTCGGGCACGGCCGCGCGGAAGGCGTCGAGCAGCGTCTCCTCGCCGTGGAAGTGGGCCCGTGCCTGGTCGACCTCGCCCACCACGACGCCGGAGCCGAGCGCGGCGTGCCCCGCGTCCACGGCGGTGCGGCCTAGCAGGGCGCGCAGCAGCGTCGTCTTGCCGGAGCCGTTCGCGCCGGTGATGGCGACGCGGTCGGCCCAGTCGAGCTGGAGGTGCACCGGACCGAGCGTGAAGGGACCGCGGCGCACCACGGCGTCGCGCAGGGTGGCGACCACGGCGCCGGAGCGCGGGGCCGCGGCGATCTCCATGCGCAGCTGCCACTCCTTGCGCGGCTCCTCGACAGCTTCTCGACGGTCCAGCCGCTCCAGCATCCGCTGCGTCTGGCGGGCCTTCGCGGCCTGCTTCTCACTGGCCTCGCTGCGGAACTTGCGGCCCAGCTTGTCGCTGTCGGTGGCCTTGCGGCGGGCGTTCTTCACGCCCTTGTCCATCCACGACCGCTGCATCTGGGCCCGGTCGTGGAGGGCGGCCTTCTTGTCGGCGTACTCCTCGTACTCGTCGCGGGCGTGGCGGCGGGCGACCTCGCGCTCCTCCAGATAGGCGTCGTAGCCGCCGCCGTAGAGGTTGATCTGCTGCTGCGCCAGGTCGAGTTCGAGGACCTTGGTGACGGTGCGGGACAGGAACTCGCGGTCGTGGCTGACGACGACGGTGCCCGCGCGCAGGCCGCGCACGAACTCCTCCAGGCGCTCCAGGCCCGCGAGGTCCAGGTCGTTGGTGGGCTCGTCGAGCAGGAAGACGTCGTAGCGGGAGAGCAGCAGCGATGCCAGGCCCGCGCGGGCGGCCTGGCCGCCGGACAGGGACGTCATCTCCTGGTCGAGGTCCACGCCCAGGCCGAGGGAGCGCGCAACGTCCTCCGCGCGCTCGTCCAGGTCGGCGCCGCCGAGGGCGAGCCAGCGCTCCAGGCTCACCGCGTACGCGTCGTCGGCGCCGGGCGCGCCCGCGACCAGACCCTCGGTCGACTCGTCCATGGCCAGCTGGGCGTCGGTGACGCCGGTGCGGCGGGAGAGGAACGCGCGGATCGTCTCGCCGGGGCGGCGCTCGGGCTCCTGCGGCAGGTGCCCGACGACGGCCGTCGGCGGCGACAGGCTGATCCGGCCGGACTCCGGGGCGTCAACGCCCGCGAGCAGGCGGAGCAGGGTGGACTTGCCGGCGCCGTTCGCGCCGACGAGGCCGATGACGTCGCCGGGGGCGACGACGAGGTCCAGTCCCTCGAAGAGGGAGCGGTCGCCGTGGCCGGCGGCGAGTTGCTTGGCGACGAGGGTTGCATTCATCAGGGGTCGAGCCTAACCGGGCGCCGCGAGCCATGACGATCGCCCGCCGCCGGGGAGGGCCGCGCCCCGCGGCGGCGGGGGCGGTCACGAGGCGGCGGCCACCAGGACGGCGTCGGAGCTGCGCGCCACCACGTACGGTGCGCCGCCCGGCAGGGGCACGCGGTGCTCGCCCGGCTCCAGGACCTCGTCGAAGACCTCCTGGACGCGGGCCCGGCGCAGCCGTCCCACCCGGTAGGCCGTGAGGCGCACCCGGCACGGGGACGTGACCTCCGTGACGACCGCCCCGTCCGTGACCGCGAGCCGCGCCAGGCGCCGCTGGGCCACCGGGCCCGGATCCAGGGCGTACTCGATCTGCGCGACGAGCAGCGGCACGATCGGCGCGAGCCCGTCGACGTACGCGACGTCGACCCCGGCGCGCTCGAACACCTCGCGCACGGAGCCCCGCACCCGCTCGGGCACGGCCTGCCCGAACGCCACGGCCCCGTACGTCCGCAGCTCCTCCGCCGGTACGCCCGCCGCGTCCGCGGCGATCTCCGCGCCGATGCCGATGGTGCGCAGCGCCGCCGCGAGCTTCGCGAGCAGCGCGACGCGCGCCCCGATGAGCAGGACCCGCCGCCGCACGGCGCCGGGGTCGTCGCCGGTGAGCAGGCGGCCGAGCTGCTCGCGGTACTCGCCGCCCTGGAAGCGGAACGGGCCTATGCCGCGGTAGCCGTTCAGCTCAAGGTCGGCGTGGTCGGAGGTCTGCCAGGCGAAGTCCCGCCACACGTAGTCGTCGTCGGCGCGCTCGATGACCGCCGTGACCGCGCCGCAGTCCAGGCCCTCGCACTCGGGGCAGCCGTAGATCACGTACCGGCCGTCGAGCAGCGGCGCGTCCGCTTCCAGGAGCAGTCGGCGCACATGCGTGGTGAAGATCGCCGGGGGGATGTCGGACGCGAGCGGGGAGACGGCGTCGAGGTCGGCGAGCTGGAACAGCAGCGGGCGTCCGTTCACGATGAAGTCGACGAAGTCGCGGTGCACTTGGTAGGCACCGCTCGCGAGAACTCCACCGGCGCGCATCGCCGGTGCCAGGCCGAAGGTCGCGTACTCGGCAGACATGCTGTGAGTATCCCCACCTCCGGGGGCTTCTGCGCGCCCCTTGCCGGGTTCCGCTACGTTTCGGGGATGACGCATGGTGATGACACGGATGTGATCGTGGTGGGGGGCGGGGTCGCGGGGCTCACCACGGCGGTGGTGCTCGCGGAGCGCGGCCGCCGGGTGCGGGTGTGGACGCGGGAGCCCGCGGAGCGGACGACCTCGGCTGTTGCGGGCGGTCTGTGGTGGCCGTACCGCATCGAGCCGGAGGGGCTCGTCGGCGACTGGTCCCTCATATCCCTGGACCGGTACCGGGAGTTGGCGGCCGACCCCGGGCGCACGGGCGTACGCATGGTCGAGGGCGTACACGCCGAGACCGGCCTGGACACGCTGGGCGCGTGGGCGAAGCAGGTGCCGGGGCTGCGGGCGGCGACGGCCGACGAGTACACGGGCGTCGGCCTGTGGGCGCGGCTTCCGCTGATCGACATGCCGGCGCACCTCGGGTGGCTGCGCGAGCGGCTGCGCGCGGCGGGCGGGTCCGTGGAGGTCAGGGCGGCCGCGACGCTCGCCGAGCCGCTGGCCGAGGCGCGGCACGTCGTCAACTGCTCGGGGCTCGGCGCCCGGAGCCTGGTCCCGGACGAGACGGTGCGCCCGGTGCGCGGGCAGCTGGTCCTGGTGGAGAACCCGGGGATCCGGACGTGGTTCACGGCCGCGGACAGCGCGTCGAACGAGACGACGTACTTCCTGCCGCAGCCCGGCGGACTCGTGCTCGGCGGGACGGCCGAGGACGGCGTCTGGTCCCTGGAGCCGGATCCGGCGGTGGCGGAGGCGATCGTGGCGCGCTGTGCCCGGGTGCGCCCGGAGATCGCCGGGGCGCGGATCATCAGTCACCGGGTGGGGTTGCGGCCCGCCCGGCCCGCCGTGCGCCTTGAGCGCGAGCGCGCGCACGACGGGCGCGCGCTTGTGCACAACTACGGGCACGGCGGAGCGGGCGTCACGGTGGCGTGGGGCTGCGCGGAGGCGGCGGCGGAGCTCCTGGAGGAACCGGACGGGCCCGCGGCGGGCTGACCGGGGCGCTCGCCCCGGCCGGTCCCGCCGCCGCCCGCTCCTGCCGGTCCCACCGCGGGACCGCTCCTGCCGACGAGGCCGACCGCGGTCGGCCTCGTCCGGCGGCGCCCGCCGCTCAGCGGGCGGGGTCGGGCCGCGGCGACGGGGTGTCGCCGCCGGTGTCGGCCTCCGTGCTGTCGCTCGGGCCGATCTGGAGCTCGAAGTCCCCGTCGTACTGCTCGTGACCGGCGAGGACGGCCCGCTCCACGGCGTCCGTGCCGTGTTCGCCGCGCACGATCAGCGGGTCGTGGCGCAGGTCCTTCATCAGCGCCACACACATCCCGATCATCACGAGGACGAACGGCGCGGCCACCAGGATCGTCAGATTCTGCAAGCCGGTGAGCGCGTTGTCCTTGCCGTCGCCGATGAGCAGCATGATGGCGGCGACCGCGCCCGTGACCACGCCCCAGAAGATGATGACGAGGCGGCCGGGTTCCAGGGAGCCCTTCTGGGAGAGGGTGCCCATGACGATGGACGCGGCGTCCGCTCCGGAGACGAAGAAGATGCCGACGAGGATCATCACGAGCAGGCTCGTCGCGGTGGCGATCGGGTACTCGTGCAGCAGGCCGAACAGCTGTGCCTCGGGGGTGGTGTCGCCCTTGAGGCCGCCGCGCTCCTTGACCGTCATCGCGCTGCCGCCGAACACGGCGAACCAGAGCAGGCTGACGGTGCTCGGCACGAGGATCACGCCGCCCACGAACTGCCGGATCGTACGGCCCCTGCTGATGCGGGCGATGAACATGCCGACGAAGGGCGTCCAGGAGATCCACCAGGCCCAGTAGAAGACCGTCCAGCTGCCGAGCCAGTCGGAGACGTCCTTGCCGCTGGAGGCCTCGGTGCGCCCGATGAGCTGCGGCAGGTCGCCCAGGTAGGAGCCGATGGAGGTGGGCACCAGGTCCAGAATGATGACGGTGGGGCCCGCGATGAACACGAAGACGACCAGGGTCAGCGCGAGCACCATGTTGATGTTCGACAGCCACTGGATGCCCTTCTCGACGCCGGAGACCGCGGACGCCACGAACGCGACGGTCAGGACGGCGATGATGGCGACGAGCAGCCCGGTGCTCGCCTTGTCCATCCAGTCCAGTTCCTCGAAGCCGCTGCCGATCTGCAGCGCGCCGAGGCCGAGGGACGCGGCGGAGCCGAAGAGGGTGGCGAAGATGGCGAGGATGTCGATGATGCGGCCCCACGCTCCGTGCGCGTGCTTCTCGCCGATGAGCGGCACGAACACGGAGCTGATGGTCTGCCGCCTGCCCCGCCGGAACGTGCTGTACGCGATGGCGAGGCCGACGACGGCGTAGATCGCCCAGGGGTGCAGCGTCCAGTGGAAGAGCGTCGTCGCCATGGAGGTCTCCATGGCGGCGGCCTGGTCGTCGGGGTGGGTGCCGGGCGGCGGGTCGGTGAAGTGGGCGAGCGGTTCGCTCACTCCGTAGAACATCAGGCCGATGCCCATGCCCGCGCTGAACATCATGGCGACCCAGGACACGGTGCGGAACTCGGGTTCCTCGCCCTCCCGGCCAAGGGTGATCTTCCCGTAGCGGCTGACGGCGAGCCACAGGGCGAAGACCACGAAGCCGGACGCCGCCAGCATGAAGGCCCAACCACCGTTGTGGATCAGGCCTTCGAGCATGTCCGAGGAGACGTCTTCGAGGGTGTCCGTGGCCGTGGCGCCCCACACCACGAAGGCGAGGGTGAGCACGGCGGTGACGCCGAACACCACCCGGTCGGTCTGGGGGGACCGGTCGCCGGAGTGGCCCGCCACGGACAGCGGTGGGCCTCCTCCGGCGTCCGGCTTCTGGGGTTCCTGGGTCACGAGTGCACCTTTCGCGGAGTGATCACGTCTGACGGTTCGTCGGTTGTTCTTCTCTCCGCTAACCCCCTACCACATGTGACGTGCCCGGACCGGGCTCAACAGTCGGTGTCGGGCCGCCCCGTGACGAGGTGATAGGCGGCACGGGCGTCGAGCAGCAGCGGCACGAGGGCGCGGGCGGACTGGCGCAGCGGCACCAGGGCGCCGCCGTGGCCGTCGCGGCGCGCGGTCACGCCGTGCAGGTCGAGTTCGTCCTTGACGTCGGCGTACTGCTCCGGGGTCAGGCGGTAGCCGCAGGCCGGGTCCTGGATGATCTCGCCCGGTTCGGCCGGGTCGTTGTCGGCGCCGCCGAGGTAGACGGGGCCGCGGTCGCGCAGGCCCTTGAGGCGCGACGCCGCGGTGGCGGCCTCCAGGCTCCACCGGTGCTCGTCGGCGTAGCTGAACAGTCCCTTCAGGGCGGAGCGTTGGGAGTGCACGCGGCGGCGGTTGTTCAGGGCCGGGTCGTTCTTCTCCGCCTCGGTGAGGGGGTCGACGCGGCTTTCGATGAGCAGGCCCGCGGCGTGCTTGATGCCGGAGACGTTGCGCAGGATGCGCTCCTGGCCGTCGCCCGCGACCTGCTTGACGGGCTCGCCGGTCACGGGGTCGGTCCAGATGCCGTAGGTGCCGGTGGTGTAGCCGTCGGCGGTGGCGGCGGGCCTGACGTAGTCCAGGGAGAGCTCCTTGGCCTCCCGGTGCACCGCGTCATCGGTGTTGAGGTTGCGCGGCCACAGGTCGAACAGGTCCTTGTCGTAGTACTTGGGCGTCGCGCCGTACTCGTGCAGGTCGTAGATGGCGTCCGGGGCGCGGTCGCGGATGACGGCGGCGAGCGCGCGGCCCTCCTTGGTCTTGAGGGCGATGTGGTCGCGGTTGATGTCGACGCCGTCGGAGTTGCCGCGGGTGTTCGCGGCGCGGCCGTCCGGATTGGCGGTGGGCACGACGAACAGCGTGGTGCGCGCCAGGAACCGCTTCGTCTCCTTGTCCTTGGCGTACGCGAGGTCGCGGACCGTGCTCAGACAGGCCTCGCGCCCCGACGGCTCGTCACCGTGCTGGCTGCACACGAGGAGCACGGCGGACGCGGTGCGGCGCTCGCCGACGCGGACGAGCTGGAGCGGTCTGCCCTGCTCGGTCGTGCCGATGCGGGAGACGGAGACCCGGCTGCTCGCCTTGTCGACGGCGGCGAGGAGCTGCTGCTCCTCGGGCTGGCTGGTCCAGCGCGCCCCGCCGCTCTGTTCGAAGCCGGTGCGCGGCGGGGTCTCGGCGGCCTGGGCGGGCGCCGTCACGAGGGGCGCGGCGAGCGCGGCACAGGCGCAGGTCAGGGCCAGCGCGCGGATGCGGGATGTCATGAAGTACGGCCTCCCGGTCGGGGGTTCAGCGGACGCGCGGGGGCCACGCCGTCCAGGCGGGACTCGCGCGGAACGGTAGCGTGCGGAGCGGTCGTGAGGGCCTTGTCACCGCCGACGAGCGGCAACCGGGCGAATGTGCGGGCGAGGTCCACGGTGAGCGTCGGGGTGTCGGCGGGCGCGGTGATGAGGTTGCGGTCGGTGCCCCCGACGATCAGCGCGAGCCGGTGCCCCTTCGGTACGACGTGGTCGCTCGCGGCCAGGTCGAGGGTGATCGTGACGGGCTCGCCCGGCGTGAGCGGGCGGCCCCGGTGGTCGTCCGCGTGGTTGCCGAGGTCGGCCCAGCCGCGGCTGAAGATGGTGTAGTCGACGTCCTTGGTGCGGGCCCCGGTGTCCTTGAAGCAGGCGCTGTCGCCGTCCGTGCTCGCGCCCCAGCAGCTGCGCGTGGGCAGCGTCGTGATGCCTTCGCCACTGGCCGCGTAGTCACGGATGGTGTCGGGCCCGACGTCGACGAGTACGGCGCTCAGATGCGCGGTGCGGGCCGACGGGGTGACGGTGACGGTGACCTTCGAGGAGCCGGACAGGCGCAGGTCACGAGCCAGCGGCCGGGTGGTGAAGCCCGCCTTGGCGGGGGTGGGGGTGTCGATGGCGGAGGCCCAGTCGGTCTCGCCGAGGCGCCGGTCGTCGGTGAAGGTCTCGGTGCCCTCGCCGCGGCGGGTGCCGAGCGCTCCGACGCCCGGGGCGGTGCCCTTGGCGGGGCGGAGCGTCACGGTGTCGGTGGCGCGCGGCGGCCAGACGCGGTCGGTGGTCCAGCGGTCGGGGGCGCGCTCGATGTCGGCCATGGGCTCGCGGTCGACGCCGTTGCGGTAGCCGAGCAGCTCGTGGTCGAACCAGCGGTGCAAGGTGCGCACCCAGTCGGCCCGGCGGAAGTCGAAGGGGTCGACGTGCCCGGCCTGGCTGAGCCACAGCTTGCGCTGCACGCCCGCGTCGCCGAGCGCGTCCCACCACTGGCCGAAGTGCTTCATGCGCACGTTCAGGTCCTGGAGCCCGTGGACGGCGAACACGCTGGCCCGCACCTCGTCGGCGTCGGGGACGTAGTCTCGCGCGGTCCACAGCGGGGTCCAGTCGCCGCTGCGCGGCGCGCCCTCGACGAGGCGCTGCTGCACCCGGCCGCAGCGGGCGCGGGCCTCGGGGCTCTCGATGCCGTTGGACAGGCCGTCGGGGCCGCTGTTGAACAGCGGGGCGCCCTTGGCGAAGTAGTAGTCGTACCAGGAGGAGATGGCGCCGATCGGCACGATGGTCTCCAGGCCCTCGACGCCGGTCGCGGCGACGCCGTTGGCGACGGTGCCGTCGTAGCTCTTGCCGATCATGCCGGTGCGGCCGTTGCTCCAGGTGGCCCGGGCGCGTTCGGCGCCGGTGCGCGAGGTGTAGGCGCGGGCCCGGCCGTTCAGCCAGTCGACGACGGCCTTCGCGGACTGGATGTCGGAGCGGCCGCCGACGTCCACGCAGCCGTCGGAACGGCTTGTTCCGGTGAGGTCGACGGCGACGTAGCCGTAGCCGCGGGGCACGAAGTAGTTGTCGTAGTACAGCGGGAGCTGCACCGGGTTGCCCGCGGCGTCGTAGGTCTTCTTCTGGCTCTCGTTGCCGCGGCCGCAGCAGGCGTAGTACGGGCTCGCGTCCATGATCACGGGTATCTCGCGGCCGTGCCGCGCGGGTTCGCGGGGGCGGACTATGTCGACGGCGACGCGGTCGGTCCTGCCGTCCTCGTCGCCGTCGATCCGGGTGTCGACCCACACGGACTCGCGTATCGCGTCCGCGTAGGAGTAGACGGGTCTGCTCTCCTTGGCCTTGTCGTACGCCGTCGGGGTGCGCGGCGCGGTGTGCGCGGCGCCCGGGGCGAGGAGCGTGGCGAGCAGGGCGGCCAGTGCCGCCGTCAGGAGCGTTCTCCACATCGGCAGGCGCATGCGCGCGCGTATCGGCATGGCCGGAAGGTACACGCGTCAACTGCGGCCGGAAAGAGGGCCGCAGGAGACGGTGAAAGGTGCGTGGGACGTCATGGCACATGTCGGCCGAATGGCGATCGTGTGACATATGCGGCCATGGACATGACCGGGGGCCAGGGGGCTCAATAGGGTCGACCGCATCGTGAGTTGTACGGCGCGGGCGGCTTCCCACCAGGGGCGCCGCCGCGCCCATAGCACCCGCACCGCCTATTACTTGGAGACTTACGTGCACCGCAGCAGACTCATCGCCCCGGGCGCGCTCGCCGCCTCCCTCCTCCTGGCGATCCCGGCGACGGCGGCCGACTTCACGCCCGGGGCGCCCGGCGTGGGCGACTCCTACTACCCCGACGCCGGCAACGGCGGCTATGACGTCTCGCACTACGACCTGCGTCTGAAGTACCAGCCGAAGACGGACCTGCTCGAAGGCACGGCGACCATCAACGCCACCACCACGCAGGACCTGTCGCGCTTCAACCTCGACTTCGGCCTCAAGGTCAGCGAGGTGCGCGTCAACGGCAAGAAGGCGGCGTTCGCCCGCTCGGGCGAGCAGGAGCTGGAGATCACGCCGAAGTCCGGCCTGCCCAAGGGCAGTTCCGTGACCATCGTCGTGCGGTACGCGGGCAAGCCGTCCGAGGTGAAGATCCACGGCTTCACCGCCTGGCAGCGCACGCCCGACGGCGGGGTCGCGGCCCAGGAGCCGGAGTCGGCCGCCTGGTGGTTCCCCGCCAACGACCACCCGCGCGACAAGGCGACCTTCGACGTGTCGGTGTCCGTCCCCGACGGCACCCAGGCCATCTCCAACGGCGTGCTCCAGCGGCAGAGCTCGCGCCTGGGCTGGACCCGCTTCGACTGGCGCTCCAACAAGCCGCAGGCGCCGTACCTCGCGACGCTCGCCGTCGGCAAGTTCGACATCACGACGGACAAGACCGAGAGCGGCCTGCCCGTCCTCAACGCCTACAGCAAGGACCTCGGCGACAACGCGGGGGCCTCGCGCGCCAGCATCGAGCGGACCACCGAGGTCGCCGAGTGGCTGGAGGAGGTCTTCGGCAAGTACCCGTTCAACGCGCTCGGCGGCTACGTGCCCAACGTGCCGACCAGCTTCGCCCTGGAGACCCAGACCCGGCCGTTCTACAGCCCGAAGGCCTTCGCGAACGGCTCCAACGTCTCCATCGTGGTGCACGAGCTGGCCCACCAGTGGTACGGCGACAGCGTCTCCGTGGAGAACTGGAAGGACATCTGGGTCAACGAGGGCTTCGCCCGCTACAGCCAGTGGCTGTGGTCGGAGAAGGAGGGCGAGGGCACGGCGCAGGAGCTCGCCGACTACACCTACGCCTCGCGTCCCGCCGAGGACCCGTTCTGGCAGGTCAAGCCGGGCGACCCGGGCCCCGAGAACCAGTTCCACGGCGCCGTGTACGACCGCGGCGCGCTGGCCCTGCAGGCGCTGCGGAACAAGGTCGGCGACAAGACCTTCTTCAAGATCCTGAAGGGCTGGCCGACGGACCGCCAGTACGGCAACGCGAGCGTGCGCGACTTCGTGTCGTACGCGGAGAAGATCAGCGGCAAGCCGCTGTCGGCGCTCTTCGACACCTGGCTGTACGAGGCGGGCAAGCCGGCCGCCCCGGCCGCGAAGAAGGCGGGCCTCGTCCGCTCGGCCGCCAAGGCCGCGCCGGCGAAGCCGAAGTCCTGGAAGAAGATCGCCGCGACGAACTCGCTGCACGACCGCCACTGACCGGTCGCGGGGCCTTTCCCGCCGTGGGAAGGCCCCGCTGAGCGGTGACGGTGCAGTCCGCCGCGCTACGGCAGCGCCCCGAAGGGGCGCGGGGAACTGCGCGACCAGCCACCGACGGCCCGCAGGTTCGGCACCGCACTTCCCGCGCAGCGCTCAGCGATGCCGCCGGCGGGCCTCGTAGGCCTGGGGAAGGTACCGGGCCCGCTCCGGCAGACGGGGGGCGAGGAGGCGGACGGCGAGGTCGCGCACCACCTCGGTCTCCTCCAGCTCCTCGGCCAGCATGCGGCGGTAGTACGGCCAGAAGGCCTCGACCGTGGGCGGCATGTCCTGGTCCCGCAGCCCGAGGACGCGGCCCACCTGGAGCCACTCCGCGTACAGCTGCCGCTCCTGGCCGGGAGGGCGAGGAGCATCCGGGCGTCGCCCGCGATGTCCCAGAGGATGCCGCCCGGGGGCGGCCGGACGTACGGCGGCGGGCGGCGCCCTGAGGGTGCCGCCCGCCGTCGCTGTCGTACGTGCCTACTTCGTGAGCTCGGCCGCCTCGCGGTCGGTCTCACGCGCGGCCTTGCGCTTGATCGCGTACCAGCCCACGACCAGGGCGGCGGCGACGACCGGGATCAGGAAGAGCGTCTTGCGCCCGACCTCCGCGTCCTTCCACATCAGGCCGAGCACGGCGAGCAGGAAGGCGATCGTGACGTACTCCGTCACGCCGCTGCCGGGCAGCCGGAACTTCGGCCGCGTGATCAGACCCTCCTTGGCCCGCTTCACGAATGCCAAGTGACAGACCATGATGCTGATCCAGGTGCCGATGATCCCGAGCGAGGCGACGTTCAGGACGATCTCGAACGCCTTGTCCGGCACCACGCGGTTCAGGCCGACGCCGAGGACACCGATGCTCGCGGTGAGCAGGATGCCGCCGTAGGGGACCTGGTTGCGGTTCATCTTGGCGGTGAACTTGGGGGCCGAGCCCGCCATCGCCATCGAGCGCAGGATGCGGCCGGTGGAGTACAGGCCGGAGTTCAGCGAGGACATGGCCGCGGTGAGGACGACGAAGTTCATCACGTCGCCCGCGCCGGAGACGCCGATCTTGGAGAGGACCGTCACGAAGGGGCTCTCGTCGGCCGAGTACACCGAGCCGGGGAGCAGCAGCGCGAGCAGCACGACCGAGCCGACGTAGAACAGGCCCACGCGCCACATGATCGAGTTCACGGCGCGCGGCACGATCTTGTGCGGGTCCTTGGTCTCGCCCGCGGCGACGCCGACCAGCTCGAGGGAGGCGTACGCGAAGACGACGCCCTGGAGCACGATCACGACCGGCATCACGCCGTTGGGCAGGAAGCCGCCGTGGTCGGTGATCATGTTCAGACCGGGCGTCTCGCCACCGACCTCGTGCTGGGTGGAGACGAGGAAGATGCCGACGAACATGAAGGCCACGAGCGCCGCGACCTTGATGATCGCGAACCAGAACTCCATCTCGCCGAAGTACTTCACCGAGATCAGGTTCACCGCGAGCACGACCGCGAGGGCGATCAGGGCGAGCACCCACTGCGGGATGTCGGTGAAGAAGCTCCAGTAGTGCGTGTACAGCGCGATCGCGGTGATGTCCGCGATGCACGTCGTCGACCAGTTGAGGAAGTACATCCAGCCGGCGACGTAGGCGCCCTTCTCGCCGAGGAACTCGCGCGCGTAACTGACGAACGAGCCGGACGAGGGCCGGTACAGGACCATCTCGCCGAGGGCGCGTACGACGAAGAACGCGATGACGCCGCACACGAGGTAGGCGACGGCGAGCGCGGGGCCCGCCGAGTGGAGGCGGCCGCCCGCCCCGAGGAAGAGACCGGTGCCGATCGCGCCACCAATGGCGATCATGTTGACGTGGCGGGCCTTGAGGTCCTTGCTGTAACCGGCGTCGCCCGCGTCCGCGGGGGCCTGGGACTCAGCGGTGCCCGCTGCGTCCACGGCCGTGTCTACGGCGTCGTTGCTCACGTGGAAGATCCACTCTGTGGTGCCCGGAAAGAGCTCCCGGGGTCCGGATGTGCTCCGGCCCGTGGCACCCCTGACGCACCACGGACCGACCCGACACCTTCCCTTACGCAACGCGTATAACGCGGTGGCGCACGTCACATAGCGGTACTTCTCACATGGTGAGAGTCGTGTGTACAGCCGCGTGTCACTCGGTGTACAGGCTCTCGATGAGGTTCCGGTACTTCTCCCTGATGACCCGGCGGCGCAGCTTGAGCGACGGGGTGAGCTCGCCGGTCTCGGGGCCCCACTCCTCGGTGAGCAGCAGATGGCGCTTGACCTGCTCGGTGCGGTTGAGGCGCGCGTTGGCCGCCTCGACGGCGCGGGCGACCTCCTGCCGGACCTCCGCGCTCGCGGCCGGGTCGCCCTCGATGCCGCGCGCGGCGGCCCAGGCCGCGGCCGCCTCCGGCTCCAGGACGAGGAGCGCCACCAGATAGGAGCGGCCGTCGCCGTGCACCAGGGCCTGGCCGATGAGCGGGTGCTCCTTGAGGGCGCTCTCGACGACGGCGGGCGCGACGTTCTTGCCGGTGGAGGTGACGATCAGCTCCTTCTTGCGGTCGGTCACCCAGAGGTAGCCGTCCTCGTCGAGCCGCCCGACGTCACCGGTGGCGAACCAGCCGTCGGCGTCCCGGACGTCGTCGACGCCGCCGTCGGCCCGCAGATAGCCCTCGCACACGTAGGGGCCGCGCACCAGGATCTCGCCGTCGTCGGCCGTGCGGACCTCCATGCCGCGCAGCGCCCTGCCCACCGAGCCGAGCCTGAAGGTCTCCGGGCCGTTGGTGGTGACCACGCCGCTGGTCTCCGTCAGGCCCCAGGCGTCCACGACCACCAGGCCGAAGCCCGCCCAGAACCGGGCCACGCCCACCGGCATCGGGGCCGCCGCACTGGCCGCCCACAGCAGCCGGTCGAGCCCGGCGCGCGCGAGCAGCGGGTCGAGCACCTTCTCCTTGGCCTCGCGGAAGGCCGCGTCGAGGTCGGCCGGCGGGCGCTCGCCGCGCTCGCGGCAGGCCACGTGCGCGCGGGCCGTCCCGTTCGCCGCCTCGACGACGCGCCGCTGCTCCTCGGGGAGGGCGGCGAGGGCCGCGCCGAAGGACGCGGCGAACTTCTCCCACACGCGCGGGACGCCGAAGAACTGCAGCGGGTGCAGCTCGCGCACGGAGTCGGCGACCTGCGCGGGGTCCGCGCACAGGTGCACGGGCGCGGCCCGGTACAGCGGCAGGTAGATGCCGAGCATCCGCTCCGCTATGTGCGCGAACGGCAGGTAGCAGAGGTGGGCGGCGAGCGGCGGGAAGCCGACGGCCTCGTCCAGGGCGATGCCGTTCAGGAGCACCCCGCGATGGGTCAGGCGCACGCCCTTGGGGTCGCCGGTGGTGCCGGAGGTGTAGACGACGGTCAGCGGATCGGTGGGCCGGACCTCGCGCCAGGTCTTGTCGAAGGCGTCGGCCCGGTGCGCCCGGGTGCCGCTCTCGCGCACCGCCGCGTACGTGCCGTGCGGCCCCGCCGCGGCCGCGTCGACGACCACGAGCCGCTCCAGGGGCACCGTGGTGTCGGCGAGGGCGGGCTCCCAGCGGGCGAGTTCGCGCGCACCCTCGACGACGGCGAGGCGGGCGCGGCTGTGCCGGGCGATGTGGGCGATCTGCCCGGGCGCCGAGGTGCCGTACACGGTGACGGGGACGGCGCCGAGGTGGACCAGGGCGAGGTCGGTCAGCCAGTGCTCGGGCCGGTTGGCCATCATCATCAGGACGTGCTCGCCGCGGCGCACCCCGAGGGCGGCGTACCCGGCGGCGAGGACCGCGACGTCGCGCCGCACCTCGGCCCAGGTGAGCGTCGTCCAGGCGGGCCCTTCGCGCCAGGACAGGGCGGGCAGACCGGGATGGTCCTCGGCGTTGCGCAGCAGCAGGGCGGGGAACGTGAGGTCGGCGGGGTCCCCCGGGAGTCGCAGGTTCTTGGTCATGGAACCGCCTCCTGAGTGGTCTGTGCGGAAGTGCGGTGCAGTGCGGCAGCGCCCCGAAGGGGCGCGGGGAACCGCGCGACCAGCCACAGACGGCCCGCGGGCGAAAGACGGCCCATCCCGCCCATCCCAGCGGAGTGCACCGGCTACGTGGCGTGACTGCCCCGGAGACTTTCACAGCGGCGGTGGTACAGCAATACTGTTGCACCGCATTGCCGCACGACCTGGGAGGCGACGCACGGCCATGGCGACGGGCACGGAGGGGCCGGCGACGGGCACGCGCGCGTCGGCGGGGGACCCGCGGGAGCACACGGGGAGGGACCCTCGGGAGCCGGCCGCCGGGCACGGGGCGACCTACACGGTCGACGAACTCGCCGCACGCGCGGGCGTCACCGTGCGCACCATCCGCTTCTACAGCACCAAGGGCCTGCTGCCGCCGCCCGTGATCGGCCCGCGCCGCGTGGGCCACTACGGCCCCGAGCACCTCTCCCGGCTCGCGCTCATCGAGGAGTTGCAGCACCAGGGCATGACGCTCGCGGCGATCGAGCGGTATCTGGAGCAGCTGCCGCCGGACCTGAGCGCGCACGACCTGGCCATCCACCGCGCGGTGGTGGCCTCGTGGGCGCCGGAGGGCGCGGAGGAGGTGTCCCGCGCCGGTCTGGAGCGCCGGGCGGGCCGGGCGCTCTCCGCGGAGGACGTGCGGCGGCTCGCCGCGATGGGCGTCGTCGCCTACGACGCGGAGGCGGACCGCTGCCGGGTCGACCCGGGGCTCCTGCGGCTCGGCCTGCGGCTCCTGGACGTACCGATTCCGCACGAGACGATCCTGGCGGCGCGCACGGTCCTGATGGAGCACACGCGCTCGGCGGCGCACGAGCTGTCGCGGCTCTTCCGCGACCAGGTGTCGGGGCCCTACCGCGAGCACGCGTCGGACCCCGAGCACGTGGCGGCGATGAAGTCGCTCTCGGCCCATATGCAGCCGCTGGTGGTGCAGGCCCTGGTCACGGCGTTCCAGCGGTCCTTGAAGGAGGAGCTGAGGGAGTGGCTCACGGAGACCTGAGCCACTCCCCCGCGCGGCGGGCGGCTCAGCCGTCGCTGAACTTCTCGCCCCGGTCCGCCTTCTCCACGAGCAGCGCGGGCGGCGCGAACCGCTCGCCGTAGCGCTCGGCGAGCTCCCGCGCGCGGGTCACGAAGCCGGGCAGACCCCCTTCGTAGCCGTTGATGTACTGGAGCACGCCGCCGGTCCAGCCCGGGAAGCCGATGCCGAAGATGGAGCCGATGTTGGCGTCGGCGACCGAGGTGAGGACGCCCTCCTCGAGGAGGCGCACGGTGTCGAGCGCCTCGGAGAACAGCATCCGCTCCTGCATGTCCGCGAACGGGATGCTGTGCCCCGGCTTGCTGAAGTGCTCGCGCAGGCCCGGCCACAGGCCGGTGCGCTTGCCGTCGTCGCCGTAGTCGTAGAAGCCCTTGCCGCCGCTGCGGCCGGTCCGGTCGAACTCGTCGACCATGCGGTCGATGACGGCCTCCGCGGGGTGGGTGGCCCAGGTGCCGCCCGCCTCCTCGACGGCGCGCTTCGACTCGTTGCGGATCTTGCGGGGCAGCGTGAGCGTCAGCTCGTCCATCAGGGACAGGACCTTCGCCGGGTAGCCCGCCTGGGCCGCGGCCTGCTCGACGGACGCGGGCTCGACGCCCTCGCCGACCATCGCGACGCCCTCGTTGATGAAGTGGCCGATGACCCGCGAGGTGAAGAAGCCGCGCGAGTCGTTGACCACGATCGGGGTCTTGTTGATCTGGCGGACGAGATCGAAGGCGCGGGCCAGCGCCTCCTCGCCGGTGCGCTCGCCCTTGATGATCTCCACGAGCGGCATCTTGTCTACGGGCGAGAAGAAGTGCAGGCCGATGAAGTCCACCGGCCGGGAGACGCCCTCGGCGAGCAGGGTGATGGGCAGGGTCGAGGTGTTGGAGCACAGGAGCGCGTCGGGCGCGACGACGTCCTGGACCTCCTGGAACACCTTGTGCTTGAGCTCGGGGTTCTCGAAGACCGCCTCGATGACCGCGTCGCAGCCCGCGAGGTCGGCCACGTCGCCGGAGGCCGTGATGCGGGCGAGCAGCGCGTCCGCCTTCTCGCGGGTGGTGCGGCCGCGCGCGACGGCCTTCTCGCACAGCTTCTCCGAATAGGCCTTGCCCTTGGCCGCGGCCTCGGCGGAGACGTCCTTGAGGACGACGTCGATGCCCGCGCGGGCGCAGGAGTAGGCGATGCCCGCGCCCATCATCCCGGCGCCGAGCACGGCGGCCTTGCGGACCTTGCGGGGCTCGATGCCCTTGGGGCGGTTGGCGCCGGAGTTGACGGCCTGGAGGTCGAAGAAGAAGGCCTGGATCATGTTCTTCGAGGTCTGGCCCGTGACCAGCTCCGTGAAGTACCGGGCCTCGATGGTCAGGGCGGTCTCGAAGTCGACCTGGGAGCCCTCGACGGCGGCCGCGAGGATGTTGCGAGGCGCCGGGTAGGGGGCGCCGTTCAGCTGCTTCTTGAGGTTGGCGGGGAAGGCCGGGAGGTTCGCGGCGAACTTCGGGTGGGCCGGGGTGCCGCCGGGGATGCGGTAGCCGGGCACGTCCCAGGGCTGCTGGGACTCGGGGTGGGCGTCGATGAAGGCGCGGGCCTTGGCCAGCATCTCCTCGGGGGTCGCGGCCACTTCGTGCACGAGGCCGTTCTCCAGGGCCCGCTCCGGGTTGTACTGGGTACCCTGGAGCAGCACCTTGAGCAGGGCGTCGGCGATGCCCATGAGGCGGACGGTGCGGGTGACGCCGCCGCCCGCGGGGAGCAGGCCGAGGGTGACCTCGGGCAGGCCGATCTTGGAGCCGGGGGCGTCGAGCGCGATCCGGTGGTGGCTGGCCAGGGCGATCTCGTAGCCGCCGCCGAGGGCCGCGCCGTTGATGGCGGCGACGACGGGCTTGCCGAGGGTCTCGATGCGGCGCAGCGAGTTCTTGATCGCGGTGCCGGTCTCGAAGGCGGCCCGGGCGTTCTCGGGGCCGACCTGGATCATTTCCTTGAGGTCGCCGCCCGCGAAGAAGGTCTTCTTGGCGGAGGTGTAGACGATGCCGCGGATGGAGTCCTTCTCGGCCTCGGCGCGCTCGGCGATCGCGGCGATGGAGTCCTTGAACGCCTGGTTCATCGTGTTCGCGGACTGGTTGGGGTCGTCGAGGACGAGGGTGACGACGCCGGTGTCGTCCTGTTCCCAGCGGATGGTGGTGCTCTCGGTGGTCATGTGGTGGTCTCCGTAGAAGTCTTGGAAGGCAGGCCGAGCCGCTGGGGTCTACACACGTTCCACGATCGTCGCGATGCCCATGCCGCCGCCGACGCACAGCGTGGCGAGGCCGTAGCGCTTGTCCTGGCGCTCCAGTTCGTCGACGAGGGTGCCGAGGATCATCGCGCCGGTGGCGCCGAGCGGGTGGCCGAGGGCGATCGCGCCGCCGTTGACGTTGACCTTGTCCAGGCTCAGGCCCATGTCCTTGACGAAGCGCAGGACGACCGCGGCGAAGGCTTCGTTGATCTCGACCAGGTCGATGTCGTCGATGGTCAGGCCGGCCTTGGCGAGGGCCTTGCGGGTCGCGGGGGCGGGCCCGGTGAGCATGATGGTCGGCTCGGAGCCGGAGACGGCCGCGGAGACGACGCGGGCGCGCGGGGTCAGGCCGTAGCGCTCGCCGATCTCCTTGTTGCCGATGGCGACGAGGGCCGCGCCGTCGACGATGCCGGAGGAGTTGCCCGCGTGGTGGACGTGGTCGATCTTCTCCACCCAGTGGTACTTCTGCAGCGCGACCGCGTCGAAGCCGCCCAGGTCGCCGATGTCCTTGAAGGACGGCTTGAGCCGCGCGAGCGAGTCGGCGGTGGTGCCGGGCCGCATGTGCTCGTCGTGGTCGAGGACGGTGAGGCCGCTGCGGTCCTTCACCGGGACGACGGACCTCTCGAAGCGGCCCTCCTTCCAGGCGGTGGCCGCGCGCTCCTGCGACAGGGCGGCGTACTCGTCGACGTCGCGGCGCGTGTAGCCCTCCAGGGTGGCGATCAGGTCGGCGCCGATGCCCTGCGGGACGAAGCCGGTGTCGATGTTGGTCATCGGGTCGTTGAACCAGGCGCCGCCGTCGGAGGCCATCGGCACCCGCGACATGGACTCGACGCCACCGGCGAGGACCAGGTCCTCCCAGCCGGAACGGACCTTCATCGCGGCCATGTTGACCGCTTCGAGGCCCGAGGCGCAGAAGCGGTTCTCCTGGACGCCCGCGACCGTGTCGGGCAGACCGGCCGCGATGGCGGCGATCCGGGCGATGTCGGAGCCCTGGTCGCCGACCGGTCCGACGACGCCGAGCACGACGTCGTCGACGGCCGCCGGGTCCAGGCCCGGAAGGCGGCGGGTGACCTCCCGCATCAGGCCGGTGACGAGGTCGATCGGCTTGGTGCCGTGCAGGGCGCCGTTCGCCTTGCCGCGGCCGCGCGGGGTGCGGATCGCGTCGTATACGTACGCTTCGGAGCTCACTGGGAAGCCTTTCGGGGGAGGGTCGGTCGGGCGGGGCCCGGCAGGTCGGCCGCGGGGTCCCGGGGCGGTCGGGGGCGCCGTGCGGGGGTCAGTGCGGGGGGGGCGGTGCGGGGGTCAGTCGAGGAGGGCGCGGCCGATGATCTCCTTCATGATCTCGGTCGTGCCGCCGTAGATGGTCTGGATACGTCCGTCCGTGAACGCCTTCGCCACGCGGTACTCCGTCATGTAGCCGTATCCCCCGTGCAGTTGCAGACAGCGGTCGGCGACCCGTTTCTGCAGCTCCGTGGCCCACCACTTGGCCATGGAGGCGTGCACCGCGTCGAGCTGCCCGTTCGAGTGGTCCACGATGCAGCGGTCGAGGAACGTGCGGGTGACGGCGCACTCGGTGGCCATCTCGGCGATCTCGAAGCGGATGTGCTGGAGCTTGGCGAGCGGGCGGTTGAAGGCCTCGCGCTCCTTGACGTACGTCTTGGTGATCTCCAGGAGGTGCTCGGCGGCGGCGATCCCGGCGACGGCGATGGCCATGCGCTCCTGCGCGAGGTTCGTCATCAGATGGACGAACGCGCCGTTCAGCTCGCCGAGGAGGTTCTCCTTGGGCACGCGCACGTCGTGGAAGAAGAGTTCGGCGGTGTCCTGGGCCTTCTGGCCGATCTTGTCGAGGTTGCGGCCGCGCTCGAAGCCGGGCATGCCGCGCTCGACGACGAGCAGCGACAGGCCGTGCGCGCCGCCATCGGGCGTGGTCTTGGCGACGACGATGACGAGGTCGGCGAGGATGCCGTTGGAGATGAAGGTCTTGGAGCCGTTGAGCAGCCAGTGGTCGCCGCGGTCCTCCGCGGTCGTGCGGATGCCCTGGAGGTCGGAGCCCGCGCCCGGCTCCGTCATGGCGATGGCGCTGATCAGCGAGCCGTCGCAGAAGCCGGGCAGCCAGCGCCGCCGCTGCTCCTCGGTGGCGAGGCCGGTCAGATAGGGGCCGATGATGTCGTTGTGCAGGCCGATCGCGAGGCCCGCGGCACCCGCGCGGGTGAACTCCTCGGCGAGCACGGCGGCGTAGCGGAAGTCGCCGTTGCCGCCGCCCCCGTGCTCCTCGGGCACGGCGATCCCGAGCAGGCCCTGTCGGCCGGCCGCGCGCCAGGCGTCGCGGGAGACGATGCCGTCGTTCTCCCACTGCTCGTAGTGCGGCACGACCTCCTTGGCGAGGAAGGTGCGCACGGTCTCGCGGAACGCGTCGTGCTCGGCGTCGAAGATCTGCCGTTCCATGGTCTTCCGTTCCGTCGTCGGAGGGGGGCGCCGCGGCGTGCGTGCGCGCGGGGTGTTCAGGAGCGCGGCGCGGCGTCGCGCAGCGCCGGTACGTCCCAGTCGCGGGCCACGTCCTCGGTGTCGGCGCCGGGGCGCGCGGGCCCGGAGCGCACCGCCGTGGGCGTCGCCGAGAACCGGGGCGCGGGCGCGGGCTGGGTGAGGCCGCCGTGGTCGGTGAAGGTGCCGCGGGCCGCCAGGTGCGGGTGGCCGGGGGCCTCGCGCAGCGAGAGCACCGGCGCCACGCAGGCGTCCGAGTCCTCGAACACGGCCGTCCACGCGGCACGCGTACGCGTCTTGAAGCGGGCGGCGACGGCCTCGCGCAGCTCGCCCCAGCGGGCCAGGTCCCCCCGCGCGTCCGCGACGTCCTTCAGGCCCATCAGCTCGACGAACTCGTCGTAGAAGCGCTGTTCCAGGGCGCCCACGGCCATGTGCCCGCCGTCCGCCGTCTCGTACGTGCCGTAGAACGGGCAGCCGCCGTCCAGGAGGTTGGCGCCCCTGCGGTCCTGCCAGCCGCCCGCCGCGAGCATGCCGTGGATCATCGTGGCCAGATGCGCGGCGCCGTCCACGATCGCGGCGTCCACGACCTGCCCGGTGCCGTGCGCCTGGGCGTGCCGCAGCGCGGCGAGGACGCCGACGACGAGGTACAGCGAGCCGCCCGCGTAGTCCCCGACGAGGTTCGCCGGGACCGTGGGCGGCTCGTCCGCGGCGCCGATCATGCCGAGGGTGCCGGTGACGGCGATGTACGCGATGTCGTGCCCGGCGCGCGGGGCGAGCGGGCCCTGCTGCCCCCAGCCGGTCATGCGGCCGTAGACGAGCCTGGGGTTGCGGGCGCGGCAGTCGTCGGGGCCGACCCCGAGGCGCTCGGCGACGCCGGGGCGGTAGCCCTCGATGAGCACGTCCGCGCGCGCGACGAGGTCGAGCACGCGCTCCGCGCCGCCCGGGGCCTTCAGGTCGATCAGGACGCTGCGCTTGTTGCGGTTGGTGAGGTCGTACGCGGGGTCGACGGCGAGCCCGGCGCCGCCGGGCCGGTCGACGCGTACGACGTCCGCGCCCAGGTCGGCCAGGAGCATGGCGGCGAACGGGCCGGGGCCGATGCCCGCCAACTCCACCACGCGCACGCCGTCGAGCGGTCCGTGAACGCCGTTGTCCGGCACTGCCATTGAGCCCCCAGAGCTCTGCCGCCGCTATGACACAACCGATGTAACACCAGTGATGCTAAGAACGTGTTCCACTGGGCACAAGCCCTTGACGACCCCGAACGAGCAAGCGCTTAGCCCGGTGACCGGGGCCGGGCGCCCTGCGGCGGGCCGCCGCCCGGCGCCGGGGCGCGCTAGCCTCAGCCCCCGACACCGGCGCGGGACACGGCAGAGAGGTGCCATGACCAGTCACGACAAGGACCGTCCTTACGACATCGCGCTCTTCGGAGCGACCAGTTTCGTGGGGGTGCTCACCGCCGAGTACCTCGCCGCGCACGCCCCCGCCGGGCTGCGCTGGGCGATCGCCGGGCGCGACACCGCGAAGCTGGAGCGGCTGCGGGAACGCCTCGCCGACGCGCACCCCGCGTGCGCGGAGCTGCCCGTGCTGCACGCGGACGCGGGCGACCCCGGGTCGCTGCGCGAACTGGCCGCCCACGCGCGCGTGGTGGCCACCACCGTCGGCCCGTACCTCACGTACGGCCAGGACCTGGTGGCCGCCTGCGCGGACGCGGGCACGGACTATCTGGACCTTTCCGGCGAGCCGGAGTTCGTGGACCAGATGTACGTGCGGCACGACGCCCGCGCACGGGAGACCGGCGCGCGCCTGCTGCACGCCTGTGGCTTCGACTCGGTCCCGCACGACCTCGGTGTGTACTACACGGTGCAGCGGCTGCCCGAGGACGTGCCGCTGCGCGTCGACGGATTCGTCCGCACCCACGCGCGCTTCTCCGGCGGTACGTTCGCCTCCGCACTGCAGCAGTTCGCGCGCGGGCGCCAGCTGGTGGCCGCCGCCCGCGAGCGGCGGCGGCACGAGCCGCGCCTGGTGGGCCGCACCGCGTACGCGCCGCCGGGCCCGCCCCGGTACGCCGCCGAGGTCGGCGCGTGGGCGCTGCCGCTGCCGACGATCGACCCGCAGGTCGTGCAGCACTCCGCGCGCGCCCTGCCGCGCTACGGGCCGGACTTCCGCTACCGGCACTACGCCGCCGTCAAGTCGCTCCCGGTGGCCGTGGGCGGCGTCGCGGCGGTCGGCACGGTCCTCGCCGCCGCGCAGGTCCCCCCGGCGCGGCGCTGGCTCTCCGGCCTGGTCAAGCCGGGCGAGGGGCCGGACGCGGCGCGCCGGGCGGCGAGCTGGTTCTCCCTGCGGTACGTCGGCGCCGGCGGCGGGCAGCGGGTGTTCACCGAGGTGTCCGGCGGCGACCCCGGGTACGGCGAGACCTCGAAGATCTTCGCGGAGGCGGCGCTGTGCCTCGCGCTCGACGACCTGCCCGAGACCTCGGGCCAGGTGACGACGGCCATCGCGATGGCCGAACCGCTCATCGAGCGGCTCACGGCGGCGGGCATCGGGTTCCGGGTGGCCGCGGTGCGGTGACGCGCGCGACGGCTGTCCGGTCCGGGCCGCTTCAGGCCGTCGCCTCGCGCAGGGCCGCGCGGCACAGGGCGTCGGCCCTGCGGGTGGTCTCCGGCAGCCGGTAGCGCGGGGTGAGGTGCAGGGTGTGGGCCGCCGCACGGGCGAGGTCCACGCGGTGGCCGACCGACACGAACACCGGCTTCACGCCGTCCCGCGTGCGCAGCGCGACGCCGACCTCCTCCGTGCCGTCGAGCAGCGGCGCCGCGCTGCCGCGCCCGGCGCCCGGCGCCTCGTGGGAGAAGGTGAAGGGGTTCTTGGCGACGCCGATGGTGGGGTGACCGGTGACCACGCCGAGGTGGCTCGCGAGGCCGAAGCGGCGCGGATGGGCGATTCCGTAGCCGTCGCAGACGACCAGGCCCGGGTCGGCGGTGAGCGCGTCCAGGGCGGCGAGCACCGCGGGCAGCTCCCGGAAGGCCAACAGACCCGGCACGTAAGGGAACGCGACGGTGCCCACCGCCGTCGCCTCCTCGACGACGGCGAGGCTCGCCGCGTCCAGGACCACGACCGCGGCGGCCACCACGTCCCGTTCGTCGTCGTACGCCACGTCCACACCCGTGACGTGGCCCGTCCCGGGCGGCGGGCCCGGCTCGTCGCGCACCACGCGGGTGCGCAGGGCGTCCTGTACGGCACGGGCCGCCGCCTCGTCCACGGGCCAGTCGACGGGCAGGGGCGGGATCGTCACGGTGGTCGTGTTCATGGTCATCTCAGCCTAGGGCCTCCGGCACAACGGGCTCCGGTACGGTTCTCGGGTCTCCGTCGTCCAGGGCGGGCCCATCGCGCACGGGCCGGGAAGGGTTGGCACAGGTCGTGATGTCTGGTAGCGCGCGACCATACCGCGAACCGCGAACCGCGAACCGCGAACCGCGAACCGCGAACCGCGAACCGCGAACCGCGAACCGCGAACCGCGAACCGCGAACCGGGCGCTGGGCGCTGGGACCTGGGACCTGGTACCGGGTGGCCCGGAGGGCATAGCCGGAGGCCCGCGTGGGCGGTAGCCCGGAGCCGCTGCGGGCCCTGGTGGGGGACGACGCCTGGCGCTGGTCGACGTTCCGGGGCAGCAGAACCCTGGTCGTGGCGGCGCGCACGGTCACCTCGACGGTGCGGATCCTCGAATGCCTGCCCGCGCTGCTGCGCGGCGACGCCCGGGTGACCGTCGTCTTCGCCCACGACCCGACGTCGGCGTTCAGCGAAGGCGTCACGGACGTGCTGCACGACGCCGGCTGCCGGGTCCTGCCCTGGGACCGGCTCGGTGACATCGCACCGGACCTCGTGCTCTCCGCGAGCGAGAACATCGACGTGCCGGACGGCGACTACCCCGTCCTCGTCCTGCCGCACGGCGTCGGCTTCCAGAAGCTGGTCCCCGACTCCCGCACCTCGCGCAGCAGGCTCTCCGGAGCCGTGCCGGACGCGCTCCTGGACACCGGCCGTGCCTGGCTCGCCACCTCGCACCCCGACCAGGAGCGGCAGTTGCTCGCCGCGCACCCCAAGGCGGCCGGGCACACTCTGCCCGTCGGCGACCCCTGCTTCGACGAGCTGCTTGCGAGCCGGGGGCACGCCGACGCCTACAAGGCCGCCCTCGGCGTGGCCGCCGGGCAGCGGCTCGTCCTCGTCAGCTCCACCTGGGGGCCGACGTCCCTGCTCGGGCGCGCGCCGGAGCTGCCCGCGCGGCTGCTCGCCGCGCTGCCCTGCGACGAGTACCGGGTGGCCGCGGTCCTGCACCCCAACGTGTGGTCCGCGCACGGACCCTGGCAGATCCGCACGGTGCAGGCCGCCGCGCTCGACGCCGGGCTGCTCCTTGTGCCGCCGGTGCACGCCTGGCGGTCCGCGCTCGTCGCCGCGGACGCCGTGGTCGGCGACCACGGTTCGGTGACCCTGTACGGGGCGGCCCTCGGCAAACCCGTGCTGCTCGGCGCGTACGGCAGCGACGCGGTGCCCGGCACGGCCGTGGCCCACCTCGCCCGCACCGCGCCCCGGCTTGACCTCGACGGCGACCTGCGCGCGCAGCTCGCGGCGGCCCTGCGCGAGCCGTCGACGGCGTCGGTGTCGGCGGAGGTCGCGCGCCTGGCGTTCGCCGAACCCGGCCGCGCGCTGCCCCGTCTCCGCGCCGCCCTCTACCGGCTGCTCGGCCTGCCCGAACCCGCAGGTGACCCGCCGTCCGCGCTGGTCCTGCCGCCCCCTCGGGCCGAGTCGCGGGACGTCACGTCCTGGGCGGTGACCACGTCCCTCACGGACGGCGCCCTGCCGGGCTCCGGTCCGGTCGTCGACGTGCGGCGCACGCCCGCGGCCGTGTCCCGCGCGGACGGCGACACCGCGCGTACGTACACCCATCTCGCCTGTGACGAGGCCGAACGGGACCGCCGTCTCACGGAGAGCGCGTCGGTCCTCACCGCCACGTGCCCCGCGACGTCGGCCGCGGCGGCGCGGCGGTGGGCCGAGGACGTGCTGTGCCGCTTCCCCGGTGCGCTGCTGGCCGCGTCGGCCGTGGCGGACGGCGACGACGTCCTGATCGCCCTGCGGGACGGCCGGTCGGTCCTGGCGACCGGATGCGAGGTCACCGCGCCCGGCCTCGCGGCGGCCGTCGTCTACACGTGCCTGCGGGCCGGGCTTCCGCTGGAGGCGGCGGTGACGCTGCGCCTGGGCTCCCTGCCCGAGCGGCAGGTGACGGTACGGCGCGCCTCAGGCTGAGTCGAGCTCCGCGAGCCGCGCGCGCACGGCGTCCGCGCGGGGACTGCCGTAGGCCTCGTAGACCTCCAGCGCCCTGGCCAGCAGGGGACGGGCGGCGTCCGGGTCGCTCCCGGTGCGGCTGAGGACGTCGGCCAGGGCAGCGCGTGCGTCGGCCTCGTAGCTGTACGCCTCCGTGGCGTGCAGGGCCTGGGCCGCGGCGGTGAGGGCGCGTACGGCGTCGTCGGTCTCGCCCAGGTGGTCGTGGGCGAGACCGATGGCGAGGGTGGCGCGGGCGGCCATGCGGTGGTCGGCGCGGGCCGTCAGACGGGAGTGCGCGTCGCGGAGGGTGGCGAGGGCCGCGCGCGGCCGCCCGGCCGTGTCCTCGGCGCGGCCGAGGAAGTACGCGGCGATGGCGGCGCCGCGCTCCTCCCCCGCCGCCGTGTTGAGCGCGAGGGAGGCGCGGTAGGCGGTCATGGCCGCGTCCAGGTCGTGGTGTTCGAGGCAGCGGCCGAGGAACTCCTGGACGGACGCGCGCAGGACGGTGTGGCCCGAGACCTCGGCGCAGGCGACGGCCGCGTCCAGCTCGGCGCGGGCCTCCGCGTGTTCGCCGAGGTCGAGCAGGGGGCGTGAGCGCAGGCTGCGCAGCCGGGCCTCGGCCGCGGGGTCGACGGCCGCGGCGGCCGCGGCGGCCCCGAGCGCGAGCGACTCCAGCCAGGGCCCGAGGTGCCGGTGGTGCAGGAACAGGACGGTGAGCGCCTCCGCCGTCTGCCAGACGGGCACCTGGAGTCCGGGTTCGCGGGCGGCGGCGCGCAGCACGCCGAGCACATTGGGGTACTCGGCTTCGAGCCAGGCCAGCGGGGCGGGGCCGCCGGGGGCCGCGAACGGGTCGGGGACGGCGCGCAGCACGTCGGTGAGATCGGCGACGCGCAGCCGGTCCCGCCGGACGGCGCGGTCGGCGAGGGCGGTGAGCCGCAGGTAGTGGTCCAGGACGCGGGCGAGCGCGGCCTGTCCGCTCGCGGGCGGGTCCTCGCGCTCCGCGCGCTCGCCGGCGTGCAGCCGGACGAGGTCGTGGACGCGGTGGCGGCCGTCCGCGGTGGCTTCCAGGAGGCTCAGCGCCTCCAGTTCGCGCAGCTGGGCGCGGGCCTGTGCGAGGTCCACCCCGGCGGCCGCGGCGACGGCCGACTCGTCGAGGGCGGTGAGGGGCAGGGAGCCGATGAGCCGGTAGAGCCGGGCCGTCGCGGGCGGCAGCGCGCCGTAGGCGAGGTCGAGAGCAGCGGTCATGGAACGGCTCCTGCCCACGGACAGACCGGACAGGCGGTGGGTGGCGTCGGCGAGTTCGTCGGCGAGGCGGGCCAGGGTGAGGCTGCGGGCCGTCCGCAGCCGCCCGGCCACGATGTCGAGGGCCAGCGGCAGCTGCCCGCACAGCTCGACGACGCGGGCCGCGGCCGCCGGGTCGGCCGCCACGGCGTGCGCGCACCGGTCCGCGAGCAGCCGCAGCGCGCTGGCCCGGTCCAGCGGGTCGACGTACACCAGCTGGGCGTCGACGGACAGTTCGCCCAGCTCGCCGCTGTCCCCGCCGAAGGTGACGAGGACGACGCTGCCGGGCCCGCGGGGCAGCAGGGCGCGCACCTGCGCGGCGCGGCTGACGTTCTCCAGGACCACGAGCAGGGGCTGCTCGGCCGTGCGGGACCGGAAGCGGGCGGCGCGCTCCTGGAGGGAGTCGGGGATCAGGGGCTCCTCGACGCCGAGGGACCGCAGGAACTGCCCGGCGGCCTCGGAGACGTCCGCGCCCTCCCGCCGGTCCCTCAGGGCGGCGAAGTCGTGGTAGAGCTGCCCGCCCCGGAACCAGGCGCGCTTCAGCTCCGCCCAGCGTCTGATCACCGCCGTGGTGCCGACGCCGGGCAGCCCCTGGAGCACCGCGACGCCCACGGGAGCGCCGTGGCCGGGCGCCGCGAGGGCGTCGAGGCGCGCGAGGACGTCGACCTGATTGAAGAACCCGGCACTGAGAGGGGGCACTTCGTACGGCGTGACGTACTGGTGCGCCGGGGGCGGCAGCACGTTGAGCGTCACGTCGCCCGCGACGTGCCCGGCCTGAACGCTGTGGCCGTGCACAGTCCCTGACAGGTCGTTGCCCCCGCCGCCCGCCTCTTGGCTGCCCAACTCGTCCTCCACAAGGCTCCTTTGCCGCCGCGACACCTCACCGTATGCCGTGCGGCCGCCGTCCGTACCACTGCCCGTACACCTCGGTGTGCACGACGACGAGGACGCTTTTGCAGCCGGGCAGCCCGCGCCTTGCCGAAACCTTGCAGCACGCCGGGGCGGGCGCGGCGCGTCCTGCTGCCGCTCCCTCAAGGCGCTCGGCGCACCGGTCCTGCCCTGGCGCGCGCTGCGCGGCGACTTCGGCCTGGTGCTCGCTCACCGCCAGGGCCTCGGCGGCGGAGCGTACGACGTCCGGGCGAGCGCGCGCAGGGCGTCGCGGTGGTGCGGCAGGGCGGCGGCCCGCGACAGGGCGGCCATCAGCGCGACGGCCGTCACCTGCTCCAATCCGCCGCCCTTTCCCCGCTTCACCGTGGCCGTGGGCGTTACCGTTCCAGCGTTGTACCCGCCCGCATCTGATCGAATAACTAAGCAATCCGAACGACTAAGCAAATCAAGCCAATAAAAGAAGTCGCGCCCCTCCCTGTGTGAACGATATCGACCGCGTGCGATTCTTCAACGCCCTACCCGAGCGAGAGCCGACCTGCGGAACACCCGGAGGCACGGGTGGACTTGGGCATTAGCGTCCTCGGCCCCGTCGAGCTGCGCCGGTCCGCGGCGGACGTGTGGCAGATCGCCCGCTGCCGGAACAACCTGGGCACCGCGGGGAACCTCACGGACGCCGAGGCGCACTTCCGTGCCGCGCTCGACGGATTCCACGTGTCCGGCGACCAGGTCCGTCCGTCGCCGCGCCCCGCGATAGCCTCGCGATCATGTTTGTCATGGAGCTCACCTACACCGCCCCGGTCGACCGTGTCGACGCGCTGCTCGCCGAGCACGTCGCGTGGCTCGACGAGCAGTACGCCGCCGGGGTGTTCCTCGCCTCGGGGCGGAAGAACCCCCGCGACGGCGGGGTGATCCTCGCCGTCGGGGACAGCCGCGCCGACATCGAGAGGATCGCGGCCCTCGACCCCTTCGTCACCGGCGGGGTGTGCGAGTACCGGATCACCGAGTTCCTCGCCACGAAGACGGCCCCCGCGCTGTCCGCCTACCGGCAGCAGCTGCCCGCCTAGCGCCGTTCGAGGCGTGCCACGCGGCCCTTCTCGCCCGCCGCCCAGCAGCCGAGGTCGGGGGCGCAGTCCACGGTGTCGTAGGAGCCGCCGTCGACGGTGCGCCAGGAGCGCCCCGCGTCCGTCGTGACGTCGGTGCCGGTGGGTCCGACGGCGAGGGCCGTGGTGCGGCTGTGCGGAAGCCAGGTGACGCCCGAGCGGTAGGCGGGCACGGGGCGTGCGGACGGCCGCCAGGTGCGCCCGCCGTCGCGGGTCACGGCGGCGGCCCGGGGCGACGCCTCCCCGGCGCGGTAGTCGCCGCCGACGGCGAGCCCGTGCGTACGGTCGCGGAAGGCGAGGCCGAAGACCCCGCGCGCCGGGTCCCCCGCGGGGATCGGCGCGTCGGTGGCCGTCCAGGTCAGACCCCGGTCGGCCGAGTGCAGGACCCGGCCGCGGGCGGCGCCGCCGGTGGCCAGCCACACGTCGCGCGGGCCCGCGCTCACCACGCACTGGCCGCTCGCGGCGAAGGCGCTCTCGCCGGCCTGGGCGGCGGGCATGCCCTTGTCCGGAAGGACCTTCCAGGAGCGGCCGCCGTCCCCGGTGGACAGGATGCGGTACTTGCCGTCCACCGGGTCGCTCACGGCGAGGCCGTGGCGGCGGTCGAAGAAGGTCATGCAGTCGTAGAAGGCCTTGGGCTCCGTGTTGCGGAAGGCCTCCGTCCAGGTCTTGCCGCCGTCGGCGGTGCGGTAGACCCGCGAGGCCTCGCCCTCGCCGATCGCGAGCGCCACGGCCCGGCGCCCGTCGAACGCCTCGACGTCGCGGAACTCCAGGCCCACCGCGCCGGGCGGCGACACGTCCCGCCAGTGGGCGCCGCCGTCCGCGGTGCGCAGGACGGTGCCCTTGGACCCGGCCGCCCAGGCGGTGCTCCGGCTGACGGCGGCGAGGCCACGGAAGCGGGCGTCGGTTCCGGTGGGCTTGAGGTCCCAGGCCGGGGAGCCGCCCCGGTGGACCGACGCCCCAGCAGCCCCTTCCGAACCTTCAGCCGCGCCAACCGCACCACCCGCGTCGGCCCCGCCAGCCGCACCGGCCGCGCCAGCCGCACCGGCCGTTCCCGGAGTGACGAGGGACGTCGCCACCAGCGCCACCGCGCCGAGCGCCACCCCCAGACCGCCCAGGCGGCCCAGGCCGCCCGCTCCGCGCCGCGTCAAACGTCCCGTACGCACCACACGCCCCCTGAAGTCCGGATGTCCCAGCCGCCCCGTGCCCCTCTTGGCGGGCGAAGCTAGCCCACGGCGCCGGTGGCGTCCAGATGGCCGAACCAGGGCACTCGGAAGGCCGACGGCCGGAACCGCGCCGCGGTTCACGGTGTCGCGGTGACAGAGGTCACTCGGTCCGACCGGACCCCGCATGCACGGATCTCCCGATTCCAACGTCTATTCAAGTGCCCGACCACTGTCGTGCACACCGAGGTCGTCCAGTCGCCAGAGTCAAGGGAGCAGGCCTTGTCCACTGTCATCGAGCAAGCCGTCGAGGCCCGTCTGGTCGCCGCGGCGCCCCGGATGCCCACCATCCCCGCCACGCTCCACTACGACCAGCGTGACCCCTTCGCGGTGCGCATGAGCTTCCCGGCCCCCGCGACCCTGGAGGGCGTCGAGGTGCACTGGACGTTCGCCCGCGAGCTGCTCACCCAGGGAGTGGAGAGCACGGTGGGCGACGGTGACGTCCGGGTGCGGCCGTACGGCTACGAGCGCACGGTCCTGGAGTTCCACGCCCCCGAGGGCACCGCCATCGTGCACGTCCGCACCGGTGACCTGCGCCGGTTCCTGCACCGCACGACGGCCCTCGTACCGGCCGGCCAGGAGCACCAGCACGTGGACCTGGACCAGGACCTGGCCGATCTGATGCGCGACGCCTGCTGAGGCACGGCCGCACCCGGCGGCCGCACCCGGCGGCGGCCGCGTCCCCGCGGCGCGCGGCGCCCCGCAGTCAGCGGCCGAAC
This sequence comes from Streptomyces sp. NRRL B-1347, assembly GCF_000720325.1. GTDB lineage: Bacteria > Actinomycetota > Actinomycetes > Streptomycetales > Streptomycetaceae > Streptomyces. The sequence continues at coordinate 48,750 of NZ_JOJM01000052.1, forward strand.
AGCGCGTCGAGCTCACCGAAGTCGAGCCCGCCCGCCAGCGATCCGTACGTGCCCTCGGTGAGCAGTTCCCGCGCCGCCCCGCGCACCAGCGCGTGCGCGGCCTGGGCGATGCCCGAGCCGACGCTGATCCGCGCCACGCCGAGCGCGGCGAGGCGCGCGACCGGCGGCGCTCCCGGCCCCGCCATCACGTTGACCGGCCCGTCGACCTTCGCGACCAGGGCCCCGACCGTCTCCGGGTCGACCACGCCGGGCACGAAGACGCCGTCGGCCCCGGCGCCGAGGAACGCGGCGGCCCGCTCCAGGGTCAGCGCGAGCCGTTCCCCCGCGTCCTCCCCCGCGCCCCGCAGATAGGTGTCGACGCGCGCGTTCACGAACAGGGGCACGCCCGCGGCGTCGGCGGCACCGCGCGCGGCCGCGATCCGCTCGGCCTGCTCGGCGACGGGCCGCAGCGGCTCGCCCCCGGCGTACCGGCCGTCCTCGATGTTCACGCCCACCGCGCCCGCGGCCAGGACCGCCCGGACGGTGTCGGCGACGCCCGCGGCGTCCTCGGCGTAGCCGCTCTCGACGTCGGCGCTCACGGGCACGGAGACCGTGTCCACGATCCGGGCCACGGCGCCGAGCGCCTGGTCGCGGGTGAGCCGGTCGCCGTCGCCCGCCCCGAGGGCCCAGGCGAGCCCGGCGCTCGTGGTGGCGACGGCGGCGGCCCCCGCCGTCTCGACGAGCCGGGCGCTCGCGGCGTCCCAGGCGTTGGGCAGGACCAGTGGGGACCCGGGGACGTGCAGGTCACGGAAGGCGGTCGCGAGATCGTTCACGTGCGTCATGCCCAGCACTCAACCAGTCCGCGCCGCATCCGGTCCGGCAGGAATCCGACATCGTCGTCGACGGCGGCGCGCCCTCCCGCCCCCCTCCCGCACCCCGCGCGCATCTCTCACGCACCCCTCACTCACCCCTCGCGCACCGGGGCGGGGAGAAAATGCGTTGACACGTCTTCCGGGCTCTTCCTACGGTGTACTCGCTTCTGTTGCCGCCGATTGGAGAAGGACGTTGCTCGTCTGAGGTCTTGAGACACCGCGTCACACAGCTGTCCCTCGCTGTGTGCGTCGCGTGCGACCTCGGCGTACGAGCCGTCCCGCCCCGGCACAGGGTCCTCCTTCCGCGTCCGGCCTCCCAGGCCCGGCGCGCACGGCCCCCCGCGGTGTCTCACACGCGTTGCCCCTGATCACGCCACCGAGCAACCGCGAGGCCGCATGTCTACTGTCCCCACCCCGTCCATCACCTGTACGTCGCTGTCCTTCACCTGGCCCGACGGCACCCCCGTCTTCGACGGCCTCCAGGCCGCGTTCGGCCCCGGCAGGACCGGCCTCATCGGCCGCAACGGCTCGGGCAAGTCCACGCTCCTGAAGCTCGTCGCGGGCGAACTCGCCCCGACCGATGGCATGGTGCGCACCGCCGACGACGTCGGCTACCTGCCGCAGAACGTCACCCTCGACACCGCGCTCCGCGTCGACGAGGTCCTCGGCATCGCGGCGACGCGCGCCGCCCTGCACGCCATCGAGGCGGGCGACGCGCGCGAGGAGCACTTCACCGCCGTCGGCGACGACTGGGACGTCGAGGAGCGCGCCGCGGCGACGCTCGACCAGCTCGGGCTCGGCCACATCGGCCTCGACCGCACCACGGGCGAGGTGTCCGGCGGCGAGTCGGTGCTCCTGCGCCTGGCCGCCCTGCTCCTTCGCAGGCCCGGCGTGCTGCTGCTCGACGAGCCCACCAACAATCTGGACCTGTACGCCCGGCGCCGCCTGTACGCGGCCGTCGACGCCTGGTCCGGCGTGCTCGTGGTGGTCAGCCACGACCGCGAACTCCTGGACCGGGTCGACCAGATCGCCGATCTACGGGACGGCGAGGTGACCTGGTACGGGGGCAACTTCTCCGCGTACGAGGAGGCCCTGGCCGTCGAGCAGGAGGCGGCGGAGCGCATGGTGCGCGTCGCCGAGGCCGATCTGCGCAAGCAGAAGCGCGAACTGGTCGACGCCCAGGTCAAGTTGGCCCGGCGCAAGCGGTACGGCCAGAAGATGTGGGACCAGAAGCGGGAGCCGAAGGTCGTCATGGGCAACCGCAAGCGGGCCGCCCAGGAGTCCGCGGGCAAGCACCGCATCCTGCACGAGGAGAAGCTCGCCGAGGCCAAGGAGCGTCTCGACGACGCGGTGGAGGCCGTGCGGGACGACGACGACATCCGCGTCGACCTGCCCCACACGGCGGTGCCGCCGGGCCGCACCGTGCTCACCCTGAGCAATCTGTCCCTGCGCTACGGAGCCTCCGTACGGGGCGAGTTCGAGATCCGGGGCCCGGAGCGGATCGCGATCGTGGGCCGCAACGGCGCGGGCAAGACGACGCTCCTGCGGACCATCAGCGGCGACCTCGCACCGGCCGGCGGCGAGGCGATCACGCACGCGCCGATGCGCTTCCTGCCGCAGCGCCTCGACGTCCTCGACGACGAGCTGACCGTCGCCGAGAACGTGGCGCGGCAGGCCCCGGACGCGACCAACAACCGCGTCCGGGCCCGCCTGGCCCGCTTCCTGTTCCGGGGCGCCAAGGCCGACCAGCGGGCCGCCACCCTGTCGGGCGGCGAGCGGTTCCGGGCGGCGCTCGCGGCGCTCATGCTGGCCGAGCCCGCACCCCAGCTGCTCCTGCTCGACGAGCCGACGAACAACCTCGACATGGCGAGCGTGCGGCAGCTGTCGTCGGCCCTGGAGTCGTACGAGGGGGCGCTGATCGTGGCCAGCCACGACCTGCCGTTCCTGGAGTCCATCGGCATCACGCGCTGGCTGCTGCTCGACGGCGGGCTCAGCGAGCTCGCGGGAGACCGCCCGCAGCTCACGAAGGACCGCCCGGAAATCCCGACAGAGGTTGTCGGGTATCCCGAATAGCTTCGGAGGCATGTACGAAGCAACCGCCCATGACCACATCACCATCACCGGAGCCCGCGAGAACAATCTGAGGGAGGTGAGCCTGCGCGTCCCCAAGGGCAGGCTCACCGTCTTCACCGGCGTCTCCGGCTCGGGGAAGTCGTCGGTCGTCTTCGACACCATCGCCGTCGAGTCGCAGCGCCAGCTCAACGAGACCTTCACCTGGTTCGTCCGCAACCGCCTGCCGAAGTACGAGCGGCCGCACGCGGACGCCATCGAGGACCTGGCGCCCGCGATCGTCGTCGACCAGAAGCCGATCGGCGGCCACTCCCGGTCCACCGTCGGCACGATGACGGACATCTACTCGGTGATCCGGGTCCTGTTCTCGCGGCACGGCACGCCGAGCGCGGGCCCGGCCACCGCCTACTCCTTCAACGACCCGAGCGGCATGTGCCCCGAGTGCGCCGGGCTCGGCCGCACCGTGCGGCCCGACTACGACCGCATCCTGGACCCCGCCAAGTCCCTCGCGGACGGCGCGGTCCTGTTCCCGCCGTTCGCCGTCGGGACCTGGCAGGGCCAGACGTACACCAACACCCCCGACCTCGACCCGCACAAGCCGCTGTGCGACTTCACCGCCGAGGAGCGGCGCTTCCTGCTGCGCGGGCACCCCCACAGCGGGAAGGTCAACGTGGGCAACACCGGCGGCGCCCGCGACATCGACTTCGAGGGCCTCGCCGACCGGTTCGAGCGCCTCTACCTGCACCGCGACCTGTCGGCGCTCTCCCAGAAGACCCGCGACCTGGTGCAGGGCTTCCTCATCGAGGGCCGCTGCCCCGCCTGCGCGGGCGCGCGGCTCAACCCGGCGGCGCTGGCCAGCCGGATCAACGGCCTGAACATCGCCGACTGCGCCCGCATGGAGGTCACCGACCTCATCGTGGAGCTCGGCCGCGTCGACGACCCGGTCGCGGGCCCCGTCGCGCGGGCCGCCGTCGCCGCGCTCGAACGCGTCGAGGCGATCGGCCTCGGCTACCTCAGCCTCGACCGCGAGACCTCCACGCTCTCCGGCGGCGAGGGCCAGCGCCTGAAGATGGTCCGGCACCTGGGCTCCAGCCTCACCGGGATGACGTACATCTTCGACGAGCCGAGCGTCGGCCTGCACCCGCGGGACGTCGGGCGCCTGGGCGACCTGCTGCTGCGCCTGCGCGACAAGGGCAACACCGTCCTCGTCGTCGAGCACGACCCGGACGTCATCGCGGTCGCCGACCACGTCGTCGACATGGGCCCGGCCGCGGGCAGCCACGGCGGCCTGGTCGTCTTCGAGGGCACCCCGGACGGACTGCGCGCCGCCGACACCCTCACCGGCCGCTCCCTGCGGCGCGCGTCGGGCGTCAAGGAGCACCCGCGCGAGCCCGTCGGCGGCGCCTGGATCAAGGGCGCCGACCTGCACAACCTCAAGGACGTGAGCGTACGGGTGCCCACCGGCGTGCTCACCGCGGTCACCGGCGTCGCGGGCTCGGGAAAGAGCACGCTCGTCTCCGGGGCGTTCACCGCGCAGCACCCGGACGCCGTGGTCGTCGACCAGTCCGCCATCGGCATCTCTGGCCGGTCGACCCCCGCGACCTATCTGGGGATCATGGACCGCGTACGGACCCTGTTCGCCCGGCACACGGGGGCGGAGGCCGGCCTGTTCAGCTTCAACTCCAGTGGCGCGTGCGAGCGTTGCCAGGGCCGCGGGATCATCTACAGCGACCTGGCCTTCATGGACCCGGTGACGACGACCTGCGAGGAGTGCGACGGACGCCGGTTCAAGCAGGAGGTGCTCCGGCTCACCGTGGGCGGCCGCTCGGTCGTGGACGTCCTGGACATGACCGCCGAGCAGGCCCTCGCCTTCCTGGGGGACTTCCCGGACCCGGCGGTGCGCCGCCGCCTCGGCGCCCTGCGGGACGTCGGACTCACCTACCTCACCCTCGGGCAGCCGCTGAGCACCCTCTCCGGCGGCGAGCGCCAGCGCATCAAGCTGGCCACCCAGCTGCACAGGACCGGGACGACGTACGTCCTGGACGAGCCGACGACCGGGCTGCACATGGCGGACGTCGACGGACTCCTCGCCCTGCTCGACCGGCTCGTCGACGCCGGTAACACCGTCCTCGTCGTCGAGCACAACCTGGACGTCGTCAAGCACGCCGACTGGGTCATCGACCTCGGCCCGGACGGCGGCAAGCACGGCGGCCGCGTCGTCTTCGAGGGAACACCGCGCGAACTGCTCGCCGCCGAGGGCTCGTTCACGGCGGAACACCTGCGGCGATCGGTGGCCGCTTAGGCCTTCACCGCGGCCCGGCGGTGACCGGGCCGCGGCGTGGGCTCACTTGCCGGTGAGGGAGATGGCCAGGTCCGTGATGTCCACGGCGGGGAACCGGCCGATGAGTTCGGTCTCGCCGGTGAACAGGTTGACGTTGTAGAGGCTGGATTTCACCGTGCCGGACGGCGGACCCAGGATGGCGAAGCCCGCGTTCGAGACCGTCTTGCCGCCCGAGAGCGTGCTGTAGATGTCGAGGCCCGCGTTGGGGCCCGCGTCGACGCCCAGGGAGCCGATCGGCGACAGGGTGCCGTTGTTGGCCGGGGCCTGGACGAGCAGCTGGTCCGTCTTGGTGTCGATGTCGAACAGGAGGGTGCCGGTGGTCCCGTTCAGGTCGTTGTTCGTGTACGCGACCGCGCTGACGCCCCGCGTCCACCCGGGGATGGGCGGGGTGGTAAGGACGCCGTCCTCGACCGTGGTGTGGTCGTTCAGGTTGTGCCGCAGGTTCTGGCCGTTGTCACTGATCACCCGGAGCCGGTCGGCCGCCGGGTTGAAGTCGACGCCGAAGTTGGTGCCGAGCAGGTCGAACTGGAGCTGGGAGACCTTGGTGGCGGTCGGCTCCGGGACCTGGGGCGGCCACTTGAACGTGTAGATCCCGCCCTTGTCGCCGACCCCGTACAACTGGCCGTCCTGGACCCGGAAGTCGATGCCGACCACCTTCTGGTCGCCCTTGAGGCCGGTGATATCCCGCACCCAGTCCAGTCGCGTCGGGGTGTCGGTCTTGAACGCGGCCATCGAGAGGCCGTCGCTACTGATCCCGTACGCCTGCAGGCTCGGGGTGGCGGCGGGCGCCGCCGAGCCGGTGCCGGGCGCGCCCATCACGAGCACTGTCGACGCGGTGAGGAGCGCGACCGCCGCCGCGAATTTTCTCCTGCTGCGCGTTCTGCTTCGAATCTTCATCGGTGGTTCCCTCCCGTTGCTCCTTGAATACGTCATAGGGCACATGCGGGTTGTCCCGATCGCCACGGTGTTCCCCCCACGGGCGGGTGCAGGGTTCCCATTAAGCCCAGGTCACCGGGGGCCGACAAGCGCTTGCAGGGACAAGGGCGCCCCGTTCGCGGAACTTTGCGCGGGGTGACAAACAGCCGCCCGCCCGCCCGGCCGGAATGTGTGAGAGGTGTGAACGCCGACCGGATTCCCCCTGTCGGGCCGCTCGCGCGCGGTGGGATGCTCGCGGCCATGGGGAGCCTCTTCGCCGAGCTGGCCCGGCGGGCGGCGAACAGCGCGCGCCGGGAGGTCGAGGCGTACGCGCGCGAGATCCCGGAGTTCGCCTCCCTGGACGCCGACGCCAGGGCCCGGGCCGAGACGATGGAGTACGCGGTGTGGCTGCGCCGCCGCACGCTCGAACTGTCGCCCGACAACAGCCCGCTGACCCCCGACGACCTCGCCTTCGTCTCCGCCATGGGCGAGGTGCGGGGCGGCTCGGGCATGTCCCTGGAGTCACGCCAGCGGGTCCTGTGCCTGCACACGGCGCTGATGCTGCGCGAGATCCACGAGGCGGTCGACGCCAAGCGCGGCGGCGACGCCGAGGAACTCCTGCGCATGATGGGCTGGTTCGCCCCGCAGGGCGAGCGCGGCATCAGCGCCTACTGCCAGGGCTTCGTGACCGCGCTGCGCCGCCGCCTTCCGTACGTCGAACAGGTCGCCCTGCTCGCCAAGTCGCTGCTCACCCAGGACCCGCTGGCGGCGGAACTCGCCCCGGCCGTGGGCATGGAGCTGCCCGAGCACTGCGCGGTGACGGTGGTCCGGATACCGGACGGGAGCAGCGGCCACGACGGCCGCGGCGGCCCGGAGCGCGAGATCGAGGCGCTCATGAAGACCCACCGGGTGCCGATGGTCTGGTGCCCGACGGGAGACGGGGGCGGGGAGCTGATCGCCCTCGTGCCCGACGTCGCGACGAGGCCGCGATCACGCGACGTGACCGATCACGCGTCCGCGTCCACCAGCGGCCGGACGCCCGCCGCCGCGGCCTCCCCCGCGACCGCCCGCGAGCCCGGCCCCCCGGCGGAGCCCGCCGCCGACTCCGCGTCCGACCTCGGCCTGGATCCCGTGCCCGACCTCGCCCTCGACCTCGTACGGGACTTCGCGGGCGCCCTCGACCGCCCCTGCGCCGCGGGCACCGCGAGCGCGCCGCTCACGGAGCTCGCCTGCGCCCTGAACCGGGCCCGGCGGATCAGCCGGGTGACCCCCCTGCGGCGGGCGCCCGCCCGGCTGCGGCCGCTCACCACGGCGGACGCGTTCGTCGAACTGGCCGTCGCCGACGTGCCGTTCGTCGACTCCTGGCTCGCTACAGTGGCCCGGCACCTCGAACCCGGACCCGACCTCGTCGTCACCCTCGACGCGTACTACCGCTACGACATGGACCGGGGCGCGGCGGCGGCCGCCCTCAACGTCCACCCCCGCACCCTCGACTACCGACTGCGCCGGGTACGGGAGCTCACCGGCCTCGCCCCCGGCTCGACGCGGGGGGTACGCGTCCTCAGCGCGGCCGTCGCACGGCGCCTGGCGGTGCGCTGAGACCACCGTCACTCTTTACGACGGGTTTAACCTACGGGAACGTAACCTACGATGCCGTAGGTAACCCCGCTCGCGGCACCCCGTGCCGCACCCCCCTCCGTCCCCACCCCCTCCCTGGAGACCCCGTGACGCTCACCTCCCCGCACCTCGGCAGCCCGGACACCTGGACCGACGCCCGGTTGCTGTACGCGCTGGAGGAAGTGGTCGAGCAGGAGCTCAACCGGCATCTGAAGGTCGCCAAGGACTGGATGCCGCACGAGTACGTGCCGTTCTCGGACGCGCGGAACTTCCCCGGCCAGTTCGAGGACGGCGAGGCCTGGGAGCTCGGACAGTCGCCCGTCACCGACGTCGGCCGCATCGCCCTCGTCGTCAACCTCCTCACCGAGGACAACCTCCCGAGCTACCACCACGAGATCGCCACGCTCTTCGGACGGGACGGGGCCTGGGGCACGTGGGTGCACCGCTGGACGGCCGAGGAGGGCCGCCACGGCATCGTGATGCGGGACTACCTCCTCGCCTCCCGCGCGGTGGACCCGGACCAGCTGGAGCGATTCCGGATGGCACACATGAGCGAGGGGTTCGAGTCGGACAACCGGCACTCGATGCTTCACTCGGTCGCGTACGTCGCCTTCCAGGAGCTGGCCACCCGCATCTCCCACCGGAACACCGGACACCAGTCCGGCGACCCGGTCTGCGACCGGATGCTGGCGCGCATCGCCACCGACGAGAACCTGCACATGGTCTTCTACCGCAACCTCCTGAAGTCCGCCTTCGAGCTCGCGCCGGACGCCACGATGATGGCCGTACGCGACGTCGTCGTCGGCTTCCGCATGCCCGGGCACGGCATCCCCGGCTTCGAGCGGGCCGCCGCGAAGATGGCCATCGGCGGGGTGTACAACCTGCGCATCCACCACGACGACGTGCTCCAGCCCGTGCTCCGCTTCCTCAAGGTCATGAGCATCTCCGGGCTCGGCCCGGAGGGTATCCAGGCCCAGGAGGAGCTCGGGCTCTTCCTCGACGGGCTCGACGGGGAGGCGCGGCGCTTCGACGAGCGGCTTGCGGCCCGTCGGGCTCGCATCGCAGCCCGGGCCTGAGACCGGCCCGGCCAACAGCCCCGGCGCTACCGCGCCGGGCCCTCTCTCCCACCCGCCCACCCGACACACCCCGGCCTTGCGAGGCCGGGCCCCGACGCTCCGCGCTGCCGCCGAGTGGGCGGCCCCACCGCTAC
>NZ_JOJM01000053.1 GCF_000720325.1 Streptomyces sp. NRRL B-1347
GATCTCCTCCACATGCGCGGAGTGCGAGGCGTAATCCACCGGAACCCGGCGGACCCGGATCTCCTCACCCTCCAGCTGCGCGACCATCTCATCCAGCGCGCCCGCGTCACCGGACACCACAACCGAACCCGGGCCATTCACCGCCGCAACGGATATCGCACCGCCCCAAGCGGCGATACGCTCCCTGGCCTGGTCGACCGGAAGCCCGACCGACACCATCCCACCCCGACCAGCAAGACCGACGGCGATCGCCTGCGAGCGCAGGGTCACCACCTTCGCGGCATCCTCCAGCGACAGCGCACCCGCCACACACGCCGCCGCGATCTCACCCTGGCTGTGACCCATCACCGCGTCCGGCTCGACACCCACCGAACGCCACAACCGCGCCAACGACACCATCACCGCGAACAACACCGGCTGCACCACATCCACCCGGTCAAACCCGGGAGCACCGTCAACGCCGCGCAGTACGTCCGTCAACGACCAGTCGACATACGCCGACAGGGCCGTCTCACACTCACCCATCGCCTCCGCGAACACCGGCGAGGACTCCAGAAGCCCCACCGCCATACCCGCCCACTGCGCCCCCTGACCCGGGAACACAAACACCCTCGGCCACCGCCTCCAGGCACTCGAGGAGCTCCTCACGGCTGGTACCGGTCACCACGGCGCGCTGCTCGAACGCGAACCTGGTCGTCGCCAGGGAGAGCGCCACATCGGCGGCGCCCAGCTCGGGGCGCTCGGCCACGAACTCCCGCAGCCTGGCGGCCTGATCCCGCAGCGCGTCGCCGCTCTTGCCCGACACCACCCAGGCCACCGGACCCGCGACGCCGCCGTCGACAGGCTCCTCGGCCGCCTCGACCTCCGGAGCCTGCTCCAGGATCACATGCGCGTTCGTCCCGCTCACGCCGAACGAGGACACACCGGCCCTGCGCGGCTCGCCCGTCTCCGGCCACGGCCTGGACTCGGTCAGCAGCTCGACCTCGCCCTCGGACCAGTCCACGTGGCTCGACGGGGTGTCGACATGCAGTGTCTTCGGCAGCACGCCGTGCCGCATCGCCATCACCATCTTGATGACGCCGGCCACACCGGCCGCGGCCTGCGTGTGACCGAGGTTCGACTTCAGCGAGCCCAGCCACAGCGGCCGTCCCTCCGGCCGGTCCTGCCCGTAGGTGGCCAGCAGCGCCTGCGCCTCGATCGGGTCACCCAGCGTCGTGCCCGTACCGTGCGCCTCGACCGCGTCAATCTGGCTGGTGGTCAGCTCGCAGTTCTCGAGGGCCTGCCGGATCACGCGGCGCTGAGAGGGGCCGTTGGGGGCCGTCAGGCCGTTGCTCGCGCCGTCCTGGTTCACGGCGGAGCCGCGCACCACCGCGAGGATCTCGTGCCCGTTGCGCCGCGCGTCGGACAGCCGTTCCACCAGCAGCACACCGATGCCCTCGGACCATGAGGTGCCGTCGGCAGCGTCGGCGAACGCCTTGCAGCGGCCGTCGGCGGCCAGTCCGCGCTGGCGGCTGAAGGTGACGAAGCCCTTGGGGCTCACCATGACCGTCGCACCGCCGACCAGCGCCATGGAACACTCGCCCTGACGCAGCGCCTGCGCGGCCAGGTGCAGGGCGACCAGCGCCGATGAGCAGGCGGTGTCCACCGTCAGCGCGGGGCCTTCGAAACCGAAGGTGTAGGAGACACGGCCCGAGGCGATGCTGGTGGTGGCGCCGTTGTGGAGGTACGGCTCGATCTCGTCCGGGATCTGCGCGGCCTCGGAAGCGTAAGTGGTGTGCATGGCGCCGGTGAAGACGCCGGTCTGGCTGCCACGCAACGACGCGGGGTCGATGCCCGCCCGCTCCATGACCTCCCACGACGTCTCAAGGAGCAGCCGCTGCTGCGGGTCCATGGCCAGGGCCTCGCGGGGCGGGATGCCGAAGAACGCGGAGTCGAATTGATCCGCGTCGTGGAGGAAGCCGCCTTCGCGAACGTAACTGGTACCCGTATGCTCCGGATCCGGATTGTAGATCCCCTCCACGTCCCAGCCGCGGTTTGTCGGGAAGGGCGAGATGGCGTCCGATCCATCGGCGACCAGGCGCCACAGCGCCTCGGGGGAATTCACTCCACCCGGGAATCGGCAGGCCATACCGATGATGGCAATGGGCTCGGTGGCCGAACTGACCAGCTGGCGGTTCTGACGCCGGAGCCGCTCGATTTCCTTGAACGACTTGCGCAGCGCTTCAACGGCTTTGTTCTGGTTGGATGCAGCAGGCATCAGAAACTCCACACTTGACGCGTCGTTCGCTGGAAGAGCGCAACGGACCTGAAAGTTACGAGAACACGCATTGCCAGACGGACACCGGCCACATTAGCCCTGGTTCCGTAAGGGAAACCCTAGAAACCCACTCAGGCATGGTTGACGCCTCGGACGTGTTTCCCGGGGATTTGGTTTCAGCGGCGCTTGACCAACCGTGTGATCCTCGCCACGGTCACGTTCTCCGCCGGCATTCGGGGCCCGAAATCTCAGGCCCTGCTTTCACGCGCCAGGGTCTTCTTCGAGGCGGATCGCACCGGTCGGACAACGGGATACGACCTCGCGCAGAACGTCCAGCCATTCGGCGTCGGGCCGCGCGTCGAGCAGAACGACGGAGCCGTCCTCGTCGCTCTGGTCGAACAGGTCAGGCGCGATCAGCGCGCACTGGCCCGCCGAACAGCACACCTCACGGTCGGCGGTGATCCTCATCGGGTCTCAGTCCTACCTTGTCGTTCGAGATGGGCCGACGCGTCTGCGTCTTGTGGGCCCTCTTGCATGACGGTGACGGACGGTGGGAGAACGTCCCACCGTCCGTCGCATTCACCGCTTGTACGTCTCGTTCAGTCGTCCCAGGTGACGCGGAGCGACCCGGGGCCGTAGTGCACGCAGTCGTCCCGCATCGGGACCTCATCAGCCGGTACGGCCAGTCGCAGCGTGGGGAACCTGTCGAACAGGGCCTCGTAGCCGACGCGCAGGATCGTGCGGGCGAGATGCTGGCCGAGACACTGGTGGACGCCGTGGCCGAGCCCCAAGTGCCCGTGATCCGTACGGCCGATGTCCAGCTGATCGGGGTTCTCGTAGCGCTCGGGGTCGCGGTTGGCGGCGGGGAGGGCGACAGTGACCACCTCGCCCTTCTTGATGGTCCGACCGGCGAACTCGACGTCTTCGAGCGCCCACCGGCTGGCCCCGAGGTGGGAGATGGTGAGGAAGCGGAGGAGTTCCTCGACGGCGGCCCCCATGAGCTCCGGGTCCTCCTGGAGCTTTGCCAGTTGGTCCGGGTGCTCAAGCAGGGTGTAGACGCCCATGGCGAGCATGTTGCCCGTGGTGTCGAAGGCCCCGGTGATCAACGTGGCGGTGATGCCCATGAGTTCTTGCTCGGTGAGCTGCCCGCCGCGGATGAGGTCCCCGAGGATGTCGTCCCGGGGGTCCTCCATGCGGCTGGGGACGAAGCGGGCCAGGAACCCGCTCATCCCCGACACGGCGGCGAGCGCCGCGGGAACGGTCGTGGAGAGCCGGCCGAGGGTCTCCACGTGACGCTGGAGGCTCTTCCGCTCCGATTCGGGGACGCCGATCATCTCGCACATCACCCGGGCGGGAACGGATTCGGTGAAGACCTCCACCAGGTCGGCGCCCGGACCGGCCTTTTCCAGATCGTCGAGTTGCTCGTGCACGATTCGCTCGATCATGGGGGTGAGTTGACGCGTGCGCCGGACCGTGAAAAAGCCGGTGACCAGCTTGCGGTACTTGCTGTGGACCGGGTCGTCCGTCTTCGCAAAAGCACCCGGATCGGCCGGGCCGTCGTACGCCAGCTCCGTGGGGACGGGGGAGATCAGCCCTTCCTGGCGCGCGCTGAAGCTCTTATGGGTGAAGAGTTCCTTTGCTTCAGCATGGCGGGTGATGAGCCACCCGGGCGTGCCGTCCGGATAACTCATGCGCGTTATTCGCTCCTGCTCGCGCAGCGGAGTGTAGTCATCCGGAGGATCGAAGGGGCAGCTCCGCTTGGTGGGCAGCGGCACAGGGGGGTGCAGGGCGTCGACCAAGACTCCTCCATCGATTCACAGTCCATGCATCGAGGTCGTCGGCGGCTACACCGGCTGGCTCGATCTCGATGTTAGCTTCGCCGCCGACCCGATAACTCACCAGAAGGACTCCGCGGGCGCGTTCTGTGAAATTCCTTAGACAAAAGGCGGGAGCTGTTGACCCCTGCGCGCGGGTGCACCCACCGCGACGTCCAAGCGTGGCGGCTCCGCCTCTCCCCGACCCCGGGTACGCCGGCTCTGGCTGCCGCGTTCGGCAAGGCCGATGAGGTGCGGGGTGACGTCGGCGAGGGATGCACCCGCCTCGACGATCACCGCGGCATGGAGAGCCACCCCCCGGCACGCACAGCGAAGGCCCGCGCTGCCCGTTCAGGTTCCCCTCTCCTGAGGTCTTGACAACTCGATTGGTCTGGACCAACTTTGCGCGCAACAGCGGTGGCCACCGTCGTCGCTTACGTGCTTCACCTCGCCCCCAGGAGGCCCCCCGTGGACCGTGTGCGTCAGGACAGACCCGGCGTCCGCCGGAGGATCAGCGCGGCGCTGGCCGTCGGTGCGGCCGCCGCGCTCGCCGTCACCGCGCTCGCCGCGCCCGCGCAGTCGGCCGACACCAACGCGGCCGCCACCAAGGCCGCGAGCACCAGAGCGGCGGACGTCAACGTCGCCAAGAACGCCGGGTTCGAGGCGGACCTGAGCAACTGGACCTGTGCCGCGAACAGCGGTGCCGCCGTCACGACCCCCGTGCACGGCGGGGCGAAGGCGCTCAAGGCCACCCCGTCCGGCCAGGGCACCGCCGAGTGCTCGCAGATCGTCGCGGTGAAGCCGAACTCGACGTACAAGCTGAGCAGTTGGGTGCAGGGCAGCTACGCCTACCTCGGTGCCCGCGGCACCGGTACCACCGACGTGTCGACCTGGACGCCGAGCGCCTCGTCCTGGCAGCAGCTCTCCACCAGCTTCACCACCGGCGCGAACACCACCTCGGTCACCGTGTACACCCACGGCTGGTACGGGCAGAGCGCGTACTACGTGGACGACGTGAGCGTCTTCGGGCCCGACGGGGGCGGCGGCCCCGACCCGGTCGAGATACCGCCCGTCCCGGCCGGCCTCGCGGCGGGCACGACGACGCCCACGTCGGTGGACCTGTCCTGGACGCCGTCGTCCACGGCGACGGGCTACACCGTCTACCGCGACGGCACGAAGGTCGCCTCGGCCGGTGGCGCCTCCACGACCGTCACCGGGCTCACGCCGGAGACCACGTACAGCTTCCAGGTGAGCGCCTCGAACGCGGCGGGCGAGTCGGCGAAGTCGACGGCGGTGTCCGTGACGACCCCCAAGGGCGACGGCGGCGGCGACGGCACGGTGCCCCGGCACGCGGTGACCGGCTACTGGCAGAACTTCAACAACGGCGCGACCGTGCAGAAGCTGCGGGACGTGTCCTCGCAGTACGACATCATCGCCGTGTCGTTCGCCGACGCCACCCCCACCCCGGGGCAGATCACCTTCAACCTGGACCCGGCCGTCGGCTACGCCTCCACCGCCGACTTCAAGGCGGACATCGCCGCGAAGAAGGCCGCGGGCAAGTCCGTGATCCTCTCGGTCGGCGGCGAGAAGGGCACCATCTCCGTCAACAGTGACGCCTCCGCGACGGCGTTCGCCAACAGTGCCTACGCGCTGATGCAGGAGTACGGGTTCAACGGCGTCGACATCGACCTGGAGAACGGCATCAACCCCACCTACATGTCGAAGGCGCTGCGCCAGCTCTCGGCGAAGGCGGGCCCGAAGATGGTGCTCACGATGGCACCGCAGACCATCGACATGCAGTCCACGTCCGGCGGGTACTTCCAGACGGCGCTGAACGTGAAGGACATCCTCACAGTCGTCAACATGCAGTACTACAACAGCGGTTCGATGCTCGGCTGCGACGGCAAGGTCTACAGCCAGGGCAGCGTGGACTTCCTGACCGCGCTCGCCTGCATCCAGCTGGAGGGCGGCCTCGACCCGTCGCAGGTCGGGATCGGCGTCCCGGCGTCGACGCGGGGCGCGGGCAGCGGTTACGTCGCCCCGTCGGTCGTGAACAACGCCCTCGACTGCCTGACCCGCGGCACCGGCTGCGGCTCCTTCAAGCCGTCGAAGACGTACCCGTCGCTGCGCGGCGCCATGACGTGGTCGACGAACTGGGACGCGACGGCGGGCCACGCGTGGTCGAACGCCGTCGGCCCGAAGGTGCACGGCCTTCCGTAGCGAACGAACACCCCGGAGGGGCGGACGGACCGAACACGGTCCGTCCGCCCCTTCCGGGCGCCGTCCTCCTGTCGCCGACGTCCGGACGCCGTTCCCGCCCCGTGCCGGCCTACCCTCGCAGCCGGCGGCCGCCCGCGAGGGCCACCGCGACGGCCGCCGCCCCGGCCACGCACGGCACGGCGTATCCCGCGTCGGCGCCCGAGGCGTCCACGGCCCAACCGGACACCGAGGAGCCCACGGCGAGGCCGATGGCGAGACCGGTGCCGGTCCAGGACATGCCTTCGGTGAACTGGCCCGGGGGCACGTGCCGTTCCAGGAGCGGCATGGCGGTGATCATGGTCGGGGCGATGCACAGACCGGCGACGAACAGCAGCGCCGCGAGGGTCCAGAGGCCCGGCGCCCACAGCAGCGGAAGCACCGTCACGGCCATGGCGCACACCCCCGCGAGCCAGTTCCCGTACGGCGTGCCCTTGAGGTGCACCAGACCGAGGACGATCCCCGCGACGCAGGAGCCCACCGCGTACGCGGCGAGCACCAGGCTCGCCGCCCCCTTGTGGCCGCGCTCCTCCGCGAACGCCACCGTGACCACGTCGACGGAGCCGAAGATGACCCCGATGGCGACGTACGTGGCGACGAGCACCTGGAGGCCGCGGGAGCGCAGCGCCAGGCCGGTGCCGTCGGCCGTCCGTGGGTGCGGGGCGGGCTCGGTGGCGCGCTGGGCGGTGAGCCAGAGGACGCCGACGGTGAGGCATCCGCCCGCGAGCACCACGCCCGCCTGCGGGAACCAGGCGGTGGAAAGGCCGATGGAGACGATGGGGCCGACGATGTAGCAGACCTCGTCCACCACGGCCTCCCACGCGTACGCGGTGTGCAGCTCGCGCGGCGAGCCGCGGTGGACCTCGGCCCAGCGGGCCTTGACCATCGAGCCGACGTTCGGCGCGCACCCGATGCCCGCGGCACACCCGAACAGGGCCCACTCCGGGGCGTCCTGCCGCAGGCAGAGCAGCAGCCCCGCCGCCGCGACGACGGCGACCGGCGTCACCAGGCGCAGCACCTTCGCCTGGCCGTGCCGGTCCACCAGGCGCGACGTCTGCGGGCCGATCACCGCGGCCGCGAGCGCGAAGGTCGCGGCCAGCGCTCCGGCGAGGCCGTACCGCCCGGTGACCTGGGAGACGAGCGTGATGACGCCGACGCCCATCATGGAGAGCGTCATGCGCCCGAAGAAGCCCGCGGCGGTGAACGAGGCCGCGCCGGGCGCGGCGAATATCTTCCGGTAGGGGCTGAACACGGCGGACACAGCTGACACGGCGGACCCCGGGTCAGCCGGTCGCGCCCGGCCCCGCAAGGGCGGAGCGGAGCGCGGCGGTCAGCGGCGGCACGTCGTGGGGGCGCGGGACGCTGATCCGCGCCCAGCCCGCGAAGCCCAGGCCCGCCATGTCCCGGATGTGGATGCCGTGCCGCTCCGCCAGGCACGCGATGACGCGCCCGGCCTGCTCGGCGTGGTCGCTCAGGCGGGCGAGCACGAAGTTCGTCTGCGAGGGCAGGCTCTCCACGCCCAGGTCCGCGAGCTTGGCCCGCAGCTCCCGCCGGGCCGTCGTGCACGCGTCGACCACGGTCCGCAGGTGCTCCTGATCGGCGAGCGCGGCGACCGCGGCGGCGAGGGCCACCCGGTTGGTGTTGTATGGCAGGGCGGTGCGGATCGCGGTCATCGCGGCGATGAGGTCCGCGTCGCCGAGGGCGTAGCCGCAGCGCAGGCCCGCGAGTCCGTACGCCTTGGAGAAGGTGCGCAGGACCACCACGCCCGGCCGCCCCAGATGCGGAAGGCCGCTGCCGAAGCACCTGGCGTCGGCGAACTCTGCGTACGCCTCGTCCAGGACGAGGAGGGCCCCGGCGTCGGCACACGCCTCGACGAGCGTCGTGATCTGGTCGGCGGTGAGGGCCGTGCCCGTCGGGTTGTGAGGGTTGCACACCACGACGCAGGCCGCGTCGCGCGCCGCCTCGCACACCGCGTGCAGGTCGATCCCGTCCGCTCCGGCCAGCGGCACCGTGGTCACCGTGTGGCCCGCGGTCTCCAGGGAGGCGGCGTACCCGGCGAAGGTGTTAGCGGTGATGACCGTGGGGCGGTCGGCGCCGGAGGTGGCGAGGGCGACGAGCAGGATGATCTCGTCCACGCCGTTGCCGACGATGACCTGGTGCCCGGACAGGCCGTAGTGCGCGGCGAGGCGGCCGCGCAGGGGCTCGCCGTCGGAGTGCGGGTACCAGTGGGCGTGTTCGAGGGCGGAGCGTGCCGCGTCCATGGCCTTCGGCGAGGCGCCGAGGGGGTTCTCGGACAGGGCGAGGCGCAGTACGTCACGCGGGTCGTGCGCGACCGGGCTGGCGCGGAACGGCGTCAGCGTACGGAACTCCCGTACGGCGCCTGCGGTGTGACGCTCCATCACAGCTCCCCCTTGTCGAAGAGGGCGCCGAGCTCCAGGACGTAGTCGAGGACGCCGGTCATGTGCTGCTCCTCGATGCGCGGGTTGGCCGCCATGAACCGCATCGGGTACAGCGTCGCGCCGTGCTTGAGGACGCCGGTGTCGTCGGGGAGGCCGAAGTGGTGCAGGTGCCAGGTGCCGTCGGTGAGCATGCGCTCGTGGATGCGCAGGTTGGCCTCGTTGATCCGCTCGATGTCGGGGGCGGTGACGTCGACGTCCGCGGGCACGTACAGGAAAGTGACCGCCATCATGTCGACGGGATGCAGGCGGACCAGGCGCTCGCGGGCGTCGACCAGGTCGGCGAACCGCCGTGCCGTGGCCACCCGGTCCTCGGCGAGGTGGGCCAGGCCCGAGCGGCCGCGCGTGCGCATCATCATCCACAGCTTCAGGGACAGCCAGGCCTTGGTGCCGACGAACGGCGTGACCTGCCCGAAGTCGAAGTCGTCGCCCATGATGAGGCCCGAGTGGCTGGAGATCGCCCGCAGGCTCTCCGGGTCCCTGACCAGGACCGCCCCGAGGCTGTGCGGCACGCCCATGACCTTGTGCGGGTCCACGGTCACGCTGTCGTAGTCGGCGATGCCCTCGATCAGGCCGCGCAGTTCGTCGCTGAAGGCGCAGAGCAGGCCCCAACAGGCGTCCGCGTGCAGCCAGATGCTCGCGTCGGCGGCGCGCACCACGTCGCGGACGCCGCGCAGGTCGTCGACGGTCTGGGTGCGGCTGTCCCCGGCGTACGCCACCACGGACATCACCCGGCCCGCGTGCTCGCGCAGCGCCCGCTCCAGGGCCTTCAGGTCGTAGCGGAAACCGTCGGTGTCGACCTCGATGACCTGGTAGCCGAGGCCGATCCACTTCAGGGCGCTCTTGACGCTGTAGTGGCCGATGTCGCGGGGCACGACGATCGCGTACTGCCCGGGGTCCCGCACGCCGTGCTCCATGGTGCCCGGCACCTTGTGCTCACGGGCCAGCATCATGGCGAGGGAGTTGCTCATGGTGCCGCCGTGCGTGATGATCCCGCCCACGTCGAACACCGTCTTCAGCCGGTCGACCGGCGGGTTGGTGAAGCCGATGAGCTCGCGCAGCCAGCGCAGGACCGTGGTCTCCACGAAGGTGCCGCTCGGCGAGTCGAAGCTCTGGTTGATGAGGTTCTGCTGGGTGAGCAGCGCGAGGACGCCGCCGGTGAGCGCGCCCACGTCGTCGCCGGTGTCGCCGAAGCCGAGGAACTGCGGGCTGGCCTCGTTCTTGCACAACGGCAGCATGGTGTCGGTGAACTCGGCGAGTGCCGTCTCCACGCTCGCGGGCCCCTCGGGCAGCTCCGTCACCAGGCGGTCGCGCGCCACGGCGGACGGGACGCGCTCGCGGAACACCTCGGCCTGCAGCTTGAAGTCGAGGCCCAGGTGGAGGGCCTTGGTCAGCAACGCGGCCGTCTCGTCACGGCTTTCGGCGGAGAACGGGCGGGTCCGGTCGGTGTCCGGGACGGGCGGCATGACGGCTCCTGGTCATCGGTCGATACGTCGGTGCACGCCGGTACACGTCGGTGCACGGCGACAAGAGGGCGCGCGGGACCCGACGACGGGCCGCCGTGCGCGTGGAAACGAGGCGCGGCGCCGGGCAGGCGCAACGCGCGTCCTCGTGGTGATTCCCCCTGGTGCGAAGGCGCGGGCGGTGGTCAACGCACCCTGCGCACCTGAAGATCCTCTGTCATACCCGCGCCCGTGTCAGCAGCCTCTGCGTAAAGAAACCTTTATCCGCAGCAGGGCAACCCCAAGGATTGTGCGCGCGGCACGCGAAGGGCCCCTCCCCCGGCGGGGAGGGGCCCTTCTACCTGCTGCCGCGCGGCCCGGTGGCCGTTACGCGGGCGGGTACACCAGCGTGATCTCCCGGTTCAGACCGGTCTCGTCGGCGTCCGGGTACATGGAGACCTCGCCGTCGGACCAGCGCACCAGGAAGTCGTCCGGGTGCTTGTTCTCGGTGTAGTCGCCCGCACCGAGGACCGTGGCGTGCGTCCAGAGCCGGTTGGGCTTCTTGACCTGGACCTCGCCGTGGAAGCCGTTCTGGTCGATGTCCTTGTAGAGCGTCAGCTCGCCGTCCGTCCAGCGCACCATGAGGTCGTGCTGGTCGTTGCCGGTGAAGTCGCCCGAGGTGATCGTCGAGGCGTGCGTCCACGTGCCGTTGGGCGCGGCGAGCTTCTTCTCGCCGTGGAAGCCGTCACGGTTGAGGTTGGTGTAGAGGGTGACCTCACCGTCGCTCCAGCGGACGACGAGGTCGTCGGTCCACTTGTTGTCGGTGGTGTAGCGGCCTCCGGTGATGGAGGTGGCGTGCTTCCACAGGTCGTTGGGCTTCTGGAGCTGCACCTCGCCGTGGAAGCCCGCCGCGTCGACGTCCGGGTACAGCGTCAGCTCGCCGTCGGACCAGCGCACGATCAGGTCGTCCGTGTCGGCCCCGGAGAAGTCGCCCGCGGCCATGGTGACGGCGTGCTTCCAGGTGCCGTTGGGACCGGTGAGACGGATCTCCTTGTCGAAGTTGTCGTTGTCCTCACCGGCGCCGCGGTACAGGCTGACCTCGCCGTCGGACCAGCGCACCACCAGGTCGGAGTAGTCCCACGTGCCCGCGTTGCCGTCGGTGAAGTAGCCGCCGGCCATGACCTCGGCGTGCTTCCACGTCTCGGCCTTGCCGAGGACGCCGCGCCCGGCCGGGGGCTTGTTGTTCACCGCGTCGTCGTACAGCGCCTTGGCGTCGCCGTCCAGGTAGGAGCTGTACGAGATGTCGTCCACGTCGCCGCCGGTCTTCCAGCCGCCGATGACGCCGATGATGCCGAAGCCGCTGCCCTGCTTGATGAGGAACGGGCCACCGGAGGCACCGCCGGAGTACTTGTCGCAGGCGATGCGCAGGAAGCTGCCCGGGATCTTCGGGTCGGTGCTGTTGTAGCGGACCGTCTTGTCCGTGCAGTCCAGCGGGCGCTTCTGGTTGGCGGGGTAGCCGATGAGGCGGACCGGATTGTGGTCGTACCCGGCGTTGATCTTCAGCTCGGCGCCGCCGACGACGTCCTCGACGTTCTTGCCGCCGCGCGGCTCGAGCACCAGGAAGTTGAAGTCCAGGTCGGCCGCGGCGTCCGGGCCCTTGGACAGGTACCGCTTGTCGACGTAGATGCGGCCGGGCTTGACGGTGAAGGCGCCGTGCGGCTTCTTGCCGTCGTCGTACTGCGGGACGAACGTCAGGTTCTTGCGCGCGTCCTGGTCGTCGAAGCAGTGCCCGGCGCTCATCACGATGTTCTTGCCGGGGCTCTTGACGACCGTGCCGCCGCAGAAGCGGCCGGTGTTGGTGCCGTCGTTCCAGAAGAAGGTGCCGACGATCGGCAGGCCCTCGAAGGGCTTGCTGGCCGAGCGCGCGAACCGCCGCGGGGCCGTGGACCCGGGCTCGCGGGCCGTGTCCTCCTCGACGGGCTCGGCGGCGCGCATGCGGGCGGGCGTCCAGTAGTCGTCGGCGTCGGCCGGGGTGAACGCGCGGGCATCGTTGTCACCGCCCGCCGGTACGGGGGTCGGGGGCGCGGTCGGGTCCTTCGGCGTGGCCGTCGGGGCCGAGCTCGTGGGCTTCGGCGCGCCCTTCGGCGCCTCGTCCTTCAGCGCGGCGCCCTTGCGCTTCGGTACGCGGGTCGGTGCCGGAGGCTTACCCTCCGACGTGGGCCCGGTCGCCGGTGCCGCGTCGGTGGCCTCCGCCGTGGGCGTCGGATCGCCGGGGTCCGCCTGCGCCGGGAATCCCGGCAGCAGGATGAGGGCCACGGCTCCCGCCGCGGCACCCAGCGCTCTGCGCACGTGCATGGTTGTTTCCCCCCACATGAATGAGACGCCTGTCACCCGATATGGCGTGACTGCGTCAAGGTCGGCCAAGATCGTATGGCCACCGCGCACCAAGGGAAGGTAAAGCCTCTTATGAGCAACTTCACAGGGCCGCCCGGGCGAGCGGGAGCCGCCGTGCTGACCGCGTCCGCCGCGTTCGCCCTGGTCATCGGGGTGTCGGGCCCGGCTCACGCCGAGCGGCTCCCGTTCCCCGGGCGGGGCTACGCCTCGGTCGGCGGCCCGGCCGCGCCCGGCGGTCTTGTGGACCTCACGGTCAAGGAACGCCCCGGCAACCCCCGGCCGACGGCGGTGAAGGTGTCGAGCCCCGCCCTGGACGAGGGCACGGCCATGGGGGACACGGGCGCGGCCTGGGTCGGCGCAGGCCGGGTCAAGAAGGGCGTCCGGCCGGGGACGTACCCGGTGACGTTCACCCTCCGGCACAAGGACGCCGACTGCGTGGGCGAGGGCGAGGAGGACTACACGTGCGACTACCCGGCGATCGTCCTGCGCAAGGAGGTGACCGTCGCCGGATCCGAGGGTGACCGGAGCGGGAGTGACCGGGACGGGGACGACGGTTCGGGGTTCGGCCGGGGTGTCGCGGTCGGCGCCGGGTCCGCCGTCGTCGCCGGGGGGCTGTTGGGCGCGGCCGTGGCGTGGCGCCGCAGGCGCGGGGTCTGACCTTCCGGCGGCGGGGTGCCGTCAGCCATCGCCGACGTGCCTCCGGCTCGAAGGCGACCAGTGCTCCCAAGCTGTGCCCGAAGAACACGAAGGGCGGCTCGAATTCCGTCTCGTCCAGCAGCGCGTCGACCAGGTCGGGCAGCCAGGTAGTGACGGTTCGCTCACCCGGGGGCCGCGGTCCGGCGGGCAGATGCCGTACACCTGCACTCCGGGCAGTACGGACGGACCAGCGGTGGCTGTTTGAGCAGTCGCCCGACGGTCCACGGGCTGCGTAGGGGTGCCAGTCGAGACCTGCCCGATTCCGGTCAGCGGCAGTCCACACGCACCCCTCCATTACAGTTGCTAACTGTAACCAAACCGATCGAGAGGGACCCCGGTCTGGCTAGGGTGGATGCCCACAAGGAGGGACAACACGCTGTGAGCAGCAAGGACCAGAAAGGCGTGGGCGGCACGCGGCGTCCGCGGCGCAAGGCCGGGGCGGAGCCGCGCGCGTCCGCGCAGGAGCGCGCCCCGCACCCCGGCGGCAGGCCGCGCGACCCGGCGATCGAGGAGGCGATCCTTCAGGCCACGCGCGCACGCCTGGCCACCGACGGGTACACGCGGATGACGATCGGCGACGTGGTGGCGGACGCAGGGGTGACGCGCCCGACCCTGTACCGACGCTGGCCGAACAAGCGCGAGTTGGTGGTGGACGCGCTCCACTACGGCCTGGCGAAGCAGCGCGAGGCCTACCCTCCCCTGGACGTGGAGGGGATGACGCCCGTGGAGGCGTTCACCGAGGCAGTCCGGCGCCTGGACCCCCGCTACCACAACGAGCGGGCGATGGAGCTGCACGGCAACTTCATGAGCGAGGCCGAGCGCGAGCCGGAACTGTTCGAGCAGATGCGCGAGCACGGCAACAAGCCGCGCTGCGCGGAACTGATGCAGACCCTCCAGCGACTCCAGGACGCCGGCGCGGTGCGTGCGGACGCCGATCTCGACACCGTGGTCGCCCTGTGCTTCGGCAGCTACTTCGGCGACTACCTGCAGACCGGGGCGAGCACCCCGACCGATCACACGGACCGTGTCGTGTCCGTGCTGTGGCCCACGATCCGGGCGGACGAGCACGCGTAGGCGCGGACTTACGGGCAGTAGAACCGGAGCGAAGAGATCTTGTCGTTGAGGTGCGCGTTGGGGGTCCCGAAGGCGTAGTCGGCCTTCAGGCCCCACTTCGAGGCAGAGTGCCCACTTGGGCAGCCGCTGCACGGAGGGTTGTCCGCGGCCGCCGGTCCGGCCGAGAGGAGCAGCGCGGCTCCGGCGACAGCGACAGCGACAGCGACAGCGACAGCGACAGCGGTGATGGTGATGGTGATGGTGGACGTCAGTTTGAACGACTTCAACGGCTGCTTCGCCGAGCCGCGTTCAGGCCGCACCGAAGGAGATACGTGTGACTGCTGAAAACGCGTCAGCAGACGATACGTGTGCAAGATCGTCGATGTGGGTGTGTGCTGCGGCGCGGTGCAACGTTCAGCGCATGGCGTCGACTTCGAGGACGGCGTCGATGAAAGCCGCGGGCTGCTCCTGAGGGAGGTTGTGACCGGCGTCCGGCACGACGTGATGCGTCCAAGGGCCCGAGAAGTGGGCGGCGTATCCGCTGCCGTCGGTCGGCGGGATGACGCCGTCGGCCTGCCCGTCCAGAGTGACCGCGGGGACGGTGATCTTCGGCTGGTCCAGCAGTCTCCGCTCCAGGCCCGCGTACCGGCGGTCCCCGGGGGCGGCCGCCATGCGGTGCCGGTAGCCGTGGATCACCACGTCGACGTAGTCGGGGTTGGACCACAGCGCCGCCGCCTCCGCGAACTCGGCCTCGCTGAAGCGCCATTCGGGCGAGTTGCGGCGCCAGACGACGCGGGCCAGGCCCTCCCGGTCGCGCCGCAGTCCCTTCCGTCCGCGCTCGGTGAGGAAGTAGAAGAAGTACCAGTAGCCCTCCTCCCGCGCGGGGGGCAGCGGCTCCTGGGCGACGGCGAGGTTCTGGATGAGGTAGCCGTTCACGGAGACGAGGCCGGTGCAGCGTTCCGGCCACAGTGCCGCGGCGACGTCACCGGCCCGCCCGCCCCAGTCGTATCCGGCGAACAGGGCCCGGGGAATGCGCAAGGCGTCCATGAAGGCGATCAGGTCCGCGCCGAGTGCCGCCTGCTGGCCGGAGCGGAAGGTGCCCTGGTGCAGGAAGCGGGTTTGTCCGTGGCCGCGCAGATAGGGGACGTAGCAGCGGTATCCGCGCCGGGCGAGCGCGGGCGCCACCTCGGCGTAGGAGCCGACGGGGCTGAACGGCCAACCGTGCAGGAGGATCACCGGTGTGCCGCGGGCCGGGCCGACGTCGTGATAGGCGATGTCCAGGACGTCGGTACGGGTCCGGCGCACCGGCCCCAGATCACGTGCGGCCCGCCCGGTCGAGGCCCCGCCCGCCACACCCGCCCCGTCGGTCCCCACCGTCCCCGCAACTGAGCCCGCCGACGCTTAGTCCGGCCCCACAAGCCCTGCCGGCCTTTAACCAGTAACGGCCCGCGGCGTCAGCCTTCCACCCCTTATCGACGATCGCCGCATCACACTCAGCCAACCCCCCACACGTGTGACCAGATTTCACCTCACCCACGCGTGGTTGAGCGTGCAAGGATTCGCCACCGGCCTCGTCGTACATACGACCGCGACAGGTCCGCACGTACGACCGCGACAGACCTCGTCCCCCACGAAAGGCGTCCGCATGTTCACCTCCAGGACGAAGCTCCGCACCACCGCTGCCGCCGCCTGCGTGACCGTGGCCCTGATCGGCCTCGGCGCCGGGGCCGCGAACGCCGCCGACTGGCCGCCGCTCAAGGAGGGCGCGTACCTCTACTCGGGCGCCCACGGAACGGGAACGGTGTCGCCCGTCGACCTCGACGACCTCGGCACGTGCCACAGCCTGTCGACGCCGTCCCGCTCCGTCCAGGTCGTCTCCGGCTCCGCGTCCGTCGTGCTGTACCCCGGCACCGGCTGCACGGGCACCTCCGCCTGGGCCACCGGGTCCCTCGCGCAGTCCGACCTGCCCTGGGCGGCGCGGAGTTACCGCGTGGTCCCGGCGTAGCCACGGCGGATCACACGGTGATGGTCTTGTACTCGGTGTAGGTGCCGAGGCCGACCGCGCCGTACTCGCGGCCGATGCCGCTGGCCTTGAATCCGCCGAACGGGCCGTCGAAGCCGACGGAGGCACCGTTGACCGTGACGGTGCCGGTGCGGACGCGGCGGGCGACCGCCAGGGCGTGCTCCTCGTCGGCGGACCAGACGCCACCGGACAGGCCGTACTCGGAGTCGTTGGCGATGCGGACGGCGTCGTCCTCGTCGTCGTAGGCGATGACGGCCAGGACCGGGCCGAAGATCTCCTCCTGGGCGATGCGCATGGAGTTGTCCACGTCGGCGAAGACGGTGGGGGTGACGTAGTTGCCCCGCTCCAGGCCCTCGGGGACCTGCGGGCCACCGGTGACGAGCCGTGCGCCCTCCTCGATGCCGAGCCGGATGTAGTCGCGGACGCGCTGCTGCTGGTCGGGGCGGATCATCGGGCCGATGAACGTGTCGGGGTCGCCCGGGTCGCCGACCTTCAGCGACTCCACCAGCTCCTTGAGCGCGGCCACGACCTCCTCGTACCGGCTGCGCGGCGCCAGGATCCTGGTCTGGGCGATGCACGACTCGCCGTTGTTGAGCAGGGAGCCGAACTTGACGCCCGCCACGGCCCGTTCGATGTCCGCGTCGGGGAGGATGATCGCGGCGGACTTGCCGCCCAGCTCCAGGCTGACCCGCTTGAGCTGCCCGCCCGCGATCGACGCGATGCGGCGCCCCGCCCGCGTCGAGCCGGTGAAGGCGATCTTGTCGACGTCCGCGTGCGACACCAGGTACT
This sequence comes from Streptomyces sp. NRRL B-1347, assembly GCF_000720325.1. Classification (GTDB taxonomy): domain Bacteria; phylum Actinomycetota; class Actinomycetes; order Streptomycetales; family Streptomycetaceae; genus Streptomyces. The sequence goes on from NZ_JOJM01000053.1 coordinate 17,181, forward strand.
CACTGGTCTCGCGGTCCGCGGGCAGGACGCTGATCACACCATCGGGCAGGCCTGTCCGCTCAAGGAGCTCGGCCAGGAAGCCCATGCTCAGCGAGTTCTCCGGGGACACCTTGAGGACCACGGAGTTTCCCGCGACCAGCGCTGGGATGATCTTCGAAGTGGCTGAGGAGAACGGTGAGTTCCAGGGAATGACCGCCGCCACGACGCCGATCGCCTCACGGCGCACCACGCTGCGCACCGGGGAGTCGGGGTCGGAGGGGACGAGCTCCTCCTCCCAGCCGAACTCCTCCGCCGCCTTCAGACAGGCGTTCGCCTGCCGGGTCAGGCCCGGCTGTCCGGCGCGGGTGAACCATGCCGCCGAGCCGTTCTCCAGCGAGATCAGGCTCGCGATCCTCGCCGCGCTCTCCTCGCGCAGGGCGTTGAACTGCCGCAGACGCGCGATCCGTTCAGCCGGCGGGGTCAGCCGCCACGCGCCCGCCTCGAAGGACGCCCGTGCCGCGGACACCGCCCGGTCGACGTCCGCAGGCCGCGCCTGGGCGGCGCGGCCGATCACCGACCGGTCGTGCGGCGACGTGATGTCCAGCAGTTCCGTGTCGCTCGGCTCGACCCAGGAGCCTCCGATGAAGAGCCGACCGTAGGTGATCATGTGTCATCCCTCTTCCAGTGAACTCGGTTCGCTCGCACATATTCATTAACTGTCACATCAATGTAGCACTTACGGATGCCGGGTGCGTGTCTCGCAGGTCAAACCCGCGGGGCGGCGTCACGCAGCGCCCGACCTTCGGCCCTGTCACCCGACCTTCACCCTTTCCACTCGTCACCTGTTTGACTGGTGACGGCGCTTGTGCGAGTGTCACCGCGTCGACTGAGCACGTATGCACGTATGCACCTATGCACGTATGACGGAGGGGTTCAGATGATCAACAGGCGTACCTTCAGCAAGGCCGTGGGCCTGGGCACCGGTGTCGCGGCCACCGCACTGCCCGGAATGTCGTCCCAGGCGTCCGCCGCACCCGCCTCGTCCGCCGCACCCGCCCTGCCCGTCGTCGCCCCGGGTACCCACACCGAGTTCGCCCGGCTGAAGCACGTCAAGGCGGGTGCCCTCGAAGTCGGTTACGCCGAGGCGGGACCGGCCCACGGCCCGGTCGTCGTGTGTCTGCACGGCTGGCCCTACGACATCCACAGCTTCGTCGACGTCGCGCCGCTGCTCGCCGGTCTCGGCTACCGCGTCGTCGTTCCCTACCTGCGCGGGCACGGCAGCACCCGCTTCCGCTCCGACCGCACGCCCCGCACCGCCGAGCAGTCCGCCGTCGCGCTCGACGTCATCGCCCTGATGGACGCGCTCAAGATCCACCGGGCGGTGCTCGCCGGCTTCGACTGGGGCTCGCGCACCGCCGACGTCATCGCCGCCCTGTGGCCCGAACGCGTCAAAGCCCTGGTCTCCACCAGCGGTTACCTCATCACCGACGTCAAGGCGCAGCGGGAGCCCGCCGCCGCGGCCGTGGAGCACATGTGGTGGTACCAGTGGTACTTCGCCACCGAGCGCGGCAAGAAGACCATGGAGAACGCGGAGGACCGCATCGCCCTCTGCCGCTACGTGTGGACCCTCGTCTCGCCCAACTGGAACTTCGACGACGCCACGTTCGCGCGCACCGCGCGGGCCTTCCGCAATCCGGACTACGCCGCCATCGTCCTGCACAACTACCGCTGGCGCATCGGCCTCGTCGAAGGTGACCCCCGCTACGACCGCTACGAGAAGCGGCTCGCCGCCCGGCCCGCCATCCACGTGCCCACCGTCACCCTCGACCCGGCCCTCGACCCCTTCACCCCGCCCGGTGACGGCTCGGCGTACCGCGATCACTTCACCGGGCCCTACGAGCACCGCACCATCGCGGACGTCGGCCACAACCTGCCGCAGGAAGCGCCCACCGCCTTCGCCCAGGCGGTCGTTGACGCCGACCGCCTCTGAGCCCGCGTCGGCGTCGGCTCACGCTCCCCGCCGGTGCAGCGGCTCCGCGGTCAAGGTGCACACCGTTGTGGCGCTAGACGCCCCAGGCTCCCCATTCCACGACTACACTCCCTGGGGTGAGAGCCGACGCAGCGCGCAACCTGGAAACCGTCCTGACCACCGGGGCCCGCGTGCTCGCCACCGACCCGGGCGCCAGCATCGCGCACATCGCCGCCGAGGCGGGTGTGGACCGGCGTACCGTCTACCGGCGCTTCGCCTCCCGCGAGGACCTCCTGGCCGCCATCTACGACGCCCGCCTCACGGCCGTCGAGCAGGCCATCGAGGACGCCCGGCTGCGCGAGGCGCCCGTCGCCGTCGCCCTGCACCGCTACGTCGAGAACGTCATCACCGTCAACCGCACCTGGCCCGTCGACCTCGCCCGCATGCTCACCGACGACGCCGTCCGCCGCCGCAGGGACGCGTCCGTCCAGGAGGTCGACGCCTTCCTGCGGCGGGCCACCGACGACGGCCTGCTGCGCCGCGACAAGCCCGAGGGGTGGGCGAGCGTCCTCCTGCCCCAGCTCATGCACCTGGTGACACGGCACCTGCCCGAGCTGAGTGCCGGTCAGGCGGCGGACATCGTCGTCGACACCTTGCTGCACGGGCTCGGCACGCCCTGACGCGGCGGACACGCGCGGTTCCGCGGAGTCGCGGAGTCGCGGAGCACTGAACCACGGGCACGGAACCACGGGGCACGGAACCGACGGAACAGCGGGGAACGGAGTGGGGGACGATGGAGTCGTTCGACGGCACGATGGTCGGCCGCGAGCGCGAGCGTGAGGCGCTGTCCGACTTCGTGACGGCCGCCGGGGGCCGGGCCCTCGTCCTGCGGGGCGACACCGGCGTGGGCAAGAGCGCCCTGCTCGACCACGTCACCGCGCTCGCCGCGGCCGCGCGCCACCAAGTGGTGCGGGCGGCCGGTGTCGAGGCGGAGTCGGCGCTGCCGTTCGCCGGTCTGCACCAGCTCCTGTATCCCCTGCTCCCCTTCGCCGATCGGCTCGACGACGGTCACCGCGAGGTTTTCGACGTCGTCTTCGGCAGGGGCGGCGGCCCGCCGCCCTCGGTCATGACGCTCGGCATCGCCGTGCTCGACCTGCTCTCCCTCGCGGCGTCGCGGCAGCCCCTGCTCCTCGCGCTCGACGACGGCCAGTGGTTCGACACCTCCAGCACCGAGGTGTGCGGGTTCGTGGGGCGACGGCTCACCGGCAGCTCGGTCAAGCTCGTCGTCGGCCTGCGCTCCGACGTGCCCTCCGGCTTCGACACGGCCGCGCTGCCCCAACTGCCCGTGCCCACCTTGTCGGACGAGGCCTCCGAACACCTCCTCGACCTGCGCAGCCCCGGCCTCGAACCCCGGATCCGCAGGCTGATCCTGGCCGAGGCCCAGGGGAACCCGCTGGCCCTCCTCGAACTGCCGCCCCACGTCCTGCGCAGCGGCCGGACGATGGGCGACCGGGCGATGGGCGACCGGCAGGAGATACCCGGCTACACCGGCATCCCGCTGCCGCTGCGCCTCCAGCACGTGTACGGCGCCCGCATCGCGGCACTCGGTGACGCCGTCCGCGCGGAGCTGCTTCGCGGCGCCCTCGACGGCGTCGGATCCGGCGCGGTGACCGGACCCGGCCGCGGCACCCGCTACCGCATGCTGGACGCCGACGAGGCGGCGGCCTGCGGACTCCTCGACATCGACCCGCTCAGCGGCGACTTCGTCTTCCGGCACCCCCTGGTGCGGTCGACGGTCGTCCAGACGGCGACCCCCAACCAGCGGCGCGCCGCGCACGCGGCCCTCGCCCACGTGCACCGCGACGACGTGGAACGACGCGCCATGCACCTGGCCGCCTCGACGGTCGACCCCGACGAGCGGGTCGCGGCCGTCCTGGAGGCGGCGGCCGACTCCGCCACGCTGCGGGGCGGCTCGCTGGCCGCCGTGTCCTGGCTGACCCGCGCCGCGGAGCTGAGCGAGCGGCACGAGGAGCGGTCCCGGAGGCTGGCCAGCGCGGCGTTCATCGCGGGGCAGGCGGGCCTGCTGGACCGCGCCCAGCAACTGGTCGGCTCCGACGCCGCGTCGGGCCCGGGCGCGTCCCCGGCCTCGGTGCTCGCCTCCGCCTACGGCGCGCTGTACGAGGACGGGGAGGTGCGGATCTCGCAGCGCCAGGTCCTCGCAGCGATCGAGAGCATCCGCGACGGCGGCGCACGGGCCCCGGACGAGGTGCTCACCCGCCTGGTCAACCTGCTCCTGGCCATCAGCCAGTACGCGAGCGACAGCGCGTCGTGGGAGCGGGCGCACGCGCTGCTCGCCTCCCTGGGCGACCGGGTGTCCCCCAACTCCCGCACCTACCACGACGCCTGGAGCGATGTGGTGCGCCGCGGCGCCGGCGTGCACGAGCGGGTGGAGCACGCCCTGGCCGACCCGCGCGGACTCGAACCGTGGGAAATCACCCGGCTGAGCGTCGCGGCCTACCACGTGGACACCCTCAGCCGGTACCGGCCGCACCTCCAGCGCACCGTCGACCGCGAGCTGGAGACCGGGGCCATGGGGTCGGCCATGACCATGCTGCACCTGATCATGCTCGACCAGATGGCGGCCGGTGAGTGGGACGAGGCCGAACGGACCGGCAGGCGCAGCCTGGACCTGACGACGGCGCACCGCAACGCGCTGTTCGCCCACCACACCCGCGCGTACCTCGGACTGCTCGCCGCGCTGCGCGGCCGGACCGAACAGGCACGCCGGCTCCAAGCCGCCGTCGACGCCTGGGCCCGCCCCCGCGGCGTCGGCTTCCTCACCCAGATCGCCGACGCCATCGGCACCACCGCCGCCCTCACCGAAGGCGACTACGAAGCCGCGTATCTGCACGCCATCGGCATCACGCCCCCCGGCACCTTCACGCCCTACGCCCATCAGGCCTCCCGCACGCTCCTCGACCTCGTCGAGGCGGCCCTGCACACCGGGCGCACCGAGCAGGCGCGCCGCCACGCCCGCGCCGCACAGGACGCCGGTCTCCCCGCCGTCTCGCCCCGCCTCGCCGTCGTCACCTACGGCGCCCTCGCCATGACGGCCACCGACGCCGCCGAGGCCGACGCCCTGTACCACCGCGCGGAGACGCACCCCGGAGCGGCCGGCTTCCCCTTCGAAGTCGCCCGCATCCGTCTGGCGCACGGCATCCGGCTGCGGCACACCCACGGACGCCAGGCCGCCCGCGCCACCCTCACGCTCGCCGCCGAGGCCTTCGAGCGGCTCGACACGCCCCCATGGGCCGAAGGGGCCCGCGCCGAGCTCCGTGCCTCCGGCGCGTCCGCCCCCACGTCCACGGCGCGGCTCGCGGCCCTCACGTGGCAGGAGCGCCGGATCGCGGACCTCGCCGCTGGCGGCCTCACCAACAAGGAGATCGGCGCGCGCATGCACCTGTCGCCGCGCACCGTCAGCTCCCACCTCTACCGCGTCTTCCCGAAGCTCGGCATCACCTCCCGCGCCGCGCTGCGCGACGCCCTGGGCAAGCTGCCCGACGACCGGAACGGGTGACACTCAGCCCTCCGGGGGGCGGGCGCGGACACCGCGTTCGGCCAGCCAGCCGAGCACGTGGTCGGCGACGGAGCGCCAGCCGCTGTCGATGACGAGCGAGTGGGCCCGGTCCGCGAACTGCTTCAGGTCGGTCACCGCCGTGGTGTCGCCGTACTGCTTGTACGCCGCTCGCGTGGCCGCGTCGGGCACGAGTCGGTCCTCCTGTCCGGAGACCAGGAGGAGCGGGCCGCGGTCCGCGTTGCCGACGTCCGCCACGGCGCGCGGGCTGCGGCGCCCCGCGCCGCAGCCGAGGTCGGTGAGCAGTCGGAAGGGGGCCGGCACCGCGTAGCGCTCGTAGAGGCGCCGGGACTCATCCGCCGCGACCGTGTTCGCCACCATCCGGCGGAACCGCTCCTGCGGCAGGGACAGAGACACCGCCGCCCCCGCGGGTCCGCTGCGGGCGCGGGGCAGCAGCCGTGCGTAGGAGGCGGGCAGCGGGATGTCGTTGATCGGGGCGGGGGCGATGGCCACCGCCGCGCGGCCGACGTCGGCGGCGATGAGGTGCTGGGCGATGAGCCCGCCGACCGAGTGTCCGACGATCACCGGCGCGGTGTCGAAGGACCGCACGATTCCCGCGTAGTGGTCGGTGAGCGCGTCCAGGCCGATGCGGCCGAGCGCGTCCGGCGCCGCGCGCAGGTCCCGGGCGGCGGCGGGCTCCCCCGGCCAGCCGGGCGCGGAGGCGAGGAACCCCCGGCTCGCGAAGCGCTCCACCCACGACTCCCAGCACAGCGCGTGCAGCCACAGGCCATGGATGAACACGACGGGAGTACGTTTCACGGCGGGGTTCCTCCGAGCATGACGGCCATCCGGCACCGGCGCGGCGGCGGCCGCTCCAGCATCGTTCAAGCGCAGGTCGGGGACGACAGTCGAATGACTTAATGACGGTCCTCAGTCCGCCGCGCAGCTCCGTCACGGCGGGCGGAACTCGACGGTCAACTTACGTACGCACGGCGCCCCGCGGGGAACGAGAGTGAATCGGGCCAGCTTCCGCCGCAGGGAAGGATCCACCCGTCATGAGCGGCCACCCCCCAGGTGTCCCGGCCTGCCGAACGGCACGGCCCGGGCTTCCGCAGCTCACCCTGGACGTCGAGCGGGTGCTCGGCGTCCGGGACCGCCGACGGGTCAGGGCCGCGTTCGACTTCGCACCGGAGGCCCCGTTGACCGTGTGCGCGGAGTTCGGCGTCGAGGGCGGCCCGCGTGTGGTGTGGCGCATCGGGCGGGATCTGCTCCGGCAGGGGCTGCGCACCAGGAGCGGGACCGGCGACGTGCAGATCTGGCCGTCGCGCGAGGAGAACCGGGCGACCGCGTGGCTCCAGCTGGCCTCCGGTGACATGGCGGCCCTCTTCGAACTTCCGGCACCGCCCCTCGCGGAGTGGCTGGAGCACACCTACCAGCTCGTACCCGCCGGTCAGGAGCTCTCCGAGGTCGACTGGGCCGCCACCACCGCGGAGCTCCTGACCGGTCCGCGAGCACCGTCCGACTGACGGCGGACGGTGCTCGGGGCCGGGCTCTAGTAGGTGGTCACCAGGGGCTTCGTCTCGTCGACGACGTACGTGGAGAGCATCATCGTCGTCACCTTGCCGACGTTGCGGGCATTGTGGATGGCCCCTTCGGGGATGAAGAAGGGGTCGCCCGTGCGCAGGCGGAGAGGCGGCCTGTCGTCGAACACCATCAGCACGTCACCCCGGATGATGTAGCCCACCTCGACTCCGGGGTGGCTGTGCCGCCCCGACTCCTTGTGCCGCGGGATCTCCACGAGGGTCTGCACGGCCTTCCACCCCTTCGCGGGTGAGGGGTGGTCCTGGAGGAGGGTACGGGTGACCCCTCCGGTCGGGTCGGGGTCCCCGGTGGGACGAGGGGCGGGGCTTGCGGCGGGCTCCGCGGCCGAGGCCGTGGCCGAAAGGGCGGCCGCGCTCAGCGCACCGGCCGCGGCGGCGCCGCTCGTCCGCAGAAGAAGGCGTCGGTCGATCGTCATGTCTCTCCATTCATGGAAGGGAAGGGTGGTCGAAGCCGCAGGCACGGAGCGGCGACCTCGGTGGCCGCGGTGGCCGCGGCGACCTCGGTGGCCGCGCCACATGCGGCGGCATGTCTCCTCGCCCGTACGCCACATGACTGGCCGTCAAGTGACTGATGTGCGGGCTCCGGCCCGTGGCGAAGAGTGGGAGGCGCAGACTTCGCACCACGAAGGGGAACTCAGTCGTGCACCGTGATCAGTCACCTCTGCGGGCGCGTTCGGCGCCCGGGCCCGTGCCGTCGCTGCTCGTCGACGTCGACCTGATGCTCGACGAGTTCACTCGGCAGCCGATGCGGGCGGCGTTCCGCTTCGACCCGGCCGCGCCCGCGGTGATCGACGCCGAGTTCCGGGCGGAACGAGGCCCGGTGCGCCAGTGGGGCATCGGCCGGGAGCTCCTGCGCGGCGGTCTGACGTCCATGAGCGGCCACGGCGAGGTGCGCATGTGGCCGACGCTGCCGGGGGCACGGCCCGCGTCGTGGCTGCTCCTCGAAACACCGGAGGTGGAGGCCCTGTTCGAGGTGCCCACGGCGCGGCTCGCACGGTGGCTCGACGCCACCTACCGCGTCGTCCCGGCCGCGGCGGAGCTGGACGGCCTGAACTGGGACGGCTTTCTTCAGGAGCTGCTCGACGGCCCGGGGACGCCGTCCGCCTGACCGGTCCGGGGCGGCTCGCAGCGGAAGCTGGAGGCTTCGTCCGGGTCGCCGTGCCCCCGGTAGCGGGACACCTGCGGGTAGGCGCACAGGTCGCGGGTGACGCTCCGCCCCTGGGCGTTGACGAGGGTGGCGGGCAGCACATCGGGGGCCTTGCCGCGCTCGACCCAGGTCCGCAGCGCGCCGAGGTCGTCGGTGGCTCCGTTGCCCTTGTTGAGGCCGCAGTGCGTCGTGCCCGGGGCGAGGAAGAGGCGGTGGAAGTCGTCGACGCGCTCCGCGCCGCCCATCGTCCGCTCGACCTGCTCGCGATACTCGACCGTGCCTTGGACGGGGATGAACTGATCGGCCTGGCCGTGCCAGCTCAGGAGCTTGCCGCCGGACTTGCGGAAGGCGGACAGGTCGGGGTCGTCGGTGCCGATGACCTTGTCGTACTCGGCCTGGGACTGCCGGAAGAGCCGGGTGAACCGGTCGTAGGTGATCGTCGCGACGTCGTACGACGGCTGCTTCTTCACCCAGGTCGCGACCCAGTGCCGGGGCACGGGGAACGGCTCGCCCTTGACGTTGCCGTGCGCGTCGGGCTCGGTGACGGCGGCCAGGCCCGTCAGGTCGGCGCCGACCGGCACGCCGGGCCACAGCTTCTTGCCCGACGCGGTGCGCGGGCCGTCCCAGATCTTGCGGACCACGGCCGCGTCGGCCGCCGTCACGGTCAACTCCCTGCCGTCGCACAGCACCTTGGTGCCGATCAGCCGGCGCGGGTCGAAGTCGCACCGGGCCGCGTCGTTCACCAGGCCGTCCTCGACGCCGTCGCGCGGGTCGCAGGCCTTGACGGCGGCGTCGGTGAAGGCCTTGAACGTGCAGGATGACGGGTAGGTCTTCTCGTTGTTCATGACCACCTGCGGCCACAGCGTGGCGACCTCGAACTCGTCCCAGTGGACGGCGGGCGCGTTGGCGAGGATGCCGTCGTAGTCGTCGGGGTGGCGCTGGGCCTCCATGTAGCCCTGGCGTCCGCCGGTGGAGCAACCGTTGAAGTAGGAGAAGGCGGCCCGTCTGCCGTAGACCGCGGCGACGGACCGCTTGCCGACGACCGCCGCCTCGTGCTGGGAGCGCGAGGCGAAGTTCTTCAGGAGCGCGGTGTTGACCCGCCCGTCGGCGCGCAGCCCCCAGCCGACGTCGAGGACGTCGCCGACGCCCGCGTCGGTGGTGGTCGCCGCGTAGCCGTTCTTGACCGCGGTGGCCAGGCCGACGCCGTTGTCCCCGGCCGCGTAGCCGCTGCCGCCGAACGCCTGGAAGCGGCCGTTCCAGCCTGCCGCGGGCAGCCACGTCCGGACCTTGGCGTGGTCGTCGGCGCCGGGGTGGGTGAGGGTGACCGTCACCTCGCAGTAGGCGGGGACACCGGTGACCGTGCCGCCCAGGACCCCGCTGCCGTGCACGGTGCCGCCCGGCCTGCGGGCCGCCGTCACGGACTCCACCTCGGCACCGGCCGGGGCCTTCACGGACGGCGCGACGCAAGCGGCTCTCGGGGCGCCGGAGTTCCCTAAGGGGGCCGCGGCCGCGGACGGCAGGTACACCGAAGCGGCCAGCGGGGCACCGGCCGCGAGGACCGTCAGAAGTCGTCTCATGGGTTGTCCCATCCGAGGAAGTAGGTGTGCGCGTGCGGGCGGCGACACATGTGTGCGGGCCTTCTCGAAGGTATCACCGGTTAGACCAGTGACGATAGGGGTGACGGCTCGGTGATGCACGACGAGCCCGTTCCCGGCGAACCGAGGTTCACCGGGAACGGGCTCTAGGTCCGCGCGTACGTCCGCGCATACGTCCGCGCATACGTCCGCGCATACGTCCGCGCATACGTCTGCGCATACGTCGACACGTGTCGCGGTCCGGCACGACGACACCTGCTACGCTGGGCGCGACTTGGACCGTTTGACCGAGGAGTCATAGACGTGGCGGGTGACGACGACATCTCCGGGTGAGACCCGGTTGTGAGCGGCCGTCGGGCGGCGCTGTACGAGCGCCGGTTCCGTGGCCCTCTTCGTCGTACCCCTTTCCCCACCCTGCCCAGGGCAGAGGTCTGTCTGCCCTCCACTCTTCGAGGTCACCTCCATGTCCGACGCCGCTGTCGTCTGCTCGAACGTCTCCTTCACCTGGCCCGACGACACCCCCGTCTTCCACGACCTGTCCTTCACCGTGGCCACCGGTCGCACCGGCCTGGTCGCGCCCAACGGCTCCGGCAAGAGCACCCTGCTGAAGCTGATCGCCGGTGAACTCAAGCCCGCCACCGGCTCGTTGTCCGTCAACGGCACGCTCGCCTACCTCCCCCAGAGCCTCCCCCTGGCCGCCGGGCTCACGGTCGCCGAGGTGCTCGGCGTCGCCGACGTGATCCGTGCGCTCGACGCCGTCGAGTCCGGTGACGTGAGCGAGGAGCACTTCACCACCATCGGCGACGACTGGGACATCGAGGAGCGCACCCGCGCCCAGCTCGACCGCCTCGGCCTGGCCGACCTCACCCTGGACCGCGGCCTGAGCACGCTCAGCGGCGGCCAGGTCGTCTCCCTCGGCCTCGCCGCCCAACTGCTCAAGCGCCCCGACGTACTGCTCCTCGACGAGCCGACCAACAACCTCGACCTCCAGGCCCGGCACAAGCTCTACGACGTCCTCGCGGACTTCACCGGCTGCCTGCTCCTGGTCAGCCACGACCGCGCGCTCCTCAACCGCATGGAGCGCGTCGCGGAACTCGGCAGCGACGAACTGCGCTTCTACGGCGGCAACTTCACCGCGTATGAGGAGGCCGTACGGGCCGAGCAGGAAGTCGCGGAGAAGAACATCCGCAACGCCGAGCAGGAGCTGAAGCGCGAGAAGCGGGAGCTGCAACAGGCCCGCGAGCGCGCCGAACGGCGGCAGAGCAACGCCGCCCGCAACCTCAAGAACGCCGGTCTGCCCCGCATCTTCGCAGGCAACATGAAGCGCGGCGCCCAGGAGTCCGCGGGCCGGGCGGGGCAGATGCACGCGGCCCGGGTCAGCGAGGCCAAGGCCCGGCTCGACGAGGCCGGGCGGGCGCTGCGCGACGAGCAGCGCATCACCCTCGAACTGCCCGACACCCACGTGCCCGCCGGGCGCAACCTCTTCCTCGGCGAGGGAATGCAGGTCCACCACGCCGACCGGGCCGTGTTCGCCGACGGCGGCGTGGACCTGAGCGTCCGCGGCCCCGAACGCATCGCGCTGACCGGCCCCAACGGCGCCGGCAAGACCACCCTGCTGCGCCTGGTCACCGGCGAACTCGCCCTGGACAGCGGGGAGATCACGCGCAACGACGGCCGGATCGCCTATCTCTCACAGCGCCTGGACCTGCTGGACCTGGACCGCACCGTGGCGGAGAACTTCGCCGCGTTCGCCCCCGAACGGCCCGAGGCGGAGCGGATGAACCTGCTCGCCCGCTTCCTCTTCCGGGGCCCGCGCGCCCACCTCCCCGCCGGGGTGCTCTCCGGCGGCGAGCGGCTGCGCGCCACGCTCGCCTGCGTGCTGTGCGCCGAACCGGCCCCCCACCTGCTCCTGCTCGACGAGCCGACCAACAACCTCGACCTGGTCAGCGCGGGCCAGCTGGAGAGCGCCCTCAACTCCTACCAGGGCGCCTTCATGGTGATCAGCCACGACGAGCGGTTCCTCGCCGAGATCGGGGTGAACCGCTGGCTGCGGCTCGCCGACGGACGCCTCAAGGAGACCGGGGCCCCGGAGGTGTGAGCCCCGACGTGTGCAGTGGCCCGCGCCGCGGCCGTGCGCCCGGCGGGCCGACCACCCACCACGTCGGAGGACTGACACCCGTGTCCCCACCAACCTCTGCACCCCACTCAGCCCCGGTCTCTCACCCCGCCCTGCTCGCCCATGACCTCGTCCGCGTCCTCGGCGGCCGACGCGTCCTCGACGGCGTCTCCCTGATCGCATCGCCCGGCCACCGCATCGGCCTGATCGGGGAGAACGGCGTCGGCAAGTCGACCCTGCTGCGGCTCCTCGCGGGCGCGGACGAACCCGACGCCGGACGCGTCTCGCGCCCCGGTGACCTCGGCTTCCTGCACCAAGAGATGCCCTTCGACGCGGACTCGACCGTCGCCGCGGTCCTCGACGAGGCGCTGCGCGAGGCCCGTGCGGACCTCGCCGAGCTCGAACGGCTCGGCGAGGAACTCGCCCGCGTCCCCGAGGACGCCCCCGGCCACCGGGAACTCCTCGGCGCCTACGCCGGGCGCCTCGAACGGGCCCAGGACCGCGAGGCCTGGGACGCCGACCGCCGCGCGGCCCTGGCCCTGGACGGCCTCGGCCTGGGCGCGCTCGGGCACGATCGCGCGCTCGGGTCGCTCTCCGGCGGGCAGCGCGGCCGCCTCGCCCTGGCCGCGCTGCTCGTCCGGCGGCCGTCGGCGCTGCTCCTCGACGAGCCGACCAACCACCTCGACGACGACGCGGCCGCCTTCCTGGAGGAGCAGATCCGCGCGCTGCCCGGCACCGTGGTGGCCGCGAGCCACGACCGGGCGTTCCTCGACGCCGTCTGCACCGACCTGGTCGACCTCGACCCGGCGGTGGCAGGCCCGGTGCGCTACGGCGGCAACTACAGCACGTATCTGAGCGAGCAGCGCGCCGAGCGGCGGCGCTGGGAGCGGCGGTACGCCGAGGAGCAGGAGGAGCTCGACGGGCTGCGGCACGCGGCGGGCGTGAGCGCCCATGTGGTCGCGCCGGACCGGGGACGGCGCGACCACGAGAAGATGGGCTACGGCCACCGGGCCGGGCGGGTGCAGAACCAGATCTCCCGCCGCGTACGCAACGCCACCCGGCGTCTCGCGGAGCTGGAGCGCGACCGGGTCGCCGAGCCGCCGCTCCCCCTGCGGTTCGCGGCCGGGGCGCTGGCCGCGACGGCGGAGGAGGACCCCCGGCCCCTGATCACACTGCGGGACGTCCGCGTACCGGGCCGGCTCGCCCTCGACGCCCTGGAGGTGTCGCCGACCGACCGGCTGCTGGTCACGGGCGCCAACGGCGCGGGCAAGTCGACGCTGCTCGCCGTGCTCGCCGGACGGCTCGCCGCCGCGGGCGTGGTGCGCGGGCGACGGCACCTCACGGTGGGGCTGCTCGCCCAGGACACCGTGTTCGACCGGCCCGACCGCACGGCGCGTGACACCTACGCGCTGTCGCTGGGCCCGGCACGGGCCGAGCAGGTGCCGCTTGCCTCGCTCGGTCTGCTGCACGCGGCGGACCTGGACACCCCCGTCGGCCGACTGTCCGTCGGACAGCGGCGGCGGCTCGCCCTCGCCCTCCTGGTGGCCCGCCCGCCCCAGCTCCTCCTGCTCGACGAACCCACCAACCACCTCTCGCCACGCCTGTGCGACGAACTGGAGGAGGCCTTCACCGGCGGCCCGGGCGCCATCGTCCTCGCGAGCCACGACCGCTGGCTGCGCCGGCGGTGGCAGGGCCGCGAGATCCGCCTGGAGCGGAGGTGCTGACCGGGGGACGCGGCCCGGCGCGGTGACGATTCTTGCGCCTCCTGACAGTCACCTGCCAGGATGGTGATGTGAATCTCGACCACGTTTTCGTATGCGGACACCCGGCGCTCGACTTCGCGGCCACCCTCCGTGCACGGCGCTCGACCCGGTTCGAGATGTTCGTGACGCCGGAGCGGCTCAACGCCTGGTACCTGGAGTCCGGCCTGGTGGACACGATCACGCCCGGCGACGACGCGGACGTCCGGGCGGCGATCACCGTCCGCGAGGCCGTGTACCGGCTCATCACCAACCGCCGCCTCGGCGAGGAGTTCGACCGCGAGGCGCTCGCCGTGCTCAACGGCGCGGCCCGCGAGACCCCGGTGACGCCCCAGCTCTCCCTGACCGGTCGGCACAACGAGGCGACCCCCGCGCAGGCCCTCGCCACCGTCGCCCGGCAGGCCGTCGAGCTGCTCAGCGGCCCGGACGTCCCGCTCCTCAAGGAGTGCGGCAACCCGGAGTGCACCCGGGTCTACGTCGACCGTTCCCGCGGCATGCGGCGCCAGTGGTGCGGCATGGAGTCCTGCGGCAACAAGATCAAGGCCGCTGCCTACCGCGCGCGGAAGAAGACCGCGCCCGCCGTGACCGTATGACGCACCCGGCCGGGCCGTGGTCACACGTGTGACCACGGCCCCTGCCACCCCCTCGACGTGGGTACGATGCGCTGCATCATCCATATCGAGGGAGTGAACGGTTGTGAGCAGCCGATCAGCCGCCCAGCTCCGGTCGCGGTACGTGGAACAGGTCGCGTCGGAACTGGCGGAGAACCGCAGGCGTCAGGAAGAGCTGGCGAAGAAGATCGAGCTGCTGAAGCAGGAGGAGACCCTCCTGACGGACATCCTCACCCTCGCCGAACGCTACGAAGGCTTCGCGGACGCCACGCGCCTGCCGGAGCAGGCGCAGGACGAACCCGCGGTCGCGCAGGCGAAGCGCGGCACGAAGACCAGCACGAAGACCAGCACGAAGACCGGCGCGACGAGCGGCACGAAGGAGCCGTCGCGCCAGCCGCTGCTCGGTGACCTGCTCCTCGACCTGCTCGCCGCCCACGACGAGCCCCGCTCGGCGAAGGACCTGCGAGACGAGCTCCTGGTGCGGCACCCGGGCCGCACTCCCACCCCGCAGGTGGTCCGGAACACCCTGGAGTCCCTGGTCGCCAAGGGCCGCGTCCGGCGCCACAAGCGGCAGCGGTCGGTGCTGTACACCCCGGTGGCGCCGGGCGACGCCGGTGCCCAGGCCAGGAACGGCGCCTGACCTGGGTGCGCGGTTCAGCCCGTGCGGGGGGCCAGACTCGACCGGACGTCGGCCACCCGCGCCAGCAGGTCGCGCATGTCGGGTGCGTTGAGCGTCAGTCCGAACTCGTCCGTCAGGACCTTCGCCAGGTCCCCGTCGTCCAGGTGTGACTTCTTCTCGCAGGTGCCGTCGGACCGGACGCGGGAGAACTCCCGGTTGAGCAGGCGCCGCAGTTCCCCACCGAGCCGCTGCATCACCACGAGCTGGCCGGTGAAGGGCGAATCGGGGTGCGTGGACGTGTAGTAGTGCGCCGCGTCGACATCGGCGGCGCGCTGGCCGTGGCCCGAGAACGCGTACATGGGGTTCTCCAGCGCCCCGGCCCTTTCGAGCAGCTGCCACCCCTCGTCGTGCGGGGCGAGGCGGAACGACCACTCCCCTTGGGCGCACCACGCGCCGTCGGCGAACGGCAGGGGTTCGAGCAGACCCGACCCGAACCCGACGTCGGCCAGCCACTCGCCGTCCGATCCGTGCACGTGCAGGGTCAGGTGCGTACGGGGCCAGGGACGCCCTGGACGCTCCCTGGGGCGGGCGAGGAGCCGCTCCACGCGGTAGCCCAGCCGGTCGAGCACCGCGCCGAACAGCAGGCCGTGCTCGTGGCAGTAGCCGCCGCGGCCGGACGCCACGAGCTTGTGCTGGATGTCCGCGACCGACGTGGAGACCTCGCACCCCAGGACGATGTCGATGTTCTCGAACGGGATCGTCTCCACGTGCGCGCGGTGCAGCAGCCGCAACGTCCGCCCGCACGGTCGCGCGCGGCTCAGATCGGGTCGGCCGACCCGTTTCAAGTAGGCGTCGAGGTCGAGCTGTTTCACGCCCCATTCGTCAGCAAGCGCAGGGGTCGTCACCGGGGCCTCCTTCCGACGAACCCGCCAGGCCTTCTGGGACCGGCTCCTCTAGGACCAGATGGTGAGGTAGTCGGAGATCACCGCCGACCGCTGGAAGCCCGGGTCGAGCACGGCGCCCGTGAGGTCCGCGCCGCTGAGGTCCGCGCCTTCCAGATTCGCCCCGACGAGCCGGCAGTTCGCCAGGTCCGCCTGGATCAGATAGGCCTCGCAGAGATCCGCGCCCTCCAGGATCGCGCCGCGCAGGTCGGCCGTCATCAGGTACGACTCGGTCAGCACGGCTCCCGTGAGGTCCGCGTCCACGAGATCCACCCCGCGCAGATCGGCGCCGTGCAGCCGCGCGGCCCGCAGATCGGGGCGGAACGGGCCCTCGGCCCGGCGTCGGCGAGCGTGTTCGTTCCACCGTTCGGGACCCTGCGTCAGTACGGATTCGTCCACCGTGGGCATGTCTCAACCTCGCGCCTGCAGAGCGGTCAGCGCGCCGAGCGCACGCTTCTCGACGTCCATCGCGGACCGGACGGTGTCGGTCACGCCGTCCACGAGCGACTTGAGATCCTCCCGCGAGCCCGCCGTGCCGCGCGCGAGGAGCGTGGATCCCAGGTTCTGCCACAGGCGGCCGCTCTCGAAGAACAGCTCGGCCGACGCGGCGTAGCGGGAGTCGTCCGTGGCCGCCGCCACCTTCGTGAGGAAGCGGCCCAGCATCGGGCGGAAGAGCCCTCCGCCCGTGCCGAACGACTCGATCTGCCGCCCGAGGTGCAGCAGTTGACGGGCCAGGGCGTCGGTGCGGATGACCCGTCCTTCCAGGTCCACGTCCTCGACCTCGCCCTGCTTCGACCGCGGCCACGCCGTCGCCGTGGAGACGAGTCGCTTCATGCCGGGCACTCCCAGGCTCCGGCTCCCCGGCTTGAGCACGTCACGGCAGAGGTTGCGCACGGCCACCGGGCCGACCAGGCCGAGGCGCGGGGAGTTCCGCCGCGGCCCGAAGACGTACACCTTGCGGTCCGGGTTCACCGGCGGCGAGTTCCGGCTGGACCGGGCCGCGTCGAGATCCGCCGCGCTGACGACGACGGGCTCGTCGAAAGCCGGGTCCGACACCTCGAAGGCCTCGTTCGGAAGGGCGCGCGTCACGTTGACGAAGTACCCGCCGAAGGACGAGCGGCCTTCAAGGCCCCAGTGCGGCAGGAGCCCGAGGTCCACCCGGGTCATGACGGCGGGCGCCGCCGCGAGGAGCTTCGCGAGGGCCGCGCTGGACTTCGGCGTGTGCGCGGCGACTTCGACGCCCATCAGCCGAGCGGCGCGCAGCGGCATGATCGCCTGCTTGCCGACCACGATGTCCGGCGCGTTCCCGTTGGCGGGGAAGAACGAGAAGCCGAAGCCCCCGTCCAGGCCGAACACCACTTCCTCGTCCACCTCGAAGCCCCCCGCGGCGAGGATGCCGCACTGGCAGGCCGACTCGCAGTGGATCCCTCGCCGATGGACATAGCGGCCTGCCGGGTTCACCGCTCTCCCTCCTGACGCAGAGCCATCAAGGACGACGGGGAAGCGACTTCCACGTCCACTAGACCGATCCGATGGTGAGGGAGACCGGCTTGGGGCCCGTCGGCTTCGGTGCCCGCTCCAGCCGCGGCTTGTCACGCATCACGTACTCGTACTCCCGCTGCATCTCGGCCACGGTCCGGATCGCGTCGGACGACCGGTTCGTGAGGTCCTGGCCGCCGAGGCCCCACCACAGGTACCAGTTCTTGTGGCTCAGATAGGAGTCGCGCACGAAGTCGAGCGTCTCCCGGCTGGCGAGGATCTCCGGCTCGACGTAGAACGCGGGGACGAACGTCCCTTGCCCTTCCTTCATGATCCCGGCCTTGACGGCCTGCTTCTCCAGTTTGGTGGCGCTCAGGACGCGGATGCCGAGGTTCGCGTAGATCTGCGCCGGGTTCAGGAACCGCTCGGTGAACCTGATGGACTCCTTCAGGGCCGCGGGGGTCTCCCCCGGGCCGCCCAGGAAGATGCAGTGCGTGTGCTCGATCGGGCTGGCCGTGAAGAGGCGGTCGATCTCCAGGACCCGGGCCATGTCGAAGCCCTTCATGAGGTCCTGGAGCGCCTCGTCGGTGAGCGCGTCGGTGCCCAGGTCGACCCTGATGCAGCCGGCCGCGGTCAGCAGCTCCACGAACTCCGGCGTGATCGCGTTCGGGGTCAGCTGGCAGTACCAGGGCACGTCCAGCTTGGCGCGGACCATCTCCTCGCACACTTCGACCGCGTATTCGAGCGGGTAGTTGAAGGTCGCGTCGACGATCTCGAACTCCCGGACGGCGGGGTTCTCCCGCATCGCCCGCTGGATCTCCGCGACGACCTCGACCGGCTCCTTGAACCGGTTCCCCTTGCCCTCCGTCTTGCGGATGATGCAGTACGAGCAGTACAGCTTGCAGCCGCGCTTCGTCTGCAGCGTCTCGATGGCGGGCTGGGTGTCCCGGGTGAGGTCGGAGGCCGCCGAGACGCCCTCCTCGAAGTACCGGGGGTCGTAGACGCTGCGGTCGGGCTCCAGGGCGCCCAGGTCGAAGGCGGCGTTCGGCGGGTTCTGGCAGAACCGGCCGTCCCCGTCGAGGTAGCACAGGCCCGAGATGTCGCCCAGCGATCCGCCGGTCTCCAGGTACTGGAGGAGCTGGACGATCCCCGCCTCGCCCTCTCCGGCGATCCCGTAGTCGGGCTGCGCGTACTCGAAGAACGAGAGCGGCTCGACGGAGAAGCCGGAGCCTCCGAGCACGACCTTGGCCGAGGTGTACTTCCGCACGCAGCGGACGATCTTCTCGGTCATCGGGCCAAAGAAGATGGGGTCGATGAACGTCAGGTTGTCCAGGTTGCGCACCGCGATGCCGACGACGTCGTAGGACTGGGTCGTGAGGCGCTCCCGCACCGCCTTCAGCTCCCTGGACTCCCACAGCAGGTCCAGGACGTCGACCTCGTGCCCGGCTCGCTTCGCCGCGGCGCTGATGTACGCCATGCCGATCGGCAGGGCAGGCCGCGGCACCCGGATCTTGTTGGTGGAGATGAGGAGAACTCGCATGGGGCCATCACTCCCGTTCGCCCGTGTGGGGAGCGCCTGCGTGGGGGGCACCCGCGTGGGGAGCGCCCGCGCCCTCCAGGGCCCGCCAGTACGTGGCCGGCTGGAGATCGGCGCGCAGGGTGGCGGACTTCCGGTAGCGGCGCATGCGTTCCAGGTCGACCTCGACGACGCCCACGCCTTCGCCCTTCTCCAGGAAGACCATGCGTTCGTCGCCGTCCACGAAGTCGAACTGCTCCGCTTCGAGGAACAGCGGGTCCGCCACGACTTGGCTGCATCCCATGTAGCCGAATCCCGCGTAGAGGTTCGTACCGACTCCGGACGCGAAGACGATGACGCACTCGGAGTCCACGGCCCGCGCCGGAAGGCGCAGGTTCGCCACGTACCCGAACATCTCGGGCACCAGGGCCGAGCACACCAGCAGGTCGACGCCGCGGCGGTAGTACTCCCGCGCGACCTCGGGGAAGTTGATGTCGTATCCCTGGAGGAGGCCGACGCGCCCGAACTCGACGTCGAAGACGGGGTACTCCGACCCGCTCGACAGATAGCGGCTCTCCAGCTCGTGGCAGTGCACGCGCCGGTAGCGGCCGATGAGCTTCCCGTCCGGGCCGAAAAGGACCGAGGTGCTGTAGTACTTGCCGTCGTCGCCGCGCTCCAGGAGACCGGCCACGAGGTGGATGGACGCCTCCGCCGCAAGGCGGCCCAGGCGGTCGGTCTCGGGCCCCGGGACAGGGACCGCCACCTCCGCGACTTCGAGGATGTTGCCCGACGTCAGGAAGGCCTCGGGCAGGCAGACGAGGGTGGCTCCGCGCCCGACCGCCTCGGCGACGTACCGCTCGGCGCGGCGCATGTTCGCGGTGTGCCGCCCGAGCTTCGACTCCATCTGTACGACCGCGATCGTGACCGTCGACATCACATGCTCACGGGCTCGATGGGGCGCGAGGAGATGACGAGGCCGAGGTCCTCCTCGACCACGTGCCAGTCCTGGAGACCGGCCTGGTCGAGCAGTTCGACGGCTTCCTCACGGCAGTACGCCGACTGCAGCGACCTCATGAACTCGTCACCGCCCTCCTTCACGAACTGCAGGATGAAGGTGATGTGCCCTTCCTCGGCGTGCCGGTTGATGTCCTCGATGATCACGACGCCGTCGGGCTTGCAGATCCGGGCGCACTCCTTCAGCGTCTCGACGGGCCGCCGCCAGCGGTGCAGGGAGGAGAACGAGAACACGATGTCCGCCGAGTCGTCCGGGAACGGCAGCCGGCTCAGCTTGGCGAGTTCGAACTCGACGTCGCCCTCGGTGTTCGCCCACACGGCGAGCGTCAGGTTGTCCTCGGCGACGTCGACCAGGTTCTGGTTCTCCTCCACCCCTGACACCGCGAGGTGCGGCAGCTTCCCGGCGACGTGCAGCGACAACAGGCCGGTGTTGAAGCCCACTTCTACGAGGTCGGTCATCCCGTCCCGGATGTTGGCCATGATGCGGTCGGTCGGCCGCTTGTACGCCATCAGCGCGGAGCGGCGCATGCCGAGGTCGTAGGCGCGGACGCCCTCGATGTCGGCGTACGGCGCCGTCTGCGGCACCCGGGCGTCCAGGTCGAGCAGCCGTGTGTCAGTGGTCATGGCAGGCCTCCTCGGCCGACGGCCTGTTGATGATCTCCAGGGGCAGCGAGCGCGACGAGATGAAGTGGGAGATGTCGGCTCCCAGGTGCTGGGGGTAGCGCCGGTACTCCTGCGAGTAGAACGCCTTCGAGATGTTGTCGAGGTAGTACCAGCCCTTGGGTCCCGTGACCTCGATGCCCCTGTCGTCGACGGTGATCAGGCCCTTGTCGACGAGGTCGTCGATCTCGGCGCGGAACATCTCCACGAAGTCCACGCCGTGCAGCCTGCGGAACGTCTCCCGGTCGACGCGTCCGGCCTTGACGCCGAGGACCATGGAGCGCCGGATGGCCTCCGACTTGGTGATGTGCTTGCCCATGGCGATGGGCAACCGACCTGCCGTCACGGTCTGGATGTAGCGGCCGATGTCGGGCTCGTTGAAGTACCAGTAGTCGCGCAGGTGGCCGGTCGCGGTCGGGCCGAGCGGGATGATCGGCACGTCCTCGCTCCACGACGTCTCGCCGTACTTCGGCTGGAACCCGGGCTTGGCGAAGCAGTCGCCGTAGTAGCCGAGGAAGCCGTGCCGGGTCAGCTTGTCGGCGGCGAAGAGGAACATGTCGTCGACGACGGCCCGGTCGGGCACGGGCGGGAGCTTGCGCCGCTTGGTGGAGACCTGTGCGAACTCCATGTAGGTGTAGAAGGACACGCAGGTGACGCCGAGTTCGATGGCGACGTCGAGGCTGTACTCCCAGCTCTCCATCGTCTGGCCGTTGATGCCGTGCATCAGGTCGATGTTGATGTTCTCGAAGCCGCACTTCCGGAGCAGCCGGATGCTGTTCTTCAGCATCTCCGGGTCGTTCGGCCTGCCCAGGTTCTTCAGCTCCTCCGCCACGAAGGTCTGCACGCCGAGGCTGATGCGCCGCACGCCCCGGTCGAGGAGGACGCGGGCCTTGCGTTCGGTGATGTCGACGGGCGTCGTCTCGATGGAGAAGTCGGCGTCCGGGGCCATGTGCAGGCTGCCGAAGAGGTGGTCGAGCAGGTCGTCGAGCTGCGGTGCGGTGAGCGCGGTCGGCGTGCCGCCGCCGATGTAGCCCAGGGTGATCTCGTGGTCCTGGACGTACGGGCGCCCGGCGTAGTTGGTGATCTCCGCCTTCAGGGCGTCCAGATAGGTCCGGGTCAGGTCACGGTCGGTCTGGTGCTTGATGTAGGGGCAGCTGAAGCACAGGCGGTTGCAGAACGGGATGTGGACGTAGGCCCCCATGGGCTTGCGGCGAAAGACTTCTTCCTCGACGACGGGCACGTGCTTCGTCGGGTACTGCCGCACCCACTCGTTGTCGCGCTCGGGATACTCTTTCCAGAACGGCATGCTGGTCGTGGTGATGCTCATACCAGTTGCTCCAATTCGACTTGCTCGACGATGGATCGGACGACGTCCGCCAGAGTGGGCTCGAAGTAGGAAGCGGAGCGGAGCGCGATGCCCCCGGCGTGCGCCCGGGCGACCACCTCCGCCAGTGAGTTCCGGTGGTCGCCCTCGCTCAGTGCGATCCGCACGCCGTTCTCGACGTCGTGGGCGGACCGGATCAGGCCGCTCGTCATCACCTGTCTCGCCGCCCAGGACCGCAGCTGGGCGAGTTGCGCGTCCGCGAACGCCTCAAGGACCAGGCTCGAGCGCTCGCCCGACCCCGTGACGGCCGCCAGTGAGGCGTCCTTGACCTGGCGTCCCTCGTGGAGCACCACGACGGAGTCCGCGAGCGCGACGAGCTCGTCCCGGTGGTGGCTCGCGAAGACGACGCCGACGCCGTCCCCCTTCAGGCTCCGCAGCAGTTCGAGGAGCGTCTCGCGCGCCGCCGGGTCGAGCCCCGTCGTCGGCTCGTCGAGGATCAGGAGGTCGGGGCGGTGCGCGACCGCGCAGATGACGTGCAGCTTGCGCTGGCTTCCCCCGGAGAGGTTGCGTACGTACTGGTCGCTGTGGCGTTCGAGGTCCGCGAGGGCGATGAGCTCCTCATAGCGACCGGGGTCGGCCCGGCGGAGCTTGAGCTGGTGCTTGACGTATGTCTCGACCGAAACGCCGTCGGGTAGTTCTTTCGTCTGCTGGACGTAGCCGATGTGCCGGCTGACCTGTCCCCAGCGGCGCGGCGGGGTGCCGCAGATCTCCACCGTGCCGTCGCCCGGGCGCAGCAGACCCGCGATGAGCCGGATGAGCGTGGTCTTTCCGGAACCGTTGGTGCCGATGACGGCGACGCCTTCACCGGCGGTGACCGAGAATGCGATGCGGCGGAGTGCGAAGCTCGGACTGACGCGGTATTCGAGCTTCGAGACCGAAAGCACGGGCGGCGCGGCGCCCCTTCCCGTATCAGCCATGGCCGATCCTCCAGCGGAATGCGAACGAGGCGATACCGACCGCCAGAAGAGCATAGGTGACGGCCAGAACGAGGGACAAGACCGATACCGAAGGGCCTTCTCCTGTGGCCGCGCGGAAGACCTCGACATGCACCGCGAGCGGCAGCCTTTCGAAGACGGATCCGAGCGTTCCGAGATTCCGCAGGGGAAAGAAGATGCCGGCGAAATACATGAGGGGGATCACGATGATGTTCACGACCCCCGGAAAGGAAATCTCGTTCGTGTACGTCGCGACCATGATTCCGAGTCCGGCGAACGCCATGCAGGTGGCGAGGAATCCCAGGACGAAGAGCGGCATCGACTCGATCCGGGCGTCGAATACCCAGACGCCGAGAACGAGGACCAGGATGAACTGGAAGAGGCACTTCAGCACGACGCCGACGAGCCGGGCGAGCAGGAATCCCGAGTACGACAGGGGGGACAGGATGAGGTCCTCGATCGTCCTCCGGTTCCGATCGATGATCATCGTGTAGCCGACGGTGTACGTGCAGCTGAACATGATGCCGGAGGCGACGATGCCCGGGAAGACGAACCCGAAGTAGTTGGTGGCCGAGTCGGAGGGGCTCACCATCTGGTCGGTCGCCGCGCCGAAGGCGAGGACCATCGACACGGACGTCAGGAGCGTCGACACCGCGAAGAGGCGGTTGTCGACGAACTGCCGGAGGTCCATGGCGACGAGCCCGGTCACGTCCGCGAGCCAGCCGGACCGTTCGGATCGCACGCGGTGCGGTCGCATGCGGCCTGTCCTCATCGGTCCCGCCCTCCGTAGACGGTGGCCCAGGTCGCGCGGGCGTCGTCGTGGAACGGCAGGCCCGCGCGCAGCTTCCGCCGCTGCCGCAGGTGCACGACCGCGTCGATCACGGTGTCCCGCGTGCCCGCGCCGGCCTCGGCCAGGACGTCCGCCTCGGGGTCCTCGCGGGCGTCCTGCACGAGACCGTCGACGATCATGCTGCGGCCGAGGTAGGGCATCATCGCGAACCGGTTCTCGCCGATGCCGCTGGCGAGGACGAGCGCGCACTCGTTGTCCGCGGCCCGCGCCCGGCAGATCGACCGGACCGGGTGCGAGTACGGCGCGAACAGGTTCGCCGCGCAGACGACGAGGTCGACGTCCTGGAGCAGGTACTGCCTGCTGGCCTCGGGGAAGCGGATGTCGTAGCCGACGAGGAGTCCGATGCGTCCGACGGGCGTGTCGATGGCCGTGCCCGGCGCCCCGGCGGTCACGTACTCCGCCTCGCCCGCCCAGACGCACGCGCGGTGGTACCAGCCGAGCGTGTCGCCGGAGGGTCCGACGAGCACGGCCGCGTCGAAGACGTCGCGGCCGCTGGACACCAGGACGCCCGCGGCGATGTGGATGCCCAGGGCGCGGGCCTGGTCCGCCAGGAACCGCACCACGGGGCCGTCGCTCGGGGTGGCGTCCGCACGCAGCGTGGGGAAGTTGACTCCGGTCGCGAACGCGCCCGGAAGGCAGGCGAGGTCCGCCTTCCGTTCCGCCGCGACCGAGAGCAACTTGGCCGCGCGCGCCTGGTTCTCCTCGCGCATTCCGGGCTCGATCCACATCTGGATCGCGGCGAGGCGCGTGGCGGGGCCGCGGAACAGGCTCATCGCACGACTCCCGTCCGCCCGGCGGCCGCGTGGATCGCTGACATCACCGCGCCGCCACCTCTGCCTCTACTTCTTTCCGGGCCCGGTCGAGCACCGGAATGAATTCGTCGACCATTTCCCGGGTAACGTGCCGGGCGACGACGAGGCGCAGGGTCTCGACGAATCGCTTCGACGTGGAGACGATCCAGCCCCACGATTCGAGCCGTTCCGAAATCTTCGAGGCGTTCGGGAGCGTCACGACGACGATGTTCAGCTCCGGCTCGATGAATATTTCGTACCCGGCCGCCCGGAGTCCGGTCACGAGATGGCTCGTGACGTCGTAGTTGGTGCGCGTGATCTCCAGGAATCCCGAATGTCCCAGGTGTTCGAGAACGGCACAGGTCGCCACCGCGGCGCCGCCGGGGCGCGTACCTAGGAACGTGTGGTGGGTCGGTGTGTCGATGAAGAACGAGTCGAAGGCGAATTTCCCGGCGTCCTCGGCTCCCCGGAAGAGAAGGGCGCCCGCGGGGACGCTGACGAGCCCGTACTTGTGCGGGTCGATCGTGATCGAGTCCACGCCTTCGACCGTGAAGTCGAACTGCGGCAGATCGCGGCCGAGTTCACGGGCGAAGGGAATGATGAAGCCGCCCGTGGCCGCGTCGACGTGCAGATGGACCGCGTACGGGGCCACCGCGCGGCTGATCTCGTCGACGGCGTCGACCACGCCGAACTCGCTGCTGCCCGCGGTGGCGACGACCGCGATGGTGTGCTCGTTGACGCGCCGTGCCACCTCGTCGGCCGGAAGGCGCAGCGCCTCGTCGACCGGTACGACGACCGGGGTCAGGCCCAGGAGCCCGAAGACCTTGGTGAACGAGAAGTGCACGGTGCTGCTGACGACGACCTCGGGTCGGTCCGTGAGCCGCCCGCGGGCGCGTGCCGACTCGCGGGCCACCAGCATCGCGATGAGGTTCGCCTCGGTGCCGCCGGACACCAGGTTGCCGGATCCTCCGGGGTTGCCGAGCAGGTCGAGGAGCAGCTGGACGGCCTTCCGCTCGATCCGCTTGGCGCCGCGGAAGATGCGAACGTCACCGAGGTTGGTGTGGGCCGCGGCGGCCGACATCTCCACGCCCAGGGGGTGCGGTTCGGTGCAGATGGAGTTGAGCACGCGGTTCCACGGGACGTCGTCCG
Organism: Streptomyces sp. NRRL B-1347; assembly: GCF_000720325.1. Classification (GTDB taxonomy): domain Bacteria; phylum Actinomycetota; class Actinomycetes; order Streptomycetales; family Streptomycetaceae; genus Streptomyces. Next base: position 42,871 of record NZ_JOJM01000053.1, read on the forward strand.
CCAGCTCCGCCGCGATCAGGCGCCGGACGTCGGCTGCGGGAATGCCGTCGGTTCGCATGTCAGCTCACCCGCGCCTTGCTCGTCCGCGCGATCGGCTCCTGGCCGTCCACGAGCGCGGCGTACAGGTCAGGTCGGCGTGCCCACAGTCCGAACCACAGCGTCTGCTGGAAGCGGAGGTCGGGTTCCCTCAGGTGCCGGACGCGTGCGAGGTCCCAGGGCGCTTCGAGGACGCACTCGTGCGTGTCCCCCTCGGCGACGAACCCCTCGGGCATCGCCACGGCGCTGCCGCCGCCGGACCGGTCGCCGAGCGAGCTGGCGAAGGCCACCGCGACGGTGTTGAGCGTCGCGATGCCCCAGACGGCCGCCCGCTGCGCGGCCTGCTCCGCGCCGTCGAGGGAGCCCGCCACGAGGAGCAGCTCCGCACCGGCCAGACACTCGATGCGCGGCGGCTCGACCAGCCAGAAGTCGGGGCCGAGCAACACCCCGACGTGGCCGAACTCGGTCTCGACGACGGGGAAGTCGTCCCCGGTGCCCGTCGTCCCGTCCGGCAGGATCGCCCGCTCCACCTGCGCGCGGAGGGTTCCGCCCGGGTCCAGCAGACGGGTCACCCGCACGGGTTTGCCGTCGGGGTGCTCCTCCGTCCAGGAGCCGGTGAGCACGTACGTGCCGCGCCTGCGCGCGAGGCCCGTCAGGCGCTCCAGGCACCGCTCCCGCAGCCGCGGCGGCAGTGCGGAGCCGTCGTCGCCGAACACGTTCTCCGGCAGGACGACGAACTGCGCCTCGGGGGTCACCCAGCTGTCCAGGTCGTCCAGGACGACCTCGGCCGTCGCCTCGACGCTCGGGCGCCGCGCGTGCTGCGCTACGAAGATGGTCACGAGCCCGTCCCCTCACTCGCCGGGGCCGACCCGACCGGGCGGCCCCGCTCCGCCGCTCCCGCGCCGCGCGCCTCGGCCATGGTCGACCGCAGTTCGGCGGCGAGGTCGCGGCGCGCTCCGACGTAGGGCTTCAGGAGCGCCCCGTACGCGCCGGGCCTGCGCAGCTCCTGCCAGCGCCGGCCGTCGCCCGCGGCGGGCGCGGTGCCGTCGGCCGGGGCGTCGAGGTCGACGACCAGCACCTCCGGCTCGTCGCTGCCCGCCTGGGCGACGATGCCGCCCGGGGTGGTGACGAGGCTCGTGCCCGCGAAGTGGATCTCGACGAGACGGTCCCCGCGCACGCCCCTGACGACCCCGACCGAGCTGGCGTAGACGATGTTGACGTCGTTCAGGTACGCCGCGGTGCGCAGCGCGTTCACCATCAGGGCCTGGTTCTGGCGGAGCGTTCCGCCCGGGACGAAGATCGTGCGCGCTCCGGCGACGGCGAGGAGCCGGATGACTTCCGGGATCCAGAAGTCCGAGCACACGGCCACGCCGATCAGGCCGAACTCGGTGTCCATGACGCCGAGCGACTCCGCCTGGCGGCACACCACCATCTCGTTGCCGAACGCGTGCGCCTTGACGGCGCGGTCGGTGACGGCTCCCTGCCTGCCGATGACGAGCGAGGTGTTCCGGTACATCCCGTCCTGGAGGTCCTCCACGATCGAGCCGAGGACGATGTTCGTGTCGGCCTTGCGGGCCAGGGACTGGAAGCCGTCGACGACGGGCCCGGGGATCGGTGTGTCGGTGCGCCCCTTCAAGCCGTCCTGGCCCGGCATGTACCACGGCGGGCCGAGCAGGAACTCGGGGAAGCAGACCATGTCGACGTCGCCGCCGGCGCAGACTTCCTCGATCGCCTTGTACGCGCTCTGCAGGCCTTCGTCGTGATCGTCGGCCCAGCGGGTCTGTACTACCGCTACCCTCATACGTCTCGTCTCCTCGAGATGCCACCGGTGGACCGACCGCGGCGAGGGCTTCGCCGCCGTCGGGAGAAGGTCAGGACACGGCGGTGTTCCAGTCGTCCACGGCGACGATCCTGACCTCGACGTCGACGTCCAGCTCTTCGCGCACGCGCTTCTCCAGCGACCGCTTCACCTCGCCGTCGCGGACCGCGTCCCCGTCCGTGACGGCGCACGTCACGTCGAATCCGCCGTTCCGGACCTGGCAGGCGAAGTGCGGCGCCAGGTCGGGGCGGTCGAAGACGACGCGCTCCACGTCGACCGCGGAGACGGGCCCGCGGCGGGCGGGGACCGCCTCGGTCACGCGGCCGAGCGGTGTCAGGACGGCACTCTTCTCGCCGCAGGGGCACGGGCGGTCCGCCCCGCCCAGCTCGACGAGCTCGCCGGTCGCGCCGGGCCCGTCGCCCGCCGGGTCCGTGTCCGGGGCGGTCAGCAGCAGTTCGCCGCGGGCGACGGCACCCGGGTGCGCGCCGTCGCGGGGCCCTTCGGGGGCGGTCCGGCCGCCCGGTACGTCCCGTACGGACGCCCGCAGCCGGTGGTCGCACACGTGCAGCGCGCCGTGCGCGCAGGGAACGGCGACGGTCGGAGCCGACGGCGTCCCGTAGAGCGCGCGGGCCCGCGCCGCCCACGCGGCGCCGATCCGGTCGAGGCGCTCGCGCGAACAGGCCTCCCCCACGCAGATCACGGAGCGGACGGACGACCGGTCGAGCGGCCGCTCCGACGCGCCCGCGAGGCTCGCCAGTTCCGCGGCCAGGCTCGGCGAGCACACCAGGGCCGTCGCGCCGTACTCCTCGATCAGTCCGAGGAGCCGGGGCATCGGGCAGATGGTGTTGCTGGTGCCGACGGAGATGACGGACGCGCCGATCATCTCGATGGCGCGGTCCACTCCGGCGCCGACGAAGGACAGTTCGTACGGGGCCGCCACCACCACGACGTCGTCCGCGGTCAGGAGCTGGTCGAACGCCAGGGCCAGGTCGATCTGGTCGAGGATCCACGCGTCCCGGGTGATGAGGACGGGGTGCGTGCGCCCCTCGCCGTCGACCCGTTCGCCGTAGCGCGCGCGGGCCGGTTCGCGGCCGCCGGCCCGGTGGGCCGGCCCGTCCGGTCCTGCACCCGGTGTCAGGAGCTCCAGGAAGCGCTCGTAGAGCCGCGATGTGGGCTCGGACATGGTCACCTCACCCCTGCTTCGTCGTCGTACCTGCGCCATCCGTAGGCGTCGAGGGCGCTGTCGGCCGGGCCCGGGCGCAGCAGCGGCCGCTGGTCCTCCTTGGGGTTCATGTCGACGCTCACGGCCTTCGCCAGGACGAATTCGTGATCGCCGAGTTGGTACGCGGACTCCAAGCTGCAGTCGATGGTCCCGAAGGCTCCGGAGAGCCGGGGGCACCCGTTCGACGACGGGGTCCACGACAGGTCCTCGAAGCGGCTGTCGGGCCTGCCCTGGGAGAGCGCGGCTGCCACGTCCGTCTGGTGCTCGTCGAGGACGTTGACGCAGAACCGCCCTTCGCCCGCGATCGCCGACCAGCTGGTGCTGCGCGCCCTCACCAGGAAGCCGATGAGGGCGAGTTCCTCGGAGACGACGGTGAGCGAGCCGATCACGAGGCCGTAGGGCGTCGACCCGTTCTGCTCGGAGTGCCGCTTCGTCCCCGCGACCACCGTGATGGCCAGCGGAAGGAGCTCGGCGAGGCCCCGCAGGTCGGGCGCGGCGCCCTGCGGGGCGTGCTCCGCCCGCCCGGCCGTGAGGTCGGCATCGGCCGCCCGCGGGACCGGTGCGCCGACGTCGTCCCGCAGTCGGCGTACGTACTGGCCCGTGCTGCTGTCCGGGTTGTCGGCGAGGGTCTCCGGGGTGCCGCAGTGGATGACGCGTCCGCCGTCGCCGCCCGCGCCGGGGCCGAGGTCGACGACCCAGTCCGAGATCGAGATGACCTTCGTGTCGTGCTCGATGACGATGATCGTGTTGCCCGTGGACAGGAGCCGCTCGAACAGCGTCAGGAGGTGGCGGATGTCGGCGGCGTGCAGTCCGCGCGTCGGCTCGTCGAAGATGAACAGCGTGCGGCTGCGGCGCTGCTTGAGGAGCTCGCCTGCGAGGTTGAGCCGCTGCGCCTCGCCGCCGGAGAGGGTGGTCGTCGCGCACCCCAGTTGCAGGTAGCCCAGGCCGAATTCGTTCAGGACGGTGAGGGCCTGCACGGCCTTGGGGCGGCTCTGCGCCTCGAACCAGTCGAGCGCGTCCTCGACGGTCATCGACAGGACGTCGTGGATGTTGCTGCCGCCGAGCCGCACGTCGAGGACGTGGTCCTGGAACTTGCGCCCTTCGCACTCCGGGCACACGACGAACTCGCTCTTGAAGAGGGTCATCTCGATCTCGGAGAGGCCGAGCCCCTTGCAGGCCTCGCAGCGGCCGCCGGGCACGTTCGGGCTGAACTGCGCGCGGCCCAGGCCGCGTTCGGCCGCGTCGGCGCTGGCGGCGAAGGCGTCCCGGAGGTGGTCGCTGATGCCGATGCAGGTGACGAGGGTGCTGCGGCTCGACCTGCCGATGGCGCGCTGCTCGACGTGGATGACCTCGTCCAGGGCGTCCGCGCCCGCGACGTCGGCGCTGTCGTCCGCCACCCCCGCCACGCGCCGGGCGATGGCGCGCGACACGGCGTCGTGGACTCCCGCCACCAGTGAGCTCTTGCCCGCGCCCGACACCCCGGAGACGCAGGTGAGGCCGCCGAGCGGGAACCTCGCGGTCTGCCGTACGACGTTGTTGCGCGAGACGTCGCGCACCTCGAGCCAGCCCCCGTCGCCCAGGTCGGCCTTGGTGCGGGTCGGCGCGGACGAGAGCAGGGCGGCCGCCGTCGGCGACTGGACGGCGTCGAGGAGGTCGGCGAAGCGGCCTTCGAAGACGACTTCGCCGCCGCGCGCACCCGCGCCCGGGCCCAGCTCGACGATCCAGTCGGCGGCTCTGATCACGGTCTCGTCGTGCTCGATGACGATGACGGTGTTCCCGAGGTCCCTGAGCCGGCGCAGCGAGGTGAGGAGCTTGCCGGTGTCGCTCTCGTGGAGACCGGCGGTCGGCTCGTCCAGGACGTACATGACGCCGGTCAGATCGCTGGCGAGGTGCTGGGCGAGGAGCAGCCGCTGGAGCTCGCCGCCGGACAGCGTCGCCACCGGCCGTTGCAGGTGCAGATGGCCGAGGCCGACCTCCACGATGTTTGCGCTCTGTTTGACGATCGCGGCCGCGAGCTCGCGGACCTGCGGCGGCAGACCGCCCGACGACAGGCTCGCGCGCAACCGGACGACCGAGTTCGACAGCTCGTCGCTCTGGAAGTCGTGGAAGGCGTGCCCCGCGACCGTCGCCTTGAGCGACTCGGGCCGGAGCCGTCCGCCGGCGCACGCGGAGCACGGTTCCTTTCCGAGGTAGTTCGTGAACGCGTTGCGCCGCGACGCGGACGTCGTGTTCTTGTAGGAACGCTGGAGGAATCCCAGGATGCCTTCGAAGCGGAAGTCGTTCGTGACCTTGCGGACCTTGATCGTGTACACCGTGTCCGAGCCGTGGAGCACCCGCTCCAGCTGTTCCGAATTCAATGATTCATACGGTGTGTCGAGGTCGAGGCCGATGTCCGCCGCCATCGCCTCGAAGACCTTGCGGACATTGGGAATCGCGAAGGTGCCCGGATCCGCGTTGTCCCAGATCTCCCTGAGCGTCTTCGAGTGGTCGGGGATGATTTTCTCCAGTGAGAAGTCGACGATCTCACCGACCCCGTCGCAGTGCAGGCACTTGCCCTCTTTCCTGTTGGGACTGAAGTGCCTCGCCGTGTGCGGCTCGGCGAAACAGCCGCAGTCGTCGCAGAACAGGTCGGGCTTCGTCGCACCCAGACAGGCCGGGCAGACGGGCCTGGATCCCGCCCCGAACAGCAGGCGGTAGAGCCCGTCGAGACCGGTGAGCGTGCCGACGGTCGAGCGCGGATTCGACAGGCCGCCGTCCCGCTGGCGCAACGCCACGGGCGGCTGCGTGCCCGCTATCCGGTCGAATTGGTAGTCCCCGTCCCCCATGTCGAGGGACTTGCTCGACAGGGCACCCAAGTACAGCGACTTCGAGTGCTCGAAGAGGGTGTCGATGACGAGGGACGACTTCCCCGAACCCGAGACTCCGACGGCGACGACGAGCTTTCCCTTCGGGAAGGAGACGTCGACGGACTTCAGATTGTGGGTGGACACTCCCTCGAGAACAATGCTGTCAACACTCATGACTGCCGTTCCGTCCTGCGATGAGCTTGCGGACCTGGCTCTCGCACCGCTCCAGGTCCGGATACGTGGCGTACAGCATCGAGCGGACCCGGGCCGGGTCGCCGCGGTTCCAGGACTCGTACAGCTCCTGGCGCATCCCGAAGCGGTCCACGACGAGATCCGCGGCGAGGCCGAAGATCCGGGCCTTCTCGTCCACGCCGATGTCGCGCCCGCACATGTAGGTGTCCAGGACGCCGCGCAGTTCGGCCGCGCCCAGGTCGCCGTGCGTGGGCTGCATGATCAGTCCCGACGCCCCGATCTGCCGGACGATCGCCGACGCCCGGGTCGAGAAGCCGCCCGCGACGGCGTCGAGCGCGGCCGTGGAGCCGGGGGCGACGAGTCCGGACGCGGTCTGTGCGCACTCGGCGTCCACCGCGGCGAGCCCGAGCCGCACGACCTCGACGTACGACGTCAACTCACCCAGCAGATTGCTGACTTCGCGGAACTTGTCGACGCCGATCGCCTGGGCGAGGAGCGACGCCACGCCGAGCATGGTCCGCAGGCGGTAGTAGAAGCGGAGCTGGCCGGTGTAGAGCGACCACTTGTTCAGCTCGTGGAACCCGCGGGCGGCCACGCCGGAGTCGTCGAGCAGGAACACCCGCGACATCGGCACGAACACGTCGTCGAACACCAGCATGGCGTCCTGCTCGTCGTACCGCGAGGCCAGGCCGCCGGATTCGTCGACGTACGACTTCCGGCACAGGACGCGGAGGCCCGGGGTGCCGATGGGGATCCCGAACCAGCAGACGTAGCTCGGATCCTGTCGGAGGTAGTTCGCCGGTGAGAGGTAGATGAGCACCTCGTGGGCATAGGGGGCCAGGGTCGCGATCTGCTTCGCGCCCCGTACGACGATGCCGTCCGCGCCGCGCCGCACCACGCGCAGTCCGAGTTCGGGACGCTCGACGGGGCTCGACGACCGGTCGATCTGCGGATCGCCCAGGCCGTGGGTGAGCGACAGGTCGTTCTCCCGGCAGTAGTGGTAGTAGTTCTCCGCGTTGCGGCCGAACTCCGGATCCACGTTGGCGAGCTCGAAGCGGTAGTCGTAGAGCCCGACCACGACGTTCGCCATGAAGTCGGGCACCCGGGAGAGCTGACCGCCCGAACTCTCCGCCCAGCGGTGGGAGTTGCGCCACTTCCAGGTGAGCTCCTCGCGGCTTGACGGTGCGAGGTAGGAGCGGCTGACCAGTCTGCCCGTGGTGTCGGACCGGTAGAGCATCTCGTCCGCGCGTCCCGGCGCGTGCTGGTCGTCGTAGAGGCCCGCAAGGGTGGACAGCATCGGCCGGAACCGCGGTTCAGCGGTCACGTCGACCCTGCGTCCGTCGGACCAGACCTCCCGCTTGTCGCGGAGGCTGGCCGTGTAGTCCGACCCTCGCCACGCGCCCCCGGGGGAGCCCGGCAGGATCTCGATGTCGTTGCCCGGCCCCGCGGCGTCGGAGGCCCTCGGTTCTGCCGTCGTCACCGTCAGCACTCCTAGGGGTTGCGCTCGGCCGCACCCGAGCGGAACGGCTGGTAGCTCTGCTCCTGCACCTGCGGGAAGTACTCGCGCGTCGCCTCGCCCACCACGCGCATCAGCTCGGAGTCGACCGACGCCGGATCCGCGATGAGCTTGGCGAGCGGGGAGTCCGGCGCGGAGTTCGACAGGCTCACGCGCCGGGCGCGGTGGATCGCGGCGAGCGCGCTCTGGGAGTTCGCCGCCTCCCGCATCTTGTAGACCGCCTGCGGCCCGTCCGGGATGCCGATCATCGACTTCGTCCCGCCGCTGCCCAGGCAGTTCCGCGGCATGTGCAGATGCTCGTGCCGCCACTCCTGGTGGGCGAAGTGCAGTTGGAAGGCCTGGTCGACCACGCTGTGCCGCAGCCAGGCCGCGGAGTCCTCGTGCCGGCGCTCGTCGATGTCCCGGACGGCCTCGTCGAGGGAGGGCGCGCCGAGCGACCCCAGCCACGTCTCCAGGTCGTTCCACAGGTGCTTGAACAGGTCCTTGAACATGTGCTGTTTGATGGCCAGCGAGTGCGTGCCGCTCGCCGGGCCGAGGTTGGTCCGGAACTCGTGGTACTCGCCGGTCGCCAGGTGTTCGGCCATGACGCGCTGCGCCTCGACGATCGGCTCCAGCATCGTCCGGCAGGCCGCGAGGTGCTGCGCCGACTCGCTCAGGGACGCCGCGCGCAGCTGCCGGACGGCGACTTCGAGGTGGTCATTGGTCTCGGCGCACAGGATCTCCGGGATCTGGTGGAGCGCGACGAACTCGCCGTGCAGCGTGCGCGCGTTCAGCTCGGTCGCGGCGACCGCCCTCGCGAGGATCTCGGTGGACAGGAGTTCGTCGACACTGCTGCGGGTCTCCACCGGGATCCCGGTGAGGTCGCCCTCCCACTTCGTCGCGTCGTGACAGCCGATCCTGATGCCGTGCAGCACGCGGTACAGGGAGTCGTCGATGCTCTTGGACGCGATCGTCGCGCGGGCCACGTCCGGCGCCCCGAGCAGAAGCGATTCTTTCACGGTCTCTTCGAGGCCGCGCAGCGCGTCGGCGTACGCCGCGTACCCGGCGGAATCCGCGATGCTGATGTTCGTGGTCCCGGCGGTGCTGCTCGCGCCGAAGATGCTGCGCAGGTCGAACATCACCGAGCCGAGCTTGCGCAGCAACCGGTGGAACCCGTTGCTCCACTGGACGTGGCGGGACGCGCCCGCGATGTCCGCGGCCTCGACGCACGCCTGTGTCCGCGCCGCCATCCGCACCAGGTTGAGCAGGCACACCTCCGCGGCCTGGAAGACGGCGCACACCAACGAGTCGTACGACGCCTGGGGCACACCGCGCGACTCCCTCGCCAGGGCCAGGAGGTCGATGCGGTGCAGTTGGTCGTAGCTCTCGGCCACCGGTCCGAGTGCGGTCGTCCGCCGCCCGTCGGCGGCGCCTTCAGCACCCGCTTCGGCCCGCCCCGGATGTTCTAGGCTTGACATTCCGCCATCACTCCTCCGTAGCCCCAGCCAGATACCGGATCGATTCGGTCGGGCACGATTCCAGCGCGTCGATCACGCATTCGAGCTCAGCCATCGTCTCGGGCTGTTTGCAGACGTAGTGGACGTCGTTGTCGACGTCGCATTCGAAGTTCTCTGGTGCGAGGTCCTGGCAGAGACGGCAGTCGATGCAGGTCTGATCGATCGCGAACCGCCCCGCGAGCGGGAGGCGGGTGGGAAGCGGCAGTTCGGTCGGCACGCCTCAGCCCCCTTCCTGGTACGCGCTGAAATTGCGCATGGTCGGCTTGGCCGAGGTGCGCAGCGCGGTTTCGAACCGGGAGACGTCGAGCCGGCGGAAGCCGGTCCGCGCACCGAGGCGGTCCCGGACGCCGTCGGCGACGGCCGCCCTGGTGGCGTCGTCGTCGACGCTCGACGGAGGCAGGGCCACCTCCAGTTCGCCGCCGTCGACGCGGAAGGCGAAGTAGTACGGAGGACTGCTCATGCCGCCGAGGACGATGTCCTCGATCTCCAGCTGGGACGTCCCCCGCTCGCCGATCCGGATCCGGTCGCCGATCCGGCCGCGGTGGCGCAGCCGCCGCAGCGGCGAGCCGCAGCCGCACGGCGCGGCCTCGATCTGGCAGACGTCCCCGGTCTTGTAGCGCAGCAGGGGCATGGCCCTGCTCGCGAGCGTCGTCAGGGCGAGCTCACCGACGGCGCCGTCCGGCAGGGGTTCGCCGGACGCCGGGTCCACGATCTCGAAGTACGTGCGCGTCTCGACGAGGTGCAGCTCCCGCCTTGTGCAGAACATGGCGAGCGTGTTGGTCTCGGTCATGCCGAACATCGAGTAGGCGGTGGCGTCCCACTGGTCGGCGAGGCGCCGCTTCTTGGCGGGCGACGCCCCCTCACCGGCCATGAGGATCTTCGAGACCTGGAGGTCGACGCGTGGGTCGAGCCCGCCGCGCCGGGCGATCTCGCCGAGGTACAGGGCGCGCGTTCCCGAGCACACGAGCGTGGTGGCGCCCGAGCGGTGCAGCGCGTCGACCATGCGGTCGGGCGTGCAGGACGGCGAGGCCGCTCCCAGCGGCACGATGGTGCAGCCCAGGATCTCGATGGCGCGGTCGAGGTCCTGCCCCACACCGGCGAGTTCGTAGGGCACGGCGATGGCCGCGACGTCGCGTTCGTCCAGCACGGAGGAGAGCAGGGTGGCGACCGTCAGGTTGTTCTCCAGCCAGTCGGCCATCGTGAAGAACGCGGCGATCGGCCGCCCGTCGCCCGTGCCGGAGCTCTCGTCGAACCGGATGACGTCCCTGCGCGGGACGGCCAGCATGCCGAGGGGGTAGGCGGCGGAGAGGTGCTCGCGCGTGGTGAAGGGGATCGCGCCGAACGCCCCGGGGTCGCCGTCCGCGGCCGCCCCCGCGAGGTGCGCCGGGACGAAGGCGGCGTAGAACGGGGAGTTGCGGCAGGCGTGCGCCACGGTCGCCGCGAGGGCCTCGCGCACCCAGGAGTCGAGAGCCTGCCTGTCGAACGACGTCACCTCCGCCACGTGGTGTGCGACGTCGACGCGGGAGCGCAGCACGTCGCGCAGCCGGTCGCGCGCGTCGTGGCCGGAGGGGCGGGCCAGAGTGGTCATCGGGACGCCTCCTCCAGCTCGGCCATCGCCTTCTGCTCCTCGGTCGCGAGCTCGTCGACGATGGCCGCCGCCTCGTCCAGTGCCGCGGGCGCGGTGGAGTCGTCGGCGTCGCGCAGGAGGTTCGCGACCTCCGTCCACCGCTCCGAGATGCGGTGGTACTCGCTCGCGCCGTGTGCGTAGGCCGCGACGCCGGTGAGGCCGTGTGCCTCTTCGAGGAACCGGGCCCACAGCGTCCGGAAGAGGCCGCCGCCCGTGCCGCCGTCCTCCATGCTGTTGCCGACGAGGGTCAGGACGTGGCCGGGGTTGTCCAGGCGGTCCCATCCCTTGCGCATCACCGAGCCGGTCTTCGCGATGCCCTTGAAGCCCAGGTTCGAGATCGGCGGCCGCAGGAACTCCCGCGCGGTGGTGCGGATCGAGGACCGGCAGCTGTCCGCCAGTGTCGTGGCGTCGTATCCGTCCGGCCCCACGACGAACGAGAGGTTGCGGGAGCTCATGGGTCCCTTGGCTGCGCGGGCCTCGGCCATGCTCTGCCGCGACGTCGACCGGATGCCGAGCGAGGAGGTCTCGACGACGACGAACCTGTCGTCCTCGTATCCGACGCAGGCCACGTAGTGGGCGGCGAAGTGGTGGTCCTCGTGCGCGTAGTCGAGGTGGTAGCGGTCCAGCTTGAGGCCCACCACGTCGCCGTTGTCGAGGGCGTCGACGAGCTGCGACTCGGCCTTCGTCCGGGACGCCGTCCGCCGTTCCCGCAGGTCGAGCCCCAGGGCCCGCGCCGCGTTGCGCATCAGCTGGTCCGGCTTGACGCGCCCGGCGAGGAACGGGGCGGGCATCTGCTTGGAGTGCCAGTAGAGGAACGACAGGCCCTGGCCCAGGCCGAAGACCATGGGCTCGCTGAGGTCGATGCCGCGGTTGCGGAGCATGTTCACCAGGGCCGTGGACTCGCAGTGGTCGCCGGAGAACGGCGTGATGTCAATGACTCCCATGGGGCTGTTCACTCTCGTCGCGCGGCGCCTGGTACACGATTTCGAGCACGGACATGTCGGCGTTGTTCCGCACGTGGCCGTACGTGTGGCCGAGTTCGTCGGCCTCGGTGAACGCGATGACTTCGAGGCTCTCGACGTCCCGTTCGAGGGCGTCCAGGACGTAGCGGACGCCGTCCTCGGTCCGGGTGTCGACGGCGACGTGGGACATGAGGCGCCGTCGCTCGTCCACGGCCCGGTCGGCCCAGGGGCCGAATTCCATGCAGGCGAACGTTTCGATGGAGCGGCCGTCCGGGAGGACCAGCGCGTTCCACCAGCCCGGTGTGCCGTACTGCCGCGGGGAGATGTACGAGGGGCCCATCTCCAAGGTGGCGATGTGCGCGGACTTCTGCAGGACCCTCAGATAGGCGTTCCAGTCCAGGATCTGTTCGTCGCGTTCGTAGTCGCCCATGTAGATGCCGACGTGGTTGACGCCTGCGACTTTGTCGATGATGTGGTCCGGTGCGTGTCCGCACCAGCCCCTGATGTATTCCGCGCAGTCCGCCTGCTGCCATGCTTCGGACGCCGCCAGGATTTGCTTCCAGGCCGTGTCGAAGCTCGGGCGCTTGGGGAAGCGCCCGTCGCGGCTGGCGGAGATCGTCGGCCAGCTCTCCGTGATCGATCCCATCACGCTTCCTTCCTTCCGGCGATGACGATGCCCATCTGGACTTCCGTCACGGCGGCCGTCGGGAGGGCCGCTTCCCGGAGCACCGATTCGACCTCGCTCCTGATGTAGGACGAGCGGATCGACGAGCGAAAACCCGGCCGCATGTCGGCCGCGATGTTCGCCTTCATGAATTGAAAGGTCGTCCGGTCGATGTCCCGGCGGAGATCCATGACGCAATACCGGCCGCCGGGCCTGAGAACGCGGTGGATCTCGGACAGGGCACGCACCGGATCCGACCATTCGTGCAGCGAGCTGGCGCTGAACGCGTGGTCGAACCTGCCGTCCTCGTACGGCAGCGCCAGTACGTCGCCGCAGGCGTAGGCGCAGCGGTCGGCCACGCCGTAGTCGTCGGCGTTCCCGCGCGCGCGGCGGAGCATGGCCGGGGAGATGTCGACGCCGGTGAGGCGGACGGTCCCGGTGACCTGCTTGATCCACTCCAGGCCCAGGTAGCCCGGGCCGCAGCCGACCTCCAGGACCGACCCGGAGGTGATGTCCGCCCGCAGGACGTCGTCGACCTTCTCCTGGAGCCAGCCCTGGTCGCGGATGTGCCGCTGCATCTCGTCGTACTTGAGGGCGATGTCGTCGCCCTGCAGCCCTTCGTCGGTCTCCGGAACGCGGCCTGCGACGCTGCCTCGCGCGCTATTCATGGTCGGCTCGCGTCGTCCGGCCGGACGGTTCGCCGACTCGCCGAATTCCTACGGGTACGCCTCTCATCGTCGCGCTCCCCATGTGCTCGTCGGTTCGATCGTTGCTCGTCACCAGATTGACGGAGGACGTCAGGGACGCTTCGATCGAGGATTCTTCGGGATACCACCAGCAGGCATCCGCCATTACCACGTGCGGTTCGACGTCGTCAGAGACCTTGACCGCCATGCGTACCCCGCGTCCCCCGGGCCGTGCGAACAGTTCCGCCTCGTCGCCGTCCTTGAGGCCTTCGCGCTCCGCCGTCCGCGGATTCACGGTCAGCCGGGGCGCGGTCTGACTGCGGGACGTGGTCGGCAGCTGGTGGTACTCGCTGTTGTAGAACTGGCGCGCGTGCGCGCTCGTCATGATGTACGGCAGATCGGGGCTCGGGGCCGGCGGATCCTTGAATCCCGGCAGTTCCTGGTAACCCATAGAACGCAATGCGTTGTTGACAAGGTCAACTCGCTTCGAACGGGTGCGGAAGCCGTCGGCCCGGTATTTGAAGTAGCGCTTCTCATTGCGGATGTAGCCGACTTCTTTGAACTGGTCCCAGGTGAGTCCGATGCCCGCCAGCTTGGCGTCGAGGGCGGCTTCCACGGTCGGAAAGAAGTGCCGGCCGAGGCCGAGCCGCGCGGCGAGAGCGAGGATGATCTCCTCGTCGGAACGGCAGCCTTCGACGGACACCACCTTGCGCCTGGCCGCGAGGTAGGAGTTGAACTCGACGATCTGGTCGCGCTCCAGCCAGCTCGACACGGGCAGCACCACGTCGGCGAACCTGGCCGTCGGTGTCATGAAGAGGTCGCAGACGACGATGAGGTCGAGCTTCGCCATCGCCTTCAGGACCGCCTCGGTGTTCTCGTACGAGGCCAGGACGTTGCTGCCGAAGAGCACCAGGGAGCTGATCCGGTACGGGGATTCGCTGAGGACGGCCTCGTGGAGGTCTCCGGGGGCGACCCAGCCGGACATCGAAAGGACCTTGTGCTTGTCTCCCCCGATCCGCTTCTTCGCCTGGTCGTCCGTCAGGAGGTCGGTGCGCGGGAAGGCGCGGCGGCCCTCGATCGGCATCGGGTCCCAGATGAGGTCTCCGCCGGGGGCGTCGAGGTTGCCGCAGAGGGCGGAGAGGATGGCGATCGAGCGGTAGGTGTCGAAGCAGTTCTCGTTCTGCGAGACGCCGGTGCCCGCTTCGATGCACGCGCGTTCCGCGCGGGCGTAGGCGCGTGTCGCCTGGAGGATGTGGTCCGGGGCGAGGCCGGTGACGCGTGCCACGGTGTCGATGTCGTAGGCGCGGACGTGGTCGGCGAGTGCGTCGAACCCCGTGGTGTGCGCGGCCACGAAGTCGCGGTCGTACCAGCCCTCGTCGATGACGATTTTGATCATGCCGAGCGCCAGGGCGCCGTCGGTGCCGGGGCGGACGGCGAGGTGGAGGCTCGACCGGGCGGCCGTCCGGGTCCGCCGCGGGTCGATGGTGATGACGCGGCTGCCGCGCTCGACGGCGCGCAGGAGCTTGATCCCGATGACGCCGTCGGAGTGGGTGGTGGGCTTGTTGCTCCCCCAGAGCAGGATGACGTGCGGGTCGCCTTCGTAGTCGCAGAAGGTGAATCCGCCGTACGTCAGGACGGAGGCCATGACGCGGGGGTAGAAGCACACGTGGGCGGGACCGACCACGTTGGGTGTGCCGATCGCGTTGGCGAGCCGGAAGACCCACTCCTGGTAGTTCCGGTCGGTTCCCTGACCGAGGACGGTGGATTCCGGTCCGTACCGCTGCATGTTCGTGGTCAGCTCGCCGACGACGTGCTCCAGGGCCGTGTCCCAGCTGACCTCCTCGAACGTCCCGGAGCCGCGTGGTCCGGTGCGGAGCAGGGGTGTCGTCAGGCGATCGGGGCTGCGCACCAGGTCGAGGGCCGCCTTGCCCTTGACGCAGAAGTAGCCCTCGCTCGTGGGGTTGTCGGGGTCGCCGTGGATGTCGGTCGGAATTCCCTCCGCGAGGTCGACGATCGCGCCGCATCCGCCGTGGCACATGCGGCAGACGGTCTTCACCCGGGAGGTGCGCGGTCGCTCGGTGCCACCCGTCGTCAAGGCGACTCACCCACCCGTTCCGTGGCGAGCTGGAGGAGTCGCTCGAAGGCTGATCGTTCGGCGTCGGCGATGGCGTGCAGGAGAGCCTCGACGGCTTTGAGCCGCCCGTGCGGGTCGGGGGCTTCGCCGTGGCCGAGCAGGAGGTCGATCGCTTCGTCCCACTGGTGCCGTACGCCGTCGAACGCGTCGGCCGGAGCGTCCAGGGCGGCGTCGCCGGTCCGTTGCCGCGCTTCGCGGAGGAAGTCGCGGTACAGCGCCCGGAAGTTCGCCCCGCCCGTCCCCGCGTACCTCCAGAAGCGCCCTACGCCCGGCACGAGCTCCTCGCCGGGCGTCAGGGTGTCGTTCCACCCGCAGACGTCCGACGCGGCCTTGTGGAGGCCGCTGAGGCCGCGCTTCGGCCCGCGGTCGGAGAGCATCCGCGCCGCGGTGTCCCGGATCGCTTTCCAGATCTGTTCGCGGGGTACGGCCGTGCCGTCGGTGGTGAGTCGTTTCGGCAGGCCGCCGATGTGCATCTGGAGGTTCGGTGACGGCAGGAATCCCTCGTCGGAGCTCCGCGCCCGCCGCAGCGAATCGCCCGGGAGCGTCCGCGCCCCGCCCTGCTGGTCGGTGTCGACGACGTACGCGAGGCCGCCGTCGAGGTCGTCGTCGAGCCCGTAGAGCGCGATGTAGTGCGACGCGAAGTGGCTGCGGGAGGAGAAGTAGTCGAGGTGGTAGATGTCGACGGTGACGCCCACCACGTGCCCCGCGGCGAGCAGTTCCGCGGTCCGCGCGCGGGCGGAGTCCGCGTCGGGCGGCCGCGACTCGCGCAGTTCCACGCCGAGGGCCGCGCACGCGTGGTGCGAGAGGTCGCCGGGGCCGATGCGGCCGGTCAGCATCGGCGCGCTGCGCCCGGGGACCGGCGGGTCCCAGTACTGGAAGTCGATTCCCTGGCCGAGGCCGAAGAGAAGGGGCTCCGAAAGACGCGCGCCGGCGTGGTGGAGCATGTTGCGGAGGGTCGTGGTTTCACAGTGCACGCCGACCTGCGGTTGAAAGGTCTCCAAGCGCATAGAACCTCCTGGGCGCGAGGTGTCAGGGTGCGGTAAGGGGTGGTCCGTCACGCGTCGTGCGGTAGGGGGCGGTCCGTCACGCGTCGCGCAGGACCTCGTGATAGCCCTGTAGATCGAGGTGCCCGGAGCCGCTGGCGAGCACCACGATGACCGGTTCGAGGTCCTGTGCGTCGGCCTTGGCGACGACTTCGAGAGCGGCGGCGACCGCGTGGCTCGCCTCGGGGGCGAGCAGGAGGCCCTCCGTCCGCAGCAGGAGCCGGCCTGCTTCGAGCGCTGTTCTCTGCTCGAAGGCGACGGCGTCCAGGACGCCTTCGCGGCGCAGCAGGCTGACGACGGCGGAGCTGTGGTGGTTCCGCAGGCCGCCGACGTGGACGGGGGGCGGTACGAAGTCCTCCCCCATCGAATAGCCGAGGACCTCCGGCGTGAAGCCGCCGAGGTCGGCGCGGCCGTAGGTGTAGGTGCCCGCGGTGAGCCGAGGGGCGGCGGTGGATTCCGCCGCGAGGAATCGCAACTCGGATCCGTCGGCACGGGCGCGGAGATAGGGGCCGATCAGGCCGCAGAGATTGCTGCCGCCGCCGGAGCAAGCGATGAGGTGGTCGCCGCGCCCGGCGACTCCCAGAGTTTCTCCGTGCATTTCCCTGAGTTGCGCCTCGACTTCGAGTCCGAGGAGGGTTTGATGGAGATAGACGTGCGTCATTCCGCTTCCGGAGAGATAGGCCGCGGAAGGCTTGTCGAGCGCGTATTCAATCGCGTCGCTGATCGCGGTTCCGAGGCTTCCCGGGTGATCCGGTGAGCGTTCCAGGATCCTGCGCCCTGTCTCGGTGTGCGGTGCGGGCGACGAGTGCACCTGGGCTCCGATGAGCTCCATGTAGTGGCGCCGGTAGGGCTTTTGATCCAGGGAACACCGGACCATGAAGATCTCGGCGTCGAGGCCGAACATCTGCGCCGCGAGGGCGACGCTCATGCCCCATTGCCCGGCACCCGTCTCGGTGACGAGAGTGGTGCGTCCCTCTTGCGCCGCGTAGAACGCCTGCGCTATTGCGGTGTTCAGCTTGAAGCTGCCTGTGGGCAGTACGTCCTCGCGCTTCAGATAGATGCGCGCGGCCGTGCCGAGGTGCTTCTCCAGCTGGTGGGCGCGGTGCAGCGGGGTCGGGCGTCCGCATTGCCGGAGGCGCTCACCGACCTGCTCGGGCACCGCGATCCAGCGTTCGGAAGGGTTGTTCTGTGCTGCGAGAGCTCGTGGTCGGACCTTTGCGGACACTTCTGCCGCCGAAGGACTGCCGGAGTCCCGCACTTGCGGTAAAGGAGCAGGTAAGTCGCCCAAGAAGTTGTACCAGTACTCGGGCACGGCCGCCCCGGGTCGATCGCTTGGAGTCGGGGCATCCGCCAATATCGATGGGATGCGCACAGCGCCGTGTGCACGATGAGATGTCACGTCATTCCCCCGCCTGAATCTCATTGCACGCGATCATTTGTCCACGCCAGTTGATCATTCAGACGATCTTGAATCGGCTGGCGATTGCTAGGGCGTCGCGTCTATGAGCCGTTCAAATCTCGTGATGGGGCGTCAGCCTACTCGGACGCTCGGCGATGGCGCAACAGTAAATACCGTTCGAGCGCAATTTGCTATTGATCTCAGATGCGACGGATAGCGAATTGATCGTCATTAGCCAAATGATCGCATTGAGGCGGGACGACCCCGGCTCCATGAGGCTGCCCACGCGTTGTCCAAACGCGATCGGATGCGATCGAAATTGAGCAGACGCGTCGGCGGGTGCCGGGAGGGCGGGAGGGCGGGAGGGTGACGCCGGTGCGGCGGCGCCGCGCGGAAGTGACTTCCGCGCGGCGCTACTTGCCGGGGTCGCGGTCCGAGCCGTCGCCCGGGTCCTTGGCGGAGCTCTCACCCGGATCCTTGACGGAACCCTCGCCCGGGTCCTTCGCTGAGCCCTTGCCCGGGTCCCTGCGGAAGCGGCCGAACGCCTTCGTGAGCGCGCTCAGCGGCGAGCCCTCCGCCTTGGCCGGTCCCGAACCGGTCAGCCCGCCGCCGGACGCGTCGGCCAGCGCGGCCCGGGCCGCCTCTGCCGCCTCCCGGTACAGGTCACGCGACTTCGTCATGGCGTCGAGCGCCTCGGCGTACTTGGTGACCATGGTCTGGGCGTGGCCCAGCTCCTC
The DNA here is from genome assembly GCF_000720325.1 of Streptomyces sp. NRRL B-1347. Lineage (GTDB taxonomy): Bacteria > Actinomycetota > Actinomycetes > Streptomycetales > Streptomycetaceae > Streptomyces. The sequence goes on from NZ_JOJM01000053.1 coordinate 61,250, forward strand.
GTCCGGGGTGAGCAGGTGCCAGCCCTGGCGCAGCCGGGTCAGGGCCCGCTCGGCCTCGTCCGGCAGCGGCCGCGGCAGCGCGGCGAACTCCGCGATCTTGTCGAGGAGTTCCGTGGGTTCCGAGCCGTCCAGGAAGACGCTGCGCACGGTGAAGCGCTCCGCGTCGTACTCCGGGCTGAGCGGCTCCACGGGCAGGATGACGGCGCCGCCGCGCGGCATCCGGACGCTCAGCTCGCGCTTCATCGCGAAGTCGGCGATCTGTGCCTGCTCCGGCGTGCCCCGGTGCTCGACGACGCGGTGCCGCAGGCTCGGCGGCAGGAACGTCGACAGCGGCTGCTGCCCCGGCGCGTCCGGCGTCATCGCCTCGTGCACGACGACGTGGACGAACCAGCTCTGCCGGATGCTGTCCCGCAGCCGGCGGCGCAGCTCGTCGTCGTCCTTCGGCAGGTGGTTCGTCGTGCGCAGGCTCAGGCCGTGCACCGTGTCGTGGTCCCAGGCGACCCGGTCGCTGTCGGGCCAGAACATGGTGGCGGGCGAGGGCCAGTGCGCGTCCCACGCCCGCTCCGCCTCCGCGGCGAGGACCCAGGTGACGCCCGCGCTGTCCTTGCGGCGGCTCTCGGGGTCGTACGTGGTCAGCTGCGCGCGCACCGTGACGTCGTCGGCCACGCGCCAGCGGGCCTCGAAGAGGCGGCGGGCGGACGGGCCGGGGTCGGCGGTCTCGTCCCGCGGGTGCAGGACGGTGGAGCGGGCCGCGTCGGCGGGGTCGAGGTCCAGGAAGTCATCGAGCACCCCGGCCGCCTTGAGGGCGATCAGGTTGCGCCGGACGTCCTGCTCGGGCTCGGGCCCGAGGTGGCGCCCGCGCCCCAGCCACGCGGTGTCGGGGGCGGTGGTTGAGGAGGTGCGGTTCTCGGCCATTGACTCGTTCTGTGGGTGATCAGGGCCTGACCAGTATGGTCGGTGATTCTGTCGAAGGGAGCGCTACCCCGTCCACAACTCGGACACGCCTGCTTCACCCGGGTCGAAACCAGGAGCGGAACCGAGGGCGGAGCCGGAGGCGGGACCACGGACGAGGCTCCCCTCCCGGCGGACCGGTGCGGTGCCTCAGAGGCTGGTGAGCAACTCCTCGAGCGGGGCGGGCACGCGGTCGGGTTCGAGGCCCTCGACCAGGACGCGGCCGTAGCGGATCTTGCGGCCCTTCTTCGTGCCGAAGAAGCGCCGCAACTGCTGCTCCGCGGTGCGGTCCCGCTGCGCGGGCTGGCGCAGGAAGGTCTCCAGGGCGCGCAGGTCGCCCTCCGCCCGGACGAGTTCCTCGACGCGTGCCGTGCCCAGCGCGCGGATGAGCTCGTCCTCCAGGTCCGCCGCGCAGACGAAGAAGTCCCGCGGCGGCGCGCTGGCCCGCTCCCAGCCGCGGGCGTAGTAGCGGCGCTCCCTCTCGTCGCACAGTCCCGTGAGCCGGAGGCCGAGTCCGGAAGGCCCGAGGAGGTGGGCGAAGCGCCCGACGCTCATCGCGCCGCCGATCGACAGGACGCAGACGCCTTCGGCCGCGAGGTCCCGGCCGCGGCTCGCGGCGAGGGCGTCGACCGCCGCGACGTCGCTCGGCCCTTCGAGCAGGACGACCGCCCTGACGGGCAGCCGCTCGGCCAGCTCGCGCGCGAGGTCGCCGGGCCCGCCGGCCGCCCACTCGATGACCGCTTCACGGAACGCCCCCATGTCAGACATGGGGCGAGTCTCCGCTGTTTCCGGCCGTCGCGGTAGTGGATTTCCGCCGCCGCGCCGCGCAGAGGTGATCCGGCGGCCGGGCCCGCGGTCAGGCGGACGGCCGCGCGGGGCCCGGCAGGCTCAGCCGCTCGATCCGCACCTGGCCCGGTGGGCGGGGGAAGAAGGACGTCGATCCCACCGCCCAGTACGTGCGCGTCCCGGGCACCCGCGCGATCCCGTTCATCAGGACGGGAGACGTCGACACGGGTCCGCGCTCGCTCACCCAGGTCCCGTTCTCCCACCGGAGGTGGTGCGCCTGGTTCCAGTTCGGGTACTCCCAGCCCGCGATGCGGTCCGGGCGGTCCCGCGCGTCGCCGACGATCCCGACGAGCTCCCCGGCGCCGAAGGGCGTCTCGACGTGGTGCCAGGCCGTGCCGTCGTAGTGGCGCAGACGCGCGCCGGGCGGGCGGCCGCCGGTGAGCACCCAGTTGTAGCCGCACACCCAGATGTCGTCCGATGCGGTCGGGAGCATGCCGGTGACGTACTGCGGGTGGCCTTCCACCGGGATCTCGTGCCAGGCGCCGTCCCAGCGGGCGCACACCCCGCTGCCGTGGATCCAGATGTCTCCGCCCCGCGTCCGGCGCACCCCGACCGCCGGGTTGTTGTTGCCGCTGGGCAACGGGCGCAGCCGGCGCCAGCGCCGCCCGTTCCAGTGCAGCGTCCGCGCCGATCCGTCGAACGACCCGACGGCCCAGGCGTCACCATCGGGGGCGACGGTGATGCCGTGGACGCTGTTGCCCACGGCGCCTTCCCCCGGAAACGGGACCCGCTCCCAGCCGTCCCCGTCCCAGGCGTACAGGCGCCACAGGTCGGTCCCGTGATCGACTCCGATCGCCCACGCGTCGCCGGAGGCGTTGGCCGCGACGCCCATGAGAGAGCCGTCGGGGTGCAGGCCCGCCGTGTCCGTGCGGGACCAGACGGTCCCGTTCCATACGTACGAGAGCGGCTTGCCGGACGTGCTGCCGCCGCGGCCCTCCGTGCCCACGGCCCAGGCCAGGCGCGGCCCCGCGGCGGCCACGGCGCGCAGGCCCGCCATCTCCACCCCGTCGGGCACCGGGACCTGCTGCCAGCCGTCGGCGCGCGCGGCGGCCCCGGCCGTCGGCGCCGGGAGCAGGGCGGCGCCCGCGGCCCCTGCCGCCACGCCCAACGCGCCGCCGACGAAGCGTCTCCTGTCCATGGCGGTGCCTCCTGGGGCGTGCGGCCGTGTGAGCGGTACGAGCCGTGCGTGGGGAGAGCATGCGGCAGAACAACCGAAGGGAGAACGCATGCGCGTGAGTGTTTCCCGCCCTTTCCGACCCCCGTACGCGCACGCCGCGCGGTCCCGGCCCCGCTGGCTGGGTGTTCCCAACACCACCCCCGGTCCGGGCCCCAGACCTCCTGACCCGTCGCCCCTGTCGGCACAGGCTTGTTCCCGTCACCAGCGAACGGTCCGGCGAACCGGCCGGACGACGACGAGGGACGAGGAGACGTGATGGCCAGTCACACGCGGCGGAGGATCCTCCAGGGCGCGGCGCTCGCGGCGGCGGGCAGCGTGGTCGGCGGGTACGGAGGCGGCCACTACGCGGCGGCGCAGCCAGCGGCGGTCCGGGCGGCGGGCGACGGTGAACTCCCGTTCCTGGAGGGCGCCCTCGCGCCGGTCACGGAGGAGCTCACCGCGTTCGACCTGGAGGTGACCGGCCGGGTGCCGCGCGACCTCGACGGCCGCTATCTGCGCACCGGCCCGAACGCGCTCGGTCTTGAGGACCCGCGGGCGCACCTCTGGATGCTGGGCGACGGCATGGTGCACGGGGTGCGGCTGCGCGACGGGCGCGCCGAGTGGTACCGCAACCGCTGGGTGCGCTCGTCCGGGGTGGCGAGGAAGCTGGGCGAGGCGTACCCGGGCCCGGTGCCGCCGGACGACTTCGCGTGCAACACGCACGTGATCCCGTACAAGGGGCGGATCCTGGCGCTCCAGGAGGGCGGGCCGCTGCCGTACGAGCTGGACGGGGAGCTGGGCACGGTGCGCCCGTACGACTTCCGCCACACCCTGAAGGGCGCGTTCACGGCGCACACGAAGTACGACGCGGCGGCGGACGAGCTGCACGCGGTGACGTACTACCCGACCTGGGACCACGTGCGGCACCTCGTGGTCGACCGCACCGGGCGGGTGGCGCGGACCACCAGGATCCCCGTGGCGGACGCCCCGATGATGCACGACTTCGCCCTCACCCGCAGGTACGTGGTGGTCGTGGACGTGCCGATCACCTTCGACCCGGCGGCCGCCGAGGCGGGGGCGGTGGTGCCGTACGTCTGGAACGAGCGCCACCCCATGCGCGTCGGAGTGCTGCCGCGGGCCGGTGGGGCCGTCCGCTGGTTCGAGATCGACCCGGTCTACTACTCGCACACGCTCAACGCCTACGACCAGGGCCACGAGGTGGTGGTGGAGCACACCTCCATGCCCGCCCCGTTCCACGCGGCGGGCCGGGGCAGCGGCGGCCCCTCCGCGACGGGGGCGCCGACGCTCGACCGCTGGACGATCGACCTGCGCGAGGGCCGGGTCCGCGGCACCCGCATCGACGACCTGCCGCAGGAGTTCCCGCGCGTCAACGAGTCCCTGGTCGCCCGCAGGCACCGCTTCGGGTACACGGCGAGCGCGGCGGAGATGTGGCGCGCGTACGGGACGGTCGACGGGGTGCCGCCGGCAGGCAAGTTCACCGACTGCCTCGTCAAGCACGACATGGCGCGCGGCACCAAGCAGGTGCTCCGCTTCCCGAAGGGCGCGGCGGTGAGCGAGCCGGTGTTCGTGCCGCGCCGGGGCGCGCGGGACGAGGACGACGGCTACGTCCTGTCCTACGTGAACGACCCCGACCGGGGCGCGACCGACCTGGTGGTCCTCTCGGCGCAGGACTTCACCGGCGGCCCGCTGGCCCGGGTGCGGCTGCCCGGCCGGGTGCCGCTCGGCTTCCACGGCAGCTGGGTGGCGGACCGGTAGCCGCGGCTACCGCTGCGGGAGCCGGAGGCGCTGGTCGGTGTACGGCCTGCACTCGAAGGTCGGCGCGGCGTAGTACCCCGCGTACTCACCCTCGGCGATCCGGCACGCGAGGACCTCGTCGGCGAGCACCTCCAGCTGGTGCATCTGCCCCACGGCGCTGTCGACCTGCTGCGGGTGCCCGGTGAGGCCGGCCTCCAGGTTCGCCACGAGCCGCTCGTAGAAGCGGTTGAACGCGTCCGCCGCCCGCCATTCCGGGGTGCCCTTCGCGTACGCGCACATCTGCGGATCCGGCAGGACGTTGACGATGTCGGTGGCCACGGGCAGCGCGATGCGCCGGCCCGTGGGGTGGCAGGGCTTGTCCGTCGGCAGGTACCACCGGCCCTGCGCCAGCTCGTCGAACTTGTAGTAGTGGGACAACTCGCCGTTGTCGTCCCACATTTGGTGCGGGTCGCCCTCGCCCTCGTGGATGACGTCGGTCAGCAGGGCGACGGCTTCGGTGGAGTTCCGCACGCCGATGTTGTCCTGCCCGCCGAAGTGCGTGTACTGGTGCCTGACGGTCTCCGGGTGGAAGACGTCCTCCTCCTTGCCGTGCCCCACCAGATAGGTGATGCCGTCGATGAGGGCGTTGTAGAAGTCCCCGAGGGACTCGAACCGGAGGGGGATCGGGCTCGGCAGGGCCTTGATCAGGTCGAGCACTCCGCTGGCGCGCAGCCGCGGCGACTCCAGGTCGAACGCGCCGCGGATCCGCTCCCGGGTGTCCGAAGGCAGGGGGTCGGGCTGCTCGATGAAGAGGCCGAGCTTCCAGAGGTCGTCGCCGCAGGGGAGCAGCCGCACCAGACCTGCCCGGCTGAAGTCCGGGATCTGGCAGGGGTACAGCGGTGTCGCCGTGGTGATCTCCGGGCGTCCGCCCACGGCGGTGAGCACGTTCGCGGCGATGGCCATGTGCCGCATCTCGGAGATCACGATGCTCTGGACGGCCCGGGTGACGTCGGGGAACTTCGACCTCCGGTCCTTGATGGTGAGCCACCCGAAGAGGTAGGCGGGAATGGTCGTGAACTCCAGTGCCACGGCGTCCTGGAGCTCGTCGCGCAGCGCCTCGATGGTGTGGATCAGCGGCGGATCGGTCTGGGACATGACGGGTTCTCCCTCCCGGCGAGGTGCTGCGGCTAGCCGCTGAGCACGTCACCGATCCCGGCGAGGAGGCCGGGGGTCGGCAGCAGCGCGGCGAAGACGAAGTTCTGGGCGATGATCTCGTCCGGGTGGAAGAGCTCCGATGTGGCGTTGCGCCCCACCTTCTCCAGGTACTGGTCCCACAGGGCCCTGTTGTCGTCGGGCCGGTCCGGCACGAGGTACGTCAGTGGGCGCCCGTCATCCCCGGTGACCGGCGCCCACCGCCCCCCTCCCTGGTCCTCGACCGCCATGAAGTACCAGCGCAGATAGCTGAAGAAGCTGCCGCCCGCGTACGGTCCCGCCGCCATGAGGACCGGCACCAGGTCGCGCGGGACCAGGTCCTGCGCCGGGCCGTCGTACGGCCCCTTGGGCACGTTCAGCCGGATCCGGACGTCGAGCAGCGGGGTGTCCGGGTTGGTGATCCTCAGCTCCGGCATGCCGGTCGGCGAGGACGCCTCCGGCCAGGGCACGTTCGGCACCTGGACGGGTGCGGTCATGAGGGTGTAGCCGATGAGGTCGTACAGCCGCGCGCGCAGCTGCCGGTTGTTCTTGCTCACCAGGTGGAAGAACTCGTGGACGAGCAGGTCCCGCAGGCTCCTGGTGTTCTGCGCGGAGTAGAGCGGGTCGCTGTCGGGGGACGGCATGCGCAGCGTCTCCACCTTGCCCGCCGGGACCACGATGGTGTCCTCGCCCCGGGTGTAGGCCGCGCGCCCCTCCTCCTGGCCCGAGGTCTTCACGAGGAGGACCGTCTGGGGCAGTTGGAAGGACCAGCCGCCGAAGAGGGCGTCGATCTCCTCGACGATGTGCTTGAGGGCGGCCAGCTCGTCGTCCGACCAGGGGACCACCTGGTTGCCCACGTAGTCGAGGTAGCCTTCGACCGTGGCGTCGAGCACGTCGTGGCGCAGGCACAGCCGCGCCTGGCGGTCGAAGGGGGTCAGCTGCTTCACGAAGGCGTCCCGGCGCCGCAGCAGATCCCGGCCCCGCTCCACCGACGCGGCGACGACCTCCGACGCCGCGACCTCCCCCACCCTGGTGCCTGCTCCCGCCATCACCACTCCCCCAGCTTCTCCGCCGGCCAGCCCTTGTTCACCAGGCCCTGGTACGTCTTCAGTACGCGCCGCTGCCCCTCGGAGAGCTCGCGCGTCACGGGCATGTAGAGGGTGGAGTGCAGCAGGTCCCGCTCGGCCAGGGCGACGATCTGGTCGATGTTGCGGTCCACGGACTCCTGGTCGCCCAGGTCGAGGTGGGCGTAGTACTTCATCACCGGGTACACCACGTCGTGCACGTACAGGACCTTCCGGTAGAGGAAGTCCCAGGCGTCCTGCGGCGAGAAGCCCGCGTTCCAGCACTCGGCGAACTGCCGGGGCAGGTCGTCGTGGAACGGCAGCACGCGCACGCAGGCGTAGGAAGCCCACGAGATGCCGTAGGGCACGCCCGACTCGTCGTCCGTGCCCGGTGCGGGGCCGATGGCGTCGGGCGGCGTTCCGGGGCCGTACCGCTCGACGGGGAAGAAGGCGACGGTGGCGCAGCCGGACCGCACGGGCCGGAAGGTCACCGTGGCCTGACCGACCCCCGCCGACACCGTGACGGTCTCCGTCGTGAGGTCGAGCACCTCCTGGTACGCGCCGCCGTCCGGCTTGTGCCAGGCGCCGCCTCCCGCGCACGGCTGCGGCGGGTCGGGGACGTACTGCTGGACGACGAGTTCCACGTCCCGCCGGGGGATGCCGCCGCGCTCCCGCACCTGCACGGTGATCGATCCGGGTTCGCCCTGGTCCAGGTAGACGCTGCGCTCGTCGGTCTCGGCGGTGACGGTGCTCTCCGTGAGCAGCGGCACCGCGTCGGCGCCCGACAGGTAGTGGAGTTCCAGGGTGCCCGTGTCGAGCAGCGGCACGACCTCCGACGGCACCTCGACGTCGACGATCCCCGCGGTCCGCTCGTACGCCGACGCACGGTACGCGTCGTAGGGGATGTCACCGATGACGTGCGGGGCATGGGCTCCGTCGCGCACGACGAGGCGCAGCGACCCGAGGGCCACCTTCTCGCCCAGGGAGTCGGACTCGGGAACGGTGTTGCCGAGGTCGAGACTGACGAACGCCTTGCCGTTGACGGTCAGCGTCTCCGCGACCGCCGGGGCGCACCATCCCTGGAGAGTCACCCTCCGCCGGTGCCCGCTCTTCGCCGTGCTCTCGTACGCGCACTGGAACTTCCGCGACGGCAGCAGGCACCGGCCGCCGGGCGCGCTGGTCACCTTCTCGTCGTCGTGCCAGAGGCCGACGGTCCCCAGGACCGTGGACACGCACGGGTTCTGCGACGGCGTCCGCCCCTCCCTGAGCTCGCGGTCCCACAGCTCGGTGAGCCGCCGGTACTGCGCCGTCGTCCGCTCCTGGGGGTCGCTGATGCTGTCGCAGTGCTCGAACTCGGCGGCCGTGAAGTACTGCGTCCGATACGCGGTCAGGCGCACCATGAGGCCCTGGACGCCCTGCTGTCCAAGGGCGGCCTTGAGCGCGTCGAGCAGGTCCGAGGCCCCGGACGCGATCCGCAGCGTCAGGGGGTCGTTGGGGATGCAGGCCTGGAGGACCGCTCCGCCCACGCCCGCGATCTGGAGCTGCCCGTCGGCGTTGAGGTTGCGGGCCAGGTTCAGCCACCGGGAGTTCATCGACGAGCCCTGTGCCACGTCCCCGCTGAGATGGCACTGCGGCGCGATGCGCGAGCCGATCTGGAACCGCTTGAGGTAGAAGGAGGTGCCCCACCAGGCGTCCGGGTTGTTGTCGACCATGCGGCCCGCGGTGTTGAAGGTGCTGTGCGGGAAGGGGTCCCCGACGATGTCGATGATCCCGCCGCTCTCCGGGTCCTCCGGGTGGTGTACCAGCGGGTCGGCGGTGATCAGGGCGCCGCCCGGCTCCAGCTGTCCGCCGGTGAACCGGGTGTCCGTGACCGCGCCGGGCCCCGCGTCGTCGGGCCGGGCGGTGTCGTGCAGACACCACTCCATGCCGCCGAAGTAGCCCCATTCGCCGGGGTTCTGCCACCAGCCCGGCTGCGGGTTCCCCCGGTCGTCCAGCGGCTGGTACCACCGCGGCTTGCGGGCCCAGGCCGGGAACTCCTCACGGACGTTGTCCGGTGTGATGCCGATGGGCGGCTCCTGTCGCGGATCGCTCAGGAAGTCCCAGTTCAGCTCGGCCCGGGTGAAGTCGTAGAGCGGCCACTGGTCGTTGTTGTTCCCGGTGGCCGGGTTCCACGACGCCTTCCCTTTGAAGAAGAGGCGCGGGACGGACAGCACGCTCACGGTTCCTCCGATGGGACGCGACTGCGGTGGACGGTGGTGCGGTGCCGGTGTGCGGGCTCCGCGTCAGTACAGGCGGGGCCGGGCCCGCACGCTGAACGTCCCGAGTTCGAGGCCGCCCGCGAGCAGGACGAGTTCGCTCGCCTCGTCGCCGTACTGCTCCAACTGGGCGCGCAGGGCCTCCCGTTGCTCTCCCGTGAGCTCGATGAGGATGCGCTTCCGGTCTGCTTCGCCGTCCGGCGCGAGCCGTGCGCCGACCGCCTCGGGCTTGCCCGCGAGGGACCTCAGATCTCCGACCATGACCTCGTCCGCCGTCCTTCCACCGCCGCCGCGCCTGCCGGTGGCAAACGCCGGGCGCACAGTTTCGAGGCCCGTCGGGGCCACCGAAAGCCCCGCGCGGCGCGAACGAGCCGACAGGATGTTGGGAAAAACCGCGCGCTCCGGGGCCGCACGAGGCGGGAGCATTCGAGTGTTTTCGGCTGCGCCCGCGCGCACTTCGGGCCACTGGCCCCCTCCGCGCACGGACCCGGCCGGTCGCGTGCCCAGCGGTGCCCGCGCCCCCGGGACGCGTGCCGTGCCGCGAACCGCGTCCCGCAGGCCGCCGGGCCCCGGCCGAGACGTGCCGCGGGGCCCGGCGTCAGTTCGAATCCGATTCCGCCGCCGGGCCGCCGGACGACGGGCCGCCCTTTGGCGCACGGAGCCCTCCGCGCGCCCCGTGCGCCTACGTCAACCGTCGCACCGCACCCACGACGTCGTGTCCGCTCCCGCCGGGCCGTCACTCCGTAGCGCGAACCGTCACAACCGGTGATCTCCCCCGTCGTTAGGCGACCGGAGGGGCCGACACCGGTGCGGGACGACGGACGGGCGAAGATCCATGACAGACACGTCGTTGTACGGCACCCCGCGGTCGGGCCCCACCGCGGACGGCGAGGAGCTGCTGCGCCGCGGGACGGCGCTTGTCGATCCGCCGCTGCGGGCGGCCGTGGACCGGCTTCACCCGTCGATGGCCGCCGTCTGCCGCTACCACCTGGGCTGGGACGCCGACGCGTCCCCGACGCCGGTGCGGCACGTGGCCAAGCGGGTGCGCGCCGCGCTCGCGCTGCTCTCGGTGCGCTCCGTCGAAGCACCCGAGCGGTTCGCCGCCGTCGCCGGTACGGCCGTGGAACTCGTGCACCAGCTCTCCCTGTTGCACGACGACATCATGGACGGCGACACCGAGCGGCGCGGCAGGCCCGCGGCGTGGGCCCGGTTCGGCACCGGCGCCGCGGTGCTCGCCGGTGACGCCCTCGTCGTCCAGGCCGTCGCCACCGTCTTCCGCGCGCAGGCGCCGGGCGCCCGCGCCGCCATGGAGGAGCTCATCGGCACGGTGGAGCGGATGGTGGAGGGCCAGGCGGAGGACCTCGCCCTGGAGCGGTGCGCGCTGCGCGAGGTGTCCGCGAGCCGGTACGCGCACATGGCCCGGGGCAAGACCGGAGCGCTCTTCGGCTGCGCGGCGGCCCTCGGCGCCGTGCTCGCGGACGCGCCGCCGCCGGTGGTGCGCGCCCTGCGCGGGGCGGGCAGCGACCTCGGCGTGGCGTTCCAGATCCTGGACGACGTGCTCGGCCTGTGGGGCGACGGCGCGCTCACCGGAAAGCCCGTCGGCACGGACCTGGTCCGCGGCAAGAAGACGCTGCCGCTGGTGCTCGCCGCGACGGCGGACTCCGCCGCGGGCCGAGGCGTCGCGGAGCTGCTCGACTCCGTGCCGCTGCCGCGGGACCGCGTGCCCGAGGTCATGCGCCGCCTCGCCGCCGCGGGCGGCCGGGAGCGCGCCGAGGAGGCGGCCGCCCACCAGGTGGCGTCGGCCCTCGCCGCGCTCGACGCGGCGGAGCTGCCCGGCGCGGTGCGGCAGGAGTGGAGCTCCCTCGTCGACTGTCTGTCCCGCCGCAGGCGCTGAGGCCGACCGCGCCGCTGTCACGCCGCCCGCGCGGACCCCGCGTGCCCCGCCCCGCCGCGCGCCGCCCCCC
>NZ_JOJM01000054.1 GCF_000720325.1 Streptomyces sp. NRRL B-1347
AAGACGGCATACGAGATCAGCCTCGGTCTCGTGGGCTCGGAGATGTGTATAAGAGACAGCCACCAGGCCGAGTCGAGTCTCCCCTCAATGGCCCGAATGTTCTCCCGAGCACAGGTGTCGCAGTAGTAGTGGCGGACGCCGTTCTCCACGGAGCAGGTCCAGGTGGGGGGCCGGCCGTCGGCGACCGTGCCGCAGCGGGAGCACACGAGATCCTCGGTGTCCGCAGGTTGAGAAGGCTGCTGGTCCACTCGGTGACCTTATCGCCGTCGCCGGGTGATCGGCGGGCACAACGCACCGCGGGGGCCGGTCCGTTCGGACCGGCCCCCGCGGGTTTTCCGGGAAGCTCGGCGGGAGCTTCCGATGCCGCGTGGCGGTGGTTTTACTGCATGACCGCCATGGCGAGCGCGCGGCGGGCGCGCAGGGACGCGCGCTCGGCGCGGCGCTGCATGCGGCGGGCCGCGATCAGGCGGGCGGCCGGGCGTTGCAGCTCGGCCTCACGCAGTCGCTCGTGCATATGCGCACGGGCCATGGCTTCTGGGATGAGTTGCATCTCTCGGGTCCTGTTCTGGCGCGAGCCGGTCGCGCCGGTGGTGGTGAAGTCTGGGGTCGCGGAGCCGGTGGGCTCGGTCGCGGGTGCCTTCATCGGGGCCTGCTTCTTCGGGTCGTGCGTCAGGGGGCGGTCGATCGTTCCGGCGGTACTCATGCGACTACCGGGTTCTTCCGCGGACGCCCACGCGGGCGCTTGCGGGCTACGACGACGCCCTGGACGAACAGCTCACCGCCCCAGACGCCCCACGGCTCACGCCGCTCCTTGGCGCCAGCGAGGCAGGCCTCCATCAGCGGGCAGGTGCGGCACAGCGACTTGGCGTACTCGACGTCGGCCGGGGACTCGGCGAAGAAGACCTCCGGGTCGTAGGCACGGCAGGGGACGGGTACGCCGAGGTTCTCGATGGCGTCGTCGAGCGCGGTGAGCGCGGTGAGGGGAGTCAAGGTCGGGTCCTCCGTGGGTGCGGGCGGGGGGAGCGTCTCTGAAGGCGGTACGGACGGGGCGTGCGCTTCGAGTTGCACGGTGGTGTTCTTCCTCGTCTGGTCGTTCCGGCCGGGTTCGGCCGGTTGGCGGCTGGTACCGGGTCTTGCGGTGGCCCCTTCGTTCTGTCTCCCTGTTTCGGGGAAAACAGAAGGGCCGCGGATCCCGGGTGGGGTTCCGCGGCCCTGAAGGCGCCGGTCTGATCGAGATCAGACTGGATCACTCCAGGGTTCGAGCCCACGGAAGGCCCACATCGTGTGGTGCTGCTGCGTCGTCTGCTTCCGGAATCCGGCACCGGCTGCCGCGGAGACATAGGCCTGCGCCTGTGCCATCGCTACTGCTGCTTCCGGTGCCTGGGTCGGTCGCTCATTGCCTTCACGGATCTTGAGACCCGTGGTGGGCAGGGAGGCAGCCGGGCGGGCGGCGGCATTGCTGCCGACGAACAGACCGGTGCCCTGGTGCGAGAAGCCGAGCAGGCAGGAGGCGACGACCGAGCGATCGGTCATTTTGACGGTGCTGATGAAGCTCTTGTTGGTGCTGATCACTGGAATCGCCTCCTCTCGGCGTCTAGGGGATCGGCCGGGGCCGATCCTTCGGACTGACAAGTACAGCACGGAACCGGGGCTCCGGAGAAGCCCGCCGTGTTCCGTGCTAAGAACCTATGGGGATTGCTGGGGCATGCGCAAACTATTTTTTCGACGAGTTTGAATCAGTTGCCCTCGTCACCATCGACAACCTCCTGACCTGCGCAAATGGCGAGGACTTCGGTGCCGTAGGTGCGCACCTTGCGCTGGCCGACGCCGGGGATGCGGGCGAGCTCGCCCTCCTCCTCGGGCACGGACTCGGCGATGGCGATCAAGGTTTTGTCCGTGAAGACGCAGAACGCGGGCTGTCCGATGCGTCGCGCGCGCCCCGCGCGCCACTCGCACAGGCGCTCGTAGAGCCCTTCGTCCATGTCCGACGGGCAGTCCTCGCACCGCATGAGTTTCATCTCACCCGCTTCGGTGAGGGTGCGGCCGCAGACGCGGCAGCGGGCCGGGGTGCGGCTGCCGCGGCGGCGGGCTCTGGGGCCGCCGGGCTCGGCGCCGCCGCCCGTGCCGCGCTCGATGCCGCCCGTGCCGCCTGCCGCGCGCGCCCCGGCGGTCGCGCCCGAGCCGGGGCGCAGTCCGTCGAGGAACCGGGTGGCTCGGCGGTTGGGGCGCCCGCCCGGTGAGCGGGAGACCGCCCAGGACAGGGAGAGGTGGGCGCGGGCGCGGGTCACGCCGACGTAGAGGAGGCGGCGCTCCTCCTCGACCTGTTCGTCGGTCTTGGCGTAGGTGATCGGCATCATGCCTTCGGCGAGGCCGACCAGGAAGACGGCGTCCCACTCCAGGCCCTTGGCGGCGTGCAGGGAGGCGAGGGTGACGCCTTCGACGGTGGGGGCGTGCTGGGCGGCGGCGCGCTCGTCCAGCTCGGCGACGAGGTCGGCGAGGGTCGCGCTCGCGTTGGCCCGGGCGAAGTCCTCGGCGAGGCGGACGAGGGCGGCCAGGGACTCCCAACGGTCGCGGACGGCGCCGGAGCCCGCGGGGGGCTCGGTGGTCCAGCCCTTGGTGGAGAGGACGGCCCGGACCTGGGAGGGCAGGTCGACGACGTCGTCGAGGAGGGAGTCGTTGGCGCCGAAGCGGGCGGCGCCGCGCAGGGCGGCGCCGGCTTCGCGCACCTCGGTGCGTTCGAAGAAGCGCTCGGCGCCGCGGAGCTGGTAGGGGATGCCGGCGTCGGCCAGGGCCTGTTCGTAGATCTCCGACTGGGAGTTCGTGCGGAAGAGGACGGCGATCTCGCTGGCGGGGACGCCGTCGGTCATGAGGGCGCGGATGCGGCGGGCGGCGCCTTCGGCTTCGGCGGGTTCGTCCGTGTACTCGGTGTAGACCGGTTCGGCGGCGGCCTCGCGCTGGGAGACGAGTTCCAGGCGGTGGTCGGCGGCGCGGCCGCGAGCCTGGGCGAGCAGGCCGTTGGCCAGGCGGACGACCTGGGGGGTGGAGCGGTAGTCGCGGACGAGTTTGACGACGGTCGCGCCGGGGTGGCGGGTGCGGAAGTCGAGGAGGTGGTCGGGGGTGGCGCCGGTGAAGGAGTAGATGGTCTGGCTGGCGTCGCCGACGACGCAGAGGCTGTCGCGCTCGCCGAGCCACAGCTCCAGGAGGCGCTGTTGGAGGGGGCTGACGTCCTGGTACTCGTCGACGACGAAGTGCTGGTACTGGGAGCGGACCTGTTCGGCGATGTCGTGGCGGTCCTGGAGGATGCCGACGGCGAGGAGCAGGACGTCCTCGAAGTCGATGACGGAGCGGTCCCGCTTGAGGTCCTCGTAGGCCGCGTAGAGCTGGGCGAGCTCGGCGGGGTCGCGGGGGGTTTCGCGGCCTGCTTTGGCCGCCGCGGCGGCGTAGTCGGCGGGGACGGTCTGGGTGACCTTGGACCATTCGATCTCGCCGGTCGCGTCCCGCAGTTCGTTGCGGTCGAGGCGGATGCGGCAGGCGGCCGCGGCGTCGGCGACGAGTTGGATCTTGCGCTCGACTAGTCGGGGCAGGGGGCCGCCGACGGCTTTGGGCCAGAAGTACTGGAGCTGGCGCAGGGCGGCGGAGTGGAAGGTGCGGGCCTGGACGCCCTGGGCGCCGAGCTGGCGCAGTCGGCCGCGCATCTCGCCTGCGGCGCGGTTGGTGAAGGTGACGGCGAGCACGCTGGCGGGCTGGAGGATGCCCGCGCGGACTCCGTAGGCGATGCGGTGGGTGATGGCGCGGGTCTTGCCCGTGCCGGCGCCCGCGAGCACGCAGACCGGCCCGTGCAGGGCCGTGGCGACCTCGCGCTGCTCGGGGTCGAGCCCGTCGAGCACCGCGTCGGCCGAGTCCGGGACCCGCGGGAAGAGGGTGGAGTGCGTTGCTGCTGTCACCCCTCAATGCTGCCAGTTCTCGTGGGACGCGTGAGCGGGTTGTCCACAGGGGTGCGGTCGCAGTCGTATTAATCCCGGGGCGGCCCGGGGCACGTCCTGATGCCGAGGCTCGTCCTGGTGCTGGAGCACGTCCTGGTGCCGGGGCACGTCCTGGTGCCGGAGCGGGTGCGTGGGCGGGTGGGGCGCGGGGGCGGGAATGGTGGCGTCGTCGCGTACGTTCGACTGGGTGCGACGACGCACCCCGAAGTGCGATGACGCATCCCCGAGCCGTGAAGGAGCGCGAGAGACATGCCGGGCACTGTGACGATGTACAGCACCACGTGGTGCGGCTACTGCCGCAGGCTGAAGAGCCAGATGGACCGCGAGGGCATCGCGTACGCCGAGGTCAACATCGAGCAGGACCCGGAGTCCGCCGCGTTCGTCGAGAAGGCGAACGGGGGGAACCAGACGGTTCCCACCGTTCTCTTCCCGGACGGTTCGACGCTGACGAACCCCTCGCTGGCGCAGGTGAAGCAGAAGCTGGCCGCCTAGGTCCCGAGGGGCCGGGTCAGGCTGCCGCGCCGGGGCGCGGCAGGGACTCGCCGTACCAGAGTTCGATCAGGCGGGCCGCGATCGAGATGCCGTAGGGAGGCAGGACCTCCCCGGACTCGAACGCGGCCCGCAGGTCGTCGCGGGAGAACCAGCGGGCCTCGTGGATCTCCTCGCCGTCGACGTTGATCTCGGACGACGTGGCCTGCGCCATGAAGCCGAGCATCAGGCTGGACGGGAAGGGCCAGGGCTGGCTGGCGACGTACTCGACGTCGCCGACGGTGACGCCCGCTTCTTCCCAGACCTCGCGGCGCACGGACTGCTCGATGGACTCGCCGGGCTCCACGAAGCCCGCGAGCGTGGAGAAGCGGCCTTCGGGCCAGTGGACCTGGCGGCCGAGGAGCGCGCGGTCCTTCTCGTCCGTGACGAGCATGATCACGGCCGGGTCGGTGCGGGGGTAGTGCTCGGCGCCGCAGGCCTGGCAGCGGCGGATGTGGCCGGCGGCCGCGATGACGGTGCGTTCGCCGCAGCGCGAGCAGAAGCGGTGCATGCGCTGCCAGTTCTCCAGGGCGACGGCGTGCACCATCAGGCCCGCGTCGCGGGGGGACAGGAGAAGGCCCGCCTCGCGCAGTCCGGCGGCGCGCGCGGAGGCGTCCATGCGGCCGGGCAGGGAGTCCTTCTGGAGGGCGAAGTAGCTCACGCCGTCGTCGTCGGTGCCCAGGAAGTAGCGGTGGGCTTCGGTGAGGGGCGCTTCGAAGCTGGGGGTCATCACCAGTTCGGTGCGGCCGTCGGGGGTCTCGTCGATGAGGACCTGGCCGCCGGAGACCACGAAGACGCGGGTCGAGGGGTGGCTCCACGCGGCGGCGAGCCAGGCCTCGTCGAGGCGGTGGTGGGCCGCGCGGTCGATGCCGCTCGGTACGGTGAGCGAGACGGGGCGGTCTGCGGCGCGGTCGGTCCAGGTGGTCACTGGTGCTTCCAACTCCCCCGGTGGAATGGGTGGTTCAGCGAGCAGGTGTCTTCGGTGTGCTCAGGGTGCATCGCGCCAGTGCTCCGCGAGGTCGCCCCAGAGGTAGGCGGTGGTTTCGACACCCTTGAGGAGCAGGTCGAGCTCGACCTTCTCGTTCGGCGCGTGCCAGCCGTCCGAGGGGATGGAGATGCCGAGGAAGAGCACGGGCGCCCCGAGGACGTCCTGGAGGTCGGCTGCCGGTCCTGAGCCGCCCTCGCGCGTGAAGCGGATCTCCTGCTCGAAGGCGCGGCCCATGGCGCGGGCGACGGACTGCAGGGCGGGGTGGTCGAGCGGGGTCAGGCAGGGGCGGGTGGCGGCGCCGAAGGTGATGGTGTGCCGGATGCCGGCGGGCAGCTGGTCGGCCACCCACGCGCGGACGGCTTCTTCGACGTGGTCGGGGTCCTGGCCCGCGACCAGGCGGAAGGAGAGCTTCAGGTGGGCGCTCGACGGGATGATCGTCTTGCCGCCCGGGCCTTGGTAGCCGCCTCCGATGCCGTTGACCTCGGCGGTCGGGCGGGCCCAGACGCGCTCCAGGGTGGTGTGTCCGGCTTCTCCATGGGGGGCGTACGACTTGGCGGTGCGCAGCCATTCGGCCTCGTCGAAGGGCAGCTCCGCGAAGAGGTCGCGTTCGCGGTCGGTGAGCTCGACGATGCCGTCGTAGAAGCCGGGCACGGCCACGCGCGCGTGGTCGTCGTGGAGTGCGGCGACCAGGCGGGCGGCGGCCGTGGCCGGGTTGGGGACGGCGCCGCCGAAGGAGCCGGAGTGGATGTCCTGGTCGGGGCCGTGCAGCTCGATCTCGCAGTCGGCGAGGCCGCGCATGCCCGTGCAGACGGTCGGGGTGTCCTTGGACCACATGCCGGTGTCCGAGACGACGACGGCGTCGGCCGTGAGGCGGTCGCGGTGGCGTTCGATGAGGTCGCGGAAGTGCGCGGAGCCGGACTCCTCCTCGCCCTCGACGATCAGCTTCAGGTTCACGGCGGGGGCGGTGCGGCCGGTGACGGCGAGGTGGGCGCGCACGCCGAGGGTGTGGAAGAAGACCTGGCCCTTGTCGTCGGCGGCACCGCGCGCGTAGAGGCGGTTGTCGCGGATGACGGGCTCGAAGGGGTCGGTGTCCCAGCCGTCCTCGCGGGCGGCGGGCTGCACGTCGTGGTGGCCGTAGACGAGGACGGTGGGGGCCTGTGGGTCGCCGGAGGGCCACTCGGCGAAGACGGCGGGGGCGCCCGCTGTCTCCCAGACCTCGGCGGTCGGGAAGCCGGTGTCCTTCAGTCGGGCGGCGAGCCAGTCGGCGCTGCGGCGCACGTCGTCGGCGTGCTCGGGCTGCGCCGACACGGACGGGATGCGGAGCCACTCGGCGAGGTCGTCGAGGAAGGCGGCGCGGTGGTCGTCGACGTACTCGCGTACGGCGCTGACGACACTGTCAGCTTGGTCGGCGGACTTACTCATGGTGACGAGCCTATCGGCCCACGGGGGCGGTCCTGTCCGGTGGCCGGTCGGGCTCCGGACCACCGCTGTTCCCTCCGCGCGGGCCGCCGCTGCGGTCGCCGCCGCGCGGGCCGCTGTCACCGCCTTCCTTGCCGTCGCCGCCCTCGTCCTGGCCCTCGTGCTCGGGCTCGTCCTCGCCGAGCAGCAGCCGCTCCAGCTCCGCCCGGCCGGGCAGGTGCCTCGGGCGCTCGACGTCGCCGCTGCGGACGTACAGGAAGGCGGCCGTCACCGACTCCAGGGGGACGCCGTGCTGCTCGGCCCAGGCCAGGCGGTACACGGCGAGCTGGAGCGGGTCGGCGTCCTGGGTGCGGCTGGTCTTCCAGTCGACGATCTCGTACGTGGTGTCGGCGCCTTCGCCGTGCTTGTAGACGGCGTCCACGCGGCCGCGGATGAGGCGGCCCGCGAGGGTGAGCTGGACGGGGACCTCGGCGCGGTAGGGCGTGCGGCGGGCGTATTCGGTGCGTTCGAAGGCTTCCTTGAGTGCTTCCAGGTCGCGCTCGTCGGCGATGTCGGCTTCTCCGGGGGCGCCGCCGGGGAGTTCCTCCGGGCCGAGCATGGGCAGGCGCAGCTCTTCGAAGCGGGCCTCCACCCAGGCGTGGAAGCGGGTGCCCCGTCGGGCGGCGGGCTGGGGCGGCCGGGGCATGGGCCGGGCGAGCTCCTGGGCGAGGCCGTCGGGGTCGGTGGCCAGGCGCAGCAGCTGGGTGGCGGTGAGGGTGGTCGGCAGGGGCACGTCGCGTACGCCTTCGCGGGCGCGCAGGAGCTCGTCGGCGAGGGCGTCCAGGTCGCGGTCCCAGGAGGCGAGGGTGCGCAGTTCTTCCGGGGTCAGGGGCTGCGCGGGTGCGGTGGCGTGCGGTACGCGTGCGTGCGGGACGGCCGGGGTCCGGGTCGGGGGCGTCGGGCGGTCGCTGCTCCAGGCGTCCCAGTCGGCGGGGTCCTCGTCCTCGGGAAGGGGGCCGCTGTCTCCTTCGTAGGGCGCGCCTTCGTCTTCGTAGGGCGCGCCTTCGTCTTCGTAGGGCGCGCCTTCGTCCGCATAGTGCTCGTCGTACTCGTCATAGTGCTCGTCGTACTCGTCGTCCTCCGGGGGTGGCGGCCACTCCGGGTCGACTGCCGGGTCCGCTGCCGGGTGGGACTGCTGGTGGTCGCGGGCGCCGCCCGTCCTGAGGCGGTTCAGGTGTGCCTGGACGGTGTCGGCGGCGGCGCGGCGGCGGGCCAGGGACGCGGGGTCGAGCGGGAGCGGCCAGGCGTGGTCGGCGGCGGCCTCGCGCAGGGCGGGGTTCTCCTCGCCGTCCTGCGGCTCGTCGGCCCAGGCCTCGATCTCGCCGTGGCCGGCCGCGCAGTGGTCGTACAGCGCCGTCAGGAAGTCGGAGGGGCCGCGCGGCTTCTTCTGGGTGGGGCCCCACCAGTGGCCGGAGCCCAGGAGGAGGCTGCGGGGCCGGGTGAACGTCACATAGCCGAGGCGGAGCTCCTCGGTGTGCTGGTGCTCCTTCATGGCGGCGTGGAAGGCCTTCAGGCCCTTGGCGTCCCAGGTGTCGACGTCGGGCAGGGTGTCGGCGTCGCCGCGCAGGGCGTGCGGGACGACCTTGGCCTGCGCGGTCCACTTCTCGCGGCCCTGGGCGCTCGGGAAGGTGCCGGTGACGAGGCCGGGGACGGCGACGACGTCCCACTCCAGGCCCTTGGACTTGTGGGCGGTGAGCACCTTGACGGTGTTCTCGCCGCCGGGCAGGGCGTTGTCGAGGCCCTTCTCGTACTGCGCGGCGGTGCGCAGGAAGCCGAGGAAGGCGAGCAGGGAGGCCGCGGGGTCGTGGGCGGCGAAGGACGCGGCGACGTCCAGGAAGTTGGACAGGGTCTCGCGGCGGCGGGCGGCCAGGGCGTGCGGGGACGCGGACAGCTCGACTTCCAGGCCGGTGACGGCGAGGACGCGGTGCAGGACGTCCATCAGCGGGTCGGCGAGGGAGCGGCGCAGGTCGCGCAGTTCGGCGGCGAGGTGGGCGAACCGGACGCGTGCCTCCGCGGAGAAGGGCAGGCCGTCGTCTTCGGAGGCGTCGATCGGCGACTCCAGGAAGGTGTCGAGGGCGTCCGCGAGCGATATCACCTCGGACGGGTCGACGCCTTCCACGGCGTGGGCGAGGCGCCGGTCGGCGGCTTCGGGGTCGTCGGGGTCTCCGGGCGCGGGGTGGCCGTGCCGGACGAGGAGGCGGGCGCGGCGGCCGAGGAGGGCGAGGTCGCGGGCGCCGACGCGCCAGCGGGGGCCGGTGAGGAGCCGCACCAGGGAGGCGTTGGCTCCGGGGTCCTGGAGGACTTCGCAGACGGCGACGAGGTCGGCGACTTCGGGCAGGTGCAGGAGCCCGGAGAGGCCGACGACCTCGACGGGTACGTCGCGGGCGACGAGGGCGCCTTGGATGTCGGCGAAGTCGGTGGCCGTGCGGCACAGGACGGCGATCTCGCCGGGTGCGGTGCCGGTGCGGACGAGGTGGGCGAGGGAGTCGGCGATCCAGTCGATCTCTTCGGCGTGGGTGCGCAGGAGGGCGCACCGGACCGTGCCGTCGCGCTCGGCGCCGGGGGCGGGCCGCAGGGCCTCCACGCCCGCGTGGCGGGCGCGCAGGGGGGCGGCGAGGCCGTTGGCGAGGTCGAGGAGGCGGCCGCCGCTGCGGCGGTTCTCGCTGAGCGCGTGGCGGGCGGCGGGGCGGCCGTCGGCGTGGGCGAAGTGGTGCGGGAAGTCGTCCAGGTTGGCCACGGAGGCGCCGCGCCAGCCGTAGATGGCCTGGCAGGGGTCGCCGACGGCGGTGACGGGGTGGCCGGTGCCGCCGCCGAACAGGCCCGCGAGGAGGATGCGCTGGGCGACGGACGTGTCCTGGTACTCGTCGAGGAGGACGACGTGGAACTCCTCGCGCAGGATCGCGCCGACTTCCGCGCGGGTGCGGGCGAGGGTCGCGGAGTGGGCGATCTGGTCGCCGAAGTCGAGCAGGTCGCGGGCGCGCTTGGCGTCGCGGTACCGCTCGACGAGGCCGGTGAGCTCGGTGCGGGCGGTGGCTGCCTCGGGGACCTTGCGGAGGTCTCCGTTGGTGAGCTTGGCGCCCGCCAGGGTGCGCAGGAGTGCGGCGTCGTGCGCGCGGAGCCTGCCGGGGTCCACGAGGTGCTCGGCGAGCTCGCTGTCGAGGGCCAGGAGGTCGCTGACGAGGTCGGGGAAGGAGCGGGTGAGCGCCGGGTACGGGCCGGGGGCTTCGCGCAGTACGCGTGCGGCGAGCTGGAAGCGGGTGGCGTCGGCGAGGAGCCGGGAGGTGGGTTCCAGGCCGATGCGCAGGCCGTGCTCGGTCAGGAGGCGTCCGGCGAAGGCGTGGTACGTGGAGATGACCGGTTCGCCCGGGGCGTCGTCGGGGTCGGCCGGGTCCGGGTCCGTGACGCCCGCCTTGACGAGGGCCTGGCGGACGCGGTCGGCGAGCTCGCCTGCCGCCTTGTTGGTGAACGTCAGGCCGAGGACCTGCTCGGGGGCGACCTGGCCGGTGCCGACGAGCCAGACCACGCGCGCGGCCATCACCGTCGTCTTGCCCGATCCGGCTCCGGCCACGATCACCTGCGGGGCGGGCGGCGCGGTGATGCAGGCCGTCTGCTCCGGGGTGAACGGGATGCCGAGGAGCTCTTTGAGCTCGTCGGGGTCGGTGAGGCGGGAAGGCACGTGAGAAAGGCTAGCGGCGGCCACTGACAACCGGGGTGGGGTCCGGTGGTCGGTGGCCGCCGCTCGGGGCGTCTCGGGGTCAGCCGGTGAGGAGGTCCTTGAGGTCCTTCTGCTCGATGACCTGGTCGGCCGGCGGGGCCTTCACGACGACGGACTTGCCGTAGTCGCTGAAGTTCATCTTGGTGGGGTCGGCGCCCTTCTCCTCGATCCGCAGGAAGTACGGCTTGCCGTCGAGCGCGACGTAGTACGTCAGCTGCTTCTTGCCGGTCTTCTTGGTGAGGACGGCCGCCTTCTCGCCGTCGACCTCGGCGTCCTTCTCCCGCTTGAGCCCCTTGAGCTTCGCGGAGTTGAACATCTCGTCCTTGTCGCAGGTCTTGCTGTCCTCGCCGCGCGGGGACTTCATCCAGCGGCCTTTGAGCTTGTCGCCCATGGCGGCGCTGCCGGTGGACTTCCAGAACTGCTCGTCGCCCTTGAAGTACGAGGTCTTGTCGACGACGAGGATCTCGCCGGTGCCGTTCGCCGCGGAGCCGGTCTTGCCCTGGCAGTCGCCGGACTCGGCGACGGCGAAGTCGATCTGGACCTTCTTGCCGTCCTCCTCGCCCTGGCCGGAGACCTTGAAGGAGCCCGCGCCCTTCGAGGCGTCCACGGCCTTCTTGGCGATCTTGTCGGCGCTCATGCCCTCGAAGGGGTCCTTGTCGCCGTCGCTGCTGCAGCCCGTGACGCCGATGACGGCGGCGGCGCAGGCGGCTGCCGCTGCCAGGAGCTTCCGGTTGGCTGCCATGGTGACTCTCCTCAGGACGGTGCACGTTCGGGGGGTGCGGGACGCACCCCGCAGCATGCACGGTTCAGCTTTACCGAGACTTTAGATGGCCTGTGCGAGTGCTATGGGCTCGGGTGGTGGGACGTGACGTTGACCACCACCCGGGAGGCCGGTGGCGGGCGTCACTCCACGACCTGGCGGCCTTCGGGGAGGGCGCTGCACGAGGTGCGGAAGGCGCAGTGGGTGCAGTGCTGGCCCGTTGCGGGCGTGAAGCGTTCGTCGAGGACCTTGCCCGCGGCGGTGGCCAGGAGGTCGCCGACCCAGTCGCCGTCGCCGCCTTCCGGTGGCTGCTGCGTCTGGACCTTCGGCAGGGCGTCGCCGCCGTCCTTCTTGGCGGCGCCCTGGCGCAGGTGCACCAGTTCCGCGCCGCCCGCAGCGGGGCGCGTGCCGCCGAACACGTCGTCGGCCGCGCCCTCGCGCACCGCGAGCTGGTAGACGGCCAGCTGGGGGTGGCGGGCGACGTCGGCGGCGCTGGGGGCCTGTTTGCCGGTCTTGAAGTCGACTACGTAGGCGCGGCCTTCGCCGTCGCGTTCGACGCGGTCCATGGAGCCGCGTACGCGCACTTCGTAGGGGCCTGCTTCGAGGGTCACGTCGAAGCCGTGCTCGCTGGCTACGGGGGTGCGGCCCGCGTGGGCGCCGCTGACGTGCCACTGGAGGAACCGTTCGAGCGCTCCGCGCGCGTTCTCCTTCTCCTGGTCGGACTTCCAGGGGGCGTCGAAGGCGAGGGCGTCCCACACCGATTCGAGGCGTTCCATGAGGACGTCGAGATCGGCGGGCGTGCGCCCGGAGGCGACCTCGTCGGCCAGGACGTGGACGACGTTGCCGAAGCCCTGGGCGGCGGTCGCGGGCGCGTCCGCCTTCACCTCACGGCCCAGGAACCACTGCAGGGCGCAGGTGTTGGCGAGCTGGTCCAGGGCGCTGCCGGAGAGGGTGACCGGCTTGTCGCGGTCCCGGAGGGGCGCCGTGCTCGCTGTCGGCTCGTGCAGGCCCCACCAGCGGGAGGGGTGCGCGGACGGCACGAGGGGGCGGCCGTCGGTGTCGGCGAGTCCGGCGAGGCGGGCCAGGCGCTGGGCCGCGGCCTCGCGCAGGGCGTCCGAGGCGTGCGGGTCGACGGTCGTGGCGCGCAGCTCCGCGACGAGCGCGGCGACGGACAGCGGGCGGCGCGGGCGGCCCGGCACGTCCTTGGGCTCGACGCCGAGCTCGGTGAGGAAGCGGGACGGCTGGTCGCCGTCTTCGGCGGGTGCCTTGACGGCGGTGACGACGAGGCGTTCACGCGCGCGCGTGGCGGCGACGTAGAACAGTCGGCGCTCTTCGGAGAGGAGTGCTCCGGGGGTGAGGGGTTCGGCGATGCCGTCGCGCCCGATGCGGTCGGCCTCCAGGAGAGAGCCGCGGCGGCGCAGGTCGGGCCAGAGGCCCTCCTGGACGCCCGCGACGACGACGAGCCGCCACTGCAGGCCCTTGGAGCGGTGTGCCGTCATGAGGCGTACGGCGTCGGGGCGGGCGGCGCGGCGGGTGAGCGTGTCGGCGGCGATGTCCTGGGCCTCGATCTCCTCCAGGAAGTTCAGGGCACCGCGGCCGCCGGTGCGCTCCTCGGCGCGGGCGGCGGTGGCGAACAGGGCGCACACCGCGTCGAGGTCGCGGTCGGCGTTGCGGCCCGCCGCGCCGCCGCGCCGCGCGGTGCGCTCCAGGCGGCGCGGCCAGGGGGTGCCGTTCCACAGCTCCCACAGGGCCTGCTCGGCGGTGCCGCCGTCCGCGAGGCACGCGCCTGCGCGGGCGAGGAGCGCGCCGAGGCGCTGGGCGCCCTTGGCGTACGAGGGGTCGTGCGCGACGAGCCGCTCCGGTTCGGCCAGGGCGCGGGCGAGCAGTTCGTCGGAGGGCGGCGGCAGGTGGTTGCCGGCGGCGCGCTCCTCCTCGCGCAGGGCGCGGCCGAGGCGGCGCAGGTCGGCGGCGTCCATGCTCGCGAGCGGGGAGGTGAGCAGGGTCAGGGCGGTCTCGGTGCCGAGCCAGGCCGGGGCGACGCCGGGGGCCGTCGGGCCGTCCGCGGCGTCTTCGGAGCGTGCCTGGCCCGCGGCGGCAGCCTCCGCCGCACGCTCTGCGGCCGCGTCCTCCGCACGCGCGGCAGCCGTCCCCTCGACACGCGTCCCAGTCGCCTCCTCCGCACGCGCCCCGATCGGCCCCTCGGTACGCGCCGCAGCCCCCTCGGCACGCGCCCCGATCGGCCCCTCGGCACGCGCCTCATCCCCCTCCTGCGCACGCGCAGCATCGCTCCTCGCCGTCTCCCCCAGGCGTGCCTGGTCCACCGCCGTCGCCACCGTCCGCAAGGCCGTCAGGAGGGCCGTCACCGCCGGTTCGTGGCGCAGGGGGATGTCGTCGCCGTCTATGTCCAGGGGGACGCCCGCGGCGGTGAGGGCGCGGCGGAAGGAGGGCAGGGTGCGGGCGCCCGCGCGGACGAGCACGGCCATCTCGCTCCAGGGGACGCCGTCCTCCAGGTGGGCGCGGCGCAGGACGTCCGCGATGTTGTCGATCTCCGCGCCGGCGGTGGGGAAGGTGAGGACGTCCACGCGCCCGTCGTCCCTGACGGCGGCGAGCTCGCGGTGGGCGCGCACCTTCGCCGCGGGCAGCCGGGTCAGCGGCATGCGGCGGGTGAGGAGGCGGGTGGCGGCGAGGAGTCCGGCGCCCGAGCGGCGGGACGTCGTCAGGACCTCGACCGGTGCCGGGGTGCCGTCCGCGCGCGGGAAGTCGGCGGGGAACTGGAGGATGCCGTTCACGTCGGCGCCCCGGAAGGTGTAGATCGACTGGTCCGGGTCTCCGAAGGCCATGAGGTCGCGGCCGCCGCCCGCGAGGGCGTGCAGCAGGCGCACCTGGGAGGGGTCGGTGTCCTGGTACTCGTCCACGAACACGGCGTCGTACTGCGCGGCCAGGGCCCGCGCCACCTCGGGGCGGTGGGCGAGCAGCACCGCGCGGTGCACCAGCTCGGCGTAGTCGAGCACTCCTTGGAGGTCGAGGACGTCGAGGTACTCGGCGAGGAACGCGGCCGCGGCGCGCCAGTCCGGGCGGCCGCTGCGGCGCGCGAAGGCGTCGAGGGCGGCGGGCCCCAGGCCCAGCTCGCGGCTGCGGGCGAGGACGGCGCGGACCTCGTCGGCGAAGCCGCGCGTGGTCAGGCAGGCGCGCAGCTCGTCCGGCCAGCGGACCCGGGAGAGGCCTTCCTCGCCGAGGCCGAGCTGTCCGGCGAGCAGCTCGCGCACGGCGACGTCCTGCTCGGGTCCGGAGAGCAGCCGCAGCGGCTCGACGAACAGGTCGGCGTCCTGGTGGGCGCGGACCAGGGCGTAGCAGAAGGAGTGGAAGGTGGTCGCCTGCGGGGCGTCGGCGGCGCCGATCCGGTGGGCCATCCGGTCGCGCAGTTCCACCGCGGCCTTGCGGCTGAAGGTGAGCACCAGGACGCGCTCGGGGTCGGTGCCCTTGGCGATGCGCGCGGCGACGGACTCGACCAGGGTCGTGGTCTTGCCGGTGCCCGGACCTGCGAGAACGAGCAGCGGGCCGCCGTCGTGGTCAACCACGGCGCGCTGTCGTGCGTCCAGTTCAGGGGGGTCCGCGGAGACCGGTGGGGTACGCACCAGTCGGTAGGCGCCCGCGACCCCCTGTCGTACCTGCTGGTACGACAGGTGCCGCGCGTGCCTGGCGGATGAAGTGGAGCTCACGTGGGTCGCCGGTCCTGGTGGGTGTTCTGGTCGAGGTGCGGCTGCGGGACAGCCGCGGGGTGAGGATGCATGCGTGCTGTCGACGCTACGCCAGCGGTCGCGTGGGGCGTGTGGCTTCCCCCGTACGGGCCACCAGCGGCCCACCACCGCGGGCCCGGATGCCGGAAGCTGTCAGTTGTGACCTTCCGGAGCCTGCGGCCGCTCGTCCGGTCCTTCGGCGGCCGCCCCGCCGTCCCAGCGCGCCCGGCGCATGTCGATGCGCGGCACGTGCCCCTGCGCCGCCCGGCCGGCCTGCCGCAGGGGCGTGCCCTCCGCGCGGTAGGCCTCCAGGGCGCGCAGTTCGTGGCCGGGCAGCAGGGTGCCGTCGGCGCGGACCACGCGCCACCACGGCACCGCGCCGCCGTAGAGGGCCATCGCGCGGCCGACCTGCCGGGGGCCACCCTCCTCCAGCCACTCGGCGACGTCTCCGTAGGTCATCACCCGGCCCGGGGGAATCATTTCCGCCACTTCCAGGACCCGCTCCGCGTACTCCGGAAGCTCCGGCACCGCTCCGCTCTCCTCGCTCATCCGGACCATCCTGCCCCATGCCACGGACACGGTGACGGGGTGGCCACGGAGCGTACGGGACCGTGGGCGACAAGGTCCGATGTGGCAAATCGTGACCGTTTCGCGCCCCCGGATTGCCCCCTGATGCCCCCCGTTGTCGGCGGGGCATGCCACCATCATGCGGGCGGTGACTGGTGATACGAGATCAAGAAGAGGCGACGGAGCAGCAGAGCGTGCATTCCGACAAGACGGCTGGCACCTCCGCGGACACGTCACGCCCCGGTGCTGGTGAGTCCGTCGGTACGGCCGGGGAAGGCCGGGAATCGCGGGCCCTGACCCACGCCGAGCAGTCGCCCGGCAGCCACCCCGAGCAGTCGCCCGGCAGCCACCCCGAGCAGCCGTCCGGCAGCCACCCCGAGCCGCCGTCCGAAGCCGCCGAGCCGCGCCCCGCGGCCGCCTCCGGGCAGCCCGCCGCCCCGGTCGAGGTACCCGGCTTCGACACCGAATCCGACGACTCCTACGCCGAGCGCGTGGAGGGCGACGAGCCGCTGCTCCCCGCGCGCGTGCACCGCCCCTCCGACCTGATGCGGCTGCTCATCGGCGTGCTGGCGATCGCCGTGCTGCTCGCGATCTCCGCGTTCGCGCACGGCACGACGTCGGGCCTGGAGCAGGACATCAACGCGGGCACCGGCGAGCCGCCGGACCTGCTGATGAAGCTGGCGGGCCTGACCGCGAGCATCGGCGTCCTGCTCGTGCCCGTGGCGTTCGCGATCGAGCGCCTGATCAAGCGGGACGGGCTGCGCATCGCCGACGGCGTCCTCGCTGCCGTCCTCGCGCACGGCGTGACCCTCGCCACCGACCTGTGGGTCGCCAGGGGCGCCCCGGAGTCCATCCAGGACGCCCTGACGCAGCCCTCGCCCGGCGACGTGCACGCGCTGACCGACCCGGTGCACGGCTACCTCGCCCCGGTCATCGCGTACATGACGGCCGTGGGCATGGCGCGCCGCCCGCGCTGGCGCGTCGTGCTGCTCGTGGTGCTGCTGCTCGAAGCGTTCACGATGCTCGTGTCGGGCAACACGACACCGTTCTCGATCATCCTGACGGTCCTGATCGGCTGGACCGTGGCGTACGGCACGCTGTACGCGGTCGGCTCGCCGAACGTGCAGCCCACCGGGCAGACGCTGCTCGCGGGCCTGCGGCACGTCGGCTTCCGCCCGGTGAGCGCCGCCCGCGAGGACACCGGGGACAGCACGGACCAGGGCGACCGCGGCCGGCGCTACTTCGTCACGCTGGAGGACGGACCACCGCTCGACGTCACGGTCATCGACCGCGAGCAGCAGGCGCAGGGGTTCTTCTACCGGGTCTGGCGCCGTCTCACGCTGCGCAGCATCACCACCCGGCGCAGCCTCCAGTCGCTGCGCCAGGCCCTGGAGCAGGAGGCGCTGCTCGCGTACGCGGCGATCGCCGCGGGTGCCAACGCGCCGAAGCTGATCGCCACCTCCGAGCTGGGCCCGGACGCGGTGATCCTCGTCTACGAGCACACGGGCGGGCGGACCCTGGACTCGCTGCCCGACGCGGCCCTGACCGACGAGCTGCTGCGGGAGACCTGGCGGCAGGTGCGGGCGCTCCAGTCGCGGCGGATCGCGCACCGCAGGCTCGCCGGGGACGCCATCCTGGTGGATCGTTCCGGCAGGGTGATCCTGACGGATCTGCGCGGCGGCGAGATCGCGGCCGGTGACCTCGTGCTGCGGATGGACATCGCGCAGCTGCTCACCGCCTTCGGCCTGCGCGTCGGCGCGGAGCGCGCGGTCGCGTCGGCGGTCGACGTGCTCGGGCCGGACGCCGTGGCCGACTGTCTGCCGCTGCTCCAGCCGATCGCCCTGACGCGCTCCACGCGCGCGACGCTGCGCAAGCGGGCCCGTGAGCGCGCCCAGCGCGAGCGCGAGGCGGTCCTGGAGGCGTCCCAGAAGGCCAAGCTGGCGCGCGGCGAGGACGAGCCGGAGGAGCAGGCCCCGGACTCGGCGGCGGCCCGCAAGTCGCTGCGCGCGGAGAAGCAGGCCGAGAAGCAGGCCATAGACGAGGCCCTGGAGCAGGCCCGCGAGGAGGACCTGCTCACCCAGATCCGCCACCAGGTGCTGCTGATCCGGCCGACGGCGCCCGTGGAACCGGCGCAGCTGGAGCGGATCAGACCGCGCACGCTGATCAGTTTCATCGCCGGTGCCTTCGGCGCGTACTTCCTGCTCTCGCAGCTCACGCACGTCGACTTCGGCACCATCTTCGGAGAGGCCGAGTGGGGCTGGGTCGCCGCGGCCGTGGCGTTCTCGGCGCTGAGCTACTTCGCGGCGGCGATGAGCCTGCTCGGCTTCGT
Source organism: Streptomyces sp. NRRL B-1347 (assembly GCF_000720325.1). Lineage (GTDB taxonomy): Bacteria > Actinomycetota > Actinomycetes > Streptomycetales > Streptomycetaceae > Streptomyces. Next base: position 18,066 of record NZ_JOJM01000054.1, read on the forward strand.
GCCGGAGCGGGTGCCGTTCCTGCGGGCGGTGGCCGCGCAGGTCGCCGGGTCGTTCGTGAAGATCGTGGCGCCCGCGGCGGTCGGCGGTGTCGCGCTGAACACCCGGTTCCTCCAGCGGTCCGGGGTGCGCTCCGGGCTCGCGGTGGCGAGCGTCGGCGCCTCGCAGCTGTTCGGGCTCGGCTCGCACATCCTGCTGCTGCTCGTCTTCGGCTATCTGACGGGCACCGAGAAGACGCCGTCGCTCACCCCCTCGCGCACGGTCATCGCGGGCCTGTTGTCGGTGGCGGTGCTCGTCCTGGTGGTGACCGCCATCCCGTTCCTGCGGAAGATCGTCGTCACGCGCGTGCGATCGCTGTTCGCGGGTGTCGTGCCGCGCATGCTGGACGTCCTGCAGCGCCCGCAGAAGCTGCTCACCGGCATCGGCGGGATGCTGCTCCTGACGTTCTTCTTCGTGCTGTGCCTGGACGCGTCGGTACGGGCGTTCGCCAGCGAGGAGATGGGCACCCTGAGCCTGGCCAGCGTCGCCGTGGTGTTCCTCGCGGGCAACGCGCTCGGCTCGGCGGCGCCCACGCCGGGCGGCATCGGCGCGGTCGAGGCGACGCTCACGCTCGGCCTCGTCGCGGTGGGCGTGCCCAAGGACGTGGCGGCGCCCGCGGTGCTGCTGTACCGGCTGCTCACGCTGTGGCTGCCGGTGCTCCCCGGATGGCTGTTCTTCAACCACCTGACCCGCAAGGGCCAGCTGTAGCGCGCCGCCGCCCCGGCCGCGTACGCCCCGGAGGCGGCCGGGTCACCCGCACGGCTCGTGCCCCGAGCGCCCCGCCCTGCTCCCCCGCAGGATGGACCCATGCCCAAGCTCCCGCCGCGTGCCAGGGCCCTGGCCGCCACCGCCGTCCTGCTGTCCACCGCGCTCGCGGCCTGCGGTGACGGGGCCTCGGACACCGCCGACGCCGACGAGGCCCGGCCCGACCAGAAGCTCAGCTGGAAGGACTGCCCGGCGCCTTCCGCGGCCGAGGGCGGCGGCGGAGCCCCGTCGCCGCTGCCCGGCGGGGCCGCGTGGCAGTGCGCCACCATGAAGGCCCCGCTGGACTGGCAGAAGCCCGAGGGCGACACGATCGGCATCGCACTCATCCGCGCGCGGGCCAGCGGCGCCGAGGACCAGCGCATCGGCTCGCTCCTGTTCAACTTCGGCGGCCCCGGCGGCTCGGGCGTCACCACGCTGCCCGCGTTCGGCGCCGACTACGCGAAGCTGCGCACCCGCTACGACCTGGTGAGCTTCGACCCGCGCGGCGTCGGCCGCAGCGACGGCGTGAAGTGCGAGGACGACGAACAGCTCGACACGTACTTCCAGCAGGACGCGACGCCCGACGACGAGGCCGAGCGCAAGGAGTTCCTCGACAACGTCAAGAGCTTCAACAAGGCGTGCGACAAGAACTCCGGCAAGGTCCTCCCCCATGTGCGCACCACCGACGTGGCCCGCGACATGGATCTGATGCGGCAGGTGCTGGGCGACGAGAAGCTGCACTACTTCGGCATCTCGTACGGCACCGAACTCGGCGGCGTCTACGCGCACTTGTTCCCCAAGAACGTGGGCCGTGCCGTGTTCGACGCGGTCGTCGACCCCACCGAATCGCCCGAACAGGGCTCCCTGGGGCAGGCCAAGGGCTTCCAGCTCGCCCTCGACAACTTCGCGAAGGACTGCGTCTCCCAGGAGGACGACTGCCCCGTCGGCGACACCGAGGACGACGTCAAGGCCCGGATCGCGAAGCTCCTGAAGGACCTGGACGCCAAGCCGCTGCCCGGCCTCCCACCGCGCCGCCTCACCCAGACCGCGGCCACCAACGGCATCGTGCAGGCCCTGTACTCCCAGGACTTCTGGCCCTACCTCACCGAGGGCCTCTCGGAGGCCTACGACGGGGAGGGACGGATCCTCATGCTCCTGTCCGACTCGATGAACGGGCGCAACGAGGACGGCGAGTACAGCAACCTGTCCGCCGCGAACGTCGCCATCAACTGCGCCGACGACAAGCCGCGTTACACGACGGCCGACGTCGAGGAAAAGCTCCCCCGGTTCCGGGAGGCCTCGCCGCTGTTCGGCGACTACCTGGCGTGGGGCATGCTCGGCTGCACCGACTGGGCCGTGCCGGGCCAGGCCGACCACCCGGACGTCAGCGCCTCCGGGGCGGCGCCGGTCCTCGTCATCGGCAACACCGGTGACCCCGCGACCCCGTACGAGGGCGCCCGCAAGATGGTCGGCGCGCTCGGCGAGGGCGTGGGCGTCGAGCTGACGTACAAGGGGCAGGGGCACGGCGCGTACGACAGCAAGGACAAGTGCGTGCGCGGCGCGGTGGACGGCTATCTGTTGGACGGGACGGTGCCGAAGTCGGGCACGGTCTGCGGGCCGGACAAGGCGACTGGCCCGTCCGGCACTTGAGGGCCGTCCGACCCGACGAAGGGCGCGGCCGAGGGTGTGCCGGGGCGGTGTCAGTGGCCCCGCCTAGGATGGCTGGACGTTCTTTCGAGGGGGGATGCGAGACATGCCGCGTTTCGTACGGTCGGCGGCCCTGGCCACCACGGTGACGCTGGTGGCCGCTCTCGCCGCGGGCTGTAGCGGTTCGTCCGGCGACAAGAACGACGCGAACGGCAAGGACGGCGGGCGCCCTGCGGCCCAGGGCGCCGACCCCGAGCCGCGGCCGGACCCGTCGTCCACGCTGCCCGCGGCCGTCGTCTCGCAGCAGCTCGACTGGGGCGCGTGCGAAGGCGCGGGCGAGGACGCGCCGCCCGGCGAGGAGTGGCGGTGCGCGACCCTCAAGGTCCCGCTGGACTACGCGGAGCCGGACGGCGAGACGATCGGCATCGCCCTGATCCGCGCCGCGTCCACAGCCGAGAAGCGCGGCGACCGCATCGGTTCGCTCGTGTTCAACTTCGGCGGCCCCGGCGGCTCGGGCGTCTCCATGCTCCCGGCGTTCGCACCCTCGTACGGCGACCTGCGCGAGCGGTACGACCTGGTGAGCTTCGACCCGCGCGGCGTCGCGGGCAGCGAGGGCCTGCGCTGCCGCAGCGACAAGCAGACGCGGGCGGCGGAGCACACGGACCCCACGCCGGACACCCCGGCCGAGGAGAAGGAGTATCTGGCCGACGCGGCCGCCTTCGGCGCGGGCTGCGCGCGGGACGCGAAGAAGCTGCTCCCGCACGTGTCGACGGCCGACGCCGCCCGCGACATGGACGTGCTGCGGCAGGTGCTCGGCGACGAGAAGCTGCACTACTTCGGCATCTCGTACGGCACCGAACTCGGCGGCGTCTACGCGCACTTGTTCCCGAAGAAGGTGGGCCGTGCCGTGTTCGACGCGGTCGTCGACCCGACGGTGGGCTCGGTGGGCCACGCGCAGAACCAGGCGCGGGGCTTCCAGCGGGCCCTGGAGAACTACCTCAGGTCCTCCGGCGAGGTCCCCGAGACGGGCACGCGGAAGATAGCCGACCTGCTGCGCCGCGTGGACAAGAAGCCGCTGCGCACGTCCACGCCCGGCCGCAGGCTGAGCGAGTCCCTCGCGACGACGGGCATCCTGGTCGCGCTGTACAGCAGACAGACCTGGCCGGTGCTCACCGACGCCCTGGAGAAGGCCGAGCAGGGTGACGGCACGGCGCTCCTGGAGCTGGCCGACACGTACAACGAGCGGTCCGCGTCCGGTACGTACAGCACGCAGAGCCACTCGCAGCGCGCGATCGGCTGCCGGGACTCCAAGGCGCGGCCGACGGCGGCCGCGGCCAAGCGACGGCTCGCCGAGTTCCGCGAGATATCGCCGGTGTTCGGCGGCTTCATGGCCTGGGACACGGCGGGCTGGTGCCACGACTGGCCGGTGGCCGGTCTTCAGGACACTCCCGAGGTGAGCGCGCCCGGCGCCGCCCCCGTGCTGGTCGTCGGCACCACAGGGGACCCGGCGACGCCGTACGAGGGCGCCCGGAAGATGGCGGACGAGCTGGGCGAGGGCGTCGGCGTCCAGCTGACGTGGAAGGGCGAGGGCCACGGGGCGTACGGCAACGGCAGCGACTGCGTCGACGGCACGGTGGACGACTACCTGCTCAAGGGCGAGGTCCCGCGGGACGGCAAGGTCTGCGCGCCATGACGAACGGCCCCCGGGTGGCAGTCACCCGGGGGCCGCTGAGGCCGAGGCAGCGGGCCCGGAGGCCCGGCGGCTAGTAGACCGGCTTCTCGGGCTCGATCTGGTTCACCCAGCCGATCACGCCGCCGCCCACGTGCACCGCGTCCGCGAAGCCCGCGGACTTCAGGACGGCGAGGACTTCCGCACTGCGGACACCCGTCTTGCAGTGCAGGACGATCTTCTTGTCCTGCGGCAGGGTCTCCAGGGCGGCGCCCATGAGGAACTCGTTCTTCGGGATCAGCTTGGCGCCCGGGATCGAGACGATCTCGTACTCGTTCGGCTCGCGGACGTCGATGATCTCGATCTTCTCGTCGGCGTCGATCCACTCCTTGAGCTGCCGCGGAGTGATCGTCGAACCGGCGGCCGCCTCCTGGGCCTCCTCGGACACGACGCCGCAGAAGGCCTCGTAGTCGATGAGCTCGGTGACGGTGGGGTTCTCGCCGCAGACCGCGCAGTTCGGGTCCTTGCGGACCTTGACCTGGCGGTACTGCATCTCCAGGGCGTCGTAGATCATCAGACGGCCGACCAGGGGCTCGCCGATGCCCGCGAGGAGCTTGATGGCCTCATTGACCTGGATGGAGCCGATGGAGGCGCACAGCACGCCGAGCACGCCGCCCTCGGCGCAGGACGGGACCATCCCGGGGGGCGGGGGCTCGGGGTAGAGGCAGCGGTAGCAGGGCCCGTGCTCGGACCAGAACACCGACGCCTGGCCGTCGAAGCGGTAGATGGAGCCCCACACGTACGGCTTGTTCAGGAGCACGCACGCGTCGTTGACCAGGTAGCGCGTCGCGAAGTTGTCGGTGCCGTCGACGATCAGGTCGTACTGGCTGAAGATGTCCATCACGTTGTCGGCCTCGAGCCGCTCTTCGTGCAGGACCACGTTCACGTACGGGTTGATGCCGAGGACCGAGTCCTTCGCGGACTCCGCCTTGGAGCGGCCGATGTCGGCCTGGCTGTGGATGATCTGGCGCTGCAGGTTCGACTCGTCGACCTCGTCGAACTCCACGATGCCGAGGGTGCCGACGCCCGCCGCCGCGAGGTACATCAGCGCCGGTGACCCGAGGCCGCCGGCGCCCACACAGAGCACCTTGGCGTTCTTCAGCCGCTTCTGCCCGTCCATCCCGACGTCCGGGATGATCAGGTGGCGGGAGTACCTGCGGACCTCGTCGACGGTGAGCTCGGATGCTGGCTCGACCAGGGGTGGCAGCGACACGGGGACTCCGTTGGTCGGATATGCGGAACGGTTGTTCTCCCCGTAACACTGCCACGGCCTTCTTCATTCCGAGACACCTGGTCCGACACGCGAGACGATCTCGTCCCAGTAACCGGGCAGCGCCTCCCAGGGGTCGCCGCCGGTGCCGCCGCTGCCGTCCGTGCGGTCGGTGAAGTAGATCGTCGACGCGCCCTGCCAGCGGGCGACGCGCAGCGCCTCGTCGAGGTGGCCGCGCGGCACGCCGTGCACGAGGTGGCAGAAGCGCTCGGGCGGGTAGTCGGCGGTCCACTCGGCGACCTGGGACCAGCGGTAGTCGGTCCAGGGGCCGCTGAACGTCACCAACTGGTCGGCGCTCTCCACGTATCCGGGGTAGGGGTGGCGGCCGTGCCCGAACACCACGTGCGCCCTGCCCAGGAGCGCGCGCAGGGTGGTGACGGTGCGCCGGATCTCCGGGAGCTCCGCGGCCTCCGTCGGGCAGCGGGCGAGGAAGAAGCCGTCGACCAGGTACCAGTCGAGGTAGCGGTGGGCGTCGGAGACGAGCTCGCCGAAGCTGCGGGCGCCGTGGGCCACGTCGAGGTGGCCGAGCACCCGGACGCCCGCGTTCCGCAGTCGTCCCGCGGCGTCGAGGCAGTGCGGGTCGGGCCGGTCGCCGGGGCCGCCCGCGACGTTCAGGACGACCCAGTGCAAGGAGCCGCTGGACCGGGTGAGTTCGGCCCACTCGGCGGAGGCGAGCAGCGGGTGGGCGGTGCCGGGGACGCCGAAGCCGACGCGCAGGGCGGTCCGCGGCACGACGGGCGCCGCGGTGCCCGTCGGCTGCGGCCTGCGGCCCGGCAGGGGGGTGCGGCCGGGGCGCGGTGTGCGGCCTAGATGCGGCATGCGGCTTCCATCCAGATGTCGGCGAGTGACTCTTCGAGGTTGATGCGCGGCCGCCAGCCGAGCCGGTCGCGCGCGGTGCGCACGTCGGCCTGCTGCCAGCTGCCGCAGCCGTCCGGGTAGGGGTAGGCGGTCGGCGACGCGTGGTCGGCGTCGGGCCTCGGGTGCAGTCCCGGCCTGCCGGGCGGCTGGTCGAGTTCGTGCAGGGCGCCGCCGTAGCCGGCGACGCGGGCGAGCACGGCGGCGGCGTCGCGCAGCCGCACGGCGCGCCCGGAGCCGATGTTGACGATGCCTTGGGCGGCGGAGAGCGAGGCGGCGTGCACGGCCCGGGCGACGTCACGTACGTCGATGAAGTCGCGCTGCACGCCGAGCCCGCCGAGCTTCAGTTCGCCGTCGCCGGACTGCATGGCGCGGCGCATGGCCTCGGCGAGGCGGCCGAGCGGCGATCCGGCGGGGGTGCCGGGGCCCGCGGGTGAGAACACCCGCAGGACCACGGCGTCGAGCCCGGAGCCGAGGACGAGTTCGGTGGCGGCCAGTTTGCTGACGCCGTAGGGGCCGCCGGGGCGTGGCACGGCGTCCTCGGCGGTGGACGAGCCGGGCTGGCTGGGGCCGTACTCGGCGCCGCAGCCGAGCTGCACCAGGCGAGCGCCGCAGCCGCTGCGGCGCAGGGCCTCGCAGATGGTGGCGACGGCGACGGTGTTGTGCCGGGTCAGTTCGCGGGCGCCGCCGCGGGTGGCGCCCGCGCAGTTGATGACGACGCCCGGGTGCACGGCGTCCAGGAAGCGGGTGAGCGCGCCGGGGCTGCCGCTTGCGAGGTCGAACCGTACGTCCGAGTCGTCCCCGCGGCCGAGCGCGGTGAGCTGGACCGCCGGGTCGGCGAGCAGCCGGTCGGCGACGAACCGGCCGAGGTATCCGTTGGCTCCGATCAGCAACACCCTCATCGGGCGCCTCCGGGGACGGACGCTCGGATGCTGGGCCTTGTCATCTGCGTTTCTCCTTCAGGGTGGTGCCGGCTGTCTCGGGTAACGGATGGACCGGCGCGGCCCGCCGCGACCGGGGGCCGCGCCGCCGGGCCCCGCACCGGGTGCGCGGGGCCGGGGGTGCGGACCGCTCCGGGACGGTGCGGTCGGGGGGTACGCCTCCGGGGTGCGGAAGCGGACGGCGGGGAGGCCGCGTGCGGGAAGGGCACGGGCGGGAAGGGCACGGGTGCGAAGAGCACGGGTGCGAAGGGCGCGGGTGGGAAGGCCGCCGACACGAAGGGCACCGACGCCAAGGGCCCTGGCTGGAAGGCCGCCGACACGAAGATCCCTGGCGGGAAGGCCGCCGACACGACGGCCGCCGACACGACGGGCGCCGACGCGAAGGGCCCTGGCAGGAAGGTCCCTGGCGGCGGAGCCGCGGGCTCTGCAGGGCGGCGCGCACGTTCATGCCGCACCCCCGCGGGCATGCGCGGAGGCGCGGCCGAGCACCCGGACCGCGCGGGCCAGCAGGACGGCTGCGCCCGCCCCGCAGACGGCGGCGGGCGCGCCCCAGGTGAGGGCCGCGGTCTCCACCGGCGTCGCGAGGAAGCCGCAGCCCGGAAGGCGCGCGGCCCACGCGAGAGCCAGGGTGGCCGCCTCGGCCGCGCCGACCGCGGCGTACACGAGGGTGGCCGCGCGCGTGGAGCCGTGTGCCGCGAGGAGGCGGCCGAGCCACAGCAGCGCGGCCAGCGCGCCGACGCCCAGGGCGGGGCCCGCCCCGCCGGAGCCGAGCGCGGCGTCCGCTCCGGCGAGCGCCAGGGCGACCGCGACCGCGTAGAGCGCGAACACGCCGATCAGGAGCGGCCGTACGGACGCGGCGAAGTCGGCGAGGCCCCGGCTGCTGCCGAGCCGCCCGCGGGCCCGCACCGCGAAGAGCCGCGCGCAGGCGAGGCCGGGTGCGACCGCCGCGGTGAGCCCGAGGGCGGCGAGGGCCGATGGCGCCCAGGGCCGGTCCGTGCCGCCCGGCGCTGCGGCGCGCAGCAGCCCCTCGCCGAGCAGGGCGTACGCGGGCAGCCAGCAGGTCCACGCGCGCGTGGCCGACGCGGCGGGGCGGGGGGTGCGCAGCGGGCCGTGCCGCAGGGCGACACGTGTCGTGGCGGCCAGGGCGAGCGCCCCGCAGAGCGTCACGGCGAGACGCGCGCCGCCGCCGGTGAGGGCGAGTCCTGCGACGGTGAGGGCGCAGACCGCGCCGGGCAGCAGCGCGAACACGGGCCAGCCCGCGTGGACTTCGGGCGCCGCGCTCTCGGGCCGGGCGGCGCCGTCGTCCCCCGGGGTGTCGAGGGCGTCCCACTCGTCGCTGTCGCGCGGCACGCGCGCGTACATCTCCTCGGCCAGGGCGAACACGTCGCGGTGCCGGAACCGCGCGGCCGTGCGGTCGGTGACGCCGTGCGCCTCCAGGCCCGCCGCGATCTCCAGCGGGTCGACGGCGCGCTCGCAGAGCTCGCGGTGGCGGTGGAGCAGCGCCTTGACGGGGTCGACGGTGCCGCGCGTCGGGGTTTCGGTACCGCGGGCCGGAGTGCCGGTGCCGCACGTCTGAGTGCCGGTGCCGTGCGCCGGGGTGCCGGTGCCGCGGGCCGGGGTGCCGGTGCCGCGCCTAGGGGCCGTCGCGGCCGAAGCCGGGTCGAGAGCCGAGGGCAGAGCAGAGCCGAGGGCCGAGTCGAGTCCCTTCACGAGGCCACCTCCCCCAGGTGGCCGCGCAGGCCGTAGCGGGCGGCCCAGCTCGGCCCGGTGGCGGCCGCGGGGCCGAGGGGCGCGGCCCGGCCGACGGGTGCCGCGCCCGCGCTGCCGCCGCCGACGGCCCACCGGCCCGGCACGGACGCCTCGGCCGGGTGCGCGAACGGCACCGGCTCGCCCGCCTCGTTCACGGTCTCGCGGCGCACCGGGCAGTGCGAGACGATCTCCAGGTAAATGCCGTGAAATGCCGCGATGTTCTGCTCGACCGTGAAGAGTTCGAGCGCCCGGGCCCGCGCCGCCGCGCCGAGGCGTGCGCGGCGCTCGGGGTCGCGCAGCAGCGCCACGCACGCCTGCGCGAGCGCCCGGGGGTTGCGCGGCGGCACCACGAGGCCCGTGCCGCCGATGACCTCGACCACCGCGCCGACGTCCGTCGAGACGGTGGCGCGCCCGCAGAGCATGGCCTCGATGAGGCTGATGGGGAAGCCCTCGACGACGCTGGACAGGACGACCACGCCGCCGCCTGCGTACGCGTCGGCGAGGTCCGGTGCCTCCGGGCCGCCGATCTCCTCGAACGAGACCGGGTTGGCGCCGACCGCGTGCACGTCGTCGGCCTCGTCGGGGAACAGCTGCGCGGCGAGCGCCCGGCAGTGGGCGAGGTACGCCGCCGCGCGCGGCCCCTCGGCGAGCGCGCCGACGATCCGAAGGCGTGCCCTGGGCTCGTCCTTGCGGACCTCGGCGAAGGCGTGCAGGAGCGAGATCAGGTCCTTGGCGGGCTCGATCCGGCCGACCCACAGGAGCGTGTGCGGCTCGCCGGGCTCCTCGCGCTCGCCGACCTCGGCGAAGCGGTCCGCCTCCAGGCCCGGGTAGACCGTGCGCAGCTTGGCGCGGTCGGCGCCGCACCGCTCCTGCCAGCGGCGGGCGTGCGCGTTGCCGGGGGTGATGACGGTGGCCTCGCGGTACGTCTCGGCGGCGAGCCTGCCGTGGAAGGAGGCGAGCAGCGCCCGCGCGGGGGCGCTCGGCCCCGGCTCTCCGGCGCCGCTCGCGCCCGCCAGGTAGTGCGCGCGCAGCCGTACGCCGTACTCGGTGACGAGCAGCGGTACGCCCGCGAAGTGCCGGGCGAGCAGGCCCGGAAGGGCGGCGGCGCCGCCCGCCGTGGCGTGGCAGAGGTCGACGGCGCCGAGCGTGTCGTCGTCGTACCAGTCGAGGGAGAGCGGGCGCAGGGCCCGCTCAAGGTCCGCGGCGACGGCGAGCAGGTCGGGCACGCGGGCGGCGCGGGCGGCCCGGTGCGCGCCGGGCGCGCGGCAGGCGCCCTCCAGGGCGCGCACGGCGTCCTCGGAGCGTAGGGCCCCGGCGAGGCCGCCGGTGTCGCGGGCGAGGTCGGCGAGCCCGTAGAGGCCGCTGCCGAAACGGTCCGCCAACTGGCCGGAGGTGCCCGCCGCGCCCTCGTCGGAGGTGCCCGTCATCCCCGCCGCGAGTTCCCCGAAGCACTCCGCGAACCGGCGGCCCGCGCGGCGCCGCCCCCACAGCACCGACCGACCGGTGGCCTCGCCCCACAGCGCGGCGCTCCGCACCCGGCGGACCTGCGGGGGCAGTTCGACCCAGCCGAGTGCCTCCTGACGGGCGCTCCCGCTCAGTGCGTAGACGTCGAACTCGTGCTGCCCGAGCCCGCGCACGAGCCGGTCGCACCAGAGCCTGGCCTCACCGCCCACATACGGATAGCCACCCTCCGTAAGCAGTCCAATGCGCACGCGCGCACCCCCGATCTGCCATATGGGGAGCCGCCGTTGGCCCGGCGGCTCGCAGCGGGACGAACGTATGCGGACATGCCGGTGGCGCGACGGACGGTTGTCCATCGCGCCACCAAAAGGGGTGAAGAGCAGTGACTTTCCCGCGCCGGTAGCGTTCCGTCGCGCTATAGAAGCCTCATAGGGCGACGAAAGGCGTCATGAGGGGCTCGTGGGAGACCCCCTTGCTCACGCGGAGTCATGCCACGGCCAATTCCTCCGAGGCCGTTCCGGACCGTGCCAGGCGGGCCGCGCGCCGCTCGGCGGCGAGCGCCGGGTCGAGGGCGGGCACGGCGGCCAGCAGGTCCTTCGTGTACGGGTCGCGGGGCGAGTCGTAGACCTCGTCCACGGAGCCGTACTCGACGATCCGGCCGCGCCGCATCACCGCCACCCGGTCACTGACCTGGCGCACCACCGCGAGGTCGTGCGCGACGAAGACGAGCGCGAGCCCCAGTTCCCGCTGCAGCTCCGCGAGGAGCGCGGTGACCTGGGCCTGGGTGGTCACGTCGAGCGCCGAGACGGGCTCGTCGCAGACGATGAGCCGGGGCTCGGCGGCGAGCGCCCGCGCGATGCCGACGCGCTGGCGCTGGCCGCCGCTGAACTCGTGCGGGTAGCGGTCGTAGTGCGCCGGGTCGAGGCCGACGCGCTCCATCAGGTCCCGTACGCGGGCGCGGATCGCGGCCTCGTCGCGGTCGCCCCGCGCGCGCAGCGGATCGGCGACGGACTCGCCCACCGAGCGGCGCGGGTTGAGCGAGGAGACGGGGTCCTGGAACACCATCTGCACGCCCGGCACGGGCCCCGCGGTCCGCTTCTCGGCGCCGTCGTGGCTCAGCCGCCCGGAGGTGGGCTCCAGGAGTCCCACGAGCATCCGGCCGAGCGTCGTCTTGCCGCTGCCGCTCTCGCCGACGACGCCGAGGGTCTCGCCGCGCCGCACGGTCAGCGACACGTCGTCGACGGCGACGAAGGCGCTCTTGCCGCGGCCGAACTCGCGCCGCAGCCCCTCGGCCTCGACGACGACGTCGCCGAGGTCGCCGGAGCGCTCCTCCCGTACGGCGTCGACGCGCGGCACGGCGCTCAGGAGCTGCTTGGTGTACGCCTCCCGGGGCGCCGCGAGGACGTCGGTGACGCCGCCGCGCTCCACGACGCGCCCGTGCCGCATGACGAGCACGTCGTCCACGCTCTCGGCGGCCACGCCCACGTCGTGGGTGACCAGGAGCAGGCCCATGCCGGTCTCCTCGCGCAGCTCGTGCAGCAGGTCGAGGATCTGCGCCTGCACCGTCACGTCCAGGGCCGTGGTCGGCTCGTCGGCGATGAGCAGGTCGGGCTCGCAGGCGAGGGCCATGGCGATCAGGGCGCGCTGGCGCATGCCGCCGCTGAACTCGTGCGGGCGCGAGCGCGCCCGGCGTGCGGCGTCCGCGATGCCGACCCGGCCGAGCACGTCGACGGCACGCGCGCGTGCGGCGCGGCGCGAGGCCCCGGAGTGGTTGCGGTACACCTCGGCGATCTGGTCGCCGACCGCGTAGTAGGGGTCGAGCGAGGACAGCGGGTCCTGGAAGACCATCGCGGCGACCCCGCCGCGCAGCCGCCGCAGTTCGCGGTCGGTGGCCCCGGTGACGTCGACGCCGCCGACCCGCACGGCGCCCGTGACCCGCGCCCCGGTGTCCCGGTGCAGGCCGAGCAGCGCGGAGGCGACGGTCGACTTGCCGGAGCCGGACTCGCCGACGAGGGCGAGGGCGGCGCCGCGCGCCAGGGTGAAGGAGACCTCGTCCACGGCGCGGACGTCGCCGAACCCGACGCTCAGTCCTTCCACGTGCACGAGGTGATCGTCGAGGTTCATGCGAGCACCACCCGTCGGTCGGCCACCGCGTACAGCACGTCCGCGACGGCGTTGGCGAGGACCACGAAGAAGCCGGTGATGAGGACCATGCCGACGACCACCGGCAGGTCGACGACCCGGACCGCGTGCACGAGTTCGCGGCCGAGCCCGGGCAGGCCGAACAGCGTCTCGGTGAGCAGGGCGCCGCCGAACATGGACCCGAAGTCGTTGGCGCTCAGCGCGATCACGGGGGCGAGGGCGCCGCGCAGGGCGTGCCGCCCGACGAGGGAGCGCTCGCTGATCCCGTACGCCCGGAAGGTGCGCACGTGGTCCTCGGCGAGCGTCTCCAGCATCGCGGACCGGGTCAGGCGCGCGTACTTGGCGGACTCGATGAGGGCGAGCGACACCCAGGGCAGGAGGAGGTTCCACGCCCACTGCTGCGGGTCCTCGGTGAACGGCACGTACTGCGGGAACGGCAGCCATTGGAGCTGGCCGCAGACCAGGACCATCAGGAGCAGGCCGATGACGAACACGGGGGTGGCCGTGCCCGCGAGCGTGACGGCGGTCAGGACGCGCTCGGTGGGGCGGCCGCGCCGCCACGCCGACAGGACGCCGGTGCCGACGCCGAGGATCAGCCACAGGACCATCGCGCCGATCGCGAGCGACCCCGTCACCGGCACCTTGTTCAGGATCAGGTCGGTGACCTGCTGGTCGGTCTGGTACGACAGGCCGAGGCAGGGCGCGTCGCAGTGCAGCACCGCGGTGCCGGTCGAGTAGTCGTGGCCTACGAAGATGCCGCGCAGGAACTCGAAGTACCGCGTGTACAGCGGGTCGTCGAGCTTGAGCTGCTCGGAGACCTGCTGGACCTGGGCGGGCGAGCAGCGCGGGCCGCAGGTGATCTGCGCGACGTCGCCGGGGGCGACGTAGAAGACGGCGTAGATGACGACGGACAGGACGAAGAGGGTGACGACGGCGCCGACGGCGCGCCGGGCGACGAAGCCGGTGAATCCGGAGCCCCAGCTCATGACGCCGCCCCCTTCTTGCTGCGCTTGGCGCCCACCCGCAGCCGCGAGGCGGCGCGCGGGTCGAGGGCGGTGCGGACGCCGTCGCCGAGGACGGTCAGCGCGAGCACGGTCACGAACAGGGTCCCTGCGGGCAGCAGCAGGTACTGCGGTGCCGCCTGGTACCAGACGTCGGCGGAGGTGAGCATCTGGCCCCAGGACGCGGTGGGCGGCTTGACGCCGACGCCGAGGAAGGACAGGGCCGCCTCCACCGTGATGTTGGCGGGGACGAGCAGCGCGGAGTACGTGATGACGGGCGCGGCGAGCGCGGGCAGCAGCTCGCGCCGTGCGATGCGCACCCCGCGCCAGCCGCTCAGGCGGGCCGCGGAGACGTGGTCGAGCGACTTGAGCGAGATGGTCTGCGCGCGCACGATCTTCGCCATGCCGCCCCAGCCGACCACGCCGACGACGAGCGCGACGAGCACCGGGCGCGGGAAGTCGCTCGGCACGACGGCGAGCAGGCCGAGCGCGAGGACCATCAGGGGCAGCGCCACCATGACGTCGGTGGCGCGGCTGAGGGCGAGGTCGACCCAGCGGTTGCCGAGCCCGCTGGCGAGCCCGACGACGATGCCGAGGGTGACCTGGAGCAGCGTCGCGATCAGCGCGACGCCGAGGGACACCCGGGCTCCGTACACCAGGCGCGCGAACAGGTCGCGGCCGGTCTGGGGCTCGACGCCGAGCCAGTGCTCGGCGCTCATGCCGCCGAAGGAGCCGACGGGCACGCCGCCGCGCGCGGAGTCGATGAGCTCGGGGTGGTACGTGGTGGGGTCCTGGCCCTCCAGGGCGGTGAGCAGGGGCGCGGCGAGCGCGACCAGGACGAGCAGGGCGACGATCGCGCCCGCGACGAGGGCGGCGCGCTGGGTGCGCAGGCGTCGCCAGAACTGACGGGCTCCGGAGGTGGCGGCAGCGGGCACCGCGTCGGTGCCCGCTCCCGCACTCTCCGAGGCCAACAGGGCCTCACTCATGACAGATCTACCCGACGGGCCTTACTTGACCGCGACCTGGGAGATGTCCAGGACGCCGGTCCAGTCGCTGATCACGACGTTCTTGATGTCCTTGCCGTACAGGCGCTTGTAGACCGGGTGGAACAGCGGCACGTTGACGGCCTTCTCGCCGATCTTCTTGTCGAGCGCGCCCCAGCGCTTGGCGGCCGCGGCGTGGTCCGTCAGCTGGTTGATCTCGTCGATCTCCTTGTTGACGGCCTTGTCGTTCAGGAAGCTGGAGTTGAAGTTGTAGCCGTCCTTGACGATCTGGCGGCCGTCGAAGATCGGGGCGAGGAAGGGGCCGCCGGAGGGCCAGTCGGCACCCCAGTGGGCGAGGAAGAGGCCCGGCTCGTCCTTGGCGTCGTGGACCTTGTCCTCGTAGTCGTTGTCCTCCAGGCCCTGGAGCTTGACGGTGATCCCGGCCTTCTTGAGGGCGTCCTGGAGGGCGGTGGCGATCTCCGGGCTGGTCTCGAAGTTCTTGGCGTTGGAATGCGTGAGCGTGATGGTCAGGCCGTCCTCGTAGCCGGCCTCCTTCAGGAGCTCCTTGGCCTTCTTCGGGTTGCCGCTCGCGCCCGCCGGGAAGTGGTCGAACTTCTGGTAGCCGAAGGACTCCTGGTTGGGCAGGAAGGTGGTGGCCGGCTCGGCGAGCGAGGAGCCGCCCGCAGCGTTGATGACCGAGGAGCGGTCGACGGCGTAGGCGACGGCCTGGCGCACCTTCGGGTTGTCGAAGGGCTTCTTCTTCGGGTTGAAGGCCAGGTAGTTGGTGTAGCCGAAGTGGCCGGTGCCGACCTGCGCGGCCAGCTTCTTGTCGCCGGTGACCTTGGCGAGCTCGGCCGGGCCGAGGTTGGTGTCGGTGGTGACGGCGGCGGCGTCGGCGCCCTGGCTCGCGGAGAGGCGCTGGTTGATGACGGACGAGTTGAAGCCGGAGCGGACGTCGATCTTGTCCGGGTAGGCCTTGCGCTCGGCGTCGGTCTTCTCCGACCAGTGGGGGTTGCGCTCCAGCTGGAGCCGCTCACCGGCGTTGGTGTTCTTGACGACCTTGTACGGGCCCGAGGAGATCGGGTGCTCCTCGTACTTGGTGCCCTTGTCCTTGGCCTTCGGCACGGGCGCGAACGACGTCTGCGTGGCCACGTAGTCGAAGTCGCCGACGGGCTTGTTCAGGTGGAAGACGATCGTGCGCTCGTCCGGCGTCTCGACGGAGTCCAGGCCCTTCTTGTCCTTGTAGGGGCCCTCGTACGTGGCGCCGCCGATGAGCCAGTCCCGCAGGAAGGGCGCGCCGCCGGACAGCTCGGCCGCGAAGGAGCGCTCGATGCCGTACTTGATGTCCTTGGTCGTGATCGGCGTGCCGTCCTCGAACTTGAGGCCCTTCTTCAGGGTGTACGTCCACACCGTGGCGTTCTTGCTCGGCTTGCCGAGGCTCTCGGCGAGGTCCGGGACGACCTTCGCGCCCTCGGCGCCGTCCTCGCGGTTGCGGGTGGTCAGGGTGCGGAAGACGAGGCTCGGCACGTTGCCGCCGCCGGAGGTGTACAGGCGGGCCGGGTCGAAGGTCTTCTGCGGGGAGCTGTTGAGGACGGTGAGCGTGCCGCCCTTCTTGGCCTTGCCGTCGCCCCCGGCGTCGTTGCCGTCCTCAGGTCCGCAGGCGGCGGCGCCCACGGCCAGTACGACCAGGGTGGCGGATGCCGCTGCCACGCGGCGGGATATGACGGACTTCTGACGACGCAGACGCATCGGAGTGCCTCTCGGAACGCTGAAGAGATAAGGGGAGCGGAGGGAAAACGCGGGAGCCCGCCCCCGGGCACGTACGCCCATGACCGTCTGTCCAGGATGCGGACACCTGACCACATCGTGGACCGCGTACGGAACGCGGCACACGCCTGGCACGGAACGCGGTGATGGAAGAAGAAGCGCGACGCACTCGCCGGGGGCGGGCGTCAGCGACAGTGAATGTCGGCCACGCAGAGCGCGGTCACGCCGAACAGCGCCAGCTCAAGGGCGGCACTCGGGGAGGCGTGACGGGTCGACATGCGGAGAAATATGGACGATGCCGCGCGGAATGTCAACGCGATGTCTCAGCCCCCGAGCCGGGCCGTCTCAACCCTTGGGAAACGCCCAGGGATTGGGCTTGCAGTGGATGCCGTCGTGGTCGAGGAACTTGGTCTGCTGCTGCATGACGGGCGCGAGCTCGCCGTCGCGCTGGCAGTCCACGTGACCGTGGCCGAGCCGGTGGCCGACCTCGTGGTTGATCAGCATCTGGCGGTACGGGTGGATGCGGTCGCCGTAGGTCTTGGCGCCCTGGGCCCACCGATAGGCGTTGATCATGATGCGGTCGGTGGACGCCGAGTCGCACGACACGTTCTGCTGAAGCGTTTCGAGGCCGGACTTCGCGCACCACTTCGCGGTGGTCACCGGGCTCGCCAGGGTGATGACGAAGTCCGGCTTGCCGGAGGAGATCCGCTCGAAGGTGCGGGCCCCGCCGTGGGCCCAGCTCCGCTTGTCGTTCAGGGTCTTCTGCACGGCCTGCGCGAACAGGGGGCCGTCCAGGCCCATGCCCTTCTCGACGTCGACGCGGTAGCGGAACTTCTGCCCCTTGCCGGGCGCCCGGTCGAATCCGGGCATCGCCGTGAACTGCCCGGACGCGGCGAGCTTCGCGTCCAGCGGGTACTTCTTGCCCATCTTGGTCTCGTACGACTCCGGGGTCGGCGAGTCGGATGGCGCGGGCCGGTTGTCCGAGCGCGACGCGGAGTCGCGGGCGTCCCGGTCGTCGCCCGCGCCGTGGTCGGCGGCCTGGGTGCGGGAGCCCGAGTCATCGGCGTCGTCGGTGACCTGAGCGGCCACGACGATGGCGAGGGCCAGGGTGACGGTCGCGGCGGCGGCACCGATGACGGTGCGGCTGCTGAGCCGCCCGCCCGCCGGAGTCCCGTCGGCGGCCGCGGCGCCCCGGGAGCCGCCGCGCGTGCCGTCGCCGTCGTCACCGGCGTCGGTCTCCCAGGCGGTGACGGACGCGTACGGGTCGCGGGGCGCGGGCGGCCGCACGGGCGTGGCGCCCGCCGCGAACACGTCCGCGCCCTCGAAGCCGTCCGGGGCAGCGAGGGCGTCGAAGGCCGCGACGTCCTCGCGTCTCGGCCCCGGCACCCGCCGCGGCCGCGCCGCACCGGCGCCCGACGGCCGCGCCTTGCCGCCGACCGTGCCCCAGCCGCCCCCGGGCTCACGCTGCTCGGGGTGACCGCCGCGCACGTGCGGGACGCCGTGGGGCGGGGTGTGCCACGGGGTGCCGTGCGGCGGGGTGCCCTGCGGCGGGACGGCGGGCGGGGTCGCGGCCCGCGGCACGCCGTGCGGGGGCGTGCCCTGCTCCGGCGTCACCTGGGGCGTCCCGTGCGCGGGCGTGTCACCCCGCCGACGGCGGCCGCTGCCGGTCCCGGACCCGGTCCCGGACGGTGTCGTCCGGGACTCGGGTATGCCAGAGGTGCTGCTGGTGTCTGTGTTGTCGGCCGGGTCCCGGCGGCTATGACGTCCCACGCGGCGTGTCAGCTCCTCGTACCCGAAGTACCCGGATCGCGGCGGTCGGCGCTCACGCCGCCGCCCTTGCGCACCTCACGAGGATCCCTCAACTCACCGGCATCAGCCACGAGTTCACGGATCGCGGCGGCCACCGCGTCCGGAAACTCCATCATCGCCACGTGCCCGGCCTCGGTCAGCGTGAGCAGCCGCGAATCGCGGAAGGCCGCCGAGGCCTTGCGCGCCATGCGGTACGACACGAGTTGGTCCCGGCCGCCGTACACGAGCAGCGTCGGCGCGAGCACCCGCTCGGCCTGCCGCCACAGGCCGTGCTGGCCGCCGAGCGTGTACGCGTTCACGATGCCGCGGGCCGAGCGGGCCATGGCGTCCCAGAAGTAGGGGTGTGCGAGCCGGCGCTCCATCTCGCGCACGGCCACCTCGAACGCCTCCGGCGAGACGTTGGCCGGATCGCCGTAACAGAGCTCCATGACGCCGCGCACCCGCATCTCCGGCGTCCACTCCTTGGTCAGCCGGGTGAACAGGGCGGCCACACCGGGCAGCGCGAGCAGCCCCGTGGGCACGGCGGTGCGCTGCACCCGCAGCTCGGGCAGGGCGGGCGAGACCAGGGTGAGGGTGCGCACGAGGTCGGGCCTGACCGCGGCGACGCGGGTGGTGACGGCACCGCCCAGGGAGTTGCCCACCAGGTGGACGGGGCCGCGGCCGCGCGCCTCCAGGAAGCGGATGACCGCGCGCGCGTGCCCGGTGACCGAGTAGTCCCCGTCGTCCGGGGGCGGCGAGTCGCCGAAACCCGGCAGATCGAGGGCCTCGCCGTGCACGACGTCCTGGAGCAGCGGCATCAGCGCCGACCAGTTCCTGGAGGAGCCGCCGAGCCCGTGCACGTACAGGGCGGGCGGCAGCTCCGTGTCGGCCGCGGTCCTGCCGCGCACCGAGAGCGTCATGCCGGGCAGCGTGACCGAGTCCATGCGCTCGCCCTCCGCGGCACCGACGGCGCCCGGCCTGGGGGCGACGGTGGCGGCCAGCAGGTCCGGCAACTCGGTCGAAGACATGCGGGCAATGTTACGAGACGATCACGCGTTGGATCGCGTGTTCGGGGTCACAGGTGCCGTTTGGATCGCGTAACAGATCACGCGGGCCCCGGGCGAGGGATCGCGTGGCGCCCCGATCGGGTGTTCCCTTGATGCAGAGGGAACTCGCCGGGACGAGGTGCGCGAACAGGGCACTCGCACCGCGGGACCGTCCCGTACGGGGGAACCGGCGCAGCCGGAGGAGACCGCGGCCGGGACGGACCGCACCACCTCGAAGACCCGAAGACACCGGCAAGAGATCCGAGGAGTCCCGATCATGACCGTTGATCCCACCGACCCGGACACGTTCGAGGCCGAGGAGTCCGCGGACGGCCTCGGCGAGGAGACGCCCGAGGCCGACGCCGCCGAGCAGCACACCGACCTCGCGCCGCAGCACGACGGCTCCCTGGAGGACGTCGACCCCGGCGCCGCCAACGTGGCCGACGTCGCCGAGCAGGCCCGCGTGGTCGACCTGGACGAGGACGACTACCGCTGAGCGGGGGCGCGCGCTCGCGCGGCTGCCCGTGTTTGCCCTGCTACGCACCGCTTCCATGGGCACAGGGTCCGTGAAATTCTGCGCTCGCACCGCGCACATCACAGTTACCGAAAAGTACGATGGCGGCGCGGCGCACACCGCAACTAAGGACGATTCTGGGAGGCGGCGTGACAGCCATCGAGCAGACAGAGGCGGCACGCCCGCGGGGCACTCGCCTGCCGCGCCGTGCCCGACGCAACCAACTCCTCGGCGCGGCCCAGGAGGTCTTCGTCGCCCAGGGGTACCACGCGGCGGCGATGGACGACATCGCCGAGCGGGCGGGCGTCAGCAAGCCGGTGCTCTACCAGCACTTCCCCGGCAAGCTCGACCTGTACCTGGCCCTGCTCGACCAGCACTGCGACAACCTGCTGCAGGCGGTGCGCGCGGCCCTGGCCTCGACGACCGACAACAAGCTGCGCGTCGCGGCGACGATGGACGCCTACTTCGGGTACGTGGAGGACGACGGCGGCGCCTTCCGGCTCGTCTTCGAGTCGGACCTGACCAACGAGCCCGCGGTCCGCGAGCGCGTCGACAAGGTCACGCTCCAGTGCGCGGAGGCGATCTGCGAGGTCATCGCGGAGGACACAGGGCTGCCCGAGGCCGAGGCGATGCTGCTGGCCTCCGGGCTCGGCGGCCTCGCCCAGGTCGTCGCCCGCTCCTGGCTGCACAGCGACGGCGGCGTCCCGCGCGCGAAGGCGGTGCAGCTGCTCACCTCGCTCGCCTGGCGCGGCATCGCGGGCTTCCCGCTGCACGGCTCCGAGGGCCACTGAGCACACGGGCCGGTTCCCCGCCCTGTTTTTCTTCCCGGCGCGTGTTCGCTCCTGGCGTGCGCGGCCGGAGCCGCCCGCGTCGCTTCACCGGGCTAATCTGTGCAGGTACGGCGCGGGCGGCCGCGCACATCACTGACCGTCGGAGGGACAAAGCGTGGAGGTCAAGATCGGCGTGCAGCACGCGCCGCGCGAGATCGTTCTGGAGAGCGGTCAGAGCGCCGAGGAGGTCGAGAGCGCGGTCTCCGAGGCCCTGACGGGCAAGGCCCCGCTGCTGAGCCTGACGGACGACCACGGCCGCAAGGTCCTGGTCCCCGCCGACCGCCTCGCGTACGTGGAGATCGGCGAGCCGGCCCAGCGCAAGGTGGGCTTCGGCGCCCTGTAGCACGCGGACGGCGCGCGTCGACGCGCCGCGCACGAGAGCGGCCCGGTGGTTCGACCACCGGGCCGTTCTCGCGTGTTCACCCGCTGTTCACCCGGTGTACGGGGATCCACGGTCCGTCGCGGACATGAATGGGGTGGAGGGTTGCGTTCCGACCGCCGGGGTACAACCGGCTACGACCGTTTTGCCCCCACGATCCGCACGCGGTCGTCCGCGATCCGCACCCGACCACGAGGGAGGGACCCCCACCGTGATCCTGGAAGCGCTCGGCTCCGCCCTTCTCGGCCTGGCCCTCGCCTGGGCGACGGCCCACCGGCTCGCCCACCGGCTGCCGTCCCGCACGCTCGTCCTCGCGACCGGCGTGGCCGGCGCGCTCATGGGCGCGTTCATCGCGCACACGGCGCTCGGCCCCGGCCGCTCGGCCATGACGCTCGCGGGCGCCCTGATCGTCTCGGCCGCGCTGCTGTCCCTGCTGCTCCGCCCTGACCGCCGCCTACGCCGCCGTCAGGTCACGGCGTAGGCCTCCGGGGCGCGACCGGGGCCCGGCCACGGGCCGGGCCCGGACTCAGGCCGCCAGGCCGAGCGCGGCCATCCGCTTGGTGTGCGCCTCGGTGATCCGCGAGAACATCCGCCCGACCTCGGCGAGGTCGAACCCGTCCGCGACACCGCCGACCAGCATGGTCGACAGGGCGTCCCGGTCGGCCACCACCCGCTGCGACTGCGAGAGCGCCTCGCCCATCAGGCGTCGCGCCCACAGCGCGAGCCGCCCGCCGACGCGCGGGTCCGCGTCGATCGCGGCGCGCACCTTCTCCACGGCGAAGCTCGCGTGCCCGGTGTCGTCGAGGACGCCCAGGACGAGCCGGCGCGTGTCGACGTCGAGCCGGGCCGCGACCTCGCGGTAGAAGTCACTGGCGATGGAGTCGCCGACGTACGCCTTGACCAGGCCCTCCAGCCAGTCGGACGGCGCCGTCTGCCGGTGGAAGCCGTCGAGCGCGGCGACGAAGGGCTCCATGGCCTCGGTCGGCTCCGCGCCGACCGCCGCGAGCCGGTCCCGCAACTGCTCGAAGTGGTGGAACTCGGCGGACGCCATCTTCGCCAGCTCCGCCTTGTCGGCAAGGGTCGGCGCCAGCTTGGCGTCCTCCGCGAGCCGCTCGAACGCGGCGAGCTCCCCGTAGGCGAGCGCGCCGAGGAGGTCCACGACCGCGGCGCGGTACTGCGGGTCGGCGGAAGCTTTCGCCCAGTCCTGGGCGGCCACCCCGGTGGGGGTCTCGACGGCCTCGGCGTCGGCTGCGTCGGGTCCGGGCTGAGCTGCGTTGTCAGGCGTCTCCATGAAGCGCACAATAGCCCGCCCGTCCGGTGGCGTAAGGCCCTGGTCAGCCACTGTGACGACAACGACGTACGGCCGCCGAGGGGGCGCGCGGCGACCCTGCGGGAGCGCCGGTGCGAGACGGGTGACACAAATCGCCGGACACTCATGCGAGATTCCGGGGTACAGTGGTAATGCGCCCGCCGAATATTCGACGGGCCGTATGAATGAGGATGCCCGGTCGGTGGCCCGATCGGCTCCGACCAGACAGCCCTCCAGGGCCAGTGCGCATCGTGCGTACGGCATGCGGAGGGACCCTCAGCGGTGTGAGCGCTCGAGCGTCGGCAGTGGTCCCGTGCCACCTGGCCCGCCCGGTTCGTTCCACAGGCGGCCGACAGTCCCCGACACGGTCACGACCCCCAGCGTTCGCCTCGCGCCGCGTCTCACAGAAGAGGCATAGCCCTGACTACGACTTTCCGGGATCTCGGGATTCTTCCCGAGACAGCCGAGGCCCTTGAGGCCGTCGGCATCGTGAACCCCTTCCCCATCCAGGAGATGACGCTCCCCGTCGCGCTCTCCGGCACCGACGTCATCGGCCAGGCCAAGACCGGCACCGGCAAGACGCTCGGCTTCGGCCTTCCGCTCCTCGAGCGCGTCGTCGTCCCCGCCGACGTCGAGGCGGGCCGCGGCACGCCCGACGACCTCACGCAGGCTCCGCAGGCGCTCGTGGTCGTCCCCACCCGCGAGCTGTGCACGCAGGTCACCAACGACCTCCTGACCGCCGGCAAGGCGCGCAACGTCCGCGTCCTCGCCATATACGGCGGCCGTGCCTACGAGCCGCAGGTCGAGGCCCTCAAGAAGGGCGTCGACGTGGTCGTCGGCACCCCCGGCCGCCTGCTCGACCTCGCGGGGCAGCGCAAGCTGAACCTGAAGCACGTCAAGTGCCTCGTCCTCGACGAGGCCGACGAGATGCTCGACCTGGGCTTCCTGCCCGACGTCGAGAAGATCATCAACATGCTCCCGGCGAAGCGCCAGACGATGCTCTTCTCCGCGACCATGCCGGGCGCCGTCATCGGCCTCGCCCGCCGCTACATGTCGCAGCCCACGCACATCCGCGCCACCGCGCCGGACGACCAGGGCGCGACCGTCGCGAACATCGCGCAGCACGTGTACCGCGCGCACTCGATGGACAAGCCCGAGATGGTGTCCCGCATCCTGCAGGCCGACGGCCGTGGCCTCGCCATGATCTTCTGCCGTACGAAGCGCACGGCCGCGGACATCGCCGAGCAGCTGGAGCGGCGCGGCTTCGCCTCCGGCGCGGTCCACGGCGACCTCGGCCAGGGCGCCCGCGAGCAGGCCCTGCGCGCCTTCCGCAACGGCAAGGTCGACGTGCTCGTGTGCACCGACGTCGCCGCCCGCGGCATCGACGTCGAGGGCGTCACGCACGTCATCAACTACCAGTCCCCCGAGGACGAGAAGACGTATCTGCACCGCATCGGCCGCACCGGCCGCGCGGGCGCCTCGGGCACCGCGATCACGCTCGTCGACTGGGACGACATCCCGCGCTGGCAGCTGATCAACAAGGCGCTCGAGCTGGACTTCAACGACCCGGTCGAGACGTACTCCAGCTCCCCGCACCTGTTCGAGGAGCTGAGCATCCCCGCCGGTACGAAGGGCGTCCTGCCGCGCGCCGAGCGCACCCGGGCCGGCCTCGACGCCGAGGAGATCGAGGACCTCGGCGAGACGTCCGCCCGCGGGGGCGCGAAGGGCCGCACCCGTGGCCGCACCCGCACCGCGGCCGCGGCCACGGAGGAGCCCGCCGCCGAGCGCGCGGACCGTACGCCGCGCCGGCGCCGCCGCACCCGTGCGGGCGCCCCGGTGTCGGGTGCCGCCACGGCCACCGAGGCGCAGCCCGCCAAGGCCACGGCCGCCGAGCCCGCCGCCGCGGACGACTCCGCCGCGCGTGCGCCCCGCCGGCGCCGC
The DNA here is from genome assembly GCF_000720325.1 of Streptomyces sp. NRRL B-1347. Taxonomy (GTDB): domain Bacteria; phylum Actinomycetota; class Actinomycetes; order Streptomycetales; family Streptomycetaceae; genus Streptomyces. The sequence goes on from NZ_JOJM01000054.1 coordinate 42,199, forward strand.
CGCACCCGCGCGGGCAAGTCCTCCGAGACCCCGGAGCAGTAGGTCCGACACCGCCGCGCCCACCCGTCCCGCCCTCGCGGGGCGGGTGGGCGCGCGCTTGTGCGCCGGGCAAGGGTTAACGTACGTCGCATGAGTCGGCCGCCCACGTTCAGCCCGCCCCCGGGCACCCGCGCGCGCGTCCTTGAGACCGCGCGCGGGGTGTTCGCCGTCCTGGATGCCGCGCCCGCCCGCCCGACCGGCGAGGTCAAGGGGTCCGCGTTGCTCCTGCCCGGGTTCACCGGCAGCAAGGAGGACTTCATCGCGCTGCTCCAGCCGCTGGCCGCCGCGGGCTACCGCGCCGTGGCCGTGGACGGGCGCGGGCAGTACGAGTCCGCCGGGCCCGACGACGAATCCGCCTACGCCATGGGCGAGTTGGCGCGCGACGCGCTCGCCCAGGCCGACGCGCTCGACGGCCGGGGCGCCGCTCCCCTGCACCTCGTGGGCCACTCCCTGGGCGGCCTGATCGCCCGCAAGGCCGCGCTGCTCGCGCCCACCGGCACCTTCTCCTCGCTCACGCTCATGTCGTCGGGCCCCGGCCGCATCGCGCCGTCCCAGCGCACCCGCGCCACCCTGCTCACGGACGCCCTCGCGGCGCACTCGATGGCGGCGGTGTGGGAGGCGATGCGGGCCATGGACCCGCCGGAGGACGCCGAGGTGAACGGCGGCGCGGACGACGGCGCCCTGCGCGCCCGCTGGCTGCGCAACAACCCGGCCCAGCTGATCGCCACCGGCAGGCAGCTGTGCGTCGAGCCGGACCGCGTGGCCGAGCTCGCCGCCCTGGAGCTGCCCGTGCACGTGCTGTCCGGCGAGCACGACGACACCTGGCCGGTGCCGCTCCTGGACGACATGGCCCGGCGCCTCGGGGCGCACCGCACGGTCGTCGCCGGCGCCGACCACTCCCCCAACACCGACCGCCCGGAGGCGACCGCCACCGCCCTCGTCTCCTTCTGGGACCGGACGCGCTGAGCCCCGGCGCCTTCGCGCCAGCGCCTCAGTAGCACTTCTGCAGGTGCTCCCAGAAGCCGTCCCGCAGCACCCGCCGCAGGTCGGACTGGCCGCGCAGCGAGTAGTCGAGCAGCCGCTCCGCCTCGACGAGGAGTTCCTGGTCGACCGAGCCCGGCAGATAGGGGTGGCCCGGTAACAGGCCCACGAGGGCCTCGCGGCCCCGCGCCGACAGCCACTTCGCGGAGATCTGCGCGCCCACGAAGCGCACGTCGTCCCGTGAGGGCCGGGAGGCCGCCGAAGGACCCTCGTACGGCAGGGGGGAACGGCGCGTGATGTACGGCTTGAAGAAGTCGGCGTCGAACGTGCGCTGGCTGTCGACCTCCCAGAGCAGCGGCTCCGCCTGGTTGCGCCCGTCGGGGGCCTCGATGCCCCACAGGTGGACGCGCGCGCCGTACCCCTGCGCGGCCTCGACCGCCGACACCAGGTCCTCGTCGCCGCCGATCAGCGCGGCGTCGCTGATGGCCCGGTGCCGGGCCAGCGACTCCAGGTCGCTGCGGATCAGCGAGTCGACGCCTTTTTGCTGGTTGTTGGCGTTGAGGTTGCCGAGCCGGACCTTGACGTCGGGCAGCTCGGCGATGGACTGCTGCTCGCTGGTGTGGATGCGCCGCCGGGCGCCGTCGTACCAGTACACGCGCAGCAGCCTGCTGTCGGCGAAGATCGTGCGCGCCTTGTCGATGAGGGCGTCGATGAGCCCCTCGGCGTCCAGGTCGAAGGCGCGCCGGTCCTCGGTGCCGACGGCGAGGCGCCCCGCCGCGGCATACAGATAGCCGGCGTCGACGAAGATCGCGTGGGTGGACGGGGTCTTCGCCACCTCGGCGAGCATGCGCTCGAGCAGCCCGTTGGCGCGCGCCAGCAGAGCGTTGACCTCGCCGGTCTCGTGGATGGTCTCGTCCGTGTCCATACGGAACGCATTGTCGCGTCCGTCACACAGGGGGCACAACCAGCGCTAGTTACGCAACGAACACAACCAGCCGCGAAACGGGGCGGCAACACGATGTTCATTAGCCTCTCAAAAAATTTCCTTAGCGTAGGGAATGTTTGACGCGGGAAACTCGTTGGACCCGTATGTAACCGAAGTTCTCCTCAGGAGGATCACCAGACGAAGGGAGAAGCCCATGCGCTTCGAAATCATGCGACTCGACGACGTCGACGGCACCGCTGTGGACACCACCGTCGTGGACGCCGCCTCCGTCAACCGGATCGTGCAGCAGGCGGCCGCCATCGGCCAGCGCCTCTACATCCGCCCGGCCGACACCACGGCCTCGTAACGCCGCACGTCCCCACCCATCACGCTCCAGAGCCCTGTACGACACCGGATCACGCCGGTGACGTACAGGGCTCTGTTCGTGGGTGCGCGGGGCGCGCGGGGCGTCAGCCGCCCCGGATGATCTGGGTGACGCCGTTGACGATCTGCTGCACCGCGATCGCCGACAGCATCATGCCCGCGAGGCGCGTCACCAGGACCACGCCGCCGTCCTTGATGACCCGGATGATCAGCAGCGAGAAGCGCATGGCCAGGAACAGCACCACGTGGATGGCGAGGATCGCCGCCCAGACCGAGACCTGCTCCGCCGCGTCGGCGTGCTGGACGGCCAGGATCACCTGGACGATCGCGCCGGGCCCGGCGAGCAGCGGCATGCCGAGCGGGACGAGCGCGACGTTCACGTCCTTGGTCTGCTTGGGCTCGTCGGTCTTGCCGGTGAGCAGGTCGAGCGCGACGAGCAGCAGGAGCAGCCCGCCCGCGATCATCAGGGCCTGCGTCGACACGTGCAGATAGTCGAGGATCTGCTGGCCGATGACGCCGAACACGGCGATGACCCCGAAGGCCACGCAGACGGCCTGGAAGGCCATCTTCTTCTGCACCTTGACGGGGCGGCCCGAGGTCAGGGCGAGGAAGATCGGCGTGATCCCGGGGGGATCCATGATGACAAAAAGGGTGAGGAAGAGAGATCCGAAAACGGCGACGTCGAACACGGTGATGGCCTTGCAGAGAGTCGTACGAGGTGAGGGTGGTGAGGCGGCGGCGCCCGCGCACGGCACGGGTGGCGCGCGGCCCCGGAGGGGGCGCGGCGGACGGTGGGAGCGCCCGCTAGGCGGGCAGGTCTCCGCCCGCGCCCGGAACCGGGAACGCCCCGGTGGCGCGGCGCGTGATCTCGCCGTAGATCTCGGGGTCGGTGGTGTACTCACCGAGCGAGACGGTCTTGCGGCTGCCGTGGTAGTCACTGGAGCCGGTCACGAGCAGGCCGAGGTCGGCGGCGAGGCCGCGCAGCCGGGGGCCCGCCTCGGGGGCGTACGCCAGCTGCTCGGGGTGGTCGACCTCGATGCCGTCGAGTCCCGCGGCGGCCAGCTCGGCTATCGCGGACTCCGGTACGACCTTGCCGCGCTGGGCGGCGGCCGGGTGCGCGAAGACGGTGACGCCGCCCGCGGCCTTGACCAGGCGGATCGCCTCGAACGGGTCGAGCTCGGTCTTCTCCGCGTGCGCGCGCCCGCCGTCGGCGAGCCACTCGGGCGTGAACGCGTCCGAGACGCTGGCGACGACGCCGAGCTCCACGAGGGCCTCGGCGATGTGCGGGCGGCCCACGGAGCCGTCGCCCGCGATCCGCGCGACCTGCTCCCAGCTCACGGGGACGCCGAGCTCCTGGAGCTTGCGGACCATCGTCCGCGCGCGCGGCACCCGGTCGTCGCGCACCAGCTCGCGCGCCTGCGCCAGCTCCGGCTCGTCCGGGTCGAAGAGGTACGCCAGCATGTGCAGGCCCACGCCGTCGAGGCGGCAGGAGAGCTCGGCGCCGGTGACGAGGGTCAGGCCCGGCGGCAGCGCGGCGACGGCCTCGGCGTGGCCGCGCGTGGTGTCGTGGTCGGTCAGGGCGACGACGTCGAGTCCCGCGGCGGCGGCGTTGCGCACCAGCTCGGCGGGGGTGTCCGTGCCGTCGGAAGCGGTGGAGTGGGTGTGCAGGTCGATGCGCACGCGAGGACTCCACGCTTTTCGGACGGACAGGGGCGCTTCAAGGATAACGGCCGCCTCAGGGGCAACCGGCCAGACGCGGGAACGCGGCTCTGGGGGCCTCCCGTCCGGGAGCCCTCCGGGCGCGGAAGAGCGGGAAAGCGGAAGAGGGGCGCGAAGGCCCTACGGCGTCAGCAGCCGGGGCGACAGCGCCCCGCAGGGCAGCAGCTCGACCTCCGCCCCCGCGTCCCGCAGGTCCGTGAGCACCAGCTCGTCGTACATCAGGAGCCCCGACTGCTCGGGCCACGCGATCGCCCACAGCCACAGGCCGCAGGCCTCGCCCGCGAACACGGCGCGGTCCTCCGGCGTGCCGGTCACGTGCCACATGGGCGTCGGGCGCCCGGCGGCGAGGACCTTGGCGGCGGGCGGCTTGCCCACGTTCATGCCGGGGCCGGGGTCGGGGCCGTCGATGCCCGCGTAGCGCGCGCCGAGGCCGATGCCCAACTCCTCCGCGACCAGGATGAGTTCACCGATGCCGCCGAGCGGGGCGGGCCCCGAGCAGGCCACGGCGGTCGCCCGGCCGCCGCTGCGGTCGTCGCCCGCGCAGGCCACCCCGGTGAAGAGCCAGCCGACGGGCAGCGGCCAGGGCATCCAGACCGGCACCTGCGCACGGTGCACCACGACGCTGAGGGCCTCGACGCTGGGCGGGATCACGGGCTGCAGCGGATGCACGGTCCCGTGCACGTCACACTGCCAGGAGTCGGCAAAGAGGCCGGGAGCCCTGACCCGGCCACCACACTTCGGGCAACTGGGTTCGCCCCTCATAGCGCCCCACGGTCCTCCCCGGTGGACGCCGCGTCAAGGACGATCACCCGTCCGGAGTGTGGCCGCCCGGCGCCGGCACCGGGGGCCGGGCCGGGGCCGGAGCCGGTCGCGCAGGGGCGCGTACGCCTTCGGTCCAGAGCGGCGTACGCGTGCGATGCGGGACGGGTGACGCATGTGGTCCAGTCGCGCGGGTCCGCGGCCCGTCCTTCTGGCGTACTGAGGTCCCTCCGCCGACCGGCCGGACGGGCCTAGTCCAGGACCACGCCCGCGCGCAGCGGGTCGCGCAGGTCCGTGCCCTTGGCCAGCCAGCGCTCCTGGAGGGCCTGCGCGCCGTGCACCCGCTTCCAGGCGGCCTCGTTCGGTGTCATCGGGAGCAGCGGCAGGAACCGCACGGGCTCCATCGGCTCGTCGAGCTCCAGGTCCGCCACCAGGCCGCCGGGCTCGGCGACGAGCACCGAGGTGAAGGGTGCCCCCGGCCACAGCGGCTCCCCCACGTCCAGCGAGCTGCCGGGGGCCACCACGAGCCCTTCGACCTGCGGCGACGCGGCAAGCACGGCGAGCGGCCTGAGCACCTTGTCGGTGTCGGCGACGCCGCCCCTGACGGAGAGGATCAGCTCCGCGCGGGGGCCCTTCACCGGGTCGGCGAGCACGGCCGTGGGGTCGGCCATCGGCTGGGCGGACATCCCGAGGGTCGCGTAGCGCACGACCTGGCCCCGGTTTTCGGCCGGAAAGCGCAGCACCTCGACGCGGTCCGTGCCGAGGAACGTCACCGCCGCGCGCGCGTCCGGCTCCCCCAGGGATTCACGCAACCGGGCCTCGACCAGAGCAAGAACATCAGCCATGCCGTGAGCATAGAACTCGTCAGTGATGGGTAAAGGTGGGGGTTTGGCGCACTGGTCGGCTGATACTGTTGGCTGCTGGCCCGGGCGGCACGCAGAAGCGTCGCTCTCAAGCCCGGACCTCAGGGCCCTCGGGCCCGAACTCGACGGACGGCGCCCGCGTGCGCCTGGGAACTCCCCTACGGGGGACCGGCCGGAGGAGGTGGGGCTGCAGTGGATCGAAGTCGACCGTGCAGTACCACTCGCTCTTCCGCCCGCTGACTTCCCGCAGCAACGACGCTGCGGCCGTGCACCCGGCACCCCGCGAACCCCTCGGCCCTACCCGGCCTGTGCCCCGCACGACGGAAGAGCACCGCGTTTCACCTGATCTGCATCAGTAGCGTTGCTGCCACCGCGACGGTGCGGTGCTCCCCGCTTTGTGGACGTGCCTCCCCCGAGAACGCCGGACGTCCCCATTCCGGGTAGTTCCACCCGCCGCAGGCGGCCCTTTCGTCGAAGGAGCCTGCCCATGTCGATGATCCGCGACCTGCGCGCCGCAGTCCGCCCCTCCCTGCGCAAGGAGAGCGGCGCCTACAGCTCGTACGACACCACCCGCGACCCCCGCGCCGCGTCCGCCGTCGTCGACTGCGCCGTCTACCGCGACGGCCGCCGCGTGTCCTGCGACGAGACCCTCACGCCGCACGAGGCCATGCTCCAGGTCCGCCGCGACGGCGGCTTCGCCTGGATCGGCCTGCACGAGCCGACGGAGGCCGAATTCGCCGGTATCGCCGCCGAGTTCGGGCTGCACCCGCTGGCCGTCGAGGACGCCGTCCACGCCCACCAGCGGCCCAAGCTGGAGCGCTACGACGACACGCTGTTCACGGTCTTCAAGACCATCCACTACGTGGAGCACGCCGAACTGACCGCCACCAGCGAGGTCGTGGAGACCGGCGAGGTCATGTGCTTCACCGGCCGGGACTTCTTCATCACCGTCCGGCACGGCGGCCACGGCTCGCTGCGCGCGCTGCGCCGCCGCCTCCAGGACGAGCCCGAGCTGCTCGCCAAGGGCCCCTCCGCGGTCCTGCACACCATCGCCGACCACGTCGTCGACGGCTATCTGGCGGTCGCCGACGCGATGCAGGTCGACATCGACGACGTCGAGAACGAGGTCTTCGCGGCCACCGGCAAGGGCGGCTCGCGCGGTGTCGACGCCGGGCGGATCTACCAGCTCAAGCGCGAGGTCCTGGAGTTCAAGCGGGCCGTGCAGCCGCTGCTGCGCCCGATGCAGCTGCTCTCCGAGCGCCCGATGCGGCTCGTCGACCCCGACATCCAGAAGTACTTCCGCGACGTCGCCGACCACCTCGCCCGCGTCCAGGAGCAGGTGCTCGGCTTCGACGAACTGCTCAACTCGATCCTCCAGGCCAACCTCGCGCAGGCCGCCGTCGCGCAGAACGAGGACATGCGCAAGATCACGTCCTGGGCGGCCATCATCGCCGTGCCGACGGCCGTGTGCGGCGTCTACGGCATGAACTTCGACCACATGCCCGAACTGCACTGGCGCTACGGCTACCCGATGGTGCTCGGCCTGATCGCCACGGTCTGCTACACGATCCACCGCACCCTGAAGCGGAACGGCTGGCTGTGAGCGGGGGCCCTGACCGAGGGGCCGCTGGCTAAGCTGCCGTCATGACCGCTGACACGCTGTTCGGGCGCGCCCTGATCGAAGAGGCCACCAAGAAGTCGGGCCTCGTCTGGGTGCGCGGCGCGGGTCCGGCCCGCGCCCTGTGGCACGTCTGGCACGACGGCGCGGCGCACCTCGTGGGCGACGGCCCCGGCGAGCAGCCCCTGCCGCACCTCGCCGACGGCGCCACCGCCGAGGTGACCGTGCGCAGCAAGGACAAGGGCGGCCGGCTCCTCTCCTGGACGGCGACGGTGACGGAGCTCGCGCCGCGCACCGAGGAGTGGGAGGCGGCGGTCGCCGAGCTGAAGGGCAAGCGGCTGAACGCCCCCGACGGCGAGCGGGTCGTCGAGCGCTGGGCGGCCGAGTGCCGCGTGCTGCGCCTCACGCCGCGCGACGCGGACCTGGAGCTGCCCGAGGGATCGCTCGCGGCCCCGCCGCTGCCGACGCCCGCGACGACCCGCCGGCCCATGCCGGAGGGGCTGCCGAAGCTGCTCATCGGCCGGAAGAAGAAGCGCCGCTGAGCCGCGCGGGCCCGCCGGCCAGGCCCTACGACGTCGGCAGCTGCTTGCCGTAGTCCACCGTCTCGTTCAGGCCCGGCTCCTTCAGGGGCACGGCCTGGTTCCACTCGCTGAGCCGCAGCGTGCCCGCGTCGCCCGCGCGCCGCAGGGTCAGCGGGTACGGCTTGCCGTCGAGGGACACCTCCAGGGTGCCGCCCGCGCCCTCGTCGCCGCTGATCCTGATGTAGCGCTTGGTGCCGGAGCCTCCGCGCTCGCCCTTGGCCAGCGTGCCGTGCAGGGCGAGGGTGCCGTCGAGGAGCACGTCCTTGTCGGTGAACCCGCTGAGCCTGCGGTACGCGGGGTCGCCCTGGGGCACCTTCACGTACTTGCCGTCGAGCTTGGCCGCCGCCGAGCTGTCCGCGCCCGACGAGCCGCCGTCCTCGCCCTGGTGCGCCCAAAAGGCCGAGTCCGCCTTCAGAAAGAGGTTCTCGTCGACGCGCAGCAGCTCGAACGTCTGCCCCTTGGACGTCACCGTGCCCGTGCCGCCGTTGGCCGTGAGCCGCATGTCGAGCTTGTACGTGTGGCCCTTGGTGACGACGCTGCCGGAGAGCCGCACGGCGGGCGCCGCCTCCGCGGCCTGCCGGGCCTTGCTCTGGATCCTGGCCGCGGAGAGCTTGCCGACGCCGTTCGTGCCCTGGTCGGGGTCCTCCCCGCCACCGCCGCACGCCGTCAGTCCCGCACCGCCCACCACGAGCCCCACGCACACCGCGCCGAGCAGCGCGGACCTTCGGAATCGGGGAGCCGGTCGCATCGCAGTCACAGGTGGGGCTGCCTCTCGTGCGGACGTCGTCTACGGCCACGGCCATACGCCGGAACGGCCTGGCGTACGGCAGCGTACCGGTGTCCCCCACGTCCCTCGGAGCCAGTCCGTCCGCACCGCTCACCAGGGCATATGCGGGGGGTACGGGCTAGCCTGAACCCCATATCACCGGCATTGGGCACATACCGCCGAAACGGTTCCCCGCCCCACCCCGAGAAAGGCGCGGCAGATGGCAGGAGGCGCGCCCCGGATCTTCGTCTCGCACCTGTCCGGCACCGCGGTCTTCGACCCGAACGGTGACCAGGTGGGCCGCGTGCGCGACCTCGTCGTCATGCTCCGCGTCGGCAGGAGGCCGCCCCGGCTGCTCGGCCTGGTCGTCGAACTCGCGACCCGCCGCCACATCTTCCTGCCCATGACCCGGGTGACCGGCATCGAGTCCGGCGAGGTCATCAGCACCGGCGTGCTGAACGTGCGCCGCTTCGAGCAGCGCCCCACCGAGCGGCTCGTCCTCGGCGAGATGCTCGACCGGCGCGTGCGCCTGGTGGAGAGCGGCGAGGAGGTCACCGTCCTGGACATGTCCGTGCACCGGCTCCCGGCCCGCCGCGACTGGGAGGTCGACCGGGTCTTCGTCCGCAAGGGCAAGGAGGGGGCCTTCCGGCGCAAGGGCGAGGCGCTGACCGTCGACTGGGCCGCCGTCGACGGCTTCTCCCTGGAGGAGCACGGGCAGGGCGCCGAGAACCTGCTCGCCACCTTCGAGCAGCTGCGCCCCGCCGACCTGGCCAACGTCCTGCACCACCTCTCCCCCAAGCGCCGGGCCGAGGTGGCCGCCGCCCTCGACGACGACCGGCTCGCGGACGTCCTCGAAGAGCTCCCCGAGGACGACCAGATCGAGATCCTCGGCAAGCTCAAGGAGGAGCGCGCGGCCGACGTCCTGGAGGCCATGGACCCGGACGACGCCGCCGACCTGCTCGCCGAGCTCCCCGAGGACGACAAGGAACGCCTGCTGACCCTGATGCAGCCGGACGACGCGGCCGACGTACGGCGCCTGATGGCGTACGAGGAGCGCACGGCGGGCGGTCTGATGACGACCGAGCCGATCGTGCTCCGCCCGGACGCCACGGTCGCCGACGCCCTCGCCCGGGTGCGGCAGGAGGACCTCTCCCCCGCCCTGGCCGCGCAGGTGTACGTGTGCCGCCCGCCGGACGAGACCCCGACCGGCAAGTACCTGGGCACCGTGCACTTCCAGCGGCTGCTGCGCGACCCGCCCTACACGCTCGTCGGCTCGATCCTCGACGACGACCTGCGCCCGCTGTCGCCGGAGGACCAGCTGCCGGTCGTCGCGGGCTTCTTCGCCGCGTACGACATGGTGGCGGCGCCCGTGGTCGACGAGGGGGGCGCGCTCCTCGGGGCCGTCACCGTCGACGACGTGCTCGACCACATGCTGCCCGAGGACTGGCGCGAGACGGAGTTCCACCTCCAGGAGGAGGCCGGCCATGGCGCGTGAACGGCAGGGGCGCGACCGCGAGGCGCGGGACGAGCGGCGCGAGACCCGGCCGGAGACCCGGCCCCGGTTCCGCCTGGACCAGCCCCGCGCGCGGCGCCGCAAACTCCTTCCGGACTACGACCCCGAGGCCTTCGGGCGGCTCTCGGAGCGGATCGCGCGCTTCCTCGGCACCGGCCGGTTCATCGTCTGGATGACGGTCGTCATCATCATGTGGGTGGTCTGGAACGTCTCGGCCCCCGAGAGCCTGCGCTTCGACAACTACCCGTTCATCTTCCTGACCCTGATGCTCTCGCTCCAGGCCTCGTACGCGGCCCCGCTCATCCTGCTCGCGCAGAACCGCCAGGACGACCGCGACCGCGTCACCCACGAGCAGGACCGCAAGCGCAACGAACGTTCCATCGCCGACACCGAGTACCTCACCCGGGAGATCGCCTCGCTGCGCATGGGCCTCGGCGAGGTCGCCACCCGCGACTGGCTCCGCTCCGAACTCCAGGACCTGGTCAAGGAGCTGGAGGAGCAGCGGCAGGTATTCCCGCCCGAGGCCGCCCGGGCACGTGACGTAGGCGACCGCTGACGGGCCTTCCGGACCCCCCTACCGGGAGCCGTACCATCGAGTACATGGTTACGGAAGACGCGGTGCGCGAAGCGCTGGCGACGGTGAACGACCCCGAGATCCAGCGGCCCATCACCGACCTTGGGATGGTCAAGTCCGTGGAGATCGGCGCGGATGGCGCGGTCGCGGTCGCCGTGTATCTGACGGTCTCCGGCTGCCCGATGCGGGACACGATCACGAAGAACGTGACGGACGCCGTCGCCCGCGTCGAGGGCGTCACGCGGGTCGACGTGACCCTCGACGTGATGAGCGACGAGCAGCGCAAGGAGCTCGCGACGGCGCTGCGCGGCGGCCAGGCCGAGCGCGAGGTGCCGTTCGCCAAGCCGGGCTCCCTCACCCGCGTGTACGCGGTCGCCTCCGGCAAGGGCGGCGTCGGCAAGTCGTCCGTGACGGTGAACCTGGCCGCGGCGATGGCCGCCGACGGTCTCAAGGTCGGCGTGGTCGACGCCGACATCTACGGCCACTCGGTGCCGCGCATGCTGGGTGCGGACGGCCACCCCACCCAGGTCGAGAACATGATCATGCCGCCGTCGGCGAACGGCGTGAAGGTCATCTCCATCGGCATGTTCACGCCGGGCAACACGCCGGTGGTGTGGCGCGGCCCGATGCTGCACCGCGCCCTCCAGCAGTTCCTCGCGGACGTCTTCTGGGGCGACCTGGACGTGCTCCTCCTGGACCTGCCGCCGGGCACGGGCGACATCGCGATCTCCGTCGCCCAGCTCGTCCCGAACGCCGAGATCCTGGTCGTCACCACGCCCCAGCAGGCGGCGGCCGAGGTCGCCGAGCGCGCGGGCTCCATCGCCGTCCAGACCCACCAGAAGATCGTCGGCGTGGTCGAGAACATGTCGGGCCTGCCCTGCCCGCACTGCGGCGAGATGGTCGACGTCTTCGGCACCGGCGGCGGCCAGAAGGTCGCCGAGGGCCTCACGAAGACGACCGGGGCGACGGTGCCGGTGCTCGGCTCCATCCCCATCGACATGCGCCTGCGCGAGGGCGGCGACGAGGGCAGGCCGGTGGTCCTCACCGACCCCGAGTCCCCCGCGGGCAGCGCGCTGCGCACCATCGCGGGCAAGCTCGGCGGCCGCCAGCGCGGTCTGTCGGGCATGTCCCTGGGCATCACGCCGCGCAACAAGTTCTAGCCCCGCGCACGGGAAGGGGCGCCGCTCATCGCGAGCGGCGCCCCTTCCCGCGTACCTGCCCAGAGGGCTACTTCGCGTACGCGGCGATGTCCTTGACCACCGAGAATCCGAGGCCGTACGCGCTCATCCCGCGCCCGTACGCCCCCAGATGCACCCCCTCCTTGGTGGACCCGGCGAGCACCCATCCGTACTCGGACTCCCGGTAGTGGAACGAGGTCGGGACCCCGTCCACCGGCAGGGAGAGGGTCGACCAGTCGGAGCCTTCCAGGTCGTCCGCGAGGACCCAGGCCGTCTCCGTCTGCTGGTCCAACCAGTCGTCCCGCAGGCTGTGGTCCATCTGGCCGGGCCAGGTGAAGGACAGCAGGCCGACCCCGGCGAGCCAGGCCGCGGAGGACACCGAGGTCGCCTCGAGGACGCCCGTGCCGTCGGCGCTGCGCCGCACCGGGTTGGCGGCGACGGTCACCACGACCGCGAACCGCTCCCTGTCCCCGTTGCCGAACCCGCCCTCGGCGCGTACCGACGGCTCGTCACCGTGGCCGATCGAACCGTGCTCCACGGCGCCGTCCGCCGCGGTGCCGACCTGCATCAGCCAGCGCGGTCCCGTGAAGGCCTCGTCCAGGCCGTACCAGGGGAAGGGCGCCAGCAGGTAGCCGTCGACCGTGCGCCGGGCGGAGGGCACCGCTTGCGACGCGGCACCGTCCGCGGCTGACGCCTGAGCGCCCACCCGACTTGTCGTCTCCATGTACCCGGCCGCCTCCTCGCTCTCGTCGGTCCGGAGCGGCCCGCCCCCCTCGGGCGTCCTCACGCCGGACAACAAGGCAGGATAGCCACACCGATTCCGGAAGCCGGTAAAGCAGTCGGCGGACGGGTGTCCGGAAGGCCACGACAGCGGGCACCGCGGCGCACCGGACGGCGCACGCGTGGCGCCGGATGGCGCACGCGGGTGCGCTCAGGTCGCGTCGGCGTCGAACGGCGGGTGGTCGTCGGCCGCGGGCTTGGCGGGGCGCTTCTCCATGTCGATCCGGCCGCTGCCGTTCGCCGAGGCCGTGGACGTGCCGGAGCGGCTCGCGCCGTCCGCGCGCTCCTCCGCCGCCTCGCTCTCGCGCCCGTGCACGGCGTCCGACACTTCGGCCATTTCCTTGCGCAGGTCGAAGCCGTTGCGGATTTCCTTGAGCCCGAGGTCGTCCCGCTCCATCTGCTTGCGGATGAACTTCTTCGGATTCAGGTCGTCGAACTCGAAGTCCTTGAACTCCGGACCCAGTTCGTCCCGTATGTCCTGCTTCGCACTGTCCGAGAACTGCCGGATCTTACGAATGGTCCGGGTCGCGTCCTGAATGAACTTGGGCAGCTTGTCCGGTCCGAAGATGAGTACAGCGAGGATGACCAGCGTCACTATCTCGAATACGCCGATGTCGTTGAACACCCTGAGCTCCTTGCCGTCCGGACCCGCTCTACGGTACCCGGCGCTGCTGTACGTCCGGTAGCCGCCGGGCGTCAACGACGTCAACAGCGGCAAGTGCGAGCCAGGGGCGCACTCCCGGCTCAGTCGCCACTGGCGCTGCCGAGGACCAGCGTCACCGTGCGCTCGTCGCCGCCCCGCTCGATGGTGAGCTCCAGGCGGTCCTTGGGCTTGTGCGCGCGGACCTTGACGATCAGCTCGTCGCCGGAGTGCACGCGGCGGCCGTCGACCTCGGTGATCACGTCGCCCGGCCTGAGCCCGGCCTGGGCGCCGGGGCCGCCGCGGGTGACGGCGGGGCCGCCGTTCTGGCTCTTGCGCGCGATGCGCGCGCCGTCGCCCGTGAACCGCTTGTCGATGGTGACGCCGATCACGGGGTGCGTGGCCCGGCCGGTGTTGATCAGTTCCTCGGCGACCCGCTTGCCCTGGTTGATCGGGATGGCGAAGCCGAGTCCGATGGAACCGGACTGCCCGCCCTCGGACTCCGAGCCGCCGTCGGCGGAGCGGATGGCGCTGTTGATGCCGATGACGCGGGCCTTGGAGTCGACGAGCGGCCCGCCGGAGTTGCCGGGGTTGATGGGCGCGTCGGTCTGCAGGGCGTTCACATACGAGACGTCGCTGCCGTCACCCTTCTCGCCACCCGCGGTGATGGGCCGCTCCTTGGCGCTGATGATCCCGGAGGTGACGGTGTTGGCCAGGTCGAAGGGCGCGCCGATGGCGACCACGGGGTCGCCCACCTGCACGTTCTCGGAGTTCCCCAGGGGCAGCGGCTTGAGGCCGCGGACCCGGGAGACCTTCACGACGGCCAGGTCGTATCCGCTGTCCCTGCCGATGACCTTGGCGCGCGCGGTCTCGCCGCCGCTGAAGGTCACGGATATCTCGCCGCCGGTTCCCGCCGGTTCGACGACGTGGTTGTTGGTGAGGATGTGGCCCTTGCCGTCGAGCACGAATCCGGTGCCGGTACCGGCCCCGTCGGAGCCGCGCACATGGAGCGTGACGACGCCGGGCAGGGCGCTCGAGGCGATCCCGGCCACGCTGTCCTTGGGCCGGGTGTGGGACTCCGCACCGGCCTGCGGCAGTTCCACACCGCCGCCGCCGATGCCGCCCTCACGCTCCAGATACGCCCCTACGGCGCCGCCGATGCCGCCCGCGACGAGCGCGATGAGCGCCGCCCCGGCCACGAGGACCCGCCGACCGCGCTTGCGCCGCTGCTCCCGCGTCTCGACGGCGGCACCGGTCTGCTGGAGCGGCGCGGCGCTCCAGGGGTCGTAGCGCTGCCAGGGGGTGGGGGCGGCGGGGGCCGGTGCGCCGGGCACGGG
>NZ_JOJM01000055.1 GCF_000720325.1 Streptomyces sp. NRRL B-1347
CCCCCCCCCCCCCCCCCCCGGGGGGGGGGGGGGGGGGGGTGGGTGGGGTAAGCAAGCGCGTCAGCGCGAGCCAACGCTGCTCAAGGCGCCCCGCCAGGTCACGCCAGCTTGATGTCGACCTTGATGTTGCCGCGCGTCGCGTTCGAGTACGGGCACACCTGGTGGGCCTGCTCGATCAGGGACTGAGCGGTGGCCGCGTCGACGTTCGGGATGGAGGTGACGAGCTCGACCTCCAGGCCGAAGCCGCCGGACTCGTTCTGGCCTATGCCGACCTTGGCGGTGACCGTGGAGCCGGAGATGTCGGCCTTCTCGCGGCGGGCGACGACGCCGAGGGCGCCCTGGAAGCAGGCGCTGTAACCGGCGGCGAAGAGCTGCTCGGGGTTGGTGCCCGCGCCGCTGCCGCCCAGCTCCTTCGGCGGGTTCACGACGACGTCGAGCTTGCCGTCGTCGGAGGCGACGCGCCCGTCGCGGCCGTTCTCCGCGGTGGCCACGGCGGTGTACTTGACGTCGATGTTCTGGATGGACATGAGTGTCGGATCCTCCTGGTGTGTGCCGTTCCGCGCGCCCGCCGGCCCGGCGATCTGGAATTACCTTACCGAGTAGCGGAAGTTCTCAGGCGTCGAGAGAGACGATCATCTTGCCGGTGTTCTCGCCGCGCAGCATGCCGAGGAAGGCGTCCACGCCGCTGTCGATGCCGTGCGCGAACGTCTCGGTGTACTTCAGCTCGCCGGCGCGGACCCAGGCCCCGACCTCGCGCACGAACTGCGGCTGGAGGCTCTCGTGATCGCCCACGAGCATGCCCTGGAGCCGCAGGCGCTTGCCGATGATCATGGCCATGTTGCGCGGGCCCGGGGTCGGCTCGGTGTCGTTGTAGCCCGCGATCATGCCGCAGATGGTGGCGCGGCCGCCCACGTTCATGCGGCTGATGGCGGCCTCCAGGTGCTCGCCGCCCACGTTGTCGAAGTAGACGTCGACGCCGTCGGGGGCCACCTCCTTGAGCTGGTCGACGACGGGCTTCTCGTCCTTGTAGTTGAAGGCCGCATCGAAGCCGTACTCCTCGACCAGGAGCTTGACCTTGTCGTCCGAGCCCGCCGAGCCCACGACGCGCGAGGCGCCCTTGAGCCGGGCGATCTGGCCGACCTGGCTGCCGACCGCGCCCGCCGCGCCGGAGACGAAGACGGTGTCGCCCTCCTTGAAGGAGGCCACCTCCAGGAGGCCCGCGTACGCCGTCAGGCCCGTCATGCCGAGCACGCCCAGGTACGCCGAGAGCGGGGCCGCGTCCGGGTCCACCTTGGTCGCGTGCTTCGCGGGCACCGAGGCGTACTCCCGCCAGCCCGCGAAGTGCAGCACGTGGTCGCCCACCGCGAGGCCGTCCGCGTTCGAGGCCACGACCACGCCGACCGCGCCGCCGTCCATGGGCTGGTCGAGCTGGAACGGCGGGATGTACGACTTCACGTCGTTCATCCGGCCGCGCATGTACGGGTCGACGGAGAAGTGCAGGTTCCGGACCAGGACGCGGCCTTCCGCCGGGGCCTCGACGGGGACCTCCCGCAGCGCGAAGTCCTCCGGGACCGGCCAGCCGTGCGGGCGCCGCACGAGGTGCCAGGCGCGGCCGGTGGCGGGGAGCTGCTCGGGGGTGACGGACATGGGGGGTGTCCTCCTCAGACTTCCTCGGACGTCGGGCCCCGAGCGCCCTCGGGGAGCGAGGGCTTCGAGGCCTAATGCTTCAGGTTCTGAAATAAGCATGCGCTTCGATATTTTAGATTGTCAAGTAAATGGGTACGCTGAGAGACATGGTCACCAAGAACTCCCCCGCCCCCCGGACCGACCCGCTGACGCTCGAGGTCGTCGAGCTGATCGGCACCGTCGTGGCGCGCTACCACGAGGAGTACGAGGTGGCGGCGGGCAAGCACGCCCTGACCGGGGCGCAGGCGCGCGTCCTCGGGCTGCTCTCCCTGGAGCCGATGCCCATGCGGCGCATCGCCCAGAAGCTGAAGTGCGAGCCGTCGAACGTGACCGGAATCGTCGACCGCCTGGAGGCCCGGGGCCTCGTCGAGCGGCGGCCCGACCCGGCCGACCGGCGCGTAAAGCTGGCGGCGCCGACGGAGGAGGGGGTGCGGACGGCCCGGAGCCTGCGCGAGTCGCTCGACTTCGCGCGCGAGCCGTTGGCCCAGCTCTCCCGGGACGAGCGCGAGTCCCTTCGCGGGTTGCTGCGCCGGATGCTGGGCGAGGGCTAGCGCCCTCGCCTCCCCCGTCCCCTTTCCGCTGCGGGTGCGTCGTGGCTGGTCGCGCCCACGCGGCGGAGCCGCATATCAATACAGCCCCGCGCCCCTTCGGGGCGCTCCCCCGTCACCTACGTGCACCACCACAGGAAGCGGTCGCATGTTTCCGTCGGGGTGGGGGTCGGGGTCGGGCGCGGCTTGTTCGTCGAGGGCTTGGACGTCGTGGGCTTGGGGGCCGGGGCCTTGGTGGGCGTGTGGGAGGTGGGCTCGGGGCGGGGGGCGGGCGCGGCCGGGTTCCGCGCCGACGAGGACGACTCGTCCGGGGCACTGTCGTTCCGCTCCGCCTCCGCCGTCCTCTCCCGCTCCTTCTCCTCCGGGGCGACCGTCGTCGTGTCCTTCGACGGGGACGCCGAGGACGACACCGGCTCGGCGGAGGTGTCCGCTCCGGCCGCGTCCGCCGCGCCGTCGGGGTGTTCGGCGGTGTCGGGCCGCTGCTCGTCCTCGGCCGACGACGCCTTCTCCGGGCGTTCGGACCGCGACTCCGTGCCGAGTTCGGCGAAGCTCAGGCCGCCCGCGGCAAGGGCGAGGCCCGCGGTGGCGAGCAGCAGTCGGCGGCGCCTGCGGCGGTGCTGGGCCGCCCGGCGGGCGCGGCCGCTCCGGCGCCCCTGCTCCTGGGGCCGCTCCTCGCCCTGCTCGTACTCCTCGCTCGCGCCGTCCGCCTCATGGGGCTCGTACGGCTCGTACGCGCGGCACTCCTCGGCCGGGGTTCCGCAGCCGGGGCAGGCGAAGGCGCCGTTGAGGTGCCGGTGACACGCGTGGCAGTAATCCATGGGGCCCATGAGGCATGGAGGCTAGGTCCCGCGCGGTGTCGGAGGAAGCCGAAGCTGTGAAGGTTGTGTGCGGAACTGAATCATCCGGGAACGGTGTGCGCCCAGGGGGTCAGGGCCGCCCGAGTTCGCCCCGCAGCCGCCGTGCCCGCAACACCAGCTCCAGCTCGAAGCGGCGGTCCGGGTCGTCGATCTCGTCGCCCCACAGCTCCCTTATCTGCCGCAGGCGATAGCGCACGGTTTGCGGGTGCACACCAAGGCGGGTGGCGACTTCGGGGGCGCCGCCCCGGGTCTCAAGCCAGGCCAGCAGGGTCTGGGCGAGGCGGCGGCCGTGGGCGGGACCGCAGTGTTCGAGGGGGGCGAGGCAGCGCCGGGTGAGGTCCTCGATGAGCTCCTCGGGCTGGAGCAGGACCAGGGCCTCGGTGTGCTCGGTGCAGTGCAGCACCTCGCCCGCGGGCAGCAGTCCGCGCTGCATCAGGCCGATCGCGGCCTGCGCCCAGCGCAGCGACTTCGCGGCGTCGGCGAGCGCGACGGGCGGGCCGATGGCGCCCGACCAGCCGGTCATGGCGCGGCGCAGCAGTTCGGGGCGGCCCGCGGCGTCCGGGTCGGGCACGACCATGCGGGGCTGCTCGGCCTCCATGTCGAGCAGCACGCCCTCGCCGACGGCCGGGGCGACCGCCTCGCGCGCCGGGCGGAGGAGCACGCCGACGGCGACGCGCTCGGGCAGCGCCCAGCCGACCCGGGCGGCCCGCTCGTCCAGGCCGCCGTCGGCGCCGAGCACGGAGTTCGCCTGCGGCTCCGGGCGGCGCTCGGAGAGCAGGGACTCCATCAGCTTGCGTTGCAGCCGCAGCCGCTCCCCGGCCTGGCGGGCCGCGGCCTCGGCGTAGCCGCGCACCGACTGGTCGACCAGGCCGTCCAGGTACTCGAAGCCGGATTCGGCGAGTTCGTACATGGCCGGGGGCGGGATCTCGGTCTGCTGGCCGATCTCGGCGAGCCGGCGCCAGGCCAGCTTGACCCCGAGCCGGTAGATCGCCTGGAGCGAGTCGAGGCTGCGGCCTTCGAGGCCCTCGCCGCGGCCGAATTCCTGGAAGACCTCGGGGTGGTAGCGCGGCCGGTCGGCGGCGGCGAGCTGCTGGACGAAGCCTTCGAGGGCGCGGCGGATGCCGACGAGCGCCATGGGCTCGCCGGAGTCGTCGAGGACGACGGGCAGGCCCGGGTACTCGGCGCGGATCTCCCGCAGGATGTCCTGGGCGAGCACCGGCACCTCTTCGAGGGCCAGCGCGGCGAAGCGTCTGACCTGGAGGGGCGGCACGTCGCGCCAGGCCGAGCGAGTCATGGTCGGGCGCTCGCTCTCGGAGAGGTCGGGGACGGCGGGCATGGCCGGATCACTGGTCCCGCTGGTCGCGGTCGGGTGACTCGTAGTGGACGAGCGGCCGGTTGGGCTGGTCCGGTGTGGCGTTCAGGAGCGCGACGATGCCGAACCCGGCACCCACGGCGAGGGCCGCGGCGACGGCGGCGGTCAAAGCCGCGGCGAGCGTTCTGTGCATACGAGGGTCAGCCTCTCTGCTGGAGGTCGTACCCCACCCTGATCCCGAGCTGTCCGGTCGCGGAGAGTCGATAACCGGCCCGTTGCCGGCCCCGTCCGGCAGGTGCCCAGTGTCGACAACCATTGACACTGCGTCAAGGGTCCGCCTAGCGTTCGCGGCTCATACGGGTCGGTAACACCGCGGTGACAGCGCCGCAGCGATTCGGGCAACTCATCGGCAACAGCACCGAAGCACCTGCGCAACGCATCGGTCATGCTTCACAGTTGAGCGGCCGACGAGCGTGTGACCGAACCGTGATCCACAGCTCTGTGCTCCACAGCTCTGTGTTCGACCGTCCCCCTGTTCACCTCACGGCAGGAGCGCCGGATGACGCGCCGTACAGCCTCGCCCTTGTCCCTGGTCCTGCTCGGTCTCGGCGTCTTTCTGCTGGTCCTGGCCCCGATGCTGGCCTGGTACGTCGAGCCGCGGGCGAAACGCACGCCGATCGACGTCGACCAGATCACCGTCTTCGAGGGGAAGGGCAGCTATTTCGATACCAAGAAGATCAAGACCGTCGAGGACCAGAACCTCACCATCACCCGGCAGGTCCGCGGCGACGTGGCCGACAGCGAGAAGTCGGGCCGCGCGATCTGGGACGTGGTGACCTCCGTCGACCCCGACAAGTCGCTGCCCGCCGCCGACCCGCACGACGCGCTCCTGTGGACCCAGGAGCGCTGGGTGACCGACCGCAAGACCAACAAGCCCGTGCACTGCTGCGGCGAGAAGCCGTACTTCGAGGGCGAGGCGTACCTGAAGTTCCCGTTCGACGTGGAGCAGCGCGACTACCTGTGGTGGGACAGCACCCTCGGTGACACCGTGCCGCTGAAGTTCCGCGGCGAGAAGAAGATCCAGGGGCACGAGGGCTACCGCTTCACCGGCACGGTGGCCGCCACGAAGGCCGGCACGCGGCAGGTCCCCGGGCGCCTGGTCGGCCTGCCGAAGCGCGGCCAGGTCATGGCCGAGGAGTGGTACGCCAACCACGGGATCGAGCTGGTCGCCGACAAGCGCACCGGCCGGATCATCTACGCGGCCATCGGACCGCGCAAGACGCTGCGGGCGCCCGGCGGCAAGAAGGACCGCACGGTGCTCCTGGACAGTCGGCGCATCGCGTTCACCGAGAAGACCCAGCGGGCCCAGGTGAAGCTCGCCGAGGACGACAGCTCGCGGCTGAAGCTGGTCGGCGAGACGCTGCCGCTGCTCTGCGTGGCCCTGGGCGGGGCGCTCACGCTGCTCGGCGGCGCCCTGATCATCCGGGGGCGCAATTCGGGCGCAAACGGCCCGAACGGGCGCGGTGGAAATCCGGATGCGGAAGGTCCACATTCCGATACCTCACAAAGTGCCCTGCAACCCACCACGATGTGATGAGACGTCAGCTCTAAGAAGGCCCGAAATTGTCACGCCGGTGAGTAGCCGCACCGTTCGGTGCGGCGAAAACTATCCACCCCACCCACGCACCGGCCCGCACCACACCCCGCACCACACCTGAAGCACCTGAAGCACCCCGCATCCCCGACCGACCCGCGGGATTCCGCCCCCACCGCACCACCCGGAACCCCGCCGAGCCCACCCCGTCCGCCACCACCACCGCTGCGAGAGAGCGTCCGCACCGCCCCGTCCGATCCCCCCACAGTTCCGCACCCTGAGACGAGTTGGAGCACCCCATGCCCCAGCACGTGCCGTCGTCGCTGCGCCCCGTCGCCCAGCGGCCCGCGCGGCTCCTTCCGGCGCTCCCCCCGCAGCCGCGCCGGATCGCCTTCCTCGCCCGCCGCGACCTCGGCAACCCCGCGGCAGGCGGCTCCGAACTCCTCGTCGACCGCCTGGCCGACGGGCTGACCCGCGGGGGTCACCAGGTCACGCTGCTGTGCGGCGGACCCGCCGCGTACCGCGACTACCGCGTGGTGTCGGCGGGCGGCGACCTGGGGCACTACCTGCGCGCCCGCTCGGCCTACCGCCGCCAGGTCGGCGGCAGCGACCTCCTGGTCGAGGTCTGCAACGGCATGCCGTACCTGGCGCCCCTGTGGCACCGCGGCCCCACGCTCTGCCTGGTCAACCACGTCCACACCGAGCTGTGGGCGATGCGCTTCCAGGGCCCCCTCGCCCCGGCCGCCCGGCTCGGGCGCAGGCTCGAACACTGGGCGCTCTCGGGCGCGCAGCGCGGCAACCTCCTGGTCGCCGTCTCCCCCTCGACGGCCACCGCCCTGCGCGACCTGGGCGTCGACCGCGACCGCATCCGGGTCGTGCACAACGGCGTCGAGGAGCCGGGGCCGCTGCACGAGCGCTCCGACGAACCGCTCTTCCTCGCCATGGGCCGCCTCGTCGAGTACAAGCGCGTCGATCTGCTGCTTCGCCTGTGGGAGCGGGTCCGCCCGGTCACCGGTGGCCGGCTCGTCATCGTCGGCGAGGGGCCCGAGCGGGCCCGTCTCGAACGGATGGCGGGACCGGACGTGCACTTCACGGGGCACGTCTCCGAGGCCGAGAAGCACCGGCTGCTGTGCGCGGCCTGGCTGCTCCTGCACCCCTCCGCCGTCGAGGGCTGGGGCCTGGTCATCACCGAGGCCGCGGCCCGCGGCACGCCCGCGATCGGCTTCGACGTGCCCGGTGTACGGGACTCCGTCGAGGACGGGGTGACCGGCCTGCTCGCGGGCGGCGAGAGCTCCTTCGCGGCCGCCTGGTGCACGCTCGCGCTCTCCACCGAGCGGCGCCGGGCGTTCGGCAAGGCCGCCGCCGAGCGCGCCGCGCAGTTCCGCTGGGCCAACACCGTCCGGCAGTTCGCCGCGGTGGCCGCCGAGGCCGTCGCCGCACACGAGCCGCCACCCACGCCACGTCCTGAGGGGTCCGGGTGAAGGATCCGTCGCTGCGCCGCTCCGTGACCCTGTTCCGGGCCTTCATGAGGGAGCGGCAGGAACCGGAGCGGTGCTACGCGCTGCTCGCCCGGGACGCCGCCGACCAGGTCGAACGCCATCTGCCCGTGAACGGCAAGGTGGTCGTGGACGTCGGCGGCGGCGCGGGCTACTTCACCGAGGAGTTCCGCAGGCGCGGCGCGCAGGCGTTCCTCTTCGAACCCGACCTCCGGGAGCTGGGCGCCCGCGGCGCCAAGCCGCCCGAGGGCGCGGTGGTCGCGGACGGCTATCTGCTGCCCGTGGCGACCGGCTCGGCCGACGTCACGTTCTCCTCCAACGTCCTGGAGCACGTGGCCGACCCGCAGACCTTCCTCAGCGAGCTGGTGCGGGTCACCCGGCCCGGCGGCCTCATCTACGTGGCGTTCACGAACTGGCTGTCCCCCTGGGGCGGCCACGAGTGGGCACCCTGGCACTACCTGGGCGCCGAGCGCGCCCGCGCCCGCTACGAGCGGCGCACCGGCACGCCCGCCAAGCACACGCTCGGCGTCAACCTCTACGCGCACCACATAGGACCCACGCTCAGACAGGTGCGGGCCCGCGAAGACGTCACCGTCGTCTCCGCGCGCTCGCGCTACTGGCCGTTCCTCGCCGAGTCCGTGGCGAAGGTTCCGGGCGTGCGTGAGTTCACGACCTGGAACCTTCTCCTCATCCTCAGGCGGTGTCCATGACCACAACGGTCCAGGCCCCTCCCCCGGCCGCGACGCGGCCGACGGCGCGCCGGTCCGAACCCGAGCACGGCCCGCGCCCCCGGCGCTGGCTCGCCGGATTCTGGGCCGTCACGCTCGTGTGCTTCCTCGCGGTGAAGCCGGGGCGGATGACGTTCGACACCAAACTCGGTGTCGCCGTCGATCCATGGCAGTTCCTCTCCGACCTCGGTCAGCTGTGGCACGACCGGGGCGGCTTCGGGGGCCTCCAGGACCAGTACATCGGGTACGCCTTCCCGATGTTGCCGTACTACGCGCTCACCGACCTGCTCCAGCTGCCGGTGTGGATCGCGGAACGGCTGTGGTTCTCGCTGATCGTGACGGCCGCGTTCTGGGGCGCCCTCCGGCTCGCCGAGCGGCTCGGCATCGGCACCCGCGGCTCGCGGCTGCTCGGCGCGGTGGTGTACGCGCTGTGGCCGACGTTCACCGTGGTGATCGGCTCGACGTCGGCGGCGGCGCTGCCCGGCGCCTTCCTGCCCTGGGTGCTGCTCCCGCTCACCAACGACCGCGTGACCGCGCGGATCGCGGCGTTCCGCTCGGCCCTCGTCATTCCGTTCATGGGCGGGGTGAACGCGGCCTCCACGCTGGCCTCGCTGCTTCCCGTCGCCCTGTACCTGCTCTCGCGCCCGAACGGGCCGCGCAAGCGCAAGCTCATCACCTGGTGGGTGCCGGGCGTCGTCCTGGCCACCGCGTGGTGGGTGGTGCCGCTGCTCCTGCTCGGCATCTACGGCGAGAACTTCCTTCCGTACGTGGAGAACGCGGCCACCACGACCGGCACCATGTCGGCCACCGAGGCGCTGCGCGGCGCCGGCAACTGGGTGGCCTATCTGCACTTCGGCGAGGCCTGGCTGCCCGCGGGCTGGACCGTCGCGGCCTCCGTGGTCACCATCGTGTGCTCGGCGCTCGCCGCCGGGCTCGGGCTCGCCGGGCTCGCCCGCCGCGACCTGCCGGAGCGGCGCTGGCTGACCCTGACGGTCCTCGCGGCCGTCCTGGTCATGCTCGCCGGGTACGGCGGCGCCTCCGGGGCGCTCTTCCACGGCACGGTGCAGGACTGGCTGAACGGCTGGCTGGTGCCGTTCCGCAACATCTACAAGTTCCAGACGGGCGTCGCGCTCGCCCTCGCCCTCGGCCTCGCGCACCTGGCGGGCGCGGTGGGCCGGACGCACGGCGCCCGGGCCCTGCCCGCGCGGCGGTACGCGCCGCTCGTCGCCGCCGTCCTGGTGCTCCCGGGTCTGCTGTGGCCGTACCTCAACGGCTCGATCCTGCAGCCCGGTTCGTTCAAGAAGCTGCCGAACCACTGGCAGGCCACGGCCGACTGGCTGGACAAGTACTCGCCGGACTCGCGCGCCCTGGTGGTGCCCGCGACCGCGCACGGCATCTACTCCTGGGGCTCCTCGATCGACCAGCCCCTCGACGTGCAGGCCGAGTCGCGCTGGGCCCAGCGCGACTACGTGCCCTTCGGCACGCCCGGCAACCGGCGCGCCATGGACGCCGTCGAGCAGGCCCTGATGACGGGCAGTCAGGTGCCGGGCCTCAAGAACTACTTGACGCGTGCGGGCCTGTACTACGTGGTCGTGCGCAACGACCTCGACCCGGACCAGATCGGCTACGTCCCGACGGCGACGGTCAAGCGCACCCTGGAGCAGTCCGGCTACACGCGCGTGACCGGCTTCGGCCCGACCCAGACCGGCGGCCGCATCGCGGACGACACGCCCGTGCAGGTCGAGGGCCTGTACCCGCGCCAGCGCGCGGTGGAGATCTACACCCCGGGCAAGGGCACCCCGCGCCCCGGCCAGGCCGGTCTGAAGCCGGTCTCCAACACGGCCGTCGTCAGCGGCGGCCCGGAGGCGCTGCTCCCGCTGTCCGCCGATCCCCAGCTGCGCGACCGCCCGGTGGTCCTGACCGGGGACAACCACCCCGGCCTCGGCTCCGCGCCCGGCCTGCAGGCGGTCGGTGACGGACTGCGGCGCGCGGACACGCGCTTCGGCCTGACCAACACCAACACCTCGTACACGTACACCCGCGACGAGAAGAACGCGCCGGACGCGCTCCAGGATCCGGGCAAGAAGCCGCACCAGATCCTGCCGACCAAGGGGATCGAGCACCAGACGACGGCGGAGCTGCGCGGCGCGAAGGCCGTGACGGCCTCCTCGTACGGCAACTGGCTCTTCCACCTGCCGCAGTACGACCCGGTGAACGCCTTCGACGGCAACCCCGGCACGGCCTGGACCGAAGGCAACCCGGGCAGCCCCGACGGCGAGTGGATCAAGGCGGAGTTCCGCAAGAAGACCGCTGTTCCGAAGTCGTTCAAGGTGACGCCGCTGCCCCAGGACGGGGTGCGGGCTGCGCCGACGCGGGTGCGGGTCGAGACCGAGCAGGGCAAGAAGGACTCGTTCCTCAAGGCCAACGGCACGACGCAGCGCGTCGCCGCCAAGCCCGGCGACTCCGACTGGATCAAGATCACCATCCTGGACTCGCAGGTCGCGACGCGCGGTCTGACCGGGGCCGGGTTCGCGGAGATCAGCATCCCCGGCGTGCAGGTGACCAAGCTCCTGAAGATGCCCGACGACGTGAAGGGCACGGAGGGCGCCGACGCCGACGCGACGACGTACTCCATGCACCGCTCGGCCGACCCCAGCGGCCTTTCCCCCGTGACCTCCGAGGCGGGTCTGCACCGCCGGTTCACCACCCAGGGGCAGGACACGTACGACGTGCGGATGAGCGCCGTCGCCGTGCCCGGGTCCGAGCTCGACGAGCTGCTCTACGACGTGGCGCCCGGCCAGCGGCAGCAGATCCGCGCCAGCGCCGAGTCCACGTCCGACATGGGCACGGGCCTGTCCGCGCGCAACCTCACGGACGGCGACCTGACCACCGCGTGGATCGCGGGCGACAGCCCGGTGATCCATCTGCGCTGGCCCGGCAAGGTCCCCGTCGGCGAGATCGTGCTGCCCCCCGCGGGCGGCCTGTCGACGCGGCCCGAGAAGATCGAGATCAGCTCGCCGGACGGCGCGGCGGTCGCCGGGGTCGACGAGAACGGCATGGCGCGCTTCGCGCCGATCACCACCGACCGCCTCACCATCACCGTCACCAAGACCGCGGCGCTGACCCTGCACAACCCGGTCGCGGACGAGAAGCTCCAGCTGCCCGTGGGCGTGACCGAGGCCTACATCCCGGCGCTCGACCAGTTCCGCACCAAGCAGCCGCGCGCCGGGCGCACCTTCGAACTGGCCTGCGGCCGGGGGCCCGAGGTCGCCATCGACGGCAAGCTGTACCCGACCTCCGTCAAGGGCACCGTGCGCGACCTCGTGCAGCGGCGGCCCGTCGAGGTCACGCTGTGCGAGCGCGGCGAGCGGCGGCCGAAGGCCGACACCAAGGTGAGCCTGGGCGCGGGCGAGCACCGCGTGGAGGCCGGTGACGCGGGCCCGCTCGCGCTCACCGACGTCACGCTGACGCGCGGCACGCCCGGCAACCTCGACACCAACGCGCGCGAACTGACCGTCAAGGACTGGCTGGGCGACCGGCGCAAGCTCACCGTCGGCGACGGCGCGGCCTCGTACCTGACCACGTACGAGAACGTCAACGACGGCTGGAAGGCCACCCTGAACGGCGAGGAGCTGCGCGAGGTGCGGCTCGACGGCTGGCAGCAGGGCTGGCTGATCCCGGCGGGCGAGGGCGGCACCATCAAGCTCAGCTACGAGCCGTCGACGGCGTACGAGGCCGGGCTCATCGGCGGCGGCGTGGGCGTGCTCGCGCTCGTGGTGCTCGTGTTCGTGCGCCGCAAGGACGCCAACCCGGACGGCCCCGACGTGGCGCCGCCCGCGCCCGGCGTCGTCCTCGGCGTGGTGGCCCTGACCCTGGTGGCCGTGGTCGTCGCGGGCTGGTTCGCGCTGCTCGTGCCCGCGCTCGCGGTGCTCGCCCGGTGGCGGCACGCGCTGCTCGCGCCGCTCGCGTTCGTCGCGCTCGCCGGGGCGGGGATCGCCGCCGCCACCGGTGCCGGGGAGACGATCGCCGCGGACGAGGGGGCCTTCGGGCACGCGGCTCAGATCATGGCGTTCATCGGCCTGTTCGCGGCCCTGGTGTCGGTGCGGGAGGCCGCCCCCGCGGCGGCCGCCGGGGTGCAGGCCGGGGTCGCGGCCCCGGCCGGTGCGCCCGCGGGACCGCCCGCGCCCGGTCAGGGCGTGCCCCCCGCCGCGGCCCCCGCGGCGCCACCGGCCGGGCCCGCGGGCGCCGATCCGCTGGCGAAGCGCGGGACGCCGCCGGGCGGTGACCCGTCGGCGACGACGCTGCCGCTCGGCCCCGGCCGCGACGCGGGGGCACCCCCGCAGCGGCAGCGGGAGCCCGGCGACGACGGCACGGAGCAACAGGAAGAGGACCACCGGCCATGACCGCGCTGGAACACCCGGCCCGGCGCGCGGACGGCTCCGGCCGTCCGCCGCGCCGCGTGCCGTTCCCCGTCGTCGACGAGGTCGCCCGGCACTGCCTCCAGGAGGAGGAGCCGGAGACCGTCCACATCGAGGTGCACCTGCCGGGCAACCCGGACCCGGACCGGCTGCGGACGGCGTTCACCGAGGCCCTGCGCCGCCATCCGCGCATCCTCGTGCGGGAGGCGCGCGGCGCCTGGTACCGGCGCCGCTACGAGTGGGAGCTGACCGATGGCCCGGACGTGGAGGTCGTCACCTTCCCGGGCGCGCGGGCCGACGGCCTCAAGCGCGCCCGGGAGCGGGCGCTGTGCGACGCGCCGCCGCTGACCGCGTCCCCGCCGGTGCGCCTGGAGGTCGTCGCCGCCCCGGGGTCGAGCGGCAGCGTGCTGTTCCTCACCATCAACCACACGGCCCTGGACGGGCCCGCGTGCCTGCGCGTCCTCGCCACGGCCGCCGAGCTGTACGGGGGCCGGGACAACGCGCCCGCCGCGCCCCCGACGCGCGCGCCCGCCACCGCCCCGGCGGCGGACGCGCCCGACCTGCCCTCGCCGTGGGCCCCGCCCGCCCGCGTCGCCCGCGGCGCGCCCGAGCCGTCGCCCGGCAACGGCATGCTGGTCGCGGAGCTGCCGGTGCCGCGCCGCCCCAAGGGCTCGCCGTTCACCGTCAACGACCAGCTGATGGTCACGACCGCGCTGATGATCGCCCACTGGAACCGTGAACACGGGGCCAAGCCGCGGCCGTTGCGCATCACCATGCCCGTCGACGACCGCCCCCGCGACATGTCGATGCCCATCGGCAACGGCACGCGGCTCGTCGAGGTGCCCTTCGGCGCCGACGAGCTGACCCCGCTCCTCGACGCCGAGCCGCGCCCCGAGGACGTCCGTACGCTGCTCCGCCGCACCTCGGACCGCACGCGGGCCCTCAAGGCGCTGTCCCGGCCGCAGCTCGGCCACGGCGCGACGCTGCTCACCGCGCCGGTCCTGCCGGTCGGGGTGCGGGCCGCCGTCACCCGGGGGCTGCGCAGGGCCGCCGCGCCCTGGACGTCCACGACGCTGCTCAGCAACATCGGCCGGATCCCGTACGCCCTCGACTTCGGCGACGCGGGGGCGGCGACCGCGGTGTGGTTCTCGGCGCCCGCCCGCACGCCGCGCGGCCTGACCGTGACCACCGCGTCCACCGGGGGCCGCCTTCACCTGGCCCTGCGCTGGTCCCGGACGCTCCTCGGGCACGGCGACGGCGCCCGTCTGCGCGACCTCTTCGAGCACTACCTCCACGCCACCGAGGAGGGACCCGGCTCATGACGACGACCGGCACGACCGGCGCGGCGGAGCGGTCCGCGCCCGAACGCCCGCGCGGCCTCAGGGACTTCTACGAGAACCCGGCCGTCCCCGTCGCCTCCGGGGACGCCCGCAGCCTGCGCCAGGCGCGGATGCTCGCGGCCGCGCTCGGCCCCGCCACGCGCGGCGCCCGCGTGGTCCTCGACGTGGGCTGCGGCGACGGCAACGCCGCCCGGGTCGCCGCGCCGCTGCTCGCCGGGCACCGCGTCATCGGCGTCGACTGGTCCCAGGACGCGCTGCGCCGCGCGAGCGGCCACCTGCCGTACGTCGTACGCGGCGAACTCACCGACGGCGGCCTGCCGTTCGCCTCCGGCACGGTCGACGCCGTGCTCTTCAGCGAGGTCGTCGAGCACCTCGTCGACCCCGACTCGGCCCTCGACGAGCTGCGCCGCGTGCTGCGCCCCGGCGGCCATCTGATGCTGTCCACGCCGAACCTCGCCGCCTGGTACAACCGCGGCCTGCTGCTCGCCGGGGTGCAGCCGGTGTTCTCCGAGGTGAGCCTGCGCGCCATCCACGGCCGCCCGGGCCGCGAGGTCGTCGGGCATCTGCGCCTGTACACCGCGCGGGCGCTGCGGGAGTTCGTCGCGGCCTCCGGCTTCGACGTGGTCCGGCTCGCGGGCGCGCCCTTCCACGGGGTGCCGCGGCCGCTGCGGCCCCTGGACCGGCTCGCCTGCGCCGTGCCGGGCGCGGCCTCGATCCTGCTGCTGCACGCCCGAAAGGCCTGAGGCCCATGTGGGTGGGTGTGGTGGCGGCTCTGCTCGCGAACGTCCTCTACAGCACCGGTTTCGTCCTGGAGAAGCGGGCCCTGTCCGCGATGCCGTCGGTGAGCGTGCGGGCGCCGCTGCGGCTGCTCCGGCATGTCGTCTCCAGTCCGCTGTGGCTCGGCGGCTCGCTCGCGCTCGCGGCGGGCTTCGGCGCGCAGCTCGCCGTCTACCGCACCCTTCCGATCGCCGCCGCCCAGGGCATCTTCGTCTCCGGTCTCGTCCTGCTGCTCCTGCTGTCGTCGCGGCTGCTCGGCGAGCGCACCTCGGGGCGCGAGCGGATCGCCGTCGGCGCGATCCTCCTCGCGCTGCTCATGGTGGTGCTCTCGCTCGACGAGGGCGCCGACACGGTGGGCGAGGACGCCCCGGTGGCGCTGGTCCTGCTGGTCAGCCTGCCGTCGCTCGCCCTCGGCGTGTGGCTGTACGCGAACGGCGAGCGCCGGGCGGGACAGCGGCACCGGCAGCCGACGACGGGCGTGGAGTACGGCGTCGCCGTCGGCCTCCTGTACGGCGTCAGCTCGCTGGCCATCAAGGGCGTGTCCAGCTCGCTGACCACGCACGACATCGGCGGCGCGCTGCTCGACCTGCTGCGCTCGCCCTACCCCTACCTGCTGTTGTTCACCGGCGCGTTCGGCCTGATCATGTCGCAGGCGGCGCTCCAGCGGTGCCGGGCCTCGCTGATCGTGCCGGTGTGCACGACGGTGACGTCCCTGTTCACCGCGGTGCTCGGCACGCTCGCGTTCGGCGAGGCGCTGCCGCACGACCCGGTGCGCCTCGCACTGCGCGTCGCGGGCACGGCCCTGGCCGTGGCGGTCCTGCTCGTCATGCCCAAGCACGACGCGGCGCCCGCCGCCCAGACCTCCACCCCTCCCAAGGAGCTGACCTCCGGATGAACCCCGACGACCCCCTCCTGAAGATCCTCGCCTGTCCACTGGACAAGGGGCCGCTGGTGCTCGTGCTGCCCGAGCGGTCCGACCCGGCGGAGGCGGACCAGGCCCTGTACAACCCGCGGCTGCGCCGCCGGTACCCCATCATCGACGGCATTCCGCAGCTCCTGCCATCCTCCGGCGAGCAGGTCACCGAGCAGGAGCACGAGCGGCTCCTGGAGCAGACCGCGCCCTGAAGCCGGGGCGCGGAGGGGCCGTCCACCCCCGGCCGGGTGATGGGCCACGATGGATCCCATGCCCTCAAGCCCCTCCGCGCCCTTCACCCCGCTCGACTTCCAGCTGGTCCTGCTGCGCCGCATGGCCGACCACAACCCGGACCTCGTCGAGGACGCCCGGCACGCCCTCGGCGTCTCCATCGGCGAGATGCGCGAGGCCAACCGGCGCTGGCAGGCGATGGTGCGCTCCCCCAGGTCGCGCGCGGCCGTCTCCCGCTACCGCGCGGTGCTGGGCGAGCCCGAGTCCACCGCCCGCCGCGCCATCGGCGACCTGGAGTGCGAGGCCCTGCTGTGGCCGGTGCCGCTCTGGCCCGACCTGCGCTTCGAGGTGCTGCTCGGGCCGCGGAACGCCGTCTGGAACGAGTGGCTGGTGCGGGCGCCCGGGGCCGCGGCCCCGGAGCTGCGCACGCTCGCCGACCTCGCGCCCTGGTCCTGCACGGTCGACGAGGCCGCCCGCGCCTTCGCTCCCGCGCGGCCGATGGAGGGCACGGCGCCCACGCGGTGGCGGCTCGCGTTCAGCGGCGCGGACGGGGAGAGCGGGCGGCGGCGCGCGTGCGTGGCGGAGTTCACCTGGGGCCTGTTGCAGCGGGTGTCGTACGCCGACGGTCCGGAAGAGGGCCCGCGGGTGAGCTAGCCGGCCGCCTTCACGATCAGCTCCGCGACCACCGAAAGGGACTCCGGGTGGACGCCGAGGAACAGGTTCGGCTCGATCAGCTCCAGCTCCATCACGCGCGGCGCCCCGTCGTCGCCGTCGACCAGGTCCACGCGGGCGTAGAGCAGCTCGGGGGCGCCGGGCACGGCGGCCAGGGCACGCTCGGCGAGGGCGAGTTCGGCGTCGGTCGGCTGCCAGGCGCGGACGTCGGGGTGCGAGACCTTGTCGGCGTCGTACGCGGTGCCCGGGGCGAGGACGGCGCCCTTGCGGATGGCGTGCCGGTAGTGGCCGCCGAAGAAGATCAGGGCGCGCTCGCCGGTGGTGTCGATCCGGTGCAGATAGGGCTGCACCATCGCGGTGCGGCCCTCGGCGTGCAGCCGGGCGACGTGGGCGCGGGCGGCCGCGTGCTGGTCGGGGCGGTAGCGGCCGGCGAGGTGGGAGCCGGCGCCGACGGTGGGCTTGATGACGAACTCGCCCGCCGGGAACTCCGGTTCGCCGGGGTCCCCGGGAGCCGCGTACGCCGTCGGCACGGTCGGCACCCCGGCCGCCGTCAGCTCGCCCAGGTACCGCTTGTCGGCGTTCCAGCGCACGACGCCCGCCGGGTTGGCGAGCCGCGTCACCGCCGCGACGCGCTCGGCCCAGGCCGTGAACTCGGCGACGTGCTCGATGTAGTCCCAGGTCGAGCGTATGAGGACGAGGTCGTACGCGCTCCAGTCGACGTCCGGGTCGTCCCAGTGCGCGGCCCGCGCGGTGGCGCCCGCCGCGGTGACGGCGCGCACCAGGTCCGGCAGGTCGCGGTCGACGGCGCCGATGTGGTCCTGGGGGCGGAAGGTGGCGAGGGCGACGGCGAGGGCCACGGGCGCTCTCCTCGGGTACGGGGGCCCGGGGCGGGCACCATGGAGCCGGACGACGGAAGCCGCAGGCTAACCCGCCCCTCCCCCACCGGGAAAGCGCATTTCCCCCGGCCCTCGGCCGGGGGCTTGGGGCGGCGGGGAGGTGGATAGGTTTGCCGGGGGAAGTGATCGTGACGCAGGCGGCGGCACGCCCTCATCAAGCCGCCGTGCACACGCTGAGTACATACGGAGGACGACTCGTGGAACCCGAACCCCTCATCCCCGCTCTGACGGCACCGGGCGACGCCCCGGCCCTGCGGTTCGGCGACCGGGCCCTGACCTACGCCGAACTCGCCGCCACGGCGGGCGCGTTGGCCGCCCGTCTCACCGAGGCGGGCGCGGCCCGCGTGGCCGTCTGGGCGACGCCCACCCTGGAGACCGCGGTCGGCGTGGTGGCCGCGCTGCTCGCCGGGGTGCCCGCGGTGCCGCTCAACCCCAAGTCGGGCGAGAAGGAACTGGGGCACATCGTCGGGGACAGCGCGCCGTCCCTGGTGCTCGCGGGCCCGGACGACCAGCTTCCCGCGGCGCTCGCGGGTCTTGAGCGGATCGACGTGGCCACGGCGCCGCGGGGCCCCGCGCCCGCCGCGCCGCCCGCCGTCTCCCCCGCCGTCCCGGCCCTCGTCGTCTACACCTCCGGTACGACGGGCCCGCCCAAGGGCGTGGTGCTGCCCCGGAGCGCGCTCGCCGCCACGCTCGACGCGCTCGCCGACGCCTGGCAGTGGACCGGCGACGACGTCCTGGTGCACGGGCTCCCGCTGTTCCACGTGCACGGCCTGATCCTCGGCGTCCTCGGACCGCTGCGCCGCGGCGGATCGATTCGGCACCTGGGCCGGTTCAGCACGGCCGGGGTGGCGCGGGAGCTGGCCTCCGGGGCCACGATGCTCTTCGGCGTGCCCACGATGTACCACCGCGTCGCCGAGGCGCTGCCCGACGAGCCCGAGCTGGTCAAGGCCCTCGCGGGCGCGCGCCTGCTGGTGTCGGGCTCGGCGGCGCTGCCCGTGCACGACCACGAGCGCATCGCGTCCGCCACGGGGCGGCGCGTCATCGAGCGGTACGGGATGACCGAGACGCTCATGAACACCAGCGTCCGCGCCGACGGACAGGCCCGCGCGGGCACCGTGGGCGTGCCGCTGCCCGGCGTCGAACTCCGCCTCGTCGACGAGGCGGACCAGGAGGTCCCCGCGGGGCCCGACGCCGTCGGCGAGATCCAGGTGCGCGGGCCGAACCTCTTCACCGAGTACCTCAACAGGCCTGACGCCACGGCGGCCGCGTTCGCCGACGGCGGGTGGTTCAGGACCGGGGACATGGCCGTGCGGGAGCCCGACGGGTACGTCCGCATCGTCGGCCGCAAGGCGACCGACCTCATCAAGAGCGGGGGGTACAAGATCGGGGCGGGGGAAATCGAGAACGCGCTCCTCGAGCACGACGGGGTGCGGGAGGCCGCGGTCACGGGCGAGCCCGATCCCGACCTGGGTGAGCGGGTCGTCGCGTGGATCGTCCCCGCGGACCCCTCTCGGGTGCCGTCCCTCGACGAGCTCGCCTCCCATGTCGCGGCGCGCCTCGCCCCCCACAAGCGCCCCCGGGCCCTACGCGTCCTCGACGCCCTGCCCCGCAACGACATGGGCAAAATCCTCAAGCGAGCCCTGCCCGCGACCGCCCCCAACTAGCCTTCCCTGCTACCGCGACGAGCCTTCCCCCACCCGCCCCCAAAGGAGGGGGCGGGTGGGCGAGGGGAACACCTCGGGCGGACGGCGGGCGACGGCGCCCGGCCGAGCCAATCCAGCCCGTCCGGCGTTTGAGGACGAGCGCGCCAGCGCGATGGTTCGGGCCGGGGCCGAGGTCGAGGGGCGGGAAACGGACGGCCACATCCAGCCCGTCCGGCGTTTGAGGACAAGCGCGTTAGCGCGGTGGGGTGAGCCCGGCCGGTGAGCGGGGGGGCGCACCGGCCGGGAGGGGGCTAGCGGATGCCCACCCCGCGGAGGACTTCCTGGGTGACCGACCCGCCCCGGTCATCCGCGGCGGCGGCCCGCAAGGAGACAGCCGAGGCCCCCCGCGGCACCCGCAGCCTCCCGCTCCACGCGGAGCCGTCGCGCCGCAGCGGCACCGAGGCCCACGACGCGCCGTCGTCGTAGGACACCTCAAGGCGCGCAGAGCGGATCGCCCCGGTGTCGGCGGCGCCCCGTACGTACGAGGCCGAGATGCCCACCGGCACGCTCCGCCCGCCCCGCACGTCCCCGTACAGGTCGGTGTCGATGTCGAAGCCGAGGTTGAGCACGGGCAGGACGGTCTTGCGGTCGGCGGGGGTGCGGGCCGAGCGGACGGTCCACTCGGAGTGGCCCTTGGTGGCGAGCCGCCAGCGCTCGGCGGAGAGCGTGGTGTCGGTCACGACCTTGTACGTGCGCTCCTCGGGTGCGGCGTCCCAGACGTACACGCCGGAGCTCTGCCGCCGGTCGACGAGCTCGCCGTCGGCGTAGACGGCGCTGACCTGCGTCATGGAGTCGTCGTTCCACACGTCGCCGAAGCCGGTGTGGTCGGGCCCGGAGTCGCCCCAGCCGGGCACGTTGAAGGCCAGGTCGTCGCCGGTCCGCTCCTGGCCCCAGCCGAGGCCGGTGCCGAGCCACGGGTGCCAGACGGGCTTGAACCAGTCGAGCCCGGTGCGCTCGCCGCCCCGGTAGCCGACGAGCCCGCCGCGCTGCTCCAGGGCGGTGGGCCCGGCGTGCGCGGTCTCGTGCCACAGGCGGCCCTTGCCGGAGGCGACGTAGTCGGTGCGCTCGGTGGGGTACGCGATCTTCTCCAGGAAGCCGATGCCGACGGGGAAGGTGTCGGTGAGGGAGTAGCGGAACTCCCCGCCGGGCGTGGCCTTCCGCGCGGGCGCGTGGAACTTGGCGTCGACGACGGCCAGTTCGCGCTTGCCCGGCGCGTAGGTCAGCGGCCGGTCGGGGACGCCGCCGGTGAAGCCGTCCTCCAGGTCGTAGACGTAGGGCGAGTAGGGCGTGCCGGTGACCTCCGCCGTGCGGCCCTTGCGCGCCGCGGCGAGCAGCCGCGCCCCGTCGGCGGCGCCGACCGTGGCGATCGTCAGGGGCCGGTCGGCGTTGTCGTCCGTGCCGAACCAGGCGTTGAGGCGGCCGGGCACGCCGTCGGTGACGAACAGGGCCTTCGCGCCCGCCTCCTGCGCGGCCCGCGCGAGTTCGGCGGGCGCGGGCTGGCCCGCCGCGCCGGTGCGGCGCACGACGGCGGCCCTGCCGCGCACGTCCTTGCCCGCGTACGCGCCCGGGGTGCCGTCCCCGGCGTCCACGAGCCGCAGCCGGGTCCGGCCCTCGGTGACCGTGCCGCCGGGCTGGGCGACGGCCGCGCCGATGCCCTCGACGTCGAGGACGGGCTTGCCGAGGCGCCAGACGGTGCGGTACTCGAAGGTGCCCCGGCGGACCTTCGGGGTCGGTGCGGCGAAGACGCTGTCGTACTTGACGGGCACCTGCACGGCGCCTTGGTAGGAGGAGCCGTTGGCGGTGCGGCTGACCTCCATGACCAGCTGCCGGGTCTCGCTGCGGCGCGGGACCTTCGCGGTGATCTCGCGCAGTTCGCGCGCGTCGAGGGTGACGGACCGGTCCCGGTCGAGGGCGACCTCGGGCGCGGCGAGGAAGCCGAGGCCGAGCGCGTCCGCACCGCGGCCGCCGCGCACGTCGAGGAAGGAGGACAGGGAGTACGCGCCGGGCTTGAGCCGCAGCTTCAGCTCGCCGGAGCCGCCGACCGCGACGGCGTAGGGTTCCTCCCCCTCGGCCAGCGGGTGCACGACGACGTCGGCGCCGGTCGGGGCGCCGTCGCGGTCCTTGACCCGCAGCGTGAGCGTGTACCGCTCCTCCTCCTTGACCAGGCCGAACGCGGTGTGCGCGACGCGCTTGCCGTCGGCGGTCGCGACGATCCGGCCGCTGGTGTTGCCGACGGGCGCCTGCGCGCCGTCGCCGGTGACGGTGGTGGATGCGGTGCCGTGCGCGGGCACGGTGAGCCTGCTCTCGGCGAGCGTGACGACGCCCTCGGCGGCGCCCTCCGCGGCCAGGCTCAACTCCACCGGCTCATCGGATGAGTTGGCGTACGTCACCGTCCTGCGCACCGGCTTGTTGCCGTCGTACGGCCACGCGTAGAAGCCGAGGTCGGCGGCTCCAGTCGCGGTCACCTTCGCGCCGATCGCGGACGGCACGTCCACGCGGCCCGCGCCGAGCGTGTACGCGGACGCGTCGAGCTGGTGCGAGGTGGACATCAGGGCGTCCTTGAGCCGCTGCCCGGTCCAGTCGGGGTGGCGCTCGGCGAGCAGCGCGGCGACGCCGGTGACGTGCGGGGTCGCCATCGACGTACCGCTCATGGCGGTGTAGTCGCCCTGGCCCGGGGCCAGTCGGGAGCGGGCGGCGAGGATGTCCACGCCGGGCGCGGAGAGGTCCGGCTTGAGGGCGCGGTCGCCGTGGCGGGGGCCCTGGCTGGTGAAGTACGCGGCCTCGTCGGCGGAGTCGACGGCGCCGACGGTGAGCGCGGAGTCGGCCGCGGCGGGCGAGCCGATGGAGGAGGGCGCGCCGGTGTTGCCCGCGGCGACCACGAAGAGGGCGCCGGTCTCCTCGGTGAGGGCGTTGACGGCGGCGGCCATGGGGTCGGTGCCGTCGCTCGGCTCGCTCGAACCGAGGCTCATGGACACGATCTTGGCGTCCACGTCCTTGGCGGCCCACTCCATCCCGGCGACGATCTGCGACTCGCTGCCGAAGCCCTCGTCGCTGAGCACCTTGCCGACGGCGAGCTCCGCGCCGGGCGCGACGCCCTTCTCCTTGCCGTCGGATGCGGCGCCGCTGCCGCCGACCGTGGAGGTGACGTGGGTGCCGTGGCCGTCGCGGTCGGCGACCTCCTCGCCGGGGATGAAGCTCTTGGTGGCGCCCACGCGGCCCTTGAGGTCGGGGTGCGTGGCGTCGACGCCGGTGTCGAGGACGGCGACCTTCACGCCCTTGCCGGTGAGCCCGGCCTGCCAGGCCTCGGGCGTGCCGATCTGGGCGTTGCTGGCTGCCATGTCCGCCTCGACCCGGCCGTCGAGCCACACCTTCGCGAGGCCGCCGCCGAGGCCGCGCGGGGCCTTCGCGGCGCCGCCGGTGACGCTCCGCCAGAAGGCCGTGCCCGGGGCCGCCTCGACGGCGGCGCCCCGGATGCTGGGCAGCGAGCGGACCGCGCGGGTGCCGCGGGGCGCCTGGCGGGCCGTGGGGGTGTCCTTGTACGTGACGATGAGCGGGATCGTGCCGTCCGCGCCGCCCTTGCCGCGCGCTTCTTTCCGTACGCCGACTCCTTGGCGGATCAGCTCCGTCACGTCGAAGAGGCGCTCGTCCAGGACGCCCGCGCGCAGGTACGGGCGGGCCTCGTCCGGTACGACGGTGACGCGGCCGTCGACGACGCGCGTGCGCACGGCGCCGCTCGCGCCGCGCGGGCGGTCGACGGTGACGGTCTGCTTGCCGCCGCCGAGCCGGGTGACGGTCACCTCGTCGCCGGTGACGAGGGTGACGGTGGTGGCGGACTGCCGGGCGTGCGCGGCGGGTTGGTGGGCGCGGGCCTCGGGCGTGGCCGCCGTCGCGGTGGCGGCGGTCGCGGTCAGCCCGGCGGGCAGCAGGGTCAGGGCGAGTCCGGCGGGCAGGAGCCTGCGGCGGGCGTCTCGGGGGCGACGGGCTTGCCGGGGTCTCGGTGTCAAGGCGGCCTCTCTTCGTCGGCACCACATGCGGATGACGCCCGGGGCGCGAGTGGCCCGCGGACGCTGCGGCAAGTGTCAGTCCGCTTGTGTTGCGGGAGAGTTGCGCGGTCCTGGCGGGAAGCTGCCAGGGCGGCTTTCCGCCAGCGGGGACGTCGGTCAGAATGTGGGGTCCAGGACACAGCGAGCGGGCCGTGACGGGCCCGCGTGACGACGGGGGCGGCATGGACGGCGGTCTGGTCGAGTACGCGACGAACAGCGGGGCGCGGGTGGTCGTGGCGCTCGACCCCGACGACCTGGACGGCGTCCGGCTCGTCTCGCGCGGCGACGGGCCCGCCCAGGCCGCCCGCACCTTCGAGGCCACCCTGGACAGCGCGCGTGCGGCCGCCGAGTCGGCGCTCCAGGTGTTCCGCGACGGCACGCTCAAGCCGGACACGGTGGAGATCGAGTTCGGGGTGCGGATGACGGCCGAGGCCGGGGCGGTGCTCGTGAAGGGCTCCGCCGAGGGGCACTTGCTGGTGCGGCTCTCCTGGTCACCGGAGAAGGACGGCCCGCAGGACCACCCGCGCCCTGCGGACCCCGCGACCGGCCACGGCGCGCGCCCGGAGTCCGCCGCCACCTCATGAGCAGCGCGTCCTGGCACGCCCGGGTGGAGTGCGGCCGCGAGACCGGCGCGGGCTTCCTGGTGTCCGAGCGGCACGTGCTGACCTGCGCGCACGTCGTACGGGACAGCGTCGGGGCGCAGGTCGCCGTGGCCTTCCCGCACCGCGGGGACCTGGGCGCGGTGGCCGCGGAGGTCACCGCGCGGGGCGGCTGGGAGGGGCACACCGACCCGGGCGACCTCGCCGTCCTGGAGCTGGACCGGCCGGTGCCGATCGCGCCCGCGGGGTTCGCCGCGCCCGACGACGCGTACGCGGAGCCCCGGCCGCGCCTGGTGGCGTACGGCTTTCCGCGCGGGTACGAGGAGGGCACCATCGCCGAGTACCGTGCCACCGCCGCCCAGTTGATCGCCGACGAGTGGATCCAGCTGGAGGCCTGGAGCGCCCACGGGCAGCCGCTCGCGCCCGGCTTCAGCGGGGCCGCCGTGGCGCTCGCGGACAGCGGCCTCGTCGTCGGCATGGTCTCGGCGGCGGCCGGGGCGGCGGGCGTGCGCACCGGGCGGATGCTGCCCGCGCAGGTCATGGCCCGCTACTGGCCCCGCATCGCCGAGCTGATCCCGGCGCGGGCCCGGCACGGGACGGACCCGGCGCGGCTGCGCGACCTGGTGGACCGGGCGGAGAAGGCGGGCGCGGCCCTCGCCTGCGCGCCCGAGCGCCTCTATCTGGACGCGGTCGGACCGCTGGGCCCGCCGGCGCCGCCCGGCGGCTTCGCCACCCTGTGGTCGGCGGCGTGGTACGTGCTGTCGGAGGTGGAAGTGCCGGGCGCGGCCCGGCGGTTGACGGAGCGCCTCCAGGAGCTGGTGGAGACGCCGGAGCCGGTGCGGGCGGCGGCGACCCCGGCGGACGCGGCCCGCGTCCCCGGCCCGGCGCCGGTGGGGTCCGCCGCCTCCGCCCCGGCGCGCCCCCGCCCCGCCTGGTCCCCCATCCTCGTGGAGCTGGCCCGCAGCGGGGCCGGGGACGACCAGGTCCTGGTCGAGGTGTCCGCGTGCCGCGACGGGCGCAGGCACCCCGTGGGCTCGCGGACGCTGGCGCGCGGCCGGGTGCGGGCGTACGTGCAGGAGCTGATCGAGGAGGCCTTCGGCCGGCTCCCGCTCGACGCGGCCGAGCTGATCGCGTTCGTGCTGCCCCGCGAGTGGCTGAACGAGCCCGTGGCGCACTGGGCGCGCAGCGCCGACGACCCGACGCCGCTCGGCTGCTCGTACCCGCTGGTGGTCACCGACAGGGCCCGGCGCGCGGGCGGTCTGCGCCACCAGCTGGCCCGCAAGTGGGAGCGGCTCGACGGCAAGGCCACCACGGCCGTGCACCGGGTGGAGTGCGCGGCCGGGGAGGCGCCGAACAAGCTGCGGTTCCGGCTGCGCCACGACGAGGCCGACCTGGCGGGCTTCGCCGCGCCGCCGCGGTCGCCGCGGCTCGGGCCGCACTTCGAGGTGTCCCTGAACGCGCCCGCGCCGGTGCTCCTGTGGCCGCGCGCGGGCTGCGAGCACGACGGCGGCGACTGCACGGGCGCGGCCTTCCTCGACCAGCTCGCCGCCCATCTGTCCCGGCTCCCGCCCGCCGAACTGCCGCGTCACGTGCTGGAGTTCCGGGAGGCCGCCGACGCGGCCGACGAACCCGACCGGCACTGGGCGCGGGACATACAGCTGCTGTGGGACGATCCGCGCTGCTTCCCCGACGCCGCGCCCGCCCCGCTGCGCTCCCCCGTCGCCTGACCCGCCCGCCCCCCTACGGAGATCCCGGAGTCCGCATGTCCCTGTGGCCCGTCTACACCGGCGGCAGCGAGCCGCACGACGGCATCACGAAGCTGCCGCCGCCGCCCCCGTGGCGCGCCTTCGACGGCGGCCCGGTCCTGCCGGTCCCGCAGGCGGGCGCCCGGGCGACGTCGCCGGACCGCGCGCACCGCGCCCGTACGTACCGGGCGACGGACGAGTGCGTCCAGCTCGTCAACGCCGCCCTGTACCTGCGCCGTCCGCTGCTGGTGACCGGGCCGCCCGGCAGCGGCAAGTCGAGCCTCGCCTACGCCGTGGCCCGCGAGCTGGGGCTCGGCCCGGTGCTGCGCTGGAACATCACGAGCCGCAGCACCTTGCACGACGGGCTCTACCAGTACGACCCGCTGTCGCGCCTGTACGCGGCCGGGCGCGCCCAGGAGGACGGGGCGCCCCAGGACCGCGCGGGCGTCGAGGACCATCTGCGCCTCGGCCCGCTCGGCACCGCCCTGCTGCCCTACGCGCGCCCCCGCGCGCTGCTCGTCGACGAGGTCGACAAGAGCGACCTGGACCTGCCGAACGACCTCCTCAACGTCCTGGAGGAGGGCCAGTACGAGATCCCGGAGCTGGTCCGCGTGGCCCGGCACACCCCGGAGGCGGCCCTGCTCACCGCCGACTCCGGGCCGCCCGTCCCGGTCCGGCACGGGCGGGTGCGCTGCCGGGCCTTCCCGTTCGTGGTGCTCACCAGCAACGGCGAGCGCGAGTTCCCGCCCGCGTTCCTGCGCCGCTGCGTCACGCTGCGCCTGCGGCAGCCGCACGGCGAGCACCTGGAGGAGATCGTCCGCGCCCACCTCGGCGCGCCCGACGCCTACGCCCGCGAGCTCATCACCCGCTTCGTGGAGCGCGGCAGCGGCGGCGAACTGGCCACCGACCAGCTCCTCAACGCGATCTACCTCACGGGCGCGGCGGGCCTCGACACCCCGTCGCGGGACGAGCTGGCGCGGCTGCTGATGCCGTATCTGAGCGAGGACGCCGGGCGCGCGGCGGCCGACCACGGGTCCGATGCCGCCTTCTGACGCCTCCGGGCCCGCCGCGGGCCGGTCCGACGGGTCCGCGCGGCCCCCCGAAGGCCGGTCCCCCGACGGCCGATCCTCTGACGACCGGTCCCCCGTCGACCGGCTCGCCGCCGTGCTCGCGGCGGCGCGCGGCACCGGCCCCTCGGCCGACGAGCTGGCCGAACTCCTGTGGCTCGCCCGGCACATGGCGCCGCCCCCTGGCGGTCCGGAGGACGGTGACGGCTCCGCCGCGCCGCCCCGGCCGACGCCCCCGGCCGGCGACGGCCGCCGCTCCCCCGCCCCGCCCGCCGGACCGCGGCCCGACCCGCTTGAACCGCCCCCGGACGCCCGGGTCCCGCTGCACCTGCCCGCGGGGCCGGTGCCGCGCCCGCGCCCCGGCCCGCAGGGAACGCCGCGCACGGCGGACCCGGCGCCCGGTTCCGGGGCGGCCACGCCGTCGGGCGCCCCCGGCGTGGCGGGCGGCGGCACCACGCTCCGCGTTCCCGTCCCGCCCATGGTGACCCGGCCCCTCGCCCTCCAGCGCGCCCTGCGCCCCCTCGGCCGCCGCGTGCCCGCGCCCGACCGGCGGGTCCTGGACGAGGCCGCCACGGCGCACCGCATCGCCGCGCTCGGGGCGGGCCCGCGCGCCTGGCTGCCGGTGCTCCGCCCGGCCGACGAGCGCTGGCTGCGCCTGTGCCTGGTGTACGACGACGGGCCCACGATGCCCGTCTGGCTGCCGCTGGTGCGCGAACTGCACACCGCGCTCGTGCAGTCGGGCCTGTTCCGCACGGTGGAGCTGCACCGCGCCGCGCCGGACGGTACGGTCCCGGCGCGCGCGGCCGAGGTGCCCGCGACGGGCCGCTCGGTGACGCTGGTGGTCAGCGACTGCATGGGCCCGCAGTGGCGCGAGGGCCCGGCGGGCCGCCGCTGGTTCCGGACGCTGCGCCACTGGGCGGACCGGCTGCCGCTCGCGGTGGTCCAGCCCCTGCCCGAGCGCCTCTGGCCCACGACCGCGTTCCCCGTCACGCCCGGGCTCCTCTGCGCACCGCACGCCGCGGCTCCCGCCGCGGCCCTCGACTTCGCCCCGTACGACGGCTCCGCCCCGCCCGCCGGAGCGGTGCCGGTGCCCGTCCTCGAGGTCGCCCCGGCGTGGCTGGCCCACTGGGCGACGCTGGTGGCCGACGCCGGAGGGCGTCAGCTGCCGGGCGCGGCCGCGTGGCTGGGCCCCGCGCCCGCGCGGCCCGACGACGAGCCGCGGGAGGACGTGGCGCTGCTGTCCGCCGAGGAACTGGTCCTGCGCTTCCGCTCGTCGGCGTCCCCGGAGGCGTTCCGCCTCGCCGGCCATCTGGCGGTGGGCGAACCGCACCTGCCGGTGATGCGGCTCGTCCACGCCGCGGTGTCCCGAAGCCCGCGCCCCCAGCACCTGGCGGAGGTCGTCCTCAGCGGCATGCTGAGCGAGCTGCCGGGCGGGGAGCCCGGGGCGTACGCCTTCCGGGAGGGCGTACGGGAGGTGCTCCTCACCACCCTGCCGCGCTCCGCGAAGGGCCGGACCCGGCAACTCCTGGCCCGCGTCGGCGCGTTGATCGACGAGCGGGCGGGCGCGGCGCCGGGCGCGCTGCGGGCCGTGGCCCCCGGGCCCCGCGGCGGCGCCGAGCAGGTGGCGGCGGAGCCCTTCGCCGAGGTGAGCGCGGACAGCGCGCGGCGCCTCGCCGGGCCCGCGGGCCTCTTCGCGGGCCGCTACCGGTTGTTGCACCGCATGGCGGCGGCGGACGAGTGGCTGGCCGAGGACACCCGCAACGAGGGCGAACAGGTGCTGATCCGGACCTACTCGCGCCAGACCTGGGGACGCCTGAACGTCCTCGGGAACGCGATGCGGCTCGTCAGGCTCCGCCACCCCGGCGTGGCCGCGGTCACGGACTACGGCGTGGCGGAGGGCTCGCCCTACGTGGTGCAGGAGTACGTCCACGGAAACGACCTGCGCGTCCTGCTGCGCGACTCCCCGCACGGCCTGCCCGCCCCGCAGCTGATCTCGCTGCTCCCCGGCATCGCCGAGGCCCTGGCCCTGCTGCACGACCACTACTTGCCCCACGGGGCCCTCTCCTTGCGGACCGTGTTCGTCACGCCGGAGGGCCCCGTCCTGAAGGTCCTGGACTTCGTGCCGCTCGGCACCGCGAGCCGTACGGACGACTTCCGCGACCTGGGGGAACTCGTCCGCACCCTGTGCCTGGGCCGGGAGCCCCGCGGGGAACTCCACCTCCGCCTCACGGGACTGCCGGAGCGGCTGCGCCTGGTCCTGGAGACGTCCATCACCGACCTCCTGTCCCACCACTCGGACACGCAGGAGGAGGGCTTCACCCGCCTTCGCGACCTGGCGTTCACCGGCCGCCGCTACTGCTTCTTCGGGCGCGTCCGGGTGTTCCAGGACGAGCGCTCCCTGCCCACAGGACCGGGCCCCGAACAGGCCCTGCTCCTCGCCCTCGTACGGGAGGAGGGGGAGCCCGTCAGCACGGAAGACCTGGTGGCCGCCCTCTGGGACGAGGACGACGCGCCGCCGCCCGACGCGTGGCGCCTCGTCGACTCGTACGCCGCCCGCCTGTCCGAGGCCCTCGGCGTGATGCAGGACGAGGACGGCTACTTCCTGCCGGTGGACCCGGTGGACGGGACCGCGGCCGTCGACGTCTTCCGCTTCCGGGACCTGCACGCCGAGGCGGAGCGCGCGCATGCGGCGGGGGAC
The DNA here is from genome assembly GCF_000720325.1 of Streptomyces sp. NRRL B-1347. Classification (GTDB taxonomy): domain Bacteria; phylum Actinomycetota; class Actinomycetes; order Streptomycetales; family Streptomycetaceae; genus Streptomyces. Next base: position 29,324 of record NZ_JOJM01000055.1, read on the forward strand.
GGCGAGCGCGCCGCCGAACGCGCCGCGGCCGCGCTCGCCCTGTGGTCGGACGACCCCCTGAAGGACGTCCCCGGCCCCGCGGCCCGGGCGTTCCGCGCACAGCTCCACGGCATGCGCCGCACCTTGCTGGAGCGCGCGTCCGGCCGGACGACCCTCTCCTTCGCCTTCGCGGCCCGCCCCGGCTGGCAGGCGGACGCCTTGACGAAGCTGAGCCGGACGGTGACGGGCCTGCTGGCCCGGGGCGGTGTGGCGCCCGAGGGGTTCGAGCTGCTTCCCCGTGCGAGCGGCTGGGACGTGGCCCTCGGCCCCGACGTCCCGCTGCCCGCGCTGTTGACGGAGATCCTGGGCGAACTTCCCGATGTCGTACGTCGGTTCAGCGGACTCGGTCTGGTCGTCACGGTCGGCGGCGCCCCGGGGCCGGACCTCCCGTTGAGCACCGGCCACGCGACCGTGGTCGTCCCCTCCGGTCTGCGCGAAGCCCTGGACGACCCGCGCTTCGATGCCGTGCCCGGTGCGGACTCCTGGTACTGCCAAATCCCGGCCGCCCTGAGCCCGTTGCCGTTGGCGGCGATCCTCGACCGCGCCGCCGCCGTCGTCCTCGGCTTCGACGGCACCCTCACCCGGCTCTACGCGCCCGGCAAGGCCCGGGACGCCGCGCTGCGGCTGCTCTCGCTCGTCGTGCGGGAGCGGGACCCCGAAGAGGCCCTGGGCGGGCGGCCGGTGTCACGGGGCGGGGACGAGTTCGTGCACCCGGTGGACGTCCTGCGCGCGTTCGCCCGCGAGGGCTCGCTCGCGGGCGACCTGCACGACCAGCTGGACCGCATCGAGCGCCAGGCGGTGTACGGCGCGCGGCCCGTCCCGCACGCCGCCGCCCTGGTGCGCGCGCTCGGGGCCGCCCACCGCGGCCTGGCCCTCGTCACCGACACCGCGCCGCGCGCCGTCGCGACGTACGTGGCGACGCACGCGCTCGACGTCCCGACCGACGCGATCCTCTGCCGCACGCCCGACCTGACCCGGCTGCTGCCCGACCCGGACGGGCTGCGCCGGGCGCTCGAGCGGCTCGACACCCCCGCCGAGCGCTGCGTCATGATCGGGTCCACGGTGGCGGAGGCCACCGCCGCCCGGGCCCTGGGCGTCCCGTTCGTCGGACTGGCCACCGACGACCGCGTCCGGGACCGCCTCCTCGCCGCCGGGGCCCGCCACACCGTGAGTTCGCTCGCCGAGGTCGTGGACGCCGTGCGCGGCCGCTGAGCGGTCAGGCCTGCGGGTCGCGGGCGTCGTAGCGCAGGAAGGAGCGCCAGCGCAGCACCAGGAGGCCCACCGCGAGCACGCACGCCGCGCCGCCGCCGACGATCGCCACCCGGGGCGACGCCAGGTCGCCGACCGTGCCCGCGAGGAAGTCGCCGAGGCGGGGGCCGCCCGCCACCACCACGATGAACACGCCTTGCAGGCGCCCGCGCATCGCGTCGGGCGTCGCCGCCTGGAGCATGGTGTTGCGGAACACCATGGAGATGGTGTCGGCGGCGCCCGCGAGGGCGAGGAAGACGACGCCGAGCCAGAGGTCGCGGGTGAGGCCGAAGACGGCGACGGCCGTGCCCCAGCCCGCCACCGAGAGCACGATCGCGACCCCGTGGTGGTGGACCCGACCGAACCAGCCGGAGAACACGCCGCCGAGCAGCGCGCCCACCGCGGGCGCCGCCGCCAGCAGGCCCGCCGTCTTCGCGTCGCCGCCGTACCAGACGACGGCGATGGCGGGAAACAGCGCGCGCGGGTGCGCGAGCACCATGGCGCACAGGTCGGTGAAGAACGTCATGCGCAGATTGGGCCGGGTGGCCAGGAACCGCAGCCCGTCGGCGACGGAGGCCCGGCGCCGCTTGCCGCCGTCCGCCGCCGCGCCGCCGTCGTCCTCGGGCAGCATCGACGGCAGCCGCCACATCGCGTACAGCGCGGCCGTGAAGGTGACGGCGTCGATGGCGTACGCCGCCTGGTAGCCCCACAGGCCGACGATGAGGCCGCCCAGCATGGGGCCGACGGTCGTGCCGGAGGTGGTGGTCAGGGAGTTGAGGGCGTTGGCGGCGGGCAGCTGCTCGGGCGGCAGGAGCCGGGGGATCATCGCGGTGCGGGCGGGCGAGTTCAGGGCGCCGCACGTCGCCTGGAGCGCGACCACGCCGTACAGGAACCACACGCGGTGGAAGTCCGCGAACGCCGCCGCCGCGAGGACCACCGAAAGCGCGCACAGGCCCGCGGCCGAGTACAGGCCGAGCTTGCGCCGGTCCACGGTGTCCGCGATGGCGCCGCCGTACAGGCCGAAGACGACGAGCGGGACGAGCGAGCACAGACCGACGAGGCCGACCGAGAAGCTGGAGCCGGTGATGTCGTACACCTGGAGGGACACCGCGAGGGCGGTCATCGCCTGACCGACCCAGGAGACGGTGTTGCCGAACCACAGGCGCCGGTAGTCGGCGGAGGTCCGCAGCGGGGTCAGATCGGCGAGGATGCGGCGCTTGGGCGCGACCGGGCCTGGACCCGGATCGGGGTCCGCGCCGGGGCCCCGATCGGGTATGCCGGGCTTCTCGTCGTCAGTCGCGTCTTCTGTCGATGCTCGTGTCACACGGGATGGTAACCAGCGCCCCTCCAGGGGCGGGAACGGATTTTCGTACGGCGAAATGTTCTACGAGGCGCCTCGTGCGGGCCGGAACCACCCGTGCGGCCGCACCCCGCGCGGCGGAGCCCAGCGCGCGCCCGTTCCCCGGCCCCCGCAGGATGCGAGCAAGGCCCTCCGCCCGGTGGGCCCACGCGTGCTCTCGGGAGGAACCGCCGTGACCGTCAGTCTGGAACAGCTGCGCCGCTGTCATATCGGCGTCGACCTGGGGGCGGCCCGCACGCGCGTGTTCGTGAAGGGGGCCGGGCTCGTCGTGGACGAGCCGAGCGTGGCCGCCGTGAACACGCGGACGGGCGCGCTCATCGCGGTCGGCCAGTTCGCGGAGCAGATGACGGGCCGCACCCCCGCCTACATCCGCGTCGTACGCCCCGTGTCCGGCGGCACGGTCGTCGACATCCAGATGGCCCAGCGCATGCTGCGCAGCCTGCTCGGCGAGAAGCTGCGCCGCACCCTGCGCCGCAAGCCCCGGCTTCGCGCGGCCGCCTGCACCCCGCACGACGCGGACCCGCTGGCGCAGCGCGCCACCGTCGAGACCCTGGTGGGCCTGGGCGCGCGGCGCGTGGAGTTGGTGGACACGCTCATCGCGGCGGCGGTGGGCTGCGGCCTGCCGGTGGAGCGCGCGGAAGCGACCATGATCATGGTGTGCGGCGCGGCGACCACGCAGGTCGCGGTCCTCTCCCTCGGCTCCATCGTGACGGCCGAGCGGATCCCGGTGGGCGGCGAGGCCATCGACCACGCGATCGTGCAGCACCTGCGCCACCAGCACGAGCTGATGCTGCCGTCCCAGTCGGTACGCCCCCTGCAACTCGCCCTCAGCGGCAACGGCCTGACCCCGCACGGCCCCGAGTCCACCGAGATCCACGGCCGCGACGTGGCGACGGGCCTGGCCCGCTCCGTCCAGGTCGACACGGCCGCCGTCCGCGACGCCATCCACACCCCGCTCACCGCCGTGCTCGACGGCATCGGCAAGGTGCTGCGCGACTGCCCGCCGGACCTCGTGGCCGACCTCGCCGACCGGGGCATCATGATGGTCGGCGGCAGCGCCCTGCTCCCCGGCCTCGACCAGATGCTGCGGAACGCCACGGGCATGCCCGTGCACATCGCGGAACGACCCGACGTGTGCGCGGTGCTCGGCCTCGGTGCCATGCTTGAGGGCAAGATCCAGCCGCTGGTCCTCGCCCCCCTGACAGGCTGACGGGGCCCGCACACCTCGTACGGGAGTACGCCGCCGACATGACCGACGACGTCGTCAGCGGAGCGCCGCTGCCCCTGCCGCTGCTCCTGGACGCGGTCCTCGGCGTCGGCACGGAGCTCTCGCTCCGCCCCACGCTCCAGCACATCGTGGACAGCGCCGCCGCGCTGACCGGGGCCCGGCACGCCGCCCTGCGGGTCTCGGCGGCTGCGGTGGGGCGGCCGGAGTGCTTCACGGCGGGCGCGGAGCCGGAACCGGAGCCGGAACCGGAGCCCGCGGCGGCGGCCGCCGGGGACGCCGCCCTGAGCATCCCCATCCACGTCCAGGACGAGGAGTTCGGCCGGCTCCGCCTCACGCACGGGCCGGGCGGCGCCTTCACGGACGAGGACCGGGGGCTGCTGCGGGTCCTCGCGAGCCAGGCGGGCATCGCGATCGGCAACGCCCGCCTGTACGAGACGGCCCGTCAGCGCGAGCGCTGGATCGAGGGCGCGGCGGCGGTCACCACGGCCCTCCTCACCGGCGAGGCCGCGTCCGACGCCCTGATGACGGTGGCCCAGCAGGCCCGGCTCCTCGCGGACGCGGCGGCGGGCGTCGTCCTCCAGCCCACGGAGGAGGGCGGCATGCGGATCGTCGCGGCGGCGACGGACGGGGGCGGAGACGTGAGCCGGGCGGTCCCCGACGAGCCGGGCCCCGCCGGACACGAGCCGGGCCCCGCCGGGCCGGTGCCGGGACCGGGCTACCGGCGCCACCCCGCCGCGGCCGCGCAGAACGACCTCATGGGGACCACCATCGAGCCCGGCAGCGCCGTCCTCGAACAACTCCTCGGCGGGCAGCCGGTGTTCATCGAGGACTCCGCGACCGACCCGCGGATGACCACCCGGGTGCGGTCCAGGTTCGGGCCGAGCATGATGCTGCCGTTGCAGGCGGGCGGCCGTCTCATCGGCACGCTCGCGCTGCCGCGCCGCCGCGGCGACCCCCCGTACTCGGCGGTGGAGCGGCTGCTCGCCACCCAGTTCGCCTCGCAGGCCGCGCTCGCCCTCGTGCTCGCCGACGCGCAGCAGTCCCGGCAGCGGCTCGCCGTGTTCGAGGACCGCGACCGCATCGCCCGCGACCTGCACGACCTCGTCGTCCAGCGGCTCTTCGCGACCGGCATGATGCTGGAGTCGACGCGCCGCAGGGCCGGTTCCACGCCCGAGCAGTCGGCGCTCGACCAGGCCGTGGACGAGCTGGAGTCCACCATCCAGGAGGTGCGGACGGCGATCTTCGCGCTCCAGCAGCCGCCCGCCGACGCGCCGACGACGTTCCGGGGCAAGGTCCTCAAGGAGACGGCGGGGGCGGGCGCCGTGCTCGGGGTGCAGCCGTCGGTGCACTTCTCCGGCGCGGTGGACACGCAGGTCACGGAGCCCGCGGCGGGCCGCCTCCTCGCCGTGCTGCGCCGGGCCCTGGCCGCGGCGTCGCGGCGCCCCGGCGTGTCCCGGGTGGAGGTGACGGTGGAGGCGGGGGGCCTGCCGGACGGGCGTGCCGGTGTGCGGCTCGTCGTCCACGACGACGGCGAGACGGACGCCGCCTCCGACACGGGCACGACGGTCACCTGGCAGGCCCCGCTGTAGCCGGACCCCCCGGGGGCTGCCGCCCCTCGGGCCCCCGCCTCGTCGGCGCTCCGCGCCTTGTCCTCACACGCCGGACGGGCTGGTTTCCTCCCGGCTCCCGGCGCGACTGAAGGTGCGGCTCGTCGGCACCAGGGCCGCTGCCGCCGGGGCCGCGAAGCACAGGATCGCGCAGGCCGCGAGGACGGGGCGGGGGCCGAACGCGTCGATGGCCGGGGCGATCAGGGCCAGGCCCGCGGGTGCGAGGCCGTAGGACAGCATGAAGTCCAGGGACGACACCCGCGCCAGCTTGTCGGGCGCGACCTCGCGCTGCGTGGCCGTGAACCACGGCACGTTGAAGAGTTCGATGCCGACCCCGGCCACCGCGTACGCCGCGACGACGAGGGCCCAGTGCACCGGCAGGAGCAGGCTGAGCGGCGCGAAGCCGTAGAGGGCGAGGCCCGCGAGGGCGGTCCAGCCCTGGGCACGCGGCCGCCAGCGGGCGACGACCAGGGCGCCGCCGAGCGCCCCGAGCGTGTACGCGGTCATGGCGGCGGCGAGCACCACCCCCGTGTCGTACTTGTCGCGGCTGACCAGCGGAAGCGCCACCCCGGTCGCCGAGTAGCCGGTGGCGATGACGGTGGTCAGGGCCCCGAGTCCGGCGAGGAACCAGGGGTGGCGCCGCGCCTCCCGCAGCCCTTCGCCGAACTCCGCGAGGAAGGAGGGGCGTTCACCGGCCGCGACGGGGGCCGCCCCGTCCGTCCGGCCCGGTCCCGGCACGAGGGCCGCCACCAGCCACAGCAGCCCGATGCCGAGCAGCAGCGTCCAGGTGTCGAGGAGCACGGCGAGCAGCGCGGTGAGCGAGGGTCCCGCGAGCGTGGTGGCCCGTACGGACAGGGTCATCGCGGCGTTGGCGGCCTGGCGCCTGTCCTCGTCGACGACCTCGGCGGTCAGCGCCTGGAAGGCGGGGCGGCACGCGCCCTGCCCGGCGCCCGCGACCACGGCCGCGCCGAGCATCAGGGGGAGCGAGCGGCCGAGGCCGAGCGCGAGCAGGGGCGTCGCGGCCGCGGCGGCGAGGCCCGCCCAGAGCACGACGCCGCGCCGCGAGTACCGGTCGGCGAGGACGCCGCCGACGGCGACGGCGACGAGGAAGCCCGCGGTGCGGGCGGCGAGCAGCAGGCCGAGCGTCGCCGCGCCTATGGTGCGGTCGAGGACGGCGAGCCCGAGGACGAAGGGCAGCGCCCAGGTGGCGAGCCCGGACGCGGTGGTGCCCGACCAGAGCCGCAGGAAGGCGGGGTCCCGCAGGACGCTCCGCGTGGGGGCCGCGCTCCCTTCCGCGCCCTCGGGGTGCCCGGCTGCTTGCGTTGGCGTGGTCGCCACGTGACGTACTCCTCTGCTGTCGTCCGCGCGGACCGCGCGGTTCGAAATCGTTATGCGGTCTCGCGGAAGCACCCAAGTCCCCCGCTGTGCAAGGACGTTGCGACCCGCTCACGGACGGCCGCCCTCCGGCGGATGCCACCCCGAGAGCCTTTACTGAAAATGATTACCATTACAGTACCCTTGTCGCGTCCCCACCCACACCGGAGGTCCCATGCGTCCGCGTCACCCCGCCCGCCTCGGCACGGCCGTCCTCGCCCTGTCCCTCACGGCCGTCGGCTGCGCCTCCGGCGGCAGCGAATCGTCGGACGGCAAGGCGGCCGCCGCCCGGAAGACGACCGTCACGAGCTGCGGGAAGAAGCTGGGCTTCGACGGTCCGCCGAAGCGCGCCGTCGCCCTCGACCAGTCCTCCACCGAGGTGCTGCTCGCGCTCGGGCTCCAGGACCGCATGGCCGGTACGTCCAACCTCAAGACGAAGATCGCGCCGGAGTACAGGGCCGCGTACGACGGCGTGAAGGTGCTCAGCCCGAAGATCCTCACGAGCGAGCAGCTGCGCGCCGCGACCCCCGACCTCGCCGTCGGCGGCTTCGCCGACTACTTCACCAAGGACCGCGTCGGCACCCGCGAGGAGCTGGCGGGGCTCGGGCTCCCGTCGTTCGTGAGCGCCGTGGACTGCCCGAAGCAGAACACCGTGGACGGCAGGGCCCGCACGCCCTTCGAGCTGCTCTTCAAGGACTACGCCGACCTCGGGAAGGTCTTCGGCGTCGAGAAGCGCGCCCGCGAGCTCGTCAAGGAGCAGCGGGCCACGCTCACCGAGGCGGCGAAGACCAAGAAGCGGGTCGATGGCGAGCCCAGCGTGGTGTGGCTGTACTCGGTGTACGGCGACACCCCGTACGTGGCGGGCAGATCGGCGATGCCCAGCGAGATGAGCCGCGTCGTCGGCGCGAAGAACGCCTTCGACGACGTCGACGAGGACTGGCCGCAGGTCAGCTGGGAGGAAGTCGCCAAGCGCAAGCCCGACTTCATCGTGCTCGGCGATCTGTCGGAGCGCGGCAAGCCGGGCGACAGCGCCGAGGACAAACTGAAGGCGGTCCGCGCCAACCCGGTGATGGCGAAGCTGCCCGCCGTGCGGGAGAAGCGCTTCATCGAGATCCCCGGTACGGAGATGGACCCCTCGGTCCGCACGATCAGCGCCCTGCCGCGCCTCGTCACGGGGATGGAGGACCTCGGGTATGTCCGCTAGCCCGGCTCCGGCGGGCCCGGCCGGCATACCGGCGCCGCCGGGCGGCGGCGTGCCGGACCTGCTGCATCCGTCGGCGCGCGGGGCGGCGGCCCCGGCCCCCGCCGCCCCCGCGGCCGCCCGCGCCGCCCCGCGCGGGCCTGCCGCGCACGCCGGGCTCTTCCTCCTGGCCGCGCTCGCCCTCCTCGGGTCCGCCGCCGTGTCCGTGCGCATCGGCACCACGGACGTCTCGTACGGGGACATCGCCCGCAGCGCCGGGTTCCATCTGGGCTTCGGCACCGACCCCGCGGCGCCGCTCGTGGACTCGCTGATCTGGGAGCTGCGGGTGCCGCGCGTCCTGATGGCGGCCCTGGTCGGCGCCGCGCTCGCGGTGTGCGGCGCCGCGCTCCAGGCGGTCACGCGCAACGCGCTCGCCGACCCCTATCTGCTCGGCATCTCGTCGGGCGCCTCGACCGGCGCGGTCACCGTCGTGGTGCTCGGCGTCGGGTCGGCCTCGCTCGGCGTGACGGGCGGCGCGTTCGTGGGCGCCATGGTGTCGTTCGCGCTCCTGATGCTGCTGCTGCGGCGCACCGGCCTCGACTCGGTGCGGATCGTCCTGACGGGTGTGGTGGTGTCGCAGCTGTTCACGGCCCTCACCTCGCTCGTCCTGATGGCGTCGGGCGACGCGGAGATGATCCGGGCGATCACGCAGTGGCTGCTCGGCTCGATGGCGCCCGCGCGCTGGGACGCGGTGGCCGTGACGGCCGCCGTGACGGCGGTGGGGCTGCTCGTCCTGTGGCTCAACTCGGCCGCCCTCGACGGCTTCTCGTTCGGCGCGGACACCGCGTCGTCGCTCGGTGTCGACGTGCGCACGACGCGCTGGCTGCTGCTCGTCGTGACGTCCCTGATGACGTCGGTGGCCGTCGCGTCCGTGGGCGCGATCGGCTTCGTCGGCCTGATCGTGCCGCACGGCGTACGGTTCCTCGTCGGGCCCGGGCACCGGGTGCTGCTTCCGCTCTCGGCCCTGGTGGGCGCCGTGTTCCTGGTGTGGACGGACGCGCTCGCGCGGGTCGCGTTCACGCCGCAGGAGGTGCCCGTCGGCGTGTTCACCGCGCTGCTCGGCGTACCCCTGTTCCTGCTCGTCCTGCGCGGGCGGGGGGAGCTGTGAGGATCACCGCGGAGAACGTGAGCTGGGCGGTCGGGGGCAGGAACGTCGTCGACGGCGTGTCCCTGGAGGTCGCGCCCGGCGAGACCGTCGGCCTGATCGGGCCCAACGGATCCGGCAAGTCCTCCCTGTTGCGGTGTCTGGCCGGGCTGCGGGCGCCCACGTCGGGCGTCGTCCGCTACGACCGGGAGCCGATCCACGCCTGGAGCGCCCGGCGCGTGGCCCGGCGCGTCGCCTTCGTGGAGCAGGCCGCCGACACAGAGAGCGAGCTGCGGGTCGTGGACGTGGTGAGCCTGGGCCGGACGCCGTTCGGCGACCGGTGGCGCGGGTTCGACGCGCGCGACCGGGCCGTCGTCGACGCCGCCCTGGCCCGGCTCGGCCTGACCGACCTGCGCGAGCGCGCCTGGAAGGCCCTGTCCGGCGGCGAGCGGCAGCGCGCCCACATCGCCCGGGCGCTCGCGCAGCAGCCGTACGCGATCCTGCTCGACGAGCCGACCAACCACCTCGACGTGAAGCACCAGTTGGAGCTGCTCGCCCTGCTCGCGGGCACCGACCAGACCGTCCTGGTCGCGCTGCACGACCTGTCGCTCGCCGCCCGCCACTGCGACCGGCTGCTCCTGCTGCACGGCGGGCGCCTCGTCGCCGCCGGGCCGCCGAAGGACGTCCTGACGCCCGAGCTGCTCGCGGAGGTCTTCGAGGTCGACGCCGAGACGGGCCCGGACGCCCTCGGCCACCTCGCGGTCAGCTACCGCGGACCCCTCCCCCGCCCCCGCGCGGACTTCGACACCCCTAAGGAAAAGGACAGTTGATGGACACCCAGGCCACCGGACCCGATCTGCTGCGGCAGCTGCCGCCGCCCCTGCCCGCCGAACGGATCGTCGCCCTCAACCAGCCGAAGGGGAACCTGCACACCACGCGCGCGTACGAGTGGAACGGCTGGACCTTCGACGTGCCGCCGGGCGTCTTCCTGCCCGGCGCGACCAGCCGGACGATCCACGAGCGGATCCTCGACGGCCGCATAGAGACCCGCGGCCTGCGCTACGGCGAGTGGGGTATCCCCTGTTCGAGCGAAGCCGAGAACTTGGGGAAGGGGGCGGGGCTCGGCGTCGAGGCCGTCGCCGCCGGGGTGCGCGGGGCGCGTGAGATCTACGCGATGGACGTGCACGCCACCAGCGTCGCCACCGCGGCCCGGCACTACGCCCGCCTGGTCGGACCCCGGGACGGCACCGCGTTCCTGCCCGCCGCGGGCGACCTCTTCGACGGGCTTCCGCCCGGCACGCGGCTCGACGTCGTCACCTTCAACCCGCCCGCCGTCAGCCGGCCGGTGAGCGAGGACCCCGACGTCGTGCGCAACACGTGCGTCGGCTCGCCCCTGCTCGCGCGGTTCTTCACCCAGCTCGCCGAGCGGGAGCTGCTCGCGCCGGACGGCGTGGCGTACGTGATCGCGTCGAACACCGCCGATCTGCGCCGCATCGTCCAGGACGCCCAGGACCGGGGCTTCACACCGCGGATCGACTCCGTGCGCGACTGGCGCGACGGCGTCCTCACCTTCCTGTTCGCGTTCACCCATGGAGGCCGGGCATGAAGCGCCCCGAGAACGTCACCGAACTGCTCGACGCCGTCCTCGCGGGCGAGCTGGGGCCCGACCCGGCGGAGCTCACGGCCACCAGCGTGTTCTGGGTCCACCACGGCACGCGCCTGGCCGGGGGCGACGTCACCTACCTCAACCAGTACGTGCTCGTCCGCGTCGGCGGGGCCTTCGGCGGCTGCGCCTTCGAGGCGGGCGAGATCGACCCGGCGGTCTGCCGCGACGCGTCGGGCAGTTCGCTCGCCGCGCTCCTCAAGGACGCGCCGACGCCGCTGCGCACGGCCGCCCTCGACGCCTACCTGGGCGCCGTCGCACCGCACCGGGAGGCGCCCGGTGCCGAGCCGGTGACGCTGCCCGCGGGGCCGCCCGAGGTGCGCGCGGTGGCCCGGGACACGGCCATCGCGGGCCTGCTCGACATCGAGCGGGGCGCCAAGGTGGCCCTGATCGGCGTCGTCAACCCGCTCGTCGCGGCCATCCGCGAGCGCGGCGGCGACCCGCTGCCCTGCGACTTCAACCTGCGCACGACGCAGTGGGGCGACCCCGTGAGCCGCGACATGCACGAGGTGCTCGACGCCGCCGACGCCGTCGTCGCCACCGGCATGACGCTGTCCAACGGCAGCTTCGACACGATCCTCGCGCGCTGCCGCGAGCGGGGCGTCCCACTGGTCGTCTACGCGCAGTCCGGCAGCGCGGTCGCGCGGGCCTTCCTGGGCGCGGGGGTGGCCGCGCTGTCCGCGGAGCCGTTCCCGTTCTCGCAGTTCAGCGCCGAGCCGACGGTCCTGTACCGGTACCGGGCCGCGCCGGGCGCCGAGGGTGGGGCGTGAGGGCCGGGACCGGCCGTGCCGCCTGCCACCACGGCGAGATCCTCCAGGGCGTGTTCCTCGACGAGCGCGGGCGGCGCGTCGCGGGCCTGGTCACGCTGCCGCTCGCCGGGCTCGGCACCCGCGCGGAGTTCACCCGCCGCCACGACACCGAGGACGTGACGGTGGTCCCGGCCGACCGGACCAAGGCGCTGCGCGCCGCCACGTACGCCCTCGCCGAGTGCGCGACGCACAGCCAAGTACCCCTGTGCGGCGGTGAATTGCGGCTCCACGGGGACATCCCCGTCGGTCTCGGCATGGGCTCGTCCAGCAGTGACGTGATCGCGGCCGTGCGCGCGGTCGCCGACGCGTTCGGGGTGCGCCTCGCGCCGGAGGCGGTCGCGCGGCTCGCGGTGCGCGCCGAGCGCGCGTCGGACCCGCTGATGCTGGACGGCCGCGCCCTGCTGTTCGCCCAGCGCGAGGGCCGCGTCCTGGAGGACCTCGGCGCGGCGCTGCCGCCCGCGGTCGTCGTCGGCTGCGCGCTCGGCGGCGGCAGGCCGGTGGACACCCTCGCGCTGCCCGCCCCCGCCGACGCGGACGCCGCCGACGTGCCCGGCTACGAGCACCTTCGGGACCTGTTGCGCCGCGCCGTCGCCGCCGCCGATCCCGTGCTGCTCGGCCACGTCGCCACCGAGAGCGCGCGGCTTCGCCAACGCGTCCTGCCGCACGCGGAGTTCACCGAGCTCACCGCAGTCGCGGGCCGCGTCGGCGCGGTCGGCGTGCAGATCGCCCACAGCGGCAGCGTGGCGGGCCTGCTCTTCGACCCCGCGGCGCAGGACCTGCGCGGCCGGGTGCGCGGCTGCCGCCGGGCCCTGGCGGCCGCGGGCATCCCCACCACCCACACCTTCCACACCACCGCCACCACGCGTGCGACCACGAGCGAGGAGCCCCCGCATGGACGAGCACATCGCGGAAGCGATCGGCCGCCCCGACCTGATACGTGTAGCCGACGGGTTCATCTGCCTGCGCTTTGAGACCATGAAGGTGGTGTCGGCCCTCGCGGCCGTGCGCCACCTCCTGGACACCGGCGCGGTGCGCCGCGGCGACACGCTGCTCGACAGTTCGAGCGGCATCTACGCCTACGCGCTCGCCCTCGCCTGCCACCGCTACGGCATGGGCTGCCACATCGTCGGCTCCACCACCGTCGACCGCACCCTGCGCACCCAACTGGCCGTGCTCGGCGCCCGCGTGGAGCAGATGCCGCCGAGCGACGACCTCAAGCTGGACCAGAAGCGGCGCGTCGCCCGCGTCCAGGAGATCCTGCGCGCACACCCCGAGTACTTCTGGATGCGGCAGTACCACGACGACATCCACTACCTCGGCTACGAGGCGATCGCGGACCGCGTCTGCGAGGAGACCGGCGCCGACGGCGGCCTGAACCTCGTCGGCGGCGTCGGCTCCGGCGCCTCGACCGGTGCCCTGGCCCGCTACTGCCGGGCCCGCCGCCCGGACGTGCGGCTCGTGGGCGTGCAGCCCTTCGGCAGCGTCACCTTCGGCAGCGAGCACGTCGCCGACCCGGAGATCATCATCGCCGGGATCGGCAGCTCCATCCCGTTCGCCAACGTCTCCCACGCGGCGTACGACACCGTGCACTGGCTGTCCTTCGACACCGCGCTCGCCGGGAGCGTGGACCTGCTGCGGCGGCACGCGCTCTTCGCGGGCCTGTCCACCGGCGCCGCGTACGCGGCGGCGCGCTGGGAGCACGCCCAGGACCCCGGCCGCACCACCGTGTTCATCGCCGCCGACACCGGCCACCGCTACGTGGACACGGTCTTCGCCCGGCACGCGCAGGCGGCCCCGCTGGCGTCCCTCGCGCCGCGCACCGTCACGTCCCCGGACGAACTCGCGCTGCCCTGGGCACGGATGGAGTGGTCCGGCGCGGCGGCCCCGGCCCCCGCCCTGCCGGGAACAGAGTCCGCGCGGGCGCCGTTGCAGCGGACGTAGAGATCGTTTCGGGCCGGGGGGGCGTGGTGGAGCACGAGGAGGGCGACGTCACCGCGTACGCCGTGGACGCCGTGCGGCGGCTCGTCGCCGTGGACGCGGCGCACGGCGCCCGCGCCGCCGTGCCGCTGGTGCGCGCGGCCCTGAGGGGCCTGCCCGACACGGCGGGGCGCGCGGACAGCGACCGCGTCGCCGCCCTCGCCGAGCTGTACGAGGTCGCCGGGTGGATCCTGTTCGACGCGGGCCACTACCGGCGGGCGCACCGGCTCAACGCCCGCGCGCTCGCCCTCGCGGAGCGGTGCGGCGACCGCTGGACGGCCCGGCTCACGCTCCTGAACGACAGCATGCTCCTGGCCCACACCGGGCGCCCCCGCGCCGCGCTCGCCGCCGCCGCCCGCGCGCGGGGGCCGCGGCCGCTGCCGCCGCGCGTGGCGAGCCTCGTCCTGATCCGCGAGGCGCACGCGACCGCGCTGCTCGGCGCCCGCAGCGAGCCGCGCGCGCTCCTCGCCGGGGCCCGGAGCCTGTTCCTCGACGGCGTCTCGCGGCACGACCCGCCGTGGACGTGGTGGCTCGACGAGTGGGAGCTGCTCGGCCACCGCGGCTGGGTCCTCGCCCGGCTCGGCCACACCGACCGGGCCCTGCCCGCGCTGCACCGCGCCGCCACCGCGCCCGGCCCCTCCTACCGGCACCTGTTCACCGCCCAGCTGCTCGCGGCCCTGGTCCGGGCCGGGGCCTGGCGGGACGCGGAGCGGCTCGTCGCGGACCTCGCGCCGCGCGCCCGCGGCATCGGCTCCGCGCGCACCACCGAGGTCCTCGGGCGGATCGCGCGCCATCTGCGGGCGCCGGGCACCGCGCCCCTGGCCCTGCGCGACGCCGCCGTGTTCCTCCTGGAGTCGCTGCACGCTACCGGTCCTGCTCGTCGTCCATGAGGCCGAGGTCGGGCGGCACCAGCGTCGTGGACTCCACCAGACCCTTGAGCAGGTTGTGCAGCAGACTGTTGTCGGACGGGCGTCCCACCGACGTGTCGTGCAGGAGCGGGTACGGAAAGCCGCTGTCGTGCAGCCTGCGCCGCACGGCCTCGATCCGGTACTCGATCCTGCGCTCCCCCCAGTGCTCGTCGGGGCGCAGATAGGCGAGCTGCTTGGCCGCCCTGGGGTACGTGAGCGGGCGCGGGCCCTCCTCGTACAGCAGGTACTCCTGGCCGAGGACGACGAGCAGCAGCCGCTCCTCGTCGGACAGCGGCCACCGCTTGGGCGGCACGGTGCCGTCGCGGCGGCGGCAGACCGGGCCCAGGTCGTCGTGGCCCGTGACGTACAGCTCGACCAGGTGCTCGCGGTAGCCGGAGCCGCGCACGAACAGCGGGGTGTAGCCCGGCGCGAGCGGCACCGGCTCGGTGCTGGTGTGCATCATCCGGCCGCGCGGCAGGCGCAGCAGCTGCTGCCCGGTGTTGCGCAGCCACCAGCTGCGGTCGCGGTACGTCAGTTCGCCGTGGCGGCGGCTCACCATCAGGTCGTGCTCGCCGACGCCGAGGTCGACGTCGGGCTCGTCGCCGCGCCCGAACCGCACGGTCAGGCCGGGCCGCGGCGGGGCCTGGAGGTCACCGGTGACGGTGCGCGCGTGCAGGGTGCCCGGCGGCGCGGGCGCGACGCCGCGCGCAAGGCTCGCAGGACCGTTCATGAGCGCCTCCTCCTTGACCGCGGTGCCCGCCAGTGTGCTCCGCCGGATACGGGACCCGTCCCGGGAGCGCCCCTAAGGGGCGCGGGGAACTGCGCGACCAGCCACAGACGGCCCGCAGAAGAAGCGTTCAGCGAACCTCGGCGACCGCCGCCGCGGCCAAGCGCAGCGCAAGACGGCGCAGCCGATCCTGGGAGGGGTCGCCGCCGACGGTGACATTGAGGGTCTCGACGGCCCGCCCGCCGTCGCCGTCACCGCCGCCGCCATGGGCACGGTGCACCACGCGGACGCGGCACGTCCGCGGCCCCTCCGCGCCCGGCTCGACGACGGCGCGCCGCCCGCCGACACGGGTGAGCGTCCCGTCGCCCGCGTCCGGCGACGGGCCCTGGTCGAAGCGGAGTTCCAGCCAGAGGTCGCTGGTGGTGCTCGCCCACTCGCAGTCCCAGTTGCCGAAGCCGACGTCGGGGTCGCGGGCGTCGACGCCGGGGATGGCTTCGAGGGCCCGGGCGTCCAGGAGCGCGCAGGCGTCCTCGTGGACGAGGGAGCCGGGCGCGGCCTCGGGGCGGCGGGCGAGCGGCCCGTCGTTGAGCCGCCGCACGGCCACGCGGGTGGCGGCGTCGGCCATGGCGCACAGCCGCGCCGCGCCGCCGCGGGCGTCCGGCGCGGCGGACCCGCCGTCCTCCACGACGATGGTGACGTGCGCGTCGCGGTCGGTGGCCGGGAGCATCGTACGGACGCACTCGTCGCTGTCGCCCGACTCCTTGACGACGGCCACGCGGCCCTCGGTGCGGTGGGGCTGCGGGAGCCCGGAGCCGCCGCCCGTGTCGAAGTGGAACTGGACGTCCACGGGGTCGTCGCCGCCGGTGTCCACGAGGATGTCGCAGCGGTCGAAGTTGCCGTAGTGCCGGTCGAGTTCGGGCTCGCCGAAGCGCTTCAGGGCGGCCGGGTCCGCGAGCGCGCACGGGTCGAGGGTGCGGTGGTCGCCGAGGACCGGGGCCGTCCTCCGCCCGTCGCCACCGTCGCCGCCGTCACCGCCGTCCGGCCACAGCGGCGGCAGCCACACGGCGGCGGCGAGCGTCACCACGGCGACGGCCGCCACGATCACGAACTGCCGTGACCTGCCGGGCAGGACGATCCGGCCGGAGCTCTCGCTGTCCTGGCCGACCCCTTCGCCCTCGCCGTCGCCCCCCATGTCCCCGCGCGGCAGCGGCTCCTGGGGGCCCGCGATCCGGGCGAGGAGCCGGCCCGCCTCGGCGGCGGCGGGCCGGTTCTTCGGCGCGGGGTCGAGCATCGCGGGAAGGAGGTCACCGAGCGGGCCGAGGCCGGGGTCGAGGGCGACCTCGCCGCGTTCGGCCTGCCGCTCGGCGACGAACGGGTCGACGTCGCCGCCGGTGTGCGGGCGCGGCGGGCGGCCGGTGACCAGGGTGTGCAGCAGGGCGGCGAGGGAGAAGACGTCCGAGGCCGGTTCGGGGCGGCCCCGGACGACTTCGGGGGCGGCGTAGTCGGGGGTGTAGCTGAGCGTGCCGGGCGGGGTGATGGTCTCCTGCCCGCCGACCCGGTAGGCGGCGCCGAAGTCCGCGAGTTTGGCGAGGCCTTCGGGCGTGGTGACGACGTTGCCGGGCTTCACGTCGCCGTGCACGATGCCCTCGGCGTGCAGCGCGGCGAGCGCGGCCGCGACCTGGGCGCCGACGCGTGCGGCCCGCGGCGGCGCGAGCGGCGGCCGGTCCGCGAGGCTGCCCCCGGACACGTACTCCATGACCAGCCAGGACGCGGTCCTGCGGCGCGGCAGGGAGAAGCCGCCTTCGGGCAGCGTGAGCACGTCGTGCAGAGTGACGACATGGGGGTGGCTGAAGCGCGCGAGGGCGCGCGCCTCGGCTTCGATGCGGTCGAACTCCCGGCGGTCGGACCGGGTGCCGCGCCGGTCACGCCGCCGCAGCCGCTTGAGGATGACCTGGCGGGGCAGCCGCTGGTCGCGGGCGATCCACACCTCGCCCATGCCCCCGTGGAAGGGGCCGCGCACCAGTCGGTAGCGCCCGCCGACCGTCGTGCCCCGGCGCACCCCTGCTCCCCTCAGCCGTGGTCCGGACTCCGCCGCCCGTCGCTGTCGGCCACGCGACAACCGAACCTACTGCGTGCGCGCGGCACGCCACAGGGCCTTCACGGGATGTCCGCGCACTGCCCCCGCGGCGCGCGGGGGCGGCGGACGGCGGGGGCGGCGACGGCGCGCGGCGCCTCAGCCCGGCTCCGCCGCCGGCTCCCGGTGGTCGAAGGCGATCAGCGGGTCGCCGGTCAGCGGATGGTCGACGACGGCCGCGCGGACGCCGAACACCTCGGCGAGCAGCGCGGGCGTGAGCACCTCGCGCGGCGGCCCGGAGGCGACGACGCGCCCGCCGTGCAGCACGTGCAGGCGGTCGCAGACCGACGCGGCCGCGTTGAGGTCGTGCAGGGACACCAGCGTGGTGCGCCCCTTGCCGCGCAGCAGCGCGAGCAGTTCCACCTGGTGGCGCACGTCGAGGTGGTTGGTCGGCTCGTCCAGTACGAGGACGTCGGGGGCCTGGGCGAAGGCGCGGGCCAGCAGGACGCGTTGGCGCTCGCCGCCGGACAGGGCCGCGAAGCGGCGCCCGGCCGCTTCGGCCATGCCGACCTCGGCGAGGGCGTGCGCGACGGTGTCCCGGTCGGCGGCGTCGTCCCCGGCGAAGGCCCGCTTGTAGGGGGTGCGTCCCATGGCGACGACCTCGCGCACGGTCAGCTCGACGTCCGCGCCCCGCTCCTGCGGGAGGGCGGCGACGTGCCGGGCCGATCGGGCGGGGGTCAGCTCGCGCAGATCGGTGCCGGACAGGAGCACCCGGCCCGCCACGGGCCGCAGATGGCGGTAGACGGTGCGCAGGAGCGTCGACTTGCCGCTGCCGTTCGGGCCGACGAGCCCGGTGATCTGCCCCTCGGCGGCGACGAGGTGCGCGCCCGCGACGACGGTGCGCCCGGCGTAGGCGACGGACAGGTCCTCGATGTCAACGCGCACCGGTCGCTCCCCTCGCGTCCGTCTCCCGTACGTCTGCTGCGGTTTCGCCACGGCACACGGTCAACTCCCGTCCTTGAGGCGCCGGTCGAGCAGGAACAGCAGTGCCGGGGCGCCGATCAGCGAGGTGACGACGCCGACGGGCAGCTCCTGCGCGTCCATGGCGGTCCGGCACACGATGTCGACGACGACCATGAGGACGGCCCCGCCGAGCGCGGACAGCGGCAGCAGCCTGCGGTGGTCGTCGCCCACGAGGAGGCGACAGGTGTGCGGCACCATCAGGGCGACGAAGGCGATCGCCCCGGACACCGCCACCAGGGAGCCGGTCAGGACGCTCGTCACGACGAACAGCTCCCGGCGCAGGCGTCCCACGCCGACGCCGAGCCCGGCGGCCGTCTCGTCGCCCATCAGGAGTGCGTTGAGGCTCCTGGCCCGCGCCTGGAGCAGTACCAGGGCGGCGGGAACGGTCACCGCGGGCACGGCGATCAGCTGCCACGTGGCTCCGCTGAGGCTGCCCATGAGCCAGAAGAGCACGCTGTGCGTCTGCTGTTCGTCCCCGGCCTGGAGCACCAGGTAGCTGGTGAAGCCGGAGAGGAACTGGCCGATCGCGACCCCGGCGAGCACGAGCCGCAGCGGCGCGAAGCCGCCGCCGCGCCGGGCCACGGCCCACACCAGGGCGAAGGTCACCAGGGCACCGGCGAACGCGGCGCCGGAGAGCCCGAGCGCGCTGCCCGCGCCCGCCCCTAGGACGATCGCGGCGACGGCCCCGAGGGAGGCGCCGTTGGAGACCCCCAGCAGATACGGGTCGGCCAGCGGGTTGCGGACGAGCGCCTGCACGGCCGTGCCGACCAGGCCGAGCCCGGCACCGACGAGGGCGGCGAGCAGGGCGCGCGGCACCCGCAGCTGCCACACGATGAGGTCGCTGGTCCCGGGCCGGGGCGCGGCGCCGGTCAGCCTGCGCGCGACGACGCCCCACACCTCGCCGGGCGGCAGCGACGTCGAGCCCCAGGACACGGCCGCCGTGAGCGCCGCGAGGAGCAGCAGGGCGAGGCCCGCGGCGACGGGCCCGGCGGGCAGCACCCGCGCGTCGCCGTCGGCGCGGCCCGCCCGCTTCGCCCCGGTGCGCGGCCACGCCACGGCTAGCGGACCTTGCCGGGGTGGAGGGTCTTGGCGATGCGCACCACGGTGTCGGCGTTGGAGACGCCGGCGATGGTCGTGGCCTCGGACCCGATGCGCAGGAACCGCCCCTTCTTCACCGCGCGCAGGCCCTTGGTGGCCGGGTTGGTCTCCAGCCACTTCCGGGCCTCGTCGAAGGCCTTCTGGTTGGCCGCGGCGCTGCCCCGGTTGCGGACGCCGAGCTGGATCCAGTCCGGGTTCTTGGAGACCACGTCCTCCCAGCCGACCTGCTTGAACGCGCCGTCGCAGGACGCGAAGACGTTCCGGGCGCCCGCGAGGGTGATCACCGCGTGGGCGATCTGGCGGTTGCAGACGGCGGTGGGCTGCTTGGTCCCCGCGTCGTAGTCGAAGAAGAAGTAGGTGGGCCGCTTCCGCTCGGGGACGCCGTCCACCGCCTTGCGGACGGCGGCCAGCTTCGTCCGCATGCCGTCGACGAGTTCCGCCGCGGTGCTCCGGTTGCCGGTGACGGCGCCGAGCGAGGTGATGTCCCGTTCGACGGCGGACAGGTCGGTCACGGGGCCCTTGCGGTCCTGCGCGCAGGCGGTGGACTTCAGGTAGATGTGCTTCATGCCGACCGCCTCGTACTCCTCGGGGGTCGGGGTGTCGCCCATGCCGCCGCCCATGCCGCCCATGGAGGCGAAGCTGTCGATGTACAGCTCGGCGCCGGAGCCGAGCAGCTTCTCCTTGGGGATCACGGACCGGCTGAGCACCCGCACGTCGTCCGCCTGCTTCCCGAGCGCCCCCGGCAGCGTGCCCTTGCCGGGCGGGAAGCCGGTGCCCGCCACCCGGTCCCCGGCGCCGAGCCTGAGCAGCAGCTCCAGGGCGGCCGCGTTGCTGGTCACGATCTTCTCGGGGGCGGCGGAGAAGCTGGTCGCGTTCCCTTCGCAGTCGGTGACCCGCACCGGGAACCCCGCGGCCGCGCCGTCCCGCGCGGAGCCGTCCGCGCCGTCGCCGCCACCGCCGCAGCCCGACACAAGGAGACCGCACACCACGGCCGCCGCACCCCACCCCGTACGAGTACGCATCGCTGTTCTCCTGAACCCACTTCGAGGCCGGGCCTCTCGCACCGGCGGCCCAGGAGTCGTGCCGGGGGCCCGCCGGGTTCCCGGCGCCTGGACGCGGCCGCGGACGACCGCCCCGCACGGGCCGCGAAACCCCCGAAGCCGCCCGCCCCGCAAGGCCTTTGCGCAC
The DNA here is from genome assembly GCF_000720325.1 of Streptomyces sp. NRRL B-1347. Classification (GTDB taxonomy): domain Bacteria; phylum Actinomycetota; class Actinomycetes; order Streptomycetales; family Streptomycetaceae; genus Streptomyces. Next base: position 49,971 of record NZ_JOJM01000055.1, read on the forward strand.
CCACTGAAAATGTTATTCCTGCTACAATTCAGCGAAAATTCGGACCAGAGTCTGGGGAGGACTCCGATGGCCGATGAAATACCCGCAGCAGAAAATGCCGAGACCGCGGTACTGGGTCCCGGCTGCTTTTGGTCCTTCGACGCGGTGATGCGTCGAACCCCCGGCGTGACGTCAAGTGTGGCGGGTTTCGCCGGAGATCACGGACCGCCGCCCGACTACGAGGCCTACGAGCGCCACGGACTCAATCCGCAGAAGTTCGTCGAGGCGGTGCGATTGACGTTCCAGCCGGAAAAGGTCTCCTTCGAGGACATACTCACCCTCTTCTTCCAGAGCCATGACCCGACCACGCCGAACCAGAGCGGAGCGGACCACGGCACGGTCTACCATTCGACGATCTTCTACGCCGACGAAGACCAGCGCGTACGTTCCGAACAGGTCATGAACCGGGTGCGGCAGGAACTGGGCCAGAGCATCGTGACCGATCTCCGGCCCTATCAGCAATTCGTCGAAGCCGACTCCGATCAGCAGGATTTCTACAACAAGAACCGCTACCAGCCGTACTGCCGCGCGGTCATCGAGCCGAAGCTCCGCAATCTCGGCATCGCCGTCGACTGAGGGACGCGAAGACCGCGTGCGGGAAGGCCCTGACCGGAGCGCCGGTCAGGGCCTTCAGGCCCGTGGGGGGTCCGTCACGCGAAGGCCGCCGTCCAGTCCACGGCGACGCCGTTCACATACGCCTCCGCGAGCGCGGCGAGGAACCGGGCGGCGCCGCCGTCCTCGTTGCGCAGCGTCGCCATGAGCACCGCCGAGCGGCCGAGTTCCTCCACGATGTCCTGCATGCCGACCGTCAGCACCGGCTGGGCGCTGCACTCGACGAAGACCGCGTGGTCGTCGGCGACCAGCGAGCGGACGGCGTCGTCGAACCTGACCGTCTGCCGCAGGTTCCGGTACCAGTACTCCGCGTCGAGGCCTTCGGTGTCCACGCGCCGCCCGGTCACCGTCGAGTAGAACGGCACCTCGCTCGCCACGGGCCGGACGTCCGCCGCCAGGCCGAGGAGGGTCTCCCGCAGGTCCTCCACATGCGGCGAGTGCGCGGCGAAGTCCACGCCCGGCACCCGCCAGCGCATCATCCGGGCCGCCCGAAGCGCGGCGCCGAAGTCGGCCATCGCGGTCACGTCGCCGGAGACCGTGAGGGTGGCCGGGCCGTTCACCGCGGCCACCGAGAGGGCGCCCTCCCAGTCGGCGAGCATCGCGCGCACCTGGTCGCCGGGGGCGAGCACGGTCAGCATCTCGCCCCGGCCGCGGATCTTCGTCAGGGCCTGGCTGCGCAGCGCGACGATCCGCGCGGCGTCGTCGAGGGACAGGGCGCCCGCGACGTGCGCGGCCGCGATCTCGCCCTGCGAGTGGCCGACCGCCGCGCCCGGCTCGACGCCGAAGCGGCGCCACAGCCGGGCGAGCGACACCATCATCGAGAACAGCACGGGCTGCACGACGTCCACCTGGTCGAGCGGCGGGGTGCCGGGCACGCCGCGCAGCACGTCCTCCAACGACCAGTTCAGATACGGCGACAGCGCCTTCTCGCAGTCCCGGATCGCGTCGGCGAACGCGGGCGACGCGTCGAGCAGCGCCACCGCCATGCCGGCCCACTGGGTGCCCTGACCGGGGAACACGAACACCGGCCGGGCGCCCCCTCCGGCCTGCCGGGGCGCCTGGCCGGTGATCACGTGCGGTGCGGGCCGCTCCTCGGCGAGCGCGCGCACCCCGTCGAGCAGTTCGGCGCGGCCGCGCCCGATGACCACGGCCCGGTGCTCGCCCGCGGCCCCGGCCGCCACGAGCGACCGGCCCACCTCGATGACGTGGGCGGCCCCGGCGGCGCCCGAGTCGAACCGGGCCAGGAGACGGGTGGCCTGGGCGCGCAGGCCCGCCGCACTGCGTCCGGACAGCACCCACGGCACCGTGCCGGTCACTGCGCCGATGCGAAGGTCTTGCGGGGCGGGCTTGGTCACGAGCACTCCTCGTCGCTGCCAATCGGTGGACCGCGCAGCGCAAGATATCCCGCACCCCCCGAACTGCCGCCCACCGCGCGGTAATTCCGCCGGTCAGAGGCGGTTACCAGGCGGTTACCCGCCGTGCCCGAATGCGCGTATAGGCTGCCCGCACCCAGTCGCGTCCGCTTTCCGTTAGGGAGGCTACTCGTTGTCAGGCTGCCCGACTCCGCAGGTCACTATTCCTGCGCGTCCCCAGATCACGTCCACCAGTTCCCTGCTGCATCTGCTGCGCCCCGCTGACGACTCCGTCCTCCATTTACCGGCGACGAATCCGCAGCTGGTCGAGGAGGTAGTCGCCCGCGTCGGTTCGGGTGCGACCGGCTGGGCGATCGAGAACAGCCGCCTGCTGCTTGCCGAACTCTCCGGAGAGCCGTTCGCCCGTTTCGATCAGAAGTCCCGCAGCGAAACCAGACTCGTCGAAGCGATAGCGCTCTGGGTGGTCCTGCGGCTCAGCGGCATAAGGTCCATCACCGGTGTCCTTTCCGCGGAACTCACCCACACCATCCGGGACCGCATCTCGGACAACACGACCGTCGACCACGTCCTCCGCTACGTCCGGGCCGCCCACGCGAGTTTCACCCGTGAGCTGTTCGAGTTCCGCGACGCCGTGATCCCCGCCGAGGACCAGGCGGCGATGATGCGGTCCATTTCCGCCGACCTCTTCGAGGGCATGGAGACGCTGTCCGCCGTGGTCGCCGAGAAGTTCGCCGCCGAACGCGACCGCTGGTTCGCCGGGTCCGTGGGCGAGCGCCTTGAGCTGGTGTCCTCGATCCTGAAGGGCAAGCCGGTCGACACCATGCGGGCGCTGCGCCAGCTGGGGTACGACCTGACGCTGCACCACGTGGCGCTCGTGCTGTGGCAGGACGAGATCACCCCGGACAGCAGCCGCGAGCTGGAGGCCACCGCGCTGCGCCTGCTCGACCAGGTCGGCTGCTCCTCGATGCTGATGCTCCCCGCGGGACCGGGGCGCCTGTGGGCGTGGGGCGGCCGCGCCACCGACCGCCCGGCCGAACTGCGGCGCTCCGGGGCGCCCGTGGACCTGCCCCCGCACATCCGCGTCGCCTCCGGGCTCCCGGGCGACGGCGTGGCCGGCTTCCAGCGCTCCCACGAGCAGGCCGTCACCGCGGAGCGGGTCGGCGGCATCATCGAGCCGGGCCCGTCCGGGCTCTGCGACTACGGCGACCTGGAGCCGGTGATCCTGCTCGGCAACGACGCCGAGGCCACCGCCGACTTCGTACGCCGCGAACTCGGTCCGCTGGCCGCCGACAACAGGTCCATGGCCGCGCTGCGGGAGACCGTGCGCTGTCTGCTGGACAACGAGCGCGGCGTCGCCATCACCGCCAAACACCTGCACATCGCGAAGAACACCGTGGTCTACCGGGTGAAGAAGGCGGAGCAACTCCTCGGGCGGTCCCTGCGCGAGGACCGCCTCCGCTTGCACCTCGCGCTGTACCTGGCGGGACGGCTCGGCACCTCGGTGCTCGCCGACCACGATCCCGCGTCCGGCCTTGAGAACTCGATTCGGGCGGTAGCCAAATGAGCGGTCAGCAGATGAACAAGGACGAGAAGCTCCTCGACTACCTCAAGTGGGTCACCGCCGACCTGCACAAGGCCCGGGCCCGGGTCGAGGAGCTGGAGTCGGGCCGCTCCGAGCCCATCGCCGTCGTCGGCATGGGCTGCCGCTACCCCGGCGGCGTGACGACGCCCGACGAGCTGTGGCGGGTGGCCGCCGACGGCGTCGACGCGATATCCGGCTTCCCCACCGACCGCGGCTGGGACGTGGACGACCTGTACGACCCGGACCCCGACGCGGCCGGCAAGGTCTCCGCGCGCGAGGGCGGCTTCCTCAGCGACGTGAAGGGCTTCGACGCGGCGTTCTTCGGGATCTCCCCGCGCGAGGCCCTCGCGATGGACCCGCAGCAGCGGCTGCTCCTGGAGACCGCGTGGGAGGCCGTCGAGCGGGCCCGCATCGACCCGCGCTCGCTGCGCGGCAGCGACACCGGCGTGTTCGTCGGCGTGATGTACACGGGCTACGCGTCCGAGGTCGACGCCTCGGCGGCGGGCACCGAGGGCTACATGATGACCGGGATGCTGACCAGCGTCGCCTCCGGCCGGATCTCCTACCTCCTCGGCCTCGAAGGGCCGACGGTCACCGTGGAGACGGCCTGCTCGTCGTCGCTGGTGTCGATCCACCAGGCCGTGACGGCGCTGCGCGGCGGCGAGTGCTCGCTCGCCCTCGCCGGCGGGGCGATGGTCCTGCCGGTCCCCGACCCCTTCGTGGAGTTCTCGCGGCAGCGCGGCCTCTCGCCGGACGGCCGCTGCAAGGCGTTCGCGGCCGCGGCGGACGGCACCGGCTTCTCCGAGGGCGTCGGCGTCCTGGCCCTCGCGCGGCTCTCCGAGGCCCGGCGGCGGGGCCTTCCGGTCCTCGCGGTGATCCGGGGCAGCGCGGTGAACTCCGACGGCGCCTCCAACGGCCTGACCGCGCCGAGCGGCCCGTCCCAGCAGCGCGTCATCCGCGCGGCCCTCGCCGCCGCCGGGCTCTCCCCCGCCGAGGTCGACGTCGTCGACGCGCACGGCACCGGCACGATGCTCGGCGACCCGATCGAGGCGCAGGCGCTGCTCGCCACCTACGGCCAGTCCCGGCCCGGCGACCAGCCGCTGCTGCTTGGCTCGTTGAAGTCGAACATCGGTCACACGCAGGCCGCCGCGGGGGTCGCGGGCGTCATCAAGATGGTCATGGCGATGCGCCACGGCGTCGTCCCGCGCACCCTCCACGTCGACGAGCCCACACCGGCCGTCGACTGGACGGCCGGTTCCATCGAGCTGGTCACCGAGGAACGCCCCTGGCCGAAGACCGGCCGCCCGCGCCGCGCCGCCGTCTCCTCCTTCGGCGTCAGCGGCACGAACGCCCACGTGGTCGTCGAACAGGCCCCGGCGGCAGAGCCCGTGGTGGAGGAGCGGTCGGGTTCGTTGCCGGTGGTGCCGGTGGTGGTGTCGGCGCGTTCGTCGGAGGCGTTGCGGGCGCAGGCGGAGCGGTTGGTGTC
>NZ_JOJM01000056.1 GCF_000720325.1 Streptomyces sp. NRRL B-1347
CGTCGGGAGAGCCCGGTCCGGTGGGGGCGGGTGGGTGGGACTGTCCCGGCGGCGCGCAGCGCGAGCCCCGTGGCACCGGGCAGCAGCGTGGGGCAACGGCGGCAGGCGTCCCGCGCCGAGGGTCGGGCCGCGCAGGACCGGGGGTGGTCCTGCCCGGGGAGCTCGGCCCGGTGGGGCCCCGGCGGTGCGTAGCGCGGCCCCCGTGTCGCCGGGGCGCGCCGAGGGCCCGGCCTCGCAAGGCGTAGCCCGCTCCGGGGCCCGGCCGGGCCCCGGAGGGCGCGCCCCGTCGCGGTGGGCGGGGCGCTGTCGTCAGGACTTGCGGTGGCCTATGAGCCGCGGCTTCGGCTCGAGCCCGTCCAGACCGTGCCAGGCCAGATTGACCAGGTGCGCGGCCACCTCCGCCTTCTTGGGCTTGCGTACGTCCAGCCACCACTGCCCGGTCAGGGCCACGCTGCCGACGAGCGCCTGCGCGTACAGCGGCGCCAGCTTCGGGTCGAAGCCGCGGGTCTTGAACTCCTGGCCCAGGATGTCCTCGACCTGCGTCGCGATGTCGGAGATCAGCGAGGCGAAGGAGCCCGTGGACTGGGGGATGGGGGAGTCGCGGACCAGGATGCGGAAGCCGTCCGTGTACTCCTCGATGTAGTCGAGGAGGGCGAAGGCCGCCTGCTCGCACAGCTCCCGCGGGTGCCCGGCGGTCAGGGACCCCGTCACCATGCCCAGGAGCTGGCGCATCTCGCGGTCCACGACCACCGCGTACAGGCCCTCCTTGCCGCCGAAGTGCTCGTACACGACCGGCTTGGAGACCCCGGCCTTCGCCGCGATCTCCTCGACGGAGGTGCCTTCGAAGCCCTTGGCGGCAAACAGGGTGCGGCCGATGTCCAGCAGCTGTTCGCGGCGCTCGGCGCCGGTCATACGGGTCCGGCGGGTACGCCGGGGCTTGTCGTTGTTCGATTTCGACGGGCTCTTCGGGGCCCGGGAGGAGCCCTTCGTGCCCGGAGTGCTGGAGTCGGTCGCCACGTGTTCCATCATGCCGCGTCAGCGGCCTGACGGTTGCCAGGGGCATCGATCGCGTCGGTCGGCTTGCGGCGCGCGTCGATCCGGGACTGCGTCGGCCAGCGCACGTCGTACGCCCAGCCGAACTGTTCGAACCAGCGGATCAGGCGCGCGGAGGAGTCGATCTGCCCCCGCATCACACCGTGCCGCGCGGACGTCGGGTCGGCGTGGTGGAGGTTGTGCCAGGACTCGCCGCAGGACAGCACGGCCAGCCACCACACGTTCCCGGAGCGGTCACGGGACTTGAAGGGGCGCTTGCCCACGGCGTGGCAGATCGAGTTGATGGACCACGTGACGTGGTGCAGCAGCGACACACGGACGAGTGAGCCCCAGAAGAACGCCGTGACCGCGCCCCACCACGACATCGTCACCAGACCGCCGACCAGCGGCGGGAACAGCAGCGACACGAGCGTCCACAGCACGAACTGGCGCGAGACGCGACGGATCGCCGGGTCCTTGATCAGATCGGGCGCGTACTTCTCCTGCGACGTCTGCTCCTGATCGAACAGCCAGCCGACGTGCGCCCACCACAGGCCCTTCATCAGGGCCGGCACGGTCTCCCCGTACCGCCACGGCGAGTGCGGGTCGCCCTCCGCGTCGGAGAACTTGTGGTGCTTGCGGTGGTCGGCGACCCAGCGCACCAGCGGGCCCTCGACCGCGAGGGAACCCATCACCGCGAGGGCGATCCGCAGCGGCCGCTTGGCCTTGAACGAGCCGTGCGTGAAGTACCGGTGGAAACCGATGGTGATGCCGTGGCAGCCCACGAAGTACATGAACACGAGCAGACCCAGGTCGAGCCAGCTCACCCCCCAGCCCCAGGCCAGCGGCACCGCCGCGACCAGGGCGAGGAAGGGGACGACGATGAACAGCAGCAGCGTGATCTGCTCCAGCGAACCCTTCTGCTCGCCGCCAAGCGTCGCGGACGGGAGCGGGGCGCCGCTGGGCGCCCCTTTCGATTCTTCGATGACGTCGGGGCTTGTGGTCATTGGACGTTCCCCTGGGGGGTCGAGGGTGAGGGCACAGGCCGTGTGCCACGGGAGCGAGTGCCCGCGCGGCGCTCGGCGCATGCCACGCCTACGGGACCGTAACCTACGGGCACGTAAGTATCGCAGCGCGCGGCACGGCGGCAAGAGGCCGCGAGACAGCCGGATCGCATCGACACCTATCCTTGGATCGGTCGGACAGCGCGGTCCGCTCTGTATCTCCCCCGGTTCACCCGCCGGGACCCCTCCCAGACGTGCCCACCCTCCCCGAGCTCTCCATTCCGTTCGAGCAGGGGATGCCCCATTCCGCAGCCCGCGAGGGCCGGGATTCACCGCAAGGAGCCGCACCTGTGAGCAGTGCCGACGACCAGACCGCCCCGCAGGCCGCCACCACGGCCACCAGCGAGCTGCGCGCCGACATCCGCCGCCTCGGCGACCTCCTCGGCGAGACCCTCGTCCGCCAGGAAGGGCCCGAGCTCCTCGACCTCGTCGAGAAGGTCCGCCGCCTCACCCGCGAGGACGGCGAGGCCGCCGCCAAGCTGCTCGGCGGCACCGAGCTGGAGACCGCCGCCAAGCTGGTCCGGGCCTTCTCCACCTACTTCCACCTCGCGAACGTCACCGAGCAGGTGCACCGCGGCCGCGAGCTGCGCGCCCGCCGCGCCGCCGAGGGCGGACTGCTCGCCCGCACCGCGGACCGCCTCAAGGACGCCGACCCCGAGCACCTGCGCCAGACCGTCGAGCACCTCAACGTGCGCCCGGTCTTCACCGCCCACCCCACCGAGGCCGCCCGCCGCTCCGTCCTCAACAAGCTGCGCCGCGTCGCCGAGCTCCTGGAGACCCCGGTCATCCCCTCCGACCGGCGCCGCCACGACATCCGCCTCGCCGAGAACATCGACCTCGTCTGGCAGACCGACGAACTGCGCGTGGTCCGCCCCGAGCCCGCCGACGAGGCCCGCAACGCCATCTACTACCTGGACGAACTGCACGCCGGAGCCGTCGGCGACGTCCTGGAGGACCTCACCGCCGAACTGGAGCGCGTCGGCGTCCAGCTGCCCGAGGGCACCCGGCCGCTGACCTTCGGCACCTGGATCGGCGGCGACCGCGACGGCAACCCGAACGTGACGCCCGCCGTCACCTGGGACGTCCTGATCCTCCAGCACGAGCACGGCATCAACGACGCCCTCGACACCGTCGACGAGCTGCGCAGCTTCCTGTCGAACTCCATCCGCTACACCGGCGCCACCGAGGAGCTCCTCGCCTCCCTCCAGGCCGACCTGGAGCGGCTGCCCGAGATCAGCCCCCGCTACAAGCGCCTCAACGCCGAGGAGCCCTACCGCCTCAAGGCCACCTGCGTCCGGCAGAAGCTGGAGAACACCAAGCAGCGCCTGGCCAAGGGCACCGCGCACGAGCCCGGCCGCGACTACCTGGGCACCACCGAGCTCCTGCACGACCTCACGCTCATCCAGACGTCGCTGCGCGCCCACAAGGGCGCCCTGTTCGCCGACGGCCGGATGAACCGCACCATCCGCACCCTCGCCGCCTTCGGCCTCCAGCTCGCCACCATGGACGTACGCGAGCACGCCGACGCCCACCACCACGCCCTCGGCCAGCTCTTCGACCGCCTCGGCGAGGAGTCCTGGCGGTACGCGGACATGCCCCGCGAGTACCGCCAGAAGCTGCTCGCCAAGGAACTCAGGTCGCGCCGCCCGCTCGCGCCGTCCCCGGCCCCCCTCGACGCCGCCGGACAGAAGACCCTCGGCGTCTTCGAAACGGTCAAGAAGGCCCTGGAGGTCTTCGGACCCGAGGTCATCGAGTCGTACATCATCTCCATGTGCCAGGGCGCCGACGACGTCTTCGCCGCCGCCGTGCTCGCCCGCGAGGCGGGCCTGCTCGACCTGCACGCCGGCTGGGCGAAGATCGGCATCGTGCCGCTCCTGGAGACCACCGACGAGCTGCGCGCCGCCGACGTCATCCTCGACGAGATGCTCGCCGACCCGTCGTACCGCAGGCTGGTCGCCCTCCGCGGGGACGTGCAGGAGGTCATGCTCGGGTACTCCGACTCCTCCAAGTTCGGCGGCATCACCACCAGCCAGTGGGAGATCCACCGCGCCCAGCGCCGGCTGCGCGACGTCGCCCACCGCTACGGCGTGCGCCTGCGCCTCTTCCACGGCCGCGGCGGCACCGTCGGCCGCGGCGGCGGCCCCTCGCACGACGCCATTCTCGCCCAGCCCTGGGGCACCCTGGAAGGCGAGATCAAGGTCACCGAACAGGGCGAGGTCATCTCCGACAAGTACCTCGTGCCGTCCCTGGCCAGGGAGAACCTGGAACTGACGGTCGCCGCGACCCTCCAGGCCTCCGTGCTGCACACCGCCCCGCGCCAGTCCGACGAGGCCCTCGCCCGCTGGGACGCCGCCATGGACGTCGTCTCCGACGCCGCGCACGCCGCGTACCGCAAGCTGGTCGAGGACCCGGACCTGCCGACCTACTTCCTCGCCTCCACGCCGGTCGACCAGCTCGCCGACCTGCACCTGGGCTCCCGGCCCTCCCGCCGCCCCGGCTCCGGCGTCTCGCTCGACGGCCTGCGCGCCATCCCGTGGGTGTTCGGCTGGACCCAGTCGCGGCAGATCGTGCCCGGCTGGTTCGGCGTCGGCTCCGGCCTCAAGGCACTGCGCGAGGCCGGCCTCGACACCGTCCTGGACGAGATGCACGAGCACTGGCACTTCTTCCGCAACTTCGTCTCCAACGTCGAGATGACCCTGGCCAAGACCGACCTCAGGATCGCCCGGCACTACGTCGACACCCTCGTCCCCGACGACCTCAAGCACGTCTTCGCCACCATCGAGGCCGAACACGAGCTGACCGTCCGCGAAGTCCTCCGCGTCACCGGCGAGAACGAGCTCCTCGACGCCCAGCCCGTCCTCCGGCAGACCTTCGCCATCCGCGACGCCTACCTCGACCCGATCTCCTACCTCCAGGTCGCCCTGCTCAAGCGGCAGCGTGACGCGGCCGCCGCCGCGGACGAGGCCGACCCGCTGCTCGCCCGCGCCCTGCTGCTCACCGTCAACGGCGTCGCCGCCGGACTGCGCAACACCGGCTGACACCATCGCGCGGCCGCACGGCCCCGCACCGCCGCGTACCGCCGAAGGCCCCGTACCGCCGAAAGGCCCCGCACCCTCCCGGGAGCGGGGCCTTTCAGGTGAAAAGTGCGCTTAACGCCTTGTCGTAGCGGAGGAAGCCACCCCCACCGCCCCACAGTTGACCCGTCCTCAGGTCCCCTCGTGGTCGGAAGTGCTGTGGTCCTCCTCGCCCACCGGTACCGTCGCGCGCTCGGCGCCACGGTGGCCGTCCTGCTCGCCGCCCTCGCGGCGCTCGCCCTGGTCCCGCTCGACAGCGCGGCCCGCGCCGACGCCCGCATGAGCGTCCGCCTCGACCCCGGCACCTCGCCGGTGCCGTCCGGCGACCACGTCACCTACAACGGCTTCATCCAGTGCTCGATCCCCGGCGACTGCCAGTCGGTGACCGTCACCTTCACCCCGCCGCCCGGCGCCTCCGGCAAGGGCGTGGTCTCCCAGCCGTACCCGCCCGGCGTCACCGGCGTCACCGCCAACGACGACGGCAGCGTCACCGTCACCTACAGCTCCATCGCCAGCGGCCAGAGCTCACAGCTCACCGTCAGCTGGCCCACCGAGGACTACTGGACACCCCCCGGCGACCAGCGCGCGACCATGTCCGCGACCGCCACCAACGGCGACGGCACCCCCAGCACCGACGACGCCGTCGTCGAGGTGAGCGCCGAACCCAACCCGGCCGTCCGCAAGGAAGGCCCCTCCCGCGCCCGCCCCGGCGAGACCATCACCTACAAGGTCACCGCCACCAACGACCCGCGCAACGCCAACCGCCCCCGCGGCAACCTCGCCCTGGAGAACGCCACCCTCACCGACGTCCTCCCCGAAGGCGTCGACCTCGTCGACGCCACCCCCGCCGGATACACCTACGACCCCGCCACCCGCACCATCAGCTGGCCCGTCGACACCGAACCCGACCGGCCCGGCAACCAGCTCGCCCAGGTCAAGACCTACCCGTACGGCGTCGTCCACGAGATCAGGGTCAAGGTGCGCGACAGCGTCGCCGACGGCACCACCCTCACCGACACCGCCACCCTCAGCGGCGACCCCTTCGGCCCCGGCACCGAAGAGATCACCCGCAGCGACAAGGCCGACACCGTCGTCGGCACCGGCGGCGGCGAGGTCTCCGGCACCCTCGACAAGTCCGTCGACACCCCGCTCGCCGCCGACGGACAACGCGTCTCCTACGTCCTGCGCTTCGCCAACACCGGCACCGACGCCGCCGACGCCCGCCTCAGCGACACCCTCCCCGACGGCTTCACCGCGGAGACCCTCAGCCTCTCCACCCCCTCCGGCGGCGCCTACTCCGGCGACTGGACCGTCACCGTCACCCGCCGCGACGGCACCACCGAGACCGTCACCCCCACCGGCCAGACCATCGACCTGAGCCGCCTCGGCGACCTCACCGCCGTACGCGTCGACGTCCCCGGCCTCGCCGCGGGCACCAGCCTCATCGCCCAGATCGGCGGCCGCGCCGACGCCACCGCCCTGCCCGGCGGCAGCGGCGACGTCGACAACTGCGCCCGCCTGAACCTCACCGGCGCCGCGGGCACCGCCGACGAAGAGTCCTGCACCAGCTTCCACATCGAACCCGAGGTCTCCCAGCCCGAGCTGACCAAGTCCACCGACCCCACCCCCGTCGGCCCCGGCGGCAGCCACACCTGGACCGTGACCCTCCGCAACGACCGCTACCGCACCGGCTCCTCCCCGCTGCGCCCCCGCTTCGTCGACCTCGTACCCCGCCAGCTCGCCTACGAGAAGGGCTCCTGGACCCTCACCGACGGCCAGCCCGACTACTGCCCGGCCGCCGACCGCTTCACCGAGACCGTCTCCGAAGGACCCGACGGGCGCACCCGCGTCGAACTCACCGCAGAACCCGGCGCGCAGATCCCCGCCGACGACTCCTCCTGCGTGTACGAGTTCCGCACCACCGTCGAACCCGGCGTCGCCAGCGGCACCTACGGCGGCTCGCCCGACTCCGCCGACTACGCGGGCAACCGCGCCGGGCTCTACGACGCCCAGCGGCCCATCAACACCCGCAGGACCGACACCCACGACATCGACGGCGACGGCGACACCACCGAGAACGTCGCCGAGGCCACCGACGACTTCGCCATCGCCGAGTCCTCCGCCCTCTTCGTCACCAAGGAGGTCAAGGGCGACAAGGACGACGCCTTCAAGGGCTCCGCCGAAGTACCCGGCAAGGAGGACGAGGTCGGCCAGTCCACCATCTCCGGCACCGTCGAATACCGCACCGTCCTCGGCAACATGGGCAACACCGACCTCACCAACGTCGTCGCCTACGACCTGCTGCCCGCACCCGGCACCTACGGCGTCACCAGCGGCCGCTACGAGGACGACGTCACCAGCCAGTGGCGCCCCACCCTCACCGGACCCATCGACGCGGGCGGCGCCCCCGTGACCATCACGTACTCCGAGGAACCCGACCCCTGCCGCCCCGAGATGGACAACACCCCCGACAAGAGCGCGCCCTTCCAGTGCGACGGTGAGCCCGACCCGTCCTTCGTACCCGCCGACGAAGTCACCGACTGGAGCCGCATCCGCTCCATCCGCTTCGACTTCGACGGACACGTGTTCTCCGCCGGTGAGCGCTACACGCTGCGCTGGCTGATGGAGGTGCCGGACCGCGCCGCGGACGGGGATCCGTTCGAGGGCGGGGAGCGCACCTGGAACAAGATCGCCATCGCGGGCGACCGGCGCCAGCCGGACGGCTCCACGCGGGGCCTGCTGGCCACCGAGGCCCCCTGGGTGGTCGACGAGGTCCGCCCGTCCCCGTCCCCGTCGCCTTCGCCGTCCCCGTCGGATTCGCCGTCTCCGTCCCCGTCTCCGTCGGATTCGCCGTCGCCTTCGGATTCGCCGTCGCCTTCCCCCTCGCCGTCGGACTCCCCGTCTCCGTCGCCTTCGCCCTCGGATTCGCCGTCGCCGTCGCCTTCGCCGTCTGACTCGCCCTCCCCGTCCCCGTCCCCGTCTCCGTCGGATTCGCCGTCTCCGTCGCCGTCCCCCTCGCCGTCGGATTCGCCTTCGCCTTCGCCGTCTCCGTCTGACTCGCCGTCCCCGTCCCCCTCGCCGTCGGACTCGCCTTCGCCCTCGCCGTCCCCGTCGGACTCCCCGTCCCCGTCGCCGTCCGAGCCGACCGAACCGCCGTCGCCCTCGCCCTCACCTTCGGAGTCGAGCCCGACGCCGTCCCTGCCGGACACCGGGTCCGGCGGCGCGTGGCTGGCATCGGGGATCGCTGCGGCGCTGCTCGCGGCCGGTGCGCTGCTCGCGGCGATCGCCCGCAGGCGACGCGAGGTACGCGACCACCTGTAGGACCACCCGGAGGACGAAAAACCCCCGCCCACCCGCCCCGAACAGGGGTGGGTGGGCGGGGGAACATCCGTGGCGGATCAGCCGGAGACGGACCGCCGGTCAGGAGTTGTACGTCGACTGGGCCCGCTCCAGGCCCTCCACGACCAGGCACTCCGCCGCGTCCGCGGCCCGGTCCACGAAGTAGTCCAGCTCCTTGCGCTCCGTGGACGAGAAGTCCTTCAGAACGAAGTCGGCGACCTGCATCCGCCCGGGCGGCCGGCCGATGCCGAAACGGACCCGGTGGTAGTCCGAGCCCATGGCCTTGGTCATGGACTTCAGACCGTTGTGCCCGTTGTCACCGCCACCGAGCTTCAGCCGCAGCGTGCCGTAGTCGATGTCGAGCTCGTCGTGGACGGCGACGACGTTCGCCGTCGGCACCTTGTAGAAGTCGCGCAGGGCCGTCACCGGACCGCCCGACAGGTTCATGAACGACGTCGGCTTGGCGAGGACGACACGGCGGCTGCCCGGCCCCATCGGGCCGATACGGCCCTCCAGGACCTGCGCCTGCGCCTTGCCGGCACGCTTGAACGTGCCGCCGATCCGCTGGGCCAGCAGGTCGACGACCATGAAGCCCACGTTGTGCCGGTTCATGGCGTAGCCGGGCCCCGGGTTGCCGAGACCCACGACCAGCCAGGGAGCGCTCGGGTCCGTCGTCATCTGCGTCTCTCCTCCATCGCTGCTCACAACCCAACCGCCGCCCAGCGCCGGAGGGCGCTGGACGGCGGTTGACATGCCTCAAGGCGTGGCTCAGGCCTCGGCGGCCGCGTCGCCCTCGCCCTCGGCCGGGGCTTCCTCGGCCTGCGCGGCCAGGACCTGCAGGACGACGGCGTCGCCGTCGACGGCCAGGGTCGTACCGGCGGGCAGCGTGATGTCCTTGGCGTGGACGGAGGCACCGGCCTCCAGGCCCGCGATGGAGACCGTGACGGCCTCGGGGATGTGCGTGGCCTCGGCCTCGACCGGCAGCGTGTCCAGGACGTGCTCGAGCAGGTTGCCACCGGCGGCCAGCTCGCCCTCGGTGTGGACCGGGATCTCGACGGTGACCTTCTCGCCGCGCTTGACCAGGAGCAGGTCGACGTGCTCAACGAAGCCCTTCAGCGGGTCGCGCTGCACGGCCTTCGGGATGGCCAGCTCGTTCTTGCCGTCGATGTCCAGGGACAGCAGGACGTTCGAGGTGCGCAGGGCGATCATCAGGGCGTGACCCGGCAGCGTGATGTGGACGGGGTCCGTGCCGTGGCCGTACAGGACGCCGGGAACCTTGTTCTCACGGCGGATGCGGCGGGCGGCGCCCTTGCCGAACTCGGTACGGGTCTCGGTGGCGAGCTTGACCTCAGACATGAAGCACTCCTCGTAGAAAGGTGAACGGAAGCGTCACCCGGCCATACGACTGGCCTGCTACGAAGAGCGCGTCGATAACGGACCGCCGTACCCCAATGAGTACGGCCTCCCTCGCCGAGCAACTTCGACAGTCTACTCGGCGGGGAGGCCGCACCCCAAAACGATCAAGCGGGACCCGGTCCCGTGGACCCTACTGCTCCTCGAAGAGGCTGGTCACAGAGCCGTCCTCGAAGATCTCCCGCACCGCGTTGGCGATGGTCGGAGCGATCGAAAGGACCGTGATCTTGTCGAGCTCCAGCTCGTTCGGCGTCGGCAGCGTGTTCGTGAACACGAACTCGCTCACCTTCGAGTTCTTCAGCCGGTCCGCCGCCGGACCGGACAGCACACCGTGCGTCGCCGTCACGATGACGTCCTCCGCACCGTGCGCGAACAGCGCGTCCGCGGCCGCGCAGATCGTGCCACCCGTGTCGATCATGTCGTCGACCAGGACGCACACCCGGCCCTCGACGTTGCCGACCACCTCGTGCACCGTCACCTGGTTGGCGACGTCCTTGTCACGGCGCTTGTGCACGATCGCAAGGGGCGCGCCCAGACGGTCGCACCAGCGGTCGGCCACACGCACCCGGCCCGCGTCCGGGGACACGACCGTGAGCTTGTCCTTGTCCACCTTCGCGCCCACGTAGTCCGCGAGGATCGGCAGGGCGAAGAGGTGGTCGACCGGGCCGTCGAAGAAGCCCACGATCTGGTCCGTGTGCAGATCGACGGTGACGATGCGATCGGCACCCGCGGTCTTCATCAGATCGGCGACCAGACGCGCCGAGATCGGCTCACGGCCGCGGTGCTTCTTGTCCTGACGGGCGTAGCCGTAGAACGGCACGATCACGGTGATGCTCCGCGCGGAGGCCCGCTTCAGAGCGTCGATCATGATCAACTGCTCCATGATCCACTTGTTGATCGGAGCCGTGTGGCTCTGGATCAGGAAGCAGTCCGCACCACGTGCCGACTCCTGGTACCGCACGTAGATCTCGCCGTTGGCGAAATCGAAGGCCTTGGTCGGTACGACGCCGATGCCCAGCTGGTGGGCCACCTCCTCGGCCAACTCGGGGTGGGCGCGGCCGGAGAAGAACATCAACTTCTTCTCGCCGGTCGTCTTGATCCCGGTCACAGCACTGTCTCCTCAGACGAGTTCTTCCGCTGCTGCACCCGCGATACATCCAGAGGTCCAGGAGCGATTCCCCGCATCCCAGGACATAGGCCGCGCCACGAGTCAGCCGATTGGTGTGCACCTATCACGGTACGCGGTGTTCAGCGCACCTTTTTCCAGTCAGGTTGCCGGTCAGCTGTCCCCGACCGCGTTCTCGGCGCCCCGGGAGGCCGACTCGGCAGCCCTCGCCGCCGCACTCCCCGGCCGCTTGCGAGCCACCCAGCCCTCGATATTCCGCTGCTGGCCACGGGCGACGGCCAGCGAACCCGGCGGCACGTCCTTCGTGATCACGGACCCCGCCGCCGTGTAAGCACCGTCGCCAATCGTGACAGGAGCCACAAACATGTTGTCCGAACCCGTCTTGCAGTGCGACCCCACCGTCGTGTGGTGCTTGGCCTCACCGTCGTAGTTCACGAACACGCTCGCGGCCCCGATGTTCGAGTACTCACCGATCGTCGCGTCCCCCACGTACGACAGGTGCGGCACCTTCGTGCCCTCACCGATCGTCGCGTTCTTCATCTCCACGTACGTCCCGGCCTTGGCCTTCGTCCCCAGCCGCGTACCGGGCCGCAGATACGCGAACGGACCCACGGACGCCCCCTCGCCGACCTCCGCGCCGTTCGCCACCGTGTTGTCCACCCGCGCGCCCGCACCCACCGTCGTGTCCAGCAGCCGCGTGTTGGGGCCGACCTCCGCACCCTCACCGAGGTGCGTCGCCCCCTGGAGCTGCGTCCCCGGATGCACAAGCGCGTCCCGCTCGAACGTCACCGTCGCGTCGATCCACGTCGACGCCGGATCCACCACCGTCACCCCGGCCAGCATCGCCTCCGTGAGCAACCGGTCGTTCAACACGCGCCGCGCGTCCGCCAGTTGCACCCGGTTGTTGATCCCCGCGATCTCCCGGTGATCCGCCGCCACGGACGCCCCCACCCGGTGCCCCGCCTCGCGCAGGATGCCCAGCACGTCCGTCAGGTACTCCTCGCCCTGACTGTTGTCCGTACGCACCTTGCCCAGGGCGTCGGCCAGCAGCTGCCCGTCGAACGCGAAAACGCCGGAGTTGATCTCCCGGATCGCCCGCTGCTCGTCGCTGGCGTCCTTGTGCTCCACGATCGCGGTGACCGCGCCGGAGGCCGCGTCGCGCACGATGCGGCCGTAGCCGGTCGCGTCGGGGACCTCGGCGGTCAGCACGGTGACGGCATTGCCGTCGGTGGCGTGGGTCTCGGCAAGCCGCTTCAGCGTCGCACCCGTCAGCAGCGGGGTGTCCCCGCACACGACGACCACGGTCCCTTCGACCCTGCCGCCGATCTCCTCCAGGCCGATGCGGACCGCGTGGCCCGTGCCGTTCTGCTCCGCCTGGTACGCGGTGCGGGCCTCCGGGTCGATCTCGGCGAGGTGCGCCGTGACGCGCTCGCTGCCGTGCCCCACGACGGCGACCAGACGCTCCGGCGCGAGCTCGCGCGCGGCGGCGAGCACGTGCCCGACGAGGGAACGGCCACAGATGTCGTGCAGGACCTTCGGGGTGGCCGACTTCATACGGGTGCCCTCACCCGCTGCGAGTACGACGACGGCTGCCGGGCAATTGGCGCTCACGGGGGTGCCCTTCGGCTTCGGATGCGTGGGGTTCGGACATCCGCAGGATACCGGGGCGTAATCGGGCCGGGGGCCTTGGGCGGGCGGGGTGCCCGAGGTGGCTCACCGGGGCAAAAGGAAGCGGGCCCCGACCTTTGGGTCAGGACCCGAACCTAGGCCGTGTGCACTGTGGCTCCCCCGCAAGGATTCGAACCTTGTCCTACTGGTACCAAAAACCAGTGTGCTGCCAGTTACACCACGGGGGACAGCGCTTGAGACCTTACCTGAGACGGCTACGCGTGTGGGCGGCGATTCCCGCCCACCATCCTTCAACGCGAAGGTACAACTCAGCGCTCTGCAGGACTTGGATCACCAGGCAGCCGTGGTAAGTCTCGCCCACGTTCTTGCGCACGGTCTTGGGGTTGTGCTTCTTGATGGTCGTCTTGTTGAACGCGGAGCGGTCGGCGCCGACGAGGTCCGCCCAGTACTGCTCGGCACCTGGTACGTCCGCTGTCTCGTGGATCATGACGCAGTACCGCACGCGCTCACGCTCGACTTCGAGGAGGTCGAGCCAGCGCAGGAAGAGCTCGATCATTTCAGGGTCGCTGTTCACGAAAGTGACGCGCTCCCGCCGGGCGTAGGGCTTGCTCTTGGTGCCCTCCGCCCAGTACAGCGCGACCCCGATGATGAAGAGCTCGCGGTCCGAGAGGGGGCCGACGGAGGCCGTCGCGGCCTGTCGGGTGGCGATGCGCTCGCGGTCCTGCGCGGCGCGCAGCTTGGCCAGCCCCGCGTTCATGCGTGCGCGTTGTTCCTCCGGGGTGCAGCGCGGCTCCGGCTTGGGCAGGTCCCGTACCCACAGGGACACCGAGCTCTTGGAGCAGCCGAGCTCCGTCTTTATCTCGTCGTACGTCCAGCCCTGGCGGCGCAGCTTGCGGGCGCGGGCGCGGAGGTCGTCCTTGGCTCGGGGGCGTTTGGTCCACTCCGGTGCGGGTTCGCCCTCGACCAGGCGCTGGAGGAGGTCCTTGCTGCGGACCTGGAGCTCGTCGGCGATCTGGCGGAGGCTCAGCCCGGACCGGCGCAGCGCGACGGCGCGGTGGCGGAGGGAATCGAAGTCGGTGATCTCGGTCATGCGGCGAGCCTCGTTGGGAATTCGGGGTTCCGGGTCGAAAATCTGGGCGGTTCAACTGTTCGAGGGTTACCTGGCGGTTCGGGCGTCGCCCGTGGGCCGTGCGGGTAGGGCGCGGGGCGATCGCGTGCCGGAAACTCACCGGAAAACCGGGCGTCGGCGCCCGTAGGCTGGAAGACATGACCACGACGGGGGACAGCGGAACCGCGGCCAGGACCGGGCCGTGGTGGTGGGAGCGGCGGCGCAGTGCCGTGCTCGATGTGGGGCTCGGCGTCGTGTCGGCGGCCGAGTGCGGCGTGGAGGGTGTGGAGTTCGCGCGGGATGCCGGGCTGCCGCTGGCGGTGGGTGTGGGTTTCGGGGTGCTGGCCGGTGCGACGCTGGTGTTGCGGCGGCGCTGGCCGATCGCGGTGGTGCTGGTCGCGGTGGCGATCACGCCCGCGCAGATGGGCATCCTGATGACGATCGTGGGTCTGTACACGCTGGCGGCTTCGGAGCTGCCGCGGCGGATCATCGGGGCGCTGGCGGGGATGTCGCTCGCGGGGACGCTGATCGTGACGATGGTGCGGGCCAATCAGGACATAGCGAGCGGGGATCTGACGATCGGCGAGGGGGTCATCCCGTTCATCGCGATCAGTACGTCGCTGGGGGTGACGGCGCCGCCGTTGTTGCTGGGTCTGTACGTGGGTGCGCGGCGGAGGCTCATGGAGTCGTTGCGGGAGCGGGCGGACAGTCTGGAGCGGGAGCTTCAGTTGCTGGCGGAGCGGGCGGAGGAGCGGGCGGAGTGGGCGCGCAACGAGGAGCGCACGCGGATCGCCCGGGACATGCATGACGTGGTGGCGCACCGGGTGAGCCTGATGGTGGTGCACGCGGCGGCGTTGCAGGCGGTGGCTCGTAAGGATCCGGAGAAGGCGGTGAAGAACGCGGCGCTGGTGGGTGACATGGGCCGGCAGGCGCTGACGGAGTTGCGGGAGATGCTGGGGGTGCTGCGGGCGGGTGAGGCGCCGCCGAAGCCGGCTCCGGCGCCGGTGCCGTTGGCGGCGGTGGGGATGGCGGCGGAGCGGGCGGCGTCGCGGGCCGGGGGCGAGGAGGCCGCGGAGGCGGTGGAGGGCCCGTGTCTGGCGGAGCTGGACGAGCTGGTGGATCAGTCGCGGGCGGCGGGCATGGTGGTGGACATGTCCGTGGAGGGGGAGTCGCGGGCGTATGCGGCGGATGTGGAGGAGACGGCGTACCGGGTGGTGCAGGAGGCGTTGACGAACGTCTTCAAGCACGCGGCGGGTGCGAAGACGTATGTGCGGCTCGCGCATCGGAGTGCGGAGATCGCGATGCAGGTGGAGAACGGTCCGCCGCCGGAGACGGCTCCGGCGGACGCGCGGCTGCCGAGTGGTGGCAATGGTCTGGTGGGGATGAAGGAGCGGGTGACGGCGCTGGGCGGGGTGTTCGTGTCGGGGCCGACGGACGCGGGTGGTTTCCGGGTGTCGGCGGTGCTTCCTGCGGGGGCGGCCGGGGCCTGATCGGCGTGTGCCGCCGGGCGGGAGTGCCTCGTAGGGGCGCGGGGCGGTGTCGATGGCGGCTCCGCCGCGTGGCGCGGCCGGCCACGATGGACCCGCAGTCGCCAGGCGGCACAGGGCGGCGAGATCCAGCGAAGCGCCTACGTGCCGGCGGTGAGGCGTACCGGCCGGGTGCCGGCGACGAGGGTGGTGAGGGCCTGGTCGATGTGTTGTCCCAGGTACCAGTCGCCGGTGTGGTCGAGGCTGTAGACGCGGCCGCGGGCGTCGATGGCGAGCAGTGCCTGGGTCTCGGTCTCTTCGCCGATGGGGGTGACCTGGGTGCCGAGGGCGCGTCCGAGGTCGCCGAGGGTGCGGGCGAGGTGGAGGCCGTACATCGGGTCGAGGTGCAGGGTGGCGGGGGCTATCTGGCGGCCGGGGCCCTGTGGGGTGATGTGCAGGCCGCCGAATTCGGCCCAGGCTTCGACGGCGGCGGGGAAGACGGCGTGCTGGTGTCCCGCGGGTGAGGTGTGGCGGCGCAGGACGTCGGCCCAGATCTCGGCCTGTTTGATGTCCCAGCGGCCCGGTCGCCAGCCCGCGGTGCGCAGGGCGGCGTCGACGGGCACGGGGAAGCGGGTGGAGTGGTCGGTGTGCATGGTGGTGGGAGCCCTCGTGGTGCGGTGCGGATGTGGACGGCGCGCGGTGGTGTCAGCCGTCGGCCGCCGTGGGGTCCACGACGCGGACGCCGAAGTGGTCGGTGAGGGCGGTGCAGGAGCGGCAGGGGCGGGCGAAGGCGCCGTGCAGCGGGTCGCCGTCCTCGCGGATGCGGCGGGTGGTGAGTTTGGCGTGCTTGAGGGCTTTGCGGGCTTCGCCGTTGGTCATGGGTTTGCGGCGGGCGCGTTTGGAGCGGCCGGCGTCGGCGGTGGTGAGGTGCCGGGAGAGGAGCTGGGCTTCGGCGCAGCGGCCGGTGAAGCGTTCGCGCTGGGCGCTGGGGAGGGCGTCGAGGAAGTCCTGGACGAGGGGGTGCAGGTCGGGTGGGTCTTCGCCGCGCTTGGGGGTGGCGGTGAGGGTGGTGCCGCGGACGGAGAGTGCGGCGGCGACGGTCGGCAGGATGCCGTCGCGGCGGTGGAGCAGGATGGGTGCGTCGGCGGGGACGCTGCTCCAGCCGACGCGGGGGTCGCCGCCGGATGCGGCGGGTGCGGTGGCGGCTGTGGTGCCCGGGGGGCTGTGGGTGCCGGTGGTGCCCCGGGTGGTTGCCGTGGTGGTGGTTGCTGTGGTCGTGGAGTGAACGGTTCCGGCGCTTTCCGTGGATGTGTCGGTGGTCCGTGACATGCTGGTTTGTGCCGTGTGCATGTGGTGTTTCCCTCCCCGTGCCCGCGGCGTCGGCCGCTGGTGCCACGCCCCCGCGTTGCGGGAACAGACTGCCAAATGGGGCGCCTGGTGCGGAAGCTGGGTCGGTGCGACACGACCGGGTTTCGTCTCTGGGTGACGGTCTCGTGGCGGGTGGTCACGGATGTGGAGGCCCGATGACCCGTGTCGTCCTTCCGCATAGGCTGTCGCCATCCGTGAACCTCGACAGTGCCGCAGGAGGGCAACCGCCATGACGACAGGTCGGCCAGGTCGGCTCGGGCAGCAGGCCGCGCCGCCGAACGCGGCCTACGCCGGGCAGGTCGTGCACTTCCCGGACCCGGTCCGCGCCGCGCGCCATCCCAGGGGGGTGCGGGTGGACGGTGACGGCTATCCGGACTTCTCGCCGTACGCGCGTGCCGCGGCGGAGATCGCGGAGCCGCCGGAGGGTTTCGGCGTGGACGAGCTGCGGCTTACGGACTACGTGTCGGCGAACGCGGCGCTCGCGGCGTCGGGTCATGAGCTGTGGGACACGATTCCGGCGGTGGCGACCCCGCACGGCTGGACCTGGCACCACGTGCCGGGCGGTCGCCGGGTGGAGCTGGTGCCGGTCGAGGTGAAGGCGTTGCTGCGGCATCACGGTGGCATCGCCACGTCTGCCGTGGATCATCACAAGCGGGGTACGCGGCCGCTTCAGGAGACGCGTCCGGCGCATCTGGCCCTGCCGAAGGCGGCGCTCGCTGTCACGGAGGGGCAGGTCACGGGGGTCGAGGAGGATTTGGGCTACCGCCTGCCGGGGGCGTACCGCTCCTTCTTGAAGGCGGCGGGCGGGTGTGCGCCGGTGGGTACGGCGCTCGACGCGGAGCTGGGTCTGCTGATCGACCAGCCGTTCTTCACGGTCCGTGACGAGGCGGCCGTGAACGACCTGGTGTACGTCAACAAGTGTCTGCGTGACCATCTGACCAAGGACTTCCTGGGGGTCGGCTTCGTGCAGGGCGGTCTGCTCGCGGTGAAGGTGAAGGGCGATCGGATCGGCTCGGTGTGGTTCTGCGCGTACGACGACGCGCGTGACGTGGACCCGTCCTGGGCGCCCGCGGAGCGGGTGCAGCGGCTGCTGCTGCCGTGCGGTGACGACTTCGACGCGTTCCTGTCCCGGCTCGCGGGCAGTCCGCCCGAGCTGGAGACCGTGGCGAACCTGATGGTGGACGGCGGCTTCGCGCGCGTCGTCCCGGTGGGGGAGTGAGCTCCGAGATGGTGACCTTCGCACAGGCGCAGGAGCGCGCCGAGGAGTGGATCAACGGTGACGTGCCGCCGCCCGGGCACCGGGAGGTGCGGGTGCGGGAGTTCGACCTGGGCTTCGTGGTCTGGGCGGAGGACCGCGAGGGCGGTCCCCGTTCGGACGGCGGTGGTCAGCGGCTGGTCATCGCCCGGGACAGCGGTGAGGCCACGTTGTGGCCGGCGCTGCCGGTGGGTGAGGTGATCCGCCGGTACGAGGAGGAGTACGGGGTGCCGGACGTGCCGGAGCCGGCCGCGGCGCCCGCGGCGCCGGAGCGCATGGATCTGAATCAGACGTCGTTCCTGCTGAGTCCGCCGGAGTGGTTGCAGGAGGCGGCGGACAAGCTGGGGATTCCGGACCGGCGGTCGTCGGCCGGGGAGTCCGCGGCGGCGCGGGGCGGGGCCGGGGCGTCGCCGGAGCCTGTGGTTCCGGCCGCGCCGGTGGCTCCGGAGCCCGCGGTGACGTCGGCGGGCCCGCTGCCCGCTTCCGGTACGCCCGCTCCTTCGGGGGGCGGTACGGCGTGGCCTGCGGCCGGTGGGTCGGCCGGGGCGTCGGTGGGCGTCTCGGGTTCGGCCGTGCCGTCGTCGGAGACGCCGTGGGCGGGTACGGACACGAACGTCGGTGCCGATGACGACGACGTGGCGGTGCCGCTGCCCGCGACGGTGTTCTCGCCGCCGGTGAATCTGGACGGCGAGGAGGAGGACGCGTCGCCGGGTGTGTCGCCGGAGGCGAAGACCGCGCTGATCTCGGGCGGCAGTCAGCTCCCGAAGACGGCGGTCGCGCCCGCCGTCGAGGAGCCGGTGCCCGGGGTGCCGGGCGCGGGCCCGAACCTTCCGCCGCCGCCTGCGGGTGCGGCGGTGAGTGGTCCCAACCTTCCGCCGCCGCCTGCTGGTTCGGCCGTGAGTGGTCCTGACCTGCCGCCCCCGCCTGCCGGTTCGGCGGTGAGCGGGCCCAACATGCCGCCTCCGCCCGCTGGTTCGGCCGTGGGTGGGCCTGGTGTGCCGCCTCCGCCTGTGGGTGCGGCTCCGGGCGGGCCCGGCATGCCGCCGCCGCCCGTGGGTGCGACGCCGCCGCCCGTGCCGCAGGCGCCGGTCGCGTCCGAGGGTGCCGCTGTCGGTGGTGGCGCGGGTGCGCCGCCGCCCGGTGTGCCCGGTGTGCCCGGTGCGCCTGGTGCGCCCGGTGGCGGCTATGTGGCGACGCAGCTCGTGTCGTCGCTCGGCCCGGAGGGGCCGCAGCCTCCTGGCGCGCCGCAGCCTCCCGGTGCGACGCCGCCGCCTGCCGCTCCGCAGCCGCCCGCCGCTCCGGGTACGCCGCCCGGTGGGGTGCACCACGCCGCGACGATGCTGGCGGACCCGAGCATGGGCGGCGGGCTCCAGCCTCCGGCGGCTCCGGGTGCTCCCGGCGCTCCGGGTGCTCCTGGTGCTGCTCCTGGTGCTCCGCAGCCTCCCGGCCCGCCCGGTGTCCCGGGTGCGCCGGGCGGTGGGGCGCACCACGCCGCGACGATGCTGGCCGACCCGAGCATGGGCGGGGCGCCCAAGCCTCCCGGTGTCCCGGGTGTTCCCGGTGCGCCGCAGCCTCCCGGTCCGCCCGGTGCTCCCGGCGCTCCGCAGCCCCCTGGCGCTCCGGGCGCTCCGGGCGCTCCGGGGGCTCCGGGGGCTCCGGGTGGTGGCGTCCACCACGCCGCCACCATGCTCGCGGGTCCCGCCGTCGGCGGCCCGGGTGCGCCCCCGCCGCCCGCGGCCCCGGGTGCTCCTGGCATGCCGCAGCCCGCTCCGGGCATGATGCCGCCGCCGGGTCCCGGCATGCCGCCGCCCGGCGCGGGGCAGCCGTACGGCTATCCGCAGCCGCCCACCGGGCAGCCCACCGTGGGCCCCGGCTACCAGGCCGTGCTGCGGTACCGCGCCGCGGACGGGTCCGAGCAGCAGGTGATCAGGCGGTCGGCGCCGGGCACCCCGCACCCGGAGTGGCAGATCTTCCACGAGCTGCGCGGCATGAACGTGCCGCCGGACCAGGTCCTGGAGCTGCACACGGAGCTGGAGTCCTGCGAGCTGCCGGGCGCGTACTGCGCGCGGATGATCCGGGAGACCTGGCCGCAGGCGCGCATCACCTCGATCGCGCCGTACGGCAGGGACCACGCGTCGCGGCAGCAGGGCATGCAGCAACTGCTCGCGCACCAGGGCGAGTTGCACCAGGTGGCGGACGGTCCGGCGCGTCCGGCGCCGGTGCGGGCGCCGCTGCCGCCGGTGGCGCCCACGCCGCCGGTGCCGCCGGAGGGCGTGGCGCAGGAGCTCGCCGGGGCGTTCGGCCCTGGGGTGTTCCGGTTCGACCAGCGGGCGGTGTCGCGGCAGGGCGTGCCGGACGTCGTGGCGCACACGCTCGTGGTGGCGGGTCTGCCCCTGGACTTCGGCCCGTTCTTCTGGGCGCAGGCCCAGCCGGGGCGGCCGGTGCCGACGCTCGCGGAGCTGGCGCAGGAGCGGGGGGTGGCGCCCGCGTCGGACGCGGGCTCGTACCTGGTGATGGGCAGCGACTTCGGCCGGGCGATCTGTGTTCAGTACGGTACGGCGCACATCGTCGCGGTGCCGGTCGAGGCCGGTCCCGGCGGGGCTCCGGTGCCGCCGCAGTTCGTGAACACGGGGCTGCCCGAGTTCGTGCGCTGCCTGGGGCTGCTGGGCCGCATGTGGCGGCTGCGCTATGGCCTCAACCAGGAGCAGGCGGGCCGCTGGACCGTCGACTTCCAGTCGCAGTTGGCCGCGCTCGACCCGGCCGCGCTGTCCTCGCCGGAGAGCTGGTGGTCGGTGCTCCTTGAGCAGATGTGGGACGGCTTGCTGTAGCCCGCGTCCGTACGCGGCGCGCCCGGTCCGCCGGGTGACCGGGGCGCTCGATCCGCACGGCGGGTCGAGCGCCCCGGTCGTGCGCCCGTGAGTGCGCGGCCGCTCCCGGGGTGCCCGGTGTCGGCGGCGTCGTCGTACGGGACTCCGAGGGGTCCAAACGGCTCTTCGACGCACTGCGGAACGACACCCCGATTCCGACTTCCGGCCCCAATTGACGCATCCTTGACCGGATGGCGCTGACGGAGTGTCGTGTTATGACCACTTCCGCTTGATCCATCAAGATGTGCGCCAATCGCGTTGTACGCGGGTGGCGCGGCGGAGAGAGTCAGCGCGACGGTGAGAGTCCGTGTGGGCGAAAGAGGGGAACCAGGATGAGCGGCAGCGGTGCGTCACCTCATGGCTTCGTCGCCGTACGCGGGCGCGGCTACCGTCCCGAGCAGGTGGAGGCGTACGCCGTCGCGCTGTCCCGGGACCGGGACGCCGCGTGGGAGCGGGCCGCCCGGCTCACCGTCCTCGCCCGGGACATGGGGGAGGAGGCCGCGCGCCTGCGCGAGGCCGTCGCGCGGCTCGCCCCGCAGACGTACGACGAGCTCGGCCGGCGCGCCCAGTACCTGCTCGCGCTGAGCGAGGAGGAGGCCGCGGCCGTGCGGGACACCGCCGTGGCCGAGACGTACGAGCTCGGGCAGGCCGTGGGGGCCGCCGCCGACGAGCTGCGCGAGGCCGCGCGGGCGTACGCCGACTCCGTGCGGGGCGAGGCCGATGAGCGGGCCCGGCAGCGGCTGCTCGCCGCGCGGACCGCCGCCGACGAGCTGCGGATCGCCGCGCGCGGCGACGCGAAGGAGTGGCGCGGCGAGGCGCTCGCCGCGCTGCGGGAGATGCGCCGGCGCACGAGCGGGCTGCTCGCCGAGCAGGAGAAGGAGCACGGCGAGCGCTGGGAGGCCACGGAGCGGGAGATCGCGGAGCGGGAGGCGGTGGCCGACGCCCGCGAGGCGGCCCTCGTCGCGGCGGCCGAGGCCCGGCTCACCGAGGCCAAGCGGGCCTACGCCGAGGCGGAGGAGGCTGCCCGGCACGGCGAGGAGGACGCGGCCGCGCGTGCCGCCGAGCTGATCTCGCAGGCCAGGGTGCGGGAGGAGCGGGTGGGGCGGGACACGGAGCGGGTGTTGCGTGAGCACGGGGAGCGGTGGGACGAGGTGCGGGCGCACATGGACCACGTTCGCAACAGCCTGGCCGCCCTGACCGGCCGAGGCCACGGCGACGTCCCCGGGCAGCCCCCGGGGCCCGCCTCCTGAAACAGGGGCTTGCCCCTGCGGCCCCCCTCTGGGCCGGGCGACACCGGGCCCTGGCCGGGAGGCCGGGCGCCTGCGCACGACGTGGTCCCACCGACCCGCCCCCTGGTGACGCCCTGCCCCGCGCGTCTGCCTCTGCGGGCCTGGGGCCTTGGTGTATCGGCTGGGCGGCACCTGGGTGCTGTGCCCACCCCTCCCCAAGTTCTCGGCTTCGCTCGAGCAGGGGATGCCCCACTCGCCCTGCGGGACGATTGCCCACAGCGGGGTGAGGGGTGGTCCTGCCGCCCGCCCCTCACCGGTGACGGCAGCGTCGGCCGCAGCCTGGCCAACCCCATGACGGGGCACCAGCCTCGGCCTGCGTCTCCGCTGCTGCACTGGGACCCGCCCAGCTGCCTTGCTTGTGGCAGCAGTAGACCGCATGGGCCTCGCTCCGTGCGCCGGGGGCAGTCCTGCCCACCCGCCCCCGCCCGGGCAGGGGGGCGGCGACCACCCACCCGCGGCGCTACGCGTCGGGGTCGGGCATGGCGAAGCCGCGTGTTACGGGTGGGTGGGTGGGGGAGGAACCGCCGCGGTAGCGGCGCGTTGCGTGGGGGTGCGGTACGGCCGAGGAGGCGGGGAGCAGGCCCCGTCAGGGGCCGAAGCGGTGGCGGTAGGCCGTGGGGGTCAGGCCCGTGGCCCGGCGCAGGCGGGCACGGAGGTTGGCCGCGGAGCCGAGGCCGCTGCGCCGGGCCACCACGTCAAGGCGTTCCTCCCCGCGCTCGATGAGCCGGCACGCGAGCCCCACCCGCTCCCCGTTCAGCCAGGCCAACGGCGTCGTACCCAACTGCGCCCGGAACCGCCGGTGCAGCGTGGCCGGGCTGACGGCGGCCCGCGCGGCGAGCCCGGCCACGGTGAGGGGCTCGCCGAGCCGTTCCTGCGCCCAGGCGAGCAGCGGCGCGAGCGACTCGTCGGGCACGTCGGGGACGGGCCGTTCCACGAACTGCCGCTGCCCGCCGTCCCGGTGGGCGGCGAAGACGAGCCGCCGCGACACGGACACGGCGACCTCCGCGCCGAAGTCGCGGCGCACGATGTGCAGGCCGAGGTCGAGCGCGGCGGCGCTGCCCGCGGCGGTGAGGATGTCGCCGTCGTCGACGAAGAGGACGTCCGGTTCGAGCCGGACGGCGGGGAAGCGGGCCCGGAAGTCGTCGGCCCACTGCCAGTGCGCGGTGGCGCGGCGCCCGTCGAGCACCCCGGCCTCGGCGAGTGTGAACGCGCCGCTGCAGAAGCCGACGAGCCGGGCCCCGCGCGCGTGCGCGCGCCGTACGGCGTCCAGGACGGCGGGGCGCCGCGGCACCTCGGTGTCGGGCCGGTTGGGCACGATCAGCGTGTCGGCGGTGTCGGCGGCCTCGATCCCGGCCACGCCGGTGAGCGTGAAGAAGCCGTCGCGCATGAGGGTGCGCGGCTCGGGCGAGCACAGCGCGAAGTCGTACAGGGCGGGCCGCTCGCGGCCGAGCTCGGGCCGCTGGAGGCCGAAGATCTCGGTGACGCAGCCGAGTTCGAAGGGGTTGGAGTTCTCATCGACGATGACGACGACCCGATGCCCCCGCCCACCCGACAGCCCGCCCGACGGCTCGCCCGCGGCCCCGCCCGACGGCTCACCCGACGGCCCGCCCGCGGCCCCACCCGACGCCCCGGCCCCAGCGCCCGGCCACCCCTGCGAGTTTTCTTGCGTCATATGCGATTTCTAGCACTCGTGGCCGCTCGGGCCAAGGGTCACGATGGCCTCATGAGTAGAGAAACCGCAGCCCAGAGGCGTATGCCGGTCGCTCTCGACGAGGCCCTGGCCTCCTTCGACGAGCGCTGGAGCCCCCGTATCGTCACGCACGTCAACGACTACGACGTACGCGTGGCCAAGGTCGAGGGCGAGCATGTGTGGCACGTGCACGACGACACCGACGAGTTCTTCCTCGTCCTGGACGGCGAGCTGGACATCGCCCTGCGCGAGCCGTCGGGGGAGCGCACGGTGACGCTGCCGAAGGGGTCGGCCTTCACGGTCCCGCGCGGCACCGAGCACAAGCCGAGCGCGCGCGTCGGCGCCGAGATCCTGGTCTTCGAGCCCACGGGCACGCTGACGGTCGGGGACCGGCACGACGAGGTCCCCGACCACGTGGACGTCACGACGGGACACGCCCTCAAGGCCTAGCGCCGGTCCGCGTCACTGCACGCAGAACTCGTTGCCCTCAGGGTCCGTCATCACCACCCACTCGCCGCCCGCGGCCCGTACCCGCCGCTGCACGGCCGCGCCCAGCGCCTCCAGGCGGGCGACCTCGTCGTCCCGGGTGCCGGGCGTGGCGTGCACGTCGATGTGCAGCCGGTTCTTGCCGGACTTGGGCTCCGGCACCCGCTGGAAGAGCAGGCGGCGGCCGAGCCCGGTCCCGCTGTCCTGCTCGTACGGGTCGTCGGGGTGCCGTACGGCGATGAGGTCGCGGAAGGCGCGCTGCCCCCGGGGCCCCACGGTCTCGGCCTCGGTCACGGCGCCGAGGCCGAGCAGCCGCTCGATGAGGGCGCTGTTGTCCTCCACCGCGTAGCCGAGGGCCTCGGCCCAGAAGGCGGCCTGGGCGTGCGGGTCCCGCGCGTCGATGACGAGCTTCCAGTGCAAGGTCATGCGACCCAGTTAAGCGTCCGGACCGGCTTCCTCGGCCGCGCGGTCGTCGTACGCGGACCGCGCCGCCGCGATCTCGTTCTGATGCTCCTCGGTCCAGGTCACCAGGGACTGGATGGTGTGGTGCAGGGTGCCGCCGAGCGGCGTCAGCTCGTACTCGACGCGGGGCGGCACCACCGGGTGCACCGTGCGCAGGACCAGACCGTCGCGCTCCAGCTGACGCAGGGTGACGGTGAGCATCCGCTGGCTGATGCCGTCGATCTCGCGCCGCAGCTCGGTGAAGCGCAGCTTGCGCTGGTCCAGGAGCGCGATCACCAGGAGTGACCACTTGTCGGCGATCCGGTCGAGGATCTGCCGCACCTGGCAGTCCTCGCGGGTGTCCCACTGGAAGGGGTCGGCGTCCCCGTAGTCCACCCCGTTCCCGTACTCCTCGGTGCCGCCGTGGGGCACGGTGCTCCCCGAGTTACTCGGTGACTTCAAAGTGCCTTCTTCCATGCCTGTCGATGCTGCCGCACGCTGTCCATGGTTACAAGAAGGAACCGGCCATCAGTTGGGTAACCAACGGGTTGAATCGAGGAGTCACCATGGGCGCCCGAGCCTGGGCACTGCTGCTCGTCCTCTGCGGCACGATCTTCCTGGAGGGCGCCGACATCGCGATGCTCGCGATAGCGATCCCCACGATCAGGTCCGACCTGGACCTGTCGACGGCCACCGCGGCCTGGGTGATCAGCTCCTACGTCCTCGGCTACGCGGGCTTCACGCTGCTCGGCGGCCGGGCGGCCGACCTGCTCGGCAGACGGCGGATGTTCCTCGTCTGGCTCGGCGTCTTCCTGGTCTTCTCCGGGCTCGGCGGCCTCGCGACCGAGGGCTGGATGCTGATCGTGGCGCGGTTCGTGACCGGCGTGGCCGCGGCGTTCATGACGCCCGCCGCGATGTCGATCATCACCACCTCGTACGCGGAGGGGCCGGAGCGCAACAAGGCGCTGCTCGTCTTCGCGGGCACATCGGCGGGCGGCTTCTCGCTCGGCCTGGTCATCGGCGGGCTGCTCACCGAACTCGGCTGGCGGTGGGTGTTCTTCGCGCCGGTCCTCTTCGCCGCCGCGATCCTCGCCGCCGCCGTCCGGCTCGTCCCCGCGTCCGACGCGCCCCCGGTGAAGGTGTCGGCGACGCTGCGCTCCGGCGGCTTCGACCTGCCGGGCGCGGCCGCGGCCGCGGGCGCCATGCTGCTGCTCGCCTTCGGTGTCGTACGGCTCGAACACGGCCTGGACGGCTGGCCGCTGACGCTCGGTGCGGCCCTCGCCGGGCTGCTGCTCGGGGCGGCGTTCGTCGGCATCGAGCGCCGCGCGGCCGTACCGCTGGTGCGGCTCGGGATCTTCCGCACGGGCTCCGTGGTGCGGGCCGGGCTCGGGGCGCTGCTGTTCCTCGGCGCCTTCATGGGCTTCCAGTTCGTGCTCACGCTGTACTTGCAGGAGCTGCGCGGCTGGTCCTCGTGGCAGACGGCGATCGCCCTGGTCGTGATGGGCTGCGACGTGGTGCTCGCGCCGACGCTCACGCCCCGCCTGGTGAACCGCTACGGCCACGCCCGGGTGATCCTCGGCGGCTTCCTGCTCGCGGCTCTCGCGTACGCGCTGTTCCTGCCGGTCGGCATGGACTGGACGTACGCGGCGATGTTCCCGACGTTCCTCATCGCGGGCACGGCCTTCGCCCTCGCCTACGGGCCGCTGATGATCGCGGCGACCGACGGCGTCGCCGAGCGGGAGCAGGGCCTCGCGGGCGGAATCCTGCACACCGCCACGCAGTTCGGGGCGGCGATCGGGGTCTCGGGCGTGACGGCGGTGTACGGGCTCGTCACCGGGGGCCACGGCGGCATGGGCGGGGCCGGGCACTCGCTCGACGCCTTCCGCGCGGCCCTTGTGGTGCCGGTGGTCCTCGCCCTGCTGGGCGTGGCTGTCGCGCTCGCCGGGGTGGTGCGCGGCGCGCGACCGGGTCAGCCCGCGGCCCTGAGCGAAGAGCCGGCCGCCGCCCGGCCCGCGGCCAGCGAGGCGCGGTAGCCGCTCGGCGCGATGCCCCGGATCCGCTTGAAGGCGTCGCTGAAGCCGAACCCGTCGGCGTACCCGACCCGCCCCGCCACGGACGCCACCGTCGCGCCCGGCTCGGCGAGCAGCTCGGCGGCGAGCGTCATGCGCCACTCGGTGAGGTACGCCATCGGCGGCCGCCCGACGAGGTCGGTGAAGTTGCGGGCGAAGGCCGCGCGCGACACCTGGGCGCGCGCGGCCAGCGCCGCCACCGTCCAGGCCCTGCCCGGCTCGTCGTGCATGGCGCGCAGGGCCGGGCCGACCACGTCGTCGCCGAGCGCCCGGTACCAGGCGGGCGGGCAGGACTCCGGCAGGTCGAACCACTCCCGCAGGGTGCAGGCGAGCAGCCAGTCGAGCATCCGGTCCATCACGTACTGGCGCCCGGCCCGGTCGGCCGCCACCTCGTCCGCGATCAGCTCGATGATCGTCAGGCACTCCTCGCCGCCCGGCACCACGAGCAGCGGCGGCAGCGCGCTGAGCAGCCGCCGCCCGCCGCTGCCGTCCCACTGGTAGGTCCCGGTGACCAGCTCGGTCTCCGCGCCGCCCGCGGCGGTGACGGCGAACGGGCCCGAGGTGCGGACGGCGGCACAGCCCGCCCCCAGGGTGCGCGTCCCGCCCGGCCCCGTGACGTGCGCCTGCCCGCGGAACACCATGACGAGGGTCAGCGCGGCGGGCTCCGTCCGCTCCGGCTCCCACGCCCCGCGCAGCACCGTACGACCGAACAGCGCGCCGTCCGCGCGGATGCCGCGCAGCAGATCCCCCAGAGCGTCCATGACCCCACCGTAGACGGCGGTCGGGACCGGTGAGACGGACGCCTATGGGGCCGAGACGGACGCCCATGTCACCAGGGACGGCACGGGGGTTGGCTGGACGCATGACGACAACACCACGGACCACCGGCGAGCTGATCCTCGTCCTCGGCGCCACCGGCAAGACCGGGCGCCGGATCGTGCCCCGGCTGCGCGCGGCGGGCCGCACCGTGCGGGCGGCCTCCCGCTCCGGCGAGACCCGTTTCGACTGGAACGAACGTTCTACCTGGGCGCCCGCGTTGGACGGCGTGACCGCCCTCTACTTGGTGGCGCCGGAGGAGCCGGAGCCCGTCACCGACTTCGTCGCCCAGGCCGAGGCGGCGGGCGTGCGCCGCTTCGTGGTCCTGTCCGGGCGCGGCGTCGACGTGTCCGGCGAGTCCTTCCTCGCGGGCATGGCGCGGGCGGACCGCGTGGTGCAGGAGGCGGACGTCGACTGGACAGTGATCCGGGCCAACAACTTCGCGCAGAACTTCGACGAGGACTTCGCCCACGCCCCGCTCCTCGCGGGCCGCCTCGCCCTGCCGGTCGGCGACATCGCGGAGCCGTTCGTCGACGTGGAGGACATCGCGGACGTCGTGGTCGCGCTGCTCACCGAGGAGGGCCACTCCGGTCGCGTGTACGACCTCTCGGGCCCGCGCGCCCTCACCTACGCCGAGGCGGTCGCGGAGATCGCGGCGGCGTCGGGCCGCCCGATGCGCTTCGAGGCCGTCACGGCGGAGCAGTTCCTGGCGGAGCTCCGCGCGGGGGACGTCCCCGAGTCGCTGGCGCGCGAACTGGCCGCCGTCTTCACGTTCACGGCCGAGGGCCACCTCTCGCCCCTCGCGACGGGCGTACGGGACGTCCTGGGGCGCGAGCCGCGCGACTTCACGGAGTACGTGAAGGCTGCTGCGGCGCGGGGGGCCTGGGCGCGGTGACCCGCGCGGCGGCGAGCCGGGCCGCGTTGCGCCGCGCGAAGCGGAACGCGTCGAAGGTCAGCAGCGCGAGCGCCAGCCACACCAGGGCGAACCCGGCCCACCGCTCCGGCGGCATCTCCTCGTGGAAGTAGAGGATGCCGAGCAGGAACTGGAACATCGGCGCCAGGTACTGCAGCAGCCCCAGCGTGGACAGCGGCACGCGGATCGCGGCGGCGCCGAAGCAGACAAGCGGCGCCGCCGTCACCACGCCGGTCGCGGCGAGCAGCGCGGCGTGCCCGGTGCCCTCCGTGCCGAACACGAGGTCGCCCTGCGTGCCGAGCCACACCAGATAGGCGACGGCGGGCAGGAACTGCACGGCCGTCTCGGCGGCGAGCGACTCCAGGCCGCCGAGGTTCACCTTCTTCTTCACCAGGCCGTACGTCGCGAAGGTGAAGGCCAGGATCAGCGAGATCCACGGCGGGCGGCCGTAGCCGATCGCGAGGACGAGCACGGCGGCGAGGCCTACGCCGACGGCGGTCCACTGCACGGGCCGCAGTCGCTCGCCGAGCAGCAGGACGCCGATCGCGATGGTGACCAGGGGGTTGATGAAGTAGCCGAGGGAGGCCTCGACGACGTGGCCGGAGTTCACGGCCCAGATGTAGATGCCCCAGTTGAGGGTGATGACGGCGGCGGCGATGGTGACGAGGCCCAGCTTGCGGGGCTGGCGCAGCAGCTCGCCGGCCCAGGCCCAGCGGCGCACGAAGAGCAGCGCGATGGCGACGACCACGAGGGACCAGGCCATGCGGTGGGCCAGGATCTCGCCCGCGCCCGCGGGCTTGAGGAGCGGCCAGAAGAGGGGCACGAGGCCCCACATGCCGTAGGCGGCGATGCCGTTCAGGAGGCCTGTGCGGGCTTCCCCCTTCGCCTGCGCAGGTCCCACAGTTCCTCCTCCGAGCCGGCAGCCCCACGCTGCCTCCCGAAGGTAACGCCCAGGCCCCTCACCTGTCATGCCCGTTTCGCAATACGGTCATGACACGCTCCCCCCCGCTGTGGGCAGCTGGTCCGCCCAGAGGGCGGAACGGGTGGGCACAGCCCACCACGGCCCCGCACCCACCAACGAACCGGTCAGACCAGAGCAGCAGCAACAGCCGAGGCAAGCGGAGTGGTGGGCCGCCCGATGAGCCGGGCAAGGTCCCCGCTCGTC
Source organism: Streptomyces sp. NRRL B-1347 (assembly GCF_000720325.1). GTDB lineage: Bacteria > Actinomycetota > Actinomycetes > Streptomycetales > Streptomycetaceae > Streptomyces. The sequence goes on from NZ_JOJM01000056.1 coordinate 29,611, forward strand.
CCCGCCAGCCGCCCCCGGCGAATCGCGGCGTCGACATCCACCAGCACAGCCGCCACCGCCTCCGGCAGCCCCGCCCCCACCAGCACCGCCAGGTGCTCCGCGGGCGACACCTCCGCGTACGCCACCGCCTTGCCGGAGGCCTCCGCGACCTCCGCCGCGTATTCGGGGAAGCTCCACGCCACGTCCCCGCTCAGCTCGTAGGCGCGCCCCTCGTGCCCCTCGCCGGTCAGGACGGCGACGGCCGCCGCTGCGTAGTCGGCGCGCGCGGCGGACGCGACCCGGCCCGAGGGCCCGGCGCTGCCGACGACGGCCCCGTGCTCCAGGACCGGGGCGAGGTGCTCGGTGTAGTTCTCGTGGTACCAGCCGTTCCGCAGGAACGTGTACGGAAGGCCCGAGTCGAGCACCATCCGCTCGGTCTCCTTGTGCTCCGCGGCGAGGTCGAAGTCGGCGTCGGGCCCGCCGAGGACGCCCGTGTACACCAGGTGCGCGACCCCGGCGGCCTTCGCCGCGTCGATGACGGCCCGGTGCTGCGGCACCCGGCGCCCGATCTCGCTGCCGGACACCAGGAGCACCTTGTCGCCCGCGCCGAAGGCGCCCGCGAGGGTCTCGGGCGCGCTGTAGTCCGCGATCCGCAGCTCGACGCCGCGCGCGGCGAGGCCCGCGGCCTTCTCCTTGTTCCGTACGACGGCCGCGATCTGCCCGGCGGGCACGCCCGCGTCGAGCAGGCCCTCGACGACGAGGCGGCCGAGGTGTCCGGTGGCTCCGGTGACGACGATGCTCATGGGTGATTGCTCCTTGTATGCCCCGGTGGGATTCGGTATGACACTCACCCTAGCTAGGGCACTAACCATCCGTAAGTACCCACTTTGAAGTAAGGTACTGGTATGGCAGTAAGCAGCAGCGGTGCCGACGCCGAGCGGATGTGCCCCCACCGCCTCGTCCTGGAGCACGTCACGAGCCGCTGGGGCGTGCTCGTCCTGATCGCGCTCGCCGAGCGCTCGTACCGCTTCAGCGAGCTGCGCCGCGCGATCGGCAGCACCGGCGGCAGGACCGTCAGCGAGAAGATGCTGACCCAGACCCTCCAGATCCTGGAGCGCGACGGCATGGTGCACCGCGACGCCAAGCCGGTCATCCCGCCGCGCGTCGACTACTCCCTCACCGATCTGGGGCGCGAGGCGGCCGAGCAGGTCAGGGCCCTCGCCCTGTGGACGGACCGGCGCGTGGACGACGTACTGAAGGCACGCGAGAAGTACGACGAGGCCCGGTCCTGAAGGATCAGGACCGGGCCTCGTCGTACGCGGGCGGTGGCGGCTAGCCGACGACCGTCCAGGTGTCGCCGCCGGCGAGGAGCGCCGCGAGGTCGCCCTTGCCGTGCTGCTCGATCGCCGTGTCGAGCTGGTCGGCCATCAGCGTGTCGTACACCGGCCGCTCCACGCTGCGGAACACACCGATCGGAGTGTGGTGCAGCGTGTCCGGGTCGGCCAGGCGCGAGAGCGCGAAGGCGGTGGTCGGGGACGCGGCGCGGGCGTCGTGGACGAGGATGTCGCCCTCGTTCTCCGCGGTCACGGGGACGACCTTGAGGTCGCCGGTGGCCGGGTCGCGCACCACGCCCTTGGAGCCTTCGGCGCCGAAGCGGATCGGGGCGCCGTGCTCCAGGCGGATCACGGCCTCCTCGGCCTGCTGCTTGTCCTTGAGGACCTCGAAGGCGCCGTCGTTGAAGATGTTGCAGTTCTGGTAGATCTCCACCAGGGCCGTGCCGGGGTGGTCGGCGGCCTGGCGGAGCACCTCGGTCAGGTGCTTGCGGTCGGAGTCCACCGTGCGCGCGACGAAGGAGGCCTCGGCGCCGATCGCGAGGGACACCGGGTTGAAGGGCGCGTCGAGCGAGCCCATCGGCGTCGACTTGGTGATCTTCCCGACCTCGGAGGTGGGGGAGTACTGGCCCTTGGTGAGGCCGTAGATCCGGTTGTTGAACAGCAGGATCTTCAGGTTCACGTTGCGGCGCAGGGCGTGGATCAGGTGGTTGCCGCCGATGGAGAGCGCGTCGCCGTCGCCGGTGACCACCCAGACGCTCAAGTCCCGCCGCGACGAGGCGAGTCCGGTGGCGATCGCCGGGGCGCGGCCGTGGATGGAGTGCATCCCGTACGTGTTCATGTAGTACGGGAAGCGGGAGCTGCACCCGATGCCGGAGACGAAGACGATGTTCTCCTTGGCGAGGCCGAGCTCGGGCATGAAGCCCTGGACGGCCGCCAGGACCGCGTAGTCACCGCAGCCGGGACACCAGCGCACTTCCTGGTCGGACTTGAAGTCCTTCATGGACTGCTTGGCCTCGGCCTTGGGCACGAGCTTCAGAAGCGTCTCGGAGCCGGTGGGCCCCTCGATCGTGGTGTCAGCCATCGATGGCCTCCTTGAGAGCCGTGGCGAGCTGCTCGGCCTTGAACGGCATTCCGTTGACCTGGTTGTACGAGACCGCGTCCACGAGGTACTCGGCGCGGATCAGCGTGGCGAGCTGACCGAGGTTCATCTCGGGGATCACCACCTTGTCGTAACGCTTCAGGACGTCGCCCAGGTTCCGCGGGAAGGGGTTGAGGTGGCGCAGATGGGCCTGCGCGACGCTCTGCCCCGCGGCGCGCAGCCGGCGCACGGCGGCGGTGATCGGCCCGTACGTCGAGCCCCAGCCGAGGACCAGGAGTCTCGCGTCGCCGTTCGCGTCGTCGACCTCGAGGTCCGGCACGGCGATGCCGTCGACCTTGGCCTGGCGGGTGCGGACCATGAAGTCGTGGTTGGCCGGGTCGTACGAGATGTTGCCCGTGCCGTCCTGCTTCTCGATGCCGCCGATGCGGTGCTCGAGACCCGGGGTGCCGGGGATCGCCCACGGCCGGGCGAGGGTCTTGGGGTCCCGCTTAAACGGCCAGAAGACGTCGGTGCCGTCCGCCAGGGTGTGGTTCGTCCCGGAGGCGAACTGCACGCGCAGGTCCGGCAGTTCGTCCGCCTCCGGGATGCGCCACGGCTCCGAGCCGTTGGCCAGATAGCCGTCGCTCAGCAGGAAGACGGGCGTGCGGTACGTCAGCGCGATCCGGGCCGCCTCCAGGGAGGCGTCGAAGCAGTCCGCCGGGGTGCGCGGGGCGACCACCGGCACCGGCGCCTCGCCGTTGCGGCCGTACATCGCCTGGAGCAGGTCGGCCTGCTCGGTCTTGGTGGGCAGACCGGTGGAGGGCCCGCCGCGCTGGATGTCCACGACGACGAGCGGCAGTTCCAGGCTCACCGCGAGGCCGATGGTCTCCGACTTCAGGGCCACACCGGGCCCGGAGGTCGTGGTCACCGCGAGCGAGCCGCCGAAGGCCGCGCCGAGCGCGGCGCCGATGCCCGCGATCTCGTCCTCGGCCTGGAAGGTGCGCACGCCGAAGTTCTTGTGCTTGCTCAGCTCGTGCAGGATGTCCGAGGCCGGGGTGATCGGGTACGAGCCCAGGTACAGCGGCAGGTCGGCCTGGCGCGAGGCGGCGATCAGGCCGTAGGCCAGGGCGAGGTTGCCGGAGATGTTCCGGTAGGTGCCCGGCGGGAACGCCGTCGCCGCGGGCGCCACCTCGTAGGAGACGGCGAAGTCCTCGGTCGTCTCGCCGAAGTTCCAGCCCGCGCGGAACGCGGTGATGTTCGCCTCGGCGATGTCCGGCTTCTTGGCGAACTTCGTGCGCAGGAACCGCTCGGTCCCCTCGGTGGGCCGGTGGTACATCCACGAGAGCAGCCCGAGCGCGAACATGTTCTTGCTGCGGCCGGCGTCCTTGCGGGACAGGTCGAAGTCCTTCAGCGCCTCCACCGTCAGGGTGGTCAGCGGCACCGGGTGGACCTGGAACCCGTCCAGGGAGCCGTCCTCGAGCGGCGAGGTCTCGTACCCCACCTTCTGCATGGCCCGCTTGGTGAATTCGTCGGTGTTGACGATGATCTCGGCGCCGCGCGGCACGTCACCGATGTTCGCCTTCAGGGCGGCCGGGTTCATCGCGACCAATACGTTCGGCGCGTCGCCCGGGGTGAGGATGTCGTGATCGGCGAAGTGCAGCTGGAAGCTGGAGACGCCCGGCAGGGTGCCGGCGGGGGCGCGGATTTCCGCGGGGAAGTTCGGCAGCGTCGACAGGTCGTTGCCGAAAGACGCCGTCTCAGAGGTGAACCGGTCTCCGGTGAGCTGCATACCGTCACCGGAGTCACCCGCGAAACGAATGATCACTCGGTCGAGACGGCGTACGTCCTTCTCGCCCGCGGGCTTGCGCTGCTCTCCGACTACGGCTTCGTCGGCCTGCTCGGCCGGGCTACTGACCTGGCTGGTCACTGAACTGGACCTCCCTCGAGGCGACTGTGCGGGAATCGCAGGCAGCCCTGCCCTCCCATCGCCCACCCTACGTCTGTAAGGGGTACCTTCCTGGGGCCGCTCGCATGGTGGACGCACCTTTGAGACAGCTTGATGCCCTGATTTATCACGTTCTGCCTCGCCCCCCGGCCTCTCATGAAGACGCTCTCCGCTCATCCTTTGGTTCTAGGGCGCCGGGTCTAGGACCGGTGCCTTCGTACGGTGGACGCTGTCCCGCTGCCGGGACGTCCCCCCTGGTCGGAGTACCTCGTCCGGGACCCCTGACACGGTGTCGGTGCGGTGGGTGGATGGTGAATCCGGGAACGCCCGAAACGGCGAACGCGTTCCCGGAAAGTCACCGGAAATGCGGAACTAGGAATTCAGATAGGTGAGTACGGCAAGCACCCTTCGGTGATCGCCGTCGCTCTGCGAAAGTCCGAGCTTCAAGAAGATATTGCTGACGTGCTTTTCCACGGCCCCGTCGCTGACGACCAGCTGGCGCGCGATCGCCGAATTGGTCCGGCCCTCGGCCATCAGGCCCAGGACCTCGCGCTCGCGCGGCGTGAGCCCCGCGAGGACGTCCTGCTTGCGGCTGCGCCCGAGCAGCTGCGCCACGACCTCCGGGTCGAGCGCGGTCCCGCCCTGCGCCACCCGCACCACCGCGTCCACGAACTCGCGGACCTCCGCGACCCGGTCCTTGAGCAGATAGCCCACGCCCCGGCTCGATCCCGCGAGCAGCTCCGTCGCGTACTGCTCCTCCACGTACTGGGACAGCACGAGCACGCCGAGTCCGGGATGGGCCTTGCGCAGCTTCACGGCCGCGCGCACCCCTTCGTCCGTGTGCGTCGGCGGCATCCGCACGTCCGCGACCACGACGTCCGGCAGGGCGTCCTGGGCGGCGAGCTCCGTGATCGTCTTGATCAGCGCGTCCGCGTCCCCGACGCCCGCGACGACGTCGTGCCCGCGGTCGGTCAGCAGCCGGGTCAGCCCCTCCCTGAGCAGCACTGAATCCTCGGCGATGACCACCCGCACCTTGTCCTCCACGATGTTCCGGCCCCCCACAGCCTGTCCCCACCCCATTGACAGACTCCAGCATCCCAGCATCCGGACCCCCATGGGACCGACTCCGGCCACGTCCGAACAGGGGAGCGCCCCGAACGGGCAGATCAAGCCCGTCCGGGGCGTGGCTTTCCAGCCGTTCCGGCGTTTGAGTACGAGGCGCGGAGCGCCGCTGAGGGGGGTGCGCCGCTGAGGGGTGGGGTGCGTCGCTGAGGCGGGGTGCGCGGGTGCGCGGGTGCGCGGGCGCTCGGGTGCTCGGGGCCGCGAGGGGGTGCCGGGGAGGGCGGGTGGCCGGTGCGGGCTAGCCGCGCCAGGGCAGCTCCGCCGTCACCAGGGTCGGCCCGCCGACGGGGGACTCCACCACGAGGATCCCGTCCACCGCGTCCAACCGCTCGGCGAGGCCCGCGAGCCCGGAGCCCGCCGTCACGTCGGCGCCGCCCCGCCCGTCGTCGGACACCTGGAGCATCAGCCGGTCCTCCACCCGCCACACGTCCACGGACGCCCGCGCGGCCCCGCTGTGCTTGCTGATGTTCTGCAGGAGCTCGGAGACCGTGAAGTACGCGATGCCCTCGATCGCCGCCGCGGGCCGCGAGGGCAGATCGACCTCCACGTCCACCGGCACGGTGCACCGCGCGGCGAGCGAGGACAGGGCCGCGTCGAGCCCTCGGTCGGTGAGGACGGCCGGGTGGATGCCCCGCGCGAGGTCGCGCAGCTCCTGGAGCGCCACCTTCACCTCGCCGTGCGCCTCGTCCACCATCCGCGCCGCCGCTTGCGGGTCCTCCGCGAGCTTCTCCTTGGCGAGGCCGAGGTCCATGGCGAGGGCGACGAGCCGCGCCTGCGCGCCGTCGTGCAGGTCACGCTCGATGCGCCGCAGGTCCGCCGCCGCGGTGTCCACGACGACACCCCGGTCCGACTCCAGCTCCGCGACCCGGGACACCAGGCGGGAAGGGCCGAGCAGCCCGAGCACCAGGCCGCGGTCGACCGTGGTCAGGGCGCGGATGATCCAGGGCGTGGCCAGCGTGATCAGCAGACCGGTGAGCGCGGTGAGCCCGATCTCGAAGGGGTTGTCCAGATAGATGTGGTGCGTCTCGTCCCCGTAGAGCTGGATGCCGCCCTGGCCCGCGTAGACGGGGAAGACCCAGAACCACAGCGGGTACGTGAGCATCGCCCAGCCGTACGTCCAGAAGACCAGCGACACCGTGAAGGAGAAGATCGCCCACGGCATGTGGATGACGGCGTACACCGCGTGCCGCCAGGAGACGCCGCTCTTCAGGACGGCGCCCATCCACGCGAGGGGCCCCGAGTCACGCGGCTGGAGCGGGTGCGGGTCCTTCACCTCGACACCGAGCAGCGTCCGCGCCCGCGCCCGCTCCAGCGAGCCGAAGCCGCGGAGCGCGGTCAGCGCCAGGGCGAGGACGGGGATGCCGATGAACGTGATCAGCAGGCCCGCGCCGAGCGTCAGCATCGTCACCGCGAAGCTGAAGCCGATGACGCTGAGCGGCAGGGAGAGCAGCACGTACACGAACTCCCGCAGCGTGCGCCCCTCGAAGGGCGCACGCAGCCAGACCGGGAGGCGGTGGCGGCGGGCGGTCACCGCCCCGTCGCCACCGCGGTCCTCGGTCCAGCGGCCGTCGAGGTCGCTCCTCATGACGCGTCCGTACCCCTGTCCGTAGTCCGTGGCCATCGCTGCCGTCCGTTCTGCTCGTCCCGCGCGGTTCCCGGCCCTCCGTGACCGGCGCGGGCTACCTCTTCTCGTACCTCCAGAGTGCGCTCCGGGGCGTATGGCGGACCATGGAGCGCGTCGGCGTCTTCGGCCGGGGGTTTTCCCTACCCCACCGGGGGATGTGGGCCCCGTGCCGCCGGAGGACGCGAGCCCCGTGCCGGAGGATGCGGGCCCCGGCCGCGGAAGGGCACGCTCCGGCGCCGCGAGCGCCTCACCCCGTCCGGTCCCGCCACGGCAGCTCCGCCGTGATCGTCGTCGGGCCGCCCTGCGGCGAGTCGATGATGAACAGGCCGTCGACCGCGCCGAGGCGCTCCGCGAGGCCCGCCATGCCCGTGCCGCCCTCCAGACTGGCCCCGCCGCGCCCGTCGTCCCGCACCTGGATGAGCAGCCGCTGGTCCGAGCGCCACACCTCGACGCTCGCCGTGCGGGCGCCGCTGTGCTTGGACACGTTCTGCAGGAGCTCGGAGACCGTGAAGTAGGCGATGCCCTCGATCGCCGCCGCCGGGCGCGCGGCCAGGTCGGCGGTCACCTTCACCGGCACCGTGCACCGGGCCGACACCGAGGACAGCGCCGCGCTCAGACCGCGGTCGGTGAGGACCGCCGGATGGATGCCCCGCGCCAAATCGCGCAGCTCCTGGAGGGCGAGCTTCACCTCGCCGTGCGCCTCGTCGACCATGGCCGCCGCCGCGTCCGGGTCCTCAAGGAGCTTCTCCTTGGCCAGGCCGAGCCCCATCGCGAGCGCGACGAGCCGCGCCTGCGCGCCGTCGTGCAGGTCCCGCTCGATGCGCCGCAGGTCCGCCGCCGCGGTGTCCACGACCACGCCCCGGTCCGACTCCAGCTCCGCGATGCGCCGCTCCAGCTCGTCCGACGGCGAGAGCAGCCCGCGGGCCATCGCCCGGTCGGCGTTGGCGAGCGCCCGCACCACGAACGGCAGCACCGGCCACAGCACGAACAGGCCGCACAGGGTCAGCGTGAACGTCGCGACGCCCCACGGCAGGCGTATGAAGCCGTACAGCACGGCCCGCCAGCCCACCGGGTCCTTCAGCGTCGACCACAGCCAGGTCAGCACCCCGCCGCCGCGCCGGGACTTGAGCGGCATGGGGCTCGGCTCGTCGATGTGCACCCCGAGCAGCGTCCGCGCCCGCGCGCGCTCGAACTTGCCGAAGAGCCGCGCCCCGTACAGCGCGAGCGCGAGCAGCGGCAGACCGATGACCGTGAACGACAGGAATCCGCCGATGAAGCACGCCGTCACCACGTACGTGAAACCGACCAGGCCGGCCGGGAGATTCACCAGGAGATGCAGGATCTCCTTCCAGGTGTGCGCGTCGTACGCGAACCGGGCAGGCGGCAGTGGCTCCGGCGTGGCCTGCGAAGACGTGGGACGTGGGGTCATATGAGTAAGAGTGCCCGGAGCGCGGCACCGCGCGCCATGAGGGGTACCGCCGAACCGAACTGTGGATAACCCCACCAGATCGATCCGGTGGATCCGGCCGATGACGCGCCCGCGGCGAACCGGTCCGTGACGGTCTGCTTACCTCGCCTTTAGCAGGCCCTAGACTCCCGTGCGTACAGATCGTCGAACAGTGGCGAGACGCGGAGTGCAGGGAGCGAGGGGCTGACGTGCCAGGGACGACGTACGTCGCGGCGAGCTACTACGAGTCGTACTCCGTCGTCGGACTGCTCGCCGTGGTCGGCGTGCTGTTCGTCGCCGTCGCCTTCGGCGCGGGGCGGCTCCTCAGGCCCGTCGTGCCGACCCCCGAGAAGCTCCTCACGTACGAGTGCGGCGTGGACCCGGTCGGCGAGGGCTGGGCACACACCCAGGTGCGCTACTACGTGTACGCCTTCCTCTACGTGATCTTCGCCGTCGACTCGATCTTCCTCTTCCCGTGGGCGACGGTCTTCGCCGAGTCCGGCTACGGCGCGACGACCCTCGTCGAGATGTTCATCTTCCTCGGCTTCCTCGCCGTGGGACTGCTGTACGCCTACAAGAAGGGCGTCCTCACATGGACGTGAACCAGGAGCCCGCGGGGCCTGCCGAGCCCGTGCTCCTCCCGGAGCCGAAGAAGCTGGGCGTCCTGTCCCGGCTCGCCCCCGAGCCGATGAAGGTGGTCCTCAACTGGGGCCGCCGCTACAGCCTGTGGGTCTTCAACTTCGGGCTCGCCTGCTGCGCCATCGAGTTCATCGCGGCCTCCATGGCCCGCCACGACTTCATCCGGCTCGGCGTCATCCCGTTCGCACCGGGCCCGCGCCAGGCCGACCTGATGGTCGTCTCCGGCACGGTCACGGACAAGATGGCGCCCGCCGTGAAGCGCCTGTACGAGCAGATGCCCGAGCCCAAGTACGTCATCTCCTTCGGCGCCTGCTCCAACTGCGGCGGCCCGTACTGGGACTCGTACTCCGTCACCAAGGGCGTCGACCAGATCATCCCGGTCGACGTGTACGTCCCCGGCTGCCCGCCCCGGCCCGAGGCGCTGCTCCAGGGCATCCTCAAGCTCCAGGAGAAGATCGCCCGGGAGTCCCTCGGCGAGCGGTACGCCGCCAACGGGGCGCGCCCTTCCACGGCCGCGCTGCGCAGCGGCCTGGTGGCTCCGCCCGCGCCCTCGGGAGCGCCCGCGCCCCCGGCTCCGTCCGCGCCCTCGGCACAGGAGGACGGCAGATGACCGGCTGGCTGTCCGCCCCCGTGGAGGAGCTGTTCGGCGCGGAGGCGACCGCCGAGGAGTCGTACGAGGTCCTGACCGTGGACGTACCGTCCGCTTCGTGGCCCGATGCCCTGCGGACCGCCCGGGACACCCTCGGCTGCACGTACTTCGACTGGCTGAGCGCCGTCGACGAACCCGGCACCGGCTTCCGCGTGAGCGCCCACGTGGTGGCGCTGTCCCCGGTGCGGCGCCTCCTCGTCCGTACGACGGTCCCGCACGAGGCGCCCGTACTGCCCTCCGCGGTCGACGTCTACGCGGGCGCGGCCTGGCACGAGCGCGAGACCCACGAGATGTTCGGCGTCCGCTTCGACGGCCATCCGCACCTGGTCCCGCTGCTGCTTCCGGAGAACTTCGAAGGCCATCCCCTGCGCAAGGACTTCGTGCTCGCGGCCCGGGTCGCCAAGGCGTGGCCGGGCGCGAAGGAGCCAGGGGAGCCCGCGGCGGGGGCAGCACACGGTGGCCCCAAGCGGCGGCAGATGCTGCCGCCCGGCGTGCCCGACCCGAACGAGTGGGGCCCGATGAAGGGCCAGCTCCCCGCCGCTCCGGCGCGCCCCGCGCGCGGAGCCGGCCGTGCCGCGGCCGCGGGGGCTGCGGGGGAGCGTCCGGCACGTCGTACGCGTACGGCGAGCGGGGGCTCGGCGAGTCAGACGGACGCGGCGCCGCCGCGCCGGGCGCGCAGCGCGAGCCAGGGGTCGGCGTCGCAGCGTACGGCGGCGGACGCGGCCCCCGAGACCCCGGCCGCCGACGCTCAGGCCCCGGCCCCGGCCCCGAGCCCGGCCAAGCCGCAGTCCGCCCCGCACAGCTCCGACGCCCCGTGGCACCACGCCCGCCCGGCCTTCGACACGCCGGACGCGGACGCGGACGCGAAACCGCCGACCGCGCCGGAGCCGGAGCCCGCGCCCGCCCCCGCGCCGAAGACCCCGGCGGCACCGCCAGAGAACGCGGCGGACGCAGAAGACTCCGGGAGCACCGGGAGCACCGGGAGCACCGGGAGCACCGGGAGCACCGGGGGCACCGGGAGCACCGGGGGCACCGGGAGCACCGGGGGCACCGGGAGCACCGGGGGCACCGGGAACTCCGGGAGCACCAGGAATTCTGGGAGCGCCGAAGACACCGGCAACGGAAACGAAGGAGACCCGCAGTGAACGACGCCCTCGACGTCGCCCTGCGACTCCTCGTCGTCTTCGTCGCCTTCCTCGCGCTGCCCCTGATCGTCGGCCAGACCGAGCACAAGGTGATGGCCCACATGCAGGGCCGCCTCGGCCCCATGTACGCGGGCGGCTTCCACGGCTGGGCCCAGCTCGTCGCCGACGGCGTGAAGTTCGCGCAGAAGGAGGACGTCGTCCCCGCCGACGCCGACCGCCGCGTCTTCCAGCTCGCCCCGGCCGTCGCGCTGCTGCCCTATCTGCTGGTCCTCGTCGCCATCCCCATCGGCCCCCAAGAGGGCGCCGTCGGCCAGGTCGTCGACGCGGGCGTCTTCTTCGTCCTCGCCGTCATGGGCGTCGGCGTCCTCGGCTCCCTGATGGCGGGCTGGGCGTCGGCCAACAAGTTCTCCCTGCTCGGCGGCCTGCGCACCGCGGCCCAGCTGCTCGCGTACGAACTGCCGATGCTGCTCGCCGCCGCGTCCGTCGCGATGGCCGCGGGCACGGTCTCGCTGCCCGGCATCCTCAACGCCTTCGAGTGGTGGTGGCTGCCCTGGCAGATCGTCGGCGCCCTGGTCTTCTTCGTGGCCGGACTCGCCGAACTCCAGCGCCCGCCCTTCGACATGCCGGTCGCCGACTCGGAGATCATCTTCGGCGCGTACACCGAGTACACCGGGCTGCGCTTCGCGCTGTTCCTCCTCGCCGAGTACGCCGGGATCGTCGTCCTGTGCGGCCTGACCACCGTCCTCTTCCTCGGCGGCTGGCACGGGCCTGGGGGCGCCGACGGCCTCGGCTGGGTGTGGACCCTCCTGAAGACCGGCCTCCTCGCCTTCGTCGTCATCTGGCTGCGCGTCACCTACCCCCGGCTCCGCGAGGACCAGCTCCAGAAGCTCTCCTGGACCCTCCTCGTCCCGCTCGCCCTGGCGCAGATCGCGCTCACCGGAATCGTGAAGGTGGCGATCAACTGATGGCCCGCCCGTCACCCGACCACCGCCCCTCAACGACGCCCTCCGGGCGGCCCCGCATGTCCGTCCCCGGATCCGGCCTGGCCAAGGGCCTGGCCGTCACCCTCCGCACGATGACGCGGAAGTCCGTCACCGAGCAGTACCCGGACGTCCAGCCCGATCTGGCGCCCCGCACCCGCGGCGTCATCGGCCTGTTCGAGGAGAACTGCACGGTCTGCATGCTCTGCGCCCGCGAGTGCCCGGACTGGTGCATCTACATCGACTCCCACAAGGAGACCGTCCCGGCCGCGGCGCCCGGCGGCCGCGAGCGCAGCCGCAACGTCCTCGACCGCTTCGCCATCGACTTCTCCCTCTGCATGTACTGCGGCATCTGCATCGAGGTCTGCCCCTTCGACGCGCTGTTCTGGTCCCCGGAGTTCGAGTACGCCGAGACCGACATCCGCGAGCTCACCCACGAGCGTGACAAGCTCCGCGAGTGGATGTGGACCGTCCCGGCGCCGCCCGCCCTCGACCCCGCCGCCGAGGAGCCCAAGGAACTGGGCGCCGCCCGCAAGACCGCCGACAAGCTGGCCGCCGAACAGGAGACCGCCGCCCGCGAAGCCGCCGAGCGTGCAGCCGCCGAGCGCGAAGCCGCTGAGCGTGCGGCCGCCGAGCAGCGGGGCACCGAGCAGCGGGGCGCCGAGGCCGAGGGGGACGCGTGAACTTCGACATCGCCGCCACGGCCCCGCACGGCTTCCTGTCCCCGACGGGCGTCGAGATCGCCTTCCTCCTCGTCGGCCTCGTCACCCTCGGCGCCGCGCTCGTCACCGTCACCACCAAGCAGCTCGTGCACGCCGCGCTCTGGCTGGTCGTGGCGCTCGGCGGGCTCGCCGTCGAGTACCTGCTCCTGACCGCCGAGTTCATCGCCTGGGTGCAGGTCCTCATCTACGTCGGCTCCGTCGTGGTCCTCCTCCTCTTCGGCCTGATGCTCACCAGGGCCCCCATCGGCCGCTCCCCGGACGCCGACTCGGGCAACCGCTGGGTCGCGCTCGCCGTGGCCCTCGCCGCCGCCACCGCTCTGGTGTGGGTCGTCGTGGACGCGTTCCGTACGCAGTGGATCGACCTGGACGGCGCCCCGCAGGGCTCCACCGAGGTGACCGGCGCGTTCCTCTTCCGGAACTGGGTGCTGCCCTTCGAGGCCCTCTCCGTGCTGCTCCTCGCCGCACTGGTCGGCGCGATCGTGCTGTCCCGCAAGGCCAAGGACGACCCCGGCGGCGACGGCGGCAAGCCCCCGAAGGGCCGGACGGCCCCGCAGGCCCCGAAGGCTCAGCAGGCCCCGAAGGCCCAGCAGGAGAGGACCCGCTGATGCACCTCGCCTACCCCGCCGTCCTCGCCGTCCTCCTCTTCTGCGTCGGCCTGTACGGCGTGCTCGCCCGCCGCAACGCGATCCTGGTCCTGATGTCCGTCGAGCTCATGCTCAACGCCGTCAACCTCAACCTCGTCGCCTTCGACGTCTGGCTGCGCGACAAGCTGCACTCCGGCCAGGCCCTGACGCTGTTCACCATCGCCATCGCCGCCGCCGAGATCGGCATCGGCCTCGCGATCGTCCTGGCCGTCTACCGCAACCGGGGCAGCTCCGCCGTCGACGACCTCCGCGACACCGCCGAGCACCCGGACGACCCGGACGACGACGATGACGACGGCGACGACACGGACGCAGCCGCCCTCGACGAGCCCGAACCCGCCCCGGACGAGGCGTCCCCGCAGCCGCAGACGTCTCAGCAGTCGCAGAAGGCCGAGGCCACCGCGTGACCACGACCACCCTCGCCGTTCTCGTCCCCCTCCTGCCGTTCCTCGGCGCCGCCGCCGGTCTTCTGCTCGGCCGCACCGTCCCCGGCCTGGTGCGGCCCCTCGCGGTGCTGCCCACCCTGACGTCGCTCGTCCTCGCCGCCGTCGTGGCCGCCCGCCAGGGCGGCGACTCCGCCGTGGACGCGGCCACCCAGCTCACCCCCACCGGCTCGGTGCCGATCGACCTCGCCCTGCACATCGACGGCTTCGCCGCGCTCGTCGCCGTCCTCGTCGGCGTCGTCGCCTCCTGCGTGCAGATCTACTCGACGGGCTATCTGCGCGACGACCCGCGCTACCCCTCGTACGCCGCCCTCGTGTCGCTGTTCACCTCCGCGATGCTGCTCGTCGTCTACTCCGGCGACCTGATGGTGCTCCTGGTCGGCTGGGAAGTCATGGGCATCTGCTCGTACTTCCTCGTCGGCCACTACTGGGAGACCCCCGAGGCCCGTGCTGCCTCGCTGAAGGCCTTCCTGGTCACCAAGCTCGGCGACGTCCCCTTCCTGATCGGCCTGTTCGCGCTCGCCGTCGACGCGGGCTCGTTCCGGATCACCACGGTCCTCGCGACCGTCGCGGACGGCGGCCTCGACCACCCGACGCTGATCGCCCTGCTGCTGCTCGCGGGCGTGGCCGGCAAGTCCGCGCAGTTCCCGCTGCACACCTGGCTGCCCGACGCGATGGCGGGCCCGACGCCCGTCTCCGCGCTGATCCACGCCGCGACGATGGTCGCGGCCGGTGTCTACTTCGTCGCCCGGCTCCTCCCGGTCTTCGCCGCCTCGTCGGCGGCCCTGGTCGTCCTCGCCGTCATGGCCGCCGTCACCATGGCCGGCTCCGCCCTTGCCGCCCTCGCCCAGGACGACATCAAACGCGTCCTCGCGTACTCGACGATCGGCCAGCTCGGCTACATGACCGGCGCGCTCGCCGTCGGCGACCGGGGCGCCGCGGTCTTCCACCTCCTGTCCCACGGCGCCTTCAAGGCGCTCCTCTTCCTCGCCGCCGGCGTGATCATCCACGCGGCGGGCACCAACTCCCTGGCCGCGATGTCCCGCATGCGGAACCTGCGCGCCCGCGTCCCCGACGCCTACTGGACGATGACCGTGGCGCTCCTCGCGCTCGCCGCGATCCCGCCCTTCAGCGGCTTCTTCTCCAAGGAGGCGGTCCTCGGCGCCGCCGAGCACACGGCCACCGGCCACGCCGACTCCGCCCCCGCCGCGGCGGGCTGGATCGTCCTCGTCGCGGGCCTGCTCAGCGCGCTCCTCACCGCCGCCTACGCGGCCCGGCTGTGGCTGCTCGCCTTCCACGGCACCGGTACGGAGGCCCCGGACCACGGCCGTCAGCCCGTCACGATGACCGCCGTGCTCTGGGTGCTCGCCGTCCCCTCGCTCGCCTTCGGCCTCGCCGTCGGCACCCTGCCGGACTGGTTCGACGGCCACGAACTCGCCCCGAAGCTCACCACCTCCGTCCTCGGCACCGGCCTCGCCCTCGCCGGCGCCCTGGTCATGTACGGCGCGTGGCGGCACACCACCGCGCTCGCCGCCCGCGTCCCGATCGGCGCGGTCGCCGCCCGTTCCCAAGTCCTCGGCTCCGCTCGCACAGGGGAGAGCCCATTCGACGCCGACGGGGGCGAGGTCGAGGCGGAGGCCATCGCCACCCACGCCCCCGCGTACGGCGACATCGCGAGCGCCCCCGACCCGGCGGACCCCGGCCGTCTCCTGCTCGGCCCGCTGCACCGCCACGCCGCCGCCGGCTTCCATCTGGACGCCGTCTACGCGGCCTTGTTCGTCCGCCCCGTCCAGGCGGGCGCCCGCCTCGTCCGCTTCCTCGACCGCGAGGTCGTCGACGCGTACGTCCGCGGCGCGGGCACCGCCCCCCGCCTGCTCGGCGCGGCCGTCCGGCGCGCGCAGACCGGCAACGTGCAGACCTATCTGAGCGCGCTGCTCGCGGGCACCGTCGTCCTGGCGGTCGCCGCCGTCCTCGTCGCCACCGCCGGAGCGTGAGCAGCAGTGATCGGTATCAGTGAGTCCGTGATGCAGTTCCTTCTCGCGTTGATCGTGGTCGGTCCGCTGGTCGGCGCCGTGGCCGCCCTCCTCCCGGCGCCGCCCGGGCTGAAGGGGAAGTCGCCGGACCAGGCCGTGCTGCGCCACGGCGTGACCGTGACCGGCGCGGTGCTCGTCGCCGCCGTCGTCCTCGCGCTCGGCTTCGACCACGACCACCCGTCGAAGATGCAGGCCACGACCGACATCAGCTGGATCCCCGCGCTCGACGTGCGCATCCACCTCGGCATCGACGGCATCTCCCTCCCCCTTCTGGTCCTGACCGCGCTGCTGACCTTCCTCTGCGCGCTGTACAGCTACTTCAAGCAGCAACATCAGCGGCTGGCGCCGCGGGCCGAGGGCCCGTCACCCAAGGCATTCGTCGCGCTGATCCTCGTGCTCGAGTCCGGCACCCTCGCGACCTTCGCCGTCCTCGATCTGCTGCTGTTCTTCCTCGCGTTCGAGATGGTCCTCATCCCGATGTACTTCCTCATCGCCCGCTGGGGCGGTGCCCAACGCGCCCAGTCCGCCTGGAAGTTCATCCTCTACACGCTGCTCGGCTCCGTCGTGATGCTGCTCGGCCTCCTCCTCATCGGTCTCAGGTCCGGCACTTTCGACATGGTGGCACTCGCCACTGACAATCACCCGGGCCTGACCAAGTCCGTGCAGGTCATCGCCGTATTGGCGATCGGGATCGGGCTCGCGGTCAAGACGCCGATGTGGCCGCTGCACAGCTGGCTGCCGGACGCCCACACCGCCGCGCCGACCGTCGGCTCGGTCCTGCTGGCCGGCGTCCTGCTGAAGATGGGTACGTACGGGTTCATCCGGATCCTGCTGCCCATCGCGCCGGACGGCATGCGGACCTTCGCGCCCTACCTCGCCGCGTTCGCCGTCGTCGGGATCATCTACGGATCGCTCGCCTGCCTCGCGCTCGCGCGGCCCGGCGCCAAGGGCGACCTCAAGCGCCTCATCGCGTACTCGTCCGTCGGCCACATGGGCTTCGTCCTGCTCGGCATCTCCACGATGAGCCCGACCGGCGTGAACGGCGCCCTGTTCGCGAACATCGCCCACGGCCTCATCACCGGCCTGCTGTTCTTCCTCGTCGGCGCCCTCAAGGACCGCACCGGCACCAGCGACCTCGACGCCCTCTCCCGCCCGTCACCCGACCACCGCCCCTCAACGAGCGGCTCCGCCGCGCCGGATTCCTTCCAGCCCGGCGCCGCCCTCTACGGCAAGGCCCCGCGCCTCGGCGGCCTGCTCGCCTTCGGCGCCGTCGCCTCGCTCGGCCTTCCCGGACTCGCCGGGTTCTGGGGCGAGATGCTCGCCCTGTTCGGCGCGTTCGAACCCGCCGACGAGCTCAGCCGCCCCGCGTACCTCACGTTCATGGCGATCGCCGCCTTCGGCACCCTCCTCACGGCCGCGTACATGCTCATCGTCGTACGCCGCGTGTGCATGGGCCCGGCCGTGGACGGCGGGGCGCGGCAGACGCCGCGGCTCGCCGACGTCCACGGCTACGAGCTCGCCTCCTGGACCCCGCTCGTCGCCCTCACCGTCCTCGCCGGACTCTGGCCCGCGGCCCTCCTCGGCCTCACCGACCCGGCCGTGCAGCAGCTCCTCGCGGGAGGAAAGTCGTGACCGTGGCCCCCACCGACAGCGCCTTCGTCGAGAGCGCGGCCAGCGTCGTCCAGAGCGTCGACTGGCCCGCGATCCTGCCGCCCACCATCACGGCCGTCGTCGCGCTCGCCGTCCTGGTGATCGACCTCTTCGTAGGAGAGGACCGCAAGGCGCTCCTCGGCTGGATCTCCCTCGCGGGCCTGGCCGCCGCCGCGGTCTCCATGCTGCCGATCGCCGACTCCCACCACCGCGACACCTTCTGCGTGGTCGGCACGGGCGGCACCGTGTGCAGCTACACGGTCGACGAGTTCACCCTCGTCATCCAGCTCCTCGTCCTCGGCGGGGCGCTGCTCGCCGGTCTGCTCTCCCTGAGCACCCTCAAGGACGCGCGGGCCGCCAAGAGGGAACTCCCCGAAGGGGAGTTCTGGTTCCTGCTCCTGTCGTCGGTGGCGGGCGCCGTCCTGCTGCCCGCCTCCCGCGACCTCGCCACCCTCGTCGTCGCCCTCGAAGTCGCCTCCCTGCCCGCCTTCGCCCTGGTCGGCCTCAAGCGCGGGGACAAGCGGTCCTCCGAGGCGGCCCTGAAGTTCTTCCTCTCCTCGGTCGCCGCCACCGCGGTGACCCTCCTGGGCGTGAGCTTCGTGTACGCGGCCACGGGCACCCTCTACCTCACCGAGCTCGACGAGAAGCTCGGGCAGGTCGACGGCGAGCTGGAGACGCTCGTCCAGGCCGGTGTCGTGCTCACCCTCGTCGGGTTCGCCTTCAAGGCGGCGGCCGTCCCGTTCCACTTCTGGGTACCCGACGCCTACGTAGGCGCGCCCTTGCCCGTCGCCGCGTACCTCTCGGTCGTCGGCAAGGCGGTCGGCTTCACCGGCCTCATCCTCGTCACCGTCGTCGGCTTCCGGTCGTACGCCGACGTGTGGGGCCCGGCCATCGCGGCCCTCGCCGCGCTCACCATGACGGCGGGCAACGTCGCCGCCCTCAGACAGCAGGCCACGCGCGCGTACAGCGCGGTCCGGCTGCTCGCCTGGTCGTCGGTCGCCCAGGCGGGCTACCTCCTGGTGCCGATCGCGTCGGCCGGATTCGACAACGGGCGGGGGGAGGACGACCCCACGGACGCCGTCGGCGCCACCGTCGCGTACGCCCTGATGTACGCCGTCGTGAACCTGGGGGCCTTCGCCGTCGCCGCGCTCGTCGGCCGCACGAAGCGCAAGAACCGCGTCAGCGACTACCGGGGCCTGTACGCCAAGAGCCCGCTGTCCGCCCTGACCCTGGCCTTCTTCCTGCTCTGCCTCGCGGGCCTGCCCCCGGGCATCATCGGCCTCTTCGCGAAGGTCACCGTCTTCTCGGCGGCGGTCGACGCGGGCCTCGGCTGGCTCGCCGTGATCATGGCCGTCAACGTGGTCATCGCGCTGTACTACTACCTCCAGTGGACGGCGCTGCTGTTCCGCGCCCCCGAGGGCGAGCCCGCCCGGCACCGCGTCCCCGCCCCCCTCACCGCGGCCATCGCCGCGACCGCGGTGCTCGGCATCGCCCTCTCCGGAGCGCCCCAGCTGGTCCTGAGGTTCACCGGGACCAGTCCGTTCTGACGCCTTTCTGAAGCCGCTGCGCCCCCGACGCGACCGCGTCACCCGGGCGGCCCACAGCGGCTCCGGCGCGCACAAGGGAACTAGCTCCTCCCGCCTGGCGTTGACCAGGAAGGGAGGGTCCACTGAACAGTGGAAGCACCTGCAAACAGAGGGTTCCCCCGCGCACCACCAGGAGGGCGTACCGTGCACCGCCGAACCAACGGGCTGAAAACCGCCGTACTCCTCGGGGGACTGTCGGCACTCATCCTCGTCATCGGCAGCTTCTTCGGGCGTACGGGCCTGATCATCGCGCTCTTCGTAGCCATCGGGACGAACGCGTACGCGTACTGGAACAGCGACAAGCTGGCCCTGCGCGCCATGCGCGCCCGCCCGGTGAGCGAGTTCGAGGCCCCCGAGCTGTACCGCATGGTGCGCGAGCTCTCCACCCAAGCCCGCCAGCCCATGCCCCGCCTGTACATCTCACCCACCGAAGCGCCGAACGCCTTCGCGACGGGCCGCAACCCGCGCAACGCCGCCGTCTGCTGCACGGAGGGCATCCTGCGCATCCTCGACCAGCGCGAGCTGCGCGGCGTCATCGGCCACGAGCTGAGCCATGTCTACAACCGGGACATCCTGATCTCCTCGGTCGCCGGCGCCCTCGCGTCGGTCATCATGTTTCTGGTCAATTTCGCCTGGCTGATTCCCATCGGCCGGTCGAACGACAACGAGGGCCCCGGCATCTTCGGCATGCTCCTGATCATGCTGCTCGGCCCGCTCGCGGCGTCCATCATCCAGCTCGCCATCAGCCGCTCCAGGGAGTACGAGGCCGACGCCTCCGGTGCGCAGCTCACCGGCGACCCCCTGGCCCTCGCAAGCGCTTTGCGTAAACTCGACGCCGGTACGAAGCAGTTGCCGCTCCCCCCCGAGCCGCGGCTGGAAACGGCGAGCCACATGATGATCGCGAACCCGTTCCGGCCGGGTCAGGGTATGTCGAAGATGTTCTCCACCCACCCGCCGATGGCGGAGCGCATCGCCCGGCTCGAAAAGATGGCAGGTAGCCCGCGATGAAAGTAGTCCTGAACGTCATTTGGCTCGTCCTGTGCGGACTGTGGATGTGCATCGCCTACCTGTTCGCGGGCGTGGTCCTGTGCGTCACGATCATCGGCATCCCGCTGGGCCTCGCCGCCTTCCGCATCGGCCTCTTCGCGCTGTGGCCCTTCGGCCGCAAGGCCGTGGAGCGGGCCGACGCGGGCGCGCCGTCCCTGATCGGCAACGTGGTGTGGCTGATCCTCGCGGGCTGGTGGCTGACCCTCGGCCACATCATCACCGGCGTCCTGCTGTGCGTCACGATCATCGGCATTCCGCTGGGCCTCGCCAACTTCAAGATGATCCCGATCTCCCTGATGCCGCTGGGCCGCGAAATCGTGCCCACGGACGAGCCGTTCGGCGCGCCGTCGGTACGCCCGGCACCCGCCGGGCACCCGCAGAACCAGGGGTGGTGACGGGCTCCGGAGAGGCTGGCGTCGGGGCGATGCGCCGACGAAGGCGCGCGCCTAGGCGCGGTGTCGCTCCGGCGGACAGGTCCACGCAGGCCGCGCGTCAGCGTCGGCCCGCCGCGATTCGCCGCCGCACCCCGTAGGACACGACCCCCACCGCCAGCACCGCCGCACCCGCCACCACCGAGGCCCACGGCAGCGCGAACGCCAGCACCACGCACCCCACGGCGCCCACCAGCGGCCCCACGCGCGCGAGGGGCGCTCGACTCAGCGTCCACGCCGACGCGTTGGCGATCGCGTAGTACACGAGCACCCCGAACGACGAGAAGCCCACGGCGTCGCGCACGTCCACCGTCGCGGCGAGCAGCGCCACCACCGCGCCCACGGCGAGCTCCGCCCGGTGCGGCACCTGGAAGCGCGGGTGCACGGCGGCCAGCGCCCCCGGCAGATGGCGGTCGCGCGCCATGGCCAGCGTCGTCCGCGACACCCCCAGGATCAGCGCGAGCAGCGACCCGACGGCCGCCACGGCCGCCCCCGCCCGCACCACGGGCACCAGGCCCGGCGCCCCCGCGGCCCGTACGGCGTCCGCCAGCGGAGCAGAAGCCTCCGCGAGCCCGCCCGGCCCCAGGACGGCGAGCACCGCCACGGCCACGCACGCGTACACCGCGAGCGCGATGCCGAGCGACAGGGGAACCGCCCGCGGAATGGTGCGCCCGGGATCCCGGACCTCCTCGCCGAGCGTCGCCACGCGCGCGTACCCGGCGAAGGCGAAGAACAACAGCCCCGCCGCTTGAAGAACGCCGCCGAACCCGCCGCCGGAGAGCCCCACGTCCACGCGCCCCGCGTCGGCCTCGGCCGAGCCCAGACAGACCACGACGACCAGCACGAGGACCGCGAGCACCACGGCCACGATCACCCGGGTCAGCCACAGCGACTTCCGCACGCCCAGGTAGTTCACGGCCGTCAGCGCCACCACGGCCGTCACCGCGACGGCGTGCGCCTGCCCGGGCCACACGTACGCCCCGACCGTCAGCGCCATGGCCGCGCACGAGGCCGTCTTGCCGACGACGAACGCCCAGCCCGCCAGATGGCCCCAGAACTCCCCGAGCCGCTCGCGCCCGTACACGTACGTCCCGCCGGACTCCGGATGGCGCGCCGCGAGCCGAGCCGAGGCCATGGCATTGCAGTACGCGACCACGGCGGCGACCGCGAGCGCGATCAGCAGCCCGGACCCGGCCGCGTCCGCCGCGGGCCCGAGGACCGCGAAGATCCCGGCCCCCACCATCGCGCCGAGCCCGATCACCACGGCGTCCCGGACCCCGAGCGTCCGCCGCAGCCCGACAGCCTCCGCGGACCCCTGCCGTCCCGCCCGCCGTGTCATGGACCCGCACCTTACCGACGTCCGGGAACCGCCACCGGCCCATGCGGCGTCCTCCAGGACAACAACGCACGAAAAGGCACGAAAGGTCAGGTCACCGCGTGGGTGTCATCAGTTGGATCATTCTGGGCCTGCTCGCCGGTGCCACCGCCAAGCTGCTGCTCCCGGGCCGCGACCCGGGCGGCTTCATCGGCACGACGGTGATCGGCATCGCGGGCGCCTTCGTCGGCGGCTGGATCTCCGCGCGCTTCCTCGACCGGCCCATAGCCGAGCACTTCTACGACGGCGCCACCTGGATGGCGGCCATCGGCGGCTCGCTCGCCCTGCTCATCGCCTACCGCATCCTCTTCGGCCACTCCCGGCGCTGACTCCGCCGGACACCCGGAGACGTCCCCACGAGACCCACGAGTTCCGAGTTCCCCACACAGACCGCAGCCAGCAGCAAGGGCGGGCACCCGATCCGGGTGCCCGCCCCCTTTATGTCCTGTGACTATGTTCCGCGACCTGCCTACCGGTAGTTCACGAACTGCAGTGCGAAGTCGAAGTCCTTGCCCTTCAGGAGGGCGATCACGGTCTGGAGGTCGTCACGGCTCTTGGAGCTGACGCGCAGCTCCTCGCCCTGCACCTGCGCCTTGATGCCCTTGGGGCCCTCGTCGCGGATGATCTTCGCCACCTTCTTCGCGTTGTCCTGGGAGATGCCCTCCTCGATCGACGCGAAGATCTTGTACTCCTTGCCGGACAGCTGCGGCTCGCCCGCGTCCAGGGACTTCAGCGAGATGCCGCGCTTGATCAGCTTGGACTGGAACACGTCGAGGATCGCCTTCACGCGGTCCTCGCCGTTCGCCTCCATCAGGATCTTCTCGCCGGACCACGAGATCGAGGCACCCGTGCCCTTGAAGTCGTAGCGCTGCGAGATCTCCTTGGCCGTCTGGTTGAGGGCGTTGTCGACCTCCTGCCGCTCGACCTTCGAGACGATGTCGAAACTGGAGTCGGCCATGTCCTGTGGCTCCTTGTATCGGTAACTGCGTACTCAGCGGGTACACGGCCTTCAGTCGCCGACCGCATCCGCAAAGCCTAGCCACTGCCCCCGCGCCGGGTGCCGATCAATCGGGTGGCGAAGCACC
Source organism: Streptomyces sp. NRRL B-1347 (assembly GCF_000720325.1). Lineage (GTDB taxonomy): Bacteria > Actinomycetota > Actinomycetes > Streptomycetales > Streptomycetaceae > Streptomyces. The sequence continues at coordinate 52,569 of NZ_JOJM01000056.1, forward strand.
CCCGGTCATCAGGTATCGTTTACGTCGTTGCCACGGGGCACCGCGAGAGCGGGGCCAGGCAGCAACCCCGGCGGTGTGCCCGAGCGGCCAAAGGGAGCAGACTGTAAATCTGCCGGCTCAGCCTTCCCAGGTTCGAATCCTGGCGCCGCCACGCTGAGAAAGACCCCCTTCGATGTGCGATTACGCAGGTCGGAGGGGGTCTTTGCGTAGGCAGGGGCAGCCGTTCGCTGGAATCGAAAACAGGTGACTTGCCTCACTCTGCTGCGCCCGGAGCCGTCGGCGGCGGAAGACACCCTCCCGCTACTCGATCGATCTGTCATGCCCTTGTGACGTGACGCGCCATGGCGCCGCCGGCCCGCCGCCCCTACCTTCGACAGCCATGGGCAGGCCCAAGAAGAACAAGCCGCGCCGAAGACGCCTGGCCGACCAAGAGTCGGGCGGCACCTACGAATGCCACGTCGAGGGAGTGCGTGTCCGGCGGGCGCGCCGCGGCGAAGGCCGACGTATCCGAGAAGTGCTCTCCGCGATCGACACCGACTACGAAGACCTCGATTACGCCGCGGACCGGATCGACATCGGCGTCTACGAGACCTCCGGTCCCGGCCTGCGCCGCGCCCTGGTCGCGGAAGCCACAGAGGCCACAGAGGCCGCGGACGAGCCGAATCTGGTCGGCGCCCTCCTCGCGCTGCCGCCAGGGAACCTCCTGCACCGGCTTCGAGAGGCCGGTACCGCTCCATCGGTGGTGAACAGCGCGGCCCGGAGCATCGGGAAGCTCAAGGCCGTGGCCGTCGCGCCGGAGCGCGAAGGCCACGGCATCGGATCCGCTCTGGTGCGGGCGTGCGTCGACGAGTACGCCGCGGCCCGGTACGACATCGTGTTCGCCCAAGTCGACCTCGGCAAACCGGCCCTGCTGCGCTGGTACGAGCACCTGGGCTTCGAGGCACTGGGCCCCGGCGCCCCCCTGCGCCTTGACCACGGCGGGCGGGTGGCCATCTACCCCGATGACGACGAACAACTCGTCGTGCGTGACCTGCGAGGGGGATGAGAGCGCGGCAGCGAGTCCTGACGGCTGCTTCGCCGGGAGCGGGTGCACGGCGGACGCGGGCCCAGTAGGCAAACTGGTGTCATGTCGTCCAGCTCAGCGCGCCGCAGACACTGCCCGGAGTGCCGTCGCGAAATCGCCGTCGTCGGCGGGCGGTTCGCCCGCCACGATCCGCCCGGGCCGCGCGGCGGAGAGGACCTGGTCTCCTGCCCCGGCTCGCGCCGGTTCGCCCAGATCGGCGCCGCGCAGCCCGCGCTCGACGGCTATGTGGTGCCGGAGTTCCCCGGCCAGCTGCCCCTGTTCTGAACTCCGGGCGGCCGGTGACGGCAGGTCAGTTGCCGGCCACCGACTTCACCGCCACCGACACCGGCGTCGAGCCGCTGACCAGTTCCAGCGTCAGACCCGCCGTCGCCGGGGTCTCCAGGAGTTCGGCGAGGCTCGCGGCCACGTCGTCACGGGGGACGGGGCCGCGCCCCGTCGACGCCTCCAGGCGCACGAGTCCCGTGCCCGCGTCGTCCGTGAGCATCCCGGGCCGCAGGATCGTCCAGTCGAGGGCCGAGCGGCTCCGTACGGCCGCGTCGGCCTCGCCCTTGGCGCGCAGGTACGCGTCGAAGACCTCGTCCCCCGCGTGGTTCGGGTCCGCGCCCATCGACGACACCACGATGTACCGGCGCACGCCCGCCCGTTCCGCCGCGTCCGCGAACAGGACGGCGGCCGCGCGGTCCACAGTGTCCTTCCGGGCGGCGTCGCTGCCGGGGCCCGCGCCCGCGGCGAACACGACCGCGTCCGCGCCCTCCAGGTGCGCCGCGACCTCCTCGACGGACGCCGACTCCAGGTCGCACAGCACCGGCTCGGCACCGGCGTCCCGCAGATCGGACTCGTGCGCCGAATTGCGGATGATCCCTACGGCTTCGTCCCCGCGCGCGGCGAGCAGCCGCTCCAGACGCAGGGCGATCTGTCCATGGCCTCCAGCGATGACAATGCGCATGTCTCCGACGGTACGGCAGATCCGGCCGCTCGGCCTCGGGCGGCGCCCACGGCCCCACCGGTCGTACGGCGCCCCGGTGAGCTGCCCGAACCAGGGAAGGAGCAGGAAGGGGAAGGCGAGGCCGCCGACCAGGGCGCCCACGTAGTCCGCGGC
>NZ_JOJM01000057.1 GCF_000720325.1 Streptomyces sp. NRRL B-1347
GGCCCACCCCGGGCGCGGGCAGCCCGGGCTCCGCGCAGGGCGGCGGCCCACGAGGCCCACCGCCCGCGCAAAGCCGCAGTCTCACGAGGCCCCGGTCAGGTCGTGGGGAGGCCCGGGGGCAGCGTGGCCGGGAGGGCGGACGTGTGGAGGAGGCCCAGGCGTTGGGTGGCCCGGGTCAGGGCCACGTACAGGTCGCTGACGTCGAAGCGGGCCGGCTCGACCACGAAGACCGTGTCGAATTCGAGGCCCTTGGCCTGCCGGGGGTCGAGGAGGACGAGGCCCCGGGTGAGGTCGGGCGCCTCCCCCGCGGTGACGCCGGGCAGCTTCAGGGCCAGCTCCGCGTGGAGGTCGCGGGGAGCGATGACCGCGGCCCGCCCCTCGCGGGGCGCGTCCGCGACGGCCTCCGCGACGGCACCCGCGAGCGCGCCGGCGGCCACGCGCCGGGCCCAGGGCTCCACGCCGGTGGCCCGTACGGACCGGGGCGGTTCGAAGCCGGGCCGTCCCGCCCTGCGGGGCACCTCCGCCGCGAGGGCCATGATCTCCGCGGGGGTCCGGTAGTTGACGCCGAGCCGCGCGAACTCCCACCGGTCCGCGACGTACGGCGCGAGGATGTCCGCCCACGAGCCGACGCCCCCGGCCTCCGCCGTCTGCGCGGGGTCGCCGACGAGCGTCATGGACCGCGTCGGCGAGCGCCGCATCAGCAGCCGCCAGGCCATCGCGGACAGCTCCTGCGCCTCGTCGACGATGATGTGCCCGAACGCCCAGGTCCGGTCGGCGGCGGCCCGCTCGGCCGCGCTGCGGTGGTCGGCCTCCTCCTGCCGCTCGGCCATCCGCTCGGCGTCGATGATGTCGTGCGCGAGGAGGACCTCAGCTTCCTCGTCGTCCTTGTCCTCGAACTCGTACGTACGGGACGCGTACGACACGTCGAGCACGCCCTGCGCGTACGCGACCTGCCGCTGCCGCTCCGCCTCCGCGCGGGCCAGGGCCGCGCTGTCGTCCTTGCCGAGCAGCTCCGCGGCCTCGTCGAGCAGCGGTACGTCGGCGGGCGTCCAGGCCGCGCCGGGGGCCCGGCGCACGGCGGCGGCGTCCGCTTCGGTCAGGTGCGCGGGCTCCTCCAGGTAGTCGGTGACGAACCGCTGCGGGGTGAGCGCGGGCCACAGCTCCTCGATGGCCGCGTGCACCTCGGCGCTGGCCGCGATGCCCTTGCCGAGCTGGGCGATGTCGTCGGGCCCGAGGAAGTTGGGCCCGCCGTACGGGTCGTGGCCGATGCGCTCGGCGAGCTGCGCGGTGAGCGCGTCGATGACGTGGAAGGCGAAGGTGGGCCGCGCGAGGTTGTGCGGCAGGTCGGCGGCGCGGGCCGCGGCCCGCGCCTCGTAGGCGATCTCCCAGTCCAGGACGAGGTCGCCGTCGTCGTGCTCGATGATCAGCGGCGCCCCCGGTTCGGGCAGCTGCTGCCGGTCCTCCAGGGCCCGCTTCAGCACGTCGGCCATCTCGGCGCGGCCCTTGACCTCGGCCGCCGCGGGCGTGTCCGCGGCGGTCGCGGTGACCCCGGGGAACAGCTCGCCGAGCGAGGCGAGCAGCACTCCGGTCTCGCCGAGCGCGGGCAGCACGTCGCTGATGTAGCCGAGGAAGGCCGGGTTGGGCCCGACGATCAGGACGGCCCGCTTGGCGAGCAGCTCGCGGTGCGCGTACAGCAGGTACGCGGCGCGGTGCAGCGCGACGACGGTCTTGCCGGTGCCGGGGCCGCCCTCGACGACGAGGACGCCCCGGTGCGGGGCGCGGATGATGCGGTCCTGCTCGGCCTGGATGGTCTGCACGATGTCCTGCATGCGGCCGGTGCGCGCGGAGCCCAGCGCGGCGAGCAGCACCTCGTCGGCGTCGGCGCTCTCGTGCCCGGTGCGGCGCGCGTCGTCGAGATCGAGGATCTCGTCGTGCAGCGCGGTGACCTCGCGGCCCCGGGTGGTGATGTGCCGCCGTCTGCGCAGCCCCATCGGGGTGTGCCCGGTGGCGAGGTAGAAGGGGCGCGCGACGTCCGCGCGCCAGTCGATGACGAGCGGCGTGCGCTCCGTGTCGGAGGCGCGGATGCCGATCCGCCCGATGTGGTGGTCGCGGCCGTCGCGGAACGCGAGCCGCCCGAAGCACAGCCCGTTCTCACTGGAGTCGAGCGCGGCGAGCAGCCCGGACCGCTCGGCCACCAGTACGTCGCGCTCGAGGCGCGCCTGCAGGCCGTTGCCGACCTGCTGGAGCGACGCGCTCACGGCGGACTCGGCCTCCGCGCGCAGCGCGTCGAGGCGCGCGTACAGCCCGGAGACGAATTGCTGCTCTTCCCGCAATTCCTCGGTTGACAATTCAGCCCCTCGCCAGATACAGTGCTGTCATATTGATTCCCGCAGTACTCGTGCGCCCAAATGCGCAGAGCAATGCGAAAGAATCCACTATACGCAGAGAAAAGCCCTGGACGTCAATCACGTCCAGGGCTTTTCTCTACTCCGCCGCCGACTTCAGAAAGTCGGCTTTCGCCTCGGGGAACGAGGGGAACGACGCGGGGAACGACGCCCGCTCCGGCACGGGACTACGCGCGGTCCGGCACGGGACTCAGAGCACGCCCGCCCCCGCCAGCTCCGCCACCAGCTTCCGCTTCGCCCGCGCCCCGACGGCCTGCCACACCGGCTCGCCGTCGCGGAACACCATCAGCGTCGGCGTGGACAGCACGCCGTAAGCGACCGTCGTCTCCGGATTCCGGTCCACGTCGACCCGCACCACCTTCAGCCGCTCCGCCTCCTGTGCCGCCAGCTCACCGAGCACCGGCGCCAGCTGCCGGCACGGCCCGCACCACTCCGCCGTGAACTGCACGAGCACCGGCCGTTCACCGCTCAGCACCTCGAATCCGAAATCCGCGTCCGACACCTCGGCCACGCCTTCGGCCCGCACACCGCTCATCTCCGTCAACCCCTCACGTCGCTCATCGGGTCATCCCGTACGTCACTCAGCTCGCACAGCGGCTCGGGACCGCCCGGAGCGTCCGCGTCGGCGGCCAGTTCCGCGAGCGCCCGCTCGGCCCGCGCCAACTCCGCGCCGACCTGCGCGCGCACCGCGCCGAGCTCCCCCATCAGGGCGTCGAGCTCGGCCAGCTTGCGGCGGTACACGGCGACCGACGCCGGACAGGAGTCACCCGCCGGGTGCCCGGAGCGCAGGCACTCCACGAACGGCCGGGTCTCCTCCAGGTCGAAGCCGAAGTCCTGGAGCGTCCTGATCTGCTCCAGGAGCCGGACGTCGCCGTCGTCGTAGGTGCGATGGCCGTGGCCGTCGCGCCGCGCGGGCAGCAGCCCGCGCGACTCGTAGTACCGCAGCGTCCGCGTGGTCGTCCCCACGCGGGCCGCGAGTTCGCCGATGCGCATGCCGCGACCGTAACCCTTGACGTCGGCGTCAAGGCCAGCGATGCAGGGGGCCGCTCAGGGCTTGCGGACGGCCTCCACCGTCGCCGTCCAGTTGTCGGCGCCGTGGCCGAGGTCGACGCCGCGCTGGGCCACCGCGTTCACGGCGCGCAGCACGGAGGCGTCGAGGCCGCGGTGCTCGGCGGCGTGCACGACGTGGTCGATGCCCGCCACCTCCATCGCCAGGTTCGCCTCCTCGCCGGGGTAGCTGCCCGCGTCGATCTGCTCCGCCATGCCGTCGACGATGGACGTGACGAGACCGGCGTTGGCCTTGATGAAGGGGGCGATCGCGGCGGCCGGGACGCCGTCCGCCGCCGCGAGCGCGAAGGCGTGCACGGCACCCGACATCGCGGTCCAGAAGAAGTCGAGCAGCGACAGGTCGTGGACGGCGGAGAGGCCGTGGTCCGCACCGACGTACGTGGTGTTGCCGCCGAGGGCCGCGAGGGTCCGCTCGTGCTTGTCGTACGCGGCGCGCGGACCCGCGTGGAAGAGCAGCGCGTCCGGCGTGCCGATGACGGGCGTGGGCACCATGACCGCCCCGTCCAGGTAGTCGATGCCCGCCGCGGCGGCCCACTCGGCGGCCTCGCGGGCGCGCTCCGGGGTGTCGGACGTGAGGTTCACCAGGGTGCGCCCGGCGAGGTCGGCGGCCAGCGGTTCGAGGACGGCCGCCGACGCGTCGTAGTCGACGACGCACACGACGATCAGCTCACTGGCGCGCACGGCCTCGGCGGCGGTCGCCGCGCGGACGGCGCCCCGGGCGACGAGGTCGTCGCCCTTGCCCGCCGAGCGGTTCCAGACGGTCGTCGGATGCCCGGCGTCGAGGAAGGCTCCGGCGAGGGCGCGGCCCATGGCACCGAGGCCGATGACGGTGACGGGGTTCTTGGGGTTGTTGTCGTGAGGCATGCCCCCATGCTTGATGAGTACATAAGCCCTCACAAGTACCGACTATTTTGTGCGGTACTCACCAAATGGTAAGCATGGGCGGCCGATCGGCGGACGACGTCCGGGTCACCTCAGCGGGCGGTAGGACGCCCTGGTGAAGAACCCGCCGCCGTTCTCGCCGAGGCGCCCCGGGCCGGGGAGGCGGTCGGGCAGCGCCCCGGGACCCCCGCCGTCGTCATCGTCATCGTCATCGTCATCGCCGTACCCGTCGTCGTATCCGTCGTCGTCCTGGCCGTCCTCGTCATCCTCGTCGTCACCCGGTACGCCGAGCAGGCGCCGGGTCAACAGGTCGCGGTCCGAGAGGAGTTCGTCCAGGGCGGCGCGTACGTCGACCGCCTCGGTGCGGGCCGCGTCGCGCTCGCAGGCGATGAGGACGGCGCGCCGGACCAGCTCCTTGGTGAAGGACGCCGTGGTGCCCTCCGTGCGGACGACGACCTCCTCCGCGACCTCGTCGTCGAGGCCGAGCCCCGCGCCGTACAGGGCGAGCAGCCGGCGGCGGCCCGCCGTGTCGGGCAGCGGGATCTCCACCGCGAGGTCGACGCGGCCGGGGCGCTGCACGAGGGCGGGCTCCAGGAGGTCGGCGCGGTTGGTGGTGAGCAGGAAGGCCACGTCGGCGTCGTCGCCGAGGCCGTCCATCTCGTTCAGGACCTGGAAGAGCAGGGGCTGTTCGCCGTCGCTGTAGTCCCGGGCCTCGGCGACGAGGTCGCAGTCCTCCAGGACGACGAGGGCGGGCTGGAGCATGCGCGCGAGGGCGCAGGCCGGGCCGATCGCCCTGATCGTGACGCCGGAGAGCAGGACGACGGTGAAGTCCGGCATGCCGGAGAGGAGGTACCGGACGGTGTGGGTCTTGCCGGTGCCCGGCGGACCGTACAGGAGCAGGCCGCGCCGCAGGTGCTGGCCCGCGGCGAGCAGCCGCTCGCGCTGCCGGGCCACGCCCACGACGTGCCGCTCGACGCGGTCGAGGAGCCCGTCGGGAAGGACGATGCCCTCGCGGGCCAGATCCGGTCGGCGGTGGAAGCGGAACGGGCCGAGGCCTTCGCTGAAGTCGCCGCCCTCGAAGGACAGGACCTGGCCGCGCAGGACGTTGTGCTCGCGGATCAGCGCGTCGACCCCGGCGAGCAGCCGCTTCGCAGTGCCGCGGTCCGCGGCGAGGACTTCGAGCTGGACCTTCTCGTCGCCGTACTCGTCACTCGGGCCGCGCAGGAGCACGACGTAGCGCTCCTCGCTGCCGTCGGCGGCGCGCTCGGCGCCCAGGTAGAACCCGAAGGACACGCAGGCGAGTTCGGTGTCCGGGGAGACCGGCAGGTGCGCGTAGTCGACGGCGCCGATCACGAACCGGTCGTAGCGGCTGGCGGATTCGAGGATCTCGGAGAGCGTGTAGTGCCCGCGGTGGTCGGCGCCGGTCATGCCGATCAGCTCGTACGAGCGCCCGTCGGCGGCGAACCAGCGCTCCAGGGCCAGGTGCACGTTCGGGTGGTCGTAGGGCGCGTACGCGGCCTTCACGACCGGGGCCTGGCCGGGCTCGACGCCGAGGTGGCCGCGCAGGCGCGCGGTGAGGTCGCGCTCGTCGCCCTCGGCCTGCGGGCGGCGCGCCACGGCGTCGATGAACTGCCTGAACAGCTCACCGACCCGCTCCAGCTCGGCCTGCTCGCTCCCCGGAGCGCCCTCGCCGCCGGGTCCGCTGGAGACGATCCGTGTGGTCATGGGTGTACTCCCCCGTCGCACTGCGGCCGCTGGTCGGGCGGCCCGAGGATTCTCAGCGTGGCGGCGCCCGTTCGCCGCCGTCAACGAGATTTCACGGGCGCGGGGCGCGGGGGTTGCGCACCAGCCAGGCGTGCAGCTCGCCGTGGCGGAACTGGTAGCCGCCGCCGACGATGCGCAGGAGCCCGGCGTGGTAGGCCCAGGTGGTGAAGGCGTCGGTGCGGGGCGGGATGCGGCCCAGGCAGGCCGCGCAGAGCCACATCGCGTACAGGGCGAGCAGCGCCGCCGCGCACGACGCCATCCACGCCAACGTCACGGTCACGACACCGGCGAAGCCGAGCAGCCCCTCCGCCGCCGCTCCGGCGACGAACGGGATCACCGTCAGCTTGAGCCCTCCGGGCAGCCGCACCGCGCGCCGCGCGCGCCGGGCCTCACGCCAGATCCGTGCCGCCCTGCCCATCCCGAGGAACAGGCACGCCAGGACGTAGAAGACGGCGGCACCGAGCGCGGCGCCGCTCCAGAATCCGCCGCCGGGCGCCACGGTGACGGAGGACCACGCCATGACGGCCGCCACCACCGCCGCCACGACGGAGAAGCCACTGGCCCCGGCCTCCTCCACCAAGAGGATCGCGACGACCACGAAGACCAGGCAGGCGAGGAACCACAGGGCGTACGCGTCGGTCTCCCGGACCACGAGGCCCGTCGCCCAGCCGAGGGCGGGAAGCACCACACAGCCCACGAGACCGCCGCAGCCCTCATGGGCGACCAGCCGCTCGCTCGCCCCCGCCCCCACGCAGGCCGCGAAGCACACCACGGCACCCACCGCGTACCAGATGGGGGCGGACGCCCCGGCGAGCCAGTGATCCCGTCCGGCCGCGGCGCCGATGACGAACAGGGCCGGAAGCCCACCCGCGCCCATGGCGACGTACGCCAGATCCGCGACGGACTTCCGCAGCCGTCCCGCCCCCGCACGGGCCCCGCGCACCCCCTCAGCGGGCTCCGGGTAGATGGCGTCGACCAGCAGGGACACGAACACCGCTCCGCAGAACACCGCCCCCGCGCCCGCGACCGCGAAGGACAGGACGGCGCCGTGGCGGTGGTCCCACCACGGCTCGGGGAACAGCCCCCTGACCGCCTCCGGCCCCCACACGAGCGCGGCCCCGCAGACCGCGAAGACGACCACGCCCGCCAGGACGCGCGCCCTGACCAGCCCCAGGGCCTCCCCGAGCGAGGCGATCCTCCCCTCCTCCCCGGCCAGGTGGTGCAGCCACCGGTGCACCGTGGCGGGCTCGTACTCGCCGCGCCCTGCCCAGGCCGAGCGCACCCCCGCCACCCGTCGGCGTGCCTGTCGCACCGCCGCGTTCGCCGCCCGCGTGGCCGCCGGAATGTAGTGGGCCAGGAGGTGCTCCCGGACCTCGTCCGCCGTGCGCAGCCGCGCCAGGGAGCGGGCCTGCCCCACCTCCCCGTACACCGCGTACGCGAGCCCCAGGTAGAACGGCGAGCTGAGCGCCTCCGCGACGGCCGGGCCCATGTCGTCGAGCAGCGCGTCCATCGGTGAGGCCCGGCCGTCGGACCGGGACCGGACGTACGAGCGGGCCTCCGAGACGTCGACGCCCGCGATGCGCAGCAGCGCCGACCGCCGCAGCCAGGCGTAGCGGTCGGACAGCTCCGCGTACCGCTGCTCGCGGCAGGTCAGCACGACGGGCGCGCTGCCCGCCACGGACTCGTAGGCGTTCAACTCGTCCAGGGCCTGCTGCGCACGGCTCGCCGACTCCCCGTCGACGTCGGCGTCCATCTCGTCGAGCCCGTCGAGCACGGGGATGACGAGGCGCCGCGTGACGAGGTCCGCCGCGGTGCGCTCCCGCAGGCCGTACACCTTGACCAGGCTGTCCGTCAGCCAGCGTTCGAAGCCGCCGGGGCGCCAGCGGTGCCACCAGCGCCGTTCGGTGCGGGGCGGGGGCAGGTCCCCGATGGCGAGCCGGACGGGCACCGCGTCGGCGGGCCCGCGCGCGGCGAGCAGCAGGACGACGAGGTGCACGGCGAACACCGTCTTCCCCGCGCCGGGTGCCCCGGTGACGACGAGGCGGCCCGGCGCGGAGCAGTACCGGGCCGCCACGTCGGAGAGCCGCTGGGGCCCTGCCGGTTCGGCGCCGCCCTGCCGGGGGGTGACCTCGACGCGCAGGTCGATCAGGTGCGCGCCGTCGCCGAGCATGTGCGCGCGCTCGGCGACCTCGATCTCCGCCACGGCCCCGGCGAGGGAGTCGAGCGCGGCGGCCCGTGCGTCCGTCGCCTGCTGCAGGCGCAGCGCACTGAGGCTGACGGCGGCGCCGACGAGGACCCCCAGGACACCGAGGGGAAGCCCCAACACCCCTGACACGTCCTGGGGTTGGAGCCCGCCGCGGGCCACGGACAGGCCTGCCCAGACGCCGCTCGCGAGCAGGACCACGACACCGCCGCCGAGCAGTCGGCGGAGGCCCGCGGGTCCCGGCCTTCCCGTCTCCATGGGTCAGCATCATGGCAAGGCGCTGATCGCCGGACCACCGGTTCGGCGAGGTCGCGCGGCCCCGGCGTCAGGCCTGTGACACGGGTTCCTTCACGGTGTCGGGCGCGGCGGCGGCCGCGTCGCGTACGGGCTCCGCGGGCGTCCGCCGCTTCCTCGGCAGGAGCACGGCCACAACCAGCGTGCCGACGCCGAGGATGACCGCGCCGATCAGGCTGGTGTGGGCCACCGCGTCGGAGAACGAGGCGCCCACGGCGTGCTTCATCTGCTCGGCGCCCTGGGCGAGTTCGGCGGCCTGGGCCTTCAGCCGGGCGGCCTGCTGCGGGGAGCTGGTGCCCGCGGCCTGCTCGGCGATGCGCTGGGCCTGGTGGCCGATCGCCTGGGCGACGCCGCCGCCCGCGCCGACGGAGTCCTGCGCCTGTTCCAGGGCGGACGCCGAGAGCTTGCTGCCCGCGGTCTCGTCGGCGAGGCCGTCGGCGTACGAGGTGCCGAGGACCGAGCCGAGGACGGCGATGCCGAGGGAGCCGCCGAGTTCGAGCGAGGTGTCGTTGACGGCGCCGCCGACGCCGAGCTCCGACTCCGGGAAGGCGCCCATGATCGCTTCCGTGCAGGGCGAGACCGCGAGGCCCATCGACAGGCCGAGGACGGCGAGGGGCAGCACGAAGTCCCCGTACGACGACGTCGCGTCGGTGGCGGTGAGCAGGGCCAGGGCCGTGGTGCCGCCGAGCATGCCCGCGGTGACCATGACCTTCGCACCGAGCCTCGGCGTGAGGAAGCCGGTGAGCGCGGAGCCGACGAACACCGCGCCCGCGAGCGGCAGCATGCGCACGCCCGTCTCCAGCGGGTCGTACTCCAGGACGAACTGGAGGTGCTGGGTGAGGAAGTAGAAGGCGCCGAAGGCGGCCACGAAGAACAGGGCCACGGCCAGGTTGGAGCCGGAGAAGCCGCGCTCGGCGAACTTGCGGACGTCCAGGACGGGGCGCGGGTGGCGCAGCTCCCAGACCACGAAGAGGACGAGGCCGACGGCGGCGACCACGGCGGCCGTGACGGCGCTCGCGCCCCAGCCGAAGCCCGGGCCCTCGATGATCATGTAGATGAGCGCGCCGATCCAGACGACGGAGAGCAGCCCGCCCACGTAGTCGATGCGCCCGGCCGACGAGGACTTCGACGGCGGTACGAGGACGAACGCGCCGACGATCGCGACGGCCGCCACGGGGACGTCGATGAGGAACGTCGACGCCCAGCCGTGGTCCTCCAGGAGCATGCCCGCGAGCAGCGGGCCCGCGGCGATCGCGATGCCGGACGTGGCCGCCCACAGCGTGATCGCCTTGGCCCGTTCCTCGCGCGGGAACGTCGCCGCGAGCAGCGAGAGCGTCGCGGGCATGATCATCGCCGCGCCCACGCCCATCGCGCCGCGCGCGACGATGACGGCCGTCGAGCTGCCGGCGAGCGCCCCCGCGCCCGCGCCCGCGCTGAGCACGAGCAGCCCGAGCACGAGCGCGCCGCGCCGGCTGTACTTGTCGCCGATGGCGCCGAACAGCAGCATCAGGGCGGCGTACGGGACCGTGTACGCGTCGATGACCCATTGCAGGTCGGAGCTGCTGAGGTCGAGGTCGCGGGTCATGTCGGGCGCCGCCACCGTCAGCGCGGTGTTCGCCATGACGGCGATCAGCAGGCTCAGGCACAGCACGAGCAGCGCCCACCAGCGACGGGCGTAGGGCCGGGCCATCCGCTCCACCGGCTCATTGATCAGCAAAGGCATCGGGGTCACCCCTCGGGGTACGTTCGATCGCAGGAACTTGCACACCACTGTGTAATTGCACGGCGTTGTGCAATGTAGCTCACGAGCGGCCTTCTTGCACAGCGATGTGCAAGTGCGCGGAGGGGCGGCACAATGGCGCCATGAGCCGTACGAAGCCGACGCCGCCGCACACCGGGGCCGCCGGGGCAGGGCCTGCCACCGGCGGGGCCGCGAGCGCCGCCACGGCCCGCGCCGACGCCAACCGCCGCCGCATCCTCGACGTCGCCCACACCGAGCTGACCCGGGACCCGGACGCGTCCATGGACCAGATCGCCCGGGGCGCCGGGGTGGTGCGCCGCACGGTCTACGGCCACTTCCCGAGCCGCGACGCCCTGGTCACCGCGCTCCTCGACGAGGCCGTCGAAGCGGTGCTGGCCGCGCACTCCGCCGCGTACGCCGACGTCGGCACCGAGGACCCGACGCGGGCCATCGCCGCCGCGATGCTCGGCGTCTGGCGCGTCACCGACCGCTACCGCCTGCTGCTCTCCCTGGCCCAGCGCGCCGTCACCATGGACGGCATCCGCGAACGCCTCGCCCCCATGAACGAGGCGGGCGTCGCGATGATCCAACGCGCCCTGGACGAGGGCCGGTTCACCACGGCCGTGCCGCCGCGGGCCCTGGTCTACGTCCTCGAAAGCATCGTCTTCGGCCTGATGGAGGCGGTGAACGACGGCATCCTCGACACCCAGGAGGCGGGCCGGGCGGCCGCGACCACGTTCCTCACCGCGGCAGGCCTCCCCCTCCCAGAGGCAACGGCCCTGGTGAACGAGGTGGCGGCAAAGCAGACGGACTGACCTCCGCCCCCGCCTGCCCGGAGCTTCAGCAGGAGGCCGGTCCCTCGTCTGCTGGCGCAGGCCATCGGGGAGAGGCTGGGGCGGCCGGTCGCGCTGGCGGACATCGGCATGGGCGAGCCGACGACAATCGACGCGGATGTGGGGTTGGATTTCCCCAGGGACCCCGTCGGCGCCGTGAGCGCCGCCACCACGTTCTGGAGATCCGTGAACCGCCGCGACTTCATGGCCGGATCCGGCTTCGCCGCCTCCGCCTTCACCACCCCCGTCACCCGCTGGCTCGTCACCCCCGCCGACGACAGTGCCGAACGCCGCGGGAGCCACCGGGTCGGCCGGGCCGACCTGGACGAGCTGCGGGACGCCGCCGACGACGCCCGCCGCTGGGACTCCCGCTTCGGCGGCGGGAACTGGAAGGCCAGCTCGGTCACCTCCTGCCTCGACCACCGCGCGGCCCCGCTGCTGCAAGGCAACTTCAGCGACGCGGTCGGACGCGAACTCTTCTCCGTGACCGCCGAGCTGTCCCGCCTGGCCGGATGGACCGCCTTCGACACCGGTGAACACAACGAAGCCCAGCGGCACTTCATCCAGGCCCTCAGCCTCGCCCGCGCGGGCGCGGACGTGCAGCTGGGCTGCTACGTACTCACCACCATGGCCCTGCAATCCCTCATGCGCGGCTTCGCCTCCGAGGCCATCGACATGACCCAGGGTGCCTTCAGCCGGGCCAGCGGCCGAGCCGCCCCGAGAGTGCTGGCATTCACCAAGCTCATCGAGGCCCGCGCGCACGCCCGCGAGCACGACGCGCGGGCCGCCTCGCGCGCCCTGGCCGCCTCCGAGGACCTCCTCGACCGGGCCCGGCAGGACAGTGGTGACGAGCCCAGGTGGATCGACTTCTACCAGCACGCCCGCCTCTCGGCGGACGCCTCCGAGGTCTTCCGCGACCTGAACAACCCCAAAGCGGCCCTGGCCTGGAACCAGCGGGCCGCCGCGATGCCGCCAGGAGTGTTCACCCGCTCCGTCGGCATGCGGCTCGCCATCGTAGGAACCGCCCACCTCCAGGCCCGCGACCTCGACCACGGCCTCCGGCTCGGCCACCGGTCCGTCGACATCCTCGCCCGCGTCCAGTCCAGCAGGGCCAAGGACTACGTCCGCGAGTTCAGCACGGCCCTCGGCCCCTGGTGGCGCGAGCCAGCCGTGCGCGAGTTCGCCCAGCGGGCCCGCAGGGAGCTCGACGTCATCGCCTGACGCGTGCTTCCTCGGCGTACGGGGGTGACGGGTCAGCCCTTGCGCGGCAGCAGTGCGCGGACCGTCTTGCCCTGCCCCTGGCGTGGGAACCAGCCCACGTCCTGCGCCAGTTCGCGTACGACGAGGAGCCCGCGGCCGCCCTCCCCCAGCGGGGCCGCCGAGTCGAAGTCGGGGAACTCCCCCACCGGGTCCGACACGTCGACGACCAGTGCGCCGCCCTGCGTGACGGCGAGCCGCAGCCACAGGTGGTGGTCCGCGGTGCGCGCGTGCCGGGTGGCGTTGGCGACCAGCTCGGACACGACGAGCACGGCGTCGTCGACGTCGCCGCCCCACCCCCATGCGGCGAGCCGCCGCCGCGCGCCCTGCCGGGCGAGGCCTGCGGCCGCGGGGGTCATGGGGTAGCCCGCGGACCAGGCGTGAGTGAGGTGGGCCGCGGAGGGAGGTGGGGGTGGGGGTGCCGTGGGGTTCTTCATGCCGATTACGGTCGCGCCCTTGCGCGTTCGACTGCAATCGAAAGCCCATTGAATATCCAGGGGAGGAACATTGGACTATGCCTGGATCCGCGCAAGTGCCTGCGCGAGCACGACAGCCGGTGCCACACTCGCCGCACGGCAACCGCTGGCACACACAGCGCGACGAGAGCGAGCAGCATGGCGGCGAAGCGTGGGCGCACCAGTCAGCGCCTTGAATTGGGCCTACAGCTGAGACAGTTGCGCGAAAGTTGCGGACAGAGCGAGAGTGGAGGCGGCCTCACACGGAAGCAAGCCGTCCAAGGCCTGAAGATCTCCGAGACCTCGCTACAGCGGATCGAGACCGGCGCCCTCAACTTCCGGAACGTGGGCGACTTGCGCAAGCTGCTGAGCAAGTACGGCGTCACCGACGAGGACCTCGTCAACTCCTTCATCAACCTCAACCGGGAGTCGTCCACGCAGGATTGGCTCACCCAATACCGCGGGCCGCTACCGCCCGAGCTGCCGAGCTTCGTCGGGCTGGAGCCCGAGGCACGCAGCATGACGGCGTACCACCCGACGCTCGTGTACGGGCTCCTCCAGACCGAGCGCTACGCGACGGCGCTGCACGAGGTCCAGAAGCCGGTCGAGGAGACGACGTCGGAAGGGATCCGCAGCAGCGTTGAACTGCGCATGAGGCGGCAGGACGTGCTCACCCGGGAGGATCCGGTCAAGCTCCATGTCATCCTCGGCGAGGCCGCCTTGCGGTATCCAGTCGGCGGCGCGGAGGTGATGCGTGAGCAGTACACGCGGCTCCTGGAGCGCTCGGAGCTGGAACACGTCACGCTCCAGGTACTGCCGTTCCGCTGGGGGTACCGCGCCACCAACGACTTCGCGATCCTGGACCTAGGAGACCGGTTCCCTCCCCGGGTTCAGATCGACAGCGCCTGGAACGCCATCTCCACCTCGGACAAGCCGCGCGAAGTCGCCCGCTTCACACGCCGGTTCAACGCGCTGGTCGCCTCCGCCTTGCCGCCCGAGGACACCCCAGACTTCCTGCACCGACTAGAACGGGAGCTGTGACCCCATGAACACCCGCTTCAGTGCGCTCGGCCTCGCTCCGGAGGAGGCATGGCGCAAGTCTTCGTACAGCGACGGCGTCCCCAGCAACTGCGTTGAAGTCGCCGACCTGTCCACCTGGTTCAAGTCGTCGTACAGCGGCGGCACCGGCAACAACTGCCTGGAGGTCGCCGACCTCACCCACCAGCCCAGCGCCAGCCGCAACGGAGGCGTCGGCATACGTGACTCCAAGAACCCCGGCGGCCCCGCCCTGCTGCTCGGGCTTCCCGCCTGGAGGGCCTTCCTCGCGGGCGTCGCGACCAGCGCAGGGTAGCGGTCAGCGGTGCAGGTGCGCCGGCAAGTCGTCCCACTGCGGCCCGAGGCGGTAGTGGGAGGTGTGCACGCAGTCCGGACACACGTACTGCGTGCACCAGCCGCCGCCCCTGCACCGGACCTCCCCCACGGGTATCGGGGCGGTGGTCCAGTGGCCGCAGACGCCGAGCACTCGGTCGGGGAGAGCAGTACGCATGAGGGTGGTCAGCTCCTCTGAAGTCGTATCGGCAGCCCCCGGGCCACGGGGGTCCGGGGGCTGCCGCACATCACTTGGGGTGCACTGCCGCGAGGGCCTACGCCTTCACCGGCGCCTTCTCCAGCGGCACCTGCTCGGGCACGGCCTCCGCCGCCGGAGGCGCCCCGTGCTCGTCGTCGACGAGGGTCCGCTCGTCGAAGGGCAGCTTGCCGTCGAGGACGAGGGCGACCCGGTCCCGGTCGACCTCCTTGGTCCACGTACCGATGAGGAGCGTGGCCACCGCGTTGCCCGCGAAGTTGGTGAGCGCGCGGGCCTCGCTCATGAAGCGGTCGACGCCGATGATGAGGCCGACGCCGTCGACGAGCGCGGGCTTGTGCGACTGGAGGCCGCTGGCGAGGACGGCGATGCCGGAGCCGGAGACGCCCGCGGCACCCTTGGAGGCGATCATCATGAAGAGGAGCAGCGAGATCTGCTCGCCCACGCCCAGCGGCTGGTCCATCGCGTCGGCGATGAAGAGCGAGGCCATGGTCAGGTAGATCATCGTGCCGTCGAGGTTGAAGGAGTACCCGGTCGGCACGGTGATGCCGACGACGGGGCGGCTCACGCCCAGGTGCTCCATCTTCGCGATGAGCCGCGGCAGCGCGGACTCCGACGACGACGTGGACAGGATGAGCAGGAACTCCCGGCCCAGGTACTTCAGCAGCTTGAAGAGGTTGACCCCGGTGACCAGGCGCAGCAGCGTGCCGAGCACGAACACGATGAAGAGCGCGCAGGTGACGTAGAAGCCGATCATGATGGTGGCCAGCGCCTTGAGCGCGTCCGTGCCGGTCTCGCCGATGACGGCGGCCATCGCGCCGAACGCGCCGATGGGCGCGGCCCACATGATCATGCCCAGGATGCGGAAGACCAGCTTCTGGATGTGCCCCACCCCGCGGAGGATCGGCTCGCCCGTGCGGCCCATGGCCTGGAGGGCGAAGCCGACGAGGAGCGCGACGAGCAGGGTCTGGAGGACCTCGCCCTGGGTGAAGGCGGAGACCATCGTCTTGGGGATGATGCCGAGCGCGAAGTCGACGAGGCCCTTGTCCGCCTCGTCGGCCGCGTCGTGGCCCGCGGCCTTGTCCGACGAGGTCAGGTCCATGCCGGAGCCCGGGTGCAGGATGTTGCCGACGAGCAGGCCGATGGCCAGGGCGACCACGGACATCGCGACGAAGTAGGCGAGCGCGAGGCCGCCGACCTTGCCGACCTTCGCGGCCTGCCGGACCGAGCCCACGCCGAGCACGATCGTGCAGAAGATGATCGGCGAGATCATCATCTTGATCAGGTTCACGAAACCGGCGCCGAGGGGCTTGAGCTCCTTGGCGAAGTCCGGCGCGATGAAGCCGACCGCGATGCCGATGAGCACGGCTCCGATGACGGCGATGTAGAGGTAGTGGGTGCGGTCCCGCCGCGCGGGCGGGGTGCCCGTCCCCGCGGCGGGCGGTGCCGCGCCGGTCCCGGCGGCGCCCGCCGCCGTCCTGTCATCTGCCACGGTTGCCTCCTTGGGCGACTACGACCACTGCGTCCTCGCGAGTCGTGCGGCTCACGTCCTGGCGATTCCGGGTGACTATCTCCCGGGGTGTGAGGGCGGTCACCCTTGCGTTCATTGAGTTCGCGCGGAGCTCTTCGTGAACGCTGCCCATGGCGTTCCTCGCGGACGTTCCTTTAGGTCAGGCGGGTACGGCGAGGCAGACTTGCACCATGTCCCAGGCCTCCCGACCGACCCGCCGACCGCGGGCTCCGCGCGCCCCGCGCAGCCTCGCCGGTCAGCTCTTCGCCATGCAGGTGGTCCTGGTGGCGGTCGTGGTCGCGGGCTGCGCCCTGTTCACGTACCTCAGCGACCGGCACCAGGCGGAGGAGGCGGCCCGCCGCCAGGCCACGGCGGCGGCGCGCGCGGTCGCGGACGCGCCGTCGGTGCGCGAGGCGATCCGCGGCGACGACCCGTCCCGCGCGCTCCAGCCGTACGCCTCCCGGGTGCAGCGGGACACCGGCGTCGCCTTCGTCACGATCATGGACAGGCGCGGCATCCGCTGGACCCACCCCGACCCGGCCCGCATCGGGCAGCGCTTCCTCGGCCACACGGCGGAGGCGCTGCGCGGCCAGACCTTCACGGAGACGTACACGGGCACGCTCGGCCCCTCCGTGCGCGTGGTCACGCCCGTCCACGACGGCGGCCGGATCGTCGGCCTGGTCAGCGCGGGCATCACCATCGACGAGATCACCGCGAAGGCGCGCGGCCAGCTGGTGGCGCTCCTCGGCGTCGCGGCGGCCGCCCTGGTCCTCGGCGCCGTCGGTACGTACGTCATCAACGCGCGTCTGCGCCGCAGCACCCACGGCATGAACGCGGCCGAGCTGAGCCGCATGCACGACTACCACGAGGCCGCGCTGCACGCCGTGCGCGAGGGGCTGCTCATGCTCGACGGGCGGCGGCGCGTGGCCCTCATCAACGACGCCGCGCGCGAGCTCCTCGACGCGGACGAGGGCGTCGTCGGCGCCTACGTCACCGACCTGGGCCTGCCCGCGCCGCTGACCGGCGCACTCCTCGACGCGGCCCCGCGCGTGGACGAGGTGCACCTGACGGCGGACCGGGTCCTCGTCGTGAACACCTCGCCGGTCTCCGGCGGCGACCGCAAGGGCACCGTGGTCACCCTGCGCGACCACACCGAGCTCCAGGCGCTCGCCGGTGAGCTGAACTCCGAGCGCGGCTTCACCCGCGCCCTGCGCTCGCAGGCCCACGAGGCCGCGAACCGGCTGCACACCGTGGTGTCCCTGATCGAACTGGGCCGCGCCGACGAGGCGGTGGAGTTCGCCACGGCCGAGCTGGAGCTGGCCCAGGCCCTCACCGACCAGGTCGTCGCGGCCGTCAACGAACCGGTGCTCGCGGCCCTGCTCCTCGGCAAGGCCGCCCAGGCCAACGAGCACGGCGTCGAGCTGGTCGTCTCCGACGACACCAGCGTCGACGACGGCCGGCTGCCGAGCGCGCCCGCGTCGCGCGACCTCGTCACCATCCTCGGCAACCTCATCGACAACGCCGTCGACGCGGCCCAGGGCTCGCCGTCCGCCCACGTCACGGTGACCGTCCTGGCCCGCCCCGACTCCCTGCTGCTCCGCGTCGCCGACACCGGCCCCGGCATCCCCGAGGCCCACCGCGAGGCGGTCTTCACCCGGGGCTGGTCCACCAAGTCGCCCGACGGCCGCGGCCTCGGCCTCTCCCTGGCCCACCAGGCGGCCACCCGCAACGGCGGGACGCTGACGGTGGCCGAATCCCCGGCGGGCGGCGCCGAGTTCACCGCGACGCTGCCGCTCACCGCCACCCATCGCGAAGCCGCCCCCCATCCCGAAGCCGCCACGCACCGAGAAGGGGCCGAGAGATGACCGTGCCCGACCCCATCCGCGTCCTCGTCGTCGAGGACGACCCCGTCGCGGCGGACGCCCACGTCCTGTACGTCAACCGGGTGCCGGGCTTCGAGGCGACCGCGACCGCCCACACCGCCGCGGAGGCGCGCCGCGCCCTCGACCGCGGGCCCGTCGACCTGATCCTCCTGGACCTGAACCTCCCCGACGGCCACGGTCTGGCCCTGGCCCGCAGCCTGCGCGCCGCCGGGCACAAGGCGGACGTCATCGCCGTCACCTCCGCCCGCGACCTGACCGTCGTCCGCGAAGGCGTCTCCCTCGGTGTCATCCAGTACGTCCTGAAGCCCTTCACCTTCGCCACCCTCCGGGACCGGCTCACGCGCTACGCCGAGTTCCGCAGCGCGGCGGGCGAGGCGACCGGGCAGGACGAGGTGGACCGCGCGCTCGCGACCCTGCGCGCCCCGGCGCCCGCCACCCTGCCCAAGGGCCTCAGCGGCCCCACCCTCGAACGGGTCACCCGCACCCTCCGCGACGCCCCGCCCGACGGCCTCACCGCCGCGGCCGCCGCCGACAGCACGGGCCTGTCCCGCATCACGGCCCGCCGCTATCTGGAGCACCTGGTCGACACGGGCCGCGCGGCCCGCAGCCCCCAGTACGGGCACGTGGGCCGCCCGGAACTGGTGTACCGGTGGCTGCCGCCGTCCTGAGGGGCCCCGGCGCCCCGCACGGGCCCGCCACGCCGCTGCAAGGGCATTGACCTTGGTTCCAGCAAGCGCTTACGTTCACCGGGCAGCAGCCGTGCGCGGCAGGCAGCGCGGCCGCGCCGGACCGTAGGAGGTCGTGCCCGTGCGCCCCACCGCTTCCGCCCCTCTCCTCCTCGCGACCGTGCTCGCCGCCGGCGCCCTCACCGCGTGCGGCGGCGGCTCCGGTGACGACCCGGACACCGTGAAGGTGTCGTACAAGCAGTCCATGGACAACCAGATCCGGGTGATGGACGACTACCTGGAGGCCATGAAGAAGCAGTTCGAGAAGGCGCATCCGGGCAAGAAGGTGAAGCTGGTGCCGATCAAGGCGCCGGACGCCGAGTACTACACGAAGGTGCAGCAGATGCTGCGCTCCCCGAAGACCGCGCCCGACCTCGTCTACGAGGACACCTTCCTCATCAACTCCGACATCACCAGCGGGTACTTGAAGCCGCTCGACCCCTATCTGGAGAAGTGGAAGGAGTGGCCGAAGTTCATCGACACGGCCAAGGCGGCGGCGCGGGCCGAGGACGGCAAGACGTACGGCGTGCCGGACGGGACGGACACCCGCGGCCTGTGGTTCAGCAGGGACATCTTCAGGAAGGCGGGCCTGCCGCAGGACTGGCAGCCGAAGGACTGGGACGAGGTCCTGGACGCCGCCCGCACGGTCAAGGAGAAGGTCCCGGGCGTCGTGCCGCTGAACGTGTACACCGGCAAGCCCGGTGGCGAGACCTCCGCCATGCAGGGCCTGGAGATGCTCCTGTACGGCACGGGCAAGGACCCGGTGTACGACCCGAAGGCCAAGAAGTGGGTCGTGGGCAGCAAGGGGTTCAAGGACGCGCTCACGTTCGTCGAGACCGTCTACAAGGAGAAGCTCGGCCCGGACGTCGAGGACGCGCTCGACCCGAACATGGCCACGCGCGTACGCGGCGAGTTCCTGCCCGAGGGCAAGCTCGCCATCAACCTCGACGGCTCCTGGCTGCCGCAGGACTGGCTCAAGGGCTCCGGGCACGAATGGCCCGAGTGGTCCAAGGAGTTGGGCCTCGCGGCCATGCCCACGCAGCACGGCCAGGCGCCCGGCAAGGTCAGCATGTCCGGCGGCTGGACCTGGGCCGTCCCGGCGAAGGCGGACAACCCCGACCTCGCGTTCGAGTTCATCGAGACGATGCAGACGAAGGAGAACGCGAAGCGGTGGTACATCGCCAACTCCGGGATCTCCGTACGGGAGGACGTCGCCAAGGACCCCGAGTACGTGCGGGCGCAGCCCGGCATCCGGTTCTTCACCGGCCTGGTCGCCGCCACCCACTACCGGCCCGCCTACCCCGCGTACCCGAAGGTCTCCACCGCGATGCAGGAGGCCATGGAGAAGGTCACCACGCGTGACGACTCCGTGGCGGGCGCGGCGAGCGGCTACGACGACGAGGTCAGGTCGGCGACGGACGGCAAGGTGATCGAGAGGTGAAGGCCCCGGCGACGGCACCGCGCGAGGCCCCGCCGCGGGCCGCCGCGCCGCGCCGCCGGCGCCTCGCCCGCTCACTGGGCCGCGCCCTGCCCGTCTCCCCCGCCGTCGTCCTGATGGCGCTGTTCCTCGCGGGCCCCATCGGCTACTGCGCGTACATCGCCTTCACCGACCTCCAGCTGACCGGCCAGGCGCACGAGAGCTTCGTCGGCTTCGAGAACTTCCGCACGGCCTTCGCCGACGAGGACTTCCTCAACGCGGTCCGGCTGACGCTCGTCTTCACCTTCCTGTCGTCGATCGTCGGGCAGAACACGCTCGGCCTGGCGCTCGCCGTCCTGATGCGGCGGGCGTCCAAGACGGTGCGCACCGTCACCGGGGCCGTCGTCATCACGGCCTGGGTGCTGCCCGAGGTCGTCGCGGGCTTTCTCCTGTACGCCTTCTTCCGCCGCGACGGCACCCTCAACGCGGTCCTCGACGTCCTGCATCTGCCGTCCCAGAACTGGCTGTACACGCTGCCGATCCTCGCGGTGTCGTTCGCGAACATGTGGCGGGGCACGGCCTTCTCGATGCTCGTGTACTCGGCGGCGCTCAGCGAGATCCCCCAGGAGATCACCGAGGCCGCGGAGGTCGACGGCGCGGGCGGCTGGCGCCGGATGTGGCACATCACGCTGCCGATGATCCGCCGCTCCATCGGCACGAACCTGATGCTCAACACCCTCCAGACGCTCTCCGTCTTCGGCCTCATCTGGGTGATGACGCGCGGCGGGCCCGGCAACCGCAGCCAGACGCTGCCGCTGTTCATGTACGAGCAGGCGTTCCAGAAGAGCATGATCGGGTACGGCACGGCGGTGGCGCTCCTCCTGCTCCTCGTGGGGTCCCTGTTCTCCCTGGTCTACATGCGCCTGCTGCGCACGGAGGTCTGATGTCCGCACGCCGCGCCCGCAGCCGCCGCATCGCCGCCGACATCGGACTGCTCACGGTGGCGGCGGCCTTCGCGGTGCCGCTCGCCTGGGTGCTGCTCTCCGCCGTCGACCCCAAGGCCGACGTGGGCGTGAAGTCCCCTGACGGCTTCACGCTCGACAACTTCGACGCGGTCCTCACCGACGAGATCACCTTCACGCCGATGCTGAACAGCCTGCTGCTGTGCGGCGGCGGCACGCTGCTTACGGTGGTGAGCGCGGCCCTCGCGGCCTACCCGTTGTCGCGCTACTCCTCCCGGCTCAACCGGCCGTTCATGCTGACGATCCTGTTCGCGACGAGCCTGCCCATCACCGCCATCATGGTTCCGGTGTACGCGCTGTTCGTCCGCGTCGACCTCATCGACACCATGCAGGGCACGATCTTCTTCTTCGCCGCGTCCCAACTGCCGTTCGCCATCTGGCTGATGAAGAACTTCATGGACGGCGTGCCCAAGGAGCTGGAGGAGGCCGCCTGGACGGACGGCGCCTCGCCGCTGCAGTCCCTCGTCCGCATCGTGCTGCCCCTGATGGGGCCGGGCGTCGCCGTCGTGACCGTCTTCTCCTTCGTCCTGATGTGGGGGAACTTCTTCGTCCCGTTCATGCTGCTGCTCTCCCCCGACCAGATGCCCGCGGCGGTCAGCATCAACGACTTCTTCGGCAGCAAGGGCGCCATCGTCTACGGCCAGCTCGCGGCGTTCTCCCTCATCTACTCGACGCCGGTGATCCTGCTGTACGTCCTGATCGCCCGGCGCCTGGGCGGCGGCTTCGCCCTCGGCGGCGCGGTGAAGGGGTAACGGGCTTGCGGCCCGGACCGGCGCAGGGGCGCGCGGCGTGGTGCGTTGCCGGATGTGTGTTCCTCCCAGCAGTAGCCTCGTAGGAACGCACCGTAGTCGCCCGACCGCTGTCGCCCTACCGTGTGCCCCGTGCAACGCAGCCAGCCCACACCGCCCTTCGACTTCCCCGCCGCGCGTCGGCTGCGCGAGGCGCTGGGCATGGCGCCCGGCCACGTCGCGTACGGCATGCGGGCCGGTTACGGCCTCACCCACGTCACCGCGGACACCGTCAGCGCGTGGGAGCGGGGTCTGGCCACGCCCAACGCGGCGGAGCTGACCGCGCTCGCGGCCACGCTGTGGTGTTCGCCCGGCGAACTCATGGGCGCCGCGCGGACCTTGCGGGAGCACCGGCTTGCGCGCGCCCTCGCCCCGGAGGACGTGGCGCGCGGCGCGGGCGTGGAGCTCCAGGCGTATCTGCGCATGGAGGAGACCGACGAGTGGCGCGGCAGCGACCGGCAGTCCGCCGCCCTCGCACACACGCTCCAGCTCTCGCTGCCGGACTTCATCGCGGTCACCGGCCGCGCGGACCGGCTCGCGGAGCTGCTGCGCAGCGCGGTGACGACCCGCTGGCAGGGGTACGTACGCCCGGTCAGCAAGCTCCTCGCCGTCGACAAGCGCACCGTCGAGGGGCCGCTGCGGCGGCTGCACGAGGAGTACCAGTCACGGATGGTCCGCACCCTGAGCTGGGGCGCGGGCGCGAGCGCGGACGCCTCGGGGCAGGCGGGCCGCGACTTCCTCGACCGGGTCCTCGACCACTTCTGGCCCCTGGTCCCGGGCCCGCCCTGAGACGGCCCGGGACGCGCCCCCGGACATCTGTATGAGCTCTGGATAGAACGTTCTAGTCGCCGAAGAGGTTGTCTTCGGGCCTCGCCCGGTCTCGTAAGGCAGTCCTAGAAGACGGACTCGGCCTCGTCCATCCGGTCCTTCGGGACCGTCTTGAGCTCCGTCACGGCCTCCGCGAGCGGCACCATCTCGATGTCCGTGCCGCGCAGCGCGGTCATGCGGCCGTAGTCGCCGCGGTGGACGGCCTCGACGGCGTGCCAGCCGAAGCGGGTGGCGAGGACACGGTCGTACGCGGTGGGCGTGCCGCCGCGCTGGACGTGGCCGAGGATGACCGGCTTGGCCTCCTTACCGAGGCGCTTCTCCAGCTCGTAGGCGAGGGCCGTGCCGATGCCCTGGAAGCGCTCGTGGCCGAACTGGTCGATGGCGCCCTTGCCGTAGTCCATGGTGCCGTCGGCGGGGTGGGCGCCCTCGGCGACGCAGATCACCGCGAACTTCTTGCCGCGCGCGAACCGCTCCTCGACCAGCTTGACCAGGTCGGCCGGGTCGAAGGGCCGCTCGGGCAGGCAGATGCCGTGGGCGCCGCCCGCCATGCCGGACTCCAGGGCGATCCAGCCCGCGTGCCGCCCCATGACCTCGACGACCATCACGCGCTGGTGGGACTCGGCGGTGGTCTTCAGCCGGTCCATGGCCTCGGTGGCCACGCCGACGGCCGTGTCGAAGCCGAAGGTGCGGTCCGTGGAGGAGATGTCGTTGTCGATGGTCTTGGGCACGCCCACCACGGGTACCCCGGCCTCGTGCAGCATCTTCGCCGCGGTCAGCGTGCCCTCGCCGCCGATCGGGATGAGCGCGTCGAAGCCGCTCTTCTCGATCAGGTCCTTGGCGTTGTCGCAGGCGGCGCGGAAGCGGGCGCGCTCAAGGCGGGAGGAGCCGAGGATCGTGCCGCCGCGGGACAGGATGCCGCTGACCGCGTTCAGGTCCAGGGTCCGGTAGCGCCCGTCGAGCAGGCCCGCGTACCCGTCCTCGAAGCCGATGACCTCGTCGCCGTAGTTCGTGACGGCTCGGTGCACGACCGACCGGATCACTGCGTTGAGGCCCGGGCAGTCGCCGCCCGCGGTGAGAATTCCGATACGCATCGCGCTGTGTCTCCTGCTCGCTGTTGCTTCGTGTGAGCCGGTCCGATTGTTCCACGGCGTTCGGCCAGCCTGCGACTTAGCCAGCCGCAGAGGTATTGTCAAGAGGGCACGACCAACAATATCGGGTGTTTTTCCGGCGCTGCCGGAGCTGCCCTCCCCCTCCTCACCAGCGGGAACAGAGAAGAAACGGAGAGCACGCGTGACGCGCA
Organism: Streptomyces sp. NRRL B-1347; assembly: GCF_000720325.1. GTDB lineage: Bacteria > Actinomycetota > Actinomycetes > Streptomycetales > Streptomycetaceae > Streptomyces. The sequence continues at coordinate 23,958 of NZ_JOJM01000057.1, forward strand.
GCGTGTACGTGACCGGGATCGACCGGGGCGACGGCCGCCAGGTCGTCGAGCTGGGAGTCATGGAACTCCTGACCCGCCAGGTGGACCGCGTGGGAGTCTTCCGCCCGCTCGTCCACGACGGACCGGACCGGCTCTTCGAGCTTCTGCGCGCCCGCTACCGGCTCTCCCAGGACCCGGCGTCCGTGTACGGCATGGACTACCACGAGGCCTCCGCGCTCCAGGCCGAGCGGGGCACCGACGAGCTGGTCTCCCAGCTCGTCGACCGCTTCCACCAGGTCGCGCGCTCCTACGACGTGGTCCTGGTGCTCGGCACCGACTTCGCCGCCACCCAGCTCCCCGACGAGCTGTCGCTCAACGCCCGGCTCGCGAACGAGTTCGGCGCCTCCGTCCTCGCCGTCGTCGGCGGCAAGAACCAGACCGCCGAGTCGGTGCGCGCCGAGACCCGCAACGCCTACCGCGCCTACGAGGCCCTGGGCTGCGACGTCCTCGCGGTGGTCACCAACCGCGTGGCCCCCGCCGACCGCGCCGAGATCCACGAGCACCTCGCCACCGGCCTGCCGGTGCCCTGCTACGTGCTGCCCGACGAGCCCGCCCTGGCCGCGCCGACCGTCGCGCAGATCACCCACGCGCTCGGCGGCAGGGTGCTCCTCGGCGACGACTCGGGCCTGGCCAGGGACGCCCTCGACTTCGTCTTCGGCGGCGCGATGCTGCCGACCTTCCTGAACGCCCTGACCCCGGGCTGCATGGTCGTGACTCCCGGCGACCGCGCCGACCTGGTCGTCGGCGCGCTCGCCGCGCACAGCGCGGGCACCCCGCCGATCGCGGGCGTCCTGCTCACCCTGAACGAGCAGCCGGGCCCGGAGATCCTGCGCCTGGCCGACCGGCTCGCGCCCGGCACGCCCGTGGTCGCGGTCGCCGGCGGCTCCTTCCCGACGGCCGGCGAACTGTTCGCCCTGGAGGGCAAGCTGAACGCGGCGACGCCGCGCAAGGCGGAGACCGCCCTCGGCGTCTTCGAGCGGCACATCGACACCGCCGAGCTCCTGGAGCGCCTGTCGGTGTCCGGCAGCGACCGCGTCACGCCGATGATGTTCGAGCACAAGCTCCTGGAGCGGGCCCGCGCCGACCGCCGCCGCGTCGTCCTGCCCGAGGGCACCGAGGAGCGCGTCCTGCGCGCCGCCGACGTGCTGCTGCGCCGCGGCGTGTGCGACCTGACGCTGCTCGGCCCCGAGGAGGCCATCCGCAAGAAGGCCGCCGACCTCGGCGTGGACCTCGCGGACTCGCAGCTCGTCGACCCGCAGACGTCCGAGCTCCGCCAGCGCTTCGCCGAGGAGTACGCGCGCCTGCGCGCCCACAAGGGCGTGACCGTGGAGCTGGCGTACGACGTGGTGGCCGACGTGAACTACTTCGGCACGCTGATGGTGCAGGGCGGCCTCGCCGACGGCATGGTGTCCGGCTCCGTGCACTCCACGGCCGCGACCATCCGCCCCGCCTTCGAGATCATCAAGACAAAGCCCGACGCGTCGATCGTGTCGTCCGTGTTCTTCATGTGCCTGGCCGACAAGGTCCTCGTGTACGGCGACTGCGCGGTCAACCCCGACCCGAACGCCACCCAGCTCGCGGACATCGCCGTGCAGTCCGCGGGCACGGCCGCGCAGTTCGGCGTCGAGCCGCGCATCGCGATGCTGTCGTACTCCACCGGCACCTCCGGCTCGGGCGCCGACGTCGACAAGGTCCGCGAGGCCACCGAGCTGGTCCGCGGCCAGCGCCCGGACCTGAAGATCGAGGGCCCGATCCAGTACGACGCCGCCGTCGAGCCGTCCGTGGCCGCCACCAAGCTGCCGGGCTCCGCCGTCGCGGGCCAGGCCAGCGTCCTGGTCTTCCCCGACCTGAACACCGGCAACAACACCTACAAGGCCGTGCAGCGCTCGGCCGGCGCGATCGCCGTCGGCCCGGTGCTCCAGGGCCTGCGCAAGCCCGTCAACGACCTGTCCCGCGGCGCGCTCGTCCAGGACATCGTGAACACGGTCGCCATCACGGCGATCCAGGCCCAGACCCCCACCCAGTCCTCCCCCCAGTCCCCCACCGAGAAGGCCCCCCAGTGAGCTCGTCCCGTGTCCTCGTCCTCAACTCCGGCTCGTCGTCGGTGAAGTACCAGCTCCTCGACATGGCGGACAACAGCCGCCTGGCCATGGGCCTCGTCGAGCGCATCGGCGAGGAGACCTCCCGGCTGAAGCACACCCCGCTGACGGGCGGCGGCGCCGAGCGCGAGCGCACCGGGCCGATCGCCGACCACGAGGCCGCCCTGAAGGCCGTCGCGGAGGAGCTGGCCGCGGACGGGCTCGGCCTCGACTCGCCCGAGCTGGCCGCGATCGGCCACCGCGTCGTGCACGGCGGCCTGAAGTTCACCGAGCCCACGGTCATCGACGACGCGGTCCTCGCCGAGATCGAGCGCCTGGTGCCGGTGGCCCCGCTGCACAACCCCGCCAACATCACCGGCATCCGCACGGCCCAGGCGCTGCGCCCGGACCTGCCCCAGGTCGCCGTCTTCGACACCGCCTTCCACACGACGATGCCGGAGGCGGCCGCCCGCTACGCGATCGACGTGGCCACCGCCGACGAGCACCGCGTACGCCGGTACGGCTTCCACGGCACCTCGCACGCGTACGTGTCGCGGGCGACCGCGGAGCTGCTCGGCAAGGCCCCCGAGGACGTGAACGTCATCGTCCTGCACCTCGGCAACGGCGCCTCCGCGTCCGCCGTGCGCGGCGGCCGGTGCGTGGACACCTCCATGGGCCTCACGCCTTTGGAGGGGCTCGTGATGGGTACGCGTTCCGGAGACCTGGATCCGGCCGTGATCTTCCACCTGGCGCGGGTCGGCGGCCTTTCCATCGACGAAATCGACACGCTCCTCAACAAGAAGAGCGGCCTTATCGGCCTGTGCGGCGACAACGACATGCGGGAGATCCGCCGCCGCATCGACGAGGGCGACGAACAGGCCCGACTCGCCTTCGACATCTACATTCACCGCCTGAAGAAGTACATCGGCGCCTATTACGCGGTTCTCGGCCGGGTGGACGCCATCGCCTTCACGGCGGGCGTCGGCGAGAACGCGGCGCCGGTGCGCGAGGCCGCCGTGGCGGGCCTGGAGGAGCTGGGCCTCGCGGTGGACGGCGACCTCAACGCGGTGCGGAGCGACCAGCCGCGGCTGATCTCCCCCGAGTACGCCCGGGTGAAGGTCGCGGTCGTACCGACCGACGAAGAACTGGAAATCGCCGCACAGACTTATGCGCTGGCAGGAAAGAACAGCTGAGCACCCGGCCGCCCATTTGTATCTTCCGCCAGACGGAATATTCCGTAGCGAAACAAACCGATAGGATCGCCCTCATGCGCCGTTCCAAAATCGTCTGCACCCTGGGTCCCGCCGTCGACTCCGAGGACCAGCTCGTCTCGCTGATCGAAGCCGGCATGAACGTGGCCCGCTTCAACTTCAGCCACGGCACGCACGCCGAGCACCAGGGGCGGTACGACCGCGTCCGGGCCGCGGCGGAGCGCACCGGTCGCGCCATCGGCGTCCTCGCCGACCTCCAGGGCCCGAAGATCCGCCTGGAGACCTTCGCCGAGGGCCCGGTCGAGCTGGTGCGCGGTGACGAGTTCACCATCACCACCGAGGACGTGCCCGGCGACAAGTCGATCTGCGGAACGACGTACAAGGGCCTGCCCGGCGACGTCACCAAGGGCGACCAGGTCCTCATCAACGACGGCAACGTCGAGCTGAAGGTCGTCGAGATCGACGGACCGCGCGTCAAGACGATCGTCGTCGAGGGCGGCGTCATCTCGGACCACAAGGGCATCAACCTGCCCGGCGCGGCCGTGAACGTGCCCGCGCTCTCCGAGAAGGACATCGACGACCTGCGCTTCGCCCTGGCGATGGGCTGCGACATGGTCGCCCTGTCCTTCGTGCGCGACGCGGACGACGTGAAGGACGTCCACAAGGTGATGGACGAGGAGGGCCGCCGGGTCCCCGTCATCGCCAAGGTGGAGAAGCCGCAGGCCGTCGAGAACATGGCGGACGTCGTGGCGGCGTTCGACGGCGTCATGGTCGCGCGCGGCGACCTGGCCGTCGAGTACCCCCTCGAAAAGGTCCCGATGGTGCAGAAGCGCCTCGTGGAGATGTGCCGCCGCAACGCCAAGCCGGTGATCGTCGCGACCCAGATGATGGAGTCGATGATCACCAACTCCCGCCCCACGCGCGCCGAGGCGTCCGACGTCGCCAACGCGATCCTGGACGGCGCGGACGCGGTCATGCTGTCGGCCGAGTCCAGCGTGGGCGCGTACCCGATCGAGACGGTCAAGACCATGTCGAAGATCGTCACGGCGGCCGAGGAGGAGCTCCTCTCCAAGGGCCTCCAGCCGCTGGTGCCCGGCAAGAAGCCGCGTACGCAGGGCGGTTCGGTGGCCCGCGCCGCCTGTGAGATCGCGGACTTCCTCGACGGCAAGGCCCTGGTGGCCTTCACCAAGTCCGGTGACACCGCACGGCGCCTCTCCCGCTACCGCGCGGCCCAGCCGATCCTGGCCTTCACCACGGACCAGGAGACCCGCAACCAGCTCGCGCTGAGCTGGGGCGTGGAGTCCTTCGTCGTCCCGCACGTCGACAACACCGACGCGATGGTCGAGCTCGTGGACGCCGAGCTGCTCAAGCTCAAGCGCTACAACGAGGGCGACACCATGGTCATCACCGCGGGCTCGCCCCCCGGCGTCCCCGGCACCACGAACATGGTCCGGGTGCACCACCTGGGCAACGGCTGCCGCGACTGACGTCGTCGGGCGGTGAGAAGCAGACAGTGAGCAGAGGAGGGCACCCCCGGCCGGGGGTGCCCTCCTCGCGTTCCGGGCGGTTCAGTCGGTGATCGACTGGTGCAGGCCGGGGATGGTGAGTTCGCCGCCGAACTGGCCCGCCTGCTGGACCTTCACATTGGTGAAGTAGATCAGCGGCAGATTCAGCGGCGGCGGGTGCTCCGGGTCGAAGGTGACCGGGATCAGGCCGAACAGATTGCCGGAGATGCGCTCCGTGTACATCGTCGTGTCGCCCTTGCGGATCGTGGACGTGGAGCCCTTGGCGGCCTGGACGTGGTACTTCTTGCCACCCGGGCCGTCGACGATCTGGTGCAGGTCCCCGATGTCCGTACCGCCGCTGATGATGTACTTCAGCGCCTGCTTGGTCTGGCCGTTGGGCATCTTCAGGTTCACGACGCCCTTGTAGTCGGCCCCCTTGAGCAGCAGGGAACTGGCCTCCAGGTGCCACGGCTGGTTCGGGATCGGCGCGGGCGACTGCTCGTCGTCGCCGTCCACCTTCTTCTCCACGACGCACGGGAACGGCTTCTTGCCGTTCTCGTCCGGGGCCATGGGGTCCTCGGACTCCTCCGGGTCGGGCTCCTCCTGGCCGCCGTCGGCCTTGTCTTCGGCCTTGTCGTCGATCTTGTCCTTGGCCTTGTCGGCCTCGTCCTTGGCCTTGTCGGCTTCGTCCTCGGCCTTGTCCCGGATGTCGTCGGCGGTGTCCTTCGCCTTGTCCGCGGCGCCCTCGACCGGCTCGGTGGCCTTGCCGTCCCTGCTGCCGCCGCCCTTGATGTCCTCGGGGTCCTTGGACTCGGACGGCTTCGGGGCCGGGGACTCCTTCTCGCGCTCGCCCGGCGTGAGGAGGTCCTTGAGGGCGTCGCCGACACCCAGCGGGTCGAGGGGGTTCGTGGGCTTGGACGGCTCCGGGGCCTTGGTACCGGCCTCGCCGGTCCTGTCGGCCCCGGACTCCGGCTTATCGGCCCCGGACTCCGGCTCGTCGGGCTTGTCGGGCGTCTCCGCGGACGGCGGAGACGTCGGCTTGTCCGCCTCCTCCTTCTTCTTCGCGTCCTCGGCCCGCTTCCGCGCGTCCTCGGCCTGCTTCTTGCGCTCGGCTTCCTTCTTGGCCTTGTCCGCCGCGGCCTTCTCGGCCGCTGCCTTGTCCGCGGCGGCCTTCTCGGCGGCGTCCTTCTCCGCGTCCTTGGACTGCTCGTCCGGAGCCGTCACGCACGGCCCGTCCTGGAAGGGGTTCTCGGGCACGCCCGGCTTCGCCTGGGCGAGCTGCGGCGTCAGCCCCATCCCCATGAGGACGGCGGTGGGCATGGCCGCGAGGGCCACCACCTTGCCGACGGGTACACGAGTCAACAGCGGCTTCTTGGGGGCCGCGTGCCGCGGCCCCGTTCTCCCGCGGGACGTGACCGCATCGGTCCCGCGGCGCACCTCGTCAGTCGGCACGGTGCCTCCCGTTCGTCCCGTTGCTCGGGCTCGTTCCTGACAAGTCGTCGGTCATGCCGCCCGCGCCGGGTGCCGCCTCGTGCGCGGCTCCCGCCGCCGCTTGCGGGGCACCGCCGTCGAAGGCCCTGGCGTCCGGCGCCTTCGCGCGCCGTCTCACGGGCCTCTGCGGCTTCTCGTGCACCCAGGAGATGCCGAGCGCGCCGCCGATGAGAGCGAGCAGGAAGCCCATGACGAACCCGCCGAAGTTGGACACCACCAGGGAGACCAGGGCGAGCAGGATCGCCGCGACGCCCGCGAACACGCGGGACTGCGGCTGGAACCACATGGTCAGGCCGAGCACGACCAGCAGCACGCCGATGATCAGCGATCCGGCCCCGGCGGTGGTCGCCATCCGGATCGTCAGGGTGCCGAGCGTGAGGTTCGCGTACGGGAAGTACATGATCGGGATGCCGCCGAGCAGGGTCAGCAGGCCGCCCCAGAACGGGCGCCGGCCGCGCCACCCCCGGAAACTCCGGCGCATCCGGCCGAGCTTGCTACCACCAAGGCCCACTTGCGCTTCGGCGCTCATGTCGTACAGCTCCTCGGGTACGGCGTTTGGTTCTGTGTGTCGGATGCGGGCACGGGGACCGCAGCTCGGAGAGGTGCGGCGCCCCCGCGCCCGGCCGTTCGGCGCAACGAGTGCGGCTCAGACAGCAAGTGCCCCGGCAGTGGCCTCGACTGCGGCTCGGTGAAGCGAAGCGGTTGAGTGAGGCTGGGGAGACCGGGGCGGCAACTGCCTCAGTAGCACTCGTGCTTGCCCTTCTTGACCGACATGTGCAGGCCGGAGAGCTTGAAGGTGCCCGCACTCGTCGCCCACGCACGCTGCTTGACGTCGGTGAAGCGCACCTTGTCGGCCTGCTGCGCGAACGAGTCCGGTACGTACTTCCGGTGCTGGGGCTCGTCGCCCTTGTCACCCGGGTTCGGGCCGGGGCCCTTCGTCGTGCGGTCGATCGAGACACCGATGTCGACGTTGGTGAACGTCGCGTTGGCCCTCAGATCGTCGGCGTCGATGTAGAGCTTCTTGGCCTCGACGCGCGGACCGCCCTCGCCACCGGCCGTGAGCTTCATCGACACGTTGCCGAAGAGCGGGACCGGAACGACCACGGACTGGCAGAGATTGGTGATCTTCGCCGAGTCCATGCCGACGACGGCGACCGGGTGCTTGCCCGAAGCGCCGGTGTCCATGGCGCCGTACTGGACGAACCCCTTGCCGTCGAGCTGCTTCGCGGTCACCTTGAACTGCTGACCGGACACACTGAACGATGCCGCGAGCGCACCCTGCGAGAGGGCCACGCCTATCGCGGCCGTCGCCGCGACGCTCGGCACCATGACCACGGCGAACCGCTTCCATCTGGTTCCGCCACGAGCCACGGACTCCATGACTTTCCTCCTTCGCGGACGTACATCTCCGTCCCGCTGATCCCGAGGGGTCGGTGCAGCGGAGCGGGGATGGGAGAGGTGCTACGTCCTCGGTCAGGAGAGCGCCCGCGTCGACAGGCGCAGCGCGCCTGGGTCACCGGCGATCACCCCCGAGCGACAACCACTGGTCGCGCCTGACGCATCACGCACAACCTGCCGGACAGGCCCTGCCGCATCGGCGGGCAGAGACCCCCCTGTCCCAGACCGGCGACGGCGTCGCCGGCCTACTCGGTGGGGACCCAGAAATCCCGTCTCCCGAATGGCTGTCGGGCTGCGGGCAACGGACCGAGCGTGGCCGATCGTGGTGCATTCTCGGCGCCCGCACAAGGGGGTTCATTACTGACCGGTAACGGTCGGATAACCACGGCTTGACGGCCTGACATCGGTCAGCGACACACGGTGGTTTCAACAGACCGGGAAGATCCGGATATTGGCGAACAGAATTGGACAGAATGGCGCTTCGGACTTACTCCAAGTAACAGTGGCCGCGTTTGCCAAGATTTGGCAAAACGCGGCCACTGTGGCACTGCGGGAACAGACTTTTCACTTGGACACCACGCGCCCCGGCCCGGCGCGACCGGTCAGCGGACAGATCGCCGGGCAGGCCGGGGCAAATCCGGCGGAATACCGGACTCCGGGCGCATCGCACCCGGAGGTCGCCTCAGAAGAGCACCCGGGCGAGCGCCGTGCGCGCCGCCGTCACGCGCGGGTCGTCCGCGCCCACCACCTCGAAGAGTTCGAGGAGGCGCACGCGGGCCGCGTCGCGCTCGTCACCCGCCGTGCGCCGGACCGTCTCGACCAGGCGCCCGAAGGCGTCCTCGACGTGCCCGCCGACCAGGTCGAGGTCGGCCGCCGCGATCTGCGCCGCGGCGTCGCCCGGCTTCTCCGCGGCGTCCTTGCGAACGGCGGCCGGGTCCAACTCCTGGACACGGCGCAGGAGTTGGGCCTGGGCGAGGCCGAGCTTGGCCTCGGTGTTGCCGGGGTCGTCGCTCAGCACGTTCTCGTACGCCTGGACGGCGCCGCCCAAGTCGCCCGCGTCCAGGGCCCGGACGGCGGCCTCGAGCGCGGCGTCGTACGGACCCGCGGGGACGGGCGCGGGCTCCGCGCTCTCGGGGGCGTCCGCGTCGACGGTCAGACCGGTGAGCCCGAAGCGCTCCTCCGCGACCTGGACCAGCTGGTCCAGGGTCTGGCGGATCTGCGCCTCGGGGGCCGCGCCCTGGAAGAGCGGCAGGGCCTGGCCCGCGACCACCGCGAACACCGCGGGGATGCCCTGCACGCCGAACTGCTGCATCAACATCTGGTTCGCGTCGACGTCGATCTTCGCGAGCAGGAAACGGCCGTTGTACTCCTGCGTCAGCCGCTCGAGGAGCGGGCTGAGCTGCTTGCACGGCTCGCACCACTCGGCCCAGAAGTCGATGACGACGGGCACTTCGGTGGAACGCTGCAGGACGTCGCGCTCGAAACCCGCCTCGTCGACGTCGATGACGAGACTCGCGGGGGTGACGGCCCCGCCACCGCCCTGCCTGGCCGCTTCGGCGCGCGCCTGCTCCGCCTTCGCCTTGGCCTCCTGGGCCGCCTTCACCGCGGCGAGGTCGACGACTCCGCTCATGGACATGTTCCGTGGCTGCATGAGTACATCCTCCCCCAAGCCGTGCGGGAACCGTGCCCGCCCGCCCGTCTCCCGCCACCACCCTTCCAGGGAAGTCGCTTCGCTCCCCGGTTCATCCGTGGCCTCCGCCGGATGCGGGGCCGACGGACGAACCGGTTCCAGGTCCGGAGGAGGACCGTTCACGCTGTTCGTCGCGCGGGGTCCCCACCCCGCGCTCGTGGTTGCCGCCCCGAGGGCGGTAGAGGTTCGCTCGCAGCGCCGTGCCGCCGGTACGTGGCTCTGCGGCCTTCGTACGCGGCTTTCGCTACGGGTCGTAGCGTAACTGGATCCGTCCCGGCCCGGCACGGGGCTCCGAGTGATCTGCCTCACGCGCGGGCCGGTCGACGTGACCGTACTGGCCGGTATGGTCGCGGACATGCAGAGCCGCAGTACACCGTCCGCGCGCGCCGGAGGCCGCCCGCGCAGCGCCGAGGCGGACGCCGCCATCCTCGAAGCGACCCGTGCGGCCCTGGTCGACCTCGGCTGGACGAAGCTGACCCTGGGCGACGTGGCGACGCGGGCGGGCGTCGCCAAGACGACCCTCTACCGGCGCTGGGCGGGCAAGAGCGAGCTGGTCGTGGACGCGGTGGCGGAGCTCTTCGACGAGCTCGAACTGCCGGACGGCGGCAGCCTCGCCACCGACATCGAGAGCGTGGTCCTGCAGTTCGCGGCGCTGCTCGGGCGGCCCGAGACGAAGACGGCCCTGATGGCGGTGGTCGCGGAGTCCACGACGGACGCCCCGCTGCGGGAGCGGGTCCGCGCCTCCATCGTGGACCGGCAGAAGCGGCTCGTCCTCGAAGGGCGGCAGCGGGCGCAGGCGCGCGGCGAGCTTCCCGTGGAGCCCGACGCGACGGCCGCCGCCCGCACCGCCGACCTCATCTTCGACGTCATCGCCGGGGCGGTGGTGCACCGCGCCCTGGTCAGCGCGGAGCCGGTCGACCCCGACTGGGCCCGGAGCTTCACCCTCCTCCTCCTGGGCGGCCTCTCGGCGGCTTCCGGCCGGGGGCCCGGGACGGCGTAGGACCCCGGCCGGGTGGGGTCAGACCTGGTAGCGGGACGGGGCGAAGAGGGGGAGGTTGGCCTCCACCCAGGCCGAGGTGTGCTGCAGGCCCTCCTTGAGGGAGACCTGCGGCGTCCACCCGGCCCACTCGCGGGCCCGGGAGTTGTCGGAGACCAAGCGCTCCACCTCGCTGCCGGACGGCCGCAGCCGCGCGGGGTCGACCACGACCCGGGCGTCCCGCCCGCTCGCGGCGATGAGCGCCTCCGCCAGCTCCCCGATCGAGATCTCCCGCCCGACGCCGAGGTTCACCGCGTGCCCGAGCGCCCGCTCGCTCCCGGCCACGGCGAGGAACCCGCGCGCGGTGTCGGTCACGTACGTGAAGTCGCGCGTCGGCGTGAGAGAGCCGAGCTTGATCTCCCGCGCGCCGGAGTGCAGTTGGGCGAGGATGGTGGGGATCACGGCCCGGGCGGACTGCCGCGGACCGTAGGTGTTGAAGGGCCGTACGACCGTCACCGGCAGCTCGAAGGCGTGCCAGTGGGACAGCACCGTCATGTCGGCGCCGATCTTCGATGCGGAGTACGGCGACTGCGGCTGCAGCGGGTGGCTCTCGCTGATCGGCACCGCGCGCGCGGTCCCGTACACCTCGCTCGTCGACGTGTGGACGAGCCGCCGCACCGCGTGCCGCCGGCAGGCCTCCGCGACGTTCTCGGTGCCGACGACGTTCGTCTGCACGTACGCGCCGGGAGAGTCGTACGAGTACGGGATGCCGATGAGCGCCGCCAGGTGGAAGACGGTGTCGCACCCGGCGACGGCGTCGGACACGCGCCCCGGGTCGCGGACGTCCCCGGCGAGGAACTCGACCCTCGGGTCGCCGAGCAGATGCGCCAGGTTCCCCTTCTCCGCGTACGGCTTGTAGTGCACGAAGGCGCGGACGCGCGCGCCGCGCTCCAGGAGCAGGTCGACGAGGGTGGAGCCGATGAAGCCCTCGGCGCCGGTGACGAGGACGGTGCGGCCGGTCCAGTCGAAGGACGAATCCGCGGCAGCGGCGGACAGGGGCGTGGGCGTGGTCATGCGGCGTTCTCCCAGTGAGTGGAGGGGTGGTGGGCGGTGCCCGCCCGGTGGGCGAGGTCGAGGACGCGCGCGGCGAGCAGGTCGGCGGCGCGGGCGTGCGGACCCGGGTCGGCGGCGCCGCTCATGGCGGCGAGCCGCGCCGGGTCGTCGAGGAGCGGCCCGACGAGCGCGGCGAGCCGGTCCGCGGTCACCTCGGCGTCGGGAAGGAGGAGGCCCGCGCCCGCGTCGGACAGGACGCGCGCGTTGTGGGTCTGGTGGTCGCCGGGCGCGTGCGGGTAGGGCACGAGGACGGCGGGCACCCCGGTGCTGGCCAGCTCGGCGACGGTCGCCGAACCCGCGCGGCACACCACCAGGTCGGCGGCGGCGTACGCGAGGTCCATCCGGTCGAGGTAGGGCACGGCGCGGGCCACGGCGTCCCCGCCGTCGTACGCGAGCCGTGCCCGGGTCTCGTCGAGCGCGGCGGGCCCGGTCTTGATCAGCAGATGGACGTCGCCGCGGTGCCGCCAGCGCGCGGCGAGCCCGAGCGCGGCCTCGGTGAGGCGGGCGGCGCCCAGGCTGCCGCCGTTGAAGAGGAGCAGCCGCGCCCCGTCCGGCACGCCGAGCGCGCGGCGCGCGTCGGCGCGCAGGGCGGCCCTGTCCAGGCGGGCCAGGGCGTCGGCGATGGGCATGCCGGTGGTGTGGGCGCGGTGGCCGCCGGGCAGGTGCGCGCGGCTGCGGTCGAAGGCGACGGCCATGTGCGGGGTGAGGCGCGCGGCGAAGCGGTTGGCCCGGCCGGGGACGGCGTTGGACTCGTGGATGAGGCTGGGCAGGCCCGCCATCCGGGCGCCGACGATGACGGGGGCGCTCGGGTAGCCGCCCATGCCGACGGCGACGTGCGCGCCCTGCTCGCGCAGGATCGTGCGGCACTGGGCGCCGGACTTCAGGAGCGCGGCGGGCAGCAGGTACCGCTTCGCGCCGAGCGCCGGGTCGAACGGGATCATGTCGACGGTGTGCAGGCGGTACCCGGCCTCGGGGACGAGCCGGGTCTCCAGGCCCCGCTCGGTCCCCACGAAGGAGACCACGGCGCCCGGCACGGCCCGGCGCAGGGCGTCGGCGAGGGCGAGGCCGGGGTAGATGTGCCCGCCGGTGCCGCCCGCGCCGATCACGACGGACAGGGGCCTGGGCGGGCTCGGTGCGGTGACGGAAGTGACGACTGGTTTCATACCGGCTCACCGTCGACGCCCGCTCTAAGAGGGTTTTAAGAGCTGCGTTTGGCACCTTTGGTGCATGAACGAGATGAGGCACAAGGGGCACACGGGGCCCGTGGCGCCCGCGCGCCCCGCGCCCAAGGTGCTCGTCGTCGACGACGACCCCGAGGTGCGGGCCGCCGTGGAGGACGCGCTCACCGTCGAGGGCTATCTGGTCCGGGGGGCCGCGGACGGCCAGCAGGCGCTGACCGCCGTGGCCCGGTGGGAGCCGGGCCTGGTGGTGCTCGACGTGATGATGCCCGTCATGGACGGGCTCGCCGTCTGCCGTCAGCTGCGGGCGGCGGGCGACCGCACCCCGGTGCTCGTGCTCACCGCCCTTGACGCCGTGAGCGACCGGGTCGACGGGCTCGACGCGGGCGCCGACGACTACCTGGTCAAGCCGTTCGCCCTGGACGAGCTCGCGGCCCGGGTGCGCGCGCTGCTGCGCCGCGCGGGGCCGGACGCGGGCGAGCCGGGCGGCGAGGGCGACGAGCTGACGTACGGGGACCTGGCCCTGGACCCGCGCACCCGCACCGGCCTGCGCGGCGGGCGCCGCATCGAGTTCAGCCGCACGGAGGCCACGCTGCTCGAACTCCTGCTGCGCAACGCGGGTCAGGTCCTGCCGCGCGAGCTGATCCACGAGGCGGTGTGGGGGCGCGACTTCGGCCCCGACTCCAACTCCCTGGCGGTGTACGTCGGTTATCTGCGCCGCAAGCTGGAGTGCGGCGGCGAGACCCGGCTCGTGCACACCGTGCACGGCGTCGGCTACCGGCTCGGCTCGCCGTGAGCGCCGCCCGCGCGCGCCGCGCCCTTGGGGCCCGCTGGCGGCGGCGCCGTCCGCTGCGCACCCGGCTCGCGGTGGCGGCGTCCGCTGCGGTGGCGCTGGTCGCGATCTGTGTGTGCACCGCGTCGTTCTTCGTGCTCCGCTACAAGCTGTACCAGCAGCTCGACCAGAACCTGGCCCAGTCCGCGACCCTGGCCGCGCAGCAGCACCGCTCCGAGGAGCGGGACTACGGCGTCCTCGCGGGCGAGTGCCGCTACCTGGGCGCCCCGGCCTGCGCGCAGGTCGTCCCCGCGGCCCCGGCCGACGACCCCGGGAAGCCGTACCTGCTGCCCGTGAACCGCTCCACGCGCCAGGTCGCGGCGGGCGAACTGGCCGCGTACTACTCGAACTTCACGCTCCCCAACGGCAAGCCGGGGCGCATGCTCACCACCAGCTACGGCAAGGGCGCGGCCGTCCAGGTCGCCCTGCGCGCCGACATCGCCGAGCGCGGGGTGCGGCAGACCGCCGCGATCCTGTCGGTGGTGGGCGGCGCGGGCGTCCTGCTGTCGGCGCTCGGCGGCTACTGGGTCTCGCGGACCGGCCTCGCGCCCGTCGCCCGGCTGACCGCGACCGCCGAGCGCATCGCGGCGACCCGGGACGCCCGGCACCGCATCGAGCTGCCGCCCGGGCCGCCGGGGCGCGAGGACGAGGTGACGCGCCTGGCCGCCACGTTCAACACGATGCTCGCCGAGCTCGAGGAGTCCGTCGCGGCCCGCCGCCGCCTCGTCGCCGACGCCTCGCACGAGCTGCGCACGCCGCTCACCGCGCTGCGCACCAACGCCGAACTGCTCGCCCGGGCCGACCTGTTGAACGAGGCCCAGCGGGACCGGGCGTCGGGCGCCCTTGCCCGGCAGCTGCGCGAGGTGACCGGGCTCGTCAACGACCTCATCGAGCTGGCCAGGGACGAGGAGCCGCGGCCGCTCCTGGAGGACGTGGCGCCCGCGCCGCTCGTCGCGCACGTGGTGGAGGCCGCGCGGGAGCACTGGCCGGGGGTCGTCTTCACCCTCGACGTCGCGCCCGACGCGGCGGGCCGCACGCTGCCGGGCGTGCCCGCGCGGCTCGCCCGGCTCGTCACCAACCTGCTGGACAACGCGGCCAAGTTCAGCCCTCCCGGCGGGCTCGTGGAGGTCTCGCTCTCGGGCCGTGAACTGACCGTACGGGACCACGGGCCCGGCATCGCGGAGGAGGACCTCCCCCACGTCTTCGACCGCTTCTACCGCGCCGAGAAGGCCCGCGCCCTGCCCGGCTCGGGCCTCGGCCTGGCCATGGCCCGCCAGATCGCCCACGCCCACGGAGCCGAACTCCACGCGGAGGCGGCCCCGGGCGGCGGCGCCCGCTTCCGCCTGACGTGGCCGTAGCCCATCACACGCCGGAGGGGCTGGAGCTCTCAGCCCCTCCGGCGTTTGAGGAGCGGGGGTCTGGGGGCGGAGCCCCCAGGATCGGGAAGGGGTGGGATCGGGGGCTCCCAGCCGGGTCAGAAGCCCGCGGGCTCCGTGTACACCCCCCACTCGTCCCGAAGGACCCCGCAGATCTCCCCGAGCGTCGCCTCCGCCCGCACCGCGTCGAGCATGGGCCCGATCATGTTCGACCCGTCCCGCGCGGCAGCGAGCATCGCGTCCAGGGAGGCCCGCACCTTCGCGTCGTCCCGCAGCCCCTTGCGGTCCGCGAGGACGCGCACCTGCTCCCGCTCCACCTCATGGCTGACCCGCAGGATCTCCAGGTCACCGGTCACGGACCCGTGGTGGACGTTGACGCCGACGACCCGCTTGTCGCCCTTCTCCAGGGACTGCTGGTAGCGGAAGGCGGACTCGGCGATCTCGCCGGTGAACCAGCCGTCCTCGATGCCGCGCAGGATGCCGGAGGTGATGGGCCCGATGGGGTGCTGCCCGTCCGGGTGGGCGCGCAGGCCGCGCTCCTTGATCTGCTCGAAGATCTTCTCGGCGTCGGCCTCGATGCGGTCGGTGAGCTGCTCGACGTACCAGGAGCCGCCGAGCGGGTCCGCGACGTTGGCGACGCCGGTCTCCTCCATCAGGACCTGCTGCGTGCGCAGGGCGATCTCCGCGGCCTGCTCGCTGGGCAGCGCGAGGGTCTCGTCGAGGGCGTTGGTGTGCAGGGAGTTGGTGCCGCCGAGCACCGCGGCGAGGGCCTCCACCGCCGTGCGCACCACGTTGTTGTACGGCTGCTGGGCCGTCAGGGAGACGCCCGCCGTCTGGGTGTGGAAGCGCAGCCACTGGGCCTTGTCGGTCTTCGCCCCGTACACCTCCTTCATCCAGCGGGCCCAGATCCGGCGCGCGGCGCGGAACTTGGCGATCTCCTCGAAGAAGTCGACGTGGGCGTCGAAGAAGAAGGAGAGTCCCGGAGCGAAGACGTCCACGTCCAGGCCTCGGCTCAGCCCCAGCTCCACGTACCCGAAGCCGTCGGCCAGGGTGTACGCCAGCTCCTGCGCGGCCGTCGCGCCCGCCTCGCGGATGTGGTAGCCGGAGACGGAGAGCGGCTTGTACGCGGGGATCTCGCGGGCGCAGTGCTCCATGAGGTCGCCGATGAGGCGCAGATGGGGCTCGGGTTCGAAGAGCCACTCCTTCTGCGCGATGTACTCCTTGAAGATGTCGGTCTGGAGCGTGCCGTTCAGCACGCGCGGGTCGACGCCCTGGCGCTCGGCGGCGACCAGGTACATGCAGAAGGCGGGGACGGCGGGGCCGGAGATCGTCATGGAGGTCGTGACGTCGCCGAGCGGGATGTCCTTGAACAGGACCTCCATGTCGGCCGCCGAGTCGATGGCCACGCCGCAGTGGCCGACCTCGCCGAGGGAGCGCGGGTCGTCGGAGTCGCGGCCCATGAGCGTCGGCATGTCGAAGGCGACGGAGAGGCCGCCGCCGCCGGCGGCGAGGATCATCTTGTAGCGCTCGTTCGTCTGCTCGGCGTTGCCGAAGCCGGCGAACTGGCGGATCGTCCAGGTGCGCCCCCGGTACCCCGTGGGGTACAGGCCGCGCGTGAACGGATATTCGCCCGGCCATCCGATCCGGTCGAAGCCCTCGTAGGTGTCCCCGGGCCGGGGCCCGTAGGCAGGCTCGACCGGGTCGCCGGAGAGCGTCGTGAAATCGGCGTCGCGCTTCTTCGCGGCGTCGTACCGGGCCTGCCAGCGACGGCGGCCCTCCTCGATGGCGTGAGCGTCCATGCCTCCAATTTACTTGGACGTCCTAGTAAATGTCGATGGCTGACCGCCACGGGACGGACCGTGGCGGTGCGGTTACGCCTTGGCGATGACGGGCGAGGCGTCGCTGAGCAGCGGTTCCACCTCGCGCACGACCTTGCGCTCGACGAAGAACGCCGCCGTCGGGATGGTGCCGGACACCAGGATCCAGAGCAGCTTGCCGAACGGCCACTTCGCCTTGGAGCCCAGATCGAAGGCGAAGATCAGGTAGATGATGTAGAGGACGCCGTGCACCTGCGAGACGACGAGCGTCAGGCCCTCACCCGTGTCGAAGCCGTACTTGGCCACCATGCAGGCGCAGAGGACGAGGAGCATGACGGCGGTGACGTAGGCCATCACCCGGTAGCGGGTCAGCACGCTTCGTTTCATGCGTATGAGCGTAACCGTCCGGTTTACGCGATCTTCGAGCGCCCTACGAGGTGGCGCGGGCGCCGTTCACTCGTCCTCGAAGTCCTGCGCGGCCACCCGCAGGGGCCGCAGCATGGCGAAGATCTCGCCGCACTCCTCGGCGTCGTACACGCCGAGGCCGAAGTCCATGGCCATCAGCTCGCGGGTGGCCTCGTCGACGACCTCGCGGCCCTTGTCGGTGATGGAGGCGAGGGTGCCGCGGCCGTCCTTCGGGTTCGGGCGCTTGTCGACAAGGCCGGAGCGGACAAGCCGGTCGACGGTGTTGGTGACGGAGGTGGGGTGCACCATGAGGCGCTCGCCGATCTTCGACATCGGCAGCTCGCCCGCCTTGGAGAAGGAGAGCAGCACCAGGGCCTCGTAGCGCGCGAAGGTCAGTCCGTACGGCTTGACGACCGCGTCGACCTCGGCCAGCAGGATCTGCTGGGCGCGCATGATGGAGGTGATGGCACCCATGGCGGGCACGGACCCCCAGCGCTGCTTCCAGAGTTCGTCGGCGCGGGCGATGGGATCGAAGGGGAGACTGAGCGGCTTCGGCACAGCGTCGACCTTAGCCGCCGGGCCGAAGGCGGTCAGCCCCAGTCTCATGTTTCGGAAGCCCGTTCGCTTTCCGGGGCGCGTTCGCCGGTCAGAGGGCGCGCGGGGCGCGGTGGCGTACGCGGCGCGGTGGCGCGCACCTCCAGGGCCAGGGCCGTGCAGCAGGCCGTGCCGAGCACCGCGACGGCCGCGACCACCGTGCTCACCGCGTAGAACTCGGCGGCCAGGCCCGCGAGCGCCATGCCGACGCCCTGGAGCGTCATCAGACCGGCCGTGTGCACGGTCATGGCGCGGCCGCGGAGGTCCGGCGGCACCGCGTCCACGAACCAGCGGTCGAGCCCGAGCGTGTACGCCGCCCCCGCCCCGGCGAGCACGAGCACCGGCACCGCGAGGACGAGCCCGGGCGCGGCCCCGTACGCGAGCAGCGGCAGGAGCGTGGTGGCCGCGAGCGGCAGCGCGATCCGCGCCCGGGCCCGGGCCGAGAGCGCGGCCCCCGCGTACAGCTCCCCCGCGATGGTGCCGATCGGCATCGCGCACATCAGCAGGCCGACCCCGGCGGAGCCGACCCCGATCTGCTCGGCGTACGGGGCGGCGAGCGCCTCCGGGGCGACGGCGAACATCGGCGGCGCCCACAGCAGCAGCAACAGCGCGCGCAGCCTGCGGTCGCCGAGGACCTGGCGGGCCCCGGCGAGCGAGTACTGCACGAGGGTCCCCTCACCGCCGTGCGCGGGGCCGGAGCGCGCGGGGCGCCGCCGCGTCCCGCAGCGCAGCAGGAGCGCGGAGGCCAGGAACGTGCCGACGGTGATCACCAGCGCCCCGCGCGGCGACACGAAGGTGAGCAGGACGCCGCCGAGCCCGAAGCCGACGAGGACGGCGCTCTGCGACACCATCCGCAGCAGCGAGCGCCCCAGCACGAACACGTCGCCGTCGCCCAGGATGTCGGTCAGCGTCGCCATCCGCGTGCCGTTGAAGACGGGCGCGACGGCGGCGATCGCGCAGCGCAGGGCGAGCAGGGCGGCGACGGGCGTCGCGGGCAGCGCCATCAGGACGGCGCATCCGGCGCACAGCAGGTCGCAGCCGACCAGGACGCGCCGGGGCGGATGCCGGTCGGCGATCCCGGCGAACAGCGCGCCGCCGACCAGGTACGGCAGCATGCCGAGCGCGAAGGCGAGGGCGCTGAGCAGCGGCGATCCGGTGAGCTCGTAGACGAGGACGGTCAGCGCGATCTCGCTGACGACGACACCGAGCAGGGACAGGGCGTGGGCGGCGAAGACGGCCCGGAACTCGCGGACGGCGAAGACGCGCCGGTAGCCGCCCGCGTCGGCGGGCGGAAGTGCTTCCTGGGACATGCGCTCACCCTGGCCGCGCCCGGCGACGGACCCTAAAGTTTCGGCCTGGGCCGAATCCTGGCCCGTGGGAGGAGGCCGGATGCCCATTCAGCTGCACTTCGGCGAGGCCGACCCGCTGCGCTGCCGCTTCGCCGTGTCGCCGCTGTGGGAGACCCAGGAGGCCGTGCGCACGCTCAAGCGGCCCCAGCGGCACGGCTACCACCCGCGCTGGCTGCGGGAGTCCCGCGCGGCGGCCGAGCGGCTCGACCTGGCGGCCGTCTGGCTCCTGATGCCTCCGCGCGGGCACAGCCCGGACTTCCTGGGGCCGCCGCCGATCGGCCCCGCGGCGGCGTTCGACGAGGAGATCGCGGCGGTGCGGACGGCGGACCCCGAGGCCGCGCGCGCGGACATGGCCCGGGCGCTCGCGGACACGCCGGGCGCCGCCGAGAGCCCGCTCGGCCGCCGTCTGCTCGCCGAACCGGCGCGCGCGGTACGGGAGTTGGCGGACGCCCTGGAAGCGGCCTGGCACGCCCTGGTCGAGCCGCACTGGCCGCGCCTTCGCGCGCTCCTGGAGGCCGACGTGACGTACCACTCGCGGCGGCTCGCCGAGGTCGGCCTCGAAGCGCTCCTGCCGGAGCTCGACCGGCGGCTCGCCTGGGACGCGGGCACGCTGACGGCCCAGTGGCGGGGCCGCCACGCGCGGCACCTGGACGGCCGCGGCCTGGTGCTCATGCCGAGCGTCTTCAGCTGGCCGGACGTGATCAGCGGCTACGACCCTCCGTGGCAGCCGACCCTGGTCTACCCGGCGCGCGGGATCGCCGGACTGTGGACGGCCCCCGCCGACCGCACCCCCGAGCCGCTCGTCCGGCTCATCGGCCGCAACCGCGCCGCCGTCCTCACCGCGCTCGCCGAGCCCGCCACCACCTCCGCGCTCGCCCACCGGCTCGGCCTCGCCCCGTCGTCGGTGTCCGCCCACCTGTCCGCGCTGCGCGGGGCGGGCCTGCTCCTGTCGCGCCGGTACGGCCATCAGGTCCTGTACGAGCGGACGCCGCTCGGCATCGCGCTCGCGACGGGCGGCTGAGGCGGCGCGCGCACGCGGCCGGCCTCCGGCGTGGCGCGTGTCCGACGGGCGGCTGACGCCCGGGCCGTCGGCGGTGTCGCACCAGCGACCGATTAATCCCCTATGCCACGATTGCCGCGCGCCCACCCGTACGTCACGTCACCGTCGCCCTAGGGGGCTGGATGCACCGGCTGCTCCGTACGTTCACGGCACTCACCGCCGTCGCCGCCCTCGGGCTCACGGCCGGGTGCTCGTCCGGGCCGGGCTCCGGCGACTCCGGCGGATCCGGCACGAAGAAGCGGGAAGCCGCCCCCTCGACGGGCACCAAGGCGGCGCCCCACTCCTTCTGGGTCGACCCGCAGAGCGCGGCGGCCCGGCAGGTGCGCCAGTGGGAGGAGGAGGGCCGCACCCAGGACGCCGAGGCGCTCAAGCGGATCGCCGAGCAGCCGATGGCTCAGTGGCCCGCGGGCGACGACCCCGCCCCCGACATCCGCGAGGCCACCGCGGGCGCCGCCCGGGAGGGGCGCACGGCCGTCCTCGTGGCGTACAACATCCCGCACCGCGACTGCGGGCAGCACTCCGCGGGCGGCGCGCCCGACGCCGGGTACTACCGGCAGTGGCTCGGCTCCTTCGCCGCCGCCATCGGGGACAGCCCCGCCCTGGTGATCCTGGAGCCCGACGCGATCCCGCACATCGTGGACGGCTGCACGCCCGGCCAGTACCACGAGGAGCGCTATCAGCTGCTGTCCGAGGCGATCCAGCGGCTCAAGCGGCAGCCGCGGGTCAAGGTCTACCTGGACGCGGGCAACCCCGGCTGGATCGCCGACGCCCGCAAGCTGGCGCAGCCGCTGCGGCGGGCGAGCGTCGACGCGGCCGACGGCTTCTCACTCAACGTCTCCAACTTCCAGAGCGACGGGGCCACCACGGCGTACGGCCGCACGCTGTCCGCGGCCATCGGCGGCAAGCACTTCGTCATGGACACCAGCCGCAACGGCCGGGGCCCGCTCGCGGGCGACCGCCAGGACGCCTGGTGCAACCCGCCGGGCCGGGGCCTCGGCACCCCGCCCACCGACAGGACCGGCGACCCGCTGCTCGACGCCTATCTGTGGATCAAGCGGCCCGGCGACTCCGACGGCCCGTGCCGGGGCGGCCCCGCGGCCGGCCAGTGGTGGCCGGACTACGCGCTGGGGCTCGTCCGCAACGCCAAGGCGTGAACCACCGCCGTACGCGCGCTACTTGACGTGCACCCACTTGGCCTCGGACGAGGCCCCGTCCGCGTCCGTCACGAACAGCATGTACCAGCCGGGCGGCACCAGCGCCGTGTCGCCGCGCGGCACCTCGACGGTCACCGCGCCCTGGCCCTTCGTCAGGGCGAGGGCGATGGAGCGCTGCTCCACGTCCGTGGTGTGCGTGACCGCGCTCGGTCGCATCAGCCGGGCCGAGACGAGCTTCTCGGGGTGCGCGGTGCGGAACGTCGCGCGGCCGTCGGCCGGCAGGACCTGCGGGCCCGCACCGAGGGCGGGGCGGTCCTTGCCCGCCTTGTGCAGGGTGGGCGGGGTGAAGATCTCCATGCGCTGCTCGAAGTGGCCGAGCTTGGTGTTCTGCTCGTTGTCGAAGAGCGGGTCGGAGCCGAAGGTCGCCACGCGCCCGTCGGGGAGCAGCAGCGCCTCGGAGTGGTAGTTGCGGCCCACCGTGGGCTCGGCCGCGGTGCGGAAGGCGCCGCGCCCGGCGTTGGCCTTGGGGTCGTAGAACTGCGCTTTGAGGATGTTGCTGCCGCTGCGGCCGCGGTAGTCGGACGAGCCGTTGGTGGTGAACACGGAGTCGTCCGGCATGATCACGCTGTTCAGATAGCGGGTGCCCTGCGGCAGCCGCGGCCCGGACCTGAAGGAGGGGTTGGCCTCCTTCAGGTCGATCACGGCCGTGCGGCGCGTGGCCTTGTCCGACTCGCCGACGCCGCCCCCGCCGAGGATCATCACCTTCTGGTCCTGGGCGGGCGGCAGGAGCACGGACGCCGACGTCTCGGTCTGGTCGAGGTCCTCAAGCCCCGGCACCTTGGTGAACTTGTTGGTCTCCAGGTCCCACAGGCCCGGCTTGCGCCCCTTGTCTGCGGGCCCGTACCCGGCGTTGGACGCCGGGTAGAAGAGCTTGCCGCCCTTGGTGAGGAACAGCGCCGGGTACGTCGGGAAGTAGCGCTTCGGCCCGTCGGTCCACTTCTTGGTCTTCGGGTCGTAGATCTCGTTGTCGCCGGGGTCGATGACGCCGACGTCGTCGAGCCCGGACACCGCGAGCACCCGGCCGTCGTCGAGCCCCACCAGCGTCGGGTACCAGCGCGCCTTCTCCATCGGCTCCACGGCCACGTACCGCTCGGCCACGGGGTCGAACTCGTACGCCGCCTTGATGCCCTGGAAGTCCTGCTTGTCCATGGTGAGCTTCTCGGCGATGCCGTACGTGTTGTCGGCCTCCTTGCCGGTGAGGCCCTCGATCTCGTACTGCGCGGACTTCTCGGTGATCGCCTGCCGCCCGTCCTGCACGGCCTCCACGAAGACCCGGGTCTCGCTCGCGGTGACCTTCGTCTTCCAGGGCTGCATCACCCCGGACTTGGAGTACGTGATCTGGAAGTCCCGCTTGGCCTTGGGGACTTCGACGTCGAACTTGCTGACGTACTCGACGCCCGAGGGCGAGCGGAACTTGGTGCCCTTCTTCAGGACGACGGGCTTGTCCGGGTTCTCGTTCTTCACGCGCATGCCGCCGCCCGCGCGCTCCACCTCGCCGTCGAGCAGCTCGTAGCGGGCGGTGCCGCCGGCGACGAGCAGGCGTCCGTCGGGCAGCTGGGCGTGCCCGGCGCAGAAGAAGTCCACGGGCGTCGGCACCTTCTTGAAGGTGTTCTTCTTCGGATCCCACAGGATCGTGTCGAAGGAACCGGCGTCGAATTTCTTCTGCTCGTTCCCGGAGCCCGCGACGATCAGCACCTTGCCGGTGTGCAGGAGCGCCGCGTGAATGGCGTTGGTACGGAACTCCTCGGGAATGCCGATCTGCTGCCACGACCCGTACTTCTTCTTGTACCCGGGCTGGGCGATCTTGTACGCGTGGTACTTCTCCTCGGCGAAGGAGACCGCGGCGGGGGCGTTGAGGCCGATGAGCAGCGCGCCGGCGCCGGTGCCGAACGCGATCTTCTTGGAGCGCTTGGAGAGCTTCGAGAACCGCAGGGCCATGGCGTCAGTTACCTCCAGTGGTCGTGCCGGTGGCGAACGCGGGCTCCGGCTCGCCGTCGGGGCCGCGCTCCGCGAGCCGCTGCCGCGCCGCCTTGCGGGCCCGGCGCTCCCTGACCGCGGTGACGCCCCACACCGTCACCGGCGCGAGCGAGATGACCATGGCGAGCACGGCCCAGGTGCGCATCGCCACGTGCGTGTGGCCGAGGACGAACGACGCGACGAGCGAACTGGCGAGCACCGCCGCCCAGAACAGATGGACGCGGAAGGTGAGGAGCCGGTCGGACGTGGCGCCGCAGCCCTTGGGCGTGACGACGAAGCGGCTGGGGCGGCGCAGCAGCGCGGCGCCGAGCGACTTGGCGTAGATGGGTGCGGAGAGGGCGGACATCGCCATGCCCGCGAGGCCGCCCGACCCCTCGGGTTCGTGCGGCGAGACGTTGTGCCGCCGGTTCCAGAGGTAGAGGCCGATCTGGAGGGCGGCGGCGTCGCTGTAGAGCATGAGCCACACGGAGGCGGCGACCTGTGTGCCGGAGGCCCCGAACCACAGGAACAGTACGCAACTGAGGATGCCCAGGAGCCAGTTGACGGCCGTCATCGGGTAGTAGACGAGCATCAGGGTGTACGAGAACAGGCGCCCGGGCGGCATCGTGAAGGGCGCCTTCCAGTACTGCTTGAACAGCGTCTCGTAGGTGCCGCGCGACCAGCGCAGCTGCTGGGTGAAGAAGTCCGTCCAGGAGGCCGGTCCCTCGCCGACGGCGAGCACGTCCGGGGTGTACACGGACCGCCAGTGCCGCCGGGTCGCGGGGTTGCGGTGCCGGTGCAGCTCGAAGCCGGTGGCCATGTCCTCGGTGATGGAGTCGTAGAGGCCGCCGACCTGCCGCAGGGCGGCGATCCGCACCACGTTGTTGGTGCCGACGAACATCGGCGCCCGGTAGCGGTTCCCGGCCCGCTGGATCAGCGCGTGGAACAGGAACTGCTGCGACTCGGCGGCCTTGGTGACGGGCGAGGTGTAGTTCCCGTACACCTGCGGGCCGACGACGAACGCGACGTCCGGGTCCCGGAAGAAGCCCATCATCCGCTCCAGGAAGTTCGGCAGCGGGACGTGGTCGGTGTCGACGGAGGCGAAGAAGTCGTAGTCGTCGCCGTGCATCGCGAGCCAGGCGTTGTAGTTCCCGTGCTTGGTGCGCGTCTTGTGCGGCCCCTTCTTGCGGTTCCACTCCGGCACGCCGCTGCGGGTGAAGTGCCGCACGCCGAGCTCGGCGCACAGGGCCTTCGCCCCGTCGTCGTCGCCCTCGTCGAGCAGCCACACGTCGAGCGGCCCCGCGTGGTGTATCCGCACGGCGCCTTCGAGCGTGGCGCGGACCATGGGGAGCGGCTCCTTGCCCGGTACGTACGTCGTCAGGAACGCGACGCGGGTGCCCGGCTCGGGCACGACGGGCACAGGGTCGCGGGCCACCATCGTGGCGTGCGCGATCGACACGACGTTGACCAGCATGAACAGCTCGATGAGCCCGATCGCGACGAGCATCGTCACATCCAGGCCGACCAGCCAGCGGTCGCCGCCCTCGCGCTCGGTCCAGTGCGTGGGCCAGACGAGGTACACCAGCAGGGCGCCGGTGAGCAGCGGGGCGAGCGTCATCAGCAGGACGGCGCGTATTCGGCGGGGCTCATGGGCGAGGAGCGACCTGTACTGGACCCGGTAGCCGTCGCGGCCCTCCTCGGGCTGCGTGAGCGGACCGGCCAGCCGGCTGTGGGTGTCGTAGTCGTAGCCCTCCGGCCGCACAGCGCCCTCCTCTGGTCATCAAATGAGCCGATAACCAAACAAAAAGGGACTTTCGACGGCGTGTCGAACGGGGCGGGGCTGGCCGGGTGGTGTTTCCTGCTCCTCGCCCTTCCCCGCTGCGGGCCATCGCCCCCGCCGCCGCTGTGGGCAATCGTCCCGCAGGGCGAGTGGGGCATCCCCTGCTCGAGCGGAGCCGAGAGCTTGGGGAGGGGTGGGCACAGCGCCGAGGTGCCGCGCAACCGTTGCGCCAGGGCCTCACCCGGGCACCCCCGGATCAGCGCGCAGCGCGCCGCAACCGATGGCGGACCGCCCGCTGGGCCACCGGCCCCAGGTCGTCCAGGGCGGCAACCAGGGCCCCCAGGTCCTCCAGGGCATCAAGGGCCCGCCCGGCCCCCTCCGCGTCCACCCCTTCGTACAGCTCGATCCCCACGAACGACGCCGCCACCGCCCGCGCGAGCCCCACCGCGTCCACGAACCCCCCGAGCGGCGACGCCCCCAGGACCCGTACGAGGACCTTCTCGACCTCCTCGACCCACAGCGAGAGCCCCGCCGCCGTGGCCGCCGCGAGCCGCGGCTGGGTCTGCGCCCCGGCGAGCAGCTGCCCGAGCACGGCCACCGAACCCGCCGCCCGCTCCTCCTCGTGCATCCGCCGCCCGAACTCCAGGAGCTCGCCGAGCGTGGAGATCCCGGCGAGGGCGTCCCGGTAGCGGGCGACCCGCTGCTCCGTGCCGTACCGGCAGGCCTCCGAGAGCAGCTCGTCGACCGACCCGAAGTGGTAGAAGACGAGCGCCTGGTTCACCCCGGCGGCGGCCGCCACGCTGCGCGCGGACGTCTTGGCGATGCCCTGCTCGGTGAGCGTGCGCAGCGCCCCCTCCAGGAGCTTCTCGCGGGTCTCCGCGCTCACGCGCGCACCTCCTCGCGCACGGGCCTGAGCCCCGGCCGCACGCCGCACTCCCGCACGTCCCGGTACGCCGCCCGGAACGTCCCCTCGTACCCGAACAGCGGCCCGACGTGGCGGTTGGTGACCCGGACCCGGATGCGGAAGCACCCGGCCGCGTCGTCGTACGACTCGCGCACCTCGGCGTCGCCGCCGATGAGGTCCGGCACCCGCACGTCCACCGGGCCCTCCCGGAACCGGTGCTCTCCGGAGCGGATGACGAGCGAGCCGTCCGGCTCGGCCGCGAAGTGCAGGTCGCTGGCGAGGTGCTGGTGCGTGCCGAGGTAGTCGAGCACGCGGTCGCCCTCGGGGGCGAGGACCATCTGGGCGTCGAAGCGCCGGTCCCGGCCGGGGAAGTGGAAGGTGCGCACGAAGCTCACCGTCTCACGGCCGAAGGTGTCGGCGTACGGCACGTTCTCAATGGTGAACGGCACGTTCCTGCCGGTGCGCGGGACGAGGATGTGGCGCGTCGCGCCGACCGCGAGGAACGGCTTCACGAAGCCGCGGCCGTGCCAGATCCGCTCCATCACGCCGTAACCGACGCAGGCCTCGCCGCTGTCGAGCCCGACGGAGAAGCGCCGCTGGAGCCGCGGGTGGAGCCGTTCGAAGTCGGCGCCGAGGACGGTACGGAAGATCGAGGTCATGCGGGCTTCTCCTGGCGGTCGAGGGGCGCGGCGGCGGGCAGGTGATCGAGGACGCGCGGCGCCCGCGCACGCGTCGGCGGCCTGCGCAGACAGCGCCGCGCGGCGGGCGTGCCGGGCAGCGGCGGCACCAGGAGCGCCACGAGGGCGGCGCCGAGCGCGGCCACCGGCCCGCCGCACAGCCCCGCGACGGCCACGGCGAGGCCGCGCGCCCCGGCTTCGGCGGCCGCGCGCGCGAGGGCGCGCTCCGGGGTGGTGCCGCGCTCCAGCCAGAGCCGGAGCCGGTCGAACGACCACGCCGTCGCCCAGCCCATGAGCGGGCGGAACAGGAGCCGGTCGGCGAGCGCGCCGGGGCGGCCCCAGCGCGGCCGGTAGTCGTAGCCCGTGAGGAAGCGGACGCCGTCGCCGGTGGGCACGTAGCGCCAGTAGCCGCTGCCCTCGGCGAGCAGCGAGAGCGGATGCGGCGAGGCGAACCGGAGCGCCGAGGTCCGGCTCCCGTCGGGCCTGCGCCTCTCGCCCGCGCTGACGCCGGTCCCGGCGACGGTGAGGAAGGGCAGCACGCGCGTGGCGTACCGGAAGTGCTGGGGTTCGCCCTCCGCGGCGGGGAGGTAGTCGATCTCCGTGAACCGGAGGTCCCACCGCTGGTGCGCGGCGGGCTCCTGGGTGCGCGCCCACAGGTCGTCGATGTCGGCGCGGATCAGCGCTTCGATGTACAGGCTCACTGGAAACCCCCACGTCAGCACGGGTTGAGCGACTGTTTTGAGCAGTCGCTCAACTGAGGTGATCGAAACGTAGCAGGCATTTGAGCACTCGCTCAACTCCTTCGGAGTGACCCTGTGGACGGCGACGTGGAGGGCGAGGCGGACAGAGAGGCGGACGCGAGGTGGGCAGCGAAAAGCCCCCGCCGAGTGCTCGGCGGGGGCTTCGCGGAAGGGCGGTGTCAGCCCTGGGACAGGTGCCGCTCCACGGTGTCGACCTTGGAGGTCAGGCCGTCCGTCACCCCGGGGCGGACGTCGGCCTTGAGGACGAGGGAGACCCGGGGCGCCCGGGCCTCGACCGCGGCGACGGCGCGCTTGACCACGTCCATCACCTCGTCCCACTCACCTTCGATCGAGGTGAACATCGCGTCGGTGCGGTTCGGCAGGCCCGAATCGCGCACCACGCGGACGGCGTCGGCGACGTACTCCCCCACGTCCTCACCGACGCCGAGCGGCGTCACGGAGAAGGCGACGATCACGCGTTCACGACCCCCTCGCGGCGGGCGCGGGAGGCGATGACCGCGGCCTCGGCCTCGCGCTTGAGCTTGCGGTCGGCGAAGAAGCCGCCGGCCGGCAGGACGGAGAGGACGAAGTACAGGGCGGCCGTCTTCAGGCTCCACTTGGTGCGGTTCCAGGCGTCGGCCCAGAACAGCACGTAGAGCAGGAAGAGCACGCCGTGGATCATGCCCATCGCCGGTACGGCGTTGAACTCCGTGGTCCGCTTCAGCACCGAGCAGACGATCAGGAGCAGGAAGGACACGGCCTCCGGAATGGAGATCAGACGGAGGCGGCGGAGTGCGGAAGCGGTGTTGATGTCCACGAGTCACCTTCGGGGCGCGGGGGTCGGTGTCGATCTTGTGAACGGATGCACAAGCGCCCCCCATTGTGGCATCAGGGATCAACCGGGGTGCGTTCAGGGTCGGCCACCCTGTCGCCGCGCACCGCGCTGCGGATACCTTCGCTCTCGTGGCTACGTTCCGACTGCAAGGCAGCAGAGTGCTCGCCGTCGACATGACAGGCGACTCGGTCAAGGCGAAGAACGGTTCGATGGTCGCCTACGACGGCACGATGAACTTCAAGAAATTGACGGGGGGCGGCGAAGGCATCAGAGGCATGGTCACCCGCCGTCTGACCAACGAGCAGATGACGGTGATGGAGGTGAAGGGCCACGGCACGTGCTGGTTCGCCGACCGCGCCACGGAGATCAGCCTGGTCGGCCTCCAGAGCGAGAAGCTGTACGTGGAATCGAGCAATCTGCTGTGCACGGACGCGAGTCTGCGCACCGGCACCACGTTCACGGGCCTGCGCGGCGCCACCCAGGGCAACGGCGTGTTCACCACGACCGTGGAGGGCACCGGCCAGGCGGCGATCATCTCGGACGGCCCCGCGGTCGTCCTGCGCGTGACGAAGCAGTACCCCCTCCACGTGGACCCGGGCGCCTATGTGGCGCACCAGGGCAATCTCAAGCAGAGCTTCCAGTCCGGCGTCACCTTCCGCCACCTGTTCGGCGAGGGCGGCGGCGAGGCCTTCCAAATCCGCTTCGAGGGCGAGGGCCTGGTGTACGTCCAGCCCAGCGAGCGCGAAACGATCGCGGGAGACGTGTGACATGCCGTTCCGTGAAGTCACTCCGAAGATGGTCGAGGCGACGGTGCAGCCGGGCGCGAAGCTGTTCAGCCAGCGCGGCGCGATGCTCGCCTACAAGGGAGACGTCTCCTTCACCCCGAACATCACCGGCGGCCAGGGCGGCCTGATGTCCATGATCGGACGCCGCCTCGCCGACGAGGCCGTCCCGCTGATGACCGTCGAGGGCAGCGGCACGGTCATGTTCGGGCACGGCGGCCACCACATCCACGTCATCACCCTGACCGGCGACACGCTGTACGTGGAGGCGGACCGCCTGCTCGCCTTCGACGGCACCCTCCAGCAGGGCACCGTGTTCCTCGGCTCGCAGGGCGGCGTGATGGGCATGGTGCGCGGCCAGGTCTCGGGCCAGGGCCTGTTCACCACCTCCCTCAAGGGCCAGGGCGCGGTCGCCGTGATGGCCCACGGCGGCGTCGTCGAGCTGCCCATCACCCCCCAGCGCCCGGTCCACGTCGACCCGCAGTCCTATGTGGCACACCACGGTGACGTACGCAACAAGCTCTCCACGGCCCTCAGTTGGCGCGACATGGTGGGCCGCGGCTCCGGCGAGGCGTTCCAGCTGGAGCTCAGCGGGAACGGCGTGGTGTACGTCCAGGGATCGGAGGAGGTAACTGGTTAGGTCTGTGGGGCTGGTGGGTGTGCCGGGCTGCAGGTTGGCGGTTGCCGGTGTCCCGGCGTTGAGAGGGCTCCTGGTTTGATCTTGGT
>NZ_JOJM01000058.1 GCF_000720325.1 Streptomyces sp. NRRL B-1347
GGGGAGGTGGGCGACGGCCTGCGAGCCGCTAGGTCGGGCAGGTACGGGTGGGTGGGTGGGAGGGGGACGCCGTCGAAGGCGCCCACGCCAGGGAAGGGCGCCCGCGCCAGGGGATCGTTTTACTTTGTCTTGGCCGGAACCGTCAGCCCGCGGATATCCTCCTAACCCTTACGGGGGCGTGTGCCCCGACGTCCTGAACCATTCGATGGGTGCGGAGAATGATCGAGGCAGTCGGCCTGACGAAGCGCTACGGCGCCAAGACAGCCGTGTACAACCTTTCCTTCCAGGTGCGGCCCGGCACCGTGACCGGCTTCCTGGGGCCGAACGGCTCCGGCAAGTCGACGACGATGCGCATGATCCTGGGCCTGGACGCCCCCTCGGCAGGGCAGGTGACGATCGGCGGCTACCCGTACCGCAAGCTGCCGAACGCGCCCCGCCAGGTCGGCGCCCTCCTCGACGCGAAGGCCGTGCACGGCGGCCGGCACGCCCGCAACCACCTGCTCTGTCTCGCGCAGCTCTCCGGAATCCCGGCCCGCCGCGTGGACGAGGTGCTCGGCGTGGTCGGCCTCCAGGACGTGGCCAGGAAGCGCTCCAAGGGCTTCTCACTCGGCATGGGCCAGCGCCTGGGCATCGCCGCCGCGCTGCTCGGCGACCCGCAGGTGCTGCTCTTCGACGAGCCGGTCAACGGCCTCGACCCCGAGGGCATCCTCTGGGTGCGCAACCTGATGAAGTCGCTCGCCGCCGAGGGCCGTACGGTCTTCGTCTCCTCGCACCTGATGAGCGAGATGGCGCTGACCGCCGAGCACCTCATCGTCATCGGGCGCGGCCAGCTGCTCGCCGACATGAGCGTCACGGACTTCATCTCGGCGAACTCCGCCGACTTCGCCCGGGTCCGCACCCCGGACACCGACCCCCAGCAGCGCGAGAAGCTGTCCGGCGCGCTCACCGAGGCCGGCGGCCAGGTGCTGCCCGAGCCGGACGGCGCGCTGCGCGTCACGGGCCTGCCGCTGCCCCGCATCAGCGACCTCGCGCACGAGGCGGACGTACGCCTGTGGGAGCTCTCGCCGCACCAGGCCTCCCTGGAGGAGGCGTACATGCGCATGACGCAGGGCGCCGTGGACTACCGCTCGACGATCGACCAGCGCGCGGGCCTCCAGGAGCAGCTGCCGCCCGGCGCACAGCCGCAGCCGCAGCTTCCGGTGCCGGGGCAGGGCCAGCCGGGCTGGTACGCCCCGCCGCCCCCGCAGCAGGGCGGGCAGCCGTTCGCGATGCCGCAGGGCGCGCCCGGCGTACCGCCCGCGGGCGCGCAGCCGAACCCGTACGCCGCCCCGCAGCCCCCCGCCTCCCCCGAGATGACCAAGCGCGACAGCGAGGAAGCCCGATGACCACGCCTGAGACTCCGCAGCCGCAGGCGCAGCCCCAGCAGCCCGCGCAGCCCCCGGCCCCGCAGCAGGCCCCGGCCGCCCAGGCCCCCGCACCGCAGGCGCCGGCCCCGCAGCCCGTCGCCGTGGCGACCGCCCCGCAGCCGCCGTACGGCGCTCCCGTTCCCGGCGCGACGCCGATGGCCCCGGCGCCCGCCGCGCCCGCGCCGCCCTCCGCCTGGCAGCAGGCGATGAACAACGCGTACACCTCGCCGATCCCGATCAAGAGGACCAACCTCGGCCACGCCCTCACCTCGGAGTGGACGAAGATCAAGTCGGTCCGCTCCACGATGTGGACGCTCGGCGTCTTCATGCTCCTGGTCATCGGCATCGGCCTGCTCGCGGTCGCGCAGACGGACGACGCCGACTACGTGGACGTGCCGTACACCATCCCGGCGTTCTTCGGCCTCATCCTCGGCCAGATCTGCCTGATCACCCTGGGCGTCCTGGTCACGTCGTCCGAGTACGGCACGGGCATGATCCGTACGACGTTCACGGCGTCGCCGCAGCGGTCCCGCGTCCTCGCGGCGAAGGCCCTGGTCTTCTTCGTGCTCGCCTTCGTCGTCTCCGCGGGCTCCATCTTCTTCGTGGGCCTCGTGGCCTCGGGCGCGCACAGCGGCCCGGGCGTCGGCGAGGTCTCGTGGATCGACACGGTCTTCAAGGGCGGTCTGTACGTCTCGCTGCTCGGCGTGCTCGCGCTCGCCGTCGGCTCGATGCTGCGCCACTCCGCCGGTGCGATCACCACGATGCTCGGCATCGTGCTCGTCCCCGCGATCATGCCGGCGTTCCTCGGCATCTGGTCGAGCACCGAGAAGCTGGGCGAGAAGATGGAGGAGTACAACGCCATCAGCTCGCTCGCCGAGATCTTCAAGATCGACTCCAGCCTGGACGGCGGGGGCGGCGGCCAGCTGGTCCTGCTCATCGTCGTCACGGCGGCCGCCCTGGCCGGCGCCTTCGCCCTCCTGGAGAAGCGCGACGTCTGACCGGCACCCGCGTCACGGCACGGCGCCCCGGCCCTCCCGGCCGGGGCGCCGTGCCGTTTTCCGCGAACGGCGGGCACGCCGGGGAAGGGGCGCGGCGGCTCCGGCGGAGCGCTCAGTACCGCGGCGCGTTCCGCGACCTGCGCTCCTTGACCCCGCGCCGGTCCTTCGCGCTCCAGCAGCCGGTGTGCCAGTGCCGCCGCTCGTCCACGCCCGAGTACGCGGGCCACGCGACCACGTGCGCGAGGCCGGACGGGATCTCCTGGTCGCAGCCCGGGCAGCGGTACGTCTTGCCCGCCGCGCTCGCGCCCGCGACCCGGCGCACCTGCCAGTCCTCGCCCTGCCAGTCCTCGGTGCGCTCGAAACCGCCGTACCGCCCGGACGGCTCCGCGCCCGGGCCCGGCATGGACTCTCCGGCGCCCTTGGGGCGGTTGCGACGCGGCGACACGGGACACCTCACGGGTTGCGCAGGGGGCGGGGCCCATCCAGCCTACGCGCCGCGGCACCGGGTACGCGTCCTTCGCCGGCCCTGGCGCACCCCCCTGCCGGAGCGGAGAAAATCTGCCAATCTGCCCGCCAAGCCGTGCCCTTGGCACGTGTCACGCGTTGTTGCCGGTTGGAGGGAGTGCCCGCGTCGGCGCCAAGGAGGCAGGAAGTTCGATGCGCTTAGGAAGCTTTGTGCTGGCCGCTCAGTTCCCCGGCCAGGGCCATGGGGAGGCACTGCACCGCGCGGTGCGCTCCGCCGAAGTGGCCGAGGAGGCGGGTCTCGACAGCGTCTGGCTCGCCGAGCACCACTTCGTGCCGTACGGCACGTGTCCGTCCGCGATCACCCTCGCGGCCCTGCTGCTCGGCCGGACCCGGCGCCTGCGCGTCGGCACCGCCGTGACCGTGCTGCCCACCGCCCATCCGGTGGCGCTCGGCGAGCAGGCCGCGCTGCTGCACCTCACCACCGGCGGCCGCTTCACGCTCGGCGTGGGGCGCGGCGGCCCCTGGGTCGATCTGGAGGTCTTCGGCTCCGGGATCGAGGCGTACGAGAAGGGGTTCCCGGAGTCGCTCGATCTGCTGCTGCGCTGGCTGAGCGGGGAGCCGCGGGTCGGCGGGCCCGGCGGCCGCTTCGACTTCCGTGACGTCGCGGTGGTCCCGCACCTCCCGCGCGCCGGCGCGCCGGATCCGTCGCACGCCCCCGAGGTCGTCGTGGCCTGCACCTCGCCGTCGAGCGTCCGGCTCGCCGCGGCCCGGGGCCTGCCGATGCTGCTCGGCATGCACGTGGGCGACGAGGAGAAGGCCGAAATGGTGGCGTTGTGGAACCGGCACGCGCGCGCCGCCGGGCGCACGCCGGACGAGATCGCGGCCGCCGCCCACGTCTCGGCGGGGGTCGTCCAGGTCGCCGACCGCCGCGTGGAGGCGGCCGAGACGCTCAAGAAGGCCATGCCCGGCTGGCTGCACCAGGGCCTGGAGGCCCATGTCACGGTGGACGGCAGGGTCCGCGCCATGCGCGACCCGCTCGCGTACACGGAACTGCTGTGCGCCATCCACCCCGTGGGCACGCCCCAGGTGTGCGTGGACCGCATCACCGCCACCGCGGAACGCACGGGCATCACCCGCTTCGCGTTCCTCGTGGAGGGCTCCGGCGAACTGACGACGACAGAGGACAACGTCCGCCGCCTGGGCGCGGAAGTACTCCCCCAACTGACATAGCGACCGAAACAAGAGCGCCCCCGAAGGGGCGCGGGGAACTGCGCGCCAAGCCCGAACCGGCCCGCAGAAGAAGAGAACGGCCCAACCCACCAGGACCCCACGGTTCAGGGCGTCCCCGCCAGCGAAAGGTACTGCCGCTCCGGTACTGAAACACCTCCCGCGTACGGAGCGGCAGCAACAGTCTTCAGCAGTCCCGCAGTTCGGGCGACTGGTTCAGCAGCTGGCCCCGGATCGAAGTGAACTTGGCCAGCCTGTCGTCCGCCGAGGCGTCCAGGGGGAACACCGCCACCCGGTGGCAGTTCTGGAACGCCAGACGTACCCCGAAGTGGCGCTGCAGGGCGCCGCGGATCGCGTCACTCGCGAGCGCGCGCAGCAGCTGGCCACGCGCCTGCTCGTCCGGCGGCGGCGTCTGGTTGTCGGCGAACTCGCCGCCGTCGACCTTCAGCTGGGCCACCAGGGAGCTGATCATCTCCCATGCGTAAGGCAGGGAGGTCCGGACGCAGTCGACGAAGGCAGCTTCGTCGACCTCGCCTCGCTCGGCCTGTTCCAACAGTGCCG
Source organism: Streptomyces sp. NRRL B-1347 (assembly GCF_000720325.1). Lineage (GTDB taxonomy): Bacteria > Actinomycetota > Actinomycetes > Streptomycetales > Streptomycetaceae > Streptomyces. The sequence continues at coordinate 4,658 of NZ_JOJM01000058.1, forward strand.
GTGAGACGTCGAGCGACATGGGTTCTCCTCTCGCACCCCCGGACAGCAGGGGCTTACGGGCAGGGAAGGAGTCCGCATACGCAGCGTGCACGCGCGACGACCTCCTGCTTATACGGTAGGCAACGCCCGAGGAGGGCACCAGGAGATTGGGCGGATAACTGGCCAGGTTCGAACGGGTCCATCGCCGGACAAGTGGTGCGGCCCACACCCCGCGCGCGGGCGCGGGGGCGCGCGAATTCGCTGGACCGTCCCGCCGTCGAGTAGCGTTGCCGACCATGCGTCTCGTCATCGCCCGCTGCTCCGTGGACTACGCGGGCCGGCTCACCGCCCACCTCCCGTCGGCCCCCCGCCTGATCCTCGTCAAGGCGGACGGCAGCGTCTCCATCCACGCTGACGACCGGGCCTACAAGCCCCTCAACTGGATGTCGCCGCCGTGCACCCTGAAGGAGGGCTCGGGCGACGAATCCCACCTGTGGACTGTCACGAACAAGGCGGGCGAGAAGCTCATCATCACGATGGAGGAAGTGCTGCACGACTCCACGCACGAGCTGGGCGTGGACCCCGGTCTCATCAAGGACGGCGTGGAAGCACACCTTCAGGAGCTGCTCGCCGATCGGATCGAGACACTCGGCGAGGGCTACTCGCTGATCCGCCGCGAGTACATGACGGCGATCGGGCCCGTGGACATCCTGTGCCGCGACGCCGACGGCGGGACCGTCGCCGTCGAGATCAAGCGCCGCGGCGAGATCGACGGCGTGGAGCAACTCACCCGCTACCTGGAACTGTTGAACCGCGACCCGCACCTCGCGCCGGTCAAGGGCGTCTTCGCCGCCCAGGAGATCAAGCCGCAGGCCCGCGTCCTGGCCACCGACCGGGGCATCAGCTGCACCGTCCTCGACTACGACGCGATGCGCGGCATCGAGGACGACAAGCTGCGGCTGTTCTGACACCGACCGCCAGATGATAGGGGGCGGGCCCGGCCGGGCCCGCCCCCTCTGCTGTCTGCCGTGTGCGCTCAGGCGGTAGACGGGCCCGGCGCCCCGTCCGCGGACGAGCTGGCGCTGCTCGGCGGGGCCGATGACGACACCGGGCCGCTCGCCGAGTTCGAGGTGTTCGGCGAGGACGGTGCCGTCGGCGGCTGCGACGTGGGCGGCTGGGACGTCGGGGGCTGCGTGGTCGGCGGCCTGGACGTCGGGGGCCGGGACGTCGGCGGGCGGCTGGTGGGCGGCCGGGACGTGGGCGGGTGCGTCGTCGGCCTGTCGGTGGGCTTGTCCGACGGCTTGCCGCTGGGCCCCCCGGAGGGGCCCTTCGTGCCGTCGCCATCGCCCTCGCCGTCGTCGCTGTGCGACGGGCTGCCGCTGCCGCCGGGCGGTGTCGGGTCGTCGGAGGTGCCGGGCACGCCGTCCCTGCCGGGGTCGGCGGGACCGTGCGAGGAGCCGTCGGACGGCTTGTCGGCGCCGAGACCGTCGCCGTCGTCGTCCGCACTCGCGGACTGGTCGGTACGGACCTTGTTGTGCGGCCCGCCGCCGCCGTCGTCGTCGGAGGTCGCGCCGAGCGTCACCATCGTGCCGAGCACGGCGACGAGCAGGGCGCCCGCCCCGGCGGCGACCAGGTTGCGGCGCGTGCCGCGCAGGATGGCGCGCCGGGTCGGCGCGGGCCCGCGGACCGGCACGGGCGGCGGCGCGGCCTGCCGGGTCACCACCGTCTCCGCCTCGTCGGGCGAGGCGGTCGGCACCGGCGGAACGGCCGGCAGGAAGGCGGCGGGCACCCCGCCGGGCGGCGACGCGGACTCCTCGGACCGGGCGTCCGGCACCTCCTCGCCCGCCGCGGTGCGGCCCCCGGGCAGCACCCCGCCGGAGCGGTCGGCGACCAGGGCCAGGGCCCGGCGGCCCGCGATCATGCCGCGCTTGTCGGCGAGGGCGCCGCGCAGGCCGATGGAGGCCTCCAGTTCGGCGCGGGCCCGGTCGAGCCGCCCGCCGCAGAGCGCGAGGATCCCCAACTCGTGGTGGAAGTACGCCTCTTCGGCCACCTCACCGGCGGTGCGGGACGCCTCCTGGCCGGCCCGCAGGGCCCGCTCCCAGGCGCCCCAGTGCAGTCCGGCGGCGAACGCGGGCGCGACGGTGCGGGCGAGCAGCACCGCGGACGAGGGCTCGTCGGCGGCGCCGGGGGCGGCCGCTCCGCCCCTGGCCGCGAGGAGCGCGGTGAGCGCCGCGAGCACCGCGTCCGCCTCGGCGGCGACGCGCTCGGCGGCGACCGAGGGGTGCCCGGACCACCAGGCGTAGTGCTGGGCGGCGGACTGGGCGTGGGTGGCGGCGTCGTCCGCGTATCCGGCGTTCTCCAGTTGGACGCGGACTCCGGCGGCGAGCCGGTGGTGCCCGCCGACCGGGGTCACCAGGGCGCAGTCGACGAGTTCGGCGAGCGCCGCGTCGGCGTGGGTGTCGCCGACGAGCGCGGGCAGGTGGGCCGGGTGCGGCAGCTCCCCGCCGAGCGCGACGGCGAACCGCAGCGCGGCGCGCGCGGACGGGCCGAGCCGGGAGGCGAGCAGGGCCGCGGGCGCGGCGCCGTCGGCGAGCGAGGGCAGCGGCACGTCGCCCCCCGCGAACGGCCCGTCGCCCTCCGCGAACGGCCCGTCCGGGGCGCCCGGGGCGTCGTACGCGGCGAAGTCCTCGACGGCGGCGGGGCCCGCGCGCAGCCGGTCGCGCTGCCGCAGCAGGGCTCCGGCCTGCACGAAGCGCAGCGGCAGGCCCTCGGACTCGAACCAGAGGTCGCCCGCCCAGTCGGCCTCGTCGTCGGTGAGGACGCGGCCGACGGCGCGCTCCAGGAGCTCAAGGGCGCCACCGCGGCCGAGGCCGCCGAGGAAGACCTCTTCGAGGTGCGACTCGGGGGCGGGCGCGGCGATGTCGGGGGTCGCGGCGACGAGGAAGGCGCACTCGGGCGTGGCGTCGAGGAGCTCTTCGAGCGCGGTGCCGCCGAACTCCAGGTCGTCCAGGACCACGACGGCGCCTATCTCGCCGACGAGTTCGCCGAGCAGGGCCCGGTCGGGGCGGTACTCGCGGGTGTCGTGGACGGTGGCGCACAGGTCGTACAGGAGGTCAGTCGGCGTCCGGTGGTAGCCGGAGAGGCGGATCACGCCGTCGGGGGCGAGGTCCGCGCAGTCCTCGGCGACGGCGTCGAGCAGTGCGGTGCGCCCGGAGCCCGCGGGCCCGGTCAGGCGCACGGAGCGGCCGCGGGCGAGCAGCCGTACCAGGCGCTCGCGCTCCTCCTGGCGTTCGAGGAGCGGGGTGCGGGGCAGGCCGGGCGCGGTGGGCGCGGGCGGCAGGGCGGCCCGGCGGCGTTCGGCGCGCTCGGCGGCGGTGTACTTGCGGGGGTGCGCGGGCTGCTCACCGGGCGGGCAGGGTTCTATCTCGCTGCCGTCTATGGGGTTGATCGTGAGCAGGAAGTCGCCGGAGACGAGTCGCACGGCGCGCACGGGTCCGGCAGCGGGCGCGCCGAGGCCGGGTATGCCGGGTCCGTGGGCGCTCGCGGGGCCCGTCGAGGCGTCGGTCCGCGGCGGGTGGTTGTCCGGCGCCGCGCCGTCGTGGGCGTCGGGCGCGTCGGTGTCGTAGCCGTCGTACTCGGCACGGCCCTCGTACGCGTCACGGCCGTCGTGGTCACGGTCGTCACGGCCGTCGCGGCCGTACTCCTCCGGTCCCCGGTTCGTCGGGTCCATGGTCCAAGCCCCCCAGATGCGTCGTGTGCGAAGCCCCCTCCGGCCTTGGGCACACCGCGCTGTCGCTGCTGGTCCGGTGCCCCCGTGTGGGTTCGTCAATCGTTCGGGCGGACCGAACCCTAAACCGTCTTCAGTATCTCCACGGAGGGCGGGGTACCGCGCCGCCCGAGACGTCACAGTCTCGTGAGGATTGCGCGTGTGATGCCGTCCCGCACCGCTCGCGCCGCTTGTCCGCGCGGCGTGCGCGGGGCCCGTCCGCCGTGCGTGACGGTCCGCGGGTCAGCCGCGGGGAGTCATACGCGGGGAAGCGATTCGACGCCGATGCCGCCCTCGATGGCGAGGATGCGGTGCAGTCGGGTGGCGACGAGCAGGCGCTGCATCTGCGGTGGCACGCCGCGCAGGACGAGCCTGCGGCCGCACCGCCCGGCGCGCCGGTGCGCGCCCATGATGACGCCGAGTCCCGTGGCGTCCCAAGAGTCGAGTTCGGACAGGTCGAGCACCAGGTCACCGGCTCCGTCGTCGACGGCCGAGTGCAGGACCGTCCGGGCGTCCGCCGCGCTGCGTACGTCGAGGCGTCCCCCGACGACCAGCTGGGCCTGGTCGCCCCTGATGTGCATATGCGCTCCCCGAGAGTGCCGTGTCGTGTGTGACGCCCGTGCCGCGGGGCGTCTGCGTATGTCACAGCAACTGACTGTCACGTGGGTGAGGAAGTTGCCGTCTGTAAGCGAACCGATACCGAAATCACTCCGAGGGGTGACCCTCGGAGTGACAGCACGTCAGTGTTCGTGCTCAGTGCTTGTAGAAGCCCTGCCCGCTCTTGCGGCCGATGTCACCGGCGTCAACCATCCGGCGCATCAGCTCGGGGGCGGCGAACTTCTCGTCCTGCGACTCGGTGTAGATGTTGTCGGTGGCGTGCAGCAGGATGTCGACGCCGGTGAGGTCGGCGGTGGCGAGCGGCCCCATGGCGTGGCCGAAGCCGAGCTTGCAGGCGATGTCGATGTCCTCGGCGGTCGCGACGCCCGACTCGTAGAGCTTGGCGGCCTCGACGACGAGGGCGGAGATGAGGCGGGTGGTCACGAAGCCCGCGACGTCGCGGTTGACGACGATGCAGGTCTTGCCGACGGACTCGGCGAACTCACGGGCGGTGGCGAGGGTTTCGTCGCTGGTCTTGTGGCCGCGGACGAGCTCGCACAGCTGCATCATGGGCACCGGCGAGAAGAAGTGGGCGCCGACGACCCGCTCGGGCCGCTCCGTGACGGCCGCGATCTTGGTGATCGGGATGGCGGAGGTGTTGGAGGCGAGCACCGTCTCGTCCCGCACCAGCTTGTCGAGGGTGCGGAAGATCTCGTGCTTGACCTCCAGCTTCTCGAAGACGGCCTCGACGACGACGTCCGCGTCGGCGGCGGCGTCCAGGTCGGTGGTGGTCGTGATGCGGCCGAGCGCCGACTCGGCGTCCGCGGCGTCGAGCTTGCCCTTGCTCACGAACTTCTCGTACGAGGCCTTGATGCCGTCGGTGCCCCGGGTCAGCGCCTCGTCGGTGACGTCGCGCAGGACCACGTCCCAGCCCGCCTGGGCGGAGACCTGGGCGATGCCGGACCCCATGAGTCCGGCTCCGATGACGGCGAGCTTTCGTGCCACGTTACGACTCCCCTTGCCTGGCGTATGACGGAGCGCTTACACGCTGTTTACGTTTCGCTCTCCAGCGGACACTAGCGCTCGTGAGCTGCCGTGGGGCGGTGAAGAGACGCACGCCACGTGCCGTTTGACGGACATCACACCGGGGCGGGCGGCGAGGGGGGCCGCGGGGGGTCAGGAGGCCTCGCGGACGGCGTAGTTGAGGACCCGTTCGCTGAGGAGTTCCTCCATCTCGTCGATGAGGACGAGCGCCTCGCGGGAGACCTCGCGGGGGTCGCGGCGCCCGACCATCTCGGCGCCGATCCAGGCGTGGACGCCGGCGTGCAGCCAGTGGAGCTGGCCCGCGACGAGGTCGGGCAGATGGCCGCCGCCGGGGCCCGCCTCCGCGCGCAGGGTGGCCTCCAGGTCGCGCAGGCTCTCCTGCTGGAAGGCCCAGAGCCGCGAGCGCAGGGCGGGCGAGTCGGTGATGACCCGCATGAAGTCGGCGTAGCCCGTGAAGAGTCCGACGGTGGGCGAGACGCCCTCGACGAGCGCGCGCAGCTCGCGCAGGACGCCGTCGGCGGCGGACTCGCCCGGGCGCCGGCCGCGTACCCACCGCGAGAGCCGGTCGGCCATCTCCGCGCCCCGGTCGAGGAAGAGGTCCTCCTTGGCCGGGAAGTAGTTGTAGACGGTGTTGACGGAGACGTCCGCCGCCTCGGCGACGTCGGCGACGGTCACGGCGGCGAAGCCGCGCTCCAGGAAGAGCCCGGTCGCGATGTCCGAGATCCGCTGCTTGGTCTGCCGCTTCTTGCGCTCCCTGAGTCCCTCAGCCATGACCTCATCCTAGGCGCCGTTCTGAGGTCCATGAAAAATTGGTGGCATTGCAAAATTTCAGTGTCTCTGTTTTTGTAGTCTCCATGGCAATCATCAGTACGGCCGGGCTCGCCCGGACCTTCGCCACCAAGAGCGGTCCCGTCGAGGCCGTGCGCGGCGTCGACCTGACCGTCGGGGCCGGCGAGATCCTCGGCTTCCTGGGGCCGAACGGCGCGGGCAAGACCACCACCCTGCGCATGCTCACCACGCTCCTGCCGCCCACCGGCGGCGCCGCCACCGTCGCGGGCTGCGACCTGCTGCGGGACCCGGCGGGCGTGCGCGCGAGGATCGGGTACGTCGCCCAGTCCGGCGGCGTCGACCCGCAGGAGACGGTGCGCGCCGAGCTCGTCCTCCAGGGGCGGCTCTACCACCTCTCGAAGGACGAAGCGGCCGCCCGCGCAGAGGAGTTGGCGGCGGACCTCGGCCTGACGGAGCTGCTCGGCCGCAGCACCGCCGCGCTCTCCGGCGGGCAGCGGCGCAGGCTCGACATCGCGCTCGGGCTCGTCCACCGCCCCGCCGTCCTCTTCCTCGACGAGCCGACCACGGGGCTCGACCCGGCCAGCCGCGCCGACCTGTGGAAGCTGGTCCGGCGCCTGCGCGCCGAGCACGGCACCACGGTCTTCCTCACCACGCACTACCTGGACGAGGCCGACGCCCTCGCGGACCGGATCGTCGTGGTGGACAAGGGCGTGGTCGTCGCCGAGGGCACCCCGGCCGCGCTCAAGGAGCGGTACGCGGGCTCGCCCGACGCCACGCTCCAGGACGCGTTCCTCGCCCTCACCGGGCGCGGCCCGGCCCCCGTGGACACCACGCCGGTCGCGGTCTGACACCACGGCCGACCGCGCCCGCCGCCCCCTGTCACCACCGACCGCGCCCGCCGCCCCCTGTCACCACCGTCCCCGTCGAATCCCGGATATCGCCATGCTTCTGCACGACACCGCGCTGCTGTTCCGGCGCTATGCCCGCCAGACCCTGAACTCCCGGTTCCAGATGCTCTTCGGGGCCCTGATGCCCCTGCTGTACCTGCTGTTCTTCGGCCCGCTGCTCACCGATCTGCCACTGGCGGCACAGGGCGACTCCTGGCAGGTCCTGGTGCCGGGCCTGCTGCTCCAACTCGGCCTGTTCGGCGCCTCGTTCAGCGGCTTCGCGCTCATCCTGGAGAACAGCTGGGGCGTGGTCGAGCGGATGCGCGTGACACCGGTCAGCAGGCTCGCGCTGATGCTCGGGCGGCTGCTGCGGGACGCCGCGCTCTTCGTCTTCCAGTCGGTGCTGCTCGTCCTGGCCGCCCTGGTGATGGGGTTGCGGGCGCCGCTCGCCGGTATCCTGATCGGCTTCGTGTTCGTGGCCCTGCTGACCATCGCGCTCGCCGCCCTGTCGTACGCGCTCGCCCTCAAGGTCCGCACCCCGCAGGAGTTCGGCCCGACGGTCAACGGGCTCGCCATGCCGTCCATGCTGCTCTCCGGCCTGATGCTGCCGATGACGCTCGGCCCCGGCTGGCTGGACGTGCTCTCGCACTTCACGCCGTTCCGGTACCTCGTGGACGCGGTCCGCGACGCGTACGTCGGCGAGTACGCGTCCGCGCACATGCTGTACGGCGTCCTGGTCGCCGTCGGCTTCGCGCTCGCCGCCGTGGCGGTCGGCACCCGCGTCGTCCGCTCCGCCGGGGCCTAGGCCCCGCCCGGCGGGCCGGCGGGCTCACCTACCCTGGCCGCATGGTCAATCTGACGCGCATCTACACCCGTACCGGCGACCAGGGCACCACCGCCCTCGGCGACATGAGCAGGACCGCCAAGACCGACCTGCGGATCTCCGCGTACGCCGACGCGAACGAGGCCAACGCGGCGATCGGCACGGCCATCGCGCTCGGCGGCCTCGGCACGGAGGTCGTGGCGGTCCTCACCCGGGTCCAGAACGACCTCTTCGACGTGGGCGCCGATCTGTGCACCCCCGTCGTCGAGGACCCGAAGTACCCGCCGCTGCGCGTCGAGCAGTCCTACGTCGACAAGCTGGAGGCGGACTGCGACCGCTTCAACGAGGACCTGGAGAAGCTGCGCAGCTTCATCCTGCCGGGCGGCACGCCGGGGGCGGCGCTCCTGCACCAGGCGTGCACGGTGGTGCGGCGGGCCGAGCGCTCCACGTGGGCCGCCCTCGACGCGCACGGCGAGACGATGAACCCGCTCACCGCGACCTACCTCAACCGCCTCTCCGACCTCCTGTTCATCCTCGCGAGGACGGCGAACAAGGAGGTCGGGGACGTGCTGTGGGTGCCCGGCGGCGAGCGCTGAGCCCGTCGTGAGCGGGCGGCGCGCGCCGGGGGCGCACGGGGCGGGCGTCAGGCCTTCGTGAGCGGCTGGTGCTCCTCGGCCCGCTCCTCCGGGCCGGGGGCCGGGACGCGCTTCGGGAACAGGGTGTAGCTGCCCGCGATGAGCAGGTTGATGCCGATCGCCCAGAGCATCTTCTGCTGCCACATCCGCAGCGAACCGATCTCGCCGTCGTCGCCGACGTACCAGATCGCGCCCTGGAGCAGGCTCATCGCGATCACCGCGGCGAGCATCCAGCGGGCGGCGAGCTTCCACTCGTGCCGCGCGCGCGGCCACCCGTACTTCGGGGTGACCGGCTTGGGGCCGCCCGCGAAGCGGTGGGCGACGCGGACGTCCACCCACTTGATCGTGTAGTGGCCGAGCGCGACCGAGTAGCCGATGTAGACGGCGGCCAGCCCGTGCTTCCAGTCCGGCTCGGCGCCGTTCTTCAGGTCGATCGCCGTGACCACGAACAGGACGACTTCGAGGAGCGGCTCGCAGAGCAGGACCGCGACGCTCGTGCGGGGCATCTTCGCCCAGTACCGCAGCGCGAGGCCCCCGGCGAGGAGGGCCCAGAAGCCCACCTCGCAGATGATGATCAGCGTGACGATCATGGCTCGTTCCTCCTGGGCGCGCTGGTCTTCCCGGTCACCACTCCAGGCTCCCGGCCGCACGGCCGGGGATCGTCGTCGCCAGTGACGAAGTGCGGGTACATCCTTCGATGTATGCGGGCTTCACCCGGCATAGGGAGGCCGCCGCGCCGAACGGCGTGTTGGATGGGGTCATGCCGCTGCCGCTCACCCGCCCCGACGTCGTCGACGTGCGCATCGCCGTCGTCAGTCTCGTCGGCGGGGTCACGCTCTGGGCGCTGGGGCTGCACATGCAAATTGACCGGCCGCTCGGGCACGCGTGGACGCTGCTTCCGCTGTTCGCCATGGCGGGCCTGGAGCTGCTGCGCCGGTCGGCACCGCAGGCCGCCCTGGCCTGCGGCACCCTCGCGCTGGTCGCCGACCAGTTCACGCCGGGCAATCTGGCGACGGTCGTGATGTTCACCGACCTGGTGTACACGGCGGTCCTGTACGGCACCCCGGCGGCGGCCCGGCGCATCCCGGTCACCACGGGGCTGATCACCGTGGCGATGACGGTCGGCTTCCTGGCCTGGTACCGGGAGGCGGAGGCGCTGCTCATCGGAGCCGTCACCGCCCTGGTGACGTTCGCACCCGCGACGACCGGCGTGCTCGTACGCAACCACCGGGAGGCCGCCGAGATGGCCCGGCTGCGCGCCGCGCAGACCGCGCTCCTGGCCGAGATGGACCGCACCCAGGCGGTGACGGCCGAGCGCGCCCGGATGGCCCGCGAGCTGCACGACATGGTCGCCAACCACCTGTCGGCCATCGCCATCCACTCCACGGCCGCGCTCTCCCTCGACGACCCGCGGACCACCCGGGAAGCGCTCGGCGTCATCCGGGAGAACAGCGTCGAGGGCCTCGCGGAGATGCGCCGCCTCATCCACATCCTGCGGGACTCCAGCGGAGACCTGGAGCCGGCCGCCGCGCCCACCCTGGACGGGCTCGGCTCGCTCGTCGAGAACGCGCGCGTCAACGGCCTCGACGTCGTCCTCGACGACGCCCGCACCCCCGACGACGAGGCCCTGCCCGCGCCGGTCGAGCTGGCCGCGTACCGCATCGTGCAGGAGTCGCTCACGAACGCGCTCAAACACGCGGCCGCCGGCCGGGTCACCGTGCTCCTCGGCCAGGAGCCCGGCGCGCTGTGCGTCCACGTCACGAGCCCGTACGGCGACACGCCCGGCCCCCGCGCGCCCGGCTCGGGCGCCGGGCTCGTCGGCATGCAGGAGCGCGCCGCGCTGCTCGGCGGCACGTTCGCGGCGGGCCCGGAACCGGACCCGGACGCGCCCGGCGGCAAGGTGTGGCAGGTGGCCGCCCGGCTGCCCGTGGACCCCGCAGACAAAGAGGTGACCGAATGATCCGTGTCCTCGTCGCCGAGGACCAGTCCGCCGTGCGCGCGGGCCTCGTCCTGATCCTGCGCAGCGCCCCCGACATCGAGGTCGTCGGCGAGGCGGCGGACGGCGAGCAGGCCGTGGCGCTCGCCCGCGAGCTGCGGCCCGACCTCGTCCTGATGGACGTGCAGATGCCGCGCCTCGACGGGGTGTCGGCCACGCGCCAGGTGGTCGCCGAACAGCTGGCGGACGTGCTCGTCCTGACGACGTTCGACCTGGACGAGTACGTCTTCGGGGCGCTGCGCGCGGGGGCCTCGGGGTTCCTGCTCAAGAACACGGAGGCGAGGGCGCTGCTCGACGCGGTCCGCACGGTGGCGCGCGGCGAGGGCCTGATCGCGCCCGCCGTCACCCGCCGGCTGATCGCCGAGTTCGCGACGCCGCAGCCGGTGCGCTCGAAGGACGCGCCCGACCCGGCGGTCCTCGACGCCCTGACGCGGCGCGAGCGCGAGGTCCTGTCCTGCCTCGGCGAGGGCATGTCCAACGCGGAGATCGCACGGCGCCTTGACATGGCGGAGGCCACGGTGAAGACGCATGTGAGCCGGCTGCTCGGCAAGCTGGAGCTGCGCAGCCGGGTGCAGGCGGCCGTGCTCGCCCAGGAGCTGGGAGTCTGATCGCCCCGCGGGCCCGCCCGCACCACCGGACGGGCTTATCTGGCCCAACTACCCCTTTCCGGCCACTGGTTGAACCTCTTGACCGTTGGTCCAGACCTTTCTATTCTCACCGCACTGCGGTGAGCACAGGAGATGTACACGACATCCACACCGTGCTCACGGGCGTCGCAGGGTTCCACCCCACCCCGGAACTCGACCGAGGAGCACACCTTGCGCGTCAGAGACAGGTCACGACACCGGTCACGGCACCGGCTGACAGCGGGGCTCACCACCCTGCTGCTCCCCTTCGCCACCCTGGTCGCCCTCGGCGGATCCGCCCAGGCGGCCCCCTCGACCGCGCCGAAGGCGGCGGCCGCAGGGGCCACCGCCACGTACCAGAAGACCCAGGACTGGGGCGCCGGCTTCGAGGGCAAGTGGACGATCAAGAACACCGGCACCGCCTCGCTCAGCAGCTGGACCGTCGAGTGGGACTTCCCCGCCGGAACCCGCGTCACCTCCGGCTGGGACGCCACCATCACCAACTCCGCCGACCACTGGACCGCCAAGAACCTCGGCTGGAACGGGACGCTCGCCCCCGGCGCCTCGGTCTCCTTCGGGTTCAACGGCACCGGCAACGGCAACCCCACGGGCTGCAAGCTGAACGGCGAGAGCTGCGACGGCGGCGGTCAGCCCGGCGACGCCCCGCCCTCGGCCCCCGGCACCCCGACCGCGTCCAACGTCAACGACACCTCGGTGAAGCTGGACTGGAAGGCCGCCACCGACGACAAGGGCGTCAAGAACTACGACGTCCTGCGCGACGGCGCCAAGGTCGCCACGGTCACCGGCACCACGTACTCCGACTCCGGCTTGACCGCGGGCACCGACTACTCGTACAGCGTCCAGGCCCGTGACACCGCCGACCAGACAGGACCGGTCAGCGCCGCGGTGAAGGTCCGCACCACCGGCGGCGGCCCCGGCCCCGACCCCGGCGACAAGGTGAAGCTGGGCTACTTCACCAACTGGGGCATCTACCAGCGCAACTACAACGTCAAGAACATCGTGACGTCCGGCTCCGCCGAGAAGATCACGCACATCAACTACGCCTTCGGCAACGTCCAGGGCGGCAAGTGCACGATCGGCGACGCCTACGCGGACTACGACAAGGCCGTCCCGGCCAACCTGTCGGTGGACGGGGTCGGCGACACCTGGGACCAGCCGCTGCGCGGCAACTTCAACCAGCTGCGCAAGCTCAAGGCCAAGTACCCGCACATCAAGGTGCTGTGGTCGTTCGGCGGCTGGACCTGGTCCGGCGGCTTCACCGACGCCATGAAGAACCCGGCGGCGTTCGCCGACTCCTGCTACAAGCTGGTCGAGGACCCGCGCTGGGCCGACGTCTTCGACGGCATCGACCTGGACTGGGAGTACCCCAACGCCTGCGGCCTGACCTGCGACACCTCGGGCCCGGCCGTGATGAAGAACATGATGCAGGCGTTCCGGGCCAAGTTCGGCGCGAACAACCTGGTCACCGCCGCCATCACCGCCGACGGCTCCGACGGCGGCAAGATCGACGCCGCGGACTACGGCGGCGCCGCGCAGTACACCGACTGGTACAACGTGATGACGTACGACTTCTTCGGCGCCTGGGACGCCAAGGGCCCGACGAACCCGCACTCCCCGCTGACCGACTACCCGGGCATCCCCAAGCAGGGCTTCAACTCGGCGGCCGCGATCGCCAAGCTGAAGGCCAAGGGCGTCCCGGCGAAGAAGCTGCTGCTCGGCATCGGCTTCTACGGGCGCGGCTGGACGGGCGTCACGCAGAAGGAGCCGGGCGGCACCGCGACCGGCCCCGCCGCGGGCACCTACGAGGCGGGCTTCGAGGACTACAAGGTCCTGAAGAACTCCTGCCCCTCCAACGGCACCGTGGCGGGCACGGCCTACGCCCACTGCGGCACCAACTGGTGGTCCTACGACACCCCGGCGACCATCCGGGCCAAGATGGCCTGGGCCAAGGAGCAGTCCCTGGGCGGCGCCTTCTTCTGGGAGTTCAGCGGCGACACGGCCAACGGCGAGCTGGTGAACGCCATCCACGAGGGCCTGAAGTAGCCCTCCCCCAGGACCGAGGAGGCACCTCCCCTCGGCGACCCCGGCCGTGCTCCGCCCCCTGACACGGCCGGGGCCCCTGACGAAGCCGGGGAGGCGGGAACGCCCCCCGCCTCCCCGGCTTCTCGCGCCCGCCCCTCAGCGGCGGACCTCCGAGCCGTACTCCGACCCGTACGGCGAGCCGTACTCCTGCTGCTGGCCGTACCCCTGCTGCTGGTAGGGCCCTGCGTACGCGCCGTACTGCGCGGGTGCGGGCGCCTGGTGGCCGTGGCCGCCGTGACCGCCGCGGCCACCGTGCGCGCCGCCCGAGCCGCGGCCGGACCGCGAGGGCCACCACGTCGCCCGGCCGAGCATCGCCACCACCGCGGGCACCAGAACGATCGAGAGGACGAGCGACGACAGGCCGATGCCGAGCGCCGTGACGAGGCCGATCTCCTGGGTGGCGGGGGACGGGTTCACCGCGAGGCTGGCGAAGGAGCCCGCGAGGACGACTCCGGCGGTGACGATGGCCGGGGCCGTGTGCCGCACCGCGGCGGCCACCGCCTGCCGGGCCGAGCCCGGCCGCCCCATCTCCTCCCGGATGCGGTCACTGATCAGGATGTTGTAGTCGGTGCCGAGGGCGACGACGAACAGGAACAGCACGAGCGGCAGCGTGAAGGACACGCCCGGCCGGTCGAGGAGGTGCTGGAAGACGAGCACGCCGGACCCGAGCGTCGCCGTGAAGCCGAGCCCGATGGCGAGCATCAGCACCAGCGGCGCGAGCAGGCTGCGCAGCAGGGCCACCAGGATCAGGGCGATCAGCGCGGCGGCCACCGGGAAGACCACCTTCAGGTCCTTCGACACGGCCTCCGAGATGTCCGAGAAGATCGCGGCCTGGCCCGACACATGGGCCTCGGTGCCGGGCGGCGCCGCCTTGGAGACGACGGGCCGCACCTGGTCGGAGACGACGTCGCGGGCCGCTTGCGACTGCACGTCCATGTCCAGGTAGAAGTCCACCTTGGCGGCGGTGTGCTCCTTGTTGAGCACGGGCGCGGCCACCCGGCCGACGCCCTTGACGGCCTTCAGGTCCTTGGTGAGGCCTTCGAGCCCCGCCCGGTCGATGGTGACCTTCTTCGTCCCGTCGGCCGCGACGTACACGGTGTGCGGGCTGTCCACGCCGCCGGGCAGCGCCTTGGAGATCTCCTTGGCCGTCACCGCCGCGGGCGTGTCGTCGGGGCCCGAGTCCGTGCCGTAGTCCATCTTCATGCCGAGCGCGCCGGCGCTCAGCGCCACCAGGAGCCCGACGCTGGCGGCCACGAAGAGGAACGGCCGCCGGGCGACGCGCTCCCCGAGCCGCGCGCTCATCCCGGGGCGCGGCTCCTTGCGCAGCGACCGCGAGGGCCAGAACATCTTGCGCCCGGACACCGCGAGCAGCGCGGGCATGAAGGTGAGGCTGGCGACGAGCATCACCAGGACGCACACCGCGATGGCCGGGCCGAGCACCTTGAACTGCCCGAAGCTCGCGATGCCCAGGGTGGCGAACGCGGCCACGATGGTGAGCGCGGCGGACGCGATGGCCGCGCCGACCCGGCCCGCGCACTCCGCGGCGACGTCCCGCGGGCGCGCCGCCGGATCGGCCCGGAGCAGCTCACGGAAGCGGAACAGCAGGAACAGGAAGTAGTCGATGCCGATGCCCAGGAGCACCACGGTGATCAGCGACGGCGTCGACGGGTCGAGCTTGAAGTCGAACAGCATGGCCGCGCCGACCACCGCGCCGGTCGCGGCGCCACCGATGATCGTGACCGCGAGCAGCGGAAGGAGCGCGGCGAGCACGCTGCGGAAGGCGAGGACGTTCAGGAGGATGATGAGCCCCATGGTCAGGATCCCGACCAGCATCTCGGTGTCCTCCTGGTCCTCCGCCGTGTCGGCAAGGTCCGCGAGGCCACCGGTGAACCCGGTGCGCAGGTCCGCCCGGTCGAACTCCTTCTCCGCGTGCTCGCGGAAGTCACGGAAGACGTCCTGCAGCGCCGGGTCGTTCTGGTTGCCCTTGAGCGAGACGGAGACCAGGCGGAACGACTTGTCCGGTGCGTCGGTCAGCGGCCGCAGGACCGGCCGCTGCGAGTGGTCCGTCAGGAGGAACGACGGCGTGTCGTCGGGGTTCTCCATCTTGAGGCGGTGCTTGCCGAGCCCGGCTGCGATCTTGTCGATGCGCGCGCTGTCGCCCGCTGCGATCTTGCGCCCGTCCTCGCGGGCGACGAGCATCGTGACGGCGTTGCTGTCGGGCTTGGTGCCGAACTTGTCCTCGGCGATCTGCAGGGCGGCCGCCGAGTCGTAGGACTTCGGCAGGAAGTTGCCGACGTCGGGCTCGGTGACGCTGTACATCTTGGACTGGCCGAAGAGGGTCAGCGCCATGCCGACCAGTGACCAGAGCAGGATGAACTTCCAGGAATGGCGCGTGGTGCACGCCGTCAGTGATCTGAGCATGGTTCCGGGTCCTCCGGCAGGTGGGTGGAGCCCGGTCCCACCGGGCCCTTCCAGAAGATCACCGGCTCCCCCGCGTTCTCCTCGCCCGCGACGACGAAACCGCCCCGGGACCAGGGCCACGGCCCGCGGCCCGACCAGGACCCTGCTCCCAGCCGCGCACTCCGCCTGGAGGATGACGCCCGCGCCGATCCCGCAGACTGGAATGGACACACACATCCCCCCGGCAAGGAGTCAGTACGGCATGCTCGCGCGCAGCCACCCGCCACGGCCCGGCGCCCGGAGGCCGAGTCGCCGGGACGTCCAGGTGGCGCTCTGCGCCGCGGTCCTCGACCTCACCGCCTACTCGCTGAACGTGGGCACCAACGGCGTGAACTGGAGCGCGGGCGTCTTCGCGCTGCACTTCCTGTTCCCCGTGCTCCTGGTCTGGCACCGGCGCCACCCCCTGGCCGCCCTGGCCGCCGTGCTCGTCAACCTGACCGTCATCAGCTGCTTCGCCGCCAACGCGTACGGTCTGTCCATCTCCCTCGTCGTCGCCCTGTTCTCCGTGGCCCTGGAACGGCCGCAGCGGGTCTCGGTGGCCGCGGGTCTCGTGACCCTCGTCGCGCTCCAGATACCCGGGATCGGCGAGGACGAGGAGCTGGTGCGCGCGATCATCGCGGATGTGGTGGGCGTCGGCATGGCGGTCGTCGCCGGCTGCGCCGCGCGCCAGTGGCAGCGGCAGCTCGCCGCCCACCGCGAACTGCTCGCCGCGGGCGCGGTCGCCGCCGAGCGCCGCCGCATCGCCCGCGAGCTGCACGACGTGGTCGCCCACCACATCACCGCCATGCAGCTGATGGCGGGCGGCGCGCGCAAGGTGGTCCAGCACGACGTGGACCTGGCCCAGGACGCCCTGAAGTCCCTGGAGGACTCCGGCCGCCTCGCGCTCAGCGAGATGCGGCAGCTCCTGGACGTCCTGCGCACCGACGAGGACACCGAGGGCGGCCCGGCCGCGCCCCAGCCGCACGTCACCGACCTGCCCCGGGTGGTCGCCGAGTCGCGCCAGGCGGGGGTGGACACCGAGCTGCTCGTCGACGGCGTGCGCCAGGAGCTGGCCCCCACCCTCGGCCTCACCGTGTTCCGGATCGTCCAGGAAGCCCTCACCAACATCCGCAAGCACGCGGGCGGCGCCCACGCCACGGTGCGCCTCGACTACGGACCCGAGCGGCTCACCGTCGAGATCCGCGACGACGGCTCCGGCAGCAGCACCACCCCGCGCAGGGGCCGCGCCGGACACGGCCTCGTCGGCATGCGCGAACGCGTGGCCCTGCACGGGGGCACGCTGGAGACCGGCCCCCGCCCCGAGGGCGGCTTTCGGGTCCTTGCGACACTCCCCCTGCCCGCGGGCGAGCACACCCCCACGTCCCACGAGAGAGCGACGATCCGTTGACCGCACCCGACACCAGCCCCCTGACCGTCCTGATAGCCGACGACCAGCCACTGGTACGCAGGGGACTCGCGCTGATCTTCCACGCCGACCCCGGCGTACACGTCGTCGGTGAGGCCGGGGACGGCCGCGAGGCCGTGGACCTCGCGCTTCGGCTCAGGCCCGACGTGGTCCTCATGGACATCCGCATGCCCCGCCTGGACGGGGTCGAGGCGACCGCGGCCCTCGCCGCCGAGCTGCCCGACTGCCGCGTCCTCGCCCTGAGCACCTTCGACATGGACGAGTACGTGGTCGGGGCGCTGCGCGCGGGCGCCGCGGGCTTCCTCCCCAAGGACGTCTCGCCCGAGGAGCTGGTGGCCGCCGTCCACACGGTCAGCCGCGGCGAGGCGGCGGTGGCCCCGCGACTGCTCACCCGGCTCATCTCGGCGTACGTCACCACGCCCGCGCCGCGGGCGACACAGCGCGTCCGCCCCGACCTCACGTCCCGCGAGACGGACGTCTGGACGCTCATCGCCAGGGGCTACGACAACACGGAGATAGCCGAGGAGCTCCGGATCAGCCCCTCCACGGTGAAGAACCACGTCACCGCGGTCTTCGCCAAGCTGGGCGCCCGCGACCGCGCCCAGGCGGTCATAGCGGCCTACGAATCGGGCCTGATCGCGGCGGGCCAGTAGCTCTGGGGGCGGGGCCCGCGAGGGCCTACGCCACGTTCACCCGCTGGCCGGGAGGCGCCGCCTCCAGCCAGGCCAGGAATCCGGTCAGGGCGTCCTCGCTCATCGCGAGTTCGAGTCGGACGCCCCGGTGCACACAGCCGAGCACCACCGCGTCGGAGAGCAGTGCGAGCTCCTCCTCGCCGTCGGGCGCGCGCCGGTCCACGACCTCGATCGCCGACCGTTCGAGGACGCGCCGCGGCCGGGGCGCGTAGGAGAACACACGGAACCACTCGATCCGGTCCCCGTTGTAACGGGCTACCCCGTATCCCCACCCCTTACCGGAGGTGTCGGGGGCCTCTTGGGCATCCGGCGCGTTCCACCGCAGGCTGCAGTCGAAGGTGCCGCCGGAGCGCTGGATGAGTCTGCGGCGCAGGCCGAAGACGAAGAGCCCCAGCAACACCAGCGCGATCAACGCAAGTCCGCACACGAGCAGAACGAGGATCATCGGCACCGACCTCCTCGCCTCACTACAGTCTCAACACGACTTCCCGAAACGGACCGAACTACCGCACCCGAAAAAGCACCCGCATTGCCGCAGCCGCGACCCGGTCCGGAAGGTTCCGGACCCGGCCGCGGCTGAGTCACGTTACGCCGCGCGCTGGGGTCAGCGCGCCACCGCACGCAGTCGGACGTCGGCACGCCGCTCGGCGGAGGCGTCGGCCTCCGACTTGGCACGCTCGAGCGCCCGCTCCGCACGCTGGACGTCGATCTCGTCGGAAAGCTCGGCGATCTCGGCGAGCAGCGACAGCTTGTTGTCCGCGAACGAGATGAATCCGCCGTGCACCGCGGCGACGACAGTGCCGCCGTCGCTCGTACGAATGGTCACCGGGCCCGACTCCAGCACACCGAGCAGCGGCTGGTGACCGGGCATGACGCCGATGTCGCCGGACGTGGTGCGTGCGACGACCAGGGTGGCCTCGCCGGACCAGACGCTGCGGTCCGCGGCGACCAGCTCGACATGCAGCTCAGCAGCCAAGGGTGGCTCCTCGGGTCACCACCCGGCGGTTCAGCCGGGTGTTGGGTCAAATTCTACGTGGCGTGTGGGGAGGGGCGGGACACGGTCCCCGCGGGGGCCGGGCCCGCCCCTCCACCAGGAGTCAGCCGACTCAGGAGACGCCGAGCTCCTTGGCGTTGGCCTTGAGGTCCTCGAGGCCACCGCACATGAAGAACGCCTGCTCGGGGAAGTGGTCGTACTCGCCGTCGCAGATCGCGTTGAACGCGGTGATCGACTCGTCCAGCGGGACGTCCGAACCGTCGACGCCGGTGAACTGCTTGGCGACGTGGGTGTTCTGCGACAGGAAGCGCTCCACACGACGGGCGCGGGAGACGACGAGCTTGTCCTCTTCGCCGAGCTCGTCGATACCGAGGATCGCGATGATGTCCTGGAGGTCCTTGTACTTCTGCAGGATGTTCTTGACCCGCATGGCGGTGTCGTAGTGGTCCTGCGCGATGTACCGCGGGTCCAGGATGCGGGACGTGGAGTCCAGCGGGTCCACGGCCGGGTAGATGCCCTTCTCGGAGATCGGACGGGAGAGCACCGTCGTCGCGTCGAGGTGGGCGAACGTGGTGGCCGGGGCCGGGTCGGTCAGGTCGTCCGCGGGGACGTAGATCGCCTGCATCGAGGTGATCGAGTGACCACGGGTCGACGTGATGCGCTCCTGGAGGAGACCCATCTCGTCGGCCAGGTTCGGCTGGTAACCCACGGCGGACGGCATGCGGCCGAGCAGCGTGGAGACCTCGGAACCGGCCTGGGTGAAGCGGAAGATGTTGTCGATGAAGAACAGCACGTCCTGCTTCTGCACATCGCGGAAGTACTCCGCCATGGTCAGACCGGCGAGGGCCACGCGCAGACGGGTGCCCGGGGGCTCGTCCATCTGGCCGAAGACGAGGGCGGTCTTGTCGATGACGCCCGAGTCCGACATCTCCTCGATGAGGTCGTTGCCCTCACGGGTGCGCTCGCCGACACCGGCGAACACGGAGACACCGTCGTGGTTGTTGGCGACGCGGTAGATCATCTCCTGGATGAGCACCGTCTTGCCGACACCGGCACCACCGAACAGACCGATCTTGCCGCCCTTGACGTACGGGGTCAGCAGGTCGATGACCTTGACGCCGGTCTCGAACATCTCGGTCTTCGACTCAAGCTCGTCGAAGTTCGGGGCCTTGCGGTGGATGGACCAGCGGTCACCCGTGTACTGCTCGTCGACGTTCAGGACCTCGCCGAGGGTGTTGAACACCTTGCCCTTGGTGAAGTCGCCGACCGGGACGGTGAGGCCGTCGCCGGTGTCGGTGACCGGGGCCTGGCGGACCAGGCCGTCGGTGGGCTGCATGGAGATGGCGCGGACCAGGCCGTCACCGAGGTGCTGGGCGACCTCGAGCGTCAGGGTCTTCTTCTCGCCGTCCTTGGCCGGGTCGGCCACCTCGACGTGCAGCGCGTTGTAGATCTCCGGCATCGCGTCGACGGGGAACTCCACGTCGACGACCGGGCCGATGACCCGGGCGACGCGGCCCGTGGCAACGGCCGTCTCAACAGTGGTCGTCATTACTTGTCACTCCCCGCGGTCGCGTCGGCCAGCGCGGACGCGCCACCAACGATCTCGCTGATTTCCTGGGTGATTTCGGCCTGGCGGGCCGCGTTGGCAAGCCGGGACAGGTTGTTGATCAGGTCCCCGGCGTTGTCGGTCGCCGACTTCATCGCGCGGCGCGTGGCGGCGTGCTTGGAAGCAGCCGACTGCAGCAGCGCGTTGTAGATGCGGCTCTCGACGTAGCGCGGAAGGAGGGCGTCGAGGACGTCCTCCGCCGACGGCTCGAAGTCGTACAGCGGAAGGATCTCGCTCTTCGCGCTCGACTCCTCCGCCACCTCTTCGAGGCTGAGCGGCAGCAGTCGGCTGTCGATGGCCGTCTGCGTCATCATCGAGACGAACTCGGTGTAGACGATGTGGAGCTCGTCCACACCACCCTCGGCCGTGTCCTTCTCGATGGCCTCGATCAGCGGGCCCGCGACCGTCTTGGCGTCCGCGTACTCGGGCTGGTCGGTGAAGCCGGTCCACTGCTGCGCGATCTGACGCTCGCGGAAGTTGTAGTGGGCCACACCACGGCGGCCGACGATGTACGTGTCGACCTCCTTGCCCTCGGCCTCAAGGCGCGCGGTCAGCTGCTCCGCGGCCTTGATGGAGTTGGAGTTGAAGGCGCCGGCCAGACCGCGGTCGCTGGTCAGGAGCAGCACGGCGACACGTGTCGCCGACTCCGCCTCCGTCGTCAGCGGGTGCTTGGTGTTCGAACCGGTTCCGACAGCCGTGACCGCGCGGGTGAGCTCGGTCGCGTACGGCGTGGAGGCCGCCACCTTGCGCTGCGCCTTGACGACGCGCGAGGCGGCGATCATCTCCATCGCCTTGGTGATCTTCTTGGTCGCCGTGACGGATTTGATGCGACGCTTGTAGACCCGGAGCTGGGCTCCCATGAGTCAGGTCCCTTCCGTCGTCACTTGCCGGCAGCGGCAGGAGCGTCCTCGCCGAGAAGCTTGCCGTCCGAGGTCTCGAACTGCTTCTTGAACGCGGCGACGGCGTCACCGATGGCCGTGATCGTGTCGTCCGACATCTTGGCGCCCTCCTTGATGGAGGTCAGCAGGCCCTGCTCCTTGCGGTGCAGGTAGTCCAGCAGCTCCTTCTCGAAGCGGCGGATGTCGGCGACGGGCACGTCGTCCATCTTGCCGGTGGTGCCGGCCCAGATGGAGACGACCTGGTCCTCGGTGGCCATCGGCTGGTACTGGGCCTGCTTGAGCAGCTCGACCATGCGCTGGCCGCGCTCCAGCTGGGCCTTCGACGCGGCGTCCAGGTCGGAACCGAAGGCGGCGAACGCCTCCAGCTCACGGAACTGGGCGAGGTCGACGCGCAGTCGGCCGGAGACCTGGCGGATCGCCTTGTGCTGCGCGGAACCACCGACTCGGGAGACGGAGATGCCGACGTTCAGGGCGGGGCGCTGACCGGCGTTGAACAGGTCCGACTCCAGGAAGCACTGGCCGTCGGTGATGGAGATGACGTTGGTCGGGATGAACGCCGACACGTCGTTCGCCTTGGTCTCGACGATCGGCAGACCGGTCATCGAGCCCTTGCCCATCTCGTCCGAGAGCTTCGCGCAGCGCTCGAGCAGGCGGGAGTGCAGGTAGAAGACGTCACCCGGGTAGGCCTCGCGCCCCGGCGGACGGCGGAGCAGCAGGGACACGGCGCGGTAGGCGTCGGCCTGCTTCGAGAGGTCGTCGAAGATGATGAGGACGTGCTTGCCCTCGTACATCCACTGCTGGCCGATGGCCGAACCGGTGTAGGGGGCCAGGTACTTGAAGCCCGCCGGGTCGGACGCCGGGGCGGCGACGATGGTCGTGTACTCCAGCGCACCGGCCTCTTCGAGGGCGCCACGCACGGAGGCGATGGTCGAGCCCTTCTGACCGATGGCGACGTAGATGCAGCGGACCTGCTTGTTCACGTCGCCCGAGCGCCAGTTGTCGCGCTGGTTGATGATCGTGTCGACGGCCAGGGCGGTCTTGCCCGTCTGGCGGTCGCCAATGATCAGCTGACGCTGGCCGCGGCCGATCGGGGTCATCGCGTCGACGGCCTTGTAGCCCGTCTCCATCGGCTCGTGCACCGACTTGCGCTCCATGACCGTCGGGGCCTGCAGCTCAAGGGCACGACGTCCGCTGGTCTCGATCTCGCCGAGGCCGTCGATCGGGTGACCGAGCGGGTCGACGACGCGGCCGAGGTAGCCCTCGCCCACCGCGACCGACAGGACCTCGCCGGTGCGCTGCACCGACTGGCCCTCCTCGATGCCGCTGAACTCGCCGAGGACGATCGAACCGATCTCGCGCTCTTCCAGGTTCAGCGCGAGACCGAGCGTGCCGTCCTCGAACTTCAGCAGTTCGTTGGCCATGGCCGAGGGCAGGCCCTCGACCTTCGCGATGCCATCGCCGGCCAGGGTGACCGTACCGACCTCCTCGCGCGAGGCCGCGTCCGGCTTGTACGCCTGGACAAAGTTCTCCAGCGCGTCCCGGATCTCCTCCGGCCGGATCGTGAGCTCCGCCATCTGGGTTCCCTGCTCTCCTTGTTGGGCCCGAAGTTTCACTTGGGGGGGATGGGGACTCCCCCCAGGAAGAGGTGAATCCTCTGCACGGCCCAACTCGGGCCGTTTGGTCTTGCTTGTTGAGTTGCTAGCCCGCCATGCGGCGGTGCGCGTCCTCGATGCGGTCCGCGATGGAGCCGTTGATGACTTCGTCGCCCACCTGCACCCGGATCCCGCCGAGGACCTCGGGGTCCACGTCCAGGTTCAGGTGCATCTGACGCCCGTAGATCTTGGCGAGCGCCACGCCGAGTCGCTGCTTCTGCTGGTCCGACAGCGGAACGGCGGAAGTCACGACGGCGACCATGCGCTCCCGGCGGTCCGCGGCCAGCTTGGAGAGGGACTCGAGTCCCGCTTCCAGGCTACGTCCACGGGGCACGGTCACAAGGCGCTCGACGAGACGCTCCGTGGTCGCTGCCGCCTTGCCACCGAGCAGGCTGCGCAGCAGCTCGCCCTTGGCCGTGGCGGTGGCGGCGCGGTCGGTGAGGGCCGCCCGCAGCTCGGTGCTGGAGGCGACGATCCGGCCGAAGCGGAACAGCTCGTCCTCGACCGTGTCCAGCGCGCCCGACTTCTGCGCGGCGGTCAGGTCGGCGACGCTCGCCAGCTCCTCCAGGGCGTCCACCAGGTCGCGCGAGGCGGACCAGCGGGAGCGGACCATGCCGGCCACCAGGTCAGCGGTCTCGCCGCCGACCTTGCCGCCGAGCAGGCGCCCGGCCAGCTCGGCCTTGGCCTCGCCGGCCTGCGCCGGGTCGGTCAGGACCCGACGCAGCGAGACCTCCCGGTCGAGCAGCGCGGTGACGGCGGCCAGCTCGTCCGCGAGCCGGGCCGCGTCCACCGCGGTGTTGTCCGTCAGCGCGTCGAGGCGCTCGCGCGCGGCGGCAAGCGCCTCGCGGCTCGCTCCATGCGCTGTCATCGAGTCGCCTCGGCCTTCGTCGCCTTCTCGTCGAGCTCGTCGAGGAAGCGGTCGATGGTGCGGCTCTGGCGGGCGTGGTCCTCGAGGGACTCGCCGACGAGCTTGCCGGCCAGTTCGGTGGCCAGCTGGCCCACGTCCTGGCGCAGCGCCTGCGCGGCGGCCTTGCGGTCGGCCTCGATCTGGGAGTGACCGGCGGCGACGATCTCCTCGCGCTGCCGCTGGCCCTCGGCCCGCATCTCGGCGATGAGCTGGGCGCCCTGCTCCTGCGCCTCCTGGCGCAGTCGCGCGGCCTCGTGCCGTGCCTCGGCGAGCTGAGCCTTGTACTGCTCAAGAACGCTCTGGGCCTCGGTCTGGGCGGCCTCGGCCTTCTCGATACCGCCTTCGATCGCCTCCCGGCGCTCTTCCAGAACCTTGTTGATGTTCGGGAGGAGCTTCTTCCAGAAGAAGAAGAAAACGATGGCGAAGGCAATGGCGCCGACAAGCAGCTCGGGGCCCGGAGGAATAAGCGGGTTCTGCTTCTCCTCGGCCGCCAGCTGAACCAGGTTGGCGATCACATCAGTGCCTTTCGTCGAAAATGTGTCGGTGAGTAGTAATTACTGACCGAACACGAACGGCATAACGATGCCGATGAGGGCGAGCGCCTCACAGAAGGCGAAGCCCAGGATCTGGTTGGCACGGATCAGACCGGCGGCCTCGGGCTGACGGGCCAGGGCCTCGGTGCCCTTGCCGAAGACGATGCCGACGCCGATGCCGGGGCCGATCGCGGAGAGGCCGTAGCCGATCGAACCGAGGGAACCGGAAACACCTGCGGCGAGCTCAACAGCGGACATGCTGTCTCTTCCTTCTCTTTCATGGACCGGTGGGGGTTGGCCACCGGGCATCTGGGGGCTTACGGGGTGGGTGGTGTCAGTGGTGCTCGGCGACAGCACCCTGGATGTACGAGCAGGCGAGGAGCACGAAGACGTACGCCTGGACGGCCTGCACGAAGAGTTCGAAGCAGATCATCGCGACGGTCATCACGAAGGAGACGCCGGCCGCCGGGATCATCCAGCTGTTCAGCAGGTACCAGGAAGCGACGGTGAACATCACCAGCATCAGGTGACCGGCGAACATGTTGGCGAAGAGTCGCACGGAGTGCGTGAAGGGACGCACCAGCAGGTTCGAGAAGAACTCGATGAACGACACCAGCCACTTGATCGGGCCGAGCGAGTTGTCGTAGCCGGTGATGTTCTTCCAACCGCCCACGAAGCCGTGGCGCTTGAAGGTCAGCGGCACCCAGATCAGGTACGTGATGACCGCGAGCACGACCGGGTACGCGAAGACCGACGAGACCGGGAACTGCGAGAGCGGGATCACGGACCAGATGTTCATGATCCAGATGAAGAAGAACATCGAGACCATGAGGGGGACGTACTTCTCGCCCTCCTTCTTGCCCAGGGTCTCGTAGACGATCCCCCGGCGCACGAAGTCGTAGCCGGCCTCACCGATCATCTGGAGCTTGCCCGGCACGACCTTGGCCTTGCCGAAGGCGGCGTAGAAGAAGGTGATGACGACCAGGGTCGTGATCAGGGCGAGCAGCATGACCTTGTTGAACTCGAACCCGCCGACCTCGAAGATCGGCTTGAAGAGGAACGAGTGCAGGCCCGGAGCCGGGAAGCCACAGCCGTTGTCGGACATGATCCGACAGCTCCAGTCAAAGGCGAGCTCAGTTTGTTCAGCACTCACCGCGGGCTCCTTCGGCGTGAAGCATGGGTACGGCAACCTCGTTGTCGAGTCGGCGCGGCACGCGGCCGCGGATCGGCACCGGACTGGTGTTTCGGAAGTGTGAGCGGCGGTCAGGCATCGAGCCTCGCGATGGTGCAGGCGTCAGCTCAGATGCCCGCGCCTGCAGTGCCGCAGTTGGAACCGGACGATAGCAGCATCTCGAACGGGCATTTATCCCGGCCCTACCTCTCACGTCTCCGACCCCGGCTTCTCCGGCTTGCCGCTCTTCTGGGAGGCGGCGGCCGAGGAAGGTTCGGGTTCGGGTTCGACGTAGAGGATCTTGGCCTTCATGTGCGCGCGGGCCTGCGACGCCATCCAGGCGACGGTGGCGATGACGAGGGCGAGCGCGAAGGCCTTCGGGTTGAACGCGGTGGTGTCCTTGAACAGACCCACGAAGATGAGAAGCAGCAGCAGCTGAGCGACGTAGAGCATCATGCCCATCGCCTGGAACAGCTGCGGAAGCGATTTTGCCGTCCGCTGCAGAACGAACAGACCGAGCCCCATGAAGGCGATGACCACCAGTGTGCCGATGACGGCGCCGAGCGCCCCCTTGCCGCCCGCGACCACGCCACTGACCACGGCGGTGATCGCACCGGCGGCAGCAGTGGGGACGGCGGACTGCAGGAGAGTCCGGGTGTCTTGAGACGGCATGGCGGCAACTCCGCTTACTGATGGGGGCAGGGTGTCGTCATGGACGAGCGTAGACCCGGGCCGAGCGGGGTCCTCGGGCCAATGGACCGTCGCACTACGGTCCTTCGGCTCTGTCGCCGGGTCTCGTGAACCGTATCACAAACTATTTGATGAGGTCTTTACCTGTCAGGTGTGCTCGCTGTCACACATGAGAGGCAACCCGCGCGTCTGTGCACGCGCGCCGTCGCTTTGTCTGGTAAAGGGCCGCTTTGCCGGTCGGCGTCAACGTGACGACCCCGCCTTGCGCCGGTCCAGGAAGCGCGGGCGGGTGCCGAGCGCGGTCGCGCCGTTGACGCCCGCGCCGACGGCCGGGCGGCCTTCCGGCGCCTCACCCGGCCCGTCCGTCCCGCTCGTCCCGTACGCCTCCTCCGGGGCGGCCCCGTCGGCGCGCTCAGCGGCCGCTGCACCGGCCGCGGAGCGCCGCTCGCGCCGGTACCTCGGCGGCACGAAGTTCTCCGCCCAGCGGGGCGCGTGCGGGGTGAACCGGGGCAACAGGAGCAGCACCAGACCCACCGCGCTCAGGGCCACGATGAGCAACAGGATCCACATGTTCGTCGAGTGGACCGAGTAGGCGACGGTGCCGAAGGCGATGAGGGCCGACCAGAAGTACATGATCAGCACGGCGCGGCTGTGCGAGTGGCCCACGTCCAGGAGCCGGTGGTGCAGATGGCCGCGGTCGGCGGCGAACGGCGACTGGCCCTTCCAGGTGCGGCGCGCGATGGCGAGCACCAGGTCGCCGAACGGGATCGCGATGATCGTCAGCGGCATGAGCAGCGGGATGAACACCGGGAGCATCGCGTGCGTGGCGTCGCGGGCGCTGCCGCCGAGGTTCAGCTTCATCGCGTCCGGGTCGACCTGCCCGGTGATGGAGATGGCACCGGCGGCGAGCACGAGCCCGATGAGCATGGAGCCCGAGTCGCCCATGAAGATCCTGGCCGGGTGCATGTTGTGCGGCAGGAAGCCGAGGCACATGCCCATCAGGATGGCGGCGAAGAGGGTCGCGGGGGCGGCGGCCTCGATGCCGTAGCCGTACCAGATGCGGTACGCGTACATGAAGAACGCGGCGGCGGCGATGCACACCATGCCCGCGGCGAGGCCGTCCAGGCCGTCGACGAAGTTCACCGCGTTGATGGTGATGACGACGAGGGCGACGGTCAGGAGGGTGCCCTGCCACTGGGTCAGCGAGAGGGTGCCGTAGCCCGGGATGGGCAGCCACAGGATCGTCAGGCCCTGGACGACCATGACGCCCGCGGCGATCATCTGGCCGCCGAGCTTGATCAGCGCGTCGATCTCGAACTTGTCGTCCAGGACGCCGATGAGCCAGATCAGGGCGGCGCCGGACAGCAGCGCGCGCGGCTCGTTCGACTTCGTGAACACCTCGTTGAGGTTGGGCAGGTGGTCGGCCACCAGCAGGCCCGCGCACAGGCCGAAGAACATCGCGATACCGCCGAGCCGGGGTGTCGGTTCCCGGTGCACGTCGCGCGCGCGGATCTCCGGCATGGCACCGGCCACGATCGCGAACTTCCGCACCGGGCCGGTCAGCAGATAGGTCACCGCGGCCGTGATGCAGAGCGTCAGCAGATATTCACGCACGGGCTTCCCCACAGGTATCGCTGGCCATCTCAGCACCACACCCTAGCTTCGCGCGCATAAGGTTGGGCACTTCCGGGTAGCGACGATCGTTGCACAACTCCGCTACAGCGCCGTGATCTCGCCTCTCCCCCGGCCCGGATACGGCGGAAACCGGTCCGTGAGGTTCCGGACCGCCGCCCTGACGTCGTCCTCCTCCCGGACGGCGGCGGCGAACAGCGCGGCGACGCGTGCCATCTCCGCCTCCCGCATCCCCTGCGTGGTGACCGCGGCCGTGCCCAGGCGCAGGCCGCGGCCGTCGCCGTGGGGCAGCGCACAGGTGTCCAGAACCAGACCCGCCGCGGCGAGCCTGCCCCGCGCCGTCCGGGCATCGACGCCGTGCGGGGCGGGGTCGGCGAGCACCAGGTGCGTGTCCGTGCCCCCGGTGCTGACGGCGAACCCCTCTCCCGCCAGGGCGTCGGCCAACACCCGTGCGTTCGCGACGACTTGATGGGCGTACGCGGTGAAGGCGGGGGTGGCCGCCTCGCCGAAGGCGACCGCCTTGGCGGCGATCGTGTGCATCTGCGCGCCGCCCTGCGTGAACGGGAACACCGCCCGGTCGATCCGCTCGGCGAGGTCCGCCCCGCACAGGATCAAGCCACCGCGCGGGCCGCGGAGGACCTTGTGGGTGGTGGCGCACACCACGTCCGCGTACGGCACCGGGCTGGGCGCCGCGCCGCCCGCGACCAGGCCGATGGGGTGCGCGGCGTCGGCGATCAGATGGGCACCCACGTCGTCGGCGACCTCGCGGAAGGCGGCGTAGTCGATGTGGCGCGGATAGGCGATGGAGCCGCACACGACCGCCTTCGGCCGGTGCTCGCGAGCCAGGACGCGCACCTGCTCGTAGTCGATGAGGCCGGTCTCCGGGTCGAGGCCGTAGCCGACGAAGTCGAACCACCTGCCCGAGAAGTTCGAGGGCGAGCCGTGGGTGAGGTGTCCTCCGTACGGGAGACCCATCGCGAGGACCGTGTCCCCCGGGCGCAGGAGAGCGGCGTACGCGGCGAGGACGGCGGACGAGCCCGAGTGGGCCTGCACGTTGGCGTGCTCGGCGCCGAAGAGGGCCTTGGCGCGGTCCACGGCGAGGCGCTCGGCGACGTCCACGAACTCGCAGCCGCCGTGGTGGCGGGCGCCGGGGTAGCCCTCGGCGTACTTGTTCGCCAGCGGGGAGCCCAGGGCCGTCAGGACGGCCTCCGAGGTGAAGTTCTCGGCGGCGATGAGCTGGAGCGAGGCCGACTGCCGGGTGGTCTCGCCGAGCAGGACCTCCGCGAGTTCGGGGTCCTGGCGGCGCAGCGCCGCGTACGCCGCCGGGGCGGCGGAGCGCCTTGCGCTGGCCGTCGTCATCTCTCCAATGTAGGCGCGCCCTGGCCGATGCGCGCGGCGGTGGCCCTCTCGGTGCGCCCCTGACCCGCCCCTTCCCGACCTGGGGGCTACGCCTGAGGTGCCGGGACGCCCGTCAGGGCGGTGACGACCGGGTCGAGGGCCTGTTGGATCTCGCCGCCGACCGAGCGGAAGAAGGGCAGGGGCGCGCCGTAGGGGTCGTAGACCTCGTCGGCCTCGACGCTGGGGGCGAGCAGCCAGCCGCGCAGCGCGGCCGCGGCCCGCACCAGGGCACGGGCCCGCTCGACCACCCCGTCGTCCCCTTCGGGGTCGGGCAGCGTCGCGGGGTCTATGGCCCGTACGAGCCGCGTGAACTCCTTCAGGGTGAAGGTCCGGAGCCCGGCCGAGTGCCCCATGGAGATGACCTGGGCGCGGTGGTCCCGGGTCGCGGTGAGCACCAGGTCGGCCCGGATGACGTGGTCGTCGAGGAGCTCGCGGCCCACGAAACCGGTGGCGTCCGCCCCGAAGTCGGCGAGGACCGTCTCGGCGTGGGTCTCCATGGGCGCGCCCTCGTGCCCCCACGTGCCCGCGCTCTCCACGATGAGCCCGCCCGTGGCGGGGTCGCCGAGCCGGTCGGCGAGGGCATGCCGGGTCAGCCGCTCAGTGATCGGCGAGCGGCAGACGTTGCCGGTGCTGACGTGGAGGATGCGGAAGGCGCCGGGGGCACCGAAGGGCCGGACGCCCCCGTCGTCCCCGGCGGGGTCCGGGAAGACCACCGGGTCCACAAGCCCCGCGGGGACCGGGAAGCCCGCTATGCCACGCCCCGTCTCAGGGGCTGTCAATTGGCCACCTCGAGGTCGGGTACCACCTTGCGGAGCTCGTCCGCGTCCAGCGCCCCGGCCCGCAGCAGGACGGGCACCTTGCCGGTGACGTCCACGATGGAGGAGGGGACGATGCCGGGCGTGGGGCCGCCGTCCAGGTAGACCGAGATGGCGTCGCCCAGCATCTCCTGGGCGGCGTCGCAGTCCTCCGGCGCCGGGTGCCCGGTGAGGTTCGCCGAGGACACCGCCATGGGGCCGACCTCGGTGAGGAGCTCGATGGCGACCGGGTGCAGCGGCATCCGGATGGCGACGGTGCCCCGGGTGTCCCCCAGGTCCCACTGGAGCGACGGCTGCTGCTTGGCGACGAGGGTGAGCGCCCCCGGCCAGAAGGCGTCGACGAGCTCCCAGGCGGACTCGGAGAAGTCCGTGACGAGGCCGTGGAGGGTGTTCGGGGAGCCGATGAGGACGGGCGTCGGCATGTTCCGCCCGCGCCCCTTGGCGTCGAGGAGGTCGGCGACGGCCTCCGGGCTGAAGGCGTCCGCGCCCACGCCGTACACGGTGTCCGTCGGCAGCACCACCAGTTCGCCACGGCGGACGGCGGACGCGGCCTCGCGCAGACCGGTCGTGCGGTCGGTCGCGTCGTTGGTGTCGTATCGCCGTGCCATCTAGCGGGCCTCCTCGTACACGTACTGGTCCACGTACTCGTCGTGCTGGTCGAGCTGGTCGTGCTGCGTCTGCTGCCGCGATGCCGTGGTCACGGCATCGCCTTGCGGGCGGTCGCGAAGCGCGGCCGGTTGTTCAGGTCGGGGTGGTCGGCCGCGTCGGCCCAGCCACGCTCCTCGGTGAAGATCCACGGCACCTGCCCGCCCTGGGTGTCGGCGTGCTCCACGACGACGACTCCGCCCGGCCGCAGCAGCCGGTGCGCGGTGCGCTCGATGCCGCGGATCAGGTCGAGGCCGTCCTCGCCGGAGAACAGGGCGAGTTCGGGATCGTAGTCCCGCGCCTCCGGCGCAACGTACTCCCACTCCGTGAGCGGGATGTACGGGGGGTTGGAGACGACCAGGTCGACCTGGCCGTCGAGCTCCGGCAGGGCCGTGCGCGCGTCACCCGCGTGCAGGGTGACCCGGGAGCCCTCGACGTTCTTGCGGGTCCAGGTCAGGGCGTCCTCGGACAGCTCCACGGCGTGCACGCGCGAGCGCGGCACCTCCTGGGCCAGGGCGAGGGCGATGGCGCCGCTGCCGGTGCACAGGTCGACGATGAGCGGCTCGACCACGTCCATGGCGCGCACCGCGTCTATGGCCCAGCCGACCACGGACTCGGTCTCGGGGCGCGGCACGAACACGCCGGGACCCACCTGGAGCTCCAGGTACCGGAAGAACGCGCGCCCCGTGATGTGCTGCAGCGGCTCGCGGGCCTCGCGGCGCGCGATCGTCTCCCAGTAGCGGGCGTCGAAGTCCGCGTCCTTGACGGAGTGCAGCTCGCCCCGTTTCACGCCGTGCACGAAGGCGGCGAGCTCCTCCGCGTCGTTGCGCGGCGAGGGCACGCCGGCGTCGGCCAGCCGCTGAGTGGCCTGGGCCACTTCCGCGAGCAGCAGGTTCACGCTGGTCCTCCGGGGCTTGAACGGTGGTTACGGGGCGGGCTCAGGCGGCGGCGAGCTTCGCGGCGGAGTCGGCGTCGACACAGGCCTGGATGACCGCGTCGAGGTCGCCGTCGAGCACCTGGTCCAAGTTGTACGCCTTGAAGCCCACGCGGTGGTCGGAGATGCGGTTTTCCGGGAAGTTGTACGTACGGATCTTCTCGGACCTGTCGACGGTGCGGACCTGGCTGCGGCGGGCGTCCGCGGCCTCCCGCTCCGCCTCCTCCTGGGCCGCAGCGAGCAGCCTGGAGCGCAGGATGCGCAGGGCCTGCTCCTTGTTCTGGAGCTGGCTCTTCTCGTTCTGGCAGGAGGCGACCACACCGGTCGGGACGTGCGTGATGCGCACGGCCGAGTCGGTGGTGTTGACGGACTGGCCGCCGGGGCCCGAGGAGCGGTAGACGTCGATGCGCAGGTCGTTCATGTTGATCTCGACGTCGACCTCCTCCGCCTCGGGCGTGACGAGCACGCCGGCCGCGGAGGTGTGGATGCGGCCCTGCGACTCGGTCGCGGGCACGCGCTGCACGCGGTGCACGCCGCCCTCGTACTTCAGCCGGGCCCAGACGCCCTGGCCGGGCTCGGTGGCGCCGTTGCCGCCCTTGGTCTTCACGGCGACCTGGACGTCCTTGTAGCCGCCGAGCTCGGACTCGGTGGCGTCGATGATCTCGGTCTTCCAGCCGACGCGCTCGGCGTACCGCAGGTACATGCGCAGCAGGTTGCCCGCGAAGAGCGCCGACTCGTCGCCGCCCGCGCCCGCCTTGATCTCCAGAATGACGTCCTTGTCGTCACTCGGGTCACGGGGCACGAGCAGCAGGCGCAGCTTCTCGGTGACCTCGTCGCGGCTCTCGGCGAGGTCCTTGACCTCGGCCGCGAAGTCGGGGTCCTCGGCCGCCAGCTCGCGCGCGGTGTCGATGTCGTCACCGAGCTGCTTCCAGGTCCGGTACGTGGCGACGATCGGGGTCAGCTCGGCGTAGCGCTTGTTGAGCTTGCGCGCGTTGGCCTGGTCGGCGTGGACCGACGGGTCGGCGAGCTTCCGCTCCAGCTCGGCGTGCTCGCCGATCAGTTCCTCGACCGCCTCGAACATCTTCGGGCTCCTGGGTTTTCGGTACGCGAGCGGGGCTCGCGCAGGGCTGCGTGGCTGCTTCTGTGACAGACGGCAAACGCCGGTCCCGGCCACCCCCGCGGACGAGGGCGACCGGAGACCGGCGCAGGTGGCTCGCTACTTCTTGGCGGAGCCGGCAGCCTTGCCGAAGCGGGCCTCGAAGCGGGCCACACGGCCACCGGTGTCGAGGATCTTCTGCTTGCCCGTGTAGAACGGGTGGCACTCGGAGCAGACCTCGGCACGGATGGTGCCGCCGGAGATCGTGCTACGGGTGGTGAACGACGCGCCACAGGTGCAGCTGACCTGCGTCTCGACGTACTCGGGGTGGATGTCGCGCTTCAAGGTGTCTCCTAGTTTCGGGAGGGCTCCGGGTCGCACGCGCGGGATGCGGGTGCGTGAACCGGGGCCGACGGACCAGTTTGCCAGGACCGGCCGCATCTGCCCAAACCGGGGTGGGCCCGGAAGTATTCCCGGAGCCCTCCCGCGGGCCCGTCCGCCGGTCGTCCGGCGGGCTTATTCGCTGGTCACGACCTTGCCCGCGGCGCCCTTGTCGCCGGCGGACTTGTCGGTGGCCGACTTGGGAATCGGCTTGTCCGCCCGGAGGGCGTCCCAGACCTGTCGGTCGGCCTCTTCGAGGGGAATGACGCGGTTGCGGTCGGCCGGGTCGTACTGGACGGGCAGCGTGACCATCTTCATGTCGCCCGCGCCGATGCCCTTGAGGCCGCCCGCGAAGCTCGCCAGATCCTTGACCGTGTCCAGGTCGGAGTCGGTGGTGATGGCGCTGGTCGAGGCGTCCGCGAGGTCCCAGAGCTTCTTCGGGTTGCTGAACAGGTCGATGTCCTTGACCCGGTTGATCAGCGCCTTGATGAAGGCCTGCTGGAGCTGGATGCGGCCGAGGTCGCTGCCGTCGCCGACGCCGTGCCGGGTGCGGACGAGGCCGAGGGCCTGCTCGCCGTTGAGCTGGTGGTCACCGGCGGGCAGGTCGAGGTGGCTGTCCTTGTCCTTGATCGGCTGCTTGGTGGTGATGTCCACCCCGCCGAGGGTGTCGATGAGCTTCTTGAAGCCCGTGAAGTCGACCTCGACGTAGTGGTCCATGCGGATGCCGGACATCTTCTCGACGGTCTTCACCGCGCAGGCCGGGCCGCCGACCTCGTACGCCGTGTTGAACATCTGGCGCTCGCCGCCCGGGTCCGTCTTGCCGTCCTTGACCGCGCACTCGGGCCGGGTGATGAGGGTGTCGCGGGGGATGGAGACCACGCTGGCCTTCTTGTGGCCCTTGTAGACGTGGACGATCATCGCGGTGTCGGAGCGGGCGGCGCCCTCGTCCTTGCCGTACTTGGCGTTCTTGCCCGAGCGCGAGTCGGAGCCGAGGACGAGGATGTCCTGGGAGCCGTTGTCGACGTCCAGGGGGCGGTCGGTGCCGAGCGCGGCGTTGATGTCGACGCCCTTGATGTTGCCGTTGAGCTTGAAGTACACGTAACCGAGGCCGGTGCCGCCGAGGACGACCACCCCTGCGGCGGTCCAGGCCGATATGACGAGGGCCTTCTTGCGCTTGCTGCGCGGTTTGCGGCGCCGGCCGCGCTTGCCGCGGTGTTTCGGCTGCGCGTCGGCGGGCCTGCTCTCGTCGGTCATGCGCTCCTCAGTCCTCGTCCGTTCGGCTACCCCCTGCTTTCAGGGTCAGGCGTGGCTTTCCGTCACTTGTCAGACGTCGAAACCGAAAGAAGGGTTGCATAGCGGCCTGTGTGCGCCCCGGGGTCCATCGGTCACCGAGCGTGCGTTCCGTCTAGTACTTTCGGCCCCCCACCTGCGCTTTCGCAGAAGGCAGCGCTACCGCGCGTGACCGTGAGAATCTCTTATCCGTGTGGCCAAGGTCTCTTGGCCGAAACCCGACGGTCAGGTGTCGCCGCATGTCCTGCACATGCGGAAGGGCCGGTCCCGTCGGATGACGGGACCGGCCCTTCCGGTCAGCCTGCGCGAAGCGCCCGCGGCGGTCAGTCGTTGCCGTTGCCCGGCGCCGGCGTCGTCTTCTGGATCTGGAGCAGGAACTCGGCGTTCGACTTCGTCTGCTTCATCTTGTCCAGGAGCAGCTCGATGGCCTGCTGCTGGTCCAGGGCGTGCAGCACCCGGCGCAGCTTCCAGACGATCGCGAGCTCGTCGCTGCCGAGCAGGATCTCTTCCTTGCGGGTGCTGGACGCGTCCACGTCCACCGCCGGGAAGATGCGCTTGTCGGAGAGCTTCCGGTCGAGCTTGAGCTCCATGTTGCCGGTGCCCTTGAACTCCTCGAAGATCACCTCGTCCATGCGCGAGCCGGTCTCGACGAGCGCGGTGGCCAGGATGGTCAGCGAGCCGCCGTCCTCGATGTTGCGGGCCGCACCGAAGAAGCGCTTCGGCGGGTAGAGGGCGGTCGAGTCGACACCACCGGACAGGATGCGGCCGGAGGCCGGGGCGGCGAGGTTGTACGCACGGCCCAGACGCGTGATCGAGTCGAGCAGCACGACCACGTCGTGACCCAGCTCCACCAGACGCTTGGCGCGCTCGATGGCGAGCTCGGCGACCGTGGTGTGGTCCTCGGCGGGACGGTCGAAGGTCGAGGAGATGACCTCGCCCTTCACCGACCGCTGCATGTCGGTGACCTCTTCCGGACGCTCGTCGACGAGGACGACCATCAGGTGGCACTCGGGGCTGTTGTGCGTGATCGCGTTGGCGATCGCCTGCATGATCATGGTCTTGCCGGTCTTCGGCGGGGCCACGATCAGACCGCGCTGGCCCTTGCCGATGGGCGAGACGAGGTCGATGATGCGGGTCGTCAGGACGCCCGGGTCGGTCTCCAGGCGGAGCCGGTCCTGCGGGTAAAGGGGCGTCAGCTTGTTGAACTCCGGCCGCCCGCGGCCGTGTTCGGGCGCCATGCCGTTGACGGAGTCCAGGCGCACCAGGGCGTTGAACTTCTCGCGGCGCTCGCCGTCCTTGGGCTGGCGCACCGCGCCGGTGACGTGGTCGCCCTTGCGCAGGCCGTTCTTGCGGACCTGGGCGAGGGAGACGTACACGTCGTTGGGGCCCGGGAGGTAGCCCGACGTACGGATGAACGCGTAGTTGTCGAGGATGTCCAGGATGCCCGCGACCGGGATCAGGACGTCGTCGTCGGACACCTGCGGCTCGCCCGCGAAGTCCTCGCGGCCACGACGGCCACGGCGGTCGCGGTACCGGCCGCGGCGGCCGCGGCGACCGCTGCCGTCGTCGTCGAAGTCGTCCTGCTCCTTGCGGTCCTGACGGTCCTGACGGCCGCCCTGGTCCTTGCGGTTGCCACCGCCCTGCTGGTCGTCGCCCTTGTTGCCGCGACGGTCACCGCGCTCGCCGCGCTCCCCGCGGTCGCCGCGCTCGCCACGGTCACCGCGCTCGCGGTCACGGCCGCGGCCCTGGCGGTCGCGGCGGCCCTGACGGCCCTCGCCCTGCTGGTCGTCGCCCTTGTCGGCGCGGTCGGACTTCGCCTCGGACTGCTCGGCCCTGGGGGCCTCGGCCTTCGCCTCGCCCTGGCCCTTGGCCTCGGCGGTGACGGTCTCGGGGCTGCCGGCCTCGGCGGTGACGCGACGGCGGCCGCGGCCCGGCTTGTCGTCGCTCGCCGGCTGGCCGGGGATGTCGATCTGCTGCTGGGCGGGGGCCTTCGGCTCGGCCGGGGCCTCGTCGGACTTGGCGGCCTTCTCGGCGGCCTCACCGGTGCGCGCCTTGGAGGTGGCGCGGCGCTTCGGCTTGGCCGGGGCCTCCGCGGTGTCGGCGGACTTGGCCGGGGCTCCCCCCGCGGCCTGCGCCTCCTTGATGACCTCGATCAGCTGGCTCTTGCGCATCCGCGCGGTGCCCTTGATTCCGAGGCCCGATGCGACCTGCTGCAGTTCCGCCAGCACCATGCCCTCGAGGCCGGTGCCGCGGCGCCGCCGGGACCCGGCCGAAGCACCGGTGGCAGGCGCCGCAGAGGCGTCCGTGGCGGGCGTGTCGGCAGTCACGCCCATCAGATCGGTGGTGTCGCTCACGAAGGGTCCTTCCCTGGAGCGGACGTCGGCCTGTCTGGCTCGGCGACCGGTTGTGCTGTCCGGCGGTCCCTGGTGTGTGGACCGTGCCGGGGCGGTGGTCCGCCAACGCGGCGGAAGAGTTCACAGATGTGGCGCTTCCCGATGCCGGGCCACTGAGGTGCGGTGGTCACTCGGCTCGGTCACGCCGGTTCCGGAGCGTGCTCGGCACCGCTCAGTGCGAAGCACAGAGCAGTTTGGGAGGCTCCCGGAAGGATGGATGTCCCGGACGGGGACACAAAGCACCTCGCCATGGTGGGGTCGGGTGCAGACTTGAGGTTAACACTACCGGATCCAACAAACATTCCCCCTCTCCAAATCCGGACACCCCGAGTGCGCTGTCCTCCCGGGTCAGGGAGCCAGCGGCAGCACACTCGCGCCCGCCGGGTCGAGCGCGAGGCGGTTCGCCGCCCAGCCCTCGCCCGCCAGGCGTGCGACCTTGTCGGCCGCACTGTCGTCGACCAGCGCGAGGACCGTGGGTCCGGCGCCGGAGATCACCGCGGGTACGCCGTCGGCGCGCAGGCTCTCCACCAGGGCGGTGCTCTCCGGCATGGCCGGGGCGCGGTACTCCTGGTGCAGGCGGTCCTCGGTGGCGGGCAGCAGCAGCTCGGGGCGCCTGGTCAGGGCCTCGACGAGCAGGGCGGCCCGGCCCGCGTTGACGGCCGCGTCCACGTGCGGGACGGTGCGCGGCAGCAGTCCGCGGGCGGTTTCGGTGAGCACGGGCTTTCCGGGTACGAAAACCACCGGAACGATGGAATCGACGGGGTCCATCCTGATGGCGCGGGCCGCGGAGCCGTCCATCCAGGAGGCCGTGAAGCCGCCGAGCAGGCAGGCCGCGACGTTGTCGGGGTGGCCCTCGATCTCGGTGGCGAGCTCCAGGAGCGCGGCGTCGTCGAGGCGGGCCTCGCCACCTATGGTCACCGCCCGTGCGGCGACGATCCCGGCGCAGATCGCGGCGGACGAGGAGCCGAGGCCGCGGCCGTGCGGGATGCGGTTGGCGCAGACGACCTCGAGGCCGCGCGGCTGCCCGCCGAGCAGGTCGAAGGCGGTGCGCAGGGAGCGTACGAGCAGGTGCGACTCGTCGCGCGGGAGGGTGTCGCTGCCCTCGCCTGCGATGTCGACGTGCAGGCCGGAGTCGGCGACGCGTACGACCACGTCGTCGTAGAGCCCCAGCGACAGGCCCAGGGCGTCGAAGCCCGGGCCGAGGTTGGCGCTGGTGGCGGGGACGCGCACCCTGACGGCGGCGGCGCGGAACGCGGGACCGGCCATCGCTCGATGACTCTCCTTGAGCTGCGATTTGTGGAGGACTTGCCGCCTCGGCCGGCGCTCGGCCGACGAGAAACGGCAGCACCCGAGAGCCGCCTCGGCGGGCGGCACCACGGCACATGCGGCGGCATATGCGGGGTGGGTTCGCTACAGCCTATCGAAGGAAGGTTCTGCGGCGACATAGGGCGCACAGGAGGCGCACGATGCGTGTCGCGAGCCCCCTGTGCACCCCCTGTGGGGAGTTGCGGGGTTTGGGGCGTTACGCCAGACCGAGGCGCTCCGCCGCGGCCGCCGCGTCCACCGGCACGGTGACCGGCTGCGGGGCTCCCGCGACCGCCCAGTCCGGGTCCTTGAGGCCGTTGCCGGTGACCGTGCAGACGATGCGCTGGCCCTTGTCGACCTTGCCCTGCTCGGCGGCCTTCAGCAGACCGGCGACGGACGCGGCGGACGCGGGCTCGACGAAGACGCCCTCCTGGGAGGCCAACAGCTTGTAGGCGCGCAGGATCTCACGGTCCGTCACCTCGTCGATGAAGCCGCCCGACTCGTCGCGCGCGGCGAGCGCGTGCTGCCACGACGCGGGGTTGCCGATGCGAATCGCGGTGGCGATCGTCGAGGGGTCCTTGACGACCTCGCCGCGCACGATGGGCGCCGAACCGGAGGCCTGGAAGCCCCACATCCGCGGGGTGCTCGTGGCCACCTGGTCGGCGGCGTACTCCTTGTAGCCCTTCCAGTAGGCCGTGATGTTGCCCGCGTTGCCGACCGGCAGGACGTGGATGTCCGGGGCCTGGCCGAGGGCGTCCACGATCTCGAACGAGGCGGTCTTCTGGCCCTCGATGCGGAACGGGTTGACCGAGTTGACCAGGGCCACCGGGTAGTTCTCGGACAGGCCGCGGGCCAGGTTCAGGCAGTCGTCGAAGTTGCCGTCGACCTGGAGGATCTTCGAGCCGTAGACGAGCGCCTGGCCCATCTTGCCGAGGGCGATCTTGCCCTGCGGCACCAGGACCGCGCAGACCATGCCCGCGCGGACGGCGTAGGCGGCGGCCGACGCCGAGGTGTTGCCGGTGGAGGCGCAGATGACGGCCTTGGCCCCCTCCTCCTTGGCCTTGGTGATCGCCATGGTCATGCCGCGGTCCTTGAAGGACCCGGTCGGGTTCGCGCCCTCGACCTTGAGGTGGACCTCGCAGCCGGTGCGCTCGGAGAGCACCTGCGCGGGCACGAGCGGCGTACCGCCCTCACGGAGCGTCACGACCGGCGTGGTGTCGGAGACGGGGAGACGGTCCCGGTACTCCTCGATGATTCCGCGCCACTGGTGGGTCATTGCTGCTTACTCCCCTTCAACCCGCATGATGCTGGCGACACCACGCACGGTGTCGAGATTGCGCAGCGCCTCGACGGTGCCGCTGAGGGCGGCGTCGGGCGCACGGTGGGTGACGACGACGAGGGAGGCCTCGCCGTCCTTGACCGTCTGACGGACGGTGTCGATGGAGACGCCGTGCTCGGCGAAGACGGTGGCCACCTGGGCGAGGACGCCCGGCTTGTCGGCCACGTCGAGGCTGATGTGGTACCGCGTGACGACCTCGCCCATGGAGCTCACGGGCAGCTGGGTGTACGCGGAGTCACCGGGTCCGGTGGACTCGCCGAGCTTGTTGCGGCACACCGCGACCAGGTCGCCGAGGACGGCGGACGCGGTCGGCGAGCCGCCCGCGCCGGGGCCGTAGAACATCAGCTGACCGGCGGCCTCGGCCTCCACGAAGACCGCGTTGTACGCCCCGCGGACGCTGGCCAGCGGGTGGCTGAGCGGAATCATCGCCGGGTGCACGCGGGCGGTGACGGAACCGCCGTCGGCGGCCCGCTCGCAGATGGCGAGCAGCTTGATGGTGCAGCCCATGCGCTTCGCGGACGCGAAGTCGGCGGCGGTGACCTCGGTCATCCCCTCGCGGTAGACGTCGTCGAGGCGCACCCGGGTGTGGAAGGCGATGCCGGCGAGGATCGCGGCCTTGGCGGCGGCGTCGAAGCCCTCGACGTCGGCGGTCGGGTCCGCCTCCGCGTACCCGAGGGCGGTGGCCTCGTCCAGGGCTTCCTGGTAGCCGGCGCCGGTGGTGTCCATCGCGTCGAGGATGAAGTTGGTCGTGCCGTTCACGATGCCGAGGACGCGGTTGACCTTGTCTCCGGCGAGCGACTCGCGCAGCGGCCTGATCAGCGGAATCGCGCCGGCCACGGCCGCTTCGTAATAAAGATCACGTCCGTGCTGCTCGGCGGCGGCGTGCAGCGCGGCGCCGTCCTGGGCGATGAGCGCCTTGTTCGCCGAGACCACGGACGCGCCGTGCTCGAAGGCGGTGGTGATGAGGGTGCGGGCGGGCTCGATGCCGCCGATGACCTCGACGACGACGTCGATGTCCCCGCGTTTGACGAGCGCGGTGGCGTCCGTCGTCACGAGCGCCGGGTCGATGCCCTCGCGCACCTTGGAGGGGCGCCGGACGGCGACCCCGGCGAGCTCCACCGGGGCGCCGATCCTGGCTGTGAGGTCGTCGGCGTGCGTCGTCATGATGCGCGCCACCTCTGAGCCGACAACCCCACAGCCCAGCAGCGCCACCTTCAGCGGACGCGTACGCATCATCCGACCTCGTTTCCTTCTCCAAGTACGGTGGGTCCAGTCTCACCCACCGGAACGGTGTTTCTGACCAAAGTCCGGATCGTGAGACATCTATTTCACTAACCGGTTGTATCGGGTCCGGTTGCCACCGGACGGGTGGTTCACCCGACGTCGAGCCGCATCAGGTCGTCCTCGGTCTCCCGGCGCACGATGACGCGGCCCGCGCCGTCCGCGACGGCGACGACCGGCGGGCGGAGCGCGTGGTTGTAGTTGCTGGCCATGGAGCGGCAGTACGCGCCGGTCGCGGGGACGGCGATGAGGTCGCCGGGGGCGAGGTCGGCGGGCAGGAAGGCGTCGCGGACGACGATGTCGCCGCTCTCGCAGTGCTTGCCGACGACGCGCACGAGCATCGGCTCCGCTGCGGACGAGCGGGACACGAGCGCGACGCTGTACTCGGCGTCGTAGAGCGCGGTGCGGATGTTGTCCGACATGCCGCCGTCCACGGAGACGTACGTCCGCAGGCCGTCGAGGGGCTTGATGGTGCCGACCTCGTACAGCGTGAAGGCGGTCGGGCCGACGACGGCGCGGCCCGGCTCGACGGAGAGCCGGGGCACGCGCAGGCCCGCCCGCTCGCACTCGCGCGTGACGATCTCGCGCAGGGCGGTGGCGATCTCGTGCGGCTCGCGCGGGTCGTCGGCCGGGGTGTAGGCGATGCCGAGGCCGCCGCCGAGGTCGATCTCGGGCAGTTCGACGCCGTGCTCGTCGCGGATGTCCTTCAGCAGGCCCACCACGCGGTGGGCGGCCACCTCGAATCCGGAGGTGTCGAAGATCTGCGAGCCGATGTGGCTGTGGATGCCGACGAGGTCGAGCCCGTCGAGCTTGAGGGCGCGCCGCACGGCCTCGGCGGCCTGGCCCCCGGCGAGCGGGATGCCGAACTTCTGGTCCTCGTGGGCGGTGGCGATGAACTCGTGCGTGTGGGCCTCGACGCCGACGGTCACCCGGATCTGCACGCGCTGCCGGGTGCCGAGGCCGTCGGCGATGTGCGCGACCCGCACGATCTCCTGGAAGGAGTCGAGCACGATGCGGCCGACGCCGGCCCGGACGGCCCGCTCGATCTCCGCGGCGCTCTTGTTGTTGCCGTGGAAGGCGATGCGGTCGGCGGGCATGCCCGCGTCCAGGGCGGTGGCCAGCTCGACGCCGGAGCACACGTCGAGGTTGAGGCCCTCCTCGTGCAGCCACCGCACGACGGCGCGGGAGAGGAAGGCCTTGCCCGCGTAGAACACGTCGGCGTCGGGGCCGAAGGCGTCGCGCCAGGCCTGGCAGCGGGCGCGGAAGTCGGCCTCGTCGAGGACGTAGGCGGGCGTGCCGAACTCCTCGGCGATGCGCAGCACGTCGGTGCCGCCCACGCCGACGACGCCGTCGGCGCCGCGGCTTACGGTCTTCGACCAGACCTTGGGGTCGAGGGCGTTGAGGTCGGCGGGCGGCGGGGAGTAGTGGCCCTCGGGCAGGACGTCTCCGTGCCGGGGTCCTGCGGGGTGGGCGGAACGGCTCATGGCTCTTTCGACTCTTCTCGTCTCACAGGTACGCGGGCGCGCTGATGCCGAGCAGGGACAGGCCGCCGGCGAGCACCGTCCCGGCGGCTTCGGCGAGCGCGAGCCGGGCCCGGTGGGCGGCCGAGGGTTTCTCGTCACCGAGGGGCAGCACGGTGTGGGCCCGCGCGAGGAGGGCGTCAGCGGTACGGACGAGGTGCCGGGCGAGCCGGTCGGGCGCGCGGTGGCGGGCGGCGGCGGCGAGGACGACGGGGTAGTCGCCGAGGGCGCCGAGCAGCGAGTGTCCGTCGTCCCCCGCTGCTTCTGCCACTGCTTTTTCCACGCCGTGGCCACCGTGGGCGTCGCGGGTGTCACGGGTGTCACCGGGGGCGGCGGTGAAGCCGAGGTCCGCGGCGTTGCGGGTGAGGGCGCGGGCGCGGGCGTGCGCGTACCGGACGCGGAACAGGGGGTTGGTCTCGCGCTGGGCGAGGTGGTCGTCGCCGGTGTGCGGGCGGTCGTGGGCGGCGGGCAGGAGCAGGGCCCAGCGGGCGGCGTCGCGGCCGAGGCGCAGCGGGTCCGGCTCGGCCGGGGCGGGGACCGGGCGGAGGGCGGGCAGCGGGACCGGGGGGCGTCCGTGTGCGTCCACGCGTACGCCGAGGACCTCGGCCCAGGCGGGGTCGGGGGCCGTGTCGCAGGTGACGCGGACGAGGGCGCCCTGGGAGCGCAGGACGCGGCGCGCGCTGTCGGCGACGACGGCGGCGCGGAGCTCGTGCGGGATGTGCAGCTGGACCAGTTCCCCGGTGTCCGGGACGTGGCCGTACGTCTCGCCGCGGGCGAGGATCTCGGCGACGAGCCGGGCGCCGGGGGCGCCGTCGAGGGTGATGCTGAGGAAGCCGGGGCCCGTGACGTCGGCGCGGGCGATGCCGGGCTCGGCGGTGAGGCGCGCGGAGAGGATCTCGGCGACGCGGCGCGGGGGCGCGCCGGCTTCGCGGGCGATCGTCAGGGCGAGGTTGCTGGCGTAGTCGCCGCGGCCGCCGGGGCGCGGCCGTTCCACGTGCGCCCGCTCGGGCACGGTGGCGCTGAGCTCTCCGGCGGCCACGGCGGCGCGCATGGCGCGCAGCACGGTGCGGGAGAGCTCGACGGGTGTCACGGGACCAGGGTAGGGGAGGCGAGGGGGCACTGGCGTGCACGGGGGCGCGGGCCCGGCGCCCCACGCCCCGAGCGGCGCCTTCGGCTGCCCGCGGGACCGTCGTGGCTGGTCACGCCCGCGCGGCGGAGCCGCACAGCGACGCGGCCCGCACCCGCCCGGGTCAAGGGTGTCCGGCCCGCTCCGGGCCGCCGCCCGGGCAGGGCGTTCCCAGGGGGCCGTCGCCGTGGTCGGCGCGGCCCATCAACTGGCGTACGACGGTGACGAGTTCCGCGGGCTCGAAGGGCTTGGCCAGGAACGCGTCGACGCCGACGTCGAGACCCGCCTCCACCTCGTACTGCGTACAGGCGCTGACCACGACGAGCGGCACGTCCCGGGTGCGCGGGTCGGCGCGCAGCCGGGCGGCGGTGCGCAGGCCGTCGAGGCGGGGCATGACCACGTCCAGGGTGACGACGTCCGGCCGGACCTGGTGCACGACGTCCAGGCACTCGGCACCGTCGGCCGCGGTCACGACCTCGAAGCCCTCCAGCTCGAGATTGACCCTGATCAGTTGCCGGATGACCTTGTTGTCGTCCACAACAAGCACACGGCCGGGCACGCCTGGCACAACTCGAGAGTAGGTCGACACCCGCCGTCGCGTCCGGGTTTTCCCTACTTCCGCCACTTGCGAGGGAGCCTCCGGGGGCCCGCGGGACCGCCGTCAGGTCCGTGTCTGCGCCTCGATCCCGTCGAGCAGGAACTCGAGTCCGAGGGCGAAGTTGGCGTCCCAGTCGTCGTCGGAGATGTACTGGTTCGCGGCGACCGTCGGGTACCGCTCGCGCTGGCGCTCCAGGTACTCCTGGCCCATCCGGGCCTCCTCCGCGGAAAGCCGCAGACTGGACTGGGTGGCGGTGGCACCCATCACGTGGTTGTAGAGCGCCCACGTGGCCGCGTTCAGCCGCTTCTCGGTGAGTCCGGCGCGCAGCAGGGCGGACTGCAGGAACTCCATCCAGGTCAGGAAGTTGGGCCCCATCAGGGGCCGTTGCCGCGAGGGCACGGTGGCGGCCCAGGGGTGCCGCAGCATGGCCTGCCGCCAGTCGTTGACCAGGGTGGCGATGTCCTGCCGGGGGTCGTCGCCGTGCCGGTCGGGGACCGGTGTCTCGCCGAAGATCGCGTCGACGGCGAGGTCGATGACGTCGCCCTTCGTCTTCACGTGCCAGTACAGCGTCGTGGCGCCCGCCTGCAGCCGTTCGGCCAGGCGGCGCATCGTGAGGCGGTCCATCCCCTCCTCGTCCAGGAGGTCGACGGCCGCCCGGACGATGCGGGCCCGGGTGAGCGGCGGCTCTCCCTTGTCCCGCGGGGGTCGCAGCCAGACGTTGCCGACTGCCCCGCCGGGCTCGCTCTTCGTGCGTTCTTTGCCTGCGATGACATTCACCTCCACAGTCACGCGGCTCACTACGGGCGCACCACGCGTCACCGAGTGTTCGCCGGTCGAGTCTTACACGT
This sequence comes from Streptomyces sp. NRRL B-1347, assembly GCF_000720325.1. GTDB lineage: Bacteria > Actinomycetota > Actinomycetes > Streptomycetales > Streptomycetaceae > Streptomyces. The sequence continues at coordinate 49,513 of NZ_JOJM01000058.1, forward strand.
CCGGACCACCGGTCCGGCTCCCCGGGGCCCCGTCCGCCCGGCCGCTGCCGACGTCCCCGAAATTTTTACTTCTTCCCAACTCCCTTGAAAACAAGGGCAGTTGACACCTCCCGAGCGCGACCCCGGCCCGCTTTCCGGCATGGCCCGGCACGCAGGGCTGTAGTACAGTCACCGCTCACTAGAACATCGATCGAGTCACCCGACCATAGTGCGAGTAGATGTGACAGACATGAAGCAAGAGGCACCCGCGCCGTCGGATCAGTCCGCGAAGCGCTGGTGGACCCTCCCCGTTGTGAGCCTTGCCCAGCTGATGGTCGTGCTGGACGCGACCATCGTGAACATCGCTCTTCCCTCCGCTCAGCAGGACCTGGGGATGACCGACGCCAACCGGCACTGGGTCATCACCGCGTACGCCCTCGCCTTCGGCGGCCTGCTCCTCGTGGGCGGGCGCGTGTGCGGCGCACTCGGCCACCGGCGGGCCTTCACCATCGGCCTCGTCGGCTTCGCCCTCGCCTCCGCGCTCGGCGGCGCGGCCGGCAACGCGGGCACGCTGTTCGCCGCCCGCGCCGGACAGGGCGTCTTCGCGGCGCTCCTGGCACCGGCGGCCCTGTCCTTGCTGATCCTGACGTTCACCGACGCGCGCGAGCGCGGAAAGGCGTTCGGCGTCTTCGCCGGTGTCGGCGCGGGCGGCGCCGCCCTCGGCGTGGTGGCCGGCGGCCTGCTCACCGAGTACGCCGACTGGCGCTGGTGCCTGTACATCAACATCCCGATGGCGGCGATCGCCCTCATCGGCGTCCCGATGATCCTGCGCGACCGCCCGAGCGGGGACCTGCGCAACCTCGACGTCCCCGGCGTGCTGCTCAGCGCCGCGGGCCTGGTGGCCCTGGTCTACGGCTTCACCCAGGCCGAGCCGCACGGCTGGGGCGACCCGAAGGTGCTCGCCCTGCTGATCGGGGGCGTGCTGCTGCTCGCCCTGTTCGTCCTGGTGGAGGCCAAGTCGCCGAAGGCGCTCCTGCCGCTGCACATCCTGGTGCACAAGGCGCGGGGCACGGCCTTCGTGTCCGTGGGCGTCATGTTCATCGCGATGTTCGGCTTCTACCTGTTCGTCAGCTACTACACGCAGACGATCCTCGGCTACTCACCGGTCAAGGCGGGCATGACGCTCCTGGTGAACGCCGTGAGCACCACCGTCGGCGCGATGCTGATCGCCGGGAAGCTGCACCGCAAGGTCTCGGCGAACGTCCTGATCGCGGGCAGCCTGCTGTCCGCCGCCGCGGGCATGCTCGTCCTCACCCAGCTCGAGGTGGACAGCTCGAACGTGTTCTGGGTCTATCTGACCCCGGCCATGATCCTCACCGGCATCGGCCTGGGCACGCTGCTCGCGGCCGCGACCAACATGGCGACGGCCGGGCTCGACTACACCGAGGCGGGGGTGGCGTCGGCGGCGTACAACACCGTGCAGCAGGTGGGCGCGGCGTTCGGCACCGCCCTGCTCAACTCCATCGCCACCAGCGTGACCACCTCGTACCTCAAGGACCACGGGAACCGTCCGGAAGCCTTCAACGCCGGGACGGTGCACGGCTACACCGTGGCGCTGTGGGTGGCGTTCGGCGTCCTCGTGTGCGGCGCCCTCGCCGTGGCCCTCTTCGCCAAGGGCGGCGGCGCGTCCCGGGCCGGGGGCGAGGCCGTCCCGGAGACGTCCGGCGCGTCGTACTAGACCCGCCGGGCACCACGTCGAGCCAGGTCGATCCGCACCCAGCCGAACAGGAGAGGCACCGCATGCACGAGGACCAGGTGGCCGCCCCCGCCACCGATGGTTTCGTACCCGTCATCGACCTGTCCGCCAGGGACACCGCTCGTGGTCGCGCCGCCCTCGCCGCGGCGATCGACCGGGCCTGCACGAGATCAGGATTCTTCGTCGTCGTCGGTCACGGCGTCCCCCGGGCGCTCATCGACCGCATGTTCACGGTGACCGGCTCCTTCTTCGCCCTCCCCCGGGCGGAGAAGGAGCTGGTCGCCCACCGGCCCGGGGTCTCGGGCTTCCGGCGCTCGGGCGGGTCGACCGCCCGCAGCCTGGACCAGGAGTCGCCGCCCGACCTGTGCGAGGCCTTCGCCGCGCACGTGACGGGCGAGCTGAGCGCGGCGGAGCGCGGCCGGCTCGGCGACGAGTGGGCGACCTGGACCCTGGCCAACGCCTGGCCCGCGAACCCGCCCGACTTCAAGGAGGTGTGGCAGGACTACCTGGCGGCCATGGCCGGGCTCGCGGCGGACCTGATGCGGCTCTTCGCCCTCGCGCTCGGCCTGGACGAGGAGTTCTTCGCCGACAAGTTCGACCACCACGGCTCGTCCATCGCCGTCAACTACTACCCGCCGCAACTCGAACCCCCGCTGCCCGGACAGCATCGGCGACCTCATGAGCCTGTGGACCGGCGGCCGTTGGGTCTCGACCATGCACCGCGTCGTGAACCCCCCGGACGGCGACACCTCGTCCCGGCTCACCATCCCGTTCTTCTACCTCCCCAACCACGACGCCACGATCGAGCCGCTGCGCCCGGGCGGCGCCCGGGGCGGCCACGGCACACCGGTGATCGCCGGTGAGTGGATGTCGAACAAGATCCGCAAGATGTTCGCCGGAACCGCATAAGGACGGAAGGAGCCGATATCCGGCCACAGCCGATTCGCCGGTCCATGCGCCTTCACCCCCGGGGCACATGGGTCGACGGATCGGCTATCCGGCTTACCCGGAGGAGGGCGAAAACACAACATCGGAAGGCCCTGGTGGAGATGTAAGGGGCTTGCCCATAACAGCGGCAGGACGGCGAGTTGACAGATTCAGCCACAGTGCGTGGAGAGCGCAGTCGGCGCGACTTAGGGTCAAAGTCGAGATGCCGCTGCTGAATTAACGCAGTCTCCCCGTTCACCGATTGCGTCGATTTTCCGTTCGACTCCGTAAAAAGAGCCGAAGGCCGTCCAGCGGATTCCCGAGAACAGTAGGGAGAGGAAACAAGCGTGAGCAGTGATCAGTTGACCGTCACCGTGACCGACGGTTTCGTACCGGTCATCGACCTTTCCTCCCGGGACAGTGCGCACGGGCGTGCCGCGATCGCCGAGGCGATCGGCGGCGCCCTGCGGAGTTCCGGGTTCTTCATCATCGTGGGGCACGGCGTTCCGCAGCAGCTCATCGACCGCATGTTCACGGTGACCAACTCCTTCTTCAAGCTGCCCGAGGACGAGAAGGACCTGGTCGCGTCGCGGCCCGGCGTCTCCGGCTACCGCAGGGCGGGCGGCACGCTCGCCCGCAGCCTGGACCAGAAGACACCGCCCGACCTGTGCGAGACGTTCGCCGCGCACGTGACGGGCGAGCTGGCCGACGAGGAGCGCGACAAGCTCGGCGGCCAGTGGGCGAGCTGGACGCACAAGAACATCTGGCCGGACAACCCGGCCGACTTCAGGGACACCTGGCAGAAGTACATGGCGGCCATGGAGGACCTGGCGGCGGATCTGATGCGCCTGTTCGCCCGCGCGCTCGACCTCGATCTGGACGAGGAGTTCTTCGCCGACAAGTTCGACCACCACGGCTCGTCCATCGCCGTCAACTACTACCCGCCGCAACTCGAACCCCCGCTGCCCGGACAGATCGGCGACCTCATGGCCCTGTGGACGGGCGGGCGCTGGGTCTCGACCATGCACCGCGTCGCCAACCCCGCGGACGGCGACACCTCGTCCCGGCTCACCATGCCGTTCTTCTACCTCCCCAACCACGACGCCTCCATCGAACCGATGCGGCCGTTCACGGATTCTCCGGCCGTGGAGCGATTCGACACCGTGACCGTGAGCGAATGGGTCTCACGAAAGGTGCAGAAGATATTCAGCTGACCAGCGACCGGTTCTCCGTTCCGCTCCCAGAAAGGCAGTGAAAGATGCAGAAGAGCGTTCACCACGACCGCATCAGCGAGCAGTACCAGGCCTCCAGCTCGCAGTACGACAACGTCAAGAACCTGCCCTATGCGTTCGTCGAGCGTGAGACGCTGCTCTCCGGAATTCCCGACCTCACCGGGAAGAGCATTCTGGACGTGGCCTGCGGCACCGGGTTCTATTCCCGGATATTCAAGCGCCTGGGCGCCGAGCAGGTCGTGGGGGTCGACATCGAGCAGAGCATGGTCGACGTGGCCCGGCAGATCGAGGCCGAGCGTCCGCTGGGCATCACCTACGACGCCGTCGACGCCGCGGCCCTTCCGGTGCTCGGCGCGTTCGACGTCGTGGCGCCGATCTGGGCGTTCGTGCACGCCAAGGACGCCGCCGAGTACCACGAGATGGTGGCGCGCTGTGCCGCGAACCTCAAGCCCGGGGGCCTGATGGTGGCGCTGTGCTCCAACCCCGACATCGACCTGGAGGGGATGGCGGCGTACCCGCGCTACGGCCTGTCCATCACGCCCAAGGACAAGCACGGCGACCGCCAGGTGATCCACATCGAGATGGACGTCGAGCCGCACGTCGGCTTCGACGGCTTCTTCTGGCCGGCCGGGACCACCGAGGCGGCGATGGAGAAGGCCGGTCTCGTGGACGTGCGGCGACTGCCGAACCGCGCTCCCGGGCACGACGTCGGCATGTCCGACAAGGGGTACTACGCCGACTTCGTGGCCAACCCGCCGTTCGCCCTCTACACGGCCGTCAAGCCGTAACCCGGTAACGGCGGAGATCCGCTTCACGGACCCTTTCGAGACGGAGGAGCCAGTGCAGCTCGCCATATTCGGAGCGAACAGTTCGACCGGTCGGCACCTCACCGCGCAGGCGCTCGCCGCTGGTCACACCGTGACCGCGACGATGCGCCGGCCCGATGGATTTCCCCTGTCCGATCCGAAGTTGCAGACACTCGGCGTCGACGTGTACGACAAAGCGGCGGTCGAGCGCGCGATCGCGGGGCAGGACGCGGTCATTTCCATTCTGGGCATCCCGTACGGCCGCAAGCCGGTGACCGTGCTTTCCCGGGGAATCACGCACATTACCGACGCCATGGCCCTGCACGGCGTCAAAAGACTGGTCACGGTGACCTCGCGGCTGCTCGCCGTGCACGCCCCCAAGGCATCCGGCGAAAAGCCGCTCTACGAGCGGTTCATGTATCGCAGGGTCCTCTATCCCATACTGACGACAATGGGCCGGACGCTCTACGACGACATGGTGCGCATGGAGCACATCACGCGCGCCACGGATCTCGACTGGACCATCGTCAGGCCGTCGGCCCTCTACAACACCGATGAGGTGAGCGCCTATCACGTCGGGCCGCCGGAGTCGCCCGGGCTCTACACCTCCCGCATCGATCTCGCGCATTCCCTGCTGCGTGAGGTCACCGACAAGCCCCATGTGCGTTCGACCGTCTCGGTGTTCACCACCGAGGGGGTCCCGACTTTCCGTGACGTACTGAAGAAGGAAGTCATGCGCATCGGGTCGTGGGACCACAAATAGGCGCCGGTATCCGGCGGGATGACGACACCACCCGGCAATGGGTGGTGTCGTCATCCCCCCATGTGTGCGCTTGTTCCCCTGGGTTCCGGGGAGCCAACCGGCTTGAATTGAACCATCGGTCTTCAGCCAGTGGCAAAACCGGAACAGTTGTGTCAATCTCGATCAGGCGGCAGGACCGAGCCGCACCCTCGACGGAGAGCCTCAAGGGGGAGATGCATCCGTGCCCAAAGGATCGCAACTAACCGCATTCCTCGAAAGTCTGCACTGGTCCCTGGAACGACTGGCACGTGAAATCAACAGGCGATACGGCGAGGGCACCGTGAGCCTGAAGGCTCCGTACGGCTGGGCGAAAGGGGCATATCCTCGCGGCCGGGTTCCCGAGTTCGTGGCCACGGTTCTCTCCGAACACCTGGGCCGATCGATCGATATCGGCCAGATCTGGCCGGAGCAGTTTCCCGACCCGGAGCCCGGTGGTACCGGCGATCCCGCCCTCGGACCGCCGTGGTCCGAGGAGCACGTCGAACTGCTGCTCCGCCCGCTCGTCGAACAGGGCGAGCACGACGGCGCGGAGGCCAAGGGGCGCTACCGGCCGATGCCCGGCGCGGCCCTGGTGTCCCTCGCCGTGGACTGGCTGACGGCCAGTCAGAAGCTGGCTTCGGGGCGGACGGAGGGCGCCGAACTCAGCACGGAGATGGTCGACATGCTGATCGGCCGCATCGCCAGGCTGCGCAAACTCGGCTCCGCCCAGAACGGCGACCTCGCCCTGCACTGGGTGGTGCACGAGCTGCGCTGGACCCTGCACCTGACCGGGAAGGCGGCGTACGACGCCCGCACCGGGCGACGGCTGTACGGCGCGGTGGCCGAGCTCGCGCAGCTCGCCGGCTGGCTGTCGGAGAAGCAGGGGCGGCACACCGAGAGCCAGCAGTACCTGCTCGCCGCGCTGCGCGCGTCCGGCCTCGCCGGGGACCGCACCATGGGCGCGTACGTCCTGTCCTGTCTCAGCCGTCACCTCACGAAGTGCGGCAACGGCCAGGACGCCGTACGTCTGATCAAGCTCGCCGGCATCGGCTCGGACCGTGCGCTGCCGGGGGTGCTGTGCTCGATGCCCGCCGCCCCCTGGGGGACGCGCGGGCAGTACGTGCTCCTCGGCGACGAGCCGACGACGCTCCTCGCCGAGGAGATCGGCGGCGCGGTCCGCCGCGTTCCGCCCGACGACCGCCACGACCTGGGCCCGATCGGCCCGGACGGCGAACCGCGGGTACCGCGGCAGGCCACGCGCCCGCCGGTCCCGGTGACCGACTCGGGGTCCAGAACCGTCGCCTGACGACGTGGTGCCACGACGGCGCGGTGGCGGGGGTCGCGACCGCCGGGTGGCGAGGGACGGAGTTCTGGGAGTACCGGCCCACGGCGGCCGGGAGTACCGGTGCACGGCTGCGGCGCGCCCGCACGGTGGCGCGCCGCTCCGTGCCGGCCGGTTCCGTGCCCGGTCGGCAGCACCGGACTAGCCGTGCTGCTCGGGCAGTTCGAGTGAATCCAGGGGGCCCACGGGGTCTGTGGTGTCTGCGGTGTCTGTGGCGTTTGCGGTGTCTGCGGTGCCGGTCGGGCCGAGGAATCCGGCCAAGGTGTACGTGCCTTCGGCCGCGCCCGGGGACGCCGCGAAGTCCCTGGCTCCGTGCAGCCACGCCACGTAGTCGTACAGATCGGTCGCCGACATCGCGGCCAGGGTCTTGTTCCGGGCCCGGGCGTCGTCGTCCCGCGCGTGCCACAGCCGGATGCTGTCGCGGGCGAGCCGGTGCACCCGCGCGGTGCGCTCCCGGCGCGACGCGTTGTACTGCCGCAGGCGCGAACCGAAGTACTGGGGCGGGCAGTTCAGGAGCTCGCCGATGACCACCGCGTCCTCCAGGGCCATGCACGCGCCCTGCGCCGCGTAGTGCAGCATCGGGTGGGCGGCGTCGCCGAGCAGGGCGACCCGGCCGTCGGTCCACTCGCGCACGGGCTCCCGGTCGACGAGGACCCAGGCCTTCCAGTCCGTGCCGAGCGCGAGCAGGCGCCGGGCGGTATCGCACAGGACGGCGAACTGCGCGCGCACGTCGGCCGCCGGGACGGGCACGCCGGAGAAGGTCTCGGCGGGCCGGTTCTCCACACTGGGCGCCAGGTTGAGGTAGCGGCCGCCCGCGATCGGATAGTGCACGAAGTGCCGGCCGGGCCCCGTCCACCACGACACCGACCGGTGGCGCAGGTCCTGCGGCACGCGCTCCATCGGCACGATCGACCGGTACACGGTGATGCCCGCGCTGCGCGGTGCGCCGTCGCCGACGACCTTGGCCCGCACCGCGGAGTGCAGCCCGTCGGCGCCCACGAGGGCGTCCGCGGTGAGCGTCCGCCCCTGGCCGGTGAGCACCCGCACGCCCGGCGCGCCGCCGTCCCCGCCCTGTGCGTAGCCGACGACCGGACACGAGGCCCGCAGTTCGATCAGGTCGCTGTCCTGGCACGCCCGCAGCAGGGTGCGGTAGAGCTCGCCGCGGTGCACGACCACGTAGGCGTTGCGGAAGCGGCGACGGTACTCCTCGCCGAGGGGCATGCTGACGACGTGGTCGCCCGTGACGCCGTCCATGAAGCGCAGCTCCTCGACGGGGACCGCGATCCGGCCGACGGTCCCGGCGAGGCCGAGCCGGTCCAGGGCGTGCATGCCGTTGGGGGCCAGCTGGATGCCCGCGCCGAGCTCGGCGAACTCCTCGCCGCGCTCGCACACCACGACGCGGTGCCCGTGGGCCGAGACGGCGAGCGCGGTGGCGAGGCCGCCGATGCCGCCGCCGGCCACGACGACGGTCGTCATACGGGATCACCGACCCGGTCGGCGGCCTCGGCCGTGCGGATGAGCCCGGCCAGCTCCAGGCGCTTGATCTTGGTGGTGGCGGTCTGCGGCAGGTCCGCCTGGCGCCACTGCACCGGCGCGGCCATCTCCGGCAGGTCGGCGGTCGCGGCGCGCCACGCGGCGAGGTCGAGGGGCCGGTCGTCCTTGGTGCACACCACCGGCAGGGGCGCGCCGTCCTCCGTCGGGATGATCACCACCTCGGCGAGGTCCGCGATCCGGGAGAACAGCCGGTCCTCCACCGACAGGGTGCTGCCGAAGCCGGGGATCTCGTCCACCTCGCGGTCCATCAGGTGCAGACAGCCCCAGCGGGTGCGGTAGCCCAGGTCACCCATGCGCCACCAGCGTTCGTCGGCCTGGCGGCTGAACCGCTCGTCCTCGCCGAGGTAGGTGCGGATGCGGCCGTCGCTGCTGATCTCGATGTAGCCGGGCGACGCCGGCGTCGGGCGCTTCCCGTCGCGGCTGACCACCCGTACGCCGGTCATGCCCGGGAAGGCGATGCCCACGCAGCGCCCGTCGGCGTCCGGCGAGCGGTGCTTGCCGTACGCGCGGGCGACGCTCGGGCCGACCTCGCTCTGGCCGTAGATCTGGCCGAAGCGCGGGGAGCGGCGCCGCGACGCCCCGATGAGGGTGCGCACGGTCCGCGGGTGCAGGGCGTCGAAGGTGCTGCTGAAGAGCTTGACGTTGGACAGCGGGCCGAGGTCGTCGGCGGCGAGCTCCTCCCACCGCAGATACGTGTTCGGGTGGGCCTCCAGGACGGCGGGGCGCAGCCGGGCGAACAGCTCCGCGACGCGCGCCGGTTCGGAGTCCGCGAGGATCGCCACGGGGAAGCCCCGCAGCAGGGAGATGGCCAGGGCGGTGAAGAGCCGCGAGTGCACGAACGACACGTGGATGGCCACCGGTTCGCGGCGCCGCATCAGGGCCGTCGCGAGGGCCTGCGGCCGGTAGCGCGCCTGGAGGCTGAAGGCGGTGTGGACGGCCAGTTTGGGCAGTCCCGTGGTGCCGGAGGTGTGCGTGACCAGGGTGCGGTGGTCGGGCGGCAGCTCCAGGGCGGGGATGCGCGGGGCGCCCGCGAGCTCGGCAAGGGAGGTGGCGCGGGCGTGGGTGCCGGAGGCGAGCAGCACGCGGTGGCTGAGCGCGAAGACGGCGTCGGGCAGGGACGTGGACAGCTTCGCGGCGTCGGTGAGCAGGTAGGGGCGTTCGACCCGGCGGAGCAGCGCGACGACGGTCTCGCCGTCCAGGTGCGGTGACAGGAGCACCGGGACGGCGCCGATCCGGGCGGCCGCGACGGCGAGCAGCGTGATGTCGAAGGCGTTGCTCTTGTGAACCACGAGGTGGTCACCGGGGCGCAGCCCCGCGCGCCACAGCCGGGAGCCCAGGTCGCTCACGAGGTCGGCGACGTCCGTCATGGTCAGGCTGCGCCCCCGCTCCGGCGCGATGTCCAGGTCGTGGTCGAGGAGCAGGACGTTCGTCGGGTACTTGGCGGCGGCCCGGTCGAAGAGGGTGCCCAGCCTGATGCCGCGGTTTCCTATGCGCTGGAGAAGCATGCGTCAGCCTCTGTTCGTCGTTCAGCGGTCTTTCCGGACGGGGTTCACTCGGATGCGACGGGGTTCAGTCGGATGCGACGGGGTTCACTCGGATTCGATGACCTTCTTCAAACGGCCGAGGGTCGCGGCCATGTCCGTGCGGACCTTGGCTCCCCACTCGGTGAAGAACCTCTTCTTCTCGTCGTCGTCCATCCCGGCCGTGATGCCCTGGATGCCCTCGGTGGGGGCGCCCATCCGGAAGTGGTGGGTCAGCGTCGTGCCGCCGCCGTCGGCGGGGCTCAGGAGGAAGCTCCACACGCTGTCCTGGACCCGGCCGTCCTGGGTCCGCATGGCCCAGGAGAAGCGCCGCGCGGGCTCGGCGGCCACGACCTGGGCCGTGGTGGTCCAGGTGCCGCGGACGACCGGGGCCCACGCGACGACGTCGGCGCGTCGGTGGTTGTGGCCGCGGAAGACCGAGCCGACGGTGCCGGGCTCGCCGTGGATCCATTCGCCGCCGGTGCACTCCTCGCTCCATTGGCGGCTGCGCGGCAGATCGCTCACCACGGCGAAGACGTCCTCGGGTGCGCGGGTGACACGGCATTCGACGCCTATCTCGAAGAGGGGCGCGCTTTCACTGGCAGGGGAATCGCTGCGGGAAATTCCGTCGGCTGCGTTCATGGGAAAAATGATGGCGACGCTCTCGCGGCCGGGGCAACGCATCGGCATGAGGGTTCGTCAGGTCCCTTCGGGCGGCTGCCATTCGACCAGGGCCAGGCCCGCCGCCATCCCGCCGCCGAATCCGGCGAGCAGCACCAGGTCGCCCGGGGCGAGCCGGTGCGCCGCCCGGTCCAGGGTGATCGGCACGGACGCCGCCCCGGTGTTGCCGTACAACCGCACGGTGGTGTGGGTGTGTTCGGGCGCGAATCCCAGGTCGTCGGCGAGCGCTTCGATCATGCGGCCGTTGGCCTGGTGCGGGACGAAGTGCGCCCGCCGCCCGTCGCGCGGCAGATGGGCGTCGAGGAACGTCCGGATCAGCGGGCCGACCCGGTCCGTCACGAAGCGGCGCACGGCGGCCCCGTCCATCGTGAAGTAGTGCAGGCCCTGCTCCACGGAGGCCGCCGACGCGGGGATCACGGAGCCGCCCGCGGGGACCCGGATCAGCTCCCGTTCCTCCGGGAAGGTGGCGAGGCGGGTGGCGAGCACGCCGCGGCCCGCGGTCGGCCCGATGACCACCGCGCCCGCGCCGTCGCCGAAGAGCACCACGGTGCGGCGGTCGGTGGGGTCGAGGGTGCGGGAGTAGATGTCGGCGCCGATGACGACGGCGTGCCGCCCGGTGCCGCGGATCATGCGTTCCGCCGTGGTCAGGGCGAAGACGAAGCCGCTGCACACGGCGTTGATGTCGAAGGCGGGCGTGCCGGACGGCACGCCGATCTCGGTGGCGACCGCCGTGGCGGTGGGGGGCTGCGGCGAGTCCGGTGTGGACGTCGCCACGACGACGAGCCCGACGTCGTCGGCGCGCACCCCCGCGGCGGTCAGCGCCCTGCGCGCGGCCGTCGCCGCGAGGCCCGACGTGGCCTCGTCCGGCTTCGCCCAGCGGCGCTCGCGGATCGCGGTCTTCCGGGTGATCCACTCGTCCGTCACCCCGGCCCGCGCTCCCACTTCGTCGTTGGTGACGACGTTGCCGGGGAGGCAGGAGCCGGTGCCGAGTATTCCGATCGCGTCCGTGTCGGGGACCGCTGCTGCGCGACTGGCCATGGTGACTCATTTCGTGTCGTGGCCGAGCGGGCGGCTCGGGGCGGGGCCCGCGCGGCGTCCAGTACGACAGTTCCGCGTCGGAACATAACCGGGGGCGCGGCCGGGCCCCCAGAGAATGCCGCGATAAGTGTCAGATGCGGCGCCGCCGCACGCTCCGCGGCAATGCCCCGCGGTCCGGGAGAAGTTGACAGACTTTCCCGTCAGTACGTCGACGCTCCCCCGGGGAATACGTAGCGTGGGATACCGAAGTTCCGTGCCGAAGTTCCGTGCCGCCCGGACGAGGGGTATTCATGGCGACAAGCAAGGGGCCGAGCAATTCCACGCCCCATTCCGAGGCGACAGGCCCGCCCTGGTCCCGCGCCATCGACGTGCATCACCACATCATCCCGGATTTCTACGCGGCCGAACTCCGTGAACTCGGGTTCGCGTCCACGCTGCCCGGTGTCGACAAGCCCGCGTGGCAGGTCGGGGCCAGCCTCGCGATGATGGACCGGCAGGGCATCCGGGCCGCGGTGGTGAACGTCTGGCCGGGCGTGCCGCCCGTCGACGCCGCCACGGGGGCCAAGTTCGCCCGCCGGGTGAACGAGTACCTGGCGGGTCTCGTCGCGGACCACCCGGGCAGGCTCGGCGCGTTCGCCGTGCTCCCGCTGCCGCACGTGGACGCGGCCCTGGAGGAACTGGCGTACGCCGTCGACGTCCTGGGCCTCGACGGCGTGGGTCTGGTGACCAACTACGGCGGCGTGTACGTGGGGGATCCCGCGCTCGACGCCTTCCACGCCGAGGCCGCGCGCCGGGGCACCCCGCTGTTCGTGCACCCCACGGCGCCGCCGGTGGACCAGCCCACGTTCGGCCTGCCGGTGTCGCTCTGCGAGTTCCCGTTCGAGACCGTCCGGCTGACCTCCCAGCTGCTGTACAACCGCACGCTGGACCGGCATCCGGGCCTGCGCGTGATCCTGTCGCACGGCGGGGGCGGCGTCGCGTACTACGCGGGCCGGCTCGCCTGCGGGCCGCTGATCCGCGCCGACCTGGCCGAGCGGCTGCCCGCCGATCCGCTCGCCTATCTGGGGCGCCTGTACAGCGACACCGCCATGATCGGGGAGCCGCACGCCTTCGCGTCGGTGCGCTCGTTCACCGGGGCGGAGCGGCTCCTTGTCGGCTCGGACTTCCCGTTCATGCCGGAGTCGTACAGCACGGCGGGCGGTCACTTCGTCGTCGACCACGGCGGATTCTCGGCGGGTGACATGGACCGCGTCGAATTCCAGAATGCCCTGGACCTCTTTCCACGATTCGCCGACGACCAGCAGGAGGGCCGTTAGCTTGCTCACCGAAGCCACGATTGCCGCGTATCTGGACCGCATTTCCGCGCCGCGGCCCGCGAAGCCCGACCTCGCGTCGCTGCGCGCGATACAGGCGGGCCATTTGTACTCCGTGCCCTTCGAGAACCTCGGCTATCACCTGGCCGAGGAGATCCACATGGACGAGCGGGTGGTCGACAAAATCGTCAACGAACGCCGGGGCGGCGGCTGTTATGAGGTCAATCCCGCGCTCTCCTTCCTGCTCGAAGGCCTCGGGTACGACGTCTCCCTGCTGCCGGGCCGGGTGTGGATCAAGGGCGAGCTGACCGCTCCCCTGCACCACCTGGCGCTCAAGGTCCGCATCGACGGGCACAGCTGGCTCGTCGACGTCGGCTTCGGGCGCAACAGCAGGTACCCGCTGTCCCTGGGCACGGAGGAGGCCCAGGACGACCCGAACGGCCGCTTCCAGGTGACGGCAGCCGACGACGGCGGGATCGACGTACGGGCGAACGACGCGCTCCAGTACCGGGTCTACGACGTGCCGTGCCGGCTCAGCGACTTCGGGCCCACGCTGTGGTGGTACCGCACCGCGCCGGACTCGCCGTTCCTGCAGAACCTGTTCTGCTCGCTGCCGACCGCCGACGGCCGGGTCACGCTGAAGGGGGACCGCCTGACCGTCTTCACCGGGGACGGGAAGGAGAGCCGCCGCCTCGCCGACGAGCAGGAGGTCCGCGAGGCGTACGAGAAGTGGTTCGGGATCAAGCTGGACCGGCTGCCGGCGAAGGCGTCCGACGGCCCCGCCGTGCCCATGTCGTTCGAGTAGGGCGGCTGTCGTCCGCGTAGAGCGGCTGTCGTCCGCGTAAGGCAGCTGTCGTCCGCGTAGAGCGGCTGTCGTCCGCGTAAGGCAGCTGTCACGCGTAGGGCACCGAGCAGGGCGCACGAGCGCTCCGTCCCCGGAACACCCTGTTCCCGGGGGCGGAGCGCTCGCGTGCGCGGGTGCCCTCCTTCGAGGACGTCATGCCTTCCGACGACGTCACGCCGTGCCGGACGGGGACGTCACGCCGTGCCGGACGGGTTGGAGATGAGATACCGCCAGTGCCCGTCCGCGTCCCGGCGCGCGACGTCCGTCGCCGTCCCCTCGACGTGCACGTGCGCGCCGTCGGGCCCGGTGCCGTCGTGGACGTAGTCGTTGATCAGCAGGGCGGTGTCCCCGACCACGTAGACCTGGCGCAGCTTGACGGTGATGGGGACGCGGTCGCGCACCACCGTCGGCAGGACGGCCCGCCGCTTCGCGCCCGCCGAGATCTCGCCGGGCCGCACCACGTGCAGCGCCTCCGGCTCGAAGAGGTGCTGAAGGAGTTCGAGATTCCGCTCGTTGAAGGCGTCCGCGAAGACATAGGGAAGGTCGGCCGGATCGACGGGAAGGCTGCTGCCGTTTCGTATGTCTGACATGCGTCGAGTACAGCACCGGGAAATGCCGCGGGTCAGCGCCCGGCGGCGATGTCTGTCACCTCTGGACACGGCGGGGAACGGCCTGCGGGCGGACCTGACAGATTACGCGAGCGGGCTTGGCCGCGCCTTTTCGGTGAGTTGCATGATGCAGGGGATATCCGCGCCGCACCGACAGTCGACCGACGCCGACCCATCGGGAGTGATTTCCCTTGACGAACCTCACCATTGTTTTCCATTCCCGCAGCGGAAACGTCCACCAGCTCGTGGAGCGGGCCGCGCTCACGGCACGCGAGGCGGGCGCCGAGGTCCGCGTGCGCAAGGCGGCCGAACTCCCGGACCCCATGGTCCTCGACAAGCCCGCCTACGCCGCGCTCGCGGACGCCACCGCCGAGGTGCCGAACGCGGACCTGGACGACCTCGTCTGGGCCGACGCCATCATGATCGGCACCCCGGTCCACTACGGCCTGCCCGCCCCGCAGATCCTCAACTTCATCGACCACACGGGCCCCGTCGCCATCCCCGGCAAGCTGATGAACAAGGCCGTGTCCGCGTTCGCCTCCGGCTCGATGCCGCACGCGGGCCAGCAGGCGGCGATCCTGGCCCTGCACAACGCGTTCTGCCACTGGGGCGCGGTGATCGTGCCGAACGGCTCGGCCGCCGCCGTGCTGCACCGGCCCGGCAACGGCGCCCCCTACGGCACCGGCACGATCTCCCGGCACGAGGCGAACAGCGTGTCCGACGACAACTTCGCCGCCATCGAGTACCAGACCCTGCGCACCCTCCAGATCGCCGGGGCCATCGAGCGCGGCCTCAAGCCCGAGCCGAAGATCACCATGGTGAGCGACGAGCGCCTGCGCACCTTCGGCCTGGACATCTGACGGGAGCGCGGCATGACCGTACGCGACACCCCGTGGCCCGAGGGCACTCCGTGCTGGGTGGAGGTCCAGGTCGACGACCCGGTGCGGACCAGCGCGTTCTACGGACGGCTCTTCGGCTGGACGTTCCTGGACCACGGCGAGGAGTACGACCACTATCTGACGGCGCGCCTCGACGGCCGGAACGTCGCCGACATCGGGCCGCGGCCGCCGGGCGCGGAGCGCGGCGGCCCGTCGGCGTGGCTGGTGTGCCTCGCGGTGGACGGCGCCGACGCGGTGGCGGAGCGGATCGAGCGGGCCGGGGGCAAGCTGCTCGTGCCGCCGAACGACGTGGGCACGCACGGCCGGTTCGCGGTCGCCGAGGACCCGGCGGGCGCGGTGTTCGCGATCTGGCAGGCGGACGAGTACCCGGGTGCCCAGGTCGCGGGCGTCGCGGGCGCGGCGGTGCGCCACCACTGCCTGAGCCGTGACGTGGCGGCGGCCGCGGCCTTCTACGCCGCGGTGTTCGGGCACCGCGTGACGCCGGGGCCCGGCGCCCGTGAGGTGACGCTCGGCCTCGGCGGGCAGGAGGTGGCCTCGGTCGCCGCGGGGGCCGAGGGCGTCGCCTCGCACTGGCGGGTGGCCTTCGGGGTCGTGGACGTCGACGAGGCCGTGGCCGCCGTCGCCGGGCTCGGGGGCTCGCTGCGCGAGGGGCCGTACGCCACCCCGCGCGGGCGGGGCGCGGTGCTCGCGGATGCCCAGGGCACCGTGTTCGAGGTGCTGGAGACCGGGCCCTAGGCGTTCGCCCTCCGGCTGACCGGGCTGATCGCGCCCGCGCGGCGGAGCCGCATAGGAGCACAGCCCCGCGCCCCTAAAGGGCGCTCCTCTACAGGGCGCCCCCGTGCCGTGCCGTGTCCCAGAAGCTCAGCTCGGCGGCTTTCGGCAGGTCTCCCACCCGGGGCTCGTGGCCGCCGAGCAGCAGCGTGCTCGGTGTGTCCGGGGTGAACCGGGGCCACGGCGGGACGCCTGCGGCGCGCGGGACGTCGTCGTGGGCGAACGCCGACACCAGGTCCATCAGGGTCGCCGAGACCTTCCGCTCCCACGGGCCGTCGCCGAACGCCTCCCGGTGCTCGGCGATGCCGTGCGTGCCGAACAGGAACGGCGAGGTCGCCTCGTGCGGGGTGCCGAAGCCGGGCGGGTGCACCGCGTAGTCGAAGTACAGCAGGAACTGCGGCGCCCGCGTCTCGCGTGCGCCGCGCTCGGCCATGCGGACGATCCGGTGGCGGAACGTGTTGTCGCCCTGGATCTCCGTGAGCAGGGAGAGCGGGTCGACCGGGCGGCCGTCCGCCGCGGCCAGCGCGCGGTAGTGCGCGATGACGCCGTCGACGAGGCCGCGCGGGACCTCGGGTCCTTCGATGAGCAGGTGCGCGCGGACCAGGGCGCGCAGTTCGGCGTCGTCGACGGGGTGCGGCCGGCCGCCCGCGGTGTGGAAGGAGCCCTCGGTCGCCGTCACCACGGACAGCGTCGGCAGGTCGGGCACCGGCCGGTGCGTGTCGGGGGCGGGCACGAGCGCGCCGTCCACCACGGGCCCGCGGTAGCAGCGTCCGGACGCCACGGGGTGGCCGTCCGGCACGGCCGCGAAGTACTCGCCCCACACGGCGAGCAGCCGCGCGGCGTCCACCGTGCGCAGCCCCGGTACGTCGACGCCGAGGCGCGCGGCGACCGCTTCGGAGGCCGTCCGGGCGTCGGCGGGCGTCAGGGCGAAGGCGGGGGTCCGGACGTGGGCCGTGCTGATCGGGACGATGCGGCGGATCGCGCCGCGCAGCCCCGGCAGCAGGGCGAGCTGCCAGACGGCGGCGCCGCCCGCGGAGGTGCCGCAGAGGGTGATGTTGTCCGGGTCGCCGCCGAACGCGGCGATCGAGGAGCGCACCCACTCCACGAGCGCGGCCTGGTCCTGCAGGCCCCAGTTGGCGTGCAGCCCGGTCACCGGGTCGGTGAGCGCCTCGTGCAGGCCGAACCCGAGCGGCCCGAGCCGGTAGTTGAAGGTCACGATGACCAGGTCCCCGCGCGCGGCGAGCCGGGCCCCGTCGAAGGTGGGGCTCGACGCCGTGCCGAACTGCCAGCCCCCGCCGTGCACGTAGACGAACACGGGACGGCGGCCGTGGACGTCGGGCGTCCACACGTTGGCGTGGACGGCGTCCTCGGCCGTCGACGCGGAGCGGACCGGCGCGGTGGCGAGGGCGGGCCCCGACGGCTGCGCGAAGGCGGGCCGCATGGTGTCCGCGGGGCGGATCCCCCGCCACGGCGGGTGCGGGCGCGGCGAGGCGAAGCGGAGCGGGCCCGTGGGCGGCGCCATGTAGGGCACGCCGTGGAAGACCGCGACGGTCCTCTCCGCCCCGTCCGGCGCCGGCGCCCGGGTCACCGCCCCGCGCACCGCGCCCGCGTCCGTACGCACCACGGGAGGCGCCGTACGCACCGCGGCAGGTGTCGGCGGCACCACGGAAGACCCCGGCCGCTGTCCCCTCGCTCCGCTCATCGGGCCCCCTCCACCCCGGTCGCCGCGGCGACCGCGTCGATTTCGTATCCGCAACACGATGGCAGCGCCGAACCCACCCGGCAAGGAATGCGGACGGCATCTGTCAACTGACTTGTCGGCAGGGCACAACTGACAGACTTTCGCTGACCTGACGAACCGGACCGGCATATCTTGGCGCGCCCGTCGTGAACGGCGAGGGTTGGGGCGTGCTCCCTTTACGAATTCCGAATCGATATCCAGGCGATTTCTACGAATGCCGGAGCCGACTTTGAACAGGAATACGGTGCACATTCCACTGGAAAAGGCCAGGCAACAACCGGAGTGGGACGACCCGGCACGCCTGCGGCGCGCCCGTGACGCTCTGACGCGCCGCCCCGGCCTGGTCGACGCGGCCGACGTGCAGACCTTGCGCACGCATCTGGCGCAGGTCAGCGCGGGCCGCGCCGAGGTCGTGCAGGCCGGTGACTGCGCCGAGGACCCGGCGGAGTCCACGGCCGACGACGTCGCCCGCAAGGTCGCCGTCCTCGATCTGCTGGCCGGCGCGATGAAGCTGTCGGGCCGCCGCCCGGTGGTGCGCGTGGGCCGGATCGCGGGGCAGTTCGCCAAGCCCAGGTCACGGCCGACCGAGCGGTTGGGCGACCAGGAACTGGCCGTGTACCGGGGCCATTTGGTGAACGGCCCCGACCCCGGTCAGCGGCGGCCCGACCCGTTGCGCCTCATCGACGGGTACACGGCGGCCGCGCGGATCATGGCGCACCTCGGGTGGAGCCGCGCCGGGGGCATCGAGCACCCGGTGTGGACCAGCCACGAGGCGCTGCTCCTCGACTACGAACTCCCGCTGGTCCGCCGGGGTCCCGACGGGCGGCTGCTGCTCGCCTCGACGCACTGGCCGTGGATCGGCGAGCGCACGCGGCAGGTCGACGGCCCGCACGTGGCACTGCTCTCCCAGGTGGTCAACCCGGTCGCCGTGAAGGTCGGCCCCGGCATGGAGGCGAACGAACTCCTCGCGCTGTGCGCGCTCCTCGACCCCGACCGGCAGCCGGGGCGGCTCACGCTCATCGTGCGGATGGGCGCGGGGACGGTGGCCGAGCGGCTGCCGGACCTTGTGCACACCGTGCGCGCCGCCGGGCATCCGGTGGTGTGGCTGACGGACCCGATGCACGGCAACACCGTGGTGACGACCGGGGGTTACAAGACCCGCTACGTCCGCACGCTGCAGCGCGAGGTCCGCGAGTTCCGGGCGGTGCTCGCCGAGGCCGGGGCGTTCCCCGGCGGCGTCCACCTGGAGACGACGCCCGACCAGGTCACCGAGTGCGTCCTGGACGAGTGGGAGGCGGACCGGGTCGGCAAGGTCTACGCCAGCCTCTGCGACCCCCGGCTCACCGCCGAGCAGGCGATCGACGTGCTCGGCGCCTGGCGGGACACCGAACCCCTGGCGCTCGCCGCCGAGACAGGAGGAACCCAGTGACCGCGACGGACACCAGCACGGCCTGGCAGGACAAGGTCGCCCTCGTCACCGGGGCGGCGGGCGGCATCGGCCGGGCCGTGGTGCGCGCGCTCGCCGAACGGGGCACCCGCGTGGCGGCGGTCGACCGCGACGGCGACGCGCTGCACAAGCGCGTGGCCGAACTGGCCCGGCAGGGCCTGCCGGTGACGGCGTACCCGGCGGACGTCACCGACGCGGCGGACGTCGAGGCGCTCGTCGCGGCGGTCGAGTCCGGGCTCGGCCCGGTGGAGTACCTGGTCAACGCGGCCGGGACGCTGCGCGTCGGCGAGGTCAGGGAACTGTCGGGGCAGGACTGGGCGGACATGTTCGCGGTCAACGCGAGCGGTGTCTTCCACACCTCCCGCGCCGTGGTGGACCGGATGGTGCCGCGCGGCCGGGGCGCGCTCGTCACGGTGGCGTCGAACGCCGCGGCGACGCCCCGGGCGAAGATGGCCGCGTACGCCGCGTCCAAGGCGGCCGCCACGATGTTCACCAAGTCCCTCGGCCTGGAGGTGGCCCGGTACGGCATCCGCTGCAACGTCGTGGCCCCCGGCTCGACCGAGACGCCGATGCTGTGGTCGATGTGGCACGACGACGAGGGCCGCGCGCGCACGCTCGGCGGCAGCGCGGAGGACTTCCGGGTGGGCATCCCGCTGGGCAAGACCGCCCGGCCCGAGGACGTGGCAGCGGCGGTGCTCTTCCTGCTGTCCGAGCAGGCCGGGCACGTCACGCTGCACGAGCTCACCGTCGACGGCGGCGCCGCGCTCGGCGCCTGACCGGGCAACCCCGGAGAGCCACCACCGAGAGCCACCCCCTCAAAGCAACCCCCGAAAGCACCCCCTCAAAGCAACCTCTGAAAGCAACCCGGAGAGCAACCCCACAGAGCAACCCGAGAGGAAGCGGAGCCATGCCCGGGATCCCCGACATCGCCGCCTACCCCCTGCCCGGCGAGCACGAGCTGCCGGCCAACACCGCGCGGTGGACGGTGCGTCCGGACCGTGCCGTGCTGCTGGTGCACGACATGCAGCGCTACTTCCTGCGGCCGTTCCCCGCGGCACAGCGCCGCGAGCTGATCGGCAACGTGAGACTGCTGCGCGAGTGCTGCGCCCGCCTCGGCATCCCCGTGGCGTACACGGCGCAGCCGGGCAGCATGACCGAGGAACAGCGCGGCCTGCTGCGGGACTTCTGGGGGCCCGGCATGCGCCTGGCCCCCGAGGACCGCGCCATCACCGACGAGCTGGCGCCGCGGCCGCCCGACTGGGTGCTCACCAAGTGGCGCTACAGCGCGTTCTTCCGCACCGACCTCCTGGACCGGATGCGCGCCGCTGGCCGCGACCAGCTGATCGTCTGCGGCGTCTACGCCCACATCGGGGTGCTCGCGACCGCCGTCGACGCCTTCACGCACGACGTCGAGACCTTCCTCGTCGCCGACGCGACGGCCGACTTCTCCGCCGCCGAGCACCGGCTCGCGCTCCGCTACGCCGCGCGCCGCTGCGCGGTCGTGGCCACCACCCGCGGCCTGCCGTCCGACGGCACCACGCTCCTGGCGAGCGCGGCCGACGCGTCCGCCGTGGGGGCGGTCGCATGAGCGCGGACCCGACGGCGCCGCCGCCCTCCCCCGCCGACGCGCTGCTGCGGCGCGTGCTCATGCCCGACCCGCCGCCGTACGCCCTGCTGTACCGCCCCACGGCCACCGGCGTCGACCAGGTCGAACTCCTCACCGGGCCTGTGCACCCGGTGGACCGGGTCGCCGATCTGCCGGTCCCGGATTCGCCGCACGGCCCCGCCGGGCCCGATGTGCTCGCGCTGCTGCCCTACCGGCAGCTGGCCGAACGCGGCTTCCCCGTGCCGGACGACGGCAGTCCGCTGCTCGCCATGACGGTCCGGGAGCGGGCGGGCCTGAGCCGGGCCGAGCTGCTCGACCACATCCCGGACGTACCGATCCGGCTGTCCGGCGAGCACTTCGACATCGACGACGAGGCGTACGCGGACCTGGTGCGCCGCGTCCTCGCCGACGAGATCAGCGCGGGCGAGGGCGCGAACTTCGTCATCAAGCGCCGCTTCGTCGCCGACGTCACCGACTACACCCCGGCCACGGCCGCCGCGGTCTTCCGCCGCCTCCTCGCCCACGAGTCCGGCGCCTACTGGACGTTCCTGGTGCACACCGGCGAGCGCACCCTGGTCGGGGCGTCGCCCGAGCGGCACGTGAGCCTGCGCGACGGCACCGCCGTCATGAACCCGATCAGCGGCACCTACCGCTACCCCGCGGGCGGGCCCACGCTCGACGGCGTCATGGACTTCCTCGACGACCGCAAGGAGACGTACGAGCTCTTCATGGTCGTCGACGAGGAGCTCAAGATGATGTCCCGGTTCTGCGAGGCGGGCGTGCGGGTGGTCGGTCCTTTCCTCAAGGAGATGGCCCGCCTCGCGCACACCGAGTACTTCATCGAGGGCAGCACGGACCGCGACGTGCGGGAGGTCCTGCGCGGCACCCTGTTCGCCCCGACCGTCACGGGCAGCCCGCTGGAGAGCGCGAGCCGCGTGATCAACCGGTACGAGCCGCAGGGCCGCGGCTACTACAGCGGCGTCGTGGCGCTCATCGGCCGGGACGGCCACGGCGGGCGCACCCTGGACTCGTCGATCCTCATCCGCACGGCCGACATCGACGCGTCGGGGCGGATGTCGATCGCCGTGGGCGCGACCCTGGTGCGCGACTCGCTGCCCGCGGCCGAGGTGGCCGAGACCCACGCGAAGGCCTTCGGCCTGCTCAGCGCGCTCCGGGCGGAGCCGCAGCGCCCCCTCGGCCACCATCCGTCGGTGCGCTCCGCGCTGCTCGCCCGCAACGCGGACATCTCCCGCTTCTGGCGCGACGGGCCCGGCCCCGCCCCGGCCCGGCGCCCGGACCTGGCCGGGCACCGGGTCCTGGTCGTCGACGCCGAGGACACGTTCACCTCGATGATCGCCCACCAACTGCGGTCGACCGGCCTGGAGGTGACCGTGCGCCGCTTCGACGAACCGTACGACCTCGACGGCCACGACCTGGTCGTCATGGGGCCCGGCCCCGGCGACCCGCTGGCGGTGGACGAGCCGCGTCTGGCCCAGCTGCACGACGTGACGGCCCTGCTGCTCGCCGAGCGCCGCCCCTTCCTCTCGGTGTGCCTGAGCCACCAGGTGCTGTGCCACCGGCTCGGCCTGGACGTGCGCCGCCGCGACCGGCCGCACCAGGGCGTGCAGAAGGACCTCGACCTCTTCGGCCGCAGCGAGCGCGTGGGGTTCTACAACAGCTTCGTGGCGCACAGCGGCACGGACCTGCTGCACCCGGCGGGCACCGGCCCGGTGGAGGTCTGCCGGGACGCCGCCACCGGCGAGGTGCACGCCGTGCGGGGCGCGCACTTCGCCGGGGTGCAGTTCCACGCCGAGTCCGTCCTCACCCACGACGGCGTCCGCATCCTCGGGACGCTCCTGAGCGACGTGCTCCAAGGAGCACGGAGCCTCGTGGGGTCGTGAGAACGGCTCGTGCGGCGCGGGGGCCCTCCGGAGTGCGCGGAGGGCCCCCACGGCACGTCACCGGGTGGTCAACGCCACCCGCATCCCCCGCAGTTCGCCCGCCTCCAGCATCCGGTGGACCTCACCGGTGGCGCTCAGCGGCAGCGCGAACCGCTCCCGCGGCCGGAGGCGGCCGTCGGCGAGGAGGCCGTTGACGTGGTCGGCCGCCGCCGCGAGCTCCGCGACGGTGGCCCGGGTGATGGCGAAGCCGACGACGGACCCGTCGCGGACGTACAGCTCCCCCGCGGGCAGCGTCGGCGCGGTGCGCAACCCGGCGAGCAGCACGATCCGCCCCCGCCAGGCGAGCAGCCCGACCGCGCCCGCCAGGTCGTTGACCCCCGCCGCGTCCAGGTAGAGGTCGACCCCGCCGGGGCAGGCGCGGGCCAGGCGCGCGGTGACGTCGTCGGCCGTGCGGTCCATCACCGCGGCGGCGCCGAGCCCGCGGCAGTACGCCTCGTCACGGGGGTGGGCGACGGCCACCACCCGGGCGCCCGCCGCGGCCGCGACGACCACCATCGCGGCGCCCACGTTGCCCGCGGCGCCGATCACCACCACGGTCATGCCCGCCCGCAGCCCGCCGTGCGTGACCAGACCCAGGTACGCGGTCGCGGCCGGGTGCAGCACGGTCACCGCCGCGGCGGGGTCGACGCCGTCCGGCAGCCGGTAGAGCCGCTCGGCGGGCACGCGGGCACGCTCGGCCGCGGCGCCCTGCCGCCCGCCGTGGCCGAGGCTGTTGCACCACACCCGCTCCCCCACCGCGAAGCCCGTCACCGCGTCCCCGACGGCGGCGACCCGCCCGACCAGGTCACGGCCGACGACGAAGGGGAACTCCACGGGCGTGTCCACGGCGCCGGACCGGATGAAGGTGTCCACGTGGTTGGCCGTCGTCACCTCGACGTCCACCAGGACGTCGTGCGCGGCGGGGCGCGGCTCGGGCAGCTCGCCGAAGCGGATGGAGTGTGCCGGACCGAATTCATTGATGTACGCAGCACGCATGCGGGGCATTCTTCCCGGGGAACGCCGTGCCCGTGCCGGATTCCCCGCGCACGGACAGGCAGTGTGTCAACTCCGCGGACAGGGCTGCCCGTTCACCGGGACGCATCTGACTGACTGCCCCGGCCGCCGTTGCGGGGGCGGCGCCGCCGCTTTCAGGATCGGAGCGAGTTCTGTCAGGAAGGGGAATCGGCTTGAACGCGACCGCGCACGAGATCGCCCTCATCGGCACGGGACCGCGAGGACTCGCCGTGCTGGAACGCCTGTGCGCCAACGAGCGCGCACGACCATCGCACGCCCGGGTCCTCGTCCACGTCGTCGACCCGGTCGCCCCGGGCTCCGGCGCGGTGTGGAGCACCGGCCAGTCACGGCACCTGCTCGCCAACACGGTCGCCTCCCAGATCACCGTCTACTCCGACGCGGCGTCCCGCATCGAAGGGCCGGTCGAACCGGGGCCGAGCCTGTACGAGTGGGCCGCGGCGCTCGCGGCCGCGTACGCCGAGGACCCGGAGGCCGTCGCCCCGGCCGGCGCCGGCGGTGACAGCGGCGGCAACGGCGCCAGCAGCGCCAGCGCGTACGACGAGGCGACGCTGGCCGAGGTGCGGTCCCTGGAGCCGAACTCGTACCCCACGCGGGTGCTGTGCGGACGGTACTTCGCGGACTGCTTCCGGCGCGTCCTGGACCACGCGCCCGCGCACGTCGAGATCCGGGTGCACCGGTCGCGGGCGGTCGCCATGGCCGACACCCACGGCCTCGCGGGCGGCCCGCAGGGCATCCGGCTCGCGAACGGCACCCGTCTCAACCACCTCGACGCCGTCGTCCTCGCCCAGGGGCACCTGCCGACCCGGCCGACCGCGCAGGAGGAGCGCACGGCGAGCCTGGCGCGGATCAACCACCTGACCTATCTGCCGCCCGCCAACCCCGCGGACGCCGACCTGGACGGCGTACCGGCCGGCGAGCCGGTGCTGCTGCGCGGCCTCGGCCTGTGCTTCTTCGACTACCTCGCGCTGTTCACCCTCGGCCGCGGCGGCCGCTTCGACCGGGGCGCCGCCGGGCTCGTCTACCGGCCCAGCGGCAAGGAGCCCCGGCTGTACGCCAGTTCGCGGCGCGGGGTGCCCTTCCACTCGCGCGGCGAGAACGAGAAGGGCGCGCACGGCCGCTACCTGCCGCGCCTGCTCACGGCGGAGCGCGTGGCCCGGATGCGCTCGGAGGCCGCTCCCGACGGCGGCTCCGGCGGGCTCTCCTTCGCGAAGGACCTGTGGCCGCTCATCGCGCGCGAGGTGGAGACCGTCTACTACGAGACGCTCCTGGCCCGCGAGGAACGCGCGGCCGAGCGCGCGGAGTTCGCCGCGCGCTACCTGGCCTGCGCGGGCCCCGCGGAGTGCGCCGCCGTCCTGGACGCGTACGGCGTCCCGGCGGCGGACCGGTGGGACTGGGAGGCGCTCGCCGACTCGGCGCGCACGCGCTCGTTCACCAGCCGCGACGACTTCCGCTCCTGGCTCGTCGGCCGCCTCTCCGAGGACGTCCGGCAGGCCCGCGAGGGCAACGTCAGCGGCCCGCTGAAGGCCGCCCTCGACGTGCTGCGGGACCTGCGCAACGAGGTGCGGCTCGCGGTCGACCAGGGCGGCCTCGACGGGGCCTCGCACCGCGACGAGCTGGAACGCTGGTACACGCCGTTGAACGCCTTCCTGTCGATCGGCCCGCCGCCCCGCCGGGTCGAGGAGATGATCGCCCTGATCGAGGCGGGCGTCCTGGAGCTCACCGGGCCCGAAACCCGGATCAGGATCGACACGCGCGGCCGTTCGTTCGTGGCCGACTCCGACGCGGTGCCGGGCCCGACCGTGCGCGCCCGCGTCCTCATCGAGGCCCGCCTCCCGGAGCCGGACCTGCGGCGCACGGCCGACCCGCTGCTGCGGCACCTGCTCAACACCGAGGCGTGCGCCCCGTACCGCATCCCCACGGCGGACGGCGGCGCCTACGAGACCGGCGGCCTCGCGGTGACCGAGCGGCCCTACCGGCTCCTCGACGCCCACGGCAGGGCGCACCCGAGGCGCTTCGCGTACGGGGTGCCGACCGAGGCGGTGCACTGGGTGACGGCGGCGGGCATCCGGCCCGGCGTGGACTCGGTCACCATCGCCGACGCGGACGCGATCGCGCGCGAAGTGCTCGCCCTGGGCACCAGCGCCCCGTGGGCCGGGCCGACGGCCGACGAGGAGCACACCGAGGTGGCCGTATGAGCGCGCCCTTCGCCGCGGACGCCGCCGACCCCACCGACCCGTACGCGCTGGACGCCGGGCTCCTCTCCCCCGTGCGCGCCGGAACCCCCGTGGAGCGGGCGGTGTCCGACGCCGCCTGGCTCCAGGCCATGCTGGACACCGAGGCCGCCCTCGCCCGCGCGCAGGCCGCGGTCGGCGTGGTGCCGCCCGGGGCCGCGCGGGCCATCACCGCCGCCGCTCGGGCCGACAGGATCGACCTGAGGGCGCTCGCGGTGCACGCGCGGGAGAGCGCCAACCCGGTGGTCGGCGTGGTCCGCGCGCTGACCGGCGCGGTGGCCGCGGCGGATCCGGAAGCCGCCGCGTACGTCCACCGCGGCTCGACGAGCCAGGACGTCCTCGACACCGCGGCGATGCTGGTGGCCAAGGACGCCCTGGTGCTGCTGCGGGCGGACCTGGCCCGGGTCGAGCGGGCCCTGGCGGGACTCGCCCGCGCCCACCGCGACACGGTCGTCGCCGGGCGCACCCTGGCGCTCCACGCGGTGCCCACCACCTTCGGCCTCAAGGCCGCCGGGTGGCGGGAGCTGACGCTGGCCGCGGACGCCCGCGCGGCCGCCGTGCTCGACGGCCTGCCCGTCTCCCTCGGCGGCGCCGCGGGCACCCTGGCCGGGTACGCCGCGTACGGCGCCGACACCGAGCGCCTGGTGATGGCGTTCGCCGCCGAGACGGGACTGCGGGCACCGGTGCTGCCCTGGCACACGCTGCGCACGCCGATCGCCGACCTCGGCGCCGCGCTCGCGCACGCCGCGGGAGCCCTCGGCAAGCTGGCGGTGGACGTGCAGTCGCTGAGCCGCACCGAGGTCGCCGAGGTCGCCGAGCCGCACGTACCCGGGCGCGGCAGCTCGTCGGCGATGCCGCAGAAGCGCAACCCGGTACTCGCCACCCTGATCCGCAGCGCGGCCCTCCAAGTCCCGGCACTGGCCGCCGTGCTGACGCAGTGCATGCTCTCCGAGGACGAGCGTTCGGCCGGGGCGTGGCACGCGGAGTGGCAGCCGCTGCGCGAGTGCCTGCGCCTGACGGGCGGCGCCGCGCACACGGCGGTGGAGCTCGTGGAGGGCCTCGTGGTGCACCCGGAGCGGATGCGCGCGAACCTCGCCCTCACCGGCGGCCAGGTCGTCGCCGAACGGCTCGTGGCGGAGCTCGCCCCGCTCCTGGGCAAGGCCGCCGCCCGGGAGCTCCTGACGGCCGCCGCGGAGGCCGCGCGGCAGGACGGGCGGCCCCTCGCCGACCACCTCGCCGAGGCCCCCGGCGTCGCCGGCCGCGTCCCGCGCGCGGACCTGGACCGCTGGTGCGATCCGGCCGGGTACGCGGGCGCCGCGCCCGCTCTCGTGGACCGGTCCCTGGCGCCGCGGAAGGAGCCCTGAGGGGCACGGCCGCAGCGCAGCGCGGCACGGGAACGCCGGAAAGCGACACAAGGAATGCGAGGAGTGACGCAAGGAATGCGGGCAGTGACGCAAAAATACGGCGGAGTGCCGCGAAGAATACGGGGAGGGCCGCCCTGCGCCGACAGGTGCGCGCGATCTCGCTTCCCGAACCCTCTTGATCTCACCCCGGTAGGATCCTACGAAGTGGTAAGCAACGCTTCTGACCGCGCTGACCACGGAAAATGCGCCGCCACTGAGCGCCCCGCACGGGCCCATGAAATCACCGAAGAACCACCTCCACCGTCACGCATTTCATTTGCTCACACGGGCGATGACCATGGATCCATCGACAGCGAACGGCACTGACCAGTCTGACCCGGCACATGACCAGCTGACCCGCGATCGCCCTTGCGCGGCCCACGGGCGTTGCGTTTGAATTTTGAAAAGCCTTAGGAAACGGGGGAATCCGAGGCTGCCGCAATCGGTCACATTCGATGAAAGCAGTCTTGCCTCCGTACGTTCGACCATCCGTTGGGCACGGTCGAAACCAAGGGGGAGTCATGCACGACGTATCTGAACCACGAAACGTGAATGCACCATCGGCCCTGGCCGTTCCAGCGGCCCTGGCTTTCCGCCGGACTGCCCCAGCCCGTTTCATCCGTGCTGTTGTGCCACCGTGCGTTGACTAATTGCTTGTGCTGAGCGATCTCTGGTCGAGCCCTGACGGGAATCCTCTTCCCCCAGGTCGGGCCCGCCGCCGAGGCGCCGTCTGACACGCACGCTCAGCCTTCGCGGTGTGCCCCGCCGCGGCCCCGGGCAGTTGCCCGCGCCGGGCCGCGCGGAGGGGAGACCGGGGCCTCACGGGCCGCCGGGTCTCCGCGCCACCGCCCCGTCCGGACGCGCGTCCCGCCGCCGAGCCCGGCAGGCGCCGCCCCCTTCACCCCCCTACGTCTCCTTCCGCACGGCTCCGGGCGGCTGCTCACGGACGCCCACGGGTACGCCGCGGCCGCACGCCGCAGCGCCGCCGTGCCCCTTCACCGCGCCGCCGGGCACCGGCCGCCCGGACCACACCGCCGTACCCACGCACTCCCACGTACTCCGACGCACTCCCACGTGCTCCCACATGCTCCGACGCGCTCCCACCCAAAGGATCGACATGACTGTCGTCAGCAGCGAACCGTACTGTGAACGGACCCCCCAGGCCCGCCTCGACCGCTTCGACGGGCCCGACCCGGACGCGACGAGAAGGGTCGCCATCGACCGCTCGCTGGCGGAGCTCTCCCCCGTCGTGTTCGCCTCGCTGCCGCGGGCCGACCAGCGCCGCAAGGGGCTGATGTACCTGCGCGGGCTCCTGGGCGCGCGGGGCAGGAAGTCGGTGCGGAACATCGCGGCCTTCCTCGGCGACCAGGTCAACGACCAGGGCCTGCACCACTTCATCAACGACTCGACGTGGGAGTGGGCGCCCATGCGGGAGGCCCTCGGCCGCTATCTGGCCCGCCAACTGCCCCCGCAGGCCTGCGTCCTGCACCCCATGGTCATCCCCAAGTCGGGCACGCACTCCGTGGGCGTGGCCAGGACGTTCTCCTGGGAGCGCGGGCAGTCCGTGACCGCGCAGCAGGTGATCGGGGTGTGGGGGGTGTCCGCGCACGCCACGAGCCCGCTGAACTGGTGGCTGCATCTGCCGTCCCACTGGACGCGGGGCGCCCCGGGCGACGACGGCCCGTCGTGGCCGCCGCGGCGCTCGGGCCTGACGACGCCGGAGGACTCCATGGTCAGCGCCTATCTGGAGACGGCCGCGCGGCTGCGCCTGCCGGAGTGCCCGGTGACGCTCAACGCCGAGCCGCTGGACGGCATCCGGGTGGTCAGCAAGCTCAGCGCGGCGGGCCTGCGGCACATCACCCGGATCGCGCAGGACACCTGGCTGCTCCCGCACGACCCGGCGCTGCCGGGCTGGGGCGAGCGGCCGCTCCAGGCGGGCCAGATCGCCCAGCTGGCCAAGCTGGGCCGCAAGCGCGTGGCCCTCATCCCGTCGGGCAGCGCGGACCCCGCGGAACTGGTCGCCGCCATCCGCGTCCGCCTCCCCGTCGTACGCGAATCCGGGGACCGGGCCCACGACCACGGCGACTTCCTCCTCCTCGGCATCGGCCGCGGCGGCCCGCGCTGGCCGGAGGAGCTGTGGCTGACCGACATGACCACGGTCGACCACACGGCCCTGCTCCGCCTGGTCGCCCTCAGCCACCGCGTCGAACAGTCCGGCATGCCCCGCGCCGAACGCGTGGGCATCCGCGACTTCGTGGGCCGCTCCTTCGCCGGCTGGCACCGCCACGCGACGCTGGCCTCGATAGCCCACGCGGCCACAGAACTGGCGGACCACCACTTGGCGGCCTGACCCGGGGGTTCTCCGTACGGGTCGGGGCCCGCGAACGTCATTCCTCCCGAGGCACGATGCTCACCGCGCGATAGTCAAAACCGTCCTGCTGGAACCCGGGCGCTTCCCACACGAGCTCGACCTGCTGCCCGGGCACCAACGCACGGAAGCCGTCGGCACGAACATCAGAGAAATGCCCAAAACACCCACCAGGCGTCTCAACAGAGTCGAGCACGCCCCACCCTGCCTCGTCGTCCCACGAACGAACAGTCGCCATCACCATGACCAGCACCCTACGGGCCCCGCCGGGCAACTGGATTCAGCGCGGGGGGGGGAAGCGAAGGCTGGCGGCCTCAGCCGCTGTTGGAGTGTCGCGAAGGTGACTCTCGTGAGACCAGCGGCGCCTGCCGCGGGGAGCGCGACGAGCGACGATCCGGACATGAACCGGGGCGCCGTATATGTGCAAGGCATACGGCGCCCCGGACTCCATGGCTCACGCCGCTGCCTGGTGGGGCTCCGGCGGGGCGCCCGCCTGTCGGACCTCTGTGCCGTCGTGGGCGGTGAGTTCCCGCAGGGATGCGACGGCTTCGGGATGGGCGTACTCGCGCCCTTTCGCGATGAACTCATTGAGGCAAGACCGTAGCCGGTCGGCTTCGCCGAAGGTCATCTCCACGTGGTGCCACTTCCGAGTGGTCCCGATGGTGAGATCGATCTGAGGAAGCGGAGCATGCGGCATGTGCTCCATGACGAGGTCGAGTGTCTCTGCCTCCCGCCCGTACTTGGTGTGGACAACGGGATGGAGTGCCAACTCCATGCTGGTCTCCTCCGCGGCGTGGAACTGGTCGACCAGGAGCCCGCTCGGGCTGTGCTCGTCCTGGTCCCGGTACTGGCACCAGGGCGGACAAGGAGTGACGATCTCAAGCGGATGCGTAGCCGCTGGGCACAGGTCGACGGCTTCGGCAGCACCGCCGAGGACGACGGCCTCGAACCGGTGCCGCAGTCCTCGGAGGCGCAGAGCGAAGTCCTCCAGGCCGGCGATGAACAGCCCGAGGGCAGCAGAGTCCAGTTCAGCCGTACCGTCGAAGGCCGACAGCCACAGACGGGGCTGTTCGCCACGCGCCTCCTCGTCGCGCCCGAGGCCGATCTGCACGGCCAGCAAGGGGACTTCGAGGCCCGGGCTCATCTTCTCCGGAGCGGTCAGACACACCGGGGCACTGACGTGACTCCCGACCGCCTCCGCGTACACATCACGGGCGCACCAGGCGGGGCAACCCTGCTCGGCCGGGCGCAGGGCAGAACTGTCGTGGTGGACATGGTGTCTCCTTCGCTGGGAGTGGCTTCCTGCCCAGCAGTTTTGATCCCTCCGAGGGGCATCACGCCCTAGACTCGCAAACTGGATATACGGTCCGCCCAACCAGGCCAGGCTGCGGCCCCTGGCCGTCGACAGCGGCTCAACTTGCCACTGAGCAGTGGGTAGTTCTCGCTCGGCCATCGGCCTTGATCAACACCTCAGCACGAAGGTGTTCCGCCGCCTCAGGCACAGTGGAATGCCATAGGGCCCGTCGGTCATCGACCGATGAACGCAGAGGGTTGGCTTCCTCCTCTGCTCAGGGAGCCACCGCGCCGACACCCCCACCGCCGTTCCGCCATGTCAGTGAGGGATGCGCGGTAGTCGTCCCTGCCCCAATCCCCCTGCCGAACGACCGCCACCAGTGGCTCCGCGCCCCCACGGCGGGCGAGACCGGGCGCCAGGCGCCTCTCTCAGGCCCCGGCGGGCTGTCACCGCTTCGCCAGCCCCCTCGGAGGGCCTCGTTCCGTGGGCCGGAGGGCGGGCACCTGGATGTGCCCCCGCGCCGGAGGCGGGCGATGGGGCCGGTCAGCGACACCTCGGCCGGTGCGGGGCCGGACGCCCCGGGGTTTGAAGAGCGGTCGCGGCGGCATCCGCCCGCACATACGCAAAGACCCCGTCCCCAGCGAAGCCGCTGGTGGCGGGGTCTACAGGCACCTGATCAAGGTGCCCCCGGCAGGATTCGAACCTGCGCACACGGCTCCGGAGGCCGTTGCTCTATCCCCTGAGCTACGGGGGCGTGTCGGTCGCGGTGTTCGCGGCGACGGGTAGAACCCTACCAGCTCTTCGGTGATCCTCAGGAACGGGTTTGCGGGCGGCGCCCGAGGAGCCGGTTCGGGCGCCGCTTCGCAGGTCAGGGCTTGCGGCCGACACCGGCGTAGGCGTCCACCTCCGTGGTGGTGTCGGTGGTCGGCTCGGGGCGCCAGCGGGTGACCTGGGTGACGCCCGGGTCGGCCAGGTCGAGGCCGTCGAAGAAGCCGGTGATCTCCTCGACGCTGCGGACGTAGTAGGGGATCGCGCCACTCTGGTTGTAGGCGTTCGACGCCGCGATCATGCCGTCGCTGGTGGCGGTGGAGTCGCTGATCACCAGGTAGCTGCCGGAGGGCAGGCCGGCCATCAGGCGGCCGACCAGGTCGCGGGCCTGGTCGTGGGACGCGACGTGGCCGAGGGTGTTGAGGATCATGAGGGCGACCGGCTGGGAGAGGTCCAGGGTCTTGGCGGCCTCGGTGAGGATGGCCTCCGGCTCGTACATGTTGGCGTCGATGTACGCCGTCTCACCCTCGGGCGTGCTGGTGAGCAGGGCCCGGGCGTGGGCGAGGACCAGCGGGTCGTTGTCCACGTACACGATGCGGGAGTCGGGGGCGACGCGCTGGGCGACCTCGTGGGTGTTGTCGGCGGTCGGCAGGCCCGTGCCGATGTCCAGGAACTGGCGGATGCCCTGCTCCCCCGCCAGGTGGCGGACCGCGCGGCCGAGGAAGAGGCGGCTGGTGCGGGCCACGTCGACGAGGCCCGGGAAGATCTCCTTGATGTGGTCGCCGAGCTCGCGGTCCTTCTCGTAGTTGTCCTTGCCACCCACGAAGTAGTTCCAGAAGCGTGCCGAGTGGGGCTTGCTCGTGTCGATCCGCGCACGTATCTCGGCGGACGAGTCGAGTATGGGGTCGGAACCGGTCACGGGGGACCTCCTGCGGTGCGTGGGCCTGTCGATCGCTTGCCGATCGATCGAGATCAATCGAGATCAATTGAGATCGATCGATGCTGCGGCACATCGTGTGTGCATCGTGCGCATGGTGTGCGTGGTGCACATCGTTGCCGGTCGCATCAATTGAATCGTGGATCAAAGTAGCAACTGTGCCGTGGGACCCAGCCGTTGCCTTCCCCCTCCGTCGCCGCCTACTCAGGCCGTCCGAGTAGGCGTACGGATGTCCGGCGGGTGCCGCGGCCGCGACGCTTGCGGGCATGACGAAACCTCTGCGGAACCTCAAGTGGGCAGTGCTCCGGGGCCTGTTGCGCACGGTCGGGCGGACCTCCGCGGGCATCCGCGTCGGCTACCGGCACGGCTTCGACAGCGGCACGATGCTCGACTACGTGTACGTGAACCGGGCCCGCGGCACGCTCGGCGTCGGCCGTCTCGTCGACCGCGTCTACCTCGACGCCGTCGGCTGGCGCGCCATCCGCGCCCGCCGCGACCTCCTCCAGCGGGTGCTGCGCGAGCAGGTCGAAAGCCGCCCCGGCCGCCCGGTGCGCGTCCTCGACGTGGCCGCGGGGCCCGGCCGCTACCTCCACGACCTGGCCGCGGCGTACGGGCCCGACCGGGTGCGGGTGGTCTGCCGGGACCTCGCGGAGGCCGGGCTGCGCCAGGGCGAGTCCCTCGCGCGGGCCCGGGGGCTCACGAACGTCTCGTACGAGACCGGGGACGCGTTCGACCCCGAGCCGCCGCACGACGGGGCGCCGGACGTCATCGTCGTCTCGGGCCTGTACGAGCTGCTGCTCGAGGACGACGCCGTCCGTACGTCCATCAAGCGGCTGCGCGGGCTGCTCGCCCCGGGCGGCGTCCTCGTCTGCACGACCCAGACCCACCACCCCCAGCTCGACTTCATCGCGAACGTGCTGCCCAACCGGGAGGGGCGGCTGTGGGTCATGAAGTGCCGCAACGCGGCGCTGACGGAGGGCTGGGCCCGGGAGGCGGGGTTCGGGAAGGTGCGGAGCCGGCGGGAGGAGGTGGGGTTGTTCGCCGTGACGGTTTGCGAATAGGGCGCCGCCGCCCAGGGGTCCGTTCGGCCGCCCTTTACGAGGCTCGGCGCTTGGCGGTCGTCTTCTTGGCCGTCGCCGTCTTGGCCGTCGCCGTCTTGGCCGTGGTCGTCTTGGCCGTGGTCGCCTTCTTGGTGCCCGTCGTCTTCTTCGCCGTGGATTTCGTGGCGGTCGTCGTCTTCTTCGCGGTGCTCTTCTTCGACGTGCTCTTCTTCGGGGCCGCTGCCGTGGTCTTCGTCGCCGACGTGGACTTCTTGCCGCCGACCTGTTTGGGGGCGGTACGGGAGGAACGGCGCGCCGGGAGCGCGGTGACCTCGGCCTCCTTGCCGCCCGTCGTCTCGCCGCGGGCCGTGCGGGCGGCGCGGACGCTGTTCTCCAGGGCGGCCATCAGATCGATGACCTTGCCGCCGCCGGGCTCGGCCGCGGGCTCCGGGGCGGTGGTCGTACCGCCTTCGACCTTCGCGGCGATCATCTCCTCCACGGCGGCGCGGTAGTCGTCGTGGAGCGAGTCGAGGTCGACCTCGCCGAGGGTGTCCATCAGGGCGTCCGCGAGGTCGAGTTCGGCGTCGCGGACCGTGACGCCGGTGTCCGGGGCGACGCTGTCGGTGGCGCGGATCTCGTCCGGCCACAGCAGGCCGTGCATGGCGATGACGTCGTCGACGACGCGCAGCATGCCGAGCCGTTCGCGGCCACGCAGGGCGAATTTGGCGATGGCCACGCGGTCGCTGCGCTTGAGCGCCTCGCGCAGCAGGATGTACGGCTTGGCCGCGGGCACTCCGTTGGCCGACAGGTAGTACGCCGTGTCCATCTGGAGCGGGTCGATGCGGTCCGCCGGTACGAACGAGACGATCTCGATGGTCTTCGCGGTCGGGATCGGCAGCGCGGCCAGGTCGTCCTCGGTGATCGGGATGACCGAGCCGTCGGCGTCCTCGTACCCCTTGCCGATCTCGGCGGTCGGGACCTCGCGGTCCTCCAGCTCGCAGACCTTGCGGTAGCGGATGCGGCCGCCGTCCTCCGTGTGGATCTGGCGGAAGGAGATCGAGTGGCTCTCCGTGGCGTTCACCAGCTTGATCGGGATGCTGACCAGGCCGAAGGAGATGGCGCCGTTCCATATGGAGCGCATGTGGTGCACCTTTCGCCACGTTTTGCCACGTTTCGTGGGATTCTCATCGTATGACGCCCATCACGGAGGTGGAGGGGCGACGGCTCGCGCTCAGCAACCTCGACAAGGTGCTGTATCCGGCGAGCGGCTTCACGAAGGGTGAGGTCCTGCACTACTACGCGACCGCCGCGGACGTGCTCCTTCCCGAGCTGCGCGACCGGCCCGTGTCGTTCCTCCGCTTCCCGGACGGCCCCGACGGGCAGCGCTTCTTCACCAAGAACGTGCTGCCCGGTACGCCCGGCTGGGTGCGGACGGCCGAGGTGCCGCGGTCCGAGGGGCCCGCGCGGCAGGTCCTCGTACAGGACCTGCCGTCGCTGATGTGGGCGGCGAACCTGGTGACGGAGTTCCACACGCCGCAGTGGCGGGCGCGGGCGCCGGGGCTCGCGGACCGGCTCGTGCTCGACCTCGACCCCGGGCCGCCCGCGACCGTGGTGGAGGCGTGCGAGGCGGCGCTGTGGCTGCGGGAGCGGCTGGTCGCCGACGGGTTCGAGGTGTTCGTGAAGACCTCCGGGAGCAAGGGGCTGCACGTGGTCGTGCCGCTGGTGCCGGTCGCGTCCGCGCGGGTCTCGGCTTACGCGAAGGAGCTCGCGGTGGCGGCGGAGCGGGCGCTGCCCGCGCTCGTGGTGCACCGGATGACGCGGAGCCTGCGGGCGGGGAAGGTGTTCGTGGACTTCAGTCAGAACGCGGCGGCGAAGACGACGGCGACGGCCTATACGTTGCGGGCGCGGGCGGAGGCGACGGTGTCGGCGCCCGTGACCTGGGCCGAGGTGGAGCGCTGTGGGGGCGCCGGGGACGCGGGGCTCCTTGTCTTCCGGGCCCCGGACATGGCTGCCCGGCTGCACCGGGAAGGGGACCTGTTCGCGGCCCTGCGGGAGCCCGGGCGGGCGGCCCGGCTGCCCGGCGCCTGAGCTGCGCGGCTGCCCGGCGCCCGGGCGGGGCCCGGGTTGCACGGTTGCTCGGCACCGAGGGCTGTGCCCGCCCCGGCCGGAAGGCCCCGGACCCTACACCCGGTGCCACACATGACGGTCGCGCGCCAAGGCGTGCAAGGCCTCCACGTCCGCCGGTTTCAGGACGCCGCCCGCGCGGGCCAGGCCCGGCAGGTCCGGCTCGGTGAGCACGCGGACCTCGCGCGGCTCCGCCGTGACCTCGACGGACACCGCCCCGACGGGCACGAGGACGGGCCTGACCTCGGCGGTGAGGGCGAAGGAGGCCCGCGCGGCGTCGGCGCGCAGCTCCCGCAGGAGCGGGACGGCCTTGGCGCGGCCCACCGTCACCAGCGGGTCGGCCACCCGCACCCGCTGCCGCCGCGCGGGCACCGCGCGGACGCAGAAGAGCCCGCCGGGGCCGATCAGCAGGTGGTGGATGCGGGCACCGCCGGGCAGCCCGACGGAGTGCAGCGTGTGCCAGCCGACGGCGTCGAGCCGGTCGAGGGCGTCGCCGACGGCGACCTCGGCGGCCAGGGCCAGGCTCCGGGGGTCGGACCGCAGCTTGCGGGCCGACGGCGGATCGCGTTCGAGCCGGACGCGCAGCGCCTCCCCTGGCCGGTTCGGCGCGAGGTCGTCGTCGGGGTGGAGGGAGAGCCTGGCGAGCTCGGCGGGGGTGGGCACGGGCGGGGGCCCGACCGCGACGTTCCCGGTGAGGAAGGGGGCGAGGACGTGCAGGACGTCCTCCTCCTCGGCCGCGCTGAGCAGGTTCACCCGGGCGGTCTCGCGGTCGTACCAGGCCACGTTCCTGCCGTCCGCCCGGCACACGTAGAGCCGCTCATGACCGTGTCGGAACGCCGGTACGACGCGCAGTCCGCTCATCCCCATCACCCCACCGACCATGGGAACAGCCCGGACGCGCCGCGGGCAAGAAGCTGACAGGGCCGCAAGGAAGTTGATGCCCGTTCGCCCGGGATTCGCCCCGCTGGGCCCGGTCCGTGCGTCGTGCCCTCCCCCGTCCCGTAACGGCACTGCTCGCACAGCTATGGCGCGCTGTTACACACTCGCCGAACCTCCGCAATGGCGGACACCTAGCGTCGTAGCTGCCATCGCCCCGGTCCAGCCGGGCCGGGCCCGGCCCCCGCCGCACGAGCGCAAGGAACGTACCGTGAGCCACCCCCGCCGCCGCACCGCCGCCCTCCGCACCGCCGCCGTCGCCGCGCTCGCGGGCGGCGCGCTGCTCGTCCCCGCCGCCGGCGCCTTCGCCGCCGAGCCCGCTCCCGCGCCCTCCCCCACCACCGCGCCGCCGCACGCCGACAAGACCGCCACCGGCAAGGCCGTCACCAACAGGGCCGCCACCGACAAGGCCGTGACCCCCAAGTCCGTCACGCCCAAGGGCGGCGTCCGCGCCGGCGCCGACGGGCTTCGCGACGCCGGGGACCCCGCGTTCCTGGCGGCGGGCGGCGCCATGGCCGCCGCCGGTGCCGCGGGGCTCGGCTTCGCGATGCTCCGCCGGGGCCGCACCGACGGCTGACCGAGCAGCCCCGTTCTCCGAAAGACTCCCCCGCCAGCCCAGGAGCGCTCATGACCACCCCCACCGCGCAGCCCCAGGAAGACGCCGCCCCCGCCCGCCGCCGCACGGGGCGCATCGCGGCGGCCGCCGCCCTCACCGCGGCCGTCGGCGTCGGGCTCATCGCCTGCGGCCAGGGCGGGCACGGCGCGGCCGCGCCCGACGTGACCGTGAAGAACGCGGCGGCCGCGCAGGCCAAGCGCGCCCCGGCGCCCCTGAAGGAGTCGAAGCCGACCGGCCTGCGGATCCCGGCGGCCGGGGTCGACGCCTCGCGGATGCTGGACCTCGGCATCGGCGCGGACGGGGAGCTGGAGGTGCCGCCGGTCGCGAAGGCGGAGGTGCCGGGCTGGTGGACGGGCGGTGTCACGCCCGGTCAGAAGGGCGCGGCCGTGCTCGTCGCGCACTACGACACGGTGCAGGGCCCGGCGCTGATGCGGAACGTGGCCCGAGTGAAGGTCGGCGACGCCATCATGGTGCCGCGTGCGGACGGCAGTACGGCCACGTTCCGGGTCCGCGAGATCCAGCAGGTCGACAAGAAAGACTTTCCAACCCATAAGGTGTACGGGACGACCGACCGGCCGGAGCTGCGCCTGCTGACGTGCGGCGGCCCGATCAGGAACGGCCACCGCGCCGACAACATCATTCTCTACGCCGACCTCGTGCGGTGACCAGGCTCCCTCCGACTCCTGGCTCCGCGCGCCCGACCACCGCCCTTGGCCCGCAGGAGTGCAGTTGAACCGCAGCCGCCGCAGCCGCAGCCGCCGCAGCGCGCTCGCCGCAGCCGCCCTCGTGCTGCTCGCGGGCGCGTTCACCGCGGGCTGCGGCGACCCGGGCGACCTGCGCAGCGCGGGCGCGACGCCCACGGCCGTCGGCCCCACCCGGCTCTGGCCCGACCTGCCGCCCGCCTCCTCGCCGCTCGGCGACTACGGAACGGCGGACACCGAGGAGGTCAAGGGCGTGCGGGTGCCCGGCGGCGACCTGCACAAGGTGGACCCCGTCGCCATCGTGAAGGCGCAGACCGCCGCGCACCCCGACGACTACAGCGGCCCGTCCGCGCTCTACAAGGAGACCGCCGACGCCCTGAAGGGCTGCGGCAAGAAGGGCAGGGAGTGCCCGGTCCTCAAGGCGTACTACCGCGACTTCACCGGTGACGGGAAGGACGACATGGTCATCGGCATCCGCATGCCGGAGGAGCAGTTGGCCATCCGCGTCTACGCGATGGAGAAGGGCCATCTGACGCAGATCATGGGCACGTCCGACGCGGTGCTCGGCGTCGAGCTCGCCGGGCGCGACCTGGTGCTCCGCGCGGCCTCCGACATCCCCGGCTACGAGTACCGCACGGCCTGGTCCTGGGACCGGCACCAGCGGGCGATGCTGCCGACCCGCGACGAGTTCCTGCGCTCGTCCGACGCGCCGCGCCCCAAGGGCGCGCGCAGCCCGGCGCCCGAGGTGACCGAGATCCCGGCCGAGGAGACGCCGCCGGTTCCGGCCCCGGGACCGAGCTCCGGCGAGCACCCGGACACGGGCGCATGACCGAACCCCGGCGGCCGCGCCGCCCCCGGCTCCCGCTGCGCCTGCCCGCCTGGACCGCGACGCTGACGTGGAAGGCCGCGGTGTTCATCGCCGTGATGTGCTGCGCCCTCGCGGCGCTGCTCGGCGTGCTCGTGCACGTGGCGGTGACGAACCAGACCGTGGGCCAGGCCCGCGAGCGCGCCCTGTCCCGGCTCGACGACGCCACCGAGCAGTACGAGGCGGGCGGCCGCCTCGGCCCGGGCGCGGGCCTCGACCCGCCGGGCCTGCCGGACCGGCTCCGCGACCTCGCCGTGGCCGGGGAGCGCGGCACGATGGTCGGCGACCACGACCGGACGCCCACGGTGTGGGCGGCGGGGCCCGCGGACGGCGGCCGGGCGATCGCCGTGGAGGTCGACTACGCGCAGGGCGCCCGCACCATCGACGGCCTCGACCGGGCGATCCTGGGCTCGTCCGTCCTCGCGATCGGCGCGACCCTGCTGGTCGGGGCGTTCGCGGTGACGCGCGTGACGCGGCGCCTGCATCTGACGGCCCGGGTCGCGGCCCGCATCAGCGCGGGCGACCTGGACGCGCGCGTGCACGACCCGCGCACCCGTGACCCCCACCGCCACCAGGACGAGGTGGCCACGGTCTCCGGGGCCCTGGACACCATGGCCTCCTCGCTCCAGGGCAAGCTCCTGAGCGAGCAGCGGTTCACCGCGGACGTGGCGCACGAGCTGCGCACCCCGCTGACCGGGCTGCACGCGGCGGCCGAGCTGCTGCCGCCGGGCCGCCCGACCGAGCTGGTCAGGGACCGGGTGGCGGCGCTGCGCACGCTCACCGAGGACCTCCTGGAGATCTCCCGGCTCGACGCGCGCAACGAACGCGTGGACCTGGACGCGGTGCGGCTCGCTCCGCTGGCGGAGCGCGTGGTGCGCGCGTCGGGCGCCGAGGTGGAGCTGACCGTCGTCCACGACCTCGTGGTGGAGACCGACGGGCGACGCCTGGAGCGGGTGCTCGGCAACCTCGTCGCGAACGCCCTCAAGCACGGGGCCCCGCCGGTGTGCCTGACCGTGGACGGACCGGTGATCACTGTGCGGGACCACGGCCCGGGCTTCCCCGACTATCTGGTGGAGCACGGCCCGCAGCGCTTCCGCACCGAGGGCACCACCAAGGGCCACGGCCTCGGTCTGACCATCGCGCTCGGCCAGGCGCGGGTGGTCGGGGCGAGCCTCACCTTCACCAATGTGGCGGAAGGGACGGGAGCGGTCGCGACGCTCACGCTGCCGCACGACGAGCGGCCCTCCGGGGACGAGCCGGGCGAAGTCCGGGCCTGACGGGGACGGCTGACCGTACGTGACCTTTTGCGGACGTCCGGTGTCGCTTTTAGCGTGAATCGCGGCCTACGCACCGGCCGCACACCGCACTCCCCAGAGGAGACCGTCATGGCCCTTCGTCCCCGCTCCCTCGCCGTCCGCATCGGCATAGCCGCCGCGGGCGGCGCGCTCGCCGCCACCACGCTGGCCGCAGGCCCGGCCCTCGCGGCCGAGGGCAACGAACACCCCCGCGTCTACAAGGGCAAGGTCACCGCCAAGGGCGGCCTCCTCCTGCGCGACCGGCCCACGCGGGGCAGCCACGTCATCCGGCACGAGCCGTACGGCAAGATCGTGCACATCTTCTGCAAGACGCGCGGCGAGCACGTGCAGGGCAACGACCGCTGGTACCTCCTCACGGACGGCACCTGGGCCTGGGGCGCCGCGCACTACATCGCCAACATCGGGCCCGCGCCGCGCTGGTGCTGACCCACCGGACCCACCGGAGCCGCCCAGAGCCACCGGAGCCCAGGCGGGGCATAACCGGACATTAAGCCCGGAGCTTGCTACGTTCCGGTCATGGAGGTCCGCGTCCCGCGACGCCGGGGCACCGAACTCGCCCTGATCGTCGTCGCCGTCCTGCTCTCGGTCTACGGCTACTGCGACGTGGGCCTGGCCAGGACCGGCTCCGTCCCGCCCGGCGCCGCCGGCTACGGCGCCGGGTTGGGAGTGCTCGCGCTCCTCGCCCATCTGGCGGTGCGGCTGCGGGCCCCGTACGCCGACCCGCTGCTGCTGCCGATCGCCGTGCTCCTCAACGGCCTCGGGCTCGTCCTCATCTACCGGCTGGACCTGGAGACGCCCGGCGACCGGGCCGCGCCCACCCAGCTCGTCTGGTCCACCATCGGCGTCGGCCTGTGCGTCGCGGTCGTGGTCCTGCTGCGCGACCACCGGCTGCTGCGGCGCTACGCGTACCTCTCCGTCGTCACGGCGCTGGTGCTGATGATCGTGCCGATCTTCTTCCCGGCCGTGAACGGCGCCCGCATCTGGATCCGGCTCGGGGGCTTCTCCATCCAGCCGGGCGAGTTCGCGAAGATCCTGCTCGCGGTGTTCTTCGCCAGCTATCTCGCGGCCAACCGCACCGCCCTCGCCACCACCGGGCGCACGCTGTGGAAGTTCGTGCAGCTTCCCACCGGCCGGGTGCTCGGCCCGGTGGTGGCGATCTGGCTGCTGAGCGTCGGCGTCCTGGTCCTGGAGCGGGACCTGGGCACCTCGCTGCTCTTCTTCGGCCTCTTCGTGGTCCTGCTGTACGTCGCCACCGGCCGCACCGGCTGGATCGCCGTCGGGCTGCTGCTCGCGGCGGCGGGCGCCTACGCGGTCGGCTCCCTCGAACCGCACGTGCACAGCCGCGTCGCGGACTGGCTGCACCCCTTCGCGTCCATCGAGGCCGGGCGGGGGCCCAACCAACTCGCCCAGTCGCTCTTCGCGTTCGCCGCGGGCGGGCTGCTCGGCACCGGGCTCGGGCTCGGCCACTCCATCCTCATCGGCTTCGCCGCGAAGTCGGACTTCATCCTGGCGACGGCGGGCGAGGAGCTGGGCCTCGCCGGGCTCACGGCGATCTTCCTCCTGTACGCGCTGCTCGTGGAGCGCGGCTACCGCACCGGGCTCGCCCTGCGCGACCCCTTCGGGCGGCTCCTCGCGATCGGGCTCGCCTCGATCGTGGCGCTCCAGGTGTTCGTGATCGCGGGCGGCGTGACCGGGCTCATCCCGCTCACCGGCATGGCGATGCCGTTCCTCGCGCAGGGCGGCTCGTCCGTCGTCACCAACTGGATCATCGTGGCGCTGCTCATCCGCCTGAGCGACTCGGCCCGCGCCCACGCCCGTGCCCACGCCGACGGGGACTCCCCCGGGGACCGGCCGCACCAGGAGGCGTCCACGTGACCCGGTACATCCGCCACGCCGCGGCCTTCTGCCTGCTGCTGCTCGTGGCCCTGCTCGTGAACGCCACCCGCGTGCAGGTCTTCGACGCCCAGGACTACGACGACAACCCCGCCAACCGCCGCCGGGACATCGAGCGCTTCGCCGCGGCCCGCGGCGACATCCTGGTGGACGGCCGCCCGGTCACCGGCTCCAAGGACACCGGCGAGCAGCTGCGCCACGAGCGGACGTACACGAAGGGACCGCTGTACGCGCCGGTGACGGGCTTCGCCTCGCAGGTGTACGGCACGACGTTCCTGGAGCACGCCGAGGACGCCGTGCTCTCCGGCACAGACCCGATGCTCGCGCCGCTGCCGCTGTGGCACGACCTCACCCGCTCGCGGAGCCCCGGCGGCGACGTCGTCACCACCGTGAAGGCCGCGGTGCAGCGGGCCGCGTACGCCGGGCTCGACGGCAAGAAGGGCGCCGTGGCCGCGCTCGAACCGGCCACCGGCAGGATCCTCGCGCTCGTCTCCACGCCGTCGTACGACCCCGAGCGGCTGTCCGGCACCGGCCGCTCGGTGGTGGACTCCTGGGCCCGG
The DNA here is from genome assembly GCF_000720325.1 of Streptomyces sp. NRRL B-1347. GTDB lineage: Bacteria > Actinomycetota > Actinomycetes > Streptomycetales > Streptomycetaceae > Streptomyces. The sequence continues at coordinate 92,385 of NZ_JOJM01000058.1, forward strand.
CTCAACGGCGACCCCGACAAGCCGATGCTGAACCGCGCGCTGCGCCAGACGTATCCGCCCGGTTCGACGTTCAAGGTGGTCACGGCGGCGGCCGCGCTCGACGCGGGCGAGATCACCGACGTGGACGCGCCGACGGACTCCCCCGATCCGTTCACGCTCCCCGGCACCTCGACGCGCCTTTCGAACGAGGTCACCGGCTGCGCCGACGCCAGTCTGCGGTACGCCTTCCGGTGGTCGTGCAACACCGTGTTCGCCAAGCTGGGCGCCGACACGGGGCTCGGCGCGATGGTGGAGACGGCCGGGAAGTTCGGCTTCAACGACCCCGGGGTCAAGGTGCCGTCGACGGTGGCCGCCAGCACCTTCGACACGTCGATGGACCGGGCACAGCTCGCGCTCTCGGCCATCGGCCAGTACGACACCCGGGCCACGCCGCTCCAGATGGCGATGGTGGCGGCGGCCGTCGCCAACGGCGGCTTCGTCAAGGCGCCGTACCTCGTGGAGCGGACGACGACCGGATCCGGGACGACCGTGGACTCGACGCCGACGCGCACGCTCCACCAGGCCATGGGGCCGGGCACGGCGCTGCGCCTGCGGGAGCTGATGACGGAGGTCGTCGAGCAGGGCACCGGCACGAACGCGGCGATCCCCGGGGTGACCGTGGGCGGCAAGACCGGCACCGCCCAGCACGGCCTCGGCAACTCCGGTACGCCGTACGCCTGGTTCATCTCGTGGGCGCAGAAGCCGGGGGACGGGGAGCCGTCGGTGGCCGTGGCGGTGGTCGTCGAGGACGCGGCCGCGTCCCGCGCGGACATCAGCGGCGGGGGCAGCGCCGCCCCTGTCGCCCGGGCCGTGATGGAGGCCGCGCTCTCCGGCTGAGGGCTTTGCTGCCGTCTGTCCTCTGCGGGTGCATCGTGGCTGGTCGCGCCCGCGCGGCGGAGCCGCAAATCGACAGAGCCCCGCGCCCCTACGGGGCACTCACCCCAGTGTCCGCTCCCGCCCGGGCCCCCGCGGGCAGGCGCGGTGGACGGTAGCCGGGCACCGGTGCCGCGCCCCGGTCGGGGCGTACCGCGCCGAGGAGGGGGTTCGCCGCCAGCGGGGAGACCTTCACCTTCGCGCCGGGCCGGGGCGCGTGCACCACGAGCCCGTCCCCCAGGTACAGCGCGATGTGCGTGGCCTTCGGGAAGTACACCACCAGGTCCCCCGGCCGCAGCTGCCGCAGCGGCACCCGCGGCAGCCGCGCCCACTGCTCCTGGCTGGTCCGCGGGATCTCCCGGCCGCCCGCGCCCCAGGCCCGCTGGGTGAGCCCGGAGCAGTCGAACGCCGCGGGCCCCTCGGCGCCCCACTCGTACGGCTTCCCGATCTGCGCGACGGCGTACCGCACGGCCCGCTCCCCCTTGGCCGAAGGGGCCCGCCGGGCGCCCGGCGCCCCGAGCGCCCCGGACCCGACGAGCTCGCGCTGGGCGGCGTCCGCGCCCGCCCGCTCGGCCCGGCCGACCGCGGCCAGCTCCTCGGCGCTGAGCGAGGCGAGCAGCTCCTCGACCTCGCGCAGCCGCTTCCGTACGCCGTCGCGGGCCCGCTCCTGGCGCCGGGCGAGGGACTCCTGCGCGGCCAGGGCCCGCCGGGCGGCGCGGGCGAGGTCGTCGGCCCGCTTCTCGCCGTCGGCGAGGCGGGTGACGGCCGCGGCCCGGTCGGCCGCGGCGCGGCGCAGCACATGGCGCTGGTCGAGGGCGCCCCGCGGGCTGCGGGCGAGCAGCAGCCGGACGTACGAGGAGATCTCCACGCTGTTGTTCTGGTACTGCTGGCGCGCCAGGCGGCCCGCGGCGCCGCGGCCGTCGCGCGCGGCGGTCCGGGCCGCGGCGAGGCGGCGGTCGAGGTCGGCGACCCGGCGGCGCTGGTCCGTCAGCTCCTCGCCGGTCGCGTTGTACGTCTCGGTGGACTCCTCGGCCCGGCGGTACAGGCGCTGAAGGTCCGTCAGGAGGGTGGCCACGGAGCGTTCGCCGGGGGCGGGCGCGGGGCTCGGGGCGGCGTGGGCCGGTGGCGGCGAGGGCAGGGGCGCCACCAGTGCGGAGAGCGCGGAGCCCGCGCAGGCCCAGCGCAGCAGCCTTCCTGACACGTCATCACCTCCGGTGCGCGACGGGCCTTCCACCGCGCACCGCGAGCATCCGGCCGCCGCCCGGGCCCCGCCTCCCGGCGGTGGGCGGTTGGCGCAACGAGGTCACTCGTACCAGGGGCGCACGGCGCGTCCAGTTGCACACGGCCGACGGCGGCGCAGCAAGATCGAGCCCGTCCGGCGATTGAGGACGAGCGCGCAGCGCGATGGGGGGTCGCCGGGGCTCAGTCGCTCCCCCGCCCGGCCGGAGGGCCCGGCTTGGACCAGGGCCACTTCAGGTCGCGCAGGCCGCCGCCGCGGGGGTCCGCGTCGGGGTCGTACTCGTACCGCCAGCCCGGGTGCAGCCCGAACCGCTTCGCGGTCTCGGCGGCCACCCGCCGGTAGACGAGCACCGTGGGCTCGCCCCCCGCGTCGTCCGGCACCGGGACCCGGTACACCTTCGGCGGATGACCGGTCGGCCCGAGCAGGACCGGGAGCACGCGGCCGTCCAGGGGGCCGCCCACGAAGGGGGTGTCTTCACTCTTCACGGCCCCAGTGTCCGTCACCCCGCCGCCCCGGCGCCCGTCACGCCCGTCACAGCAGGTGCGCGGCCTCCGCCACCACCGGAAGGACCCGGCGGACCAGCTCGCCCACCGGCCCCTCGGGGCTCTCCAGGGCGAGGGCGCGGCGCACCACGTCCGCGGTCTGCGGGTCGCGCCCCGCGGTGGCCGCGACCTGGGCCACGAACTGCTCGACGAGGAGCTCCCGCAGCTCGTCGAGCGGCGGCCGCTTGTCCTCGTCGAGCCAGATCAGCGAGGCCGCCTCCACCGCGGTGACCCACATCCGCACGGTGGTGCGCAGCCGCGGCCCGGCCGGCTCGGCGAGGTCCATGTGGGCGAGGATGTGCGTGACGGCGGAGCGCCGCACCTCGTCCACGATGGCGGTCGTGCGGGAGGTCTCCACCACGCTGCCGCCCTGGAGCAGTGCGCTGAACCCGGCGTCGTGCTCGTCGACGAACGCCAGGTACCGGTCGACGGCCCGGGCCAGGCGCTGGGTGAGCGGCCCGTCCTGGGGCTCGGCGAAGCACTGCTCCAGGTCGTCGGCGGCCGACCGCAGCGCGGCCTCGTACAACTGCTGTTTGCCGCCGGGGAAGTAGCGGTAGACCAGGGGGCGCGAGACCCCGGCCGCCTCCGCCACGTCGTCGAGCGAGACCTCTTCGGGCGCACGGTGCGCGAACAGCGAGAGGGCGGCGTCGAGGAGCTGGCTGCGCCGCGCCTCGACGCTGAGGCGCCGGTACGCACGGGTAGTGGTCATGCCCCGCAGGGTAACCGGGTTGTCGTACCAATGGGCCTTCCGTCACCTGCGGATTCGCCGTGGCTGGTCGCGCCCGCGCGGCGGAGCCGCACATCGACACAGCCCCGCGCCCCTTCGGGGCGCTGTCCCACAGCACCATCAGGCGAGCAGCCCCGATGACTTCCACAGCCTGCGGCCCGGGCCCCGCAACACCCCGATGTCGTCCAGGAAGTCGGTGAGGCGCTTCGCCCCGCTCTGCATGACCTCGCGGCGGTGGCCGCTCGCCTTGACCTGGGCGACGGCCTCGCGGCGGTCGAGGCCCACGTCCGTGTAGACCTGCGGGTTGACGAAGGCGATGGAGAAGACGCGGGCGGCCTCGCCGCAGCTGAGCCGGGTGAGCTCGCGCTCCCAGCGCGGGGCGGTCACCATCTGGCGGCGCAGCTCCTCGCGCGCGTAGCGGACGTGCCGGGCCTCCTCCACGACGTGGATGCGGGTCACGCCGCGCACGATGGTCTGCACGCGCTCGTCCGGGAACGTCAGGCGCTGCATCCAGTCGAGGATCTCCTCGCCGAGCAGCGTGCAGGCGAACGAACCGGGCGTGGTCGAGACGGTCTTCAGGACGCGGGCGAGGTTGTGGTTGAGCCGCGTCACGGGGTACGTGGGCGCGCCGCCCTTCTGGATCATGCGGGCGAACATCATCGAGTGGCGGCACTCGTCGGCTATCTCGGTGAGCGCGTACCGTACGTGCGCGCTGGTCACGGACTTGTCGTAGATGTGCCGCACGAGCAGCTGCATCAGGATGATCTCGAACCAGATGCCGAGGGACGCGAGCGAGGCCGCCTCGTGCCGGGCGAGGTCGAAGCGCTGCTCCTCGGACATCCGCCGCCACATCGGGGTGTCGTAGAGCGAGACGAGCTCCGGCGGCCAGAACCACTTGCCGTCCTCGACGGGGGCGTCCCAGTCGAGCTCCCTGTCCGGGTCGAAGGAGTGCTTGGCGGAGGACTCAAGGAGCCGTACGGCCACTTGTTCGCGGTCCTTGAGCAGGCCGAGCGCGTCCCGCAGACCGGTGAGCTCGCCGTCTTCGGTCACGGTCGTCATGAGGTCTCCTGCGCTTCGGGGGGCTGTTGCTGTCCGGGGGCTTTCCGGTGCCGTCCGGGACGGGTTACCGGCGGTCACCTCTTATAAGACTGCTTGTCAGCAAGACCGTCAATCCCTTGCGCGCAACTTGTTGACCGCTCGTCTACCACCGTGTGAGCCTGCCAACCAGCCACCATTTCGCGGCGGTTGCGGAGACCAAGGGGCCGCCGAGACCCGTGAGGAGCCGTCCGTGTCCACTCGCGATCTGTACGTCAAGGGTCAGCAGGACCTCACCTGGCAGGTCCCCGCCACTGGGGCCGCCCGCTTCAGCTGGGAGTACGGCGAAGGCCGCGAGCGCCTCCTGAACCTGTACCAGAAGGGCAAGGACAAGCAGTGGGACGGCGCCAAGCGCATCGACTGGGACCTGGAGGTGGACCCCCTCGACCCGCTCGGCACCCCCGACGAGGCCATGACCCTGTACGGCACCCGGCACTGGGACCTGATGAACGAGCGCGAGCGCGGTGAGCTGCGCAAGCACTACGCCTCCTGGCAGTTCAGCCAGTTCCTGCACGGCGAGCAGGGGGCCATGGTGTGCGCGGCCCGCATCGTGGAGTCCGTCCCCGACCTGGACGCCAAGTTCTACTCCGCCACCCAGACCATGGACGAGGCCCGGCACGCCGAGGTTTACGGCCGCTTCCTGCACGAGAAGATCGGCATGCTCTACCCGGTCAACGACAACCTCCAGGGGCTGCTCGGCGACACCCTGCGCGACTCCCGCTGGGACATGCCGTACCTGGGCATGCAGGTCCTCATCGAGGGCCTCGCCCTCGCCGCGTTCGGCATGATCCGCGACACCACGGACAAGCCGCTGCCGAAGCAGATCCTCGCCTACGTCATGCAGGACGAGGCCCGGCACGTGGCCTTCGGCCGCATGGCCCTGCGCGACTACTACCGGCAGCTCGGCGACGCGGAGCTGCGCGAGCGCGAGGAGTTCGTCATCGAGGGCTGCTACCTGATGCGGGACCGGCTGCGGGGCGTGGAGGTCCTGGAGAACTTCGGCATCCCCAAGCGGGAGGCCGAGGAGCTCAGCGAGCGCTCCGAGTACCTCCAGCTCTTCCGCCAGCTGCTGTTCAGCCGGATCGTCCCCTGCGTCAAGGACATCGGCCTGTGGGGCGAACGCCTCCAGCGGGCGTACGTCGACATGGGCGTCTTCGAGATGGGCGACTCGAACCTGGACCTTCTGATGGCCCAGGACGAGGAGATCGCGGAGAAACTGGACGCGGAGCGCTTCGCCGCGGAGGAGCAGCAAAGGGTGGCCGAGGTGGAGGCCGCGATCGCCGAAGGGGCCACGACCAGCCCCTCCGGCGTTCGAGGAGCGGGGGCCTAGGCGGAAGCCACCTCCGCCAGGTACGCCTCCGCGCGCGCGGCCTCGTAGAAGTAGTCCTCGAAGTCCGCAGGATCGTTGAAGCCGTTGGCGAAGCGGTCGGCCACCGGCTTGAGGTCGCCCGCCGCCCCGAGGAGGGTGAGCACGTGCTCCGGTGGGGGCGCGAGCATCGCGTTGGTCCACTTCGTGGCGTGCCGCGCGGTCGCCCAGTACCGCTCGAACGTCGCCCGCATCCAGGCCTCGTCGAAGGGCCGGTCCCCGTGCTCCACGATGGCGGACAGATACGACGCCGCGCACTTGGACGCGGAGTTGGAGCCCTGCCCGGTGATCGGGTCGTTCGCGACGACCACGTCGGCGACGCCGAGGACGAGGCCCCCGCCGGGCAGCCGCCCGACGGGCTTGCGGACGGTGGGGGCGTACCGCCCGGCGAGCGTGCCGCCCGCGTCGGTCAGCTCGGCCTTCGTGGCGCGCGCGTACTCCCAGGGCAGGAACTCCTCCAGGAGTCCGAGCGTGAGCGAGAGGTGCTCGTCGGGGTCCTTCACGCCCTGGAAGACGTCGAGGGGACCGCCCGGCACGCCCTCCCAGAAGAGGATGTCCGCCCGCCCGGACGTGGTGAGCGTCGGCATCACGAACAGCTCGCCGACGCCCGGCACCAGATTGCAGCGGACCGCGTCGAACTCGGGGTGCTCGGGGCGCGGCCCGAGCCCGTGGACGTAGGCGACGGCGAGCGCCCGCTGCGGCGCGGCGTACGGCGACCGCTCCGGGTCCCGCTCGAACATCGACACCAGCTCGCCCTTGCCCGCCGACACCAAGACCAGGTCGTAGGCGCGCGAGAAGTAGTCGAGGTCGCCGACGGCCGCGCCGTGGATGACGAGCTGGCCGCCGCGCTGGGCGAACGTCTCCATCCACCCGGCCATCTTCACGCGCTGGTCGACGGACTGCGCATGGCCGTCGAGCCGGCCGACCCAGTCGATGACGCGGGCGGAGCCGGGCCCGGCGACGGAGACGCCGACGCCCTCGATGTCCGGGGCCTGGGACTCCCAGAAGTTGAGCCCCAGGTCGCGCTCGTGCTGGAGGGCGGTGTGGAACATGCACTGTGTCGACATGACCCGGCCGGACCGGATCTCGTCCGCCGTGCGGTTGGACATCAGCGTGACCTCGTACCCCCGCGACTGGAGTCCGAGCGCGAGCTGGAGACCGGACTGACCGGCTCCGACGATGAGTATCTTCCGCATACGGGTCCTTCCACCACTTCCGGGAACTCGGCGGGCGCTCGGGCGCGGGCACGCCCGAGCCGTCACTCGGGCGTTTCGTCCAGCGCGTGGCCCACCAGGGCGAGCAGCGATTCGATCACGGAAGGCCGCTGCCGCGCGTCCATGATCAGAACGGGTATCCGGTCGGCCACGGTGAGCGCCTCGCGGACGTCCTCCGCCTCGTACCGCTCGGTGCCCTCGAAGTGGTTGACCGCCACGACGTACGGAAGGCCGCAGCTCTCGAAGTAGTCGAGCGCGGGGAAGCAGTCGGTGAGCCGCCGGGTGTCGGCCAGGACGACCGCGCCGATCGCGCCGCGCACCAGGTCGTCCCACATGAACCAGAAGCGCTGCTGGCCCGGCGTGCCGAACAGGTACAGGACGAGGTCGTCGGCCAGCGTGATGCGGCCGAAGTCCATGGCGACCGTGGTCGTGGTCTTGCCCGGGGTCGCGCTCAGATCGTCGGTGTCGGCGCTGGCCTGCGTCATCAGCGCCTCCGTCTTCAGGGGCGTGATCTCGGAGACGGCCGAGACGAGCGTCGTCTTGCCGACGCCGAAACCGCCCGCGACCACGATCTTCGTGGCGATCGGCGCGCGCGTGCGGTCCAGTTGCCAGGCCTGTACGCCCTCTTCGCCGTCGAGCAGCTCCTGGACGCGGGTGTCAGATGCCGCGGAGCCCATGCAGCACCCTTTCCAGCAGTGCGCGGTCCGGCCGCCCCGGGCCGTGGCCCGTCCCGTACACGCGGATCCTTCCCTGGTCGGCGAGGTCGCTGAGCAGTACGCGGACCACGCCGAGCGGTATCTTCAGCAGCGCCGAGATCTCCGCGACCGTACGCATCCTGCGGCAGAGCTCCACGATGGCCCGCAGCTCCGGCATCACCCGGGCGCTCAGCGGATCGCCCTGCCCCAGCTCGCGCCGCTCCTCGGCCGCTTCGAGCGCGGGCTGGGCGGCCACGAACGTCTCCACGAGCAGGACGTGTCCGAAGCGGGTGCGGCCGCCGGTGAGCGAGTACGGGCGCACCCGCGCGGGCTTCCGGTCGGCGCCGCGCACCGGCAGGCGGGGCGCCGCCGCGCCCGCGCTCATCAGGCGTTCTCCATCGACTGCCGCAGCTCGCTGCGGAGTTCGGGCGTCAGGACGTGCCCGGCCCTGCCGACGAAGAGCGCCATGTGGTACGCCACGACGGTCATGTCGCAGTCGGGCGTGGCGTGCACCCCGAGCAGCGAGCCGTCGCTGATCGCCATCACGAAGAGGCTGCCCTCGGCCATGGCGACGACGGTCTGCTTGACCGTTCCGCCGTCCATGAGCTGCGCGGCGCCGAGGGTGAGGCTGCCGAGCCCGGAGACGATGGTGGCGAGGTCCGCGCTCGATCCCCTGGGCCCGGTGGGGCGGTGGGCGGGGCGGCGCTCGGCGTTGCGGGCGGGGTCGGAGGACAGCAGCAGGAGGCCGTCGGACGAGACGACCGCCACCGAGAGGATGCCGGTGACCTCCTCGACGAGGTTCGTCAGGAGCCAGTGCAGATTGCGGGCCTCGCTGCTGAGGCCGTGCACGGTGGGGCCGGCCTCGGCGATGGGCCCGGCCTCTGCGGTGGGCCCGGTCGGCGCGGGGCGTGCGGCCTCGTCGGGCTGCCTGGGTTTCGCGGACTCCTCGGGTTTCGTGGTCTGGGCGGAAGAACCGGGCGTGCGCATGGGCGCAGTCAACTGCTTGCCTCCTCGACTGGGTCCCCCGGAACATCTGCGGTCCCTGCTGTGTCCACCGCCCCGGCGAGCTCGGCCGCCACGTCGCGCCGCCCGCTCCTGGCCCCCTGCTGGAACCCGCCGAGCCTGCGCCGCAGTTCCTCGGCGTCGACTCCGGCGGGGCGGGGCCGGGGCGCGAGTCCCCCGGCGATCGGGCTGACCCTCGGGGTCCGCTTGGGCAGGCCCTTGGCGGTGAAGACCTGGGGCTCGGCCTCTGGCGTGTCGGGCGCGTCGGACGTACCGAACGCATCGGACGTATCGGATGTATCCGATGCATCTGATGTGTCGGGCTCCGGGCGCGCCGACGGCTCGTCGGGATGGTCGGTCCCGAGCGTCGGCACCAGGAGTTCCATGGTGGTCTCGGCGGCCGCGATCAGGGGGTCCCGCTCCTCCGAACGCGTCGGCGGCACGGCGGAGTCCGCCTCCGCCTCGGCGCTGGGCAGGGAGACGGCCGGTCCTCCGTCCCGGGCGGCGGGAACGGCCACGGACGGCTCGATCACGGGCGGCTCGGCCGCGGGCGGCTCCGTCGCGGGCGGCTCGGTCGCGGGCGGCTCCGGCATCGGGGCCACGGCGGCGGGCGGCTCGGTGAGTATGGCGTCGGGCAGCACCACGACGGCGGCCACACCGCCCTGCTTCTGCTCGCGAAGGCGCACCCGCGCCCCGTGCCGGGCCGCGAGCCGGGCCACCACGTACAGGCCGAGCCCGAGTTCGTCGCCGTTCTCGGGCTCATACGCGTCCTCGGGGGAGAACGCGGAGTACTCGGCGAGCCGCGCGTTCAGCTCCCGCAGCCGCTCCACGCTCGCGCCGATGCCGTCGTCCTGCACGGAGAGCATCACCTCGCCGTTCTCCAGGAGCCAGCCGGACACCTCGACGGAGGAGTCGGGCGGCGAGAACGACGTCGCGTTCTCCAGGAGCTCCGCCACCAGGTGGCTGATGTCGTCCGCGGCGAACCCGGCGATGTGGGAGTGCGGCGGCAGCGTGGCGATGCGGACGCGCTCGTACCGCTCGATCTCGCTGACAGCGGCGCGGACGACGTCGACGAGCGGCACCGGGCCCGCGTGCTGGTGGCCGTGGTCGGCGCCCGCGAGGACGAGGAGGTTCTCGCTGTGGCGGCGGGTGACGGTGGCGAGGTGGTCGAGCTTGAAGAGGGTGGCGAGCCGGTCGGGGTCCTGCTCGCGCTCCTCCAGGTTCTCGATGACGGCGAGCTGGCGCTCGACGAGGCCGAGCGTGCGCAGCGCGAGGTTCACGAACGTGCCCTGGATGCCGCGCCGCACCCGGTCCAGGTTCGTGGCGGCGTCGGCGAGTTCGGCGCGCAGCGCGTCGCGCTCGTCGGCCATCGCCTGGCGGGCGTCGGCCATCGTCTGGCGCCGGCCGATGAGGTGCTTGCGGTCGGCTTCGAGCGTGCCGAGGCGCTCCTGGAGGGCTACGGCGTGGCCGTGCAGCGCGTTGACGGACCGTACGACGGCGGCGAACTCGTCGTCGCGGCCGGTGAACCGCACCGGTTCCGCCGTGCCGGGCGCCGCCGCGACCCGGGCCGCGCCGAGGCGCAGTACGGCGAGCGGGCGGGTGAGCGAGCGGGCCGTCGCCATGGCGACGCCGACGGCGAGGAGCAGCAGCGCGCCGACGAGCGCCACCCTGATCTCCAGGGCGGTGACATCGTCGTCACGCAGCTCCGCGAGGCTCTTCGTACGGGCGGATGCGAGCGCGTTCTCGGCGCCGCGCATGGCCTCTATGCGGGCGGAGAGGGCGGTGTTGACCTTGTCCCGGTCGAGGCGCCGGTCGGCGGCGGACAGCCTGCGCTCGTCGGTGAGCCGGTCCAGGTACTGCTCGGCGGTGGTCACGTCGGAGCCGGTGACCGTCGACTCGTAGGTGGCGCGGCTCCTGGCGGGCGCGGCGTCCTGGAAGTCGGCGAGCGCGGCGAGCTCGCGGACGTGCGCCTCCTGGGCGGCGGTGCTGAGGTCGTCGCGGCGCCCGGCCTCGGCGTCCGCCTCGTCGGTCCCGGACGTGGGCAGGCCCGTGACCGGGTCGAGGGTGGTGCCGGTGGCGGCCGGGCGGGGCACGGACAGGGCGGCGAGGAGCAGGCCCCGCGCGCCGCCCGCCTGGTCGACGGCGTGGTCGAGGTCGGCGAGCGCGTAGCCGCCGGAGCCCGCGCGCGGCGGCAGCTTCTCGGCCAGCTCGCGGGTGAGGGCGTGGAGTTCGCCGATGGCCTTCGCGTACGCCTTGTGGGCGTCGAGGGCGCTGCTCGTGCCGGTGAGCGCGGAGCGCCGCACGGTGGCGAGCTCCGCGAGGTCGCCGCGGAGCCCGGCCGTGACGGAGCTGTTGGTGTTCGCGTCGGCCGCGGCCTCGCGCAGCTCCTCGATCCGCCGGTCCACGCGGGCGCTGCGGCTCTCCGACAGGCCCTTGCCGTCGGGGCGTCCTGCGGCGATGTAGGCGGTGACCTCGTCGCGCTCGTCGGCCAGCGAGTGGCTGAGCGTGATGGCCTGCTGGGTGAGCTCGGAGAGCGTGACCAGGCTCTGCGAGTCGTTGAGGTCCCCGGACGCGGCGATGATCGCGGGCGCCCCGGCACCGGCGACGGCGGCGGCGACCACCGCGACGGCCACGATGAGGCGGTTGCGGACGCGGGCCTTGGGGGGC
>NZ_JOJM01000059.1 GCF_000720325.1 Streptomyces sp. NRRL B-1347
GGGAAATTCCGCCGCGGTAGCGGTGGGGTGGCCCACTCAGGCGCGGCGCTTCGCGTCGGGGCCGGGCGGGCGAAGCCTGGTGTCACGGGTGGGCGGGTGGGAGAGAGCCCGCCGCGGTAGCGGTGGGGCGGTTCGGCCGCGCTCGGTCAGGCGATGTGTTCCTCGGCGTCCAGGTCCTGCTGGTAGCGGTCCCGGAAGCCGCGCAGGTAGGGGCGCAGCGTGCTCTCCGTGAGGGGGCCGCCCGCCTGGCCCGTGACGCCGTACAGGTCCATCAGGTACAGGCTGAACTGGCGGGCGTTCGGATAGTCGCCCATCTCGCTCACGTACTTGCGGAAGGCGTTGAAGTACGCCTCCTCGCGCGTCATGTCGTCCGGCAGGCCCGGCCCCCCGTCGACGGACTCGACGGGCTCGGGCAGCGGCTCCGGCTCCGGCTCCTCGGCGGGTGCCTGCTCCGCGCGGGGGTTCGGGATCAGCTGCCCGTTCGCCTGGCCGTTCGCCAGCGGCCGGGTGCGGCCAGGGCCCGACGGGACCCGGAACTCGGCAGCCTCCGGCTCCGCAGGACGGGCGTACGGCCGCGCGTCCTCGAACGTCTCGTAAGCCTCGTAGGCCTGCTGCTCCTCGTACGCCGCCTGCTCGTCGAACCACTCGTCGTACGGCCCCTCCGGGTCCTCGTACGGCAGCGGAGCATCGCCCTGAGGGCGCTGCGGCTGCTGGGGCGCCGCGAACCACGGGCTGCCGTGCTGGCCCGGCGCCCACTGGCCCTCCGGCCCCTCCGGGCCCTCGACCCCCTCGGGCCGCCCCTGCGGCTGCGGCTCCGTGACCTGCTGGGGCTGTTGGGGCTTCTGGAGGTTCACGGGCCGCTCGGGCACGGCAGCAGGGGCCGGGGCGGGTGCCGGGGCCAGCTCCGGCTGCTGGACGGCCGGCGCGGCCACCGGAACCGGCGCGACCGGCGGCAGGAGAGCCGGCTCGATGCCCGCGGCGGCCAGACCCGCGGGGGCGGTCTCCGCCAGCGGCACGCCGTAGCGGGCGAGCCGCAGCGGCATCAGGGACTCCACCGGAGCCTTGGTGCGCCAGCGGCGGCCGAAGCGGGAGCGCAGCCGCGCCTGGTAGACGAGCCGCTCCTGCTCCAGCTTGATGACCTGGTCGTAACTGCGCAGCTCCCACAGCTTCATGCGGCGCCACAGGAGGAACGTCGGCAGCGGGGAGAGCAGCCAGCGCGTCATGCGCACGCCCTCCATGTGCTTGTCGGCCGTGATGTCGGCGATCCGGCCGACCGCGTGCCGCGCGGCCTCCACCGCCACCACGAACAGCACCGGGATCACGGCGTGCATGCCCACGCCCAGCGGATCCGGCCACGCCGCCGCGCCGTTGAACGCGATCGTCGCCGCCGTCAGGAGCCACGCCGTCTGCCGCAGCAGCGGGAACGGGATGCGGATCCACGTCAGGAGCAGGTCGAGCGCGAGCAGCACACAGATGCCCGCGTCGATGCCGATGGGGAACACCACGGAGAAGGTGCCGAAGCCCTTCTTCTCGGCGAGCTCGCGCACGGCCGCGTAAGAACCGGCGAAGCCGATACCGGCGATGACGAGCGCACCGAAGACGACGACCCCGATGAGTATCCGGTGCATGCGTGTCAGCTGCATCGCCGCCACCCGCGAACCCCTCCCTAATCCGGCTGTTGCGAGCGACAGCGTGGCACATGTGTGCGGCCGAGCGTGAGCCGGTACCGCCGGGCCGGGCGGTGGCACACCGCTCGCCCCCCGTGTCACAGGTCGTCAACAGCGCCAACCGAACGGGAAGTTCCGCTCTCTTGGAGCACGGACGGAAAGCCCCCGTCCGCCGCCCGCACCAGCCGAGGAGACAGCCGCCATGCCCGAGACCGCCACCTCCAGGACCCGCACCCTCCGGCGCCGGGCCACGGGACTCGCCGTGGCCGGTACGGCCCTCGCCCTCGCCGCCCCGGTGCAGGCGGCGGCCTTGGCCGGGCAGCAGGCCTCCGCCGCGCAGGCCGACCCGGTCTCCGTCCTGAAGTACACCGCCAAGGAGCGCAAGGACGCCCTCGCCTACTGGACGCCCGCGCGCATCAAGGCCGTCGGGAAGTCCGTGGACCTCGGCCCGACCGGGCCGAAGGCCAAGCCGTGGCGCGGCCCCACCCTGAAGACCGTGGGGCGGCTCTTCTTCGTCAACGCGAGCGGCGCCGACACCTGGTGCACCGCCACGGCCGTCAAGAGCGCCAACCGCTCCGCCGTGATGACCGCGGCCCACTGCGTGCGCCGGGGCTCGTCGCCGTACAACACCAACATGTCCATGGTGTTCGTCCCCGCCTACCACAAGGGCAAGAAGCCGTACGGCGCGTTCGCCGTCCGGCAGGCCGCGACCCCGCGCAGCTGGGAGACGGACTCCGCCAACGACATGGCCGCGCTGACCGTCGACGCCGGCAAGAACGGCAAGAAGCTCACCGACGCCGTGGGCGGCCAGGCCGTCGCCTTCAACCGCCCGGTCGGCGGCACCGTCTCCGCCTTCGGCTACTCCGCCACCCGCCCGCAGCGCGGCGAGGAACTCCTCGGCTGCACCGGCACGGCGAAGAAGGAGCACGGTCAGCAGGCCATCTCCTGTGACATGAGCGGCGGTTCCAGCGGCGGCCCGTGGCTGGCCGGCTTCGACACCACCACGGGCAAGGGCGGCGTCCTCATCTCGGTCAACAGCGCGCTGGACTCGCTGACCCCGACCAAGATGTACGGAGAGGTGTGGAAGGCCACGGCCAAGAAGGTCTACGACCGGGCGCAGGGCCGCTGACGCAGACGCTGACGCCGATGAAGGACCGGGAGCCCGGCCGCGCACCGCGGCCGGGCTCCCTCACTGACTGATCGGCACCGAACCGGTCGGCACCGAACCGGTCGGCACCGAACCGGTCGGCACTGACCGGTCGGCTAGCTCTTGGGCTTGGCGCCGTCGAGGGCCGCGCCCTTGCCGTCGCCGTCCTTCGAGCCGTCCTTCGAGCCGTCCTTGGCGTCGGCCTTCGCGTCGTCCTTGGCCGGGTCCTTGGCGTCGCCCTTCGGCTTGTCCGAAGTCGCCGGGGCGCCCGCCTTGTTCGCCGCGACGACCGCCGCGGCGGCCTCCTTCGCGGCCTTCTGCGTGTCCTTGCCGAGGTCGGCGGCGTTCGGCTGCTTGTCGCCCGCGAGACCCGCGCCGTTGTAGTCGACGGTGACGACGGCGTTCTCCACGCGCGTCACGAGGGTCTGCTGCCTGAAGGTTTCCTTGTCCTTGGTCACGTCGTAGCTGACCAGCGTCGCCTGGTCGCCCGTGCCCGGCACCGGCGTGGTCTTCACGCTCTTCGCGCCCTTGACCGCCTGTGCGTCCGCGACCTGCTTGGCGAAGTTGGCCTGCGCGCGCTTGGCGCCGCTGCCCAGGGACTGGTCGGACTCGAAGCGGTTCAGGGAGACCCGCAGCCAGCGGAACTGGGAACCGTCCACGCCGTTGTCCTGGAGGCTCTCCCAGGTGCAGTTGCCGCGCGTGGACACATCGTCCGAAGTGCCGGTCTTGCCCGTCTTGTCCTTGGCGGACGGGACGAGGTCGCCGAGCGTCTTCTTCGAGAGCGTCTTGCACGGCTCGGGAAGCTTGGCGTACGCGGCCTTCTCGACGGTCGCGGCCTCGCCGCCGGAGTCCTTCGACGCCGATGCGGAGGGCTTGCCCGCGGAGTCCTTCTTGGCGTCGTCCGAGCCGGAGCCGGAGTCGTCGCCGCTGCACGCGGAGGCGAAGAGGATCACCGGTGCGGCGGCCGCGCCCACCAGAACGCGGGTGAGTCGCTGTCGCTGTCGCTGTGCGGGTCGGTGCATGGTTCCTTCACTCGTGTTCGCTCGGGGCGTCCGTGCCGGGTGCGTACGGACCACGGGGTCCGTTGGGCCACCGTACGCGGTGAGCGACGCGGGTGACCCGGCTTCCCGGGAGCCCGGACCGGCCTCCCGGACCCGTCAGTCGTCGAACCTGTCGGCGAGGTTATCGGCCAGTTCGCGTGCGTTGTCCTGCATTTCCTTGGAGTCCGGGACCTCGGTGCGGCGCGCGGGCTGCTCGTCGTACTCGACGGTGACGACGACGTTCGACGTGCGGAACACCACAGTCACGGTCCGGTGGCGGCTCGCCGACGCGGCGGTGGTCAGCACGTCCGCGACGAACGCCTCGTCGCCGAGGTCGTCGAGGGTGCGCGACTCCAGGCCCTCGGGGGTGGCCTCGGCCTCCGCGGTGTCCGAGGGCTCGGCCCCGTCGCCCTTCCTGACCTCGGCGGACGTGCCGCCCTGCGGCTTGGCGGCGACCTGGGAGCCCGCGGCGGCGCCGGAGCCCGCGGGCTCCGCGGAGCCCTTGGGCTTCTCGGACTCCTTCGACTCCTCGGACTCCTTGGACCCCTTCGGCGCCTCCGACCCCTCCGGCCCCTCGGATCCGGTCGGGGAGGGGGACTCCCCGTCGTCGGAACCCGAGGCCGACGGCTCCGGGACGTCCGCCTCGCGGAGCTTCGTCCGGTAGACCTCGTGCGCGCGGGCGTCGTCGCTGACGGCCCCGTCGTACGAGACGACGCGCTCGAAGTCGACGAGCAGGTGGTGCGTGGCGTCCGCCGACTCGACCTTCCAGCGGCAGCCCACGCGGCGGTCGGTGTCGTACGTGACCGTGGGGGAGCCCTCGTAGGCCTTCTCGCGCTGGTCGGCGTCCTCGATCTCCTCGATGCCGGGCAGCATCGCGTCGAGCGTCGAGCTGTCGACGGCGCCGCAGGGCTCGGGCAGGGTGCGGTACCTGCCCGGCTCGGCCGCCGTCGTCGAACCGCCCGTGTCACCGGACTTGCCGTCGCCGCCGTCGTCGTGGCCCGAGCCGCCGGTGCAGCCGGCGAGCAGCGCCACGAGGAGGGCTGCGGCGCCCGGTACGTAGACCTTCCTCCGCTGCACCGTGCTGGCTCCTCTCGGTCCTGTCCGGTCCGTCCGGCCTGGTTATTGGGTTGCCGCCGGCGGGCGGCCGGTGGACACAATGTGTATCGCACGCGCTGCCGTGGACGCCGGTCCGTTTTCTTATTTGTTGACCTTGGCGCCGGTATTTGCGCTCCAGTGCTTTTGCTTTGCTTCCTGGGGGATGAGGACGTTATGTCGTACGTAGAGGTTCCGGGCGCGCAGGTGCCGATCCGGATGTGGGCCGACCCCGGCTCGGTCGAGGACGCCGCGATGCAGCAGCTGCGGAACGTGGCCACGCTGCCGTGGATCAAGGGTCTGGCCGTGATGCCGGACGTCCACTTCGGCAAGGGGGCGACGGTCGGCTCCGTGATCGCCATGAAGGACGCGGTGTGCCCGGCGGCGGTCGGCGTCGACATCGGCTGCGGCATGTCCGCGGTGCGCACCTCCCTGACGGCGAACGACCTCCCCGGCGACCTGTCCCGCCTCCGCTCGAAGATCGAGCAGGCGATTCCGGTGGGCCGGGGGATGCACGATTCCCCGGTTGACCCGGGCACCTTCCACGGCTTCGCCACGGCGGGCTTGGACGGCTTCTGGGGGCGGTTCGAGGGGGTGGCGGAGGCGGTGAAGTTCCGCCGGGAGCGCGCAATGGTGCAAATGGGGACACTTGGTGCAGGAAATCATCACCTTGAGGTGTCGGTCGATTCGGATGGTTCGGTCTGGCTCACGCTGCACTCCGGCTCCCGCAACATCGGCAAGGAACTCGCCGAGCACCACATCGGCGTCGCCCAGAAGCTCCCGCACAACCAGGGCCTGGTTGACCGTGACCTCGCGGTCTTCGTCTCGGACACCCCGCAGATGGCTGCTTACCGGCACGATCTCTACTGGGCTCAGGAGTACGCGAAGTACAACCGCGCCATCATGATGGCCCTCCTGAAGGACGTCGTCCGCAAGGAGTTCAAGAAGGCCAAGCCGACGTTCGAGCCGGAGATCTCCTGCCACCACAACTACGTGGCGGAGGAGCGGTACGACGGCATGGACCTGCTGGTCACCCGCAAGGGCGCGATCCGGGCGAACACGGGCGACCTCGGCATCATCCCGGGCTCCATGGGGACGGCGACGTACATCGTGAAGGGCCTCGGGAACGAGAAGGCGTTCAACTCGGCTTCGCACGGTGCCGGTCGGCGCATGAGCCGGAATGCCGCCAAGCGGCGCTTCTCCACGCGTGACCTGGAGGAGCAGACGCGGGGTGTGGAGTGCCGCAAGGACTCGGGCGTCGTGGACGAGATCCCCGGTGCGTACAAGCCGATCGAGCAGGTCATGAGCCAGCAGACCGACCTGGTCGAGGTGGTGGCGAAGCTCAAGCAGGTGGTGTGCGTGAAGGGGTGACAGCACGCGGGGCCCGGGCTGATGTCAGCCCGGGCCCCGGTGTTCAGGGCGTCACTGTTCGGTTGGTGTCGGCACCTGCCCGCTGCGCAGCCGCCAGAGGCGCATGTGGCAGCTTGTCCTGCTCCGTCCGAGGTGGTCGGCTGCGGCGGAGCTGTCGCCAATCCGCACGAGGAGTCTGTCTTCCTCCGGTGTCCAGCGACGCCGTGTGTGAGCGGCTCGCATTCCGGCGGGGCGGCTCCATGAGGTGAAGGAGTCGGCCTTGGCCTGCTTGCGTTCGAGTGAGAGGCAGCCGGGGTAGTAGAGGTCGGCAGCCAGAGCCTGCGCAGGTTCCTTCATGTAGAAGATGTTGTAGATGTCGTCGCGTGTGTTGCGTTTGAGGGTGCGCCCGATGCCTGTGAGGTCACGTGTGTGGTCGCAGAAGAATGTGGCGATTGCGGTGCTGGCTGTAGTCAGCGAGACGAACGGAAATCCTTGGCTCGTGTGGCCGACGGATCCGTCGGCGTCGACGACGCCTCGGACGTAGTCGCGACGGGAGAAGGCCACATCTGGGGGCGCGATCTTCGAGGACTTGCGGCCGTACGGCAGTCCGAGTTCGTTGAGCGTGGTCCGGGCTTCCAAGGAGTGCAGTTTCCAGACTGCCGAGGTGTGGCTCTCGGTGAAGTTCGTCGCGCGGGTGCGCTGACTGATGGTGCTGTTGTGCGGGGTCAAGCGTTGGAACGCGCGCAGTATCTCAATGTCTCGTGCCCCGAGTTCGACAGTGAGGCATCCTCTGTCCCGCGACTGTGCGGACAGATGCCCGTCCATCTGTAAGAACCCGAACATGTACGCGTACTCGGGGACTTCGAGGTCCATGAAGTCGTGCCCGCTAGGCTCGTGTGCAGCCATGAGGAAGTGCGCCTTCCTGTTTGGTCAGGCCCTCGGTTCGGGTTGCCGCCCGGCCGGGGGCCGTCTGTGTGATGTTGTCGGCTTGAGCCTAGGCAGGCCGGACATCACGGAGGAATGGCGATAGAACGCGTTCACCTGGATAGGTGAACGCGTTCGAGAGTGCGCCTTCAGGCCCTACTTCGCGTGGGAGACCGCGTAGATCATGATGAAGGCCACGATGTGGATGCCGAAGAGGAAGTACGCGAGGTACCACCACACCATGCGTTCGTTCTTCTTCTCCTCGGCCAGGCGGCGGGACTCCTGTTCGTGGCGGAGGCGGTCGAGGGGGTCGGGGGAGTCGGGGGAGCCGCCGGGGGTGCCGGGGTCGTCGGCGGCGTAGGTCACGGCTGTTCCCGGTGGACCTTCGTGTTGGAGGCCTGGGCGCGGGGGCGGACCACCAGCAGGTCGACGTTCACGTGCGGCGGGCGCGTGACCGCCCAGGTGATCGTGTCGGCGACGTCGTCGGCGGTCAGGGGCTCGGCCACGCCCGCGTACACCTTCGCGGCCTTCTCCGCGTCGCCGCCGAAGCGGGTGAGGGCGAAGCCCTCCGTCCTGACCATGCCGGGGGCGATCTCGATGACGCGGACGGGGGTGCCGACGATCTCCAGGCGGAGGGTCTCGGCGAGGACGTGGGCGCCGTGCTTGGCGGCGACGTAGCCCGCGCCGCCCTCGTACGTGGCGTGGCCCGCGGTGGAGGAGACGACGACCACCGTGCCGTCGCCGCTCGCGGTGAGGGCGGGCAGCAGGGCCTGGGTGACGTTCAGCGTGCCGATGACGTTCGTCTCGTACATCTGCCGCCAGTCGGCCGGGTCGCCGGTGGCGACCGGGTCGGCGCCGAGCGCGCCGCCCGCGTTGTTCACCAGGACCGCGATCTTCTGGAAGGCCGTGGCGAAGGTGTCGACGGCCGCGCGGTCGGTGACGT
Source organism: Streptomyces sp. NRRL B-1347 (assembly GCF_000720325.1). Lineage (GTDB taxonomy): Bacteria > Actinomycetota > Actinomycetes > Streptomycetales > Streptomycetaceae > Streptomyces. The sequence continues at coordinate 8,164 of NZ_JOJM01000059.1, forward strand.
CGAGCGCGTATGCCGTCGCGCTGTGGCCCGCGTCCGTCAGCTCCTCCGCGAGCGCCTCGACGCGGTCCTTGCGGCGGGCCGTCAGGACGACGCGGTATCCGGCCTCGGCGAGGCCGCGCGCCGTCGCGGCGCCGATGCCGCCGCTGGCGCCGGTGACGACGGCGATGCCGGGCTTGCGGGGGGTGTCGGCGTGCGGCGTGGACGGCATGGGGGCTGCTCCCTCGGGTGCGGGGCTCGTCTGCGGGGCTCGTACGGGCGTTCTTCTCGCTCCGGCAGTCAGGATAGGCCGGGGGCCTCACTCGCCTCGCGGCGCGTACATGATCACGGCCATGCCCGCGAGGCACACCAGGGCGCCGATGACGTCCCACCGGTCGGGCCGGTATCCGTCCGCGACGGCGCCCCAGGCGAGCGAGCCCGCCACGAAGACCCCGCCGTACGCCGCCAGGATGCGCCCGAACTCGGCGTCGGGCTGGAGGGTCGCGACGAAGCCGTAGAGGCCGAGGGCGAGGACGCCCGCGCCGATCCACACCCAGCCCCGATGCTCCCGCACGCCCTGCCAGACGAGCCAGGCACCGCCGATCTCGAAGAGGGCGGCGACGGCGAAGAGGGCGGCGGAGCGTGCGACGAGCATGCCGATCAGGGTGTCACGGCCGGTGGCGCCGGCCGGTCAGCCGGTCCGCGGCTGCCGTGGCGCTCCGCCGGTCAGGTCGAGCGCCCAGTCGTTGCACCGGCTCCAGCGGCCCTTCGGGTACTCGAAGTCGCCCGCGCCCACGAGGGTGAAGCCGACCTTGCGGCAGACGGCGTTGGACGGGCCGTTCGTCGCGGCGGGGAAGGCGTACAGCGTGGGGTGCCGTCCGGCCGCGCGGGCCTCCCCGACGACCAGGCGGGTCGCGGTGACGGCGATGCCCCGGCCCTGGAACTCCGGCAGGACGCCCCAGCCCGTCTCCCAGACGGTGTGTCCGGAGTGGATGGCCTCCCAGAACCCGACGAGTCCCGCGGGCTCTTCCGTGTCCGTCGTCACGATCTTGAACATCCGGCCCGTGCCGTTCAGGTGCAGATATCTGTGGTGGCGGTCGCGCAGCTTCTCCTCGGCCTCGGGGCCGCCCAAGTGCGCCGTCATCTCCGGGCTGTTGTGCCGTACGAGCTGCGGGAGGTCGTCCTTGCCGTACGGGACGAGGCGGACCGGTGGCGGCTGTGCCGTGCTGGGTGTGCGCTCCATGTCCTCACGGTAGGGCGGGGGTCTGACAAGGCGGCCTGAGCTGCGCGTTCACCGCCGCCCGTCGCCCGCAGGGACGCCGTCGCTCTCACCGCGGCGCGTACGCCGTCGGCGGCACCCCCACCGTCGCCGTGAAGTCCCGTACGAGATGGGCCTGGTCGGCGTACCCGAGGTCGGCGGCGAGGCCCGCCCAGTCCACGGCCGCCTCGGTCTCGGCCCGCTCCAGGGCCTCGTGGATGCGGTAGCGCAGGATGACCCACTTGGGGCCGACGCCGACGTACGTCGCGAAGAGGCGCTGGAGCGCCCGGACCGATACGCCCTCGGCGCGCGCGAAGGCGCTCACGCGCCGGATGGCGCGGTCGGCGCGGACGCGGTCCACCAGGGCCATGGCGAGGTCCGCCTGCGGGTCCGGCGCGGGCCCGAGCCGGGTCAGGAAGGCGTCTAGCGCGGCCACGCGCGCGTGCTCGTCCTCGGGTCCCGTCACGTCCCGTGCGGCGTGCTGCGGTACGGCGTCGAAGACGTGCCCGAGGGGCAGCTGCCGCCCGGTCAGCTCCGCCACGGCGTGCCACGGGGCGAACGGCCGGAAGCCGCCCGGCCGGAACTGGACGCCGCACACCCGGCCGCGCCCTTCGAGCTTCTTGCTGAACAGGCCGAGTCCGACGCCCGCCACCTCCCCGAAGGGCTCGCCGCCCGCCGATTCCTGGAAGACGACGTTCACGGAGGGGTGGGGCACCACGTGCGACACGTACGGCTCGGGCAGGTCCCAGTCGATGAGCCAGTAGTGCTCCAGGTAGGGCCGCAGCGGGGGTGCGGGCACGTGGCGCCGGAACCGGACGCGCCGCATGAGGTCCGCGGCGTCGACGATGCCCCGGGTGTCGCGGCGGGGGCTCTGAGCTGGCATGGCGCGATCGTATGCGCGGGGTCGGACGGGGGCCGGGAGCGGCGGCCCCGCGCGGGGTGTCGTGACGCCCCGGCCTCGGGAACCGTCCCCGGAGACCCCGGAGACCCCGGAGACCCCGGAGACCCCGGATCCCGGATCCCGGATCCCGGAGCCCCCGGACCTCCGGACCCCGGAGACCCCCGGAGAACCGCCCCTCACGCGCGCGTGGGCGTCGCGTTTGTTCAAGCCTCCGCCGCGCCCCTCCTCGTACGGTCGCGACATGAACACCGACCACAAGCTCAGCGATCTGATGGCGGTCGCCGCGGCCCGTGCCACCCCGGTGGTCCGGGGCATCGGCGACGAACAGCTCGGCGCGCCCACGCCCTGTGCGGAGTACGACGTCAAGGACCTCGTGAACCACCTCCTCCACGTGGTGGTGGAGTTCCAGGCGCTGGCCGCCAAGGGGAGTGCCGACTTCACGGTCACGCCCGACTACGTGGCCCGGGACGCGGACTGGCGGGAGCGGTTCGCGCGGGAGGCCGACGGGCTCGCGGCCGCCTGGTCCGCTCCGGGGGCCGACGAGGGCACGACGGGCACGATGGGTCTCCCGGCGGCCACCGTCGGGGCGATGGCGCTGCTCGATCTGACCGTCCACGCGTGGGACTTGGCGCGTGCGACCGGTCAGGAGTACGAGGTGCAGGCCGGAGCGCCGGGCGCGCCGGGCCTCGCGGACGTCCTGGAGGTGCTGCGCGGGGCCGTCGAGGGCATGGCACCGACGGCCCGCTCGATGGGCGTCTTCGGGGAGCCGGTTCCGGTACGTGAGGACGCCACCTCGCTGGAGCGGCTGCTGGCCCGGACGGGACGGGATCCCGCCTGGCTCAAGTAGCCGTTTTTCACCGGGCGTTCGCACACGGGATGACCAGCGCCAGTCTTCCGCTGGAGTGCCATTGCAGCCACCATGGAAGCGGATTCTGAGTCGCGGAACCGTTACGTCAGGGGGAACCACGGTATGGCGGAGTCTGCGAAGGACTTCTGTTCCGACTTGGTCGATCTGTCCGGGGTCTCCTTGGTCTCCTTGGCGGAGCTGCACGCCGGTGACGATCCGGTGCTGCGGCGGGCACTGAACCGGGCGGCGCGCCGGGCGAGCGTGTTCGCCGGCACGCTGGACGAGCAGAACAGCGAGGAAATGGCACTGCTGCGCGGAGACCGGCCGAGGCAGCGGAAGTGATCGAAGGGCGGCTGGACCGCTACCGGCTCCCCGAGGAGTCGTTGAGGTCCATCGCCGCAGGTGACGCCGGGGCTCCGGAGCTGCGGCTGCTGCGGTCGGCCCAGCGCAGCCAGCTGCTGCTCGTCCTCAGGTCGCTGGTGGATCACAGCGGTGTGGCGCGGGCCAGGCCGCCGCGCGTGGGCGCGGTGGCGTCGGCGGAGTCCGCCTGGCACCTCCTGGCGGCCGCGCAGCGGAGGGACCCGGGCGCGGTGGACGTGGTCCTCGCGGACCCCATGGTGATGGCCTGGGCCCTGCGTCTGCTGCGGCGCCTGGGAGGGGCCGGGCCGGGCGCGGCTTCCCCGGCGGCGCCGCTGTGGGCGGATGTCGGCCAGTTGTACGCGCTGGCCGCTGCGGCGGCACTGCGTGCCGGGAGCGACGCCGTCGTGGGCGTGCCGGCCCACCGGGGCGTGGTGTGGGTGCCGGGCGCCGGGGTCGTGGGCCCGCTGTCGTCCCGCAGGTGGAGCGGGGCCGAGGTGCGGGTGGCCGCGGACGGCGCCGTCGTACGGGGGGAGAGCGGGGAGGTGCGGCTGCCGCGGGACCTGGGCGCGGCGGCGCCCGGGTGGCACCCGCTGCCCGTGCTGTGGGACGCGGCGCCCTGGGGCGAGGGGCCGGGGGGCTCCCTGTGCCTCGACACGGTCACGCCGTACCGCGACTTCGAGGTGGCACCGCGTGCTCCGGTGCGGATGGCGGGGCGCAGGTCCGGCCTCTGGCGGGAGCGGGTCGCCGGTGCCTGTGCCCTGCTGGCCCGTGAGTCCCCCGCGGACGCGGCGCGTCTCGCGGCGCTGGTGCGGGTCCTGGTGCCGCGGGCCTTCACGGCGTCCACGCGGGGTCAGGTGGCCAGTTCCTCCTCGCCCGACGCCTTCGGCGCGGTCACGCTGTCCCTGCCGTACGACGAGGCGCAGATGGCGGCCACGCTGGTGCACGAGACCCGGCACCAGCAGCTGAACGCGCTGCTCGGGCTCGTACCGCTGGTGCGCGAGTCGGCGGCGGGGGCGCGGCGGCCGCTGTACTACGCGCCGTGGCGCAGTGATCCCCGGCCCGCGTACGGCCTGCTGCACGGGGTGTTCGCGTTCGCGGGCGTGACACGTTTCTGGCGGCTGCACCGGGAGTTCGTCACGGGGGACGAGGCGCGGCGTGCCGACTTCGAGTTCGCCGTGTTCCGGCAGCAGGTGCGGGAGGTCGCCGTGACGCTGCTCGCGGGTGCGGAACTCACGGCTGCAGGGCGGCTGTTCGTCGAGGAGATCGCGGGGGCGGCCGAGCGGTGGGCGAAGGAGGACGTCCTGCCCGGGCCCGCCGGTCTTGCCGCGCGCTACTGCGCGTTGCGGCGTGCCGTGTGGCGGGCGCGGCACATGGAGCTGGACGGGGCGGCGGCGCGGCGTGCGGCCGTGGCACGGGTGGCGGGGCTGCCCGCGCCGCCGCTGCCGGGGTCGCGGCTGCGGCCGCGTCCGGACGCGATCCGTACGGACACCTTCGGTCATGTGGTGCGGCTTCACCTGGGGACGCCGGACGCGTTCGTCCGCCGCTGGCGGAAGGCCGACGCGGACCGGGACGCGGTGATCGGTGCCGAGTGCGCGTCGGTGGCCGGGGACGCCGAGGGTGCCGCGCGCCGGTACGCGGCGTGGACCGCGGCGGAGCCGCACGACGCGGAGGCGTGGATCGGCGCGGCCCTTGCCCGCCCGGACAGGACCGCGGCCGCGGCGCTGCTGCTCGACCGCCCGGAGGCCGTGGCGGCGGTGCGCCGGGCGATCTCGGCCGCGGGTGCGGAGCCACCCCCGCCGATGGAGTTGGCGGAGTGGCTCCGCGGTGCGCCTGCCGCGCCCGGCGGGGGCGGCGGCTAGAGCGAGATCAGGTCGATGTCGGCGTTGGCCCTGAGTCCCTTCTCGGCGTCGCGGGTCGCGGGGTGGGAGGGGCCGAGGATGGTCCGGTAGGTGGACAGCGCCTCGTCGAGGATCTGCCCGCTCTCCTCCGCGCGGCCCAGGGCCTTGAGGTCGTGGCTGAGGTTCAGCTGCACGGCGAGGTTCGCGGGGTGGCGCTCGCGCAGCCGCGCGGCTTCCTCCGCGACGGCCGCGTCGATCTCGTAGGCCCGGTCGGGGCGGCCGAGTGCGAAGTGGTCGCTGGCGAGGTTCATCCGGGCGAGCAGGGTGCGCGGGTGCTCGGCGGCGAGGGTGCGGGTGAGGCCGTCGACGATCTCCTGGTCCAGGGCGAGTGCGCCGTCGTTCTCGCCGAGCAGCCGCAGCGTCACGGCGAGGTTCATGGCCATGGCGTGACTGTGCGGGTGTTCGCGGCCGTAGAGTCCGCGGTGCTCCTCCAGGGCCTGCTCGGTCAGCTGTCGGGACTCCTGGAGCTTGCCGACCTGGCGCAGGTCGTTGGCGTGGCTGATGGCCATCTGGAGGTACTGGCGGCTGCGTTCCCCGAAGCGGCCGCGCACCAGGGAGATGTACGGGGTGGAGAGTTCGTACGCGCCTTCGTGGTCGCCCTTCTTGCGGCGGGTGACGCACAGGTTGCGGACCACCTGGACGGTGAACCAGTGGTCTCCGCCGAGTTGGTCCCGCAGGTCCTCGGCCAGTTGCTCGTACCCTTCGAGCGCTTCCTCGTACCGGCCCACTTCCTGGAGGTCGAGGAGGTAGGCGTTGTAGGTGGTGAGGGTGTAGAGGTGGTCCTCGCCGAGGACTTCCACGCGGCGCTGCCAGGTGTCGTGGTCCAGCTCGCGCGCCGTCTCCGGGGAGCCCGCGAGGCGCAGGCTCACCGCGTAGTTGTGCGCGGTGAGGAGGGTGGCGGGGTCGTCGGGGCCGAATTCGGCGAGGCTCGTCTCGTAGACGCGCTGGTCGATCTCGCGGGCTTCGTAGAAGTTGCCGCGGATGCGGTGGTTGCCGGCCATGAAGCTCTGGGCCTGGAGGGTGTTCTCGTGGGCGTCGCCGAGGACGCGGCGGTAGCGGTCGACGAGTTCGGCCTGCATGTGGAAGGCGCGGTCGAGGTCGAGGTTCTGCTCGCGCAGGGTCTCGGCGATCTGCTGGTCGATGCTGAGGACTTCCTCGTGGTCCTCTCCCAGCCGGTCCCGCCAGATCTCGGCCGCCCGCTCGCCCAGGTTGAGGGCGGCGGCGTAGTCGCCGCGCGCCCGCAGGAACCACACCTCGTTGAGGACGAGGCGGCGGGTCCAGCCCTCTTCGCACTCGACGGCGTTGGAGGCCCGCAGATGGGTGAGGAGCGAGGAGTAGCGCGGCCAGAAGGTGGCGCGCTGGGGGTTCCTGGGGTCGGCGTTGGACAGGAGCTGGTGGGCGGCGTGCCGCATCTGGGCCCGCTCCTGCGGGTTCATCTGCTCGACGAGGACGCGCTGGACCAGGCGGTGCAGCTGGACGGTGGACTGGCGGTGGTCGATGCGGGCGAGGGCGTACCGGCCGATCTCGCGGACGGCGCGGCCGAGTTTGACGGGGTCGTCGAGCGCGGCCTGGAGTTCCTGGGGCACGGAGATGCCGCGGACGGCGGAGAAGAGGTCCCAGGAGATGGGTTCGGGGGCGAAGAACGCGCAGACCTGGAGGAGTTGGAGGGCGTCTGGGCGGTCCTCGCGGAGGCGTTCCAGGGACACGTTCCAGGCGGCGGCGACCGGCATCTCGTAGTCCGGCGGCGGGTCGGACCGCAGGAGCTCGGCCCACTTGCGTTCGAAGAGCTCCAGGTACTGCTGGACGGGCATGCCCGTCTCGGCGAGCCAGACGGAGGCCTGCTCGACGGCGAGGGGCAGGTCGCCGAGGGAGGACGCGAGGTGGTTGACGGCCTCGTCGGGCAGCTCGGGGCTGCGGCGGCGGAGCAGTGAGACGCTCTCCTCGCGGGCGAACACGTCGACCTCGAGGGAGCTCGCCGTGTGGGACCACTGGACGTTCCGTGAGGTGACGAGGATGCGTCCGGGGCCGTCGCTGGGGAAGTACTTGCGTACTTCTTTGGGGTCTTCCGCGTTGTCGAACACCAGCAGCCAATCGCTGTAGGGCTCGCCCCTGCGCAGGGCGTCGAGGACGGCCGGGACCGCGGAGATCTCGGAGCCGACCTGGAGCCCCATCTGCTCGCCCAGTTCGATGAGGGACTGGACGATCTGGTTCTCCTGCTCGGACGCCACCCACCAGATGAGCCGGTAGTCGCGGCTGTGCCGGTACACGTACTCGACGGCGATCTGGGACTTCCCGACACCGCCCATGCCGTGCAGTGCCTCGGGGAGTACGGCGGTGACTCCGGTGCCGAGGCGGTCCTGCAGCTGTTCGAGCAGGGCTTCGCGGCCGGTGAAGTTCCTGTTCCGCTGCGGTACGTTCCCCCAGATTCGGGGCGGGTCGTGCGGGCCGCGCGGGCCCGGGGCAACCGGCAGACCGGCAGACACGGCGGGGCCTCCAGGAAGGGAGCGAGGGGGAGCAGAGGGGGAGGGGGGTGGGGTGGGTGCGGGAGAGCTGGGAGCAGTGGGGGGTGTGGCGGTGGAGGGCGCGGCCTGGGATGGAGGCGACGACGAAGAGCCCGTGCGGTCGGGGGTGTTCGCCTGGGCTTGCGGCCGGTACCGTATCGCAGTTTGACGGCTCTTTTTCAAGTTTGACCCGCTATCAGCCTGTGAGTACTGTAATGACTGCTTATGTCCTGATGTAAAGGCTTCGGCTTGGGTCAGGGCGCGCGGGCCTGCCGCATGGCTTTGCAACAGCCTTCCCAGGTGATCGGCGCGGGCGAGATAGGGCCCCGAAAGGGCGCAGAGCGCGGTGTAGAGGTGCGTCACGAAAGGGCGCGTCTGGTCCGTGATCGGCGGGTCGGCGGGGTCGCCGTCCGGCGCGACCAGGGCGCCGCCGCCCTCCCAGAGCGCTTCGAGCCGCGGCCCCAGATAGCCCTCGACCTGCCGCAGCGCCCCGATGGTGTCGGCGCGCCGCCCCAGGGCGAGCAGTTCCTCGCGCACGCCGTCCACGAAGTCGTACGACACGCGGTACGCGTCCTCGACGTCGACGGCGTCCGTGGCGTCGGCGCTGCGGCGCACCAGGCCGAGCAGCACGATCTCGGCCAGGTTCCAGAACCGGGCGCCCGGCAGCCCCTGTTGGAGCAGCCGCATGACCGGCAGGTTCAGGGGCACCGCGGCCAGGCGCTTGGCGAGGGCGAAGGCGGCGGGCGACGCGGTGGCGCGGAAGCGGCGCACCACGGCGGCCGCCCGCGCGGCGCGGTCCCGCTCCGGCCGCTCCCCGGCCTCGTCGGCGCCGCCCAGGAGCGCGTCGGCGAGGCGCTCGGGGACCGGGCCGACCGCCTCCGCGCGCAGGTCCCCGGCCGGTGCCGTCAGGAGCGCGGCGATGCGGTGCCACTCGCCGGTGTCGGCCGCGGCCACCAGGCGGGCCCAGCGGCCGAGCGACTCGGGGCGCAGTTCGACCACGGGGACGGCGATGGCGTCCGCGGGGCCCGGCTCGGGGACGGCGCGGGGCGCCAGGGCGTCGGCTTCCAGGGGGCAGGTCTCGGCGTCGTAGCGGCGGTTGGGCTCGGCCGGGGACGCCGCGCGCAGGCGGGTGGGGGTGACCGTGGGCAGGGTGAGGTCCCACAGGTGCTGCGGCAGCACGTTCAGGACGGCGGTGGGGGAGGAGCCCGCGAGGCGGTGCAGGAGCGCGGCGGCGCTGCCGTCGCGCCAGGCGTCGTGGCCGCCGTCCGTGACGACCAGGACCAGTTGGCGCGCGCCCGGGGACAGGGCGGGCGGCGCGGCCCCGCGAGGGCTCCAGCGCACCCGCCGCACCGTGCGGAACGCCGCAGTCTGCTCCATCAACTCGCCGATCCTGCGGGCGGTTCCGCGCCACAGGGCCATCGAGGGGCCGTCGTCCACGAGCAGCAGCAGGTCCTGGCGCCGCTCCGGCAGGGAGCGGCACACCGGCGTCCACAGTCCGTCCGCCGCGGCCTGCTCGGCGGTGGCCTCCTCGTCCAGCTCCACGTCGTGCGGCGAGGAGCGGTGGAGGCGCAGCGGGCGCAGGGCGCGGCCGAGGGCGAGGGAGTCGGGGAGGTGCGCGCCCTCGGGGCGAGGGGGCCGCTCGGCGCCCGCGGCGCCGCCGACGGCGCCGCCGCGCAGCCCGACGAGCGGCCCGAACGGCCTGACCGGGGCCGCGGCCGTCGGCGGGGCCTTCTCGTGCACTTCCTCCGGGCGCCCGGCCGGGGCGTTCGGGGTGTCTGGGGTGGCTGGGGCGTCCGGGGCGGAGCGCCGGGGTCCCGGGGGCTCGTCGGCCCTGGGGGGCCTGCCGGTCCTGCCGGGCCGTGCGGGCCCTGCCGTGCCGCGCGCCGCCGGCAGCGGCGGGAACTCCGGCAGCGCCGCGTCCTGGCACGCGGCCAGGTAGAGGGCGTCCGCCAGCTCCGTCCACGTGGGCGCTTCCGGGCTCGGGGTGTCCGGGTCCCGCCCGGCGCGCGCGGACTCCCGTGCGGCCCGGGGCGACGGCTCCGCGGAGGCCGCCGTCATCCCGGCCTCGATTCCGCCCCCGCCCCGTCGAGCCGGTGCCACAGGGCGTCGACCAGTTCGTCGAGCGCCCCCGCGTCGGTGGGGAGGCGTCCCGAGGTCGCCAGGTACACGGAATTGAGCAGTTGGTCGACGGCGAGCCCGCCGCGCTCCCGGCTGCGCCGGAGGAACCGCTCGATCAGATCGCCGCTTTCCCCCGCACGGGTGACCGCGCCTTCCGCGAGGTGCGCCGTCACCATGTCGACGAGCTGCGTACGATCCGGATCCGGCATACGCAGACGCAAACAGCGACGTAAGAAGGCGGGAGGGAACTCGCGCTCGCCGTTGGACGTGATGACCACGATCGGGAAGGCCCGGCAGCGGACCACCCCGCCGACGATCTCCGCGCCGCCCTCCGGGTCGTCGGTCAGGACGGTCACGCGCGGATGGCGCCGCCGGGCCCGCAGCAGCTCGGAGATGTTGAACTGGCCCTCTTCGAAGACGCTCAGCAAGTCGTTGGCCAGGTCCTGGTCGCTCTTGTCCAGCTCGTCGATCAGCAGCACGCGCGGGGTCTCGTACGGCAGCAACGCCGTTCCCAAGGGGCCCAGTTGGACGTAGTCGCCGATCCCGGGGAGCTGCCCGCCGCTCGCCGCGGGGTCGCCCGCAGCCCTGTCGCCGGCCGTCCGGGGCGCGATGGGCGATTCCCCCGCGGTGTGCAGCGCGCGCAGTGCGGCGGAGTCCTGGACGCGGCCGATCGCGTCGTACTCGTACAGGCCCGAACGCAGTGTCGTCCTGCTGGTGATGTGCCAGCGCAGGACCCGGCCGAGCCGCAGCTCGCGGCTGATGCGGTAGGCGAGGCTGCTCTTGCCCGTGCCGGGGCGGCCCGTCACGAGCAGGGGTCGTCGCAGAAGCAAAGCGGCATTGACCATGTCGGCCTCGCGCCGCAGTTGCTCGGAGGCCGGGGAGCGCCCCGACGGCCTGCCCAGCCTGCGCGCGACCTCCTCGTCGTCCGCGGGCGGCGGCGGCACCACGGGCCCGCCGGTGAAGCGGCGCCAGGGCGGCGGTTCGGGCAGCAGCTCGCGCAGGCTCGTGTCGTACAGGGGCTGCCCCGAACCGCGGTAGATCCACCAGCGGTTCTGCCCGGAGGCGCCGAAGCCGGGGCTGGAACCGGAGTCGGGGCCGGAGCCGGGGCTCGGGCCGGGTCCACCGTCGGCGGATCCGCCGACGGTGGCCGCCGGGTCCGCCGCTTCCGTGGATGTCGCCGTGTCCGGGTCAGGAGTCATGTCCTGTGACCGGACGTCCTCGGCGCCCGCGGCGCCGACCGGACGGATCCCTTGAGGCACGCCGTCCTCGGGAAGCATCGCGTCCTACCCTCCCCCCTGTGCGGAAGAATCCGCCATGGCGCCGCCCCCTCCTGGAAGGCGGTACGGATCGTCCCAGAGCAGTGCTGCGTGACGACCGAGCGTTGAGTCGCCCTCAGCAGCATCCCCGGCTTTCGCCTCTATACGCAACGACCGTACGGCATCAGGTAGTTGATGGATTCCTGTGCGAGCGGCCAAGTCGGCCAGCTCGCCGCGGAACACCGGATCTATGCCGCCCCGTCTGTCCCACACCACGATCGGCACCCCGGCGCGCAGCGACTCGGCCAGCTCGTCCACCCCGGAACCGCGCCCGCCGGTGCCGCCCGGCGGATCGCTCAGGACCACCATCACGCGCCGCGGATCCGAGAGCAGCCGGGAGCGGCCGTCGTCGGGAAACCAGTGCACGGGGCCCGCGCAGCCGGTGAGCAGCGCGTCCCAGCGGCGCGCCCAGCGGCCGTGCGTGTCCGTGCGCTCCATCCTTTCGAGGCTGCGAAGCAGCACCGGATGGTCCTCCCCGAGGCTGCCGTCCGCGCCGTGGAAGCCCCTTTTGGCCCACTGCTCGACCGGCAGCCCCAACAGCTCCCTCGGCAGCACGAATTCCAGCGTGAGGTCCTCCTTGCAGAAGTAGGCCCAGCCCGTCTCCGCCTCCTCCACCAGGGACTTCACCTGCTCGGGCAGCTCGGCCACGTCGACGCGCAGATCCCCGCCGCGCACCGGGTAGGGCTCGGGCCCCTCGATCTGCCACCAGTACGAGAGCAGCCGCTCGCCCTCGTGGTCGGGGTCGGGCAGAGGGCGCAGCCGGATCAGCAGACAGGCGCTCGGCGCCCACACCGGCTCCTGGCCGACGGCGCGCACCGGGGGCGCGGGTGCGGGGGCCGCCGTGCGGACGCCGCGCCCAAGAAGGCCGGATTCCGCCCCTGCCGCCACCGGGAGGGCGCTTTCACCGCTGTTGACCGGTGCAGCCGGTACAGCCGTTATGTCCTCCGGGCGCGCCGGGCGGCCGCGCTCGCTCCGGTAGGTGCCCTTCGCCGGAAGGGCGGGCCCTTCGCCGTACGACTCGGGGCGGGCGCGGTGCTCCATCGCCCAGCCGAGGAGGTCCTGTTGCTGCTGGCCCTTCGCGTAGCGCGCGAGGTGCTCGACGAGCAGGACGCAGGGCGGCAGCTCACCGGGCCGCGCGTTCAGCGTCGCGGCGTGCACGACGGCGAGCCAGGGCTCGGTGCAGTGGGCGGGCAGCGGATCGGCGTGGTACCGCATGACCTCCTGGTACGCGCCCGCGATGTCGAGCACTTCGAGGCCGCCGAGCGCCTCCATCAGACGGGACCAGTCCTCCGGCGGGAACAAGGGCACCTCCGCCACGGCGATCGCGGTCCGTACGCGCTCGGTGTAGCGCGTGTTGCCTTCGAGCAGCTCGACGACGCCGCCGAGGACCTGGAGCCCGTCGGCGTACTCCAGGACCGCCATCAGGAGCGAGGAGAGGTACGTCCGCCGCCGGGCGCTGTCCGGCACCGTGACCGTCGCGCCGAGGGCCCTGCCGACCATGCGGGTGCACTCGCGCAGGGTGGCCGTCTCGTCGAAGGCCGGGACGCCGTCGAGGGCGTCGAGCACGATCTTGGGCGGGCCCCAGGACTGCGTCACGGGGCATCGCCGCCCGGTGCCTGCGGCCACACCTCGTCGAACAGGGCGAGCGCCGCCCGCGCCGGTTCCGACGACTCGTCAAGCATGCGCAGCGCGGCCACGAGGGCCCCTCTGCCGTCGCGGTGGTCGACGCAGGCCTGCACGACGTAGAAGACCTGGAGCCGTGCTCGGGGGTGGTCCCGGACGCCGTGCCGGATGTGCGCGGGAAGCAGCCGCCGCAGCGTGGCCGCGCGGTCCTCCTCGACCAGGGAGACCCTCAGGAGGGCGTCGGCGAGGGCGAATTGCTGGTGGTCGGTGGGGAGCTGCGGGTTCTCGCCGCCGGGCTCCGCCCCTGGGGGCGGGCGGCCGTTCACCGCCGGGGCGAGCGCGGGCCACAGGCGGGCCGCCGCCTCCATGGGGAGCATCCACGCCGCCCGGGTGCGCCCGTCGCCGAGCGCGGCCGTCAGCATGCCGACCACCCTGCGCGTGGCGGGGTCCCAGACGCCCGCGCCGCTGAAGCCCGGCTCGATCCAGGCGGTCGCGGAGTCGAGCCCGTCGAGCTGCACCCACTCCATGTGCGGCCCTCCGCGACCCGCGAGGTTCGCCCGCGACCACAGCCCGTCGGGTGCGCGGGCGGGGTGGCCGTACACGCTCACCTCGCGCCGGTCGGGCTCGCCGCAGGGGCCGAGCCGCGCGAACCCGACGTCCGGGGGCGGCTTCCAGGTGGTGGTGAGGACCGCGAAGTCACCGACCCCGCCCCCGTCGACCGGTCCGGGGAACCAGCCGTCCGGCGCGACCGCGGCCTCGCCGGGCGCCGCGCCCGGGTGGCCGCCGACGTCCACGCGGACCGTGCCGGTGGGGGCGGCGGAACCGGCGGGGAGACGCAGGGCGCCCGCGACGACGTGCGCGCAGGTCAGCACGGAGCCGGGCGCCACCATGATGCCGGCGCCCCGTAAGGCGCCCGCCGGCGTGAGGACGCGCACGCGCCCCGCCGCGGGCGTGCTCTGCCCATCCCCCTCGGCCACTGCCCCGCCCCTTCCCCCGGCACGGATCCGACGGCGCGCACTTCCCCGTACAAAGTCAGCGTACGAAGGACGCACGCTCCGCGCACCGGCGCTGCGCGCACCGGAGTGTCCCGGGTCCTCACCCGCCGGTACCCCGGTGACTACCCAGGGAACCGGACGTTCACGGCCAGACCAGGCAGTACGCCTGATGGCCCGCGTCGTGCAGGCGGTGGCTGAAGTCCTGCCACTCGTGCAGGAGTTGGTACACGTTGAACGCGTCCCGGGGGCCGCCGCGGTCGGGGACCGTGGACCAGATGAAGGCCGCGGCGCCCACCGACTCCTCGCCGATGCCGCGCAGCGGGTCGACGACCGTCATGGGGAGCTTCACGACCGCGTAGTCGGGGTGGAGGACGACCAGTTCCAGCGGGGGGACCTTGTGCAGGGGTATGCCTTCGATGCCGGTGAGGACCATCGCGGCCATCGTCTCCGGCTTGATCTTCGTGAACATGCCGCCCATGCCCAGCTCGTCGCCGCCGAGCTCCTCGGGCCGCATCGAGATCGGTACCCGGGCCGCGGTCGCGCCGTCCGGGGCCCCGAAGTACTTGTAGGTCACCCCCACCCCGCTGCTCCTGCTTCCCGTGCGGTCCCGCCGCGCCCCGTCCGGCGTCCGCTGCTCAGGGGCCGGGCCCGCCTCCGCATCTCGCCGGTGCTTTCCCCGCCGGGCACGCCGGGGACCCAGGCCGTCGGTCCCCTCGCCCAGTCCACCACCGCGCTGCATATCTCCACCCGACTGCTTTTCCAGGGCGCGCGGACCTTGCCGCGCAACCCGATCATCGTGTCAGTGACCTCCCCCACGGTCACCCGCCGAAACGTGGGGTGAAACACCAGTCCACAGGATCTCCGCACCAGCCGCCCCGAGGGAAGGAGGTACGGGCGGAAAGCCGGCGCGCAGGAGGCCCCGGCGCGACGTCCGGACCCTCTGACACCATGGTTCATGTGAGCTTCCCGTATAGCGCCCCAGTTTCGCAGACTCTTTTCGACCGTGCGGCGGCCGTGACGCCCGGCGGTGTGAACTCGCCCGTGCGCGCCTTCCGCGCGGTGGGTGGTACGCCCCGCTTCATGGTGTCCGGTACCGGTCCGTACCTCACGGACGCCGACGGCCGCGAGTACGTCGACCTCGTGTGTTCGTGGGGGCCCATGATCCTCGGCCACGCCCACCCCGAGGTGACCGCGGCCGTGCAGGAGGCCGTCGCGCGCGGCACCTCCTTCGGCACGCCGGGCGAGGGTGAGGTCGCCCTCGCCGAGGAGATCGTGGCCCGGATCGCCCCCGTCGAGCAGGTCCGGCTCGTGTCCAGCGGCACCGAGGCGACGATGTCCGCCATCCGCCTCGCCCGCGGCTTCACCGGACGCGCCAAGGTGATCAAGTTCGCCGGCTGCTACCACGGGCACGTGGACGCGCTCCTGGCCGCGGCCGGGTCCGGCGTCGCGACCCTCGGCCTGCCGGACACCCCGGGTGTCACCGGCGCCCAGGCGGGCGACACCATCGTCCTTCCGTACAACGACATCCAGGCCGTGCACGAGGCCTTCCACAACCACCCGGGCCAGATCGCCTGTGTGATCACGGAGGCGTCGCCGGGCAACATGGGCGTGGTGCCGCCCGGCCCTGGCTTCAACGAGGGCCTGAAGGCCGCGTGCGAGAAGAACGGCGCGCTGTTCATCTCCGACGAGGTCATGACCGGCTTCCGGACGAGCAGGGCCGGCTGGTTCGGCGTGGACGGGGTCGTGCCCGACCTCATGACCTTCGGCAAGGTCATGGGCGGCGGCTTCCCCGCCGCCGCGTTCGGAGGCCGCGCCGACGTGATGGCGCACCTGGCCCCCGCGGGCCCCGTCTACCAGGCGGGCACGCTGTCCGGGAACCCGGTCGCGACCGCCGCGGGCCTGGCGCAGCTGCGGCTGCTCGACGACGCCGCGTACGCGAAGGTCGACGCGGTCTCCGAGCGGATCCGCACGCTGGTGGGCGAGGCGCTCACCAAGGAGGGCGTGGCGCACCGCGTCCAGAACGCGTCGAACATGTTCTCCGTGTTCTTCACCGACCGCGAGGTGCGTGACTACGACGGCGCGAAGGCGCAGGAGTCGTTCCGCTTCACCGCGTTCTTCCACTCGATGCTGTCGCAGGGCGTGTACCTGCCGCCGTCGGCCTTCGAGTCCTGGTTCGTGTCCACCGCCCACGACGACCGTGCGGTCGAGAAGATCGCGGCGGCGCTGCCTGCCGCCGCGCGTGCCGCCGCCGAGGCCGAGGAGGTCAGCGCGTGAGCCGGGCCGATGAGCTGACCGTCGTCCACCTGATGCGCCACGGCGAGGTGCACAACCCCGACGGCATCCTGTACGGGCGCCTGCCCGACTACCACCTCTCGGAGCTGGGGCGGCAGATGGCCGACCGGGTCGCCGAGCACCTGGCGGCGCGGGACGTCACGCACGTCGTCGCCTCGCCGCTCGACCGGGCGCAGGAGACGGCGGCGCCGATCGCCAAGACCCACGGGCTCGACCTCGCGACGGACGGGCGGCTCATCGAGGCCGCCAACGTCTTCGAGGGCAAGACCTTCGGTGTCGGCGACGGCGCCCTGAAGAACCCGGACAACTGGAAGCACCTGGTCAACCCCTTCAAGCCGTCCTGGGGCGAGCCGTACATCGAGCAGGTCGTACGGATGATGGGCGCGCTCGACGCGGCGCGGGACGCGGCGCGCGGGCACGAGGCGGTGTGCGTCAGCCACCAGCTGCCGATCTGGATCGTGCGCAGCTTCGTGGAGAAGCGGCGGCTCTGGCACGACCCGCGCAAGCGGCAGTGCACGCTCGCCTCGCTGACGTCGTTCACCTACCGCGGCGACAAGATCGTGTCGGTGGGGTACTCGGAGCCGGCGCGGGATCTCGTGCCGAAGCACCTGTTGGCCGGGGCCAAGCCGGTTAAGGGGAAGGCCAAGGCCTTCGGGGCGTAGCCGGTGCGCTGGGCTTGAGCGGGCTGGCCCCTGCGGGGCCGGGCTTGCTGCTGCCGCTTGCCGTCGTGCCTGCGGCTGCCGGTTCGTCGTGGCTGGGCGCGCAGTTCCCCGCGCCCCTTGAGGGCGGTCCTGTGCGGCGGCGCTCATGGGGAACCGGCGGGCAGTTCCCCGCGCCCCTTCGGGGCGCCCCTGCAGGGCCGAGTGTTCCCTGTGAGGTTGCTGTGCGCGGCGGGTAGTGGGGTGGCCACCCTATGGCGTGGAATGTCTGTTCTCTGTAATAGGACCCGAATAGGTCCGGCTTGGCCGGAACCCGCCCCGGCGTCGTGCCCTCTAAGTGGTTGTCCTTTGCACAACCGAGGGCGCGACGAATGGGGATGGAATGCGCGACGACAGCCGGACGGACCCGGAACTGGGCGGCGGAGCAGCGGCCGCGAGCCGTGGTGCGCTCAGCCGACGGGGCGCGATAGGCCTGGGCGTGGGTGCCGCGGCGGCCTTCGGGCTCACCGCCTGCGGCTCCGGCTCCGGGGAATCGGGTTCGGCCGCCGACAAGGGCAAGGGCGGCGGCGCCACGCCGGAGCGCCCGGCCAAGCCGATCGGTGACGGCTCCACGGCGTTCACCGGGAAGCAGCCCAAGCAGCCGGAGGCGCCCCGCCCGCTTGAGCCGGGGGAGACGCCGCCGCAGTTCGTGATCTTCTCCTGGGACGGCGCGGGCGAGGTCGGCAACGGCCTGTACCCGCGCTTCCTGAAGCTCGCCGAGGAACACGACGCCAAGATGACGTTCTTCCTCTCCGGGCTCTATCTGCTGCCCGAGTCGAAGAAGCGGCTCTACCGGCCGCCGAACAACCCCGTCGGCGCCTCCGACATCGGCTACCTCACGGACGGCCACATCAAGGAGACCCTGAAGTACGTCCGCCAGTCGTGGCTCGAAGGCCACGAGATAGGCACGCACTTCAACGGCCACTTCTGCGCGGGCAGCGGCACCGTCGGCAACTGGACGCCCGCCCAGTGGCAGAGCGAGATCGACCAGGCCAAGTCCTTCGTCAAGAAGTGGCGGACGAACACGGGCTGGACGGACCTGCCGTCGCTGCCGTTCGACTACGACAAGGAGCTGGTCGGCGGCCGCACGCCGTGCCTGCTCGGCCAGAACAACCTGCTGCCGACCGCCAAGAAGCTCGGCTGGCGCTACGACGCCTCCTCGCCCGGCGGCCGCCAGAAGTGGCCCGAGAAGAAGCTGGGCGTCTGGGACCTGCCCCTGCAGCAGATCCCGTTCCCGGGGCACTCCTTCGAGGTCCTGTCGATGGACTACAACATCCTCGCCAACCAGTCGAAGAACTCCACGAAGGCCCCGCCGGCCAACTACCCGGGCTGGCGCAAGCAGGCCACCGAGGCCTACCTCTCCGGCTTCAAGCGCGCGTACGAGTCGAACCGCGCGCCCTTCTTCATCGGCAACCACTTCGAGGAGTGGAACGGCGGCATCTACATGGACGCCGTCGAGGCCGCCATCAAGGGCATCGCCGGGAAGAAGGACGTCCGCATGGTCTCCTTCCGGCAGTTCGTGGACTGGCTCGACGTACAGAAGCCCGAGGTCCTCGCCAAGCTGCGCAGCCTTGAGGTCGGCCAGAAGCCCGCGGGCGGCTGGAAGAGCTTCCTGTCCGACGCCGGCTCCGGCGGCTCCCGCAAGGACGCCGAGAAGGACACCGGCAGCACCGGCGACGCCGCCTGAAACACCGGCTGGAAAACGCGCGGAAACCCTGTCTGAAATGGGACTTTCCGCTACTGCGGGGGGCGTCGAAGATCCTCGAATCGGGCATGCGAAACTTTTCACATGAGTGCCGCCTGCCGCGCCCCCCGCAGCCAGAACCGCAGTCTTGACCGCCGTGCCAGCCGTCGTCGCAGCCGTGTGACCGCGCTGGCGGCGGCTGCGGCGGCCGCCGCGCTCACCCTGACGGCCTGCAGTTCGGGCGGCACGTCGGGCGGCTCGGGCAAGACGAACTTCGTCACCGGCACCGACGGCATCTCCACCGCGAAGAAGGCCGACCGGCGCGACGCGCCGGACCTCGACGGCGAGACCCTCGACGGCGAGAAGCTCAGCCTCGGCGACTACAAGGGCAAGGTCGTCGTCGTCAACGTCTGGGGCTCCTGGTGCCCGCCGTGCCGCGCCGAGGCGCCGAGCTTCGCGAAGGTGGCCAAGGAGACCAAGCCCAAGGGCGTGGAGTTCGTCGGCATCAACGCCCGCGACCCCGAGAAGGGCCCGGCCATCGCCTTCGAGAAGGACAAGGGCGTGCCGTACCCGAGCCTGTACGACCCGATGGGCAAGCTGATGCTGCGCTTCCCGCGGGGCACGCTCAACCCGAACTTCATCCCGTCCACCCTCGTCATCGACAAGGACGGGAAGATCGCCGCGCGCTCGCAGCAGCCCCTCAGCGAGGAGAAGCTGCGCAAGATGATCGACCCCGTGGTCGCGGAGAAGTGACCGACGTGTCGACCGCCATCGCCGCCGCCCACACGCTCGCCGCGTCCGGGCCGAACCAGACCGTCATGAGCGGAGCGCTGCTGCTCGCGATCCCCGTCGCGGTGCTCGGCGGCCTCGTCTCGTTCTTCTCCCCGTGCGTCCTGCCGCTGGTGCCGGGCTACCTCTCGTACGTGACCGGGGTGACCGGGCAGGACCTGGAGGAGGCCAAGCGCGGCCGGATGGTCGCGGGGGCCGGGCTCTTCGTGCTCGGCTTCACCGCGATCTTCGTGCCCGCCGGGATGTTCGTCGGGGCGCTAGGGGAGAGCCTGCGGGAGCACCAGAGCACCATCACGAACGTGCTCGGTGTGGTGATGATCCTGCTCGGGTTCTTCTTCATGGGCCTCATGCCCTGGCTCACCCAGCGGGAGTTCCGCTTCCACAAGCGGCCCGCCACCGGGCTCGTCGGGGCCCCGATACTGGGCGCCCTGTTCGCCGTAGGGTGGACGCCGTGCATCGGCCCGACGCTCGCGGCCGTCAACGTCCTGTCCTTCGAGGGCGCCGACCCGCAGCGGGGCGCGCTCCTCGGAGTCGCGTACTGCCTCGGGCTCGGCATCCCGTTCATCCTCGCGGCCGTCGCGTTCCGCAAGGCGCTCGGCGCGTTCGGCTGGGTGAAGCGGCACTATGCGTGGGTGATGCGGATCGGCGGCGGCATGATGATCGTGACCGGGCTGCTGATGCTGACCGGCGTCTGGGACAGCGTCATGCAGCAGATGCAGGTCTGGTCGAACAGCTACTCGGTGGGGATCTGATCCATGAGCAAGACCACGACCACCCGGGACGAGACCGTCGCCCAGGACGACCTCGGGGCGGCCGGCGCACAGCTGTCCACCGCCCCCCTCGACGAGGCGACGGGCGGCGGCGCCCCGAACCTGCCGTCGCTCGGCGTCATCGGCTGGTTCCGGTGGATCTGGCGGCAGCTGACCTCCATGCGGGTCGCGCTGCTCCTGCTCCTGCTGCTTTCGCTCGGCGCGATCCCCGGCTCGCTCATCCCGCAGCAGGGCACCGACGAGCTGAAGGTCCAGGACTTCAAGGACACCCACACCACGCTCGCGCCGATCTACGAGAAGCTCGGCCTGTTCCACGTCTACAGCTCGGTGTGGTTCTCCGCGATCTACATCCTGCTCTTCGTCTCGCTCATCGGCTGCATCGTGCCGCGCACCTGGCAGTTCGTCGGCCAGCTCCGCGGCCGCCCGCCGGCCGCGCCCAAGCGGCTGACCCGGCTGCCCGCGTACACCACCTGGCGCACCGACGCCTCGCCCGAGCAGGTGAACGAGGCCGCGCTCGCGCTGCTCAAGCAGCGGCGCTTCCGCTCCCACGAGGTGGGCGGGGCCGTCGCCGCCGAGAAGGGCTATCTGCGCGAGGCCGGGAACCTGGCCTTCCACATCGCGCTCATCGTGCTCCTGATCGCCTTCGCCGCCGGACAGCTGTTCAAGTCCGAGGGCGGCAAGCTGATCATGGAGGGCGACGGCTTCTCCAACACGCTCACGCAGTACGACGACTTCAAGTCCGGCAGCCTGTTCAGCACCGGGGAGCTGGAGCCGTTCAGCTTCAAGCTGCGCAGCTTCGAGGGCACGTACGAGATGTCCGGGCCCCAGCGCGGCACCGCCCGCACCTACAAGGCGCACGTGACCTACAGCGAGGGCGCCGACGGGCCGGAGAAGAAGAAGGCCATCGAGGTCAACAAGCCTCTTGAGGTCAACGGCACGAAGGTCTACCTCATCGGCCACGGGTACGCGCCCACGGTCACCGTCCGCGACGGGCGCGGCAAGGTCGTCTCCCGCGTCTCCGTGCCGCTCCTGCCCATCGACTCGATGGGCACGGCCACCGGCGCCATCAAGATCCTCGACGGCTACCGCGACAAGAACGGCAAGAAGGAGCAGCTGGGCTTCAACGCCTTCTTCGTGCCGACGTTCGCGGGCGAGGGCAACGGCCAGATGTTCTCCCAGTTCCCCGCGCCCTTCAATCCGCGGCTCGCGCTCTCCGCGTACCACGGCAGCCTCGGTGTGGACTCCGGCATCCCGCAGAACGTGTACCAGCTGGACACGCGGAAGATGAAGAAGTTCAAGGACGCCGAGGGCGAGCTGCTGAAGAAGCGGCTCAAGGTCGGCGAGACCATGAAGCTGCCGAACGGCGCCGGGTCGATCACCTTCGAGAAGGAGCTCAAGCAGTGGGCGACCTTCCAGATCTCCCAGGAGCCGGGCAGCGGCTGGGCCCTCGGCGGCGCGATCGCCGCGATCGCGGGCCTCGCCGGTTCGCTGTTCATCCAGCGCCGCCGCGTCTGGGTCCGGGCGGTGCGGGGCGCCGACGGCGTCACGGTCGTCGAGATGGCGGGCCTGGGCCGCAGCGAGTCCGCGAAGGTGCCCGAGGAGCTGGCCGCGCTTGCGGAGACCCTGCACGAGCGGGCTCCGAGCACGGCGGAACCGGAGGCCGCCGAGACCCCGAAGGCCTCGGAAGCCGCCGGCACGGATGACACCGCCGACACCGCTGAGGCCGCCGAGGCGTCCGGCAAGGACACCGAATCCCCGGGCACGGACAGCACGGCCAGCCCGGCCACCGACCCATCCCACCCCACCCCCGATGTTCCTGCCGAAGGGGCTGAGAAGTGACGCTCGCCACCACCCTCGCCGCCGAACCCAATGAGAACCTCGCGAACATCAGCAATGTGCTGATCTACTCCGCGATGGCCGTCTACCTCCTCGCCTTCTTCGCGCTCATGGCGGAGTGGCTGTTCGGCAGCCGCAGCAAGGTCGCCCGCACGGCCGCCGCGCTCACCTCCGACGGTGCGGCCGACGCGGATGCCGCCAAGGCGTCGGCCTCCTCCGGTCCCGCCGTCACCGTGCGGGCCAAGGGCGGCACGGCCACCCTGGAGCGGCCCAAGGCCGCGCCCAAGGTCGTCACCCGCGCCGTCGCGGGCAGCCGTGACGTGCCGGACGGCCCCGGTGCCGCCGCCGGTGACGAGCAGGGCGACCTCTACGGCCGCATCGCCGTCTCCATGATCGCCCTCGGCTTCCTCGTCGAGGCCGGTGGTGTCCTCACCCGCGCGCTCTCGGTGCGGCGCGCGCCGTGGGGCAACATGTACGAGTTCAACATCACCTTCTCCACGGTCGCGATCGGCGTCTTCCTGGCGCTGCTCGCCCTGAAGAAGAACGTCCGCTGGATCGGCCTGCCGCTGATCACCACGGTCCTGCTCGACCTCGGCCTCGCCGTCACCGTCCTGTACACCGACAGCGACCAGCTGGTTCCCGCGCTGCACTCGTACTGGCTGTGGATCCACGTCTCCACCGCGATCTTCTGCGGCGCCGCCTTCTACGTCGGCGCGGTGTCCACGGCGGCGTACCTGTTCAAGGACAGCTACGAGGCCAAGCTGCAGAGCGGCGGCACGCCCGGCAGGTTCGCGACCTCCGTCATGGAGCGGCTGCCCGCGTCGGCCTCCCTCGACAAGTTCACGTACCGCATGAACGCCGCGATCTTCCCGCTGTGGACGTTCACGATCATCGCGGGCGCGATCTGGGCGGGCGACGCCTGGGGCCGCTACTGGGGCTGGGACCCCAAGGAGGTCTGGTCCTTCATCACCTGGGTCGCCTACGCCTGCTATCTGCACGCGCGCGCCACCGCGGGCTGGAAGGGCCGCAAGGCCGCCTACCTGGCGCTCATCGCCTTCGGCTGCTGGCTGTTCAACTACTACGGCGTGAACATCTTCGTCAGCGGCAAGCACTCGTACGCCGGGGTCTGACCCCGCAAGGCCCCGAAGGCCGGTTTCCGTGACCCAGGTCACGGGAACCGGCCTTCGTCGTACGGACAGACAACAGGGCGTGGAGATGAATGAGGGGGAACTCGCGGCACAGCGACGGCAGTTACGCGTACGGATCCGGGGCTCCGACCCCGACGCGTTCGGGGAGCTCTTCGACAGCTACGCCCGCTCCGTCTACAACCACGCCTATCGCCTGACGGGGGACTGGTCGACGGCCGAGGACGTCGTGTCGCTGACCTTCCTGGAGGCGTGGCGGCTGCGCGACAAGGCCGACGCGGACGGCGGCTCGCTGCGGCCGTGGCTGCTCGGCATCGCCACGAACGTGACCCGCAACCAGCGGCGCGCGAGCCGCCGTCACGCCGCCGCCGTGGCCCGGCTGCCGCGCGCCGAGGCCGTCGCCGACTTCGCCGACGAGATCGCCGGGCGCGTCGACGACCAGGAGCAGCTGGCCCTCGTCCGCACGGCGCTCGCGAAGCTGCGCCGGGCCGAGCGCGAGGTGCTCGCGCTGTGCGTGTGGTCGGGGCTCGGCTACGAGGCGGCGGCGAGCGCGCTCGGCGTCCCGGTCGGGACGGTGCGGTCGCGCCTCTCACGGGCCCGGAAAAAGCTCGCGAAACACATGGAACCACCCAAAGGGCGCGGACAGGTGAGAGATGACCGCACCACCGCGGTCGGGCCTATTGAGGAGGGCGTCCGATGAAGTCACCCAATGACCGTGCTGACTTCCCGACCCCGCTGGAGCGGGACCTTCCGCCGGGCCGCCATCTGCGCCTGAAGGAGCATCTGTTGAGCGAGATCCGGCAGGAGAACCAAGAGAGCACCACTGCGGTGCCGAGCGCCGGGGGCAGGGGCTGGCTGCGGCCCTCCCTGGTCGCGGGGGCGGTGGTGGCGGCGGTCGCCGCGGGCCTCGTGGTCGCCCAGCCGTTCGGCGGCGATGCGGCGCAGGCCGGGCCGCCGTCGAAGGAGACGGTGCGGATGCTGGAGCGGATCGCGGACGCGGCGAAGCGGCAGCAGTCCGTGCCGAAGGGCATCGAGGACGACCAGTTCGTCTACATCAAGAGCAAGGTGAGCTTCCGGGACGGCGGCAAGCAGGAGGCCCTGCACGACCGGGAGATCTGGCTCTCCGTCGACGGCAAGCACACGGAGATGCTGCACGAGCCCGCGAACGACGCGAACTACGAGCGTCTGGAGGACGAGGTGGAGGCGAGGGACGAGAACGGCGACCCCGTCGAGCCGAAGCCCTACGAGGCGGCCACGAACTACCGCAACCTGCAGAAGCTGCCGACCGACCCGGTCAACATGCTCGACTGGCTGAACAGGGTGTCGAAGGAGGAGACGAACGGAAAGCCCTTCGTGCTCCTGGGGGACATGGTGATGGAGTCGCTGATGCCGCCGGAGCAGGCCGCCGCCATGTACCTCGCCGCGACGAAGATCCCCGGCGTCGAGCTGGTCGACGACGTCGAGGACGCCGCCGGTCGGCACGGGGTCGCCATCACCTGGGAGGACGACGGCGACGACGTGCGCACCGAGCTGATCTTCGACAAGAAGACCAAGCAGTACCTGGGCACGCGGGCCGTCCTGACCGAGGACGGGTCGCACGGCAAGGAGGGCGAGGTGACCGAGAGCACCGCCGTCGTGGACCGCGAGGTCGTCGACAAGGCGGGCGAACGCCCGTAGTGGATGCGTGACCCGGGGGACCGTGTGCGTGAGGCTTGGCCCATGAGCGATGTCAGTGGATTCATCGAGCGGGGGACGAGCCGGACCGAGGGGGACACGCACACGCTCCACTGGGTGCTGCGCCTGCCGCACCCGGTGGCGGAGGTGTGGCGGGCGGTGGCCACCCCGGAGGGGCTTCCGGGGTGGCTCGCCGCCGCCGACGTGTTCGAGCCGCGCCTCGGCGGCGCGGTGAGCCTGCGCTGGCTCAACAACGAGACCCCGGCGGACGCGGTCCACTCCGGGCAGGTCACCGCCTGGGACCCGGACGTCGTCGCCGAGTACACGATCGACCTGCACGGGCGCTGCCGGTTCCACCTGGAGCCCGCGGGGAGCGCGGGCACCACGCTGCGCTTCACCAACGAGCTCACCGGCGAGGACTCGTTCCGGCTCGACTGCCTCGCCGGGTGGCACGACCACTTCGGGTTCCTGGTGGACGCGCTCGACGGACGGCCGAAGGACTGGTCGACGTGGAGCCTCGACCGGTGGCGCGAACTGCGCGCGGACTACGCCCGGTCCACCGGGCCGTAGCTAGTCCGCCGGGTTCACGCGCAGCAGCAGCTTGCCCGTCGTCGTGCGGCCGCCCATCAGCTCGTGGGCCCGCGCGGCCTCTTCGAGGGGGAACTCGGCGGTGACGGGCAGGGTGACGGTGCCGTCGGCGACCGCCCGGAAGGCGCGTTCGGCGATCGCGCGCAGCGCCCGCGGGTCCTCCTTGGCCAGCGTCAGGATGGAGAAGCCCGCCACGGACCGCGTGCCCGGGAACAGCTCGGCCTGGCCCACGCGCCACGGCTCGGCCGAGCTCGCGTTGCCGTACGAGACCAGGCGGCCGAAGGTGGCGAGCGCGTCGAGTCCGGCGCGGAAGGCGGCGCCTCCGACGGGGTCGAGGGCGAGGTCGACGCCGTGCCCGCCGGTGGCCGCGCGGGCCTGCGCCGCGAAACCGGTCCCGCTGTCGACGAACACCTCGTCGTAGCCGTACCGGTGGGCGTACTCGGCCTTGGCCGCGCTCGACACCACGCCGAGGACCGTGGCCCCCGCGGCCTTCGCCAGCTGGCCGACCACGGTGCCGACCCCGCCCGCCGCGCCCTGCACGAGCACGGTCTCGCCCGCGCGGAGCCGGCCGACCTCGTGGAGCAGGGCGTGGGCGGTGGGCAGGACGGTGGGCAGCGTGGCGGCGGTGCGCAGATCGACTCCGGCCGGGACCGGGAAGACGGTGGCGGCGTCCGCGACGGCCACCTCGGCGTAGGCGCCGCCCGCCGTGAGCGCGGCGACCTCCTGGCCGGCCTCGATGCCCTCGACGCCCGCGCCCACCGCGCGCACCCGCCCCGACACTTCGAGGCCGGGCACGAACGGCAGGCCCGGCACGCGGTAGCCCTCGGCGCGGGCCTTGAGGTCGGCGAAGTTCACGCCGGTGTACGCGACGTCGACGGCGACCTGCCCGGGACCCGGCTCGGGGGCGCCGGTCTCGACGGCCTTCAGGACCTCGGGCCCGCCGAACTCGTGGAGCTGGACTGCGCGCATGCGTGTCTCCCGGTGCATTGTGTTCGATCTGAATTGAACACTCGGGACTGTATGGTTTTCATCGAACACTCTGCAAGTCCTTCCCCGAGAACGAGGAGGCGGGCCCGTGGCCCCACGCACCAGCCACCGCGCGGCCCCCGTGCACGCGCGCCTCGACGACGTCACCGTGCAGGAGGCCCTCGCCGCGCTCGCCGACCCCGTACGGCTGCGGCTCGTGCGGGAACTCGCGGGCTCGGCGGACTGGTCGCGGGCCTGCGGCAGCTTCGACGTGCCCGTCGGCAAGGCGGCGCTGAGCCACCACTTCGCGGCGCTGCGGGCCGCGGGCCTCGTCGAGCAGCGCGACGAGGGGCCGCGGCGGGTGAACCGGCTGCGGCGCGAGGAGTTCGACGCGCGCTTCCCCGGGCTGCTCGCCCTGGTGCTGCGCGGGGACTGAACCGGCTCAGTCGGAGGCGATCGAGTCCAGCTGGGCGCGCAGATAGGTGTGCGAGTCGGTGCCGCGCACGTCCGTGCCCGGGTCGCACTCGTAGAAGTACACCAGCGACATCAGCTCCTCGGCGGGCACGTCGGCCGGGGGCGGCAGGACGCGGTGGCGGCCGGAGCGCCAGCGGCCGCCGGTCCAGCGCGCCATCAGATCGCCGATGTTGATCGTGAACGCCTCCGGGTCCCAGGGCGCGTCCTGCCAGCCGTCGGCGTCCGTGAACACCTGGAGCCCGCCCCGGCCCGCCTGCCGGTCGAGGACGGTGACCGTGCCGAAGTCGGTGTGCGGGCCGATGCGGAACTGGCCCGGCTCGGGGGTGCCGACCCGGTCGCGCCCCGGATACCAGTTGATGTTGAAGCCCCAGGTGGGGTGGCCGGTGTGGCG
Organism: Streptomyces sp. NRRL B-1347; assembly: GCF_000720325.1. GTDB lineage: Bacteria > Actinomycetota > Actinomycetes > Streptomycetales > Streptomycetaceae > Streptomyces. Next base: position 35,264 of record NZ_JOJM01000059.1, read on the forward strand.
GGTGAAGAAGTCCTCGGGCTCGCCGAGCGCGGCCGCGAGCACTTCGAGGAGCTGGTCGGAGAGCGTCCGCATCAGGCGCAGATACGTCTCCACGGGGCCGCGCAGGCCCGGGGTCTCGGCGGGCCAGGTGTTGGGCGCGAACCACTCCGCGTCGACGGCCGCGTCGCCGGTCGGCTCGTCGGCGGCGAAGGACAGCGACTCCTTCAGGTCCGGCGGCGAGGGGGTGCCCTCCGCGTAGCTGTTGGCCTCCGCGCCGGGGCCGAGCCAGCCGCGGGCACCCACTCGTACGGAGTACGGCTGCTTGGCCTCGGGCGGCAGCCGGAAGAAGGAACGGGCCTCTTCGCGGATCGTGGCGCGCAGGGCGGGGGCCACGTCGTGGCCGGTGACCAGGAGGAAGCCGGCGGTGCGGAGGCCCTCGTCCACGGCCGCGGTGATCCGGCCCCGGGCGGCCGGCTCTCCTGAGCGCCAGGCCCGCAGATCGACGGTGGGGATCGTCATGGGGACATAGTGCCCTCGCGGGACGCCCCGGACCCGCCCCTTCCCGATCCGGGGGCTCCGCCCCCGCACCCCCGCCCTGTCGGCGCTCCGCGCCTCGTCCTCAAACGCCGGACGGGCTATTTGCCCTCGTCGCGCTTGTCCGTGTCCTTGTCGAGGTCCTTGTTCAGGCCCTTCAGGAAGTCGGGGTTGTCGTCGGGGGCGACCCAGCCCCCGCGGGAGCCGTTCGCCCGGCCGGTCGCAGGCCCCCGCTTCTTGCCGGTGACGAACCAGGCGATCGGGCCGAGGAGTACCTCGCCGAAGAGGAGCACGATGATGACCCACACCACCTTGGGCAGGTGGCGCACTTCCTTCTCGGGGGTGTTGAGCACATCGATGAAGGCGTAGATCCACACGGCCAGGACCAGCAGGAACGGCAGATACCTGAGCATGGGTCGGAGATCCCCCAGAGAGCGGAGTGCGGGCGCCGGGCGTACCCGGTGACGGGGCCAGGGTAGCCGGTGACCGATACTTGACCGCATGGCTTATGACGATCTCCGCTCTCTGCTGAGGGCACTGGAGCGCGAGGGCGATCTGAAGCGGATCAAGGCCGAGGTCGACCCGTATCTGGAGGTCGGCGAGATCGTCGACCGCGTCCAGAAGTCCGGCGGCCCGGCGCTCCTCTTCGAGAACGTCAAGGGCAGCGACATGCCCCTCGCGATGAACGTGTTCGGGACCGACCGCCGGCTGCTCAAGGCCCTCGGCCTGAAGTCGTACGGCGAGATCAGCGAGAAGATCGGCGGGCTGCTCAGGCCGGAGCTGCCGCAGGGCTTCGTCGGCGTGCGCGAGGCCTTCGGGAAGCTCGGCGCGATGACGCACGTGCCGCCGAAGAAGGTCAAGGACGCGCCGGTGCAGGAGGTCGTGCTCCGGGGCGAGGACGTGGACCTGGACCGGCTGCCCGCCCTGTTCACCTGGCCGAAGGACGGCGGCTCCTTCTTCAACCTGGGGCTCACCCACACGAAGGACCCGGAGAGCGGGGTCCGCAACCTCGGGCTCTACCGGCTCCAGCGCCACGACCGGCGCACCATCGGCATGCACTGGCAGATCCACAAGGACAGCCGCAACCACTACCAGGTGGCCGCGCGCCGGGGCGAGAAGCTGCCGGTCGCCATCGCCTTCGGCTGCCCGCCCGCCGTGACGTACGCGTCCACCGCGCCGCTGCCCGGCGACATCGACGAGTACCTCTTCGCGGGCTTCCTGCAGGGCAAGCGGATCGAGATGGTCGACTGCAAGACCGTGCCGCTCCAGGTGCCCGCGCAGGCCGAGGTCGTCCTGGAGGGCTGGCTGGAGCCGGGCGAGATGCTCCCCGAGGGGCCCTTCGGCGACCACACCGGCTTCTACACGCCGCAGGAGCCGTTCCCCGCGCTGACGATCGACTGCGTGACGATGCGGAAGCGGCCGCTGCTCCAGTCGATCGTCGTGGGCCGTCCGCCGACCGAGGACGGGCCCCTCGGCCGGGCCACCGAGCGGTTCTTCCTGCCGCTGTTGAAGATCATCGTGCCGGACATCGTGGACTACCACCTGCCGGAGTCGGGCGGCTTCCACAACTGCGCGATCGTCTCGATCGACAAGAAGTACCCGAAGCACGCGCAGAAGGTCATGCACGCCATCTGGGGCGCGCACATGATGTCCCTGACCAAGCTGATCGTGGTCGTGGACTCCGACTGCGACGTCCACGACCTGCACGAGGTGTCGTGGCGGGCGCTCGGCAACACCGACTACGCGCGCGACCTGACGGTGGTGGAGGGTCCGGTGGACCACCTCGACCACGCCTCGTACCAGCAGTTCTGGGGCGGCAAGGCGGGCATCGACGCGACGAAGAAGTGGCCCGAGGAGGGCTACACGCGCGACGGCGGCTGGCCGGACATGGTCGAGTCGGACCCGGACACGGCGGCGCTCGTGGACCGCCGCTGGAGGGAGTACGGCCTGTGAGTTCCGCTTCCGCCGCGCTGCCGCAGCCGGGACGTACGAAAGCCTTCCTGCGGCTCGTCATGATCGAGCACTCCGTGTTCGCGCTGCCCTTCGCCTACATCGCCTCCCTGACGGCGATGTACGAGTGGGACAAGAACATCCACTGGGGGCGGCTGCTCCTGGTCACCATCTGCATGGTGGGCCTGCGCACCTTCGCGATGGCCGCGAACCGCATCATCGACCGCGAGATCGACGCCCGTAACCCGCGCACCGCGCACCGCGAGCTGGTCACCGGCGCCGTCACGGTGAAGTCCGCGTGGACCGGCGCGCTCGTCGCCGTCGTGGTCTTCCTGGGCTCCGCCGCGCTGCTCAACCCGCTGTGCCTGGCGCTCGCGCCGGTCGCGGTGATCCCGATGGTCGTCTATCCGTACGGCAAGCGGTTCACCAACTTCCCGCAGGCGATCCTCGGCGTCGCGCAGGCCATCGGGCCGATCGGCGCCTGGCTCGCGATCACCGGCGAGTGGTCCTGGACGGCGGTGATCCTGGGCCTCGCGGTGGGCGTGTGGATCGGCGGCTTCGACCTGATCTATGCCTGCCAGGACGTGGAGACCGACCGGGAGGTCGGCGTGCTCTCGGTGCCCGCGCGGTTCGGCGTCCCGGCCGCCGTCTGGGGCGCGCGCGCCTGCCACACGATCACGACGGCGCTGTTCGTCTGGTACGCCGTGGCCACCGGCGCGGGCGCGTTCTTCTGGCTCGGCCTGCTGATCGTCGCGGGTGCCTTCCTGTACGAGCACTCGATCGTGCGGCCGCACGACCTGTCCCGCCTCAACCGCGCCTTCTTCCAGGTCAACGGCTTCATCGGGATCGCGCTCTTCGTGTGCGCGCTGCTCGACCTGCTGGTGCGCGGGCTCACGGTATGACGGGGCGCACCGGGCCCGTGGATAGGCTGCGGGGCGTGAACGCGGGAGATACGGAGCGTAGGCCCTGGGTCGTGGGGGTGTCGGGCGCTTCCGGCACCCCGTACGCCGCGGCGGTCCTGCGGGCGCTGCTGGAGGCCGGCGAGAGCGTGGACCTGGTGGTCTCGCGGGCCTCGCGCCTGACGCTGCTCGACGAGACCGGCATCTCGTTCCGGGACGCGCACTGGCGCGAGGACCTGGAGCAGTGGCTGGCGCGGGGTGCGGACGGCAAGCCGGACACGTTCCGGGTGTGCACGGACGACGTGCGCTACTGGGCGGCCGGTGACCTGGCGGCGGGGCCCTCGTCGGGTTCGTACGCGACGAAGGGGATGCTGATCGTGCCCGCGTCCACGGCGTGCGTGGCCGGGGTGGCGCTGGGGCTCTCGAAGGACCTGCTGCAGCGCGCGGCGAGCGTGACGCTCAAGGAGGGGCGGCGGCTCGTGGTCTGCGTGCGGGAGACACCGCTGAACGGGCAGACGCTGCGGCACCTGGTGAGCCTGGACGAGGCGGGCGCGATCGTGCTGCCCGCCTCTCCGGCGTTCTACGCGGGGGCGACGCACATCCAGGATCTGGTGGACTTCGTCGCGGGGCGGACGCTGGACGCGGCAGGGGTGCCGCACCAGCTGTACCGCCGCTGGAAGGGAGAGCTAGGAGCCAGCTCTCGTGAGAGGTGAACGCCCCAGACAGGGGCGCCCCGAAGGGGCGCGGGGCTGTGACAACTGCGGCTGCGCCGCGTGGGCGCGACCAGCCACGGTGAACCCGCACCCGATCACGACGAACCCGCAGCTGGCGCTGCTCCGCATCCCCGCGACGGGGCTAGCGCTTCTTGGCGGCGCGCTTCTTGGCCTTGCGCGCTGCGGCGGCGGACAGGTGGGCACGCGAGCGGTTGGCCTGGTCCTGAAGCTCGCGCATACGGGCGTAGGCCATCTCGATCGTGTACACGGGGAACACTCCTGAAGAATTCGAAGGATCGTCGTTGATCGGCTGAACATCCGGAAGATTCACAGGGTCTAGACCCTGTTACGCCTTAGATTCTACACGTAGACTCGCGAAAACGCTAAATAATGAAAGGCTTCGACCTATGGATGCCGTGGACAGGCAGCTCATCCAGGCTCTGCGCGAGAACGGCCGTGCCTCCTACGCCGAGCTCGGGCGCCTCGTCGGCCTCTCCGGGCCCAGCGTCACCGACCGCATCAACCGCCTGGAGGCGGCCGGCGTCATCACCGGCTACCGCGCGACGGTCGACTCCGCGTCCCTCGGCCTCGGCGTCACCGCGCTGATCGGCATCTCGCTGTCCGACGCCGCCGACCACGAGGACGTCGCCCGGCGCCTGCGCGACCTGCACGAGATCGAGGACTGCTGGTTCATCGCGGGCGACGACTCGTACATGCTCAAGGTCCGCGCCAGCGACGTGGACGGCCTGGAGAAGACCATCCGCCGCCTCAGCGGCACCAAGGGCGTCTCGCGCACGCGGACGACGATCGTCCTCTCTACGAAGTGGGAGAACCGGGTCGGGGAACTGCCCGAAGAGGTGTAGGCGCGGAGCGCCGTATGGGGCCCCCTCCCGCCCGAAGGGTGGGGGAGTACCGTTGGGCGGGTCTGTCGCAGGTCGTTCGGAGAGATAGAGGTACGGCAATGGACGCAGGGCTCAAGCGCGAGCTGGAGCAGAAGGTCCGCTCCGGTGAGCGGCTGTCCCGCGAGGACGGCATCGCCCTGTACGAGTCCGACGACCTGGCCTGGCTCGGCGGTCTCGCCCACGAGGTGCGCACCCGCAAGAACGGCGACGTGGTGCACTTCAACGTCAACCGGCACCTCAACATGACCAACGTGTGCACGGCCTCCTGTGCGTACTGCTCCTTCCAGCGCAAGCCGGGCGAGAAGGACGCGTACACGATGCGCATCGAGGAGGCCGTCCGGCTCGCCAAGGCGATGGAGGCCGACAACCTCACCGAGCTGCACATCGTCAACGGCCTGCACCCGAACCTCCCCTGGCGCTACTACCCGCGCTCGCTGCGGGAGCTGAAGGCCGCGCTGCCGCACGTCTCCCTGAAGGCCTTCACGGCCACCGAGATCCACCACTTCGAGACCATCTCGGGCCTGTCCGCGTCGGAGATCCTCGACGAGCTGATCGACGCCGGTCTGGAGTCGCTGACCGGCGGCGGCGCCGAGATCTTCGACTGGGAGGTCCGGCAGCACATCGTGGACCACAAGACCCACTGGGAGGACTGGTCCCGCATCCACCGCCTGGCGCACGAGAAGGGTCTGAAGACCCCCTCGACGATGCTGTACGGACACATCGAGGAGCCCCGCCACCGCGTCGACCACGTCCTGCGCCTGCGTGAGCTCCAGGACGAGACCGGCGGCTTCCAGGTCTTCATCCCGCTGCGCTACCAGCACGACTTCGTGGACGTGCGGGACGGCAAGGTCCGCAACCGCCTCCAGGCCCGCACGAAGATGGCCTCCGGCATCGAGGCCCTCAAGACCTTCGCGGTCTCCCGGCTGCTCTTCGACAACGTGCCGCACGTCAAGGTCTTCTGGGTCATGCACGGCCTCGCCACCGCGCAGCTCGCGCTCCAGCACGGCGCGGACGACATGGACGGCTCCGTCGTCGAGTACAAGATCACCCACGACGCGGACAACTTCGGCACGCCGAACAAGCTGACCCGCGACGACCTGCTCGACCTGATCCGCGAGGCCGGCTTCCGCCCGGTGGAGCGCAACACGCGCTACGAGGTCATCCGCGAGTTCGCGGGGCCCGACCGGGAGCTGCGCGAGTCGCCGCAGCCGATGCGGCTCTGACCCGGCTCCTGCCGGGGCGCGCCGCCGTGCTTCACTGGAGGGGCTCGTCCAGCTCGGGCTGATTCGGGATGCTCGGGCCTATGTCGGAACGGAAGAGTGGATTGACATGCTCCGCTACACGCTGATGCGCCTCGGGATCTTCGCGGGCTGCTTCTTGGTCGTCTGGGGCCTCGTCTACTCCGGCATCGTGCCGCGCGGACTCGGCGGCTCCAACCTCCTGTGGGTGGCGCTGCTCTCCCTGGTGGTCTCCGCGCCCCTCAGCTTCGTGCTCCTGCGCAAGGAGCGCGACCGCGCGTCGGAGAAGGTCGTCGCGAAGGTCGACAACGTCAAGGCCAGCCTGGAGCGCAACCGCACCCAGGAGGACGGCGCCGACGACGCCGCGCGCACCGCGCAGTAGCGACGGCCGCGCACCACGCGGCCGTGCGGCCCGCGCAGTCGTAAGGTTCGTCACACACGCAGGGAACCCCGGTACCGGAGCATGCCGCTCCGGTACCGGGGTTCTGCCGTTTCTGGGACGCTTGGGACCCCTCCTACCTCAAACAAGGGCTTTGATGTACTCAAAGTTCAAGTGTTAACGTGTTCGACATGAAGACAGCAGCCGCGCACCGCAACGCCATGAGCGTCCCGCTCGTGGCGCGCCTGCGCAGCGTCCCGCTCGTGGAGCGCCTGCATGTCGATCTCTGCCGCTGCATGTCCGCGGCCTGTCGCGTCATCTGAACGACTTCGACACCTGCACTGCAGCGGCGCCCGTGACCCTTTCGCGGTCGCCGCTCCTCACGTCCCCCGTCATTACCCGGAGTGTGTCCGTGTCCGCGAATTCCGCGTCCCCCACCGACGAGCCCCGATCCGGCTTCCGGATACCCAAGTTCCTGAAGCTGCCCTTCTGGGCCCAGATCCTCGGCGGTCTGGTCCTGGGCGTGCTGCTCGGCTGGCTCGCCCGCAGCCAGGACATCAGCTGGCTCGTCACCACCCTGTCGAAGGTCGGCGACACCTTCATCGGCCTGCTGAAGCTGGCCGTCGCCCCGCTGGTGTTCTTCGCCATCCTGATCTCGATCACCAACCTGCGGAAGGTCAACAACGCCGCCCGGCTGGCGACCCGCACGCTCCTCTGGTTCATGATCACGTCGCTGATCGCGGTCGTCATCGGCCTCGTCATCGGCCTGGTCACCAACCCCGGCGCGGGCACGGGGCTGACCCCGAAGGACGGTGCCAAGCCCGAGCACGAGGGCTCCTGGATCGACTTCCTCACCGGCATCATCCCGACGGACGTCATCACGCCGTTCACCGAGCTGAACGTCCTGCAGATCGTCTTCATGGCCGCCGTCGCGGGCGTCGCCATCCTCAAGATCGGCGACGAGAAGGCCAAGCCGATCCTGGACCTCAGCGAGTCGATCCTCACGCTGCTCCAGAAGGCCCTGTGGTGGGTCATCAAGCTCTCCCCGATCGGCACCGTCGGCCTCATCGGCTTCGCCATCGCCGACTACGGCTGGAACCTGATCAGCAAGTACGCCACGTTCACCGCGGACATCTACATCGGCTGCGCCCTGGTGATGTTCGGCGTCTACCCGCTGCTCCTCTCCACGGTCGCCAAGGTCAACCCGCTCCAGTTCTTCAAGGGCGCCTGGCCCGCCATCCAGCTGGCCTTCGTCTCGCGCTCCTCGGTCGGCACGATGCCGGTCACGCAGAAGGTCACCGAGCGCCTCGGCGTGCCGAAGGAGTACACGTCCTTCGCGGTGCCGTTCGGCGCCACCACCAAGATGGACGGCTGCGCCGCGATCTACCCGGCGATCGCCGCGATCTTCGTCGCGCAGATCTTCGACGTGAACATGGGCATCAAGGAGTACCTCCTGATCGCCTTCGTGTCGGTCGTCGGCTCCGCCGCCACCGCGGGCCTCACGGGCGCCACGGTCATGCTGACCCTGACCCTGTCCACGCTCGGCCTGCCCATGGAGGGCGTCGGCCTGCTGCTCGCCATCGACCCGGTCCTGGACATGATGCGCACCGCCACGAACGTCGCAGGACAAGCTCTCGTGCCCGTCGTGGTCGCCGCGCGCGAGAACATCCTCGACCGCGAGGCGTACGCGCACGCGTCCGCGTCGCCGCTCGACGACCCGCTGGACGAAGGGCCGCTGCCCGCCGCCGCGTAGGCGAGCGTTCCTGCCGTACGACCGTGCCCCGCACCCGGAACTCCGGTGCGGGGCACGGTCGTACGCGGGGGTGTCGGTGGTGGGTCGTACGCTGATCCGTGGACGGTTGGTGCGGAAGGGCGGGCGGCCGGGGTGGGAGCTGTGAAGACCGGGAGCAAGGCCGGGGAGGCCGGCAAACGGGGGCGGCAGAAGCGGATGCCGCGGGCCGTGCGCGAGCGGCAGATGCTCGACGCGGCGGTGCGGACCTTCGGGCAGCGCGGGTACCGGGCCGCGTCCATGGACGAGATAGCGGAGCTCGCCGGGGTCTCCAAGCCGCTCGTGTATCTGTATCTGAACTCCAAGGAAGACCTGTTCACCGCCTGCATCCGGCGTGAGGCCGCCGCGCTCACCCGGGCCGTGCGCACGGCAGTGAGCCCCGACGCGCCCGCCGACCAGCAGCTCTGGGACGGCCTGCGGGCGTTCTTCGAGCACACCGCGCTCCACCCGGACGCCTGGGCCGTGCTGCACAGCCAGGCGCGCACGGTCGGCGAGCCGTTCGCCGCCGAGGTGAACGGGTTGCGGGCGGAGATCGTCGCCTTCGTGACCGCGCTCATCGGGGCGGCGGCGCGGGCCGCCCACCGGGACCCGTCGCTGCCCGACCGCGAGGTCGCGGGGCTCGCGCACGCCCTCGTGGGCGCCGCGGAGTCGCTCGCCGGGTGGGCCAACGCGGAGCCGTCCGTCCCGGCCAAGGAGGCCGCCGCCACGCTCATGAACTTCGCCTGGGCGGGACTCGGCGACCTCATGGAGGGCCGCCCCTGGTCACCGCCCCGCTAGCGGCTCCACCCGGCCGCGCAGATGCGGCCGTCCCGTGCTGTCCCGCAGCTCGAAGTCCTGCCCCTGACAGCCGTACGTGACGGTCGATGGCAGCGGTACGGGCGCCCGGAACTCGGCGGTCACACGCACCGGTTCCGTTCCGGCCGGTCCGTACTCCGCAAGGCAGCGCGCGAACGTCCACATGCCGTGGGCGATCGCGCGCGGGAAGCCGAAGGGGCGGGCCGTGAGCGGGTGCAGGTGGATGGGGTTGCGGTCGCCGGAGACGGCGGCGTAGCGGCGGCCCAGGTCGGCCGCGAGCCGCCACTCCGCCCGGGCGGGGAGCGGGGGCTCGTCGCCCCGGCTCCGGCGCGGTGCCGCTGTCGTCCCGGTCCGGTGGCGGGCGAGGTAGGTGCTGCGGGACTCCCAGACGACCGCCCCGCCGACGGCCGCCGCCACGGCGAGGGTGGCCTGCGTGCCGCGGTGGTGCGGGGCCAGTCCCGCCACGTACGCCGTGAGGTCCAGCTCGTCCGTGAGCCGCGGGGCGCGGTGCTGGACGACCTCGATGGAGGTGTGCACCAGGCCGAGCAGGGGCAGCGGGAAGGCCCTGGCGGCCAGGAGGCGGGTGGTGAGGGGGAACGCGAGCACGTGCGGGTACGGCAGGGGGACGGTGTCCCCGGTGGGGGCGAATCCGCAGACCCGGCGGTACGGCTCCACCCGGCCGGGCGCGGCCCGGGCGCGGGCCCGCAGGCCCGGGGCGTCACTGCGGCCGGTGCCCGGGCGCTTGAAGGGGGAGAGGAGGGCGCCCTTGAGGAGGGTGAGGGGGAGCGGAGGCCAGGGCATGGGGGCCTTTCTGTAGGGCGGCTCTGCTGGAAGCAGACACGTGGCGCAGCGCTCCGCGTCGGGGTCAGGCGGGCGAAGCCATGGAGGTTCTGGCGGGTGGGTGGGAAAGAGGGGGCGTGGTTCGAGCTCAGCGGTGGCGTCACGCGCCCAGGAGGCTCTGGCCGCACACCCGTACCACCTGGCCGTTCACCCCGCCGAGGGCCAGCCAGGCCACCGTCTCTGCGACATCGACGGGCTGACCGGCCTGCGCGAGGGAGTTCAAACGGCGCCCGGCCTCGCGGATGAGGAGGGGCACGGCCGCGGTCATGCGGGTCTCGATGAAGCCGGGGGCCACCGCGTTGACGGTGATGCCGTGCTCGCCGAGGGCCCGGGGCGCGAGGGACCGGACCAGGCCTGCGACGCCCGCCTTGCTGGCGGCGTAGTTGGTCTGCCCGGCGTTCCCGGCGAGCCCCGCGATGGACGCGGTGGCGACGACGCTGCCGCCGCGCCGCAGCGTGCCGGACTTCAGGAGGAAGTCCGTGGTGCGCAGGACGCTGCCCAGGTTGACGTCGATGACCGGACTCCAGCGGTCGGCGGCCATGTTGGCGAGGCGCCGGTCGCGCGTGATGCCCGCGTTGTGGACGAGGACGTCGAGGCCGTCGGGCAGCGCGGCGGCGATCCGCTCGCCCGCGTCGTCGGCGGTGATGTCGAGGGCCAGCGGCTCGCCGCCGACGCGTGCGGCGACGCGGACGAGGTCGGTGCGCGCGGCGGGCACGTCGAGGGCGACGACGTGGGCGCCGTCGCGGGCCAGGACCCGGGCCACCGCCTCGCCTATGCCGCGCGCGGCGCCGGTGACGAGTGCGGTGCGCCCCGCCAACGGCCTGGCGGGGTCGTGGATCCCGGGCGCGTGCTCGTCGGGGGCGGCGTGGGTGACCTCGACGGTCTGGCCGTTGACGTACGCGGACTTCGGCGAGAGGAGGAAGCGCAGGGTGGTCTCGGCGGCGGCCGCGGAGGTGGTGCGGACGAGCGTCGCGGTCCTGCCCCGGCCGAGTTCCTTGGCGAGGGAGCGGACGAACCCGTCGAGGGCCTGCTGCGCGGCGGCCTGGTGGTGGTCGGCGGGGGAGGGCGGCGCGCCGAGGACCACGACGCGGCCGCAGTCCGCGATCGAGCGGACCACGGGGTGCAGCGTGGCGTGCACGTCCACGAGGGCGGTGACGGTGGCGACGCCGGTCGCGTCCAGGACGACGGCGGCGGGCCGTCGCGTGCCCAACGGGCCGGTGTGCGGCGCCAGTCCGGTGCGGACCAGGACCTCGTGCAGACCGGGCAGCGGTACGTCCCCCGCGGTGAGGTGCAGCAACGGCCCGTCGAGCGCGGGGTGTTCGGGCGACCAGCGGCGCAGCGGCACGGGCCGGGGCAGGCCGAGCCTGCGGGTGAGGAACCGGCCGGGGGCGGTGCGGGTGAACGTCAGATAGCGGTCGGCCATGGCCCAGCTCCCAGCTCGGTCGGTCTCGGCGGGGCGAGCAGACGTCCGGCCGCTTCCCAACGGGCGTACGTCTGCTTCAATTTACCCTTGAGTAAGGTTACTCAAGGGTCAGGAGCTGGTCGAGAGATGCCGACGAATCCCGTCACCCAGGTCGTACCCGCGGACCGCGCGAGTGCGCTGACGCGCGCCTTCCGCACCCGCCCCGTCGCCGTCGTCGGCGGCTGCCGCATCCCCTTCGCCCGCGCCGACGGACCGTACGCCACCGCGTCGAACCAGGACATGCTGACGGCGGCCGTCGACGGCCTCGTCGACCGCTACGGGCTCGAAGGGCCCGGCGCGGTGGGGGAGTTGGTGGCGGGCGCGGTGCTCAAGCACAGCCGGGACTTCCAGCTGGCCCGCGAGACCGTGCTCGGCTCCCGGCTCGACCCGCGCACGCCCGCGTACGACGTCCAGCAGGCGTGCGGCACCGGGCTTCAGGCGGTCGTCGCGGCCGCCAACAAGATCGTGCTCGGGCAGCTCGACGCGGCTGTGGCGGGTGGCGTGGACACGGCGAGCGACGCGCCGCTCGGGGTGAACGACGAGCTGCGCAAGGTGCTGCTCGCCGCGCGCCGGGCGAGGTCCGCGGGGGCGCGGCTGCGGGCGCTCGCGCGGCTGCGGCCCCGGCACCTCGTACCGGACGTCCCGCGCAACGCCGAGCCGCGCACCGGGCTCTCCATGGGCGAGCACGCCGCCGTGACGGCCCGGAAGCGGGGCATCACGCGGGCCGCGCAGGACGAACTCGCCGCCGCGAGCCACCGGCGCCTCGCGGCGGCGTACGAGCGCGGCTTCTTCGACGACCTGGTCGTGCCCTACCGCGGCCTGGCCCGGGACCAGAACCTGCGGCCGGGCACGAGCGCGGAGCAGCTCGCCGCGCTGCGTCCCGTCTTCGGCCTCGACGGGCCAGGACCCACCCTGACCGCGGGGAACTCCACGCCCCTGACGGACGGCGCGGCCGTGACGCTCCTCGGCAGCGACGCCTGGGCCGCGGAGCGCGGGCTCACGCCGCTCGCGTATCTGACCGCGTACGAGACGGCGGGCGTCGACTTCGTACGCGGTGATGTCGCCGGGGGCGAGGACGGGCTGCTCATGGCCCCGGCGCACGCGGTGCCGCGGCTCCTTGAGCGGGTCGGGCTCGGCATCGAGGACTTCGCCTTCGTGGAGGTCCACGAGGCGTTCGCCGCGCAGGTCCTCGCGACCCTCGCCGCCTGGGAGGAGCGGGGGCTCGCCCCGGTGGACCGGGCCCGTCTGAACGTCGCCGGGTCGTCCCTGGCCACCGGGCACCCCTTCGCCGCGACCGGGGCGCGGATCGTGGCGACCCTCGCGAAGCTGCTCGCCGGGCGCGGGCGGCCCGGACGGGGCCTGATCTCGGTGTGCGCGGCCGGAGGCCTGGGCGTGACGGCCATCCTGGAACGGCCCTGAGCGGCGGTGATCACGGAGCGTAGGCGTCCTTGGCGGGCGGGGTGCGGCCGGGGCGCCTAGCCTTGCGGAAGGGGACCGGACCAAGGGGACCGGACCTGGGGACCGGACCTGTGGATCGCTAGACCGCACCTCTTGGGGGACCGCACCTCTTGGAGGCCGCCGTGCGCACACCGGCGCTCACGGGCGTCACCGCCCTCGCCCTGGCCCTCACGGCCCTGCCCGTCGCCGCGACCGGCGCTGAGCCGCCGCAGCCCGACCTCAAGCGCTTCTACGCCCAGAAGATCAAGTGGGCCGCCTGCACACCGGAGAAGCAGAACCTGCCGGAGACGGTCACCAAGAACGAGGACGTCCGCTGCGGCACGCTCACCGTGCCGCTCGACTACGCGCGGCCGCGGGGCGGCACCGTCGACCTCGCCCTCCTGAAGGTGAAGGCGAGCGGCAAGAAGCGCGGCTCGCTGCTGGTGAACTTCGGCGGCCCCGGCGGACCCGGCGTGGCCGGGCTCGCGGCCGATCTGAAGGGCTTCGGCGACCTCGGCAAGGGCTATGACGTGGTGGGCTTCGACCCGCGCGGGGTCGGCCTGAGCTCCCCCGTGACCTGCGGCGACGAGCCGGAGCCCGAGGGGCTCGACGACCCGGACGACGCGGCGGCCGTACTGGAGCAGCTGCGGAGGACCGCCGAGCGGTGCGTCAAGGAGTCGGGGCCCGTGCTGCCGCACATCGGCACCGTGAACGTCTCGCGCGACATGGACGTCATGCGCGCGGCCCTCGGCGACAAGAAGCTCAACTACCTGGGCTTCTCGTACGGGACGCGGCTCGGCGCGGTGTACGCGGCGCAGTTCCCGAAGAAGGTCGGCCGCATGGTCCTGGACGGCGTGGACACGCTGACCGAGCCCGTCGACGAGCAGGGGCTCGCGTCCGCCGAGGGGCAGCAGACCGCCCTCGACAACTTCCTGCTGTGGTGCACGAAGAACGCCGGGTGCGTGTTCGGCAACGACTCGCGGAAGGCCCGGGAGACCATGGTGAAGGTCATCAAGGACCTCGACGCGATGCCGCTGCGCTCCACGGACGGCGCGGAGTTCACCGGGCAGGACGTGGTGGGCGTCCTCGGCTCTGCGCTCTACAGCAGGCAGGCCTGGCCCGCCCTGTCGCAGGCGCTCGGCGCGCTGCTCGCCGACGGCGATCCGCGGGCGCTGATGCGCGTCGGCGGCGCGGGAGGCGCGGGCCTCGGCAAGGGTTTCGGCAAGCGGCTGGGGCGCCAGGACGTGCCGCAGGACAACGAGACCGCCGCGCTCGCCGCGGTGAACTGCGCCGACGACCCCGACCGGCCCGGCGCGCGGAAGGTCGAGGAGGAGATCGGGCGGCTCCAGCGGGAGTTCGAGGAGGTCTCGCCCGTCTTCGGCGAGCACAATCTGACGCTCGTCCTGATGTGCTTCGGGTGGCCCGCGGGCACCTCGTACATCCGCGAGGACGTACGGGACGTCGATACGCCCAAGCTCCTGCTCGTCGGGACGCGGGGCGACCCGGCGACGCCGTACCGCTGGACGGAGGAGACCGCGCGGCGGCTCGGCTCGGCGGCGGTCGTGCTCGACAACAAGGGCGACGGGCACACCGGGTACTTCGGCTCCAAGTGCGTGAAGGCGAAGGTCGACGGGTTCCTGCTGTACAAGCAGCTGCCGAGCAACGGGAGTTCGTGCTCGGCGGAGTGGAAGGAGTGACCGCCGCGGGCCGCTAGGACCCGTCCGCCGCCGCCGTCGTACGGGACGCGGAGTCCAGGCGCAGCATCGCGGCCTCGTCGGCCGTGCCCGGCTCGGCCTGGTAGGTCACCAGGCGCTGGCCGCCGGTGCGGGCGAGCGACATGATCTCGTACGTGAGGGTCATCGGGCCGACCTTGGGGTGGGCGAAGGACTTGGCGCCGCCGCCGCGCTCGCAGACCTCGTACCGGTCCCAGAGCCGGGCGAAGTCGGGGGACTTGAGCATCAGCTCGCCCACGAGCGCGGTCAGGCGCGGGGAGTCCGGGTCGCGGCCGCCGACCGCGCGCAGATGCGCGATGGACAGGGCGACCGTCTCCTCCCACGGCACGTACAGCGTGCGGCCCACGGGGTGCAGGAAGAGGTAGCGCATGAGGTTGCGCTCCTGCGGGGGCCAGTCCCACAGGCCGGGCAGCAGACGGCGGCCCGGCGCGTTCGCGGCGAGCATGTCGCTGTACGGGCCCACCACGTACGCGGGCAGCGGGCGCAGCGCCTCCAGCATCCGGTGCACGGAGCCGCGGACGGAGGCCTCCGTGGTGGGGCGCGGTTCCGTGAGGCGGCCCGATGCCAGCTCCGCGAGCTCGTGCAGGCGCTCGTGGGCGTCGCCGCGCAGGCGCAGGGCGCGCGCGAGGGCGTCGACGACGGCCGGTGAGGGGTTGGACTCGCGGCCGCGCTCCAGGCGCGTGTAGTAGTCGACGCTCACCCCGGCCAGGATCGCCAGCTCCTCGCGGCGCAGGCCCGGCGTCCGCCGGATGCCCGCGCCGGCCGGGAGCCCGGCGTCCTCGGGGCGTATCTGGGCGCGGCGCGCCCGCAGATAGCGGCCGAGCTCGGTCCCGCCGTTGCTCTTCATACGGCCATTGTCCCTGGCCGGAGGGGTCGGCGGCGGGGCGGTGGGGGGCCGTGTCAGGGCCAGGAACGCGGCGGTCTGCCGGGGGCGGCGGCCGGGGCGGAGGCTGTTCCTGCCGCCGCTCCGCGCCGGGCCTTCGCCGCTCCGCGGCCCGGGGCCCTGCCGCTCCGCGGCCGTGCTCCGCCGCTCCGCGACGGTCTCCACCCACCCGCCCCCATCAGCTCCGCCGCTCCGCGACGGCCCCAGAGAGGCCCCCATGACCGCAACGCTCCACCCCCCGATCGCCCCTGCGGCTGTCTCTTATACACATCTC
>NZ_JOJM01000060.1 GCF_000720325.1 Streptomyces sp. NRRL B-1347
CCCCCACCACCCCCACCGGCACGAGCACCCGCACCACCCCCTGCGGCAGCACGGCCTGCGGCACCGCCGCGAGCACGGCCCCCGGCAGATAGAGGAAGTGCCGGTCCGCGTACGGCGAGCGCCCTTCCAGCCATGCTTCGGCCGCCCGCGCCACGATCCCGTTGTCCATGCCGCCGTCCGGCACCCGGCAGGCGACCCGCAGCACGAGCGCGCCGAGGACCACCCCGAGCACCGCCCACGCCTGCCACGCGGCGGGCCGCAGCCACCATCCCGTACCGCCGGAAACATCACTTTTGCCCGCGTTCATGCGGCTCAGGCTAGGGCGAGAACCCGCCTCGACCCCGGCTCAACATCCCCACCGCCCCGTCTAAGATGCCGCGCATGAGCTTTGGGCAAGGGGGACCTCAGTGGGGTCCGGGGGGCTCGCAGACCCCGGACTGGGCGGCACTGGCCGAAGCGTCCGAGAAGCGCGCCCGCCGCCGCAAGTGGCTCCTGATGGGCGGCGGCGCACTCGCCACCATCGGCGTCGCCACGGCCGTGGCCGTCGCCGTCGTCTCCGCCAACGGCGACGACGCCTCCGCCTCCAACAAGCCCGCGAGCGAGCTGCCCTCGTCCCCGGACATCCCCGGCGCCTCCTCGGCCCCCGAGCCGTCCTTCGAGGCGACCACTCCCCCGCCCCCGCCGGACCCGAAGGACTACATCTCCAGCGCGGACAAGGACAAGGCGCCCCTGAGCGCCGCGATCCTCTTCCCCGGCACGAAGCTGACCTCCGGCGACAAGGTCTACAAGAAGGGCGCCACCGCCGACACCAAGCGGTGCGCCTCGGTCGCCCAGCCGGTCCTCGGCCGCGTCCTCACCCAGAACAAGTGCACCAAACTGATGCGCGTCACCTACGCCCGGGGCGGCGTCGCCGTCACCGTCGGCGTCGCCGTCTTCGACACCCAGGCCCAGGCCGCCAAGGTCAAGAAGCAGGCCGACAAGGGCCTGGTCACCTCGCTGCCGGGCAAGGGCGTCGGCACGTTCTGCCGGACGGCGGTCTGCCGCGGCACGTACAACGCGTACGGCCGCTACGCGTACTTCACGACGACCGGCTTCCTCGCCGCCAAGGACGTCACCGAGAAGGACCGCAAGGCGTACGAGGTCGGCGACGACCTCGCCCGCTTCGCCTTCAACCAGATCAACCGCCGCGGCGAGGCACAGGCGTCGGCCGCCGCCAACAACCCCGAGTAGAACGAACGCTCTATCCGGAGTTCAGCAACATCCCGCCGACGGCAGCGACCGCTTGTTGCGCGCCTCCACACTGCGCGCCGCCAGCAGCTCGTCCGCCGGATAGCCGACTTCCTCCAGGGTGAGCCCGTGCGGCCGCACCACGTGCACCGCCGAGTCCCGCACCCCCGCCGCCAGCACCTTGCCCGGCCAGTCCGGCGACCGGTGCCCGTCCCCCACGAACAGCATGGCCCCCACCAGGGAGCGCACCATGTTGTGGCAGAAGGCGTCCGCCCGCACGGTGGCCTCGAGAACGCCGTCGGGCCGCCGCTCCCACCGCAGCTCCTGGAGCGTACGGATGGTGGTCGCGCCCTCGCGCCGCTTGCAGTACGCGGCGAAGTCGTGCTCGCCGATGAGCGCCTGCGCGGCCTCGTTCATCGCGTCCAGGTCGAGCGTCCAGTCGTGCCACAGGACGTGCCCGCGCAGCAGCGGGTCCACGCCACCGGGGTGGTCGGTCACGCGGTAGGCGTACCGGCGCCAGATCGCCGAGAACCGCGCGTTGAACCCCGCCGGCGCCTCCTCCGCCTGCCAGATCCGCACGTCGTGCGGCAGCCGTCCGGCGAGCCGCCGCAGCAGCTTCTCGCGGTGCTCGGCCCACACGCTCTCCGGCAGGTCGACGTGCGCGACCTGGCCGCGCGCGTGCACCCCGCTGTCGGTCCGCCCGGCCACGGTCAGCTCGTACGTCCGCGCGGACCGGGTCACCGTCCGCAGCGCGTCCTCGATCTCTCCCTGGACGGTCCGCTGGCCCTCGCGCTGCTTGGCCCAGCCGGAGAAGTCCTTGCCGTCATAGCTCAGGTCGAGCCGCACCCGGACGAACCCGGGCTCCACTTCCTCACTCACACCGCAATCCTCTCAGGCACACGAAAGCGGGCCCGCCCCGAAGGGCGGACCCGCGACGCCCTCAAGGGGCGCGGGGAACTGCGCGACCAGCCACGACCAGGCCGCAGCCGACGACGCGCGGTCCCCCAGCAGAACGCTTACGCGTCCTTCGACTCCTCAGCGGCCTCATCAGCCTTGGCCGTGTCGACCTTGGCCTCGGAAACCTCGGCGTCCTTGGCGGCACGCTTCGTGGCCGCCTCGGCCTCACCGGTGGCCTGCTGGGCCACGGTCAGGGCCTCCACCAGCTCGATGACGGCCATGGGCGCGTTGTCGCCACGGCGGTTACCGATCTTGGTGATACGGGTGTAGCCACCCGGGCGGTTCTCGTAGCGCGGGCCGATCTCGGCGAAGAGCGTGTGGACGACGCTCTTGTCCGTGATGACCTGGAGCACCTGACGGCGGTTGTGAAGGTCGCCCTTCTTCGCCTTGGTGACCAGACGCTCCGCGAACGGACGCAGGCGACGGGCCTTCGCCTCGGTCGTGGTGATGCGGCCGTGCTCGAAGAGATCCTTGGCGAGGTTCGCCAGCATCAGCTTCTCGTGCGCGGCGCTGCCGCCCAGACGGGCACCCTTGGTGGGCTTCGGCATGGTGTTTCTCCTTGTGATCTGCCCCGGCCGTATCAGGTACCGGGGTCAGCGGCACCGCGCCCCGTAAGGGGCGCGGGGAACTGCGCGAACAACCACAACGCACGCGCAGCCAAAATCAAGCGGCCGGTCCCGAGCTCTTAGTACTGCTCGGTCTCGACGAAGCCCGCGTCCGCGTCGTCATCGGCGCCGAAGGCGTCCGCGGCGGCGGTCGGGTCGAATCCGGGCGGGCTGTCCTTGAGGGCCAGACCCATCCCGTTGAGCTTCATCTTGACCTCGTCGATGGACTTCGCGCCGAAGTTGCGGATGTCCAGGAGGTCGGCCTCGGAGCGGGCGACGAGCTCACCCACGGAGTGGATGCCCTCACGCTTGAGGCAGTTGTAGGAGCGGACCGTGAGCTCCAGCTCCTCGATCGGCAGCGCCAGATCGGCGGCGAGCGCGGCGTCCGTCGGGGACGGACCCATGTCGATGCCCTCGGCGTCGATGTTGAGCTCGCGGGCCAGACCGAACAGCTCGACCAGGGTCTTGCCGGCGGACGCCATGGCATCGCGCGGGCGCATGGCCTGCTTGGTCTCGACATCGACGATCAGCTTGTCGAAGTCGGTGCGCTGCTCGACACGCGTGGCCTCGACCTTGTACGTGACCTTCAGCACCGGCGAGTAGATCGAGTCGACCGGGATGCGGCCGATCTCCTGGCCGACCTGCTTGTTCTGCACGGCGGAGACGTAGCCGCGACCGCGCTCGACGGTCAGCTCCATCTCCAGCTTGCCCTTGCCGTTGAGCGTGGCGAGGACGAGGTCGGGGTTGTGCACCTCGACACCGGCCGGCGGCGCGATGTCGGCGGCGGTGACCAGACCCGGGCCCTGCTTGCGCAGGTACATCACGACCGGCTCGTCGTGCTCCGAGGAGACGACCAGCTGCTTGATGTTGAGGATGAGGTCGGTGACGTCCTCCTTGACGCCCGGCACGGTGGTGAACTCGTGCAGGACACCGTCGATGCGGATGGACGTGACCGCCGCACCCGGGATCGAGGACAGGAGGGTCCGACGCAGGGAGTTGCCGAGGGTGTAGCCGAAGCCCGGCTCCAGCGGCTCGATGACGAACCGGGAGCGGAACTCGTCGACGACCTCTTCGGTCAACGAGGGACGCTGAGCGATCAGCATGAAGTGAATCCTTCAGTCATGGGCACCCACTATTTGATGCCCTTGAGTAGTACAAGGGTACGGGCGGCACGGCCCCCGAAGGGTACGTACCGCCCGAATCCTCAAAGCAACCGCGCAAGCGGCGTCGCGTCAGACGCGGCGGCGCTTGGGGGGACGGCAGCCGTTGTGCGGGGTCGGGGTGACGTCCTGGATGGAGCCAACCTCGAGGCCGGTCGCCTGCAGCGAACGGATGGCGGTCTCACGACCGGAACCCGGGCCCTTGACGAAGACGTCGACCTTGCGCATGCCGTGCTCCTGCGCGCGACGCGCGGCCGACTCGGCGGCCATCTGCGCGGCGAACGGGGTGGACTTGCGCGAGCCCTTGAAGCCGACGTGGCCGGCGGAGGCCCAGGAGATCACGTTGCCGGTCGGGTCCGTGATGGACACGATCGTGTTGTTGAACGTGCTCTTGATGTGCGCGTGGCCGTGAGCGACGTTCTTCTTTTCCTTGCGGCGCACCTTCTTGGCAGCGCCCTGACGACCCTTGGGGGGCATCTTTAACTCCTACGGGAGGTGGTCGGTCCTGCAGCGTCAGCTGTCGATAGACCGCTGAGCGAGGACTACTTCTTGCCCGGCTTCTTCTTACCGGCGATGGCGCGACGCGGGCCCTTGCGGGTGCGAGCGTTGGTGCTGGTGCGCTGACCGCGGACGGGCAGGCCACGACGGTGGCGCAGACCCTGGTAGCAGCCGATCTCGACCTTGCGGCGGATGTCGGCCTGGATCTCGCGACGGAGGTCACCCTCGGTCTTGATGTTCTGGTCCACGTACTCGCGGATCTTGACGAGGTCGTCCTCGGTCAGGTCGCGAACACGGGTGTTGCGGTCGACACCAGTGGCGTCCAGCGTCTGCTGGGACAGCGTCCGGCCGACGCCGAACACATAGGTGAGGGCAACCTCGATGCGCTTGTCGCGCGGGAGGTCAACACCTTCAACGCGTGCCATTCATGGCTCCTGTGAATCTTCGGAGGTCTTCAGCAGAACCGCTCCCAGCCGCCGTATGAGGTACGTACTGGGTCCCCGGCCTCCGACCGGGGGTGCCGCCCTCCATTACCTGATGGACCTGAAGAGGGACGGGCTCTGCATATGTGCTTTTACGTGCGTCGCGCGAAAATCTGCGAGTGCAGTACGTGCGTCAGCCCTGGCGCTGCTTGTGGCGCGGGTTGTCGCAAATGATCATGACCCGGCCGTGACGGCGGATCACCCTGCACTTGTCGCAGATCTTCTTGACGCTCGGCTTGACCTTCATGGGTGTGAGGTTCTCCGGGTCAGTGCCACCACCCCGCGCGAGCGGGATACAGGCAAGATCTACTTGTACCGGTAGACGATCCGGCCACGCGTCAGGTCGTACGGAGACAACTCCACCACGACCCGGTCGTCAGGGAGGATGCGGATGTAGTGCATGCGCATCTTGCCGCTGATGTGTGCCAGGACCTGGTGGCCGTTCTGGAGCTCGACCTTGAACATGGCGTTCGGCAGAGACTCGACGACAGTGCCCTCGATCTCGATGGCACCTTGCTTCTTGGCCACGCTTCGCCCTTCGAATCGACTACCTTGATCGACTCTCTGCGGAGACGCAGACATGCGAATGCACGAGAGCCGACGCGTCAGTCTACGTCAGTACACCCGGAAAGACGAATCGAGAAAGAATGCCCGTCCGGCAAGATCCTTAAGCAGCCCTGCACCAGGGCTCCACGCTGTCGGCACCCGGGTGCCGCGCGCACCGCGAACCGGGGCCTAGCCCAGCGGATCGGGCGCGGCGGTGATGCCGTACTCGGCGAGCTTCGCCTTGCCGCCGTCGGGCGCGGTGAGGACCAGCGGCCCCTGCTCGGTCAGCGCGACGGAGTGCTCCCAGTGCGAGGACCAGGTGCCGTCCGTGGTGATGACCGTCCAGTCGTCCGACAGGACCTCGGTCTTCGGCGTGCCGAGCGACACCATCGGCTCGATCGCGAGGCAGAAGCCGGGCACCAGCTTGGCCCCGCGCCCGCGCCGCCGCTCCACGTAGTTCAGCAGGTGCGGGTCCATGTGCATCTCGGTGCCGATGCCGTGGCCGCCGTAGTCCTCGATGATCCCGTACTTGCCGGAGGCGGGCCGCGGCTGGCGGCGGATATACGTCTCGATGGCGCGGGAGACGTCGACGAGCCGGTTGCCCAGCTTCATGGCCGCGATGCCGGCCCACATCGACTCCTCGGTCACCCGGGACAGCTCGACCAGCTCCGGAGCGTGACCACCGCCCACGAACGCCGTGAACGCGGCGTCGCCGTGCCAGCCGTCCACGATCGCGCCCGCGTCGATGGAGATGATGTCGCCGTCCTCGAGGACGACGTCGTCGCTCGGGATGCCGTGCACGACGACCTCGTTCTTCGAGGTGCAGATGGTGGCGGGGAAGCCGCCGTACCCGAGGAAGTTCGACTTGGCGCCGTGCTCGGCGATCACCTTGCGCGCCACGTCGTCCAGGTCCTTGGTGGTCGCGCCCGGCACCGCCGCCGCGCGCGTGGCCTGGTGGATGGCGGCGACGACAAGTCCCGCCGCACGCATCTTGGCGATCTGCTCGGGAGTCTTGATCTGCACCATGTCCGGCCTGAGCCTTTCTGAACCTACGAGTACGACGTACGGCAAACGAGGAGTACCCACAACGATACGGCCGCGACGGCGCCCCTCGCGCTCCGCCCACAGCTGGGCCGCGGCACCCGCCCGGGGTGCCGCGGCCCAGTCACAGCTGTATCAGGCGCTCTCGCCCTGGAGGGCGGACATCGCGCGCTGCGTGACCTCGTCCACCTTGCCGAGGGCCGAGATCGTGACGACCAGGCCCTGCGCCTTGTAGTGGTCGATGATCGGCTCCGTCTCGCGGTGGTAGACGTCGAGCCGCTTGCGCACGGTCTCTTCCTTGTCGTCGCCGCGCTGGTAGAGCTCGCCGCCGCAGACGTCACAGACGTCCTGCTGCTTCGGCGGGCTGTACGTCACGTGGAAGACGTGGCTGGAGTCGTTGCGGCAGATGCGGCGGCCGGCGATGCGCTTGACCACCTCGTCCTCGGGGACCTCCAGGTCGAGGACCGCGTCCAGCTTCTGGCCGTCCGCCTTGAGCGCCTCGTCCAGGGCCTCGGCCTGCGACACGTTGCGCGGGAAGCCGTCGAGGAGGAAGCCGTTCTCCGCGTCGGCCTTGGCCATGCGGTCCTTGGCCATGCCGATGGTCACCTCGTCGGGGACGAGGTTGCCGGCGTCCATGAATGCCTTCGCCTGCTTGCCGAGCTCCGTGCCCTGGCTGATGTTGGCGCGGAAGAGGTCGCCCGTGGAGATGTGCGGGATCGACAGGTTCTTGGCAAGGAACGCGGCCTGCGTTCCCTTGCCTGCACCGGGCGGCCCGACGAGGACGATTCGCATCAGCGGAGGAACCCTTCGTAGTTGCGCTGCTGGAGCTGGCTCTCGATCTGCTTCACGGTCTCCAGGCCCACACCCACGATGATGAGGATGCTCGTTCCACCGAAGGGGAAGTTCTGGTTGGCCCCGAAGCCCACCAACGCCATCGTTGGCACAAGAGCGATCAGACCCAGATACAGCGAGCCCGGCCAGGTGATCCGGTTGAGTACGTAGCTCAGATACTCAGCGGTCGGTCGGCCAGCCCGGATGCCCGGGATGAAGCCACCATACTTCTTCATGTTGTCCGCGACTTCCTCCGGGTTGAAGGAGATCGCCACGTAGAAGAAGGCGAAGAAGACGATCAGGACGAAGTAGGTGACGATGTAAATCGGGTGGTCACCCTTGGTCAGGTTCTGCTCGATCCACGTCTTCCAGCCGGACTGACCACCGGCGAACTGGGCGACGAGCGCGGGGATGTAGAGCAGCGACGAGGCGAAGATCACAGGGATGATGCCCGCCTGGTTGACCTTCAGCGGGATGTACGTCGACGTACCGCCGTAGGACCTGCGGCCGATCATGCGCTTCGCGTACTGCACCGGAATGCGGCGCTGGGCCTGCTCGACGAAGACCACGAGGCCGACCATGAACAGGCCGACGAGGATGACGGTGCCGAACTCGATCCAGCCGCCGGCCAGGTCACCCGACTTCTTGATGCCCCACAGGGCGGCCGGGAAGGTCGCGGCGATCGAGATGAACATCAGGATCGACATGCCGTTGCCGATGCCGCGGTCGGTGATGAGCTCACCGAGCCACATGACGGTGGCCGTACCGGCGGTCATCGTGATGACCATCGTGATGGTGACGAAGATCGACTGGTCGGGGACGATCTCCGAGGCGACCGGGCAGCCCTGGAACAGGGTGCCGGTGCGGGCGGTGGCCACCAGGCCGGTGCCCTGCAGGATCGCGAGCGCGATGGTCAGGTAACGCGTGTACTGCGTGATCTTCGCCGTGCCCGCCTGGCCCTCCTTCTTGAGGGCTTCCAGACGCGGGATCACCACGGTCAACAGCTGCAGGATGATGCTCGCCGTGATGTACGGCATGATGCCGAGCGCGAAGATCGTGATCTGCAGGAGCGCGCCACCACTGAACATGTTGACCAGACCGAACAGGCCCTGGTTGGCATTGGCCGCGTCGATACAGGTCTGGACGTTCTTGTAGTTGATGCCCGGGATCGGGACGTGCGTCCCCAGCCGGTAGATCACGATGATGCCGAGCGTGAAGAGCAGCTTCTTGCGCAGGTCGGGCGTCTTGAACGCCCGGGCGAACGCGGTGAGCACGGTGCCTCCTGCGACCCCCGCGCTACTGCGTCAGAGGTGACGGTGGTGAGTCCGACGGATAAGTACGTGTG
Source organism: Streptomyces sp. NRRL B-1347 (assembly GCF_000720325.1). Lineage (GTDB taxonomy): Bacteria > Actinomycetota > Actinomycetes > Streptomycetales > Streptomycetaceae > Streptomyces. Next base: position 8,693 of record NZ_JOJM01000060.1, read on the forward strand.
TGTAGCTAAAAGTCAAGATCCGCCCGGTCGGTCGCGAGGACAGACCGCGCGGAAAGTAACAGTGCACGCCACCTTACCGGCGACCGTGCCCCCCTAGGAACGACCAACCGGGGATGCCCCTTTTGTGGGGCATCCCCGGTCGGGATCGCTCAAGTCATCGAGACGCCTGAGAACTTCAGACGAGCTCGGTGACGGTGCCGCCGGCGGCGGTGATCTTCTCCTTGGCGGAGCCGGAGACGGCGTCAACCGTCACCTGCAGCGCCACGGTGATCTCGCCCTGGCCGAGGACCTTGACAAGGCTGTTCTTGCGAACGGCGCCCTTGGCGACCAGGTCGGCCACCGTGACCTCGCCACCCTCGGGGTAGAGGGCGGTGAGCTTGTCCAGGTTGACGACCTGGTACTCGGTCTTGAACGGGTTCTTGAAGCCCTTCAGCTTCGGAAGACGCATGTGGAGGGGCATCTGGCCACCCTCGAAGCGCTCCGGAACCTGGTAACGGGCCTTCGTGCCCTTGGTACCACGACCGGCCGTCTTACCCTTCGACGCCTCACCACGACCCACACGGGTCTTGGCGGTCTTGGCGCCCGGGGCGGGACGGAGGTTGTGGATCTTGAGCGGGTTGTTCTCCGCCATGATCAGTCGACCTCCTCGACCGTCACGAGGTGGCGGACGGTGTGCACCATGCCGCGGAACTCGGGGCGGTCCTCCTTGACGACCTGCGTGTTGATGCCCTTGAGACCAAGGGAACGCAGGGTGTCACGGTGGTTCTGCTTGCTGCCGATGTACGACTTCGTCTGCGTGATCTTGAGCTGAGCCATGATTACGCACCCGCTCCCGCACGTGCACGCAGGAGAGCCGCGGGGGCGACGTCCTCGAGCGGCAGACCACGGCGGGCCGCGATCTCCTCGGGACGCTGCAGACCCTTGAGGGCCGCCACGGTCGCGTGCACGATGTTGATCGCGTTGTCGGAGCCCAGGGACTTCGACAGGATGTCGTGAACACCGGCGCACTCGAGCACGGCACGCACGGGACCACCGGCGATAACACCGGTACCCGGCGAAGCCGGCTTGAGCAGGACGATGCCCGCGGCCTTCTCACCCTGGATCGGGTGAGGAATGGTGCCGGCGATGCGCGGGACCTTGAAGAAGTGCTTCTTGGCCTCCTCAACGCCCTTGGCGATGGCGGCCGGCACCTCCTTGGCCTTGCCGTAACCGACACCCACGGTGCCGTCACCGTCGCCCACTACGACGAGCGCAGTGAAGCTGAAGCGACGACCACCCTTCACAACCTTGGCGACGCGGTTGATCGCGACGACGCGCTCAACGTACGCGGTCTTCTCGGCGGCAGCTGCGCCGCCGTCACGGCCCTTCCGGTCCCGCCGCTCGCCGCCACCGGCACCGCTGCCGCGGCGCTGGGGTCCAGCCATTGGATTACCTCTCTCTTTTCCGCTAGCTACGCAGCGAGCTCAGAACTTGAGCCCGGCCTCGCGGGCAGCGTCGGCCAGGGCCGCGATGCGACCCGCGTACCGGTTACCACCACGGTCGAACACGACAGCCTCGACACCGGCGGCCTTGGCACGCTCGGCGACCAGGGCGCCGACCTTGCCGGCCTGCGCCGACTTGTCGTCCGAACCACCACGGATGGACGCGTCCAGGGTCGACGCCGACGCCAGGGTGTGACCCTTGATGTCGTCGATGACCTGAGCCACGATGTGGCGGTTGGAGCGCGTCACGACCAGGCGCGGACGCTCAGCCGTACCCGAGATGTGCTTACGGATCCGGATGTGACGACGCTTGATGGCAGCACGCTTGTAAGCGTCGCCCTTAGCAATCTTGACACCGTATGCCATGGCTTACTTACCCGCCTTTCCGACCTTGCGGCGGATGACTTCGCCCTCGTACTTGACGCCCTTGGCCTTGTACGGGTCAGGCTTGCGCAGCTTGCGGATGTTGGCCGCAACCTCGCCGACCTTCTGCTTGTCGATGCCCTCGACCGAGAACTTGGTCGGCGACTCGACCTTGAACGAGATGCCCTCGGGCGCCTCGACCAGGATCGGGTGGCTGTAGCCGAGCGAGAACTCCAGGTTGGAGCCCTTCGCCAGGACGCGGTAACCGACACCGCTGATCTCGAGCTTCTTCACGTAACCCTGGGTCACACCGGTGATCATGTTCGCCACCAGCGTGCGGGACAGGCCGTGCAGGGCCTTGTTCTGACGCTCGTCGTTCGGGCGGGTGACGTTCAGCACGCCGTCCTCGCCCTTAGCGATCTCGATCGGCGACACGACGGTGTGGTTCAGGGTGCCCTTGGGGCCCTTCACCTGGACCGTCTGGCCGTCGATGGTGACGTCCACGCCGGCGGGAACCGTGATGGGGAGCTTGCCAATACGCGACATAGCTGTTTCCTCCGTTCCCTTCCGCTACCAGACGTAGGCGAGGACTTCCCCACCCACGCCCTTCTTGCCCGCCTGCTGGCCGGTGAGCAGACCGTGCGACGTGGAGATGATGGCCACGCCCAGGCCGCCGAGCACCTTCGGCAGGTTGGTGGACTTCGCGTACACGCGCAGACCAGGCTTCGAGATCCGCTTGATGCCCGCGATGGAGCGCTCACGGTTCGGCCCGAACTTGAGCTCGAGGACGAGGTTCTTGCCGACCTCGGCGTCCTCGACCTTCCAGCCCGTGATGAAACCCTCCTGCTGGAGGATCTCCGCGATGTGCGACTTGATCTTGCTGTGCGGCATCGCCACGGTGTCGTGGTACGCCGAGTTCGCGTTCCGCAGACGCGTAAGCATGTCTGCGATCGGATCAGTCATGGTCATGAATTGGCCTTCGGCCTCTCTCGCCGGGGTTTCCTGTCTGCGCCATCCCTCTCCCCACTCATGGGCGGGACGGGTGCGGCGCGGGGACCTACGGCGTAGTAAGTCGTACGAGGGCGGCAGGGCGCCCAACCACACAAGCCTAAGGCATGCGCGGCCGGGCCCCCACCGACCTCATTGCTTACCGAGAGACTCCGGTCATCCCAACTAGGGGATTACCAGGAGCTCTTGGTCACGCCCGGCAGCTCGCCACGGTGAGCCATCTCACGAAGGCACACGCGGCACAGGCCGAACTTGCGGTACACGGAGTGCGGGCGGCCGCAGCGCTGGCAGCGGGTGTAGCCACGCACACCGAACTTGGGCTTGCGAGCAGCCTTAGCGATCAGAGCCTTCTTCGCCATCTCGCTCACGCCTCCTTGAACGGGAAGCCGAGGTGACGAAGGAGCGCGCGGCCCTCAGCGTCGTTGGTCGCCGTGGTGACCACGGTGATGTCCATACCCCGGACACGGTCGATCTTGTCCTGGTCGATCTCGTGGAACATGACCTGCTCCGTGAGACCGAAGGTGTAGTTGCCACGGCCGTCGAACTGCTTGGGGGACAGACCACGGAAGTCACGGATGCGCGGCAGCGCCAGCGACAGGGTGCGGTCCAGGAACTCCCACATGCGGTCGCCACGGAGCGTGACGTGGGCACCGATCGGCTGACCCTCACGCAGCTTGAACTGCGCGATGGACTTGCGGGCCTTGGTGATGGCCGGCTTCTGACCGGTGATCGTGGTCAGGTCACGGACGGCACCGTCCATGAGCTTGGAGTCACGGGCGGCGTCGCCGACACCCATGTTGACCACGATCTTGACGAGGCCGGGGATCTGCATGACGTTCTCGTACGAGAACTCCTCGTGCAGCTTCGCCTTGATCTCGTCGCGGTACTTCGTCTTGAGACGCGGAGTGGTGGTGGTCGTCATCAGATGTCCTCACCCGTCCGCTTGGCAACGCGGATCTTGTTGCCCTCGTCGTCGAAGCGGTAACCGACGCGCGTGACGACCTTGTTGCCGTCCTTCTCCACGACCAGCTGGACGTTGGAGACGTGGACGGGGGCCTCGGTGGTCACGATGCCGCCGGCCTGCGAGCCGCTGGCGGTCGGGCCGGCCTTCGTGTGCTTCTTGACCCGGTTGACACCCTCGACCAGGACGCGCTCCTCGCGCGGGTAAGCGGCAATGACCTTGCCCTGCTTGCCCTTGTCCTTACCGGTGATGACCTGGACCAGGTCGCCCTTCTTGATCTTCATGCTTACAGCACCTCCGGCGCGAGCGAGATGATCTTCATGAACTTCTTCTCGCGCAGCTCACGGCCCACCGGGCCGAAGATACGGGTGCCGCGAGGGTCGCCGTCGTTCTTCAGAATGACGGCGGCGTTCTCGTCGAAGCGGATGTACGAGCCGTCCGGACGGCGGCGCTCCTTGACGGTGCGAACGATGACCGCCTTGACGACGTCACCCTTCTTCACGTTGCCACCGGGGATTGCGTCCTTGACGGTGGCGACGATGACGTCACCGATGCCCGCGTAGCGGCGACCCGAGCCACCGAGAACACGGATGGTGAGGATTTCCTTCGCACCCGTGTTGTCGGCGACGCGAAGTCGCGACTCCTGCTGGATCACGTCTATCTCCTGTGTGTCTGCCGGTTCCCGGCAGGGGCCTCGTCCCTAGCGGAACGGGGACCCCTGCCGAGCCTGGCGGAACTGAACCTGAAGGAAACCCTTCAGGTAATTACTTGGCCTTCTCGAGGATCTCGACGACGCGCCAGCGCTTCGTCGCGGACAGCGGCCGGGTCTCCGCGAGGAGGACACGGTCGCCGACGCCCGCGGCGTTCTGCTCGTCGTGCGCCTTGAGCTTGTTCGTACGGCGGATGACCTTGCCGTACAGCGCGTGCTTGACGCGGTCCTCGACGGCGACGACGACGGTCTTGTCCATCTTGTCGCTGACGACCAGACCCTCGCGGGTCTTGCGGAAACCGCGAGCGGTCTTCTCTTCAGTCACGTTGCTCTCGCTCATCAGGCGCTCTCCACCGTCTCGATGCCCAGCTCACGCTCACGCATCAGGGTGTAGATCCGGGCGATGTCCTTACGGACCGCCTTCAGACGGCCGTGGTTCTCGAGCTGGCCCGTCGCCGCCTGGAAGCGGAGGTTGAACAGCTCTTCCTTGGCCTCGCGGAGCTTGTTAAGGAGCTCCTCGTTGCCCAGCTCGCGCAGCTCGGACGCCTTGGTACCGGCCGACATCACGCTTCACCTGCCTCGCGCTTGACGATCCGGCACTTCATCGGCAGCTTGTGGGCCGCACGGGTCAGCGCCTCACGGGCGATCTTCTCGTTGGGGTACGACAGCTCGAACATGACGCGTCCGGGCTTGACGTTGGCGATCCACCACTCCGGCGAACCCTTACCGGAACCCATGCGGGTCTCGGCCGGCTTCTTCGTGAGCGGACGGTCCGGGTAAATGTTGATCCAGACCTTGCCGCCACGCTTGATGTGGCGGGTCATCGCGATACGCGCGGCCTCGATCTGACGGTTGGTGACGTACGCCGGGCCCATGGCCTGGATGCCGTACTCACCGAACGCAACCTGCGTGCCACCCTTGCTCATGCCCGAGCGCTTGGGGTGGTGCTGCTTGCGGTGCTTGACCCTACGGGGGATCAGCATGTCGGTCAGGCCTCCGTTCCGGTGCTCTCAGCAGCCGGAGCGGCAGCGGCGGGAGCCTCGGCCTTGGGGGCCTCGGCAGCCGGCGCGGACTGCTGCTGCGGCTTGCGGCCGCGGCCGCCACGCTCGCCACCACGGCCACCGCGGGCCGGGCGGTCGTTGCCACCACGGGCCGGGCGGTTGCCGGCGCGGGCAGCGGCGTTCTCGGCGCGGACCTCGGCGATGTTCTTGACGTCGCCCTTGTAGATCCAGACCTTCACGCCGATGCGGCCGAAGGTCGTCTTGGCCTCGAAGAAGCCGTAGTCCACGTTCGCGCGGAGCGTGTGCAGGGGCACACGGCCCTCGCGGTAGAACTCCGAGCGGGACATCTCGGCGCCGCCGAGACGGCCGCCACACTGGATCTTGATGCCCTTGGCGCCGGCCTTCATCGCCGACTGCATGCTCTTGCGCATGGCACGGCGGAAGGAGACGCGGGAGGACAGCTGCTCCGCGACGGCCTGGGCCACGAGCTGAGCGTCCGTCTCGGGGTTCTTGACCTCGAGGATGTTCAGCTGGACCTGCTTGCCCGTGAGCTTCTCGAGGTCACCGCGGATGCGGTCGGCCTCGGCGCCACGGCGGCCGATGACGATGCCGGGACGGGCGGTGTGGATGTCCACACGCACGCGGTCACGGGTGCGCTCGATCTCAACCTTCGAGATGCCGGCGCGCTCCATGCCGGACGTCATCATCCGACGGATGGCGACGTCTTCCTTGACGTAGTCCTTGTACAGCTTGTCGGCGTACCAACGCGACTTGAAGTCGGTCGTGACACCGAGCCGGAACCCGTGCGGGTTTACCTTCTGGCCCATTACCGGGTTCCTTCCTTGCTGCTGACGACCACGGTGATGTGGCTGGTCCGCTTACGGATCCGGTAGGCGCGGCCCTGGGCACGCGGACGGAACCGCTTCAGGGTCGGGCCCTCGTCCACGTATGCCTCGCTGATGTACAGCGACGAGGCGTCCGTGTGGTCGTAGTTGTGCGCGGCGTTGGCAATGGCGCTGTCCAGCACCTTGCCGACCGGCACGCTGGCGGCCTGCGGGGCGAAACGCAGGACCGCCTGAGCCTCCGTGGCATCCATGCCACGGATGAGGTCCACCACGCGGCGGGCCTTCATGGGCGTGACGCGGATGTACCGCGCCTGGGCCCTGGCTTCCATGGTTGTCCCTTCGGTGTTAGTCATAGTCGATTCCACCCCGCCTTAGCGGCGCTTCGACTTCCGGTCGTCCTTGACGTGACCCCGGAAGGTGCGCGTCGGCGAGAACTCGCCGAGCTTGTGGCCGACCATCGACTCGGTGACGAACACCGGGATGTGGGTCTTGCCGTTGTGCACCGCGATCGTGTGGCCGAGCATGGCCGGGACGATCATCGAGCGGCGGGACCAGGTCTTGATGACGTTCTTGGTGCCGGCTTCGTTCTGGACATCCACCTTCTTGATCAGGTGGTCGTCGACGAAGGGCCCCTTCTTCAGGCTACGAGGCATCTCAACCCGTCCTTAGCGCTTCTTGTTCGTCTTGCGGCGGCGGACGATGTACTTGTTCGACGCCTTCTTGGGCGAACGAGTACGGCCTTCCTTCTTGCCCCAGGGCGAGACCGGGTGACGACCACCGGAGGTCTTGCCCTCACCACCACCGTGCGGGTGGTCAACCGGGTTCATCACGACACCGCGAACGGTGGGACGGACGCCCAGCCAGCGCTTGCGGCCGGCCTTACCCCAGTTGATGTTCGACTGCTCGGCGTTGCCGACCTCGCCGATGGTGGCGCGGCAGCGAACGTCGACCAGACGGATCTCGCCCGACGGCATGCGCAGGTGGGCCATCGAGCCCTCCTTCGCGAGCAGCTGCACCGAGGCACCCGCGGAGCGGGCGAACTTGGCGCCGCCGCCCGGACGGAGCTCGATCGCGTGGATCGTGGTACCGACCGGGATGTTGCGCAGCGCCAGGTTGTTGCCGGGCTTGATGTCGGCGCCGGGGCCGTTCTCAACCCGGTCACCCTGCGACAGGTTGCGCGGAGCGATGATGTAGCGCTTCTCGCCGTCTGCGTAGTGCAGCAGGGCGATGCGCGCGGTGCGGTTCGGGTCGTACTCGATGTGCGCGACCTTCGCCGGCACGCCGTCCTTGTCGTGACGACGGAAGTCGATCACGCGGTAGGCGCGCTTGTGTCCGCCACCCTGGTGGCGAACGGTCACACGACCGGCGTTGTTACGGCCGCCCTTGCTGTGCAGCGGGCGGACCAGCGACTTCTCCGGCGTGGACCGCGTGACCTCGACGAAGTCGGCGACGGAGGAGCCACGGCGGCCCGGCGTCGTCGGCTTGTACTTGCGGATTCCCATTTCTCAGTCCTCGTCCGATATTCGGACCAGGGTCTCCGTTAGGAGGCCTGGCCGAAGATGTCGATACGGTCGCCCTCAGCGAGGGTCACGATCGCGCGCTTGGAGTCGGCACGCTTGCCGAAGCCCGTACGAGTGCGCTTGCGCTTGCCCTGGCGGTTGAGCGTGTTGACGCCGGTGACCTTGACCGAGAAGACCGCCTCGACGGCCTGCTTGATCTGGGTCTTGTTGGCGCCGGGCGCGACGACGAAGGTGTACTTGCCCTCGTCGAGCAGCGCGTAGCTCTTCTCGGAGACGACCGGCTTGAGGAGAACGTCACGGGGGTCCGTGAAGCTCTTGCTCAGCGGCGTCTCGACGGTGTTCTTGCCCTCGGTGGCGTGACGCTTCGCCTTGGCGACGCGCGCGGCCTTGGCGGCCTTGGCGGCCTTCGAGGCGATAGCGGGGTGACGGATAGCCATCAGGCCTCGCTCCCTTCGGTGTCATTGGCCTTCGGGCCCGACACGAAGGACTCGAACGCGGCCTGGGTGAAGACCACGTCGTCCGAGACGAGAACGTCGTACGTGTTCAGCTGGCCCGGCTCCAGGATGTGGACCTGGGGCAGGTTACGGGCGGACAGCACGGCCTTCTCGTTCTCGCGCTCGACGACCAGGAGCACGTTCTTGCGCTCGCTGATCTTGCCGAGGAGAGCCTTGACGGCCTTCGTGGAGATGTCGCCCTCGACCACGTCGGAGACGACGTGGATGCGGCTGTTGCGGGCCCGGTCGGTGAGGGCACCGCGCAGGGCGGCGGCCTTCATCTTCTTCGGGGTCCGCTGCGAGTAGTCACGCGGCACGGGACCGTGCACGACGCCACCACCGGCGAACTGCGGCGCGCGGGTCGAACCCTGGCGGGCGCGGCCGGTGCCCTTCTGGCGGTACGGCTTCTTGCCACCGCCACGGACCTCGCCGCGGGTCTTGGTCTTGTGCGTGCCCTGGCGGGCAGCGGCCAGCTGCGCGACGACGACCTGGTGGATCAGCGGGATGCTGACCTTCGCGTCGAAGATCTCCGCGGGGAGCTCGACGGTACCGGCCTTGTCGCCTGCCGGCGAAAGGATCTCAACAGTGCTCATCGGTTACCTCAGGCCCCCTTGGCCGCAGTGCGGACCAGGACGAGGCCGCCGTTCGGACCGGGAACCGCGCCCTTGATGAGCAGCAGACCCTTCTCCGCGTCAACGGCGTGGACGGTCAGGTTCTGGGTGGTGACCCGCTCGTTGCCCATGCGGCCCGCCATGCGGAGGCCCTTGAACACACGGCCCGGGGTGGCGCAGCCACCGATGGAACCGGGCGAGCGGTGCTTGCGCTGGGTGCCGTGGCTGGAGCCGAGGCCACCGAAGTTGTGGCGCTTCATGACACCGGCGAAGCCCTTGCCCTTGCTCTTGCCGGTCACGTCGACCTTGACGCCCGACTCGAAGGTCTCGGCGGTCAGCTCCTGGCCGAGGGTGTACTCGGACGCGTCCGGAGTACGGATCTCGACGAGGTGGCGACGGGGGGTCACGTCGGCCTTGGCGAAGTGGCCCTTGAGGGGCTTGTTCACCTTGCGCGGGTCGATCTCGCCGAAGGCGATCTGGACCGACTCGTAGCCGTCGCTGTCATTCGTACGGACCTGGGTAACAACGCAGGGCCCGGCCTTGACCACGGTCACGGGGACGACACGGTTGTTCTCGTCCCAGACCTGGGTCATGCCGAGCTTCTCGCCCAGGATGCCCTTGATCTGCTTGGTCATCTCTTCCGTGCCTCTCAGAGCTTGATCTCGATGTCAACGCCGGCCGGAAGGTCCAGGCGCATCAGCGAGTCAACGGTCTTGGGCGTCGGGTCGAGGATGTCGATCAGGCGCTTGTGCGTGCGCATCTCGAAGTGCTCGCGCGAGTCCTTGTACTTGTGCGGCGACTTGATGACGCAGTACACGTTCTTCTCAGTGGGCAGCGGCACCGGGCCCGCGACCGACGCACCAGTACGCGTCACCGTCTCGACGATCTTCTTCGCCGAGGAGTCGATGACCTCGTGGTCGTAGGCCTTGAGCCGGATGCGGATCTTCTGTCCCGCCATGGCTACTTAGTAGTCCTTTGTCTCGAACGCTCTGGCCCCCGGAAGGTCCGCTTTTCTACTTCCTCCGACCCACGCGGTCGGGCGTGTCGCAGTCCCGCTCACACAGATCTCCCGAAGGATTTCCCTGCTAGGGGCTGCGGCCCTGAATGACCGCGGGTCCGGGGGAAGAAACCCACCGGGCGCCTGGCAGAGCCACCGCGCTGCACTTCCCGAAAGATTCCCGTACGTCCGCCACAGCGCTGCCTTACGGCAGATGGGGCGACGAGTACTGTGGGACTCGCTTTCAGTCCTCCCGGCGGGAGGCGCGCAGCATCGGCACTCAGCCGAGCAACCTGAACAGTGTGCCACACCAGGGACGACGAAGGCCAATCGAGCCGATTGTCAAGCGGCACGGCCGTGCCCGACTCCCCCGGACACGACAAGAGGCCCCACCCGCCGTAACGGCGCGTGGGGCCTCTCGCTGCGCTCAGTTCAGAGCGACCGGGTCTCCCCGATCAGCAAGCAAGGAGTACTTACTTGGTGATCTTGACGACCTGGCCGGCGCCGACGGTCCGGCCACCCTCACGGATGGCGAACTTCAGGCCCTCCTCCATGGCGACGGGCTGGATGAGCTCCACCTTCATCTCGGTGTTGTCACCCGGCATGACCATCTCGGTGCCCTCGGGGAGGGTCACGACGCCGGTCACGTCCGTCGTACGGAAGTAGAACTGCGGGCGGTAGTTGTTGAAGAACGGGGTGTGACGGCCACCCTCGTCCTTCGACAGGATGTACGCCTGCGCCTCGAACTCGGTGTGCGGGGTGACCGAGCCCGGCTTGATGATGACCTGGCCGCGCTCGACGTCCTCGCGCTTGATGCCGCGGAGCAGCAGACCGACGTTCTCACCGGCCTGGCCCTCGTCGAGCAGCTTGCGGAACATCTCGATGCCGGTGACCGTGGTGGTGGTCTTCTCGGTCTTGATGCCGATGATGTCGACGGTCTCGTTGACCTTGAGGACACCACGCTCGATACGACCGGTGACGACGGTGCCACGACCGGTGATCGTGAAGACGTCCTCGATCGGCATCAGGAACGGCTTGTCGACGTCACGCTCGGGCTGCGGGATGGCCTCGTCGACGGCCTTCATCAGGTCGAGGACGGACTTGCCCCACTCGGCGTCGCCCTCGAGCGCCTTGAGCGCCGAGACCTTGACGACCGGGACGTCGTCGCCCGGGAACTCGTACTCGGAGAGGAGCTCACGGACCTCGAGCTCGACGAGCTCCAGGATCTCCTCGTCGTCCACCATGTCGGCCTTGTTCAGGGCGACGACGATGTACGGAACGCCGACCTGGCGGGCCAGGAGCACGTGCTCCTTGGTCTGCGGCATCGGGCCGTCGGTGGCGGCGACCACGAGGATGGCGCCGTCCATCTGCGCGGCACCCGTGATCATGTTCTTGATGTAGTCCGCGTGACCGGGGCAGTCGACGTGGGCGTAGTGACGCGTCTCCGTCTGGTACTCGACGTGCGCGATGGAGATCGTGATACCGCGCTGGCGCTCCTCGGGAGCCTTGTCGATCTGGTCAAAGGCCGAGGCCTCGTTCAGGTCGGGGTACGCGTCGTGCAGCACCTTGGTAATGGCGGCCGTGAGGGTCGTCTTACCGTGGTCAATGTGACCGATGGTGCCGATGTTGACGTGCGGCTTAGTCCGCTCGAACTTCGCCTTCGCCACTGGGGTCCTCCTGTGGAGTGGTTCTGTACGCCTTACTTCATCGGCGCCAGGTGATCTTTGCTGGGGTGCCGACCGCCGGGGCATTCCTCACGGGTCGCGGGGTTTGCCCCGGCCGACGGTGTCAAGCCTAAAGCGTGTGCTCGGGTGAGCTACTCGCCCTTGGCCTTCGCGATGATCTCCTCGGCGACGTTCCGCGGAACCTCGGCGTAGGAGTCGAACTGCATCGAGTAGCTTGCGCGACCCGACGTCTTGCTGCGGAGGTCGCCGACGTAGCCGAACATCTCCGAGAGGGGCACGAGGCCCTTCACGACGCGAGCGCCGCTGCGCTCCTCCATGGCCTGGATCTGGCCACGGCGGGAGTTGATGTCGCCGATGACGTCACCCATGTAGTCCTCGGGCGTGGTGACCTCGACGGCCATCATCGGCTCGAGCAGCACGGGCTTGGCCTGCCGCGCGGCCTCCTTGAAGGCCTGCGAACCGGCGATCTTGAAGGCGAGCTCGGAGGAGTCGACCTCGTGGTAGGCACCGTCGAGAAGCGTGACGCGGACGCCCGTCATCTCGTAGCCCGCCAGGATGCCGAACTGCATGGCCTCCTGCGCACCCGCGTCCACCGACGGGATGTACTCCCGCGGGATGCGGCCACCGGTGACCTTGTTCACGAACTCGTACGAGGCATCGCCGTCGACGATGGGCTCGATCGCGATCTGCACCTTGGCGAACTGACCGGTACCACCGGTCTGCTTCTTGTGGGTGTAGTCCACGCGCTCGACGGCCCGACGGATCGTCTCGCGGTACGCGACCTGCGGCTTGCCGACGTTCGCCTCGACGCGGAACTCGCGCTTCATGCGGTCGACGAGCACCTCGAGGTGAAGCTCGCCCATACCACCGATGATGGTCTGGCCGGTCTCCTCGTCCGAGTGGACCTGGAAGGAGGGGTCCTCCTCCGAGAGGCGCTGGATGGCGACACCCAGCTTCTCCTGGTCGCCCTTGGACTTCGGCTCGATGGCGACCTGGATGACCGGCGCCGGGAAGTCCATGGACTCCAGGATGACCGGGGCCTTGTCGTCACAGAGCGTCTCGCCCGTGGTGGTCTGCTTCAGACCCATGACGGCGACGATGTCACCGGCGCCCACCGACTCGATCTCCTCACGCTTGTTCGCGTGCATGCGGTAGATCTTGCCGATGCGCTCCTTCTTGCCCTTGACGGAGTTCAGCACGGCGGTGCCGGAGTCCAGGCGACCGGAGTAGATCCGGACGAAGGTGAGCTTGCCGAGGTGCGGGTCGCTCGCGATCTTGAACGCGAGGGCCGCGAGCGGCTCGTCGTCGGACGGCTTGCGCTTGACGATCTCCTCCGGGTCCTTGGTGCCGTGGCCCTCGATGGCCTCGACGTCCAGGGGGGAGGGGAGGTAGCGCACGACCGCGTCGAGCAGGGGCTGAACGCCCTTGTTCTTGAACGCGGTGCCGCAGAACACGGGGGTGACGGTGGTGTCGCCGCCCTTGCCGGAGGCGATGGTGATGCGACGGATCGCCGCGTACAGCTGCTCCTCGGTGGGCTCCTGGCCCTCGAGGTACAGCTCCATCATCTGCTCGTCGTTCTCGGCGACGGCCTCGAGCAGCTTGCCGCGCCACTCGTCGGCGGCCTCGGTGTGCGTGGCCGGGATGTCGACGATGTCGTAGGCCTCGCCCATCTTGGTCTCGGCGGACCAGACGAAGGCCTTCATGGTGACGAGGTCGACGACACCCTTGAAGTCAGCCTCCGCACCGATGGGCAGCTGCATGACGATCGGGGTCGCACCGAGGCGGTCGACGATCATGTCGACGCAGCGGTGGAACTCGGCACCCGTACGGTCGAGCTTGTTGACGAAGCAGATACGCGGGACGCCGTAGCGGTCCGCCTGACGCCACACGGTCTCGGACTGGGGCTCAACACCGGCGACGCCGTCGAACACCGTCACGGCACCGTCGAGCACGCGCAGCGAGCGCTCCACCTCGACGGTGAAGTCGACGTGGCCCGGGGTGTCGATGATGTTGATCGTGTGATCGACGTCGTTCAGCGGCCAGTGACAGGTGGTGGCAGCAGAGGTGATCGTGATGCCACGCTCCTGCTCCTGCTCCATCCAGTCCATCGTGGCGGCACCGTCGTGGACCTCACCGATCTTGTACGAGACACCGGTGTAGAACAGGATCCGCTCGGTGGTCGTCGTCTTGCCCGCGTCGATGTGAGCCATGATGCCGATGTTGCGCACCTTGGCCAGGTCAAGTGAAGTGGTAGCCATATCGGCTCAGTCTTCTCTCGGTCTCGATGGGGGTAGCGACTACCAGCGGTAGTGCGCGAAGGCCTTGTTGGACTCGGCCATCTTGTGGGTGTCCTCGCGCTTCTTCACAGCGGCACCGAGGCCGTTGGAGGCGTCGAGGAGCTCGTTGAGCAGGCGCTCGGTCATGGTCTTCTCGCGACGGGCGCGGGAGTAGCCCACCAGCCAGCGCAGGGCCAGCGTGTTGGCGCGACCGGGCTTGACCTCGATCGGCACCTGGTAGGTCGCACCACCGACGCGGCGGGACTTGACCTCGAGGGTCGGCTTGATGTTCTCCAGCGCGCGCTTCAGCGTGATGACCGGGTCGTTGCCGGTCTTCTCACGCAGACCCTCCATGGCGCCGTACACAATGCGCTCGGCGGTGGAGCGCTTGCCGTTCAGCAGCACCTTGTTGATGAGGGAGGTCACCAGAGGAGAGCCGTAGACCGGGTCGATGATGACCGGGCGCTTCGGGGCGGGGCCCTTACGAGGCATTCTTACTTCTCCTTCTTGGCGCCGTAGCGGCTGCGGGCCTGCTTGCGGTTCTTGACACCCTGGGTGTCAAGCGAACCGCGGATGATCTTGTAGCGAACACCCGGCAGGTCCTTCACACGGCCACCACGCACGAGCACGATGGAGTGCTCCTGCAGGTTGTGTCCCTCACCCGGAATGTAGGCCGTGACCTCGATGCCGGAGGTCAGACGCACACGCGCGACCTTACGGAGGGCCGAGTTCGGCTTCTTCGGGGTGGTCGTGAACACACGCGTGCAGACGCCGCGGCGCTGGGGCGAACCCTCGAGTGCGGGCGTCTTGTTCTTCTCGACCTTGTCCTGCCGGCCCTTCCGGACCAGCTGCTGGATCGTAGGCACTACTTCTCCGGTTTCTGTGTGCCGAGTAGTAAAGCTAACCTGGAACGTTTCCGACCCACGCGGTCGGGTGTGTCGAATGCTGCAGACCCCCGCCAAAGGCGAGAAGGGCGCAGATTGCGGTGGCCGAATCGGACTCACGATGCGGTTGAAGACACGCGCGCGAGCCCAGGCACACCCCAGGCACAAGGTCTGAGCGTACCTACCTCATTGGCTGCGGTCAAAACAAATACCCCGCACCCCGGACACGCCGGGCGCCGCGGGCGGCGTGAGCTGCTGATCGGCCTTCGGCCTCGTCCTCAAGCGCCGGACGGGCCCTATCCCCCGGCCGCCGCGGTGACCAGCAGCAGGAGCAGTACCCAGCCCACGATGGCCAGCCAGCCGAGGGCCAGGCCCGCCACCGCCTGGCCGTCGCCGCTCTCGTGGGTGCGGCGGATCTCGGCGCGGGCCACGTGGCCGAGCACCACCGCGGGCACGGCCGTGGCGCCCAATGTGAAAAATGTCGCGATTCCACAGACCATGGCCGCGGTGGCCTTGCCGTTCGTCGGCGGCGCGGCCATGAAGGTGGGCACCGCGCGCGAGGCCTGCGGGAAGCCCGACGGGCCCTGCGGCAGATCGGCGACGAGAAGGGCGAGCTCTCCCACCGTACGGGCCTGGTAGGCCCGCTCCACGCGGCGCTCGTACTCCTCCTGCTGGAGGCGGCCCTCAGCGAAGCCCGCGCGCAGCACATCGACCGCGCGCTCCCGGTCGGAGTGGCCCGCCAGCATCGACGGCTGCCCCTGCTGTCCCGGCCACGGCGCCGGCTGCCACGACGGATTCGTCACGAGACGCACACTCCCCCACACGACGTGTGCCCTCCATGATGCGCCAAAGCACCGCAGGGCGGCCACCCGACTCTCATCGGGTGACCGCCCTGCGGTGTGACGCGCTACTGAGGCGACTACTGGTTGTAGGGACCGTAGTCGTAGTCCTCCAGCGGAACGGCCTGGCCGGAGCCCGTGCCGAACGGCGAGTAGTCGATGTCGTCGTAGCCGACGGCCGAGTACATCGCGGCCTTGGCCTCCTCGGTCGGCTCGACCCGGATGTTGCGGTAGCGGGACAGACCCATACCGGCCGGGATGAGCTTACCGATGATGACGTTCTCCTTGAGGCCGATGAGGCTGTCGGACTTGGCGTTGATCGCCGCATCCGTCAGGACTCGGGTCGTCTCCTGGAAGGAGGCGGCCGACAGCCAGGACTCCGTCGCCAGCGAGGCCTTGGTGATACCCATCAGCTGCGGACGGCCGGAGGCGGGGTGACCGCCCTCGGTGACCACACGACGGTTCTCGGTCTCGAACTTCGAACGCTCGACGAGCTCGCCCGGCAGCAGCTCCGCGTCGCCGGACTCGATGATCGTCACGCGGCGCAGCATCTGCCGGATGATGATCTCGATGTGCTTGTCGTGGATCGACACGCCCTGCGAGTTGTAGACCTTCTGGACCTCGCCGACCAGGTGGACCTGGACGGCGCGCTGGCCGAGGATCCGGAGCACGTCGTGCGGGTTGGTGGCACCCACGGTGAGCTTCTGGCCCACCTCGACGTGGTCGCCCTCGCCCACCAGGAGACGGGCACGCTTCGAGATCGGGAACGCCGTCTCGTCGCTGCCGTCGTCCGGGGTGACGACGAGCTTCTTGGTCTTCTCGGTCTCCTCGATGCGGACGCGGCCCGCGGCCTCGGAGATCGGGGCGACACCCTTCGGCGTACGGGCCTCGAAGAGCTCGACGACACGGGGCAGACCCTGGGTGATGTCGTCACCGGCCACACCACCGGTGTGGAAGGTACGCATCGTCAGCTGGGTACCGGGCTCACCGATGGACTGGGCGGCGATGATGCCGACCGCCTCACCGATGTCGACCAGCTTGCCGGTGGCGAGCGAGCGGCCGTAGCAGAAGGCACAGGTGCCGACCGCCGACTCACAGGTCAGGACCGAGCGGGTCTTGACCTCCTCGACGCTGTTGGCGACCAGGGCGTCGATCAGGACGTCACCCAGGTCGACGTTGGCCGGCGCGATGACCTTGCCGTCGATGACGACGTCCTCGGCCAGCATGCGGGCGTACACGGACGTCTCGACGTTCTCCGTCTTGCGGAGCACGCCGTCCTCGCCACGGACCGCGATCTTCAGCTTCAGACCGCGCTCGGTGCCACAGTCCTCCTCGCGAATGATGACGTCCTGGGAGACGTCGACCAGACGACGGGTGAGGTAACCGGAGTCGGCGGTACGGAGAGCCGTGTCCGCCAGACCCTTACGGGCACCGTGCGTGGAGATGAAGTACTCGAGCACGGAGAGGCCCTCGCGGAACGAGGCCTTGATCGGACGCGGGATGGTCTCGTTCTTCGCGTTCGACACCAGACCACGCATACCGGCGATCTGCCGCATCTGCATCATGTTTCCTCGGGCACCCGAGTCAACCATCATGAAGATGGGGTTGGTCTTGGGGAAGTTCGCGTTCATCGCCTCGGCGACCTCGTTGGTCGCCTTGGTCCAGATCGCGATGAGCTCCTGCGTGCGCTCTTCCTTGGTGATCAGACCGCGCTCGTACTGCTTCTGGACCTTCTCGTCCTGCGCCTCGTAGCCCGCGACGATCGCCTTCTTGGCCTCGGGGACCACGACGTCGGAGATGGCCACGGTGACGCCGGAACGGGTCGCCCAGTAGAAGCCGGCCGCCTTCAGGTTGTCGAGCGTCGCCGCCACGATGACCTTGGGGTAGCGCTCGGCGAGGTCGTTGACGATCTCGGAGAGCTGCTTCTTGCCGACCGAGTAGTCGACGAACGGGTAGTCCTCGGGCAGCAGCTCGTTGAAGAGCGCGCGGCCCAGGGTCGTGCGCAGGCGGAAGCTGTCGCCCTGCTGGTACTCCTGCTCGCCCTCCTCGGCGACCGGCGGCACCCAGCCACGCGGCGGGATGGTGCCCACCGGGAAGCGGATGTCGACGGCCGACTGGAGCGCGAGCTCGTCGGCGTCGAACGCCATGATCGCCTCGGCGGTGGAGCCGAACGCACGGCCCTCGCCCTTGACGTCACGCAGCTCGCCGTCGGTGGTGAGGAAGAACAGACCCAGGACCATGTCCTGCGTCGGCATCGTCACCGGACGGCCGTCGGCGGGCTTGAGGATGTTGTTCGAGGACAGCATCAGGATGCGGGCCTCGGCCTGCGCCTCCGCGGAGAGCGGCAGGTGCACGGCCATCTGGTCACCGTCGAAGTCCGCGTTGAACGCGGTGCAGACGAGCGGGTGGATCTGGATGGCCTTGCCCTCGACCAGCTGCGGCTCGAAGGCCTGGATGCCGAGGCGGTGCAGCGTCGGCGCACGGTTCAGGAGGACCGGGTGCTCGGCGATGACCTCTTCGAGGACGTCGTACACGACCGTGCGGCCGCGCTCGACCATCCGCTTGGCGCTCTTGATGTTCTGCGCGTGGTTCAGGTCGACCAGGCGCTTCATCACGAACGGCTTGAAGAGCTCCAGGGCCATGGCCTTGGGCAGACCGCACTGGTGCAGCTTCAGCTGCGGACCGACGACGATCACGGAACGCGCGGAGTAGTCCACGCGCTTGCCGAGAAGGTTCTGACGGAATCGACCCTGCTTGCCCTTGAGCATGTCGCTCAGGGACTTCAGCGGGCGGTTGCCGGGACCGGTGACCGGGCGACCACGACGACCGTTGTCGAAGAGGGCGTCCACGGCCTCCTGGAGCATGCGCTTCTCGTTGTTCACGATGATCTCGGGCGCACCGAGGTCGAGAAGGCGCTTCAGGCGGTTGTTGCGGTTGATCACGCGGCGGTACAGGTCGTTCAGGTCGGAGGTCGCGAAGCGGCCACCGTCCAGCTGCACCATCGGACGCAGGTCCGGCGGGATGACCGGCACGCAGTCCAGAACCATGCCCTTGGGGCTGTTCGAGGTCTGCAGGAACGCGGAGACGACCTTGAGGCGCTTGAGCGCACGGGTCTTCTTCTGGCCCTTGCCGGTGCGGATGATCTCGCGGAGGCGCTCGGCCTCCTCGTCGAGGTCGAAGGACTCCAGGCGCTTCTGCAGCGCCGCGGCACCCATCGAGCCGTCGAAGTACGTGCCGAAGCGGTCACGCAGCTCGCGGTAGAGCAGCTCGTCGCCCTCGAGGTCCTGGACCTTGAGGTTCTTGAAGCGCGACCAGACCTCGTCCAGACGGTCGATCTCGCGCTGCGCGCGGTCGCGCAGCTGCTTCATCTCGCGCTCGGCACCCTCGCGCACCTTGCGGCGCACGTCGGCCTTGGCGCCCTCGGCCTCGAGCTCGGCCAGGTCGGTCTCGAGCTTCTTGGCGCGGCCCTCGAGGTCGGCGTCGCGGCGGTTCTCGATCTGCTGGCGCTCCACGGAGACGTGCGCCTCCAGGGAGGGCAGATCGCGCGTGCGGCGCTCCTCGTCCACGAACGTGATCATGTACGCGGCGAAGTAGATGACCTTCTCGAGGTCCTTCGGCGCGAGGTCGAGCAGGTAGCCCAGACGGGACGGGACACCCTTGAAGTACCAGATGTGCGTGACGGGCGCGGCCAGCTCAATGTGGCCCATCCGCTCACGACGCACCTTGGCGCGAGTGACCTCGACGCCGCAGCGCTCGCAGATGATGCCCTTGAAGCGGACGCGCTTGTACTTGCCGCAGTAGCACTCCCAGTCCCGGGTCGGACCGAAGATCTTCTCGCAGAAGAGTCCGTCCTTTTCGGGCTTGAGGGTGCGGTAGTTGATGGTCTCGGGCTTCTTGACCTCGCCGTGGCTCCACTGACGGATGTCGTCCGCGGTAGCCAGGCCGATCCGGAGCTCGTCGAAGAAGTTGACGTCGAGCACTATGCGTCAATCCCTCTCAGGGTCGTGTCTCAATCAATGGTCTGTGGGGGTCCGGGGGCCCGCCACCCCGGAGTCCGGGGCGGCGGGGGACCCGTCAGACCTCTTCGACGCTGCTCGGCTCGCGCCGGGACAGGTCGATACCGAGCTCCTCCGCGGCGCGGAAGACGTCCTCGTCCGTGTCGCGCATCTCGATGGACATGCCGTCCGAGGACAGCACCTCCACGTTGAGGCACAGGGACTGCATTTCCTTGATGAGCACCTTGAAGGACTCAGGAATGCCGGGCTCGGGGATGTTCTCGCCCTTGACGATGGCCTCGTAGACCTTCACGCGGCCGGTGACGTCGTCGGACTTGATCGTCAGCAGCTCCTGGAGGGCGTACGCGGCGCCGTAAGCCTCCAGCGCCCACACCTCCATCTCACCGAAGCGCTGGCCACCGAACTGAGCCTTACCACCCAACGGCTGCTGGGTGATCATGGAGTACGGACCGGTCGAGCGAGCGTGCAGCTTGTCGTCGACCAGGTGGTGCAGCTTGAGGATGTACATGTAGCCGACCGAGATCGGCTCCGGGAACGGCTCGCCGGAGCGGCCGTCGAACAGCGGCGCCTTGCCGGACGGGAGCACCATGCGCTCGCCGTCGCGGTTCGGAATCGTGTGCTCGAGCAGACCGGCCAGCTCGTCCTCGCGGGCGCCGTCGAACACCGGCGTGGCGACGTTGGTGCCCGGGGCGACCGAGTCGGCGCCGATCGCCTGCAGGCGCTCCGCCCACTCGTCGGCGAGCCCGGAGACGTCCCAGCCGCGGCTGGCGAGCCAGCCGAGGTGGATCTCCAGGACCTGTCCCGGGTTCATTCGGGACGGCACACCCAGCGGGTTCAGGATGATGTCGACCGGAGTTCCGTCCTCGAGGAACGGCATGTCCTCGATCGGAAGGATCTTCGAGATAACACCCTTGTTGCCGTGACGGCCGGCGAGCTTGTCACCGTCGGTGATCTTGCGCTTCTGGGCCACGTAGACGCGGACCAGCTGGTTCACGCCCGGGGGGAGCTCGTCGCCCTCTTCGCGGTCGAAGACGCGGACGCCGATGACCTTGCCGATCTCACCGTGCGGCACCTTCAGGGAGGTGTCACGGACCTCGCGGGCCTTCTCGCCGAAGATCGCGCGGAGCAGGCGCTCCTCCGGCGTCAGCTCGGTCTCACCCTTGGGCGTGACCTTGCCGACGAGGATGTCGCCGGCGACGACCTCGGCACCGATGCGGATGATGCCGCGCTCGTCGAGGTCGGCGAGGACCTCCTCGGAGACGTTCGGGATGTCCCGGGTGATCTCCTCGGGGCCCAGCTTGGTGTCACGGGCGTCGACCTCGTGCTCCTCGATGTGGATCGAGGAGAGGACGTCGTCCTGCACGAGGCGCTGCGACAGGATGATCGCGTCCTCGTAGTTGTGGCCCTCCCACGGCATGAAGGCCACGAGCAGGTTCTTGCCCAGGGCCATCTCGCCTTCCTGGGTGGCGGGGCCGTCGGCGAGGACCTGGCCCTCGATGACGCGCGCGCCTTCCTCGACGATGACCTTCTGGTTCACCGAGGTGCCCTGGTTCGAGCGGGAGAACTTGGCGACGCGGTACGTGGTGTACGTGCCGTCGTCGTTCGTGACGGTGATGTAGTCCGCGGAGACCTCCTGGACCACACCCGCCTTCTCGGCCTTGATGACGTCACCGGCGTCGACGGCGCAGCGGTACTCCATGCCGGTACCGACGAGGGGGGCCTCGGCGGTGATCAGCGGCACGGCCTGGCGCATCATGTTCGCGCCCATGAGCGCGCGGTTGGCGTCGTCGTGCTCGAGGAAGGGGATCATCGCGGTCGCGACCGACACCATCTGGCGCGGCGAGACGTCCATGTAGTCCACGTCCGTCGGCGCGACGTAGTCGACCTCGCCGCCGCGGCGGCGGACCAGGACGCGGGCCTCGGCGAACCGGAGCTCGTCGGTCAGCGGCGCGTTGGCCTGCGCGATGACGAATCGGTCCTCTTCGTCAGCGGTCAGGTAGTCGACGTCGTCGGTGACCTGGCCCTCGACGACCTTGCGGTAAGGCGTCTCGATGAAGCCGAACGGGTTGATGCGGCCGTACGAGGCGAGCGAACCGATCAGACCGATGTTCGGGCCTTCGGGCGTCTCGATCGGGCACATGCGGCCGTAGTGCGAGGGGTGCACGTCACGGACCTCGAAGCCCGCCCGCTCACGGGAGAGACCACCCGGGCCGAGCGAGTTCAGACGCCGCTTGTGGGTGATGCCCGACAGCGGGTTGTTCTGGTCCATGAACTGCGACAGCTGGCTGGTGCCGAAGAACTCCTTGATGGAGGCGACGACCGGCCGGATGTTGATCAGGGTCTGCGGCGTGATCGCCTCGACGTCCTGGGTGGTCATGCGCTCGCGCACGACGCGCTCCATACGGGCGAGACCCGTACGGACCTGGTTCTGGATCAGCTCGCCGACGTTGCGGATGCGGCGGTTGCCGAAGTGGTCGATGTCGTCGGTCTCGACGACGATCGACGCACCGCTGTCGCCCACGGTCTCGGTCTCACCGGCGTGCAGCTTCACCAGGTACTTGATCGAGGCGAGGATGTCCTCGACCGTCAGCACACCGGCGTCGAGCGGGGCGTCCGCGCCCAGCTTCTTGTTCACCTTGTAGCGGCCGACCTTCGCGAGGTCGTAGCGCTTCGGGTTGAAGTACAGGTTCTCGAGCAGCGTCTGCGCGGCCTCGCGGGTCGGCGGCTCGCCCGGACGGAGCTTGCGGTAGATGTCGAGCAGCGCGTCGTCCTGGCCCTGGGTGTGGTCCTTCTCCAGGGTGGCGCGCATGGACTCGTACTCGCCGAACTCCTCGAGGATCTGCTCGGTCGTCCAGCCGAGGGCCTTGAGCAGCACGGTGACCGACTGCTTGCGCTTGCGGTCGATGCGCACGCCGACCATGTCGCGCTTGTCGATCTCCATCTCCAGCCAGGCACCCCGGGACGGGATGATCTTGACGGAGAAGATGTCCTTGTCGGACGTCTTGTCGATGGAGGAGTCGAAGTAGACACCGGGCGAACGGACGAGCTGCGACACCACGACACGCTCGGTGCCGTTGATGACGAAGGTGCCCTTGTTCGTCATGAGCGGGAAGTCGCCCATGAAGACCGTCTGGGACTTGATCTCGCCGGTCTCGTTGTTGGTGAACTCAGCGGTGACGAAGAGCGGGGCGGCGAACGTGAAGTCGCGCTCCTTGCACTCGTCGATGGAGTTCTTCGGGGGCTCGAAACGGTGGTCCCGGAACGTCAGGGACATCGACCCGGAGAAGTCCTCGATCGGGGAGATCTCCTCGAAGATCTCCTCCAGACCGGACTTGGTGGGGACGTCCTGTCCGGACTCCAGAGCCGCCTCGACACGAGCCTTCCACGCGTCGTTGCCGAGCAGCCAGTCGAAGCTCTCGGTTTGCAGCGCAAGAAGGTTCGGAACCTCGAGGGGCTCCTTGATCTTTGCAAAGGAGATGCGCAGCGGGGCGGTGCTGGCGCCGTTGTTCGTATTCGCGGTCGAGGCAGTGCGCGAGGCGGCCAAGAGGGGGTCCTTCCGAGGGCTCGGACTCACTACGCGCGTACCGGTCCCAGCCTTGGCACGGGGGAGAGACGGTCTTGAAGTGGCTAAAAGGCCAGGTCAGGACGGTTACAACCCACGATGCTCAGGGATGGGCATGCCCCTGGTGACGGGCAGGAGGCAGCTAACAGGCAGCGCAAAGGGTCAGTGTAGCCACCTGGCCCACTGATGTCCAGTGCGGGTTTCTGAAGACCCTTTGTGTTCTCAACACCTGCGGCAAGCCACGTCCTCAACGCACATCGATACTGCCCTCTTCGCCGCCGATCCATGCCTCGGATGCGGATCGTTGTGACGACGCGTCCTGAGAATTGCGCGCTGCGTGCGGTTCGTCAAGGCCCCCCAGCCCTGACAGGCTCCGATTCGGGAACCTTCGGGGGTCGTCCGGAGGCACAACGAAGATCACCATACTCGCCGGTGCCGACAGTGCAAGGCAGCCGTCACGGGAATGCCGAAGGGCGACCACCCAACTGGGTGATCGCCCTTCAGTGTCTGCGCGTTACAGCGCGGGAGCCGTGTGGTCCCTCACAGGACCACGAGGCTCGAGGAGTCGCGTACGACCCCGTGAGGTGTTACTTGACCTCGACGGAGGCGCCGGCGCCCTTGAGGGCCTCGGCGGCCTTCTCCGCAGCGTCCTTGGCGACCTTCTCGAGGACCGGCTTCGGGGTGCCGTCGACGAGGTCCTTGGCCTCCTTCAGACCCAGGGAGGTCAGCTCACGCACGACCTTGATGACCTGGATCTTCTTGTCGCCCGCACCGGTGAGGATGACGTCGAACTCGTCCTTCTCCTCCTCGGCGGCGGCAGCGGCGCCACCAGCGGCACCACCGGCGACGACGACCGGCGCGGCAGCGGCGGCGGTGACGTCGAACTTCTCCTCGAAGGCCTTCACGAACTCGGAGAGCTCGATGAGGGTCATGCCTTCGAACTGCTCGAGCAGCTCGTCCTGGGTGAGCTTCGCCATGATGGCGGTCCTTCCACTAATTCGGCAGGTGCCGGATGTACTGGTGTGGCGGGCGTACGTCTGGCCCGCTGTGACCGTCGCCGTCAGGCAGCGGTCAATGTGCGAGCCGAGTTACTCGGCACCGCCCTGCTCGTCCTGCTTGGCACGGAGCGCGTCCACGGTGCGGACGAGCTTCGACGGCAGCGCCTGGAAGACAGAGGCAGCCTGAGACTGCTTGCCCTTGAAGGCACCGGCCAGCTTGGAGAGCAGAACCTCGCGGGACTCGAGGTCCGCAAGCTTCTTGATGTCGTCGGCGGACAGCGCCTTGCCGTCCAGAACGCCACCCTTGATGACAAGGGCGGGGTTCTCCTTGGCGAAGTCACGCAGACCCTTCGCCGCCTCGACCGGGTCACCGGTCACGAAGGCGACAGCCGTCGAGCCCTTGAGGTGCTCGTCCAGCTGAATCCCGGCCTCGTTGGCCGCGATCTTGGTCAGCGTGTTCTTCACCACACGGTACTGAGCGTTGTCGCCGAGAGAACGGCGGAGCTGCTTGAGCTGCGCCACGCTCAGTCCGGTGTAAGAAGTCACAACAGCAGCGTTGGAGTCGCGCAGCTTCTGCGTGATCTCCTCGACGGCTGCGACCTTGTCGGACGTCGCCATGAGCCTCGGCCTCCTTCCGGGGTGATGATCCTCGACTGACCCTTCTCGATCAGCCGTGTCGCCGGACCGCCTGAATCAGGCACAAGGAAGGGGCTCTGCACAAAACGAAACGCCCCGGCGCAGGCGCACGGGGCGTGAGCTCGACCGGACACGAACGTGTCCAGGAGCACTTCCTCGGTCACCTGCGCGGGTCGTCCGCAGTTCAGCGGATCCTTCGGCCGCCGCACACTCTTACGAGCACACGACAACGACCAGCGGTCTTTGGCTTCTCCGGAAGGCTACGCGAACCGGGCCGCGTCAAGCAAATCGGGTCAGCGCTTGGCGCCCGTGTCCTTCATCATCTCGGCGAGATCCATGACCTGGCCCTTCGGCGGCGCCGTGACCCGCACCGGCTTGTTCACGTCGAAGAACGTGATCGTCATGTCGAACTTGCCCTTGTCACCCTTGCCCTGGGTGCGGAACTGCTTCGTGCGGTCGTCGCCGTCGATCCACATGTCCATCGAGAGCTTCTCGATGCCCATGTCCGCGAACTTCTCGATGTTCTTCGTGCGGCTCTTGCGCTTCTCCGGGTCCTCGTCCTTCAGGTCCGCGCGCAGTTCGTCCAGGGTGACCGTGCCCGCGTAGTGGGTGGTCTCGACGCCGTCGACGGTCTCCTCGCCGACCTTCTTCACGTCCTTGGAGCCGGTCAGGAAGGCGGCCTCCTCGGCCGGGTTCTTCTCGGCCTGGCTGGACATGGAGGATCCCCCGGGCTCGCCCGCGCCCTGCTTCTCCATAGCCTTGGCGTCGAACTTCATCCAGCTCTTGCCGTCCGTCTCGGCGGTGGGCTTGCCGCTGCCGAGGTACAGACCGCCGTCGACGAGCCGGATCTCGGCCTTCTGGCCCGGCTGGTCGAGCGAGGTCATCTTCATCCGCATGGCGAGCGGCTTCGCCGTCATCGACGCCTCGGCCCGCACGCGGCCGTCCCCGGGCACCTGGCCCTTCATGCGGAAGCTGAAGGACTTGAGCCGCTCGCCGTTCTTCGCGGCCTTCTTCACGGCCGCGGCCGGCGAGAGGTCACCCCCCGCGCTGTCCGACTTCTTGTCCGTGCCGCAGCCCACCGCACCACCGGCGAGCAGCAGGGCCGCCACGGCGGCGCTCGCCGCTCTCTTACGACCCTTACGTACGGAAATGATCATTACCCCACCCCTAGGAACATTTGATCCACATATTGCGGTGGGCTGAGGTTACCTGACGGACACGCGGGGGGTCTCCGGGATATCTCCCGAGGTCAGACCGAGATCGGGCCGCTACAGGACCGAGATCAGGTGGCGGGCTGGCGGTTCATCAGGTCCTTGAAGTCGGCGGTGTCGGACGCGGGCGGCTCCTCGGCGGAGACCTCGGTGCCGTAGTCGCTGTAGTACGCCGTCGCGGACAGCTCGCCGGTCTTCATCTGGCCCTTCTCGACCTTCTTGACCAGCAGGTTCTCGTCGTTGACCCAGATGTCGACGGTCTCGGTGGTGATGCCCGCCTGCTCCAGCTGCCGCTTCATGTCGGTGAGTTGGGACTTGCTGAGCCCGGAGGTCTTCTCCGCGAGCGCGGCGACGTCGACGGTGCCCGAGTAGTGCGTGGTGTTCACGCCGCGGACCGTCTCCTCGCCGACCTTCTTCACGTCACCGGAGGCGAGCAGCATCTTCACCGACTGGTGCGGCGTGCTGTTCTGCATCGCGTCCTTCATGTACGCGCCCGAGCCGCCGCCGATCCGTTCCAGGTCTCCGTACGCGTACTTCACCCAGTGCTTGCCGCCGGCCTGCGCGGCGAACTGGTCGCCCATCTTGGCGTAGTACGCGTCGGGCAGGTAGCGGGCCTCCATGGAGGTGCTGCCCGTCTGGCGCATCGTCTCCGCCAGCTGGCCGCCGGTGTAGGTGATCGTCATGGTGCCGGTGAGGCCGTCCTCCCAGCCGAGGGCGCCGCTGGCCTTCATGGACATCACGGAGCCCATGGTGGTCTCGGACTCCACCTTGGCCGAGTCCGCCTTGTCGGTGGACTTCTCGATGGTGCGCAGGGCGGCTATGGGGCTGACGCTGAGGCCGCCGCCCCCGCCCTTGCCCGAGGAGCCCTTGGAGTCGTCGTCCGAGCCGCCCGACGAGCCACAGGCGGTGATGCCGGTCAGCGCCGTCGCGGCCGCGATCGCCAGCGCCACGCGGCGCGCTGTCGTGCCGTTCATGTCGTCCCACCCCTTGCGTCCATGGAGAACCGGCACGCTAGCGCGGCCCGCCCCCCGGCGTCCTGCGTACGTAGCCGAAATCACGTACGGCGAAGTCACTTGCGGAGAAAGCTCGTTCACGTACGGGGCGAGCCCGCTCCCCCGGCGTCTACCCGTGTAAGCGTCTACCCGTACAACGGGGACGGGTCCCGCACCACGAATGGTTGCGGGACCCGTCGTTTACGCGCCGGACGCGCGGCTGCCGTCAGTTTCAGACGGCGGCCGGGTCCTCCTCGACGAGGAGGTTGCGGGTGCGGTTGGAGTCCAGCGGAATGCCGGGGCCCATCGTGGTGGTGATGGCGGCCTTCTTGATGTACCGGCCCTTCGCGGCCGACGGCTTCAGACGGAGGACTTCCTCCAGGGCCGCGGCGTAGTTCTCCACCAGCTTGGTGTCGTCGAAGGACACCTTGCCGATGATGAAGTGCAGGTTCGAGTGCTTGTCGACGCGGAACTCGATCTTGCCGCCCTTGATGTCGTTGACAGCCTTCACGACATCGGGGGTCACGGTGCCGGTCTTCGGGTTCGGCATCAGACCACGCGGACCGAGCACGCGGCCGAGGCGGCCGACCTTGCCCATGAGGTCCGGGGTGGCGACGACGGCGTCGAAGTCCAGACGGCCCTTGGAGACCTCGTCGATCAGCTCGTCGGCGCCGACGATGTCGGCCCCGGCGGCTTCCGCGGCCGCAGCACGGTCACCGGTCGCGAAGACCAGGACCCGGGCGGTCTTACCGGTGCCGTGCGGGAGGTTCACGGTGCCACGGACCATCTGGTCGGCCTTGCGCGGGTCGACACCCAGACGGAAGGCGACCTCGACGGTGCCGTCGAACTTGGTCGCGGAGGTCTCCTTGGCGAGACGGACCGCCTCGAGCGGGGCGTACAGCTTGTCCCGGTCGATCTTGGCGTCCGCAGCGCGGAGAGTCTTGCTGCGCTTCACTTCGTACTCCTGAGGTTCAGGTTTGGAGTTCGTGGTCCGGGCCAGCGCTGGCCCTGCCACTCAGGTCAAACGGGGTGAGGTCAGCCCTCGACCGTGATGCCCATGGAACGGGCGGTGCCGGCGATGATCTTCGACGCGGCGTCCAGGTCGTTCGCGTTGAGGTCGGGCATCTTCGTGGTGGCGATCTCGCGGACCTGCGCCTCGGTGATCTTGGCGACCTTGGTCTTGTGCGGCTCGCCGGAGCCCTTCTCCACGCCCGCGGCCTTGAGGATCATCTTCGCGGCCGGCGGGGTCTTGGTGATGAAGGTGAAGGAGCGGTCTTCGTAGACCGTGATCTCCACCGGGATCACCCAGCCACGCTGCGACTCGGTCGCGGCGTTGTAGGCCTTGCAGAACTCCATGATGTTCACGCCGTGCTGGCCCAGCGCGGGGCCGACAGGCGGGGCCGGGTTGGCGGCGCCGGCCTGGATCTGGAGCTTGATCAGCCCCGTGACCTTCTTCTTCTTGGGAGGCATTGCTCTCTCCGGGTCCTAGTGAGAGTGTTGAGCAGCCCCATCCACCATGATCCTGCGGCATTCCGCGACGACCGTCACACGATCGTCTGGATCATTTGGATGGAGGCATACCGCCCTACGATAACGGGTAACGCGCCGGGGCCCAAACCGGCCCCGAGCAGGCCCGTGGGCCCGCCCCCGTGTGACGGGCCCACGGACGTCTTCCGGACCCGCCCGACAGGGCCGGGAGGGCGGCCCCGCCGAGCGGGCACTTGGGGGACGGCCCCGCTCAGCAGCGCTTGGACGTCAGCGCCTGGCCCGGCAGCGCGTCGCCGGGAGCGCGCAGCTGGCCGATGGCCGCGGTGCACTCGGCGGCGGTGTCCGCGGGCAGCGACCAGAACTCCGCGCTGTTGGTGCGGTTCCACCAGTCCTGGCCGACGATCTCGTCCCGGGCGTAGCTGTAGACGCCGGTGCTGACGTCGTAGTCCTTGATCTTGTCGCGGAAGCTCTTCCACACCCACACGTAGCCGTAGTTCTTCTTGCACGAGGGCGAGTAGAACTGCTTGACGGACGCCGCGTGCGCGCCCTTCCTGTCGATGTAGGCGGTGGTCCCGATCTGGTAGGCGTCGGCACAGACCCCCGCGGCCTGTGCCTTGGCGCTCCTCGGGTTGCCGTCCGCGGAGGGCGCCGTCGACTGGGGCGCGGCCCTGCGGGCGTCGGGTGCGGGGGCGGGGCCGGTGCCGGCGAGCGCGGTGCCGCCGGCGAGCAGCACGAAGGTGCAGGCGGAGGCGGCGATCGCGGTCTTACGAGCTCTCATGAGGTGTCCCCTTGCTCGTGGTGAGTGAGCCCGTCCGGCCATACCGCAGCAGAGCACCACAAATCGCCGCGCCAGAGGTGCAGGAATCCCCGTGGGCGTGGGTGGTGAGTCGTGGAGAGCGGCGGGAAGGCCGGGCGGTTCCGTCTACCAGGTCAGACAGCCCGACCCGGCCGATGGTTGTGGTGCGGAACACATTTGCTCCGCTCGGGGGTGCGGCCGGGTGTGCGACAGGGCCCCCGACCGGCGGAAAGCCGCTGGTCGGGGGCCCTGTCGGAAGAGCGTCGCGTCAGTTCTTCTGGATCTGGTCGAAGCTGAGCTCGACCGGGGTCTCGCGGCCGAAGATCTCGACGAGGCCCTTGACCTTCTTCGAGTCGGCGTTGATCTCGTTGATGGTCGCCTGGAGCGTGGCGAACGGGCCGTCGGTGACGGTGACCGAGTCGCCGACCTCGAAGTCCAGGACCTCGACGGTGACCTTGCGGGCCGGAGCCGGCTTGCCCTCGGCCTCGGCGGCCTCGCGGGCGGCCTTCTCCTCGGCCTCCGGGGCGAGCATCTTGACGATCTCGTCCAGGGTCAGCGGGTACGGGTCGTAGGCGTTGCCCACGAAGCCGGTGACGCCGGGGGTGTTGCGGACGACGCCCCAGGACTCGTTCGTCAGGTCCATGCGGACCAGGACGTAGCCGGGGAGCTTGTTCTGGCGGATCGTCTTGCGGTCGCCGTTCTTGATCTGGACGACCTCTTCCTGGGGCACCTCGGCCTGGAAGATGTAGTCCTCGACGTTGAGCGAGACGGCGCGCTGCTCGAGGTTGGTCTTCACGCGGTTCTCGTAACCGGCGTAGGTGTGGATGACGTACCACTCGCCGGGCAGGCCGCGGAGCTCGTCACGGAGGGCGGCGACGGGGTCGACCGGCGCGGCGGGCTCGGCCTCCTCGGCCTCTTCCTCGACCTCGGCCTCTTCTTCGGCGGCGGCCTCGGCCTCGGCGTCGTCCTCGACGAGCTCGGCGGCAGCGGCGTCCTCGTCGGTCTCCGCGACGGCCTCGGCGTCGTCGTCCTCGTGCACAGCGGCCTCTTCGGCAGCCTCACCGGCGGCGGCGTCGGCAGCCTCGACCTCGTCCGGGTCCACGGCGTCCGCCGCCTCGACGATGTCGATCTGGTCCTCCACGGACTCCGCCGACTCGATGGCGTCGTTCAGGTTCGGGTCAGACACGGTGGCTGCTTCTTCCTGGATACAAGGGGTGGAACGCGCGAAAGGGGCGCCTGGAGCGGCGCCCTTCGCTTTCGGTCTAGCCGAAGATGTACTTGATGAGGTGGCTGAAGCCGTAGTCAATCACGGTCACGAGACCGATCATGATGACGACGAAGACGATCACGACGGTGGTGTACGTCGTGAGCTGACTCCGGGTGGGCCAGACGACCTTGCGGAGCTCGGCGACGATCTGGCGGTAGAAGAGCGCGAGACGGCCCAGGGGGCCCTTCTTGCCGCGCTTGCCGCCCTTGCGGGTCTTCTTGGACTCCGGCGCCTCGTCCTGGGCATCAGGCATGTCGATGGAGCCCACGGCGTCCGTCACTCGTCCTCACCTGATTCCGGGTCGTGGCCGTGCCGCGCCCGGTTGAGCCGCACGGCGGTGCATTGCAGTACGTACATGCGCACACATCCTGGCGAAGGTGTGTGTAGCAGGGCCGGAGGGACTTGAACCCCCAACCGCTGGTTTTGGAGACCAGTGCTCTACCAATTGAGCTACGACCCTTTGATTTCCCCCAACCTACCGCATCCGACCATGTGCACGGAGTGCGGTGGAAGGAACGGCCGGTGAGGGCCAACGACGAGTGAGTGTACGTGGTCCGGGGCGCCCCGTCGAACAGCTCGGGTTCCGCCGGTCGGTCCGGAGGCGATCACGGGTCCGGCAAACCCGTGTGCCCGGGCCCCGCGAGGTCTGGAACGATGGGCGCATGAGCGCTGTCACTCCACCCACCGAGCGCCGGGTCTCCGCCCGCATCGGCGCGATCTCCGAGTCCGCGACCCTCGCCGTCGACGCCAAGGCCAAGGCCCTCAAGGCCGCCGGGCGCCCGGTGATCGGTTTCGGCGCGGGCGAGCCCGACTTCCCGACCCCGGACTACATCGTCGAGGCGGCCGTCGAGGCCTGCAAGAACCCGAAGTACCACCGCTACACGCCCGCGGGCGGTCTGCCCGAGCTGAAGGCCGCGATCGCCGCGAAGACCCTCCGCGACTCCGGCTACGAGCCCGAGGTCTCCCAGATCCTGGTCACCAACGGCGGCAAGCAGGCCATCTACGAGGCCTTCGCCGCGATCCTCGACCCGGGTGACGAGGTCATCGTCCCGGCGCCGTACTGGACGACGTACCCGGAGTCGATCCGTCTGGCGGGCGGTGTCCCGGTCGACGTCGTCGCCGACGAGACCACCGGCTACCGCGTCTCCGTCGAGCAGCTGGAGGCCGCGCGCACGGAGAAGACGAAGGTCGTCCTCTTCGTGTCGCCGTCGAACCCGACGGGCGCGGTCTACAGCCGCGAGGACGCGGAGGCCATCGGCCGCTGGGCGCACGAGCACGGCCTGTGGGTCCTGACGGACGAGATCTACGAGCACCTGGTCTACGGGGACGCGGAGTTCACCTCCCTGCCCGCGCTCCTGCCCGAGCTGCGCGACAAGTGCATCGTGGTGAACGGCGTCGCGAAGACGTACGCGATGACCGGCTGGCGCGTGGGGTGGATCATCGGCCCGAAGGACGTGGTGAAGGCCGCGACGAACCTCCAGTCGCACGCCACCTCCAACGTCTCCAATGTGGCGCAGGCCGCCGCCATCGCCGCCGTCTCGGGCGATCTGACCGCCGTCGAGAAGATGCGCGAGGCCTTCGACCGCCGCCGCAAGACGATCGTGCGGATGCTGAACGAGATCGACGGCGTCCTCTGCCCCGAGCCCGAGGGCGCCTTCTACGCGTACCCGTCGGTGAAGGGCCTCATCGGCAAGGAGATCCGCGGCAAGCGTCCGCAGGACAGCGTCGAGCTGGCCGCACTGATCCTCGACGAGGTCGAGGTCGCGGTCGTCCCGGGCGAGGCCTTCGGCACGCCGGGCTATCTGCGGCTCTCGTACGCCCTGGGTGACGAGGACCTCGTCGAGGGCGTCTCGCGGATCCAGAAGCTGCTGGCGGAGGCGCGGGACTGACCCCCGCCGCCCCGGGGAACGGGCCTTCCGCATCACGTGATGCGGAAGGCCCGTTCCTTCGTTCGGTGACGTACCTCATGGGAAAAAGCGGCTACCGGGACCCGGGGTGCGTACGGCAAGATCCTGGAATGGAGCGTGTACGAGACGTCAGCGAGCTGCCCAAAGCCCATCTTCACCTGCACTTCACCGGGTCGATGCGGCCCTCCACACTCCTGGAGCTCGCCGACAAGTACGGCGTCCATCTGCCGGCCGCGCTGACCGGCGGGAACCCTCCGAAACTGCGCGCCACCGACGAGCGCGGCTGGTTCCGCTTCCAGCGGCTCTACGACATCGCGCGGTCCTGTCTGCGCGAGCCGGAGGACATCCAGCGGCTGGTTCGGGAGGCCGCGCAGGAGGACCTCCGGGACGGTTCCGGTTGGCTGGAGATCCAGGTCGACCCGACGTCGTACGCTCCCCGGCTCGGCGGGCTCATCCCGGCCCTGGAAGTCATCCTGGACGCCGTCGACAGCGCCTCGCGCGAGACCGGTCTGGGGATGCGCGTCCTGGTCGCCGCGAACCGCATGAAGCACCCGCTGGACGCGCGCACGCTGGCCCGGCTCGCGGTCCGGTACGCCGACCGCGGCATCGTCGGCTTCGGCCTGTCGAACGACGAGCGGCGCGGCATGGCGCGGGACTTCGACCGGGCCTTCGCGATCGCGCGGGAGGGCGGCCTGCTCGCGGCCCCGCACGGCGGCGAGCTGACGGGCCCCTCGTCGGTGCGCGACTGCCTGGACGACCTGCACGCCCGGCGCATCGGGCACGGCGTGCGGGCGGCCGAGGACCCGCGGCTCCTGAAGAAGCTCGCGGAGCGGGGCGTGACCTGCGAGGTGTGCCCGGCGTCGAACGTGGCGCTCGGGGTCTACGAGAAGCCCGAGGACGTGCCGCTGCGCACGCTGTACGACGCCGGGGTGCCGATGGCGCTCGGGGCCGACGACCCGCTCCTGTTCGGCTCGCGGCTCGCCGCGCAGTACGAGATCGCGCGGCGCCACCACGGCTTCACCGACGCCGAACTCGCCGAGCTCGCACGGCAGTCGGTGCGCGGCTCGGCCGCCCCCGGCGGCGTGCAGGAGAAGCTGCTCGCCGGGATCGACGAGTGGATCAGCGACTGACGCCGGCGAGGAGCGTGCGGGCGAGGCCGGCGGCGAAGGCGTCGACGGACCGCGGGGGCCGCTTGCCGACCGTGGCGTCGTAGGCGAAGGCGCGCTGGGCGCAGGCGCCCAGGAGCAGCGAGGCCGCCGCGAAGGTGTCGGCGTCGGGAGCGATGCGGCCCGCGTCGCGCTCGGCGCGCAGATAGGCGTCCAGGGCCTCGATGGGCATGTGGGGGCCCATGCCGCGCTCGCGCATGGCGTCGTCGTGGCGGCGCTTGAGCTTCGTCTCCGCGTACAGGGAGGCGGCGACCGGGAAGCTCTGTGCGTAGAACTCGCAGGCCAGGACGGCGATCTCGGTGAGGTTCTGCTCGACGGTGCGCTCCCCCGGCTCCTCGATGAGGCGCTGCAGGAGCGGTCCGAGGCGGGGCAGCCGCTCCTGGAGGACGCCGACGAACAGGTCCTCCTTGCTCGCGAAGTGCTTGTAGAGCGCGGCTTCGGAGCAGCCCGCGGACTTCGCGATCTCCTTGGTGGTGGCCCGGGCGAGGCCGAGCGTGCACATGAGCTCGTGGGCCGCGTCGAGGATGCGCTCGCGTGTGGGCCGCTGCGGTGCCTGCCGTTCCATGAACCTTCCAACCGGGCTTGACGACGGGGTGAGTACATACTCACTCTAGTGGTGAGTGAATACTTACCCACCTGGAGGGCGCGATGAGGATCACGGTGTTCGGGGCGAGCGGCGGCATCGGCGGGGAGATCGTCCGGCAGGGCCTCGCGGCGGGGCACGAGGTCACGGCCGTGGTGCGCGATCCGGCGCGCCTCAAGGCGACCGGGGACCGTCTGAAGGTGGTCCGGTCCGACCTCGGGGACGCGGAGGAGCTGCGCGGGGCCGTGGCGGGCCGGGACGCGGTGCTCTCCGGTCTGGGGGCGCGTGGACGTGAGGACGCGCGCACGGGCATCGCGACGCGCCTCACCGTGCCGGTGCTGCGCGCCATGGAGGCGGAGGGCGTGCGCCGCCTCCTGGTGGTGAGCGCGGCGCCGCTGGGCCGGGCGGCGGAGCGCGATCCGCTGTTCGACCGCGCCGTGCTGGCCGTGGTGAGCAGAGTGTTCAAGCCGGTGTACGTGGATCTGCGCGTCCTGGAGGACGAGCTGGCGCGCAGCGCGACGGACTGGACGTCCGTGCGCCCGCCGCGGCTCCTCGACAAGCCGCTGACGGGCACCTACCGGACGGCTGTCGGACGCAATCCGCGCAGCGCGCGGGAGATCGCCCGGGCCGACGTGGCGCACGCCATGCTGACGATGATCGACGACCCGGCGACGGTGAAGCAGGGCGTGGGCGTGGCGTACTGAGCGCCTGCGGGGCCCCGTGTGGGGCCGCGGGGCCGCTGGGGTCCGTGGCGCCTGCGAGAGCCGCGGGGGCGGCGCTACAGGCTGACGCCCACCGTCACCGGCTCGTTGACGAGGGTGACCCCGAAGGCGTCCCGTACGCCCGCGACGACCTCGCGCGCCAGGGCGAGCAGGTCCTCCGTGGTGGCGCCGCCGCGGTTGGTGAGGGCCAGCGTGTGCTTGGTGGAGATGCGGGCGGGGCCCTGGCCGTAGCCCTTGGTGAACCCGGCCTTGTCGATGAGCCAGGCGGCGGAGGTCTTCACCCGGCCGTCGCCCGCGGGGAACGCGGGCGGGGCGACGTCCGGGCCGAGCCGGTCGGCCACGCGCGCGTGGAAGGCGGCGAACTCCTCGTCGGTGAGGATCGGGTTGGTGAAGAACGACCCGGCCGACCAGCTGTCGTGGTCCTCGGCGTCGAGCACCATGCCCTTGCCCGCGCGCAGCTTCAGGACGGTCTCGCGGGCGACGGCGGCCGGGACGCGCTCGCCGACCTCGACGCCGAGCGTGCGGGCCGTCTCCGCGTACTTGATCGGGGCGCTCATCCCGTCCGCGTCCTCCAGCGCGAAGCGCACGCGCAGGACCACATAGCGCTCGGGGTCGGCCTTGAAGCGGCTGTGCCGGTACGAGAATCCGCACTCCTCGTTCGAGAGGGTGACCGTCTCGTCGGCCTTGCGGTCGTAGGCGACCACTTCGGTGATCGTCTGGGAGACCTCCTGGCCGTACGCGCCCACGTTCTGGATCGGCGTCGCGCCCGCGGAGCCGGGGATCCCGGCGAGGCACTCGATGCCCGCGAGGCCGGCGGCGACGGTCCGCTCCACGGCGTCCGTCCACACCTCGCCCGCCGCGAGCTCCAGCGTGCCGCCGTCGAGCGCGAAGCCGGTGGTGGCGATGCGCAGGGCGGTCCCCGCGAAGCCCTTGTCGCCGATGACCAGGTTGCTGCCG
The DNA here is from genome assembly GCF_000720325.1 of Streptomyces sp. NRRL B-1347. Taxonomy (GTDB): domain Bacteria; phylum Actinomycetota; class Actinomycetes; order Streptomycetales; family Streptomycetaceae; genus Streptomyces. The sequence goes on from NZ_JOJM01000060.1 coordinate 44,668, forward strand.
CCGCCGATGAGCAGCAGCGGCGTACCGGATGCGTCGGCCTCGCGGACGGCGGCGACCACCTCGGCGTCGGACGTCGCGGTGATCAGCCGGGCGGCGGGGCCGCCGAGCCGGAAGGTGGTCAGCGGGGCGAGGGGGGCGTCGTGAAGTACCTGCACGCACACCAGGGTATGCGGGCGCGCTCCGGCGCCCGGGCGGCGGGCCTCCGGGGCGCCGGGGCGGGGGAAGCGGGAACCCACCCGCCCGGAAGGGCGGGTGGGTGGATGGCCGGGAGGAACGGCGCGTCGTCCGGCGGTCGAGGGCGAGCGCGCGCCGCCCGGCACCGGCCTCACGCGCTGACCGGCACCTGCTCCTGCTCCTGCTCCGGAGCGGTGGCCGGCTTCTGCTCGGGGCGCTGCCGGGGCAGCAGCGCCGCGGCGGCGGCCGCCAGGGCGACGACCCCCGCGCCCACCCACAGCGCGGGCTGCAGGCCGTCCACGAACGCCCGCGGCGACTCGTACCCGCCCTGCGCGGAGAAGACCGAGGCGAGGACGGCGATGCCGAGCGCGCCGCCCACCTCGCGCAGCGCGTTGTTCGCTCCGGAGGCGATGCCCTGTTCGGCGGGCCGGACGCTGGACATGACCAGGCTCGCGGCCGGGGCGAAGTACAGGGCCATGCCGATGCCGCTGATGATCAGGGCGGGAAGCTGGGCGGCGTACGACACGTCCGGGGTCACGATCATCGCGAACCAGCCGAGGCCCATGGCCTGGAGCGCGAGGCCCGCGGTGACGATCGGGCGGCCGCCGATGCGGTCGGAGAGGTATCCGGCGATGGGCGCGACGATCATCGGCATGCCGGTCCAGGGCAGCATCCGCAGGCCCGCCTCGGTCGGCGAGTAGCCGAGCACGCCCTGGAGGAACTGGGCGAGCAGGAAGATCGAGCCGAACATGCCGACGAACATCAGCAGGCTGGCGGCGTTGATCGCGGAGAAGGCGCGGTTGCGGAACAGCCGCATGGGCAGCATCGGGGCCCGGTTGTGGATGCCGTGGTGCACGAAGCCGGCGAGCAGGGCGGCGCCCGCGATCAGGCCGGTCAGGACGGGCGCGCTGGTCCAGCCGTCGATGTTGCCGCGGATCAGGGCGTAGACGATGCCGAACAGACCGCCGCTGGCGAGCAGGGTGCCGGCGGCGTCGAGCCGGGCGCCGGTGCCGTACGACTCGGTGAGGCGCAGGCGGGCGAGCGGCAGCAGGGCGATGCCCAGCGGAACGTTCAGCCAGAAGATCCACTGCCAGGAGACGTGTTCGGTCAGGGCGCCGCCGATGAGCGGCCCGCTGGCGACCGCGAGGCCGTTGACGGCCCCCCAGATCCCGTACGCCATCCCGCGCTTGGCCGCGGGCACGGCGGCCGTGAGGAGGGTCAGGGTGAGCGGCATCATGATGGCCGCGCCGACGCCCTGCACCGCGCGGGCCGCGATCAGTTCCTCGATGCCGGGGGCGAGGGCGGCGGCCGCGGAGGCGCCGGTGAACACGGCGAGGCCGATCCCGAAGAGCTTGCGGCGCCCGAACCGGTCCCCCAGGGCCGCGCCGAACATCAGAAGCACGGCGAAGGTGAGCGTGTAGGCGCTGACCGTCCACTCCAGGTCTTCGATTCCGCCGCCGAGGTCCTCCCGGATGGAGGGCAGCGCGGTGGTGACGACAAGGTTGTCGAGGGCTGCCATGAACCCGGCGACGCTGGTGATGACGAGGGCCCACACGACTCCCCCGCGCGGTGCTGCTTGCTGTGACATCGCTCCCCCAGACACTGGGTAGTGGTTAGTAATTGATGACTAACTTTCGCGGGCAGAGAAATGCCCGGACCCCGGACGATTCCACCGGGAGCCGGACGCGCTCACCGCGATTCCCTGACTCCCTCGCGCCGATTCCCCCGCGACGCGACTGAACGCTCTTACGTGACGCCCTTACGAGGCCCCCTTACGGGGCGTCCTTGCTAGGGCCGCTCCCCCGGTGACCGCTCCGCGGGCCGGGCCGTCTCCGGCCGCTCCGCGAGCTGGGGCCTTCGGGCCTCCCCCGGGGGCTGAGCCGATGCGTAGAACCCCTCCCACACCCGGTGCTCGGGCGGAAAGCCCATGGCCGACAGGGCGTTGAGCAGCATCCCGTAGGCCAGAAAAGTCGTCGTCTCGTCCACGTCGGCGCCGAGCGGCAGGTGCACGGTCTCCCACAGCTCCATCCAGCCGGCGCGCACCATCTCGCCGAACTCCTGGTCCCCGGCCGCCTCGGCGGCGGCCACGGCCACGTACGTCTGGAGCTGCATGTGCAGCCTGTCGGGGTCCTCCGTGATGAGGCCGTGGTACGCCTGCGCCATGGAGTGCAGGGCCTCTTCGCCTTCGAGCCCCTCACTCGCGGCCTCGAACACCTTGCGGACCTCCTCGCAGCAGCGCGCCGACGCCGCGAGGAACATCGCCTTCTTGCCGGGGAAGAGGCGGAAGAGATACGGCTGCGAGACCCCGACACGCTTGGCGATCGCCTCGGTGGACGTCCCGTGATAGCCGCCGCGGGCGAATTCGCTCATCGCCGCCCGGATGACGCTCTCGCGCCGCTCCTCCGCACTCATCCTGACCATGCGAGTAAGTTAGTACTCAATCACTAACTAAGTCAAGGGCGCGGAACGGCGTCGGCGGAACCTCCGGAACGCCGCCCCGGCCCGGCGCGTTGATCAGACCGGGGGGCCACAACGCGTAAGGGGCGCCCCGCCATGGAGAACGCCCCTTACTCTTTGCTTCCTCGCCGCCGTCAGGCCAGCCGCACGACCGCGCGCGACATGCCGAGGACCTTCTGCCCGGCGCTGGTCGCCAGCAGGTCCACGCGGACCTTCTTGTCGTCGAGCTTGGCCGCGACCTTGGCGCTGACCTCGATCGTCGCGCCCTTGTCGTCGTTCGGGACCACGACGGGCTTGGTGAAGCGCACGCCGTACTCGACGACGGCGGCCGGGTCGCCGGTCCAGTCGGTCACGACGCGGATCGCCTCGGCCATGGTGAACATGCCGTGCGCGATGACGTCCGGCAGGCCGACCTCCACCGCGAACTTCTCGTTCCAGTGGATGGGGTTGAAGTCCCCGGACGCGCCCGCGTACTGCACCAGTGTGGCGCGTGTCACCGGGAAGGTCTGGGCCGGCAGCTCCGTGCCGACCTCGACGTCGTCGTATGCGATCTTCTCCGTCATCGCCTCACGCCTCCTCGGTGGCGGCCGCTCGCGCGACGAGCTTGGTCCACGCGGTGACCACGTGCTCGCCCGCCTCGTCGTGGACCTCGCCGCGGATGTCCAGGATGTCGTTGCCCGCCATCGACTTGATCGCCTCGATGGTCGAGGTGACGGTGAGCCGGTCGCCCGCGTACACGGGGCGCGTGTACGCGAACTTCTGGTCGCCGTGCACGACGCGGCTGTAGTCGAGCCCCAGCTGCGGGTCCTCGATGACCTGACCCGCGGCCTTGAACGTGATCGCGAACACGAACGTCGGCGGGGCGAGGACGTCCCGGTGGCCGAGCGCCTGGGCGGCCGCCGGGTCGGCGTACGCGGGGTTGGCGTCGCCCACCGCGACCGCGAACTCGCGGATCTTCTCGCGGCCGACCTCGTACGGGTCGGTGGGCGGGTAGGTCCGCCCGACGAAGGACTGGTCGAGCGCCATGGCTCGGCACCTCCTGCAGCTGGGTTCCAATGAGCTCGGATTCTCGCGAGCCCGGTGCCGCCGGCGGCGCACCCGGACCGATCCGCGGCGCGGGCCGAAAGGGGCTGCGCACCGGGCTCCGGACCGGCCAGGAGACGCTACCGGCGATCCACGAAGAGTGGGGCCAGCAGATCTCTTCCGGATCTACTGGATCTACAAATGGATCTGCGGATCCCTGAACGAGATCCGTGGATCCGCAAACGACTAGAGGCCGCCCCCGAACGAACGGGGACGGCCTCTAGTTCTAGCCTGTGTTTATCGCGTCTCGCGGTGTGCGGTGTGCGAGTTGCAACGCGGGCAGTGCTTCTTCATCTCAAGACGGTCCGGGTTGTTACGCCGGTTCTTCTTGGTGATGTAGTTCCGCTCCTTGCACTCCACGCAGGCCAGCGTGATCTTCGGGCGGACGTCGGTGGCAGCCACGTGAGTGCTCCTATGACGGACGGATGGACGGATGAACGCATAAAGAGTAGCCGATCGAAGGACCGACCCCGCAATCGGCTACTGTGTGTAGCGGTGACCGGACTTGAACCGGTGACACAGCGATTATGAGCCGCTTGCTCTACCGACTGAGCTACACCGCTGCGATGCGACCGGTTCCTCGCCGAAGCGAGGAACCCTTCACATCAGAGCCCCAAAACGGAATCGAACCGTTGACCTTCTCCTTACCATGGAGACGCTCTACCGACTGAGCTATTGGGGCGAGCGATGAAGACATTACACGCTCGGCAGCCGTTCGCCCAAATCCGTTTCGCGAGGCCCGTCCGGGGTCGTGACAGCCGCCCCGATCAGCCCGTCTCGTACGCATCGCAACGCCTCATGATGCGCTCGCGCCACACCGGTACGCGGGCCCACTGGAGCCCCATCCGCAGATGTCCGAGCACACGGGCACCACGGCAGTACGTGAGCTCACCGGCGCCGCACCGGCACGGCTGAGCCAAGCCCGCACCACGGCTCCACGGCTGCGGCAGGGCTCTCGCACCACAGCGGTACGACTATTGCGCTCCTCCGCGAAGCGGGGCCGCCGCCGTCCTAGGCTCGACTCACGCTGCGTGATCTTGCGCGCCCGAAGCCGCGTCCGCGCGCTCCCGGCACCGTGCCCGCGCGGCGGCGCCGGGGCACGGCACCGCACGCTGCGAGCCGTCCGCAGCCGCCCCCGAGCCCCAGGAGCGCGATGCCCGACAGCCAGCCGCAGCAGCCCCACTCCGCCGAGCCCGACGCCGCGTCCGGGGCCCTGCTGCTCTGCGGGGCGCGGCTCACGGACGGCAGGACCGTGGACGTCCGGCTCGGCTCCGGGCGCATCGAGGCCGTCGGCACGGCGGGCAGCCTCAGCGCGCACGCCGCGCGCGTGGACCTGAGCGGCTTCCTGCTGCTGCCCGCCGCCGCCGAGCCGCACGCCCACAGCGACACCGCGCTGTCCGCGCGCCGCGAGGGGCCCGTCTCGTACGACGCCCGGGACGTCCAGGGCCGTGCCACGGAGGCGGCGTTGCTGCAGCTGGGGCACGGGGCGACGGCGCTGCGCGCGCACGTGCGCGTCGGGGACGTGCAGGGCCTGAGCTGTCTGGAGGCGGTGCTCCAGGCGCGCAGGTCGCTGCGCGGCCTCGTCGACCTGTCCGTCGTCGCGGTGCCGCGGCTCCTGACGGGCGCGGCCGGGGCCGACGGGGTCGCGATGCTGCGGGACGCGGTGCGGATGGGGGCCTCCGTAGTGGGTGGTTGCCCGGATCTGGACCCCGATCCGACGGGTTACGCGGAGGCGGTCCTGGAGCTCGCGGCGGAGTACGGCCGACCCGTGGACCTGCACACGGACGGCGGCGATCCGGCGCGCCTCGGCCGGTTCGCCGCGATGGCCGGGGGTTTGCGGACCGGCGTGGCGATCGGCCCGTGCGGCGGTCTGGGGCGGCTGCCGTCCGACGTGGCGGCGCGCGCGGCGGAGCAGCTCGCGGCGGCCGGGGTGACGGTCGTGTGCCTGCCGCAGGGCGGCTGCGGCACGCTGCCGGGCGGCAACGGCGCGGCTCCGGTACGCCTGTTGCGCGCCGCGGGGGTGCGGGTCGCGGCGGGCAGCGGCGCGCTGCGGGACGTCGCGAACCCCGTGGGCCGCGCGGATCCCCTGGAGGCGGCGTACCTCCTGGCGTCGCGTGGCGACCTGCGCCCCGACGAGGCGTACGGAGCGGTGAGTTCGGCCGCTCGCGAGGCCATGGGGCTGCCGCCGGTCAGGATCGAGGCGGGCTTCCCCGCCGAGCTCCTCGCCGTCCGCGGCGACAGCCTCGAAGGCGCGCTGTCCCTGGCGTACAGCCGCGTGGTGGTGCACCGGGGGCGCGTGGTGGCCCGGACGAGCGCGGTGCGCGAGTACTGCGACTCCGCGGCGGCGGTGGCGCTGGACCTGCCGCGGCAGGGGCGGGGGGCGTGACACCGGGGG
>NZ_JOJM01000061.1 GCF_000720325.1 Streptomyces sp. NRRL B-1347
CACGGTCCCGATCGGCCGTCCGGTGTGGAACACGCGCCTGTACGTTCTGGACGCACATCTGCGCCTCGTCCCGCAGGGAGTCGTCGGCGAACTGTACGTATCCGGTGAGGCGTTGGCGCGCGGCTACCTCAAGCGCCCGGGTCTGACGGCCGAGCGTTTCGTGGCTGATCCGTTCACGATGGGTGAGCGGATGTACCGCACGGGCGACCTGGTGCGCTGGGGCGCCGACGGGCAGCTCGTGTTCGTCGGTCGTGGCGACGACCAGGTCAAGCTGCGCGGCTTCCGCATCGAACCCGGCGAGATCGAAGCCGTACTCCTGCGACACGAGAACGTGCGGCAAGCGGCCGTCGTCGTCCGCGAGGACCGGCCCGGGGACAAGCGCCTGGTGGCGTACGTCGTACCGGAGACGACCGACGCGGCGGACCCGGCCGGGCTGCGCGCGTACGCACTGGGCCTGCTGCCCGACTACATGGTGCCCTCGGCCTTCGTGACCCTCGACGCCCTGCCGACCACGCCCAACGGGAAGCTGGACAAGCGGGCCCTGCCCGCGCCCGTGCTCCCGGCCGGGGGTGGGCGCGGGGGCGCGGGGCGTGCTCCGAGCACCCCGCAGGAGCTGGTGCTCTGCTCGCTGTTCGCCGACGCGCTCGGCGTGCCGGAGGTCGGTCCCGACGACGACTTCTTCGTGCTCGGCGGGCACTCGCTGCTCGCCGTACGCCTGATGAGCACGGTGCGGAGGACGTTCGGCACCGAACTCGGTCTGCGGGCGCTGTTCGAGACCCCGACCGCCGCCGGAATCGGCGCACGGCTCGGCGAAGGAGCCGCCGACAACGCCCTGGACGCGCTCCTGCCGCTGCGCACCACGGGCAGCGCGGCACCCCTCTTCTGCGTGCACCCCGTCCTCGGCCTGAGCTGGAACTACGCGGCCCTGCTCGAACACCTGGACGCGGAGCGACCGGTGTACGGCCTACAGGCGCGCGGCATCACGGAGCCGGACGCCCGGCCCGCCTCCATCGAGGAGATGGCCGAGGACTACGTCGCCCGCGTACGGGCCGTGCAGCCCGAGGGCCCGTACCACCTGCTCGGCTGGTCGCTCGGCGGCACCGTCGCGCACGCCATGGCGCGGCTCCTGGAGAAGGACGGCGAGCAGGTCGCCTTCCTCGCGCTGCTCGACTCCTACCCAGTCGACGACGCCGCCAAGGACCCGGCCGTCCTGGACGCGGAGGCCGAGGACGAAGTGCTCGCCGCGCTGCTTCCCGGAGCCGGAAGCGCGGTGCGCGACCTGGTCGAGCGCGGCGCGGACCGCCGTGACGTCTTCGCGCTGCTGCGCGCGGAGCAGGCGCAGCGGCTCCACCTGGACGAGGGCACCGTGGCCGCCGTCCTCGACACGGCCGTGCACAGCAGCCGCCTGATCCGCGACCACACGCCCGGCAGCGTCGACTGCGACGTCCTGTTCGTCACCGCCGCGCGGAGCCGCCCGGCCGACGCGGTCACGGCACGGGAGGCCTGGCAGCCGTACGTGGCGGGCGCGATCGTCGAGCACCGCGTCGACTGCCGCCACGCCGACCTGCTCGGACCCGAGGGGACCGCCGCGTTCGGCCCGGCAGTCGCCGAGGCCCTCGACGGCGACGCATGACCCTCTAAGGGCTCTACTCAGGGCTCCGCGCGACCCTCAGCACCGCGCAACCCTTCAGAAAGGAAGCACACCGCATGGGACGGCTCCTGGCCGACCGCACTGTCCGATGGCTCATCCTGGGACAGCTCTGCGCGATCCTCGGCGACACGATGCTCTGGCTCGTGGCGGGCATCTGGGTCAAGGAGCTGACCGGCAGCAACTCCGCCGCCGCGGTCACCTTCTTCCTGGTGATCGTGGGAACGCTCTGCGGACCGGTCGGCGGCATGACCGCCGACCGGTACCGCAGACGCCCGCTCCTCATGGGCCTGTACCTCGGTACGGCCGCCGTGGTGGCGTCGCTGCTCCTGGTCCAGGACAGCGGGCAGATCTGGCTCATCTACGTGGTGATGCTGCTCTACGGTCTCTCGTACAGCTTCGTCGACCCGGCGCAGGCGGCCTTCCTGCGTGTGCTCGTGCCCGAGGACCGGCTCGCCGACGCCAACGCGCTGACGCAGACGGTCAAGCAGGGCCTGCGCCTGATCTCCCCGATCGCGGGCGCCGGCCTCTACGCGGCACTCGGCGCGCACGCCGTGGTCGCAGTGAACATCGCGCTGATGCTGGCCGCCGTCGCCTTCCTGACGTTGGTCCGTCACCAGGAGAGCAAGCCGGAGCGCAGCGGCGACAGCTGGCTGCGGGAGATGACCGAAGGGGTGCGGCACCTCGCGCGGACGGTCGTCCTCCGCCAGCTCGCCATCGCGAGCGCGCTCACGATGGTCGCCATGGGCCTGGCCGAGACGGTCGGACTCGCCGTCGTCGACGACGGCCTCGGACGGGCCCCGTCGTTCCTCGGCGTGCTGCTCGCCGGGCAGGGCGCGGGCGCCATCGCGGCCGGGCTCACGGCGGCCCGCATCGGGCGGCGCATCGGCGAGGGCAGGCTGGTCGCCCTCGGCATGACGGCCTTCGCCGCCGGGGCGCTCCTCCAGACCGTTCCCTCCGTGGCCGCCGTCGCCGCGGGCATGGTCCTGTGCGGCGCGAGCCTGCCCTGGATCGCGGTCGGCCTGACCACAGTCGGCCTGCGCCACACCGCGCCCGAACTCGTCGGCCGGGTCTACTCCGGGTTCAACCTCATGATGACCCTGCCGCAGCTGCTGGCCATGGCCTGCGGCGCCGCCCTCATCGCTGTGGTCAACTTCAAGGTGCTGCTCGTGGTGATGGCGGCGGTCGTCCTCACGGCGGCCGGATACCTCTTCACCCGCAAGGAGCAGCGGTGGACGGCCCCCGCCGCACCCGTCGACACCGCGCCCGAGCCGGTCCGCGAGGCCGACCCCGTGTGACCGGCGAGCCGTCTCCGGCCGCGGGCGGCGCCAAGAGGAGGAGTGACCACGTGCACCAGACGAGTGGCGAGCAGGCGCGGCGGCGCGCCGGGGGGCAACCCCCGGCGCGCCGCCGCGCGCCGCGCCTGCCCCGCGCCCTGCGCGCGCTGCCCCCCGCCCCCCGCGCCGCGATCGTCTTCATCGCCGCCGTCATGCTCTACGGCGCATGCGTACACGTCGTCGACCTCGCGCTGTGGGGCTTCCGCTCCCGTACCTGGGCGCCGACGTGGCTGAACGCCTTCTGGAACTCACTGATCGTCCTCGACTCCCTCTCCGGCGCCCTCCTCCTCAAGGCCCGCCGCAGCGGCCTCCACCTCACCTGCCTGACGATGCTCGCCGACCTGGCGTCCAACCTGTACGCGGTGTACGGCGTCCGCCACACCACCCTCGGCACGGGCGCGGCCGACGTCATCCTCCTCCTCGCCTTCGGCGCGTTCGTCCTCACCACAGCACCATGGCTGCACCGCCACCTGCCCGCGAGAACACGCCCGTGACGTCGAACGCTGCGCTCTGCGGTGCGCTCAGCCCTTACAGCGCTGAGGCCATGGGTAACCAATTTGCCTGGCGAACTCCCTTGATCCCCCAGAGAGTTCGGTCCTCCTGGCGCACCGAACCGCGCCAGCCAGTACGGCATCGACTACACCCCGACCTCGTACGCGGCAACGAGTGCTGACGACAGCTTCACGAAGTGCTGCACGGCATCTCGGGCCCGCGCGCCGAGTTCATCCAGTTCCGTCTCGCCGGATGCCTTGTGCACCCTGGCGGTCAGCCTCACGTGCGGCTGCTCTGCGTTGGAACAGATGCGTCATGGCGGCGCCGAGCAGCGTCCCCAGGACTGCGATCAAGGTGGCGAGAACAGTGTCCACGGGGGTAGGACACCACAAGGCCGTCCGCGCGCCCAGGTGGTTGACGGGCGCGCGGATCCGCTCTCAGGTGTCCTTGGGCTTCGACTCACCGAAGAGCCATGTGTCGAAGACCTTGGTGAGATCTTTCCCTGCCTTCGCTTCGCACAGGGCGATGAAGTCTTCCGTGTCAGCGTTCTTGTGTCGGTGGCGCTTGGTCCAGCTCCGGAGGATGTCGAAGAAGGTCTTGTCGCCGACGGCTTCGCGCACCTTGTGCAGTGTCATGGCGCCTCGGCCGTAGACCGGTGAGTCGGAGACCCGGTCGGGGCTGGGCGGGTCAGTCGGTGGGAAGTCCCAGATGCCTTCGCTCTCGGGGTGGGTGCCGTCGTAGAAGGACTCAAAGATCTCCTGGGCGCTCTCGCCCTCGTGGTCCTCCTGCCAGAGCCATTCCGCGTAGGTGGCGAAGCCTTCGTTCAGCCACATGTCCTTCCACCGGCGTGGAGTGACCGAGTTGCCGAACCACTGGTGTGCGAGCTCGTGGACCAGCAGCGTGTCCTCGGGAGCCGAGTCGAAGTACGGCTTGGTCTGGGTCTCCAGCGCGTAGCCGAGGTCGGGAAGGTGATCGACGACCGCACCGACGGAGGAGAACGGGTAGGGCCCGAAGCGCTCGTCGGCCCAGTCGGTGATCTCGGGCACCAGGTCCTTGACCTCTTCGGCGTCCTCGGACTCGTCAGGATCGACGGCGACGTAGACGGGCAGGTCGTCGGAGGTCCAGCCCTTGTGGATCTCGAAGTACCCGACGGCCACGTTGGCGAGGTAGCTCGCCATGGGCTCATCGCTGTGCCACCTTCTGGTGACGCGGCGGCCCGTGTCCTCTTCCTTCTTCAACTCCCCGTTGCTGACGACGTCGTACGGATCGCCGTCCTCGTCCTTGGGCACGCTGACCGTGATGTCGTACGTGGCCTTGTCGGAGGGGTGGTGGTTGCCCGGGAACCAGGTCATGGAGCCGGTGGGCTCGCCCAGGGCGGTCGCCCCGTCGTCCGTCTCGATCCAGCCCTCGGTGCCTCCGTCGGAGTGCTCGATCATCTTGGGCGTGCCGTCGTACGTGATGGTGGTCTTGAAGGTCTCGCCGTTCTTGATCGCCTTCGTCGGCGTCAGGGTCAGCTCGTTCTTCTCGCGCGTGAAGCGGGCGTCTGTGCCGTTCACGGTGGCGGTACGCACCTTGAGTCCGGCGAGGTCGAGGTTGAACCGGCTCAGTCCCTGGGTGGCGCGCGCGGTGAGGGTCGCGGTGCCTTGGAGGCGGTTGGTCTCGGGAACGTAGTCGAGGGTGAGGGCGTAGTGGGAGACGTCGTACCCTCCGTTGCCGAGGGTCGGGAAGAGGGCGTCGCCCACTCCGGCCGCCCCGGGCCTGGCAGTTGGCGAGGACGAGCCGGTGGTGTGGGGTGCGGAACCGGTGCAGGCCGTGGTCATGGCCGCGAGCAGCACAGAGGCCGCCATCCAGTACACGGGACGGGGGATGACGGAACGCTCCTTCACAGCGACTGGACGGCGATGCGCCGCTCTGGTCCATCGAGAACGACGTGCTGCCCTGGCGAGTCGGAGGCACGCTTCTCTGCTGACTTCGCTGTGCTGTCGCTGCCGCACGCCGAGTCGGCCGGCGTCCCCGCAGTCACAGCGGCGGCTGCGGCTGCGCATCGCCGCCCCCGCCTCCTGCCTCCACCTGGGTTCATTCCCGTGCTCTCCCATCGATCGTGCGGCACGAAGAGGTAGAGCCCCGTGGCCTCCACCAGGTTGTCTCACGGGACGTAAAGGAATCTTTACGCTCGATCACGTCGGTCAGGTCCTGAGTACTCACGGCTAGGCAGCACGACACGGGGACCCCGGTTGGTTCCCATCCTGCCGGGAGCCTCGCGCGATCCAATCCTTGGCCCGTGCCAGCGGGAGAGCCGGTGCGGAGGGCTCTGATCCGTTTCCCTGCCGCGGGGTAGCCGGCCCAGGCTCTCTACAACCATCGAGGCGTCCTCCTGCGTCTGTAGCCGTGTGCCCCCTCACCTGCGGCAGGGCATGACCTAGCAGGCCCCGCCGCACGGGGACGCGCCAGGTCACCACCGCCCGCAACCGGAAGCCGCGCTGCCGCATCAAGCCGTATCAAGCTGCATCGAGCTGCATCGAACCGCAGCAAGCCGTATCGAGCCGCATCAAGGAGACGTCCGTGCCCGAGACCCCCTGCACCTACGTCGGCCTGCCGCGGCCCGACGGCGCCCGCCTTGCCCTGGAGCTGCACGGGCCGTGCGACCCCGACCTGGTGCTCGTCCTGGCCCACGGCTGGCAGGCGACCTCCGCCATCTGGGACAAGACCGTGGCACAACTGGCCCGGCCCACCACCCTCGTCGTGCGCTACGACCAGCGCGGACACGGCCGCTCCACCACCGGTACCGCCAGGCCGACGATGTCGCTGCTGGCCGACGACCTCCAGGCCGTCATCGACGCCACCGCGCCCGAGGACGTGCCGGTCGTCCTCGTCGGTCACTCCATGGGCGGCGCCGCGGTCCTCGCGCTGGCCGAGGCCCGCCCGCACCTCATCGGGGACAAGGTCACCGGGGCCCTGCTGGTCGCCACCAGCAGCGGTGGCCTGGACCTCGCCGGCGCCGGGCACCCGCTGCGGTCGCGGCTGGTCGGCCTGTTGCGCCACGCCATGGCCGGCGTGTGCGTACGAGCCCCCGGCATGGCGTACCGCCTGCACAACCTCTGGCAGCCGCGGCTGAGTACACAGCCGCCCATGGATGTCGCCGCCCGCTGGTTCAAAGCACTGATGCGCCACAACGTCACTCAGCTGGAGGCCTTGCGGCGCGTCCCCGTACACATCCTGGTCGGGGAGAACGACCCCACCATTCCGCCCGCCCATTCGCACCGCTTGGCCGAGCAGATCCCCACCGCCCGGCTCCACGTCGTTCCGCGCGGCTGTCATCGTCTGCCCACCCGCCACTCGTCGTCCGTCGTCGAGGTCGTGGAGCTCGCCTGTTCCGAAGCGCTCCAGCACCTCCATGAGGCAGGCAGTGAGCCCGTCGACACCACGACCGGCTTGGGCCCGGCGGAAGTTCACACGCCGCTCGTATGACCGACCGGGGGAACGTGAGCCAAGGCCTCCGAGCCACCGCCGACCCGGCCGCCCTCGCCCCGGCAGCGCGGCCTCGTCGGGCTGCCCGGTCGGCCCCCGCGCGCGAGGCCTGACGCCGAAGAGCCGGGCCGCTCCGAGGACCGCACACGAGGCCGCGCAATCACTGATTCGTGTTCGGTTCACGGTCAAACACCCATCTGCGTGATCGAACATGTGCGACTGCCGCTCCATGTGGGCCCTGAACGCCAGAAGCGCACATTCACTCGAAAACTTCGCTCTCGCCGCCCCCGAACGTGCCCCGCCCGAGACCGTTAGTCCGAGCACCTGTCCGAGAGTGACGTCAATTGGGAGGCGCCATGCACCACGGCACGCACCGCACACGCGAGCAGCGGACCTTCGAACAGAGCTGTCCCATCGGACGGCCCGTGCGCCTCCTACCTCCCCCCGGAACACGAACGGCGAGCACCTCTGGAGCGCGTGGGAGCCGTACAGCGGGGACCTCCGAAACAGGGCTGGGGGCGCAGGCATGACCCCGACCACCACGCCGTACACGTGTGTCGTACAGGTCCTCGTCCTGCTCTACCGGCAGGACGGCCGCGTGCTTCTGCTGCGCCGGGCCGAGCCGTCCTACCGCGGACAGCTCACCCTGGTGGGAGGACACCTAGAAGACGGCGAGTGGTACGACCAGGCGGCCTGCCGGGAGGTACGCGAGGAGGTCGGCGTCCGCGTCGACCCCAAGCACCTCGAACTCGCCTGCACCGCCCACCTGCAGACCCCGGACGGCCAGCGGCGCCTGGCGCTCCTTCTGATGACGCAGTCCTGGTCGGGCGAGCCGCGCAACTGCGAACCGCTGCGGCACACCGCCCTGGTATGGGCCGATCCCGGTGAGCCGCCCGCACAGGCCCACCCGTTCACGCGCGCCCTCCTGCGGCAGTTCGTCACCGGGGCGCCGCGCGCCAACATCAGCCTCGCCAAGGAGGGTTGGACATGAGCGGTACCTCCGGCCCTTCCGGTCCGCCAACCCCCGCGGCACCAGCTGAGCCGGGGCCCGCCCGTGTTCTGACGGCACCCCCGGGTCCCACGACGTGGGCGAGTGCGCTCGTCTTCGACGACGCCGACCGGATCCTGGTCGTCGACCACCAACTGCCGGACGGCGATGGCGAGGGCGAACCCCTCGGAGTGGCGTACGTCTTCCACGCCGGTCCACTCACTGAGGAACCGGTCGCGCGCCTCCGCTCCGCCGGGGAAACAGGGCGGGCCGTGCGGTGGCCGACGCCCAGCCAGGCCGCCGGACGGTTGCCGCGGCAGGCTCGGTGCCGTATGCGCGCAGGCGTGGCGGCCCTGCGCGATGGGAGCGTGGCCCACTTGGAGGCGGGCGTACCGCACCGCGGCTCTCCCGTCGGGTTGCGGCCCGGCCCCAAGGCCCTGACCGCGGCGTCGAGGCGCCCGAGCTCGCCCCTCACAGGCAGCGAGAACCTGGCCGAACCGCTCAGCTGTTCGCCGCCCCGCGCGAGCCGGACGACGACCACCCGATGCCCCCGCACCTGCGGTCCGTCGTCGACCGATGGCTGCACTCCTGCGCACCCGCGGGCGCCACAGCGTGACGGGACCCGCCCGCGAACCCTCTCATTCCCGACCGTGAAGGAGCCCTGGTGGCCCGGCCCCTGGACCTGATCGCCCACCACCATCCGCCCACCTGCGACGGCCCACCCCGCCCCCTGCCCTCGTACGGAACGAGACCCGTCCCCACGGCGCAGCAACCGTCCGCCCCGACCACAACCATGGCCCCTGCCTCAGCCCGGAGGTTGCCATGAGCAAACGCACCACCCGGCCTGACAGCGAACAGCCATCGGTCTCGGAGTCCGAGCGACTGCTGTTCGGCGGGCAGCTGGAGTACGACATGGGCTGGAACACCCACCACGGATCCTGGCTGCGCCTCTCGCTGTGGGCGATGGCCCGCAGCCTCCCCCGACTGGTGATCACCGCGATGAGGCTGGCCCGCTGGGCGGACCGGCGCGCGCTGCGTACCGTGGCGGTGGCCGAGATCGCCCTGGGGATCCTGCAAGCGGTCTCCCTGGTGGCCGTCAACGCCGTGCTGGGCCGCATGCTGACCACCGGAGCGATCACCGACCGGATCACTCAGGCCCTGCCCGCCTTGGCCGTGGTCTCCGGGGCGGCGGTGGCGGGGGCGCTGTGCACGGCGGCGTCGACCGCCGCGACCGGCACGCTGGAGCCGAAAGTGCAGCGCGTGGCCACCGAGCGCTACCTCACCCTCGTCTCCCGCGTCGAACTCAAGGCGATCGAGGACGACGAGTTCCACCGCCTCCTCGACTCGGCCGCCTGGGGCGCGGAGTCCGCCCGCCGGATGGTCAAGTACACGACCAGCGTGGTCAACGCGCTCATCTCCCTCGTCGCCGCCGCGGGAGTCCTGACCGTCCTGCACCCGGCTCTGCTGCCGCTGCTGGTCGCGATGACGCTCCCCAGCGCCTGGGGAGCGATGACCAAGGCCCGCAGGAGGTACGTCAGCTTCCACCAGTTCGTCCAGCACGCCCGCGCCGCGCAGCTGCTGATCCGGCTCCTGATCGACCAGAACGCGGCTCCGGAGATCCGCCTGCACGCGATGGGCCCGTTCCTGCTGGAGCACTTCGAAGGAATGGCCGACACCAGCGAGCGCGAGCAGGCCAGACTGGCCCGGCTCGACGCACGCACCGGCCTGCTGGCCGCCGCCGCGACGGGGGCGGCGACCGCTGTCACCTACGGCATGCTCGGACTCCTGCTGTGGACCGGAGCGATGCGCCTGTCCGTGGCCGGGACCGCGGTCCTCGCCATCCGCACCGGCTCCGAGGCACTGCGCCGCTGCGTCCTGCAGATCTCCGACGTCCACCAGGAGAGCCTCTTCGTCGGCGACTACGAGCGGCTGTGCGAGGAGGCGGGCCGTCGGGCCATTCCCACCAGCGGGCAGAGCCTTCCCGAACGCGTACGGGAGATCCGCTTCGAGGACGTGTCCTTCACCTACCCCGGCAAGGACACTCCGGCGCTCACCGGGATCGACCTGGTGCTGCCCGCGGGCCGGACCATCGCCTTGGTGGGCAGCAACGGCTCAGGCAAGTCGACCCTCGTCAAGCTGCTGTGCGGACTCTACGCACCGGACGAGGGGCACATCTGGTGGGACGACGTGGACGCCGCCCAGGCCGACCGGGCGCAGATCTTCGACCGCGTCGCCGCCGTCAACCAGGACTTCTACCGCTGGCCCTTCACCGCCCGCGTGAACATCGGCATCGGCCGCCCCCGCCGCTCCTTCGACGACGGGCCCATCATGGCGGCCGCCCGCTACTCGGGAGCCGACGCCGTCATCGACGAACTGCCGTCCGGCCTCGGTACGTTGCTCCAGCGCGGGTACAAGGGCGGGCAGCAGATCTCCGGCGGCCAGTGGCAGAAGGTCGGCATCGCCCGCGGCCGCTTCCGCTCGGGCGAGGTCCTCGTGGTGGACGAGCCCACCAGCGCCCTCGACCCGGTCGCCGAACAGAAGATCTTCGACCAGATCCACGCCCTGGCCGAACAAGGCCAGACCGTCGTCCTGGTCACCCACCGCCTGCACAGCGTCCGGCACGCCGACACCATCGTCGTCCTCGACCACGGCCGCGTCATCGAACACGGCACCTTCGACCAACTCATGGACCCCCACACCTCGAAGGGCGCCTTCCGCACGTCCTACCTCCTGCAGTCCAGCGCCTTCGACCAGAGCCCAGCCCCACAACACGACCACCCACCAGCCGCCGCCCAGGACGGCTGACAGCCACAGATCCACCGCCCCGCCCGCGCCGCCACAGCGGCACGGGCGGGGCCCATCGCCATGTCTCGACGCCCGCGGTGACGGTTCCGCCCCCGCCCACCCAGTCACTGCGACCACCAATCCGGCGCACCTACGTGGTCACAGCACTAGCCAGCTCTTCCCGCTGCCTCCTCGCAGGCCTGGCTGTCCCGCAGAGCCAGCAGTGACAGGTAGTCGCCTCCCTCGTGCGTGCGGTGCGTTACTTGAAGGTTCCAGGACCCCTTGGTGAGCGACGTCAAGCCGGACTCCTTGGAGGTGTGGCGATCAGTGACCTTCCATCCGAGCTTGCGGAGAGTGCTCACGACCGCGTCGACCTGCGCATCCTTTGTAGGTGAGAACGTGGCCCAGTCCACTGCGCACCTCTTCATGGCGTCGTCCATGGGCACGTCTGTCTCCGGCCCTGCACCGGCGCCCTCGGCAGCAGCCCTCAGATCTGAGCGGACAGCCGACTGCCCCCACTTCCTTGAAGCCGAATCCGCCGGTGTGGCCTCGGCCTTGCCCCCAGCGCTTCGAGGCTGATCCTCACTGCACCCGGCCACCAGCAGTAGTACAGCGGCAGCCACCCCTAAGCCAGCAACCCGTCTGTGCGCTCGATCGCCCATCGTCTTCCCCACCCCTATCCGACACCCCGGCACCCCGACACGCTGCACGAGGCGCCATGGAGTGTCGCACGACCTTACGGAGGGCTCACTCGCCGCCTAGCCCTGCCTAGAGGCGACCTGGTCGAGCGTCTTCGCCACGAACATCCAGGACTGGCCTGGCGCTTGAGCCCTCATCCGACGCGAAGAGCGCTCCCCTACAACTACGGCCGAACCTGGCGGTTGTGTGCAGCAGGCATGAGCACATCGACGGTAACGAGCAACAGCAGCCCCAGCCCGCCCAGGACGATCAGCGCAAGCCTTGCTCATCCTGCCGCCTCGATTGTCGCCCCGATCGGCCTGTACCGCCGCGATCGGGGCGGCCGCGCATCCACCGGCCGCCGCCATCGAGGAAGGCCAGCACCTGCCCTCGATGGCGGCGGCCCGGTCTCACTTCAGGTGCCGGTCGTAGAACCGGTTCGCGTCCTCCCCCTCGAACCACGGCGTGCCGGTGTGCCCGCCCAGATTGGCGTGCAGCGTCTTCTCCTTGGTGCCGAAGGCGTCGAACAGGTCAAGGGCGCGCTGCCGGGGGTTTCCTTCGTCGTCCCACTGCAGCAGGAGGAGCAGCGGAACGGAGACTCGCCGGGCCTCCTCGCGCTGGGCGCGGGGTACGTAACCCCCGGCGAAGAACCCGGCGGCCGCGATGCGTGGCTCGGTCACCGCGAGCCGGATACCGAGGGCCATCCACCCCGAGTACCCCACTGGGCCGCCGATCTCGGGCAGCGCGAGGAGGGCGTCCAGGGTGGTCCGCCATTCCGGGGCCGCCTTTTCGACCAGCGGGCCGACGAGGGACTCGAAGATCTCGTCGACCGGCTCACCGGCCTGCATCGCCCGCCGCAGCTCGGCCCGTGCCTGCTCGTCGGCGGCGGAACGGGGCCGGTCACCGCACCCGGCGGCGTCGATGGTGGCCACCGCGTATCCGTACGCCGCGGTGTGCCGGCCCCGGGCCACCAGCCGGGCTTGGCTCTTGGGCAGACCGTTGTTGTGGGCCATCAGGATCAGCGGTGCCGGTGCGGCGGATTCCGGAGTCCACAGGGTGCCGGGGATCTCGCCGAGGGTGAATTCGCGCTCAACGACGCCGACGTCGAGGCGTTGCTCAGAAGTGAAGCGCATGGTCGTGCCTTTCGGGAGTGCGCAGAGCGGCGCTCCCGGACGACCTATCGCCCGACCGTGACCCCGGAGGGGAGCACCCATGTCAATGGTGTGTTCACGGGTACCACCTCCTCGTTCTCTCGCACGGCCTCCGGAAACGTAGCAGCGGTCGTCGCGGCCCGCCAACAGGTTTTCGCGGAGGCTCCGTGGCCGGGTGAAGCACCCCATTAGGAATCCGGCTCGCTCCGCGAGCCGTTGGGAGCTATCTGTCTCATTCCCGACCCCAGCCGCGAACCCGGAGTGGTCGGAGCGGCTGCCGACATGGTGTGCCACTCCGGGCCGGTCCCTGCGCTACCCCCTGATCCCGTACGGACGAAGCTGGCCGCCGCCGCACAAGCGTTGCGGACGCAGCGTACGTAGAGTTACTAGATCAGTACGGTGAACAGCGTTGGTCAGAAGGCTGCTTCGTGTGCCGACTTCGGCTGCTTCTGCCGGGGAATGGCCGAGGTTGTCCACCGCACCCTGCAGGCCGCGGCCAGATGGCCCGGGGCCAGTCCCAGCAGCAGGCCGTGGGATCCGGCGGCGGGAGGGCGCTGGTGGAGGCGAGCCAGCAGTTGGAGCACGGCCGCAGCGCCCGAGTCGCCGTCTTCGGCGATGCCGACGATGGAGGGTTCGAGCGCCTGCTGAGGCAGGGGCCCTGCCTGGGACAGGGAGTGCAGCGGGGCCGGGCCACCGGGGTGGACGAGCGCGAAGCCGGGCGGCGTCTGCCCTGGCCGCAGCCAGGGGAGCGCTGAGAAGCCCGGATGGTCCTTGACGAGACAACCGAGCTGCTCGGCCTGCGCGGAGACCTGGGTGTCACGATGGGCGTACTGCCAGGTCGCGTCGATGACCAGACCCCGTTCGGCGAGGGCCCCACCGCTGACGACGACGGCCGCTGCGCCGTCGCTGACCATGAGCTGACGGGCGAGCGCGGCGGGGGTGGCGGTGTCGGAGCCGATGGCGGTGAGCGGCTGGTGGATCCCGGCCGCCACCACCAGGACGGGCTTGCCGAGCCTCGCCATGTCCTCCGCCACGATCAGCGCGTGCACGGCGCCGGTGCTGGATAAGCCGGTCAACGGCACGCGTGCGGTGGTGGACGGCAGGCCGAGGGTGAGCACCACGTCGCTGTCGAGGAACGGATCGGACTCGGCGGATGGCGGATCCTGGACGACCACTAGCCCTCCCACGTCCTGGGCGGCCGTACCGGCGCTCGTCAGCGCGCGGCGGCATGCCTGCCCCATCAGCACGCGCAGATCGCCGTGGCGGTCTTCCGCCGCGTACGGCTCGTGCACTCGATCGTCGGGGCACGGCCGGATGCGTCTGCGGCGCCGCCCGGTCACCGCGCGGGCCGCGGTGAGGAAGTCCGGGTGTCCGGCGAGCTCGGGGTGGCGCCGGCACAGGACGGCGGCGACCTCGTCCGTGGTCATGTCGTACTGTCCGTGCGCGATGCCGGGCGGGCTGACGTGGATCTGCACGTTTTCTCCTGCTGGTCACTGAGGTGCGGTGGGCCGACGGGGGCGCACTGCCGGGCTACGTCGTCACAGCCGCGGGGAGGTGCTGCTCGTAAGTCCAGCGTGCGGCCTGCTCGGCGAGCTGGAGGACGCGCGGGGGTTTTCGGCCGTCGAGGTGAGCGTATTCGGCGCCGGTGATGATGACGACGCGCTCGGGGGCACCCATGTCCGGATAGAAGCCGCGGGCCAGGATGTCGGCGGCGGTGCGGTAGGACCCTTTCTCGGGTACGGCGTTGGCGAAGCCGTACCGGAACTGCGCCTTGTTCAGGGAGACGGCGCGCTTGGTGTTGCCGGGATTGCGCAGGAACGCGAACGTCGACTTCGCCTGGGCCGGGCCGACGGCTTTGACGCCCTTGATCTGGCCGGGGCAGATCGCGACCGCCGCCGCGCCCAGGCCCTGGCCGAGCAGATGCTGGGCGA
The DNA here is from genome assembly GCF_000720325.1 of Streptomyces sp. NRRL B-1347. Classification (GTDB taxonomy): domain Bacteria; phylum Actinomycetota; class Actinomycetes; order Streptomycetales; family Streptomycetaceae; genus Streptomyces. Next base: position 14,478 of record NZ_JOJM01000061.1, read on the forward strand.
TGAAGCCGCCGACGGAGTGCCCGACGAGGACGGGCGGGGTGTCGAGGGTCCGGATGACTCGGGCGTGTGCTGCGGAGATCTCCGCGAGCCCGACGCCGGCCTGGTCCTCGGGGCGGCGTCGCGCCTCGGCGACGGTCGCCGGGACGCCGGGCCACTCAGGCATGATCGGCTCGTACCCGGCGTCACGGAACGTGTCCGCCCACCCCTGCCAGCTCGTCGAGTGGAGCCACAAACCGTGGATGAACATCACGGGAGTGCGATGCGTGGTCATGGTGGCCTCCTGGAAGGCGGCAACCGCTGGGCGGCATGACCTGGGGCCGTGAAGCACTGAGCGGCTACCGCTCTTGAGGAGCAGAGTCAGCGTCCGCTCTGCCCCACACGGACCATCTCATTCCATCCCATCAGGGGCCCAGCCGCACTTTCGCAGGCCCTTCGTGGCTCGCGTTCGGCTTTCCCGCAACCTGGTGTCCCAGGACCCCGCATCGAGGCCACCGCACGCCGGGCGGGGAGCCCTGCCCACAGATTGTTGACCGCATGCGCGAAGATCTCTGGCGCACAGCCGGTAGATTCTCCCGGAAGGGCGGGCTGCGCGACAGTGCAAACAATCTCACATGATTGAACATTGAATAGCTATCTGGGTCGGCTTCGGCCGCGGATGGCTCCTGGGGAGGGTTCATGGACAGCGAACGGGTCGGCCAGATATTGGGCAACGCGCGGGAGCGCACCGACGCGGCCCAGTACGCGGAACTGCCGGAACTGCGGCACAAGGCCGGTCTTGCCGCTGAGCGGGGACCGGGCGGACGCCGCCTGAGCTGCCTCTCCCAGGTGGAGGTGTCCCTGCTGCTGGGCTACGACCCCGCTCGCGGGGTCTACGCGCGACTGGAACGGGGCAAGATCGCCAACCCCGACCCCGGCCTGCTGCGCCGCGTCGCCACGATCCTGAACCTGCGGGAGCACCAGTGGCACGACCTCTACATCTCCCTCTTCGGTCACCGGGCCCCCAGCCCGCTGCGCCCGGCCACCTCGCTCGACTTCCGCGAGAAGTGGGAGTGGGTGGTCCGGAGCCAGCGGCACGCGGCGTACGTGAGCGACGGGGCCTGGAACGTCGTGGCCCACAACGAGGCCGCCAACGCCCTGTTCCACCCCATGCCGCAGAACGTCATGAGGTGGATGCTGTCGCTGCCCCCGCACCAGGACAGCCGCGCCGCCATGCCCGACTGGGCGGAGAACTGGGGGCCGGTGGCGCTCAGCCAGCTGTCCGCCGCGCTCAAGGAAAGGGACAACGAGGCGCACGAGGAACTGCGTCAGATCGAGCGCGAGGTGCTTGAGCAGCCCGAGCTGAAAGCGCTGTATGAGAGCCGTCTGGACTCCTACATCCACCCCGACGGCTCCCGCCGCCTCATGGTCCACGGCTCCCGTCAGGAGGTCGGGGTGATGAACGCCGCCGCCGCCACACCGATGGGTGCCATCCACGGGCGATTCATCGTCATGACATGGGTGCCGCTCGTCTAGCGGCGTTCTGCTGCGGCCAGGGACACATCGGATGCGGCTCACCCTGGCACGCACTCCTGAATTATCTAATCCGCTTCAGGTCCGGGGCAGTTCACGCAGATTGGCCGCAGAGTGCGCCGATCTGCCCCATGTAACCTGCGAGAACCCCGCCCCTTGCGACAACCTCCCGGTCGGGGACCTCGACCAGTCCGCTCCTGTGGACACGCGCCGCCTTCGTACCCTCCACGGCTGGAACACCGTCGGAACAGAAGGAACGGGCCCGCGTGCTGGGGGACGGCTACAGACCACATCCCCGCGCGTGCAGAACGGAGCACCCCCGTGGCCTACGTCACCCGGCCCTCAGTCGTCATCCCCGCTTTCGAGATACCCACGTCGGCCGTCGTCAGCGACATCATCGACTCCCTGCCCCCGGACCCCCAGCTGCCCTCTCCCGCCGTCATCAACCGCTGGGCCCGGAACCTCAAGATCGACACCCGGTACTTCGTCACGCCGCTGGAGGTCGTCGCCAAGGCCGGCACCGTGACCGAGCGCAACAACCACGCCCTCCCCGCCATGTACGAGATGGCCACGACGGCGGCGTACGACGCCCTCAAGGCCGCAGGCCTGGATCCCGCCGACATCGACTGCGTCATCACCAGCCACAGCACCACACCCGCGACCCCCGGGCTCGACGTCCACCTCGTCAACCAGCTCGACCTGCGGCCGGACGTCATGCGCATGCCCGCCACCCAACTGGGCTGCGTCGGCGGCGCCCACTCCCTGGCCTGGGCCGCCCGGCTCGTCGAGGCCATGCCCGGACTGCGCGTCCTGGTCGTGATCGGCGAGGCACTGAGCACCGTGTACCGGCGCGAGAAGAACGATCCGGCGGGGATCCTCTACCGGATGCTGTTCGGCGACGGGGCGGGCGCCTGCATCGTCTCCGGCGACCCGCACAACGCCTGCCTGGAAGTCCGCGGCAGCTGGCAGCACCTCGTGCCCCACACCATGGACTCCTACACGCTCGAGGTCGAACCGACCGGCATGCACTTCACCTCCGAGAAGTGGGCCCCCGACGGGATCAACCACTTGATGGGCCCGCTGTGGGAGTGGCTGCACACGACCGACCCGTACTGGACGCCCGAAGTCGTCATCGCGCACCCGGGCGGCCCCAGGATCCTGGAGGACGCCACCAAGGGCCTAGGGTGCGCCCCCGACCTCCTCCAGCACTCCTGGGAAAGCCTGCGGACCCGCGGAAACCTGGGCGGCGTCGCCGTCCTGGACATCCTCGCCCGCACGGCGGCCAGCGGCCCGCACCACGGAAGCCGCACCCTCCTGCTGGGCATCGGCCCCGGCCTCACCGGAGCCGCGGTCGAGGGCCGCTGGCACAATCCGACGGCCTAGCGCGAGTTCTGTGGAACGTAACGCTACGTTCTAGGTGCGAGCGCCGCAGACTGCGCAAGCCCTCATTTCGGGATCTCGTCAGGGCTTTCGCCACTGCCGTTCCCGGTGTCGGATGCCTGGCGAGTGATGCCGCGCAGCAGTTCGGCGAGGTCGACTCCAGTGGTGGAGTTGAGCAGCTCCATGCCCTGGACGACGTTGCCGGCGACCGTGCGGGTCAGGTGGGAGGCGCCGTCGGTGGAGATCACCGTCATCTTGTCCACGGCGCTGAGCGGCTCCGACGCCTTCGATACGACATGCGGCAACACCTCGACGAGCATCTGCAGCACCGCCGCGTCGCCGTACTGGGTGAAGGCGTCGGCCTTCTTCCGCATCACCTCGGCCTCCGCGGCGCCCCGCGCGTCGATGGCGGAGGCAGTGGCCTCGCCCTCGACGCGTACGGCGTCCGCAAGGGCGGCCCGGCGCTGCCTCTCGCCCTCACCGGTGAGCCGGGCCCGCTCGGCCTCCGCCTCGGCCTTCTTGACCCGGGCGACCCGGCGGGCCTCGGCCCGCTGCTCGGCCTGGTAGCGGGCGGCATCCGCCGGTTTGCGGACGCGGGAGTCCAACTCCCGGTCGGTGAGGGAGGCTTGCCGCTGTGCGACCTTCTCCTGCTCGGTGAGGATCTCCTGCCGACGGGCGGCCTCGGTGAGCGGCCCCGCGGCGGCGGCCGTCGCGGCGGCCTGGTCGGTCTCCGCCTTGATGGCGGCCTGCTTCAGGGCGTACGTCCGCTCGGCGATGGCGATCTCCTCGGCCGCCTTCAGCCGGGCCTGCTCCGAGGTCCGCTTGGCGACGGCCTCGGCGATGTCTGCCTCCTGCCGGGCGCGGGCGGCCTCGGGCCTGCCGAGGTCCTCCAGATAGGAGCCTTCCGTCGTGATGTCCTGGATCTGGAAGGCGTCGATGACCAGGCCCTGCCCGGAGAGACTGGCCTCCGCCTCCTCGGCGACCTGCCCTGCGAAGGCGGCGCGGTCGCGAATGACGTCCTCGACGGACATCCGTCCGACGATGGCGCGCAGCGCGCCGGACAGGACCTCCTGGGTGAAGCTGACGATCCCCTCCTGCTGCTTCAGGAAGCGCTGGGCGGCAGCCCTGATCGAGTCCTCGGTGCCGCCGACCTTGACGATCGCCACACCTTCCAGATTCGACTTCACTCCGCGCAGCGTGACCGCTCCGCGGACCGCTACCCGGATGTGCCGCGAGGACAGGTCCAGGGTGTATTTGTGCTGCACGAACGGCACGACGAACACACCGCCGCCGATGACGACCTTCTGGCGGCTGTTGTCGGTGAGGATCCGGCCGGTCTCCGGGTCGGCGGACCGTTTGCCGCGTCGGCCGGTGACGATGAATGCCTCGCTCGGTCCCGCCACTTTGTAGCGTGTGGTGACGGCGAGGGTCAGCAGCACCAGAAGAACGGCGGCTCCCACCACGGCAGTGATCACTGGACTCATTTCGAACTCCCCCCAGTCGCGTCCGTCCGTACGCACGTACCGTCGGCGACGTGCTGTCTAGCGCTCCACCGGCCGCACCGCGACCGCGGTCTCCGACAGCGACGCCTCCACCCAGACCTCGGTGCCGCGCGGCACCGGCAGCACACTCCTGGCCGAGAGCTTCACCCGCTGCCCGGCAAGCTGTAGCAACACCTCTCCGTACCCGTCGGCGGGGATCGCCGTCACCACGGAGCCCGCGCTGCCCACCAGGTCGCTGCCGCGCGGAGGCGGTGGGCTCTCGTCGCGCATCAGCACCCGGCTGCCCTGCCAGGCCAACCAGCCCGTGACGGCCCCGGCCCCCACTCCTACGGCTGCGCCCGCCCAGGCGCCGAGATCGGTCAGGCCCAGAGTGAGCGCGCCGCTGAAGCCGAACATCGCGACGAAGCCGGCGAGCACGGGCAGGGAGAACAACCCTCCGAAGAGGCCTTCCAAGACGGCGCCGAAGAGCCCTTCGAAGACTTGGCCGAGGGCCAGTGAGACCGCGAGGACGGAGACGCCCGCGATACCGAGATACAGGAACAGCGTCACAGGGTCCCCCTCCCTGCGCCCGCCGGAGCGTTTCAACTGCCCGGCCTTTAGCGCATGTTCCCATGTGATCATGGTGTACGTCAGTACAGGTATGGCCAGCACTTCCAGTGCGGCTGAGGCTCTCGTGATCACCATCCGGGCGGTCGCCGATCGGCGTGCGGCCTGGGAGCCTGAAAGCCGGGCTTGAACCTGCCGCAGCGGCAGCCTCTACCGTCCTGAACAGGGCCGGAGATTCCGGCCCTGTGAAGCAACCCGTGGGGGCGGCGATGGCCTGGCCGATCGCGGAGGTCGCCCGGATGTCGGGTGTGACGGCCCGGACACTGCGGCACTACGACGAGATCGGTCTGCTGCCGCCGGCCTGGATCGGCACCAACGGCCACCGCTACTACGAGGAACGCCAACTGCTGCGGCTGCAGCAGGTCCTCGTGCTGCGGGCGCTGGGTCTCGGGCTGCCCGAGATCGGCCGGATCCTGGCCGCGCAGGTCGAGGAGGTGGAGGCCCTGCGGGGTCACCACCGCCGGCTGCTCGCCGAGCGCGACCGGCTGGACACCCTGGCCGGCACTGTCGCCCGCACGATCACCGAACTGGAGCAGTCCAGGAAGGACGGCACAGACATGATCACCATCAGCCGACCGGAGAACCTGTTCGAGGGCATCGGGCCCGCCCGCTGCATGAAGGTCCTGCACGACTTCCCGGAGCTGGTCGGGGCCGTCGAGCGGCACACCTTGGCGTTGAGCCGGGCCGAGATCGAGGCCGACGAGCGCAAGCGCACGGCGCAGCTGGTCCGGCTGGCCGAGCTGATGGCCTCCGGCCTGCCCGCTGACGCCGACGCGGTGCAGGCCGAGATCGGCAGCCAGTACCGGACGCTGGCCCGGAGCCGGGCAGCCACCGCCGAGGAGTACCGCGCGATCGGGCGTTGCTGCGTGGAGAACGAGCACTGGCGCGCGGCGTACGAGTCGATCGCACCGGGCCTGGCCGCGTACCAGCGGCAGGCCATCGAGGCGTACGCCGCAACCCGGCTGCGCTGAGCCGGGACGGGGCCGCCACCGCGGGGGAGTGGCGGCCCCTGCGGGGCGGCGCCGAGGTCAACAGCCGGATGCGTAGGGCTGGTTGGGGCCTCCGGACCGGGCCGTCGGGCGGGTGCGTGAGACGATCGGGGAACAGGCCACAAGGAGAGGAAATTCATGGGAGGCAAGGGGCGGCTGCATGTCAGTGCGGAACTGGCGGGGGTGCTGGAGCGGATCGACGCGCTCGGCGGGATGCTCGACGAACGGGCCGATGCCGCCGAGGAGTTGGGGAAGCTGCCCGATGGCACGGCGCGGGCCCTCCTTGACACGGGGATCGTACGGGCCGAGCTCCCGCTGAGCCTCGGCGGATACGAGTTCGCGCCGCGGCAGCTGATCGAGACGGCGGAGCGGGCGAGCTATCACGACGCCTCGGCCGGGTGGACGATGTTCGCGCTGCAGACGATGACCGGGACCACCGCGGCGTACCTCGCGGGGGACGCGGCGGCCGAACTGTTCCCCGACGTGCCGAACGGGAAGTACGCGCTGCTCTCCGGGCACGGCACACGCCCCGGCCGGGCCGTCCCCGTGGAGGGCGGCTATCGGGTCAGCGGCCAGTGGCAGTTCGCCTCCGGGATGGCGCACGCCACCCACATCCACAGCGCGATCCAGGTCGAGGGCACCGACGAGGTGCGCGTCCTCGCCATGCCGAAGTCGCAGGTCACCCTGGACGGCAACTGGGACGTGCTCGGCCTTCGCGCGACCCACAGCATCGACTACCACTGCACCGATGTGTACGTACCGCACGAGTACACCTACGTCGCGACCACGGACACCCCGGTCAACGGCGGCGCCGTCTACCGCCTCGGCCTGGTCAACATGTCGGCGATCGGGCACACGGGCTGGGCCCTCGGCGTCGGCCGACGCCTCCTGGACGAGATGAAGCGGGTCGCCGCGGCGCGGAGTGGTTCGCGGGGCGCCGCGGTCGACACCTCCCAGTTCCACGCCGAGTACGCGACGGCGGAGGCCAGGCTCCGGGCGGCCCGGGCCTGGGCGAACGACGTCTGGCAGGACGTCGAAGAGACGCTGGACCAGGGCGAGTTGCCGAGCACGGAGCAGGACACCCTGATCCGTCTGGTGCTGAACCACACGACCTCGACCGTGTTCGAGGTGGGCCGCACCGTACACCGCTGGGCCGGCTCGGCGGCGATCCGCCGCGGCCCGATCGACCGCTTCCTGCGCGACCTCGGGACGGGCACGCAGCACATCACGTCGAGCCCGGTGGTACTCCAGAACTGCGGCAAGTGGCTGAGCGGCGCCCAGCCGGACGCCCGGTGGACCTTCCTCGACCTGACCTGACCTGACCTGACCTGACCGTCCGGGCTCGTGCCCTTGTGTCAGCTGCTGTCATGCCGCCGTTTCGCCTTCCCTTTTCGCGCCTTGAAACGGGCCGCCCGGTCGGCGTGAGTCGTGGTGAAGGCCTGCGCGAGTTGAGTGGCCAGCGCGGCGAACATGCCCACCGCGAGGAGCCCGTAAAGGATCGTGAAGACCTTTCCGAGATCCGTGGCGGGAGCCAGATCCCCGTAGCCGATCGTCAGCCCGGTGCACACCGCGAAGTAGAACGAATCCAGAACACCCCATCTCTCCTGAGCCGAGTAGAAGAATGTCGCTGAGGTCCACAGCAACGCCAGCGTCCAGGCCGTCCCGCGAAACGTGGGCCTTTCCCAAGCCGTACGCAGCGCACTCCCGATCCGCACAAACATGACCACAAGACCGAACACGCCCGCACCGTAGCCCTCGCCCCGCAGCGTTGGTCGCATTGGTGCGGCCACCGTGCGTGTCGCCCGGAGCCGCCGGGCAGCGGAACGCGGTCAGCCGCGTCGTCGCACGTGATGAAGCCGCACGTGATGAAGCCGCACGTGATGAAGCCGGACGTGATGAAGCCGGACGTGATGAAGCCGGACGTGATGAAGTCGCACGCGATAAATCCGGCGACGTCGGCGATCATCCCCGGGATACTGGTCGCCCATGGATGAGGTCAAAGTCGTCGTCGCCCATTCCGAGCGTGCGACTCTGCGCGTCGGTGACGTGTTCTTGAAGGTGGACGCCGATCAGGCGCGCATGGACGCCGAGGTCGAGGCGATGTCGCTCGCGCCGGTCCCGACCCCGGAGGTCCTGTGGCGCAAGCCGTCCGTGCTCGCGATCGCCGCGCTCCCGGGGACGACGCTCGGGCGTCTCGGCGGGCCGTCGACCGGGTCGCCGACGGCGTGGGCCGCGGCGGGCGCCGCCATCCGGAAGCTGCACGAAGCGCCCCTGCCGCCCCGCACCGGCCGGGCCGGGCGGAGCGTCGACGCGCTGGCGGCGGAACTCGACGACGAGTGCGGGCTGCTCGTGGCGAACGGCCTCCTGCCCGCTGACCTGGTCGCCCGCAACCGCCAAGTCGCCGAGGCCGCGCTGCGGCCGTGGACTCCGGCGTTCACGCACGGCGACCTGCAGATCGCGCACGTCTTCGTCGACGGCGACGAGGTCACCGGCATCATCGACTGGTCCGAGGCGGGCCAGGGCGATGCCCTGTACGACCTCGCCACCTTCACGCTCGGGCACGAGGAACACTTCGACGACGTCATCGCGGGCTACGGCACCGACATCGACCTCGACGTGATCCACGCGTGGTGGTCGTTGCGCAGCCTGCTGGCGGTTCGCTGGTTGGTCGAGCACGGCTTCGACCCCTTCGCGCCGGGCTGCGAGGTCGACGTGCTGAAGGCCCGGATGTGAGGCGAGCCGAGCTTGTCCGGGACGGCTGGTGCTACCCACCGAAATGGCCGGATGCCTCCGTGTCTGGGAGACCGTCACCGGGACCCATGAACGCCTGAAACGCAGTGCTCCTCACTGCCCTTGCGTACCATCGGCATGCCTCAACGTGCCTGCCCGGCAAGCAACGTGACAGCGCCTTTCGACCGGTCAGCGCCGTGCCGGTGCGGCACGGCGTCGACGAAGAAGATCGTCTCACGGCAGTCCGCCGACGTGACAGTGCCCATGCAAGATCTTGCTGCCAGGCCCACAGTTTCCGTCGGTGACCAGGAAGCGCTGTCCGGCCAGATTTGACGGGTCCCCGACGAGCTGGGCGGGCTCGTGGTGAGCGGTCGTGTGGTGCGTCGTCAGGTCGTGCGGCCGGTCCGGCTCGTGATCAACCGTCTGCCCGCGGCGCGAGCCGACCGGCGCCGCCTCTGATGTGCGGGCCGTCGTTCATTCCGTCGGACCGGAGTACGGCCAGGTCACCGGGGGTATGCCTGCTTCCGCTTAGGGCGGTGACCCTGTTTCACATGTCCGTGAGCGCGTGGCCGCGAGCTGCCGAGCCGCGATGGCGCGCCGTTTGAGCGTGGCGCCTCGCGGGTCCGGTCACGGATGGTGACGGTCGTTCGCTGCATGGCTGAAACCCGTCTCTGGGTAATCGATCAATTTCTGGGAATCGCTGGTCATGAGCCTCTCCAGGCACTTAAGTAACTGTCAGGCGTTCGCTACCAGCCATGAGCGACAGCCTCCGGCCGGGCGATGCGCCAGCGGCCGGCTCAGCCCTGCCCGCCAACCCGTGCCGTTGTCCCTCGTACGACCGTCCCAGCCCGTCCCAACTGCCCAAGGGGTCCTCCGCCTATGGCCGCCAGCGCACACCGTTCCGGTGTCGTGCTCACACCACCCGGCGAGCCGCAGCGCAAGCCCAGCGCAGCCGGGCTGCGGCGCGCTGCGTCACGGGGACGCGTACGAGGACACCAACGACCTGCCGCCCGTCGGGCGCGCCACCAGGTCTCGGCAGCGCCGTCTGATGCGGCCGGTTGCCGCGTGAAGGCGCCCGGACTGTCAAGCCGCCGCGCCCGGAAGAATCGGCCGACTGCCCCGTGCCGGGCCGGTCGAGAGGGGCGCTGATGGCGAGTTCGAACCCGGCCGGTCGCGACACGGACCTCGCCGCAGCGGTGCTGGACATACAGGCGGGCTACTGGATGCAGATGCGGCAGGTGCTTGCCCGGACGGGCAACTGGCCGCAGTGGACGTCCCGTACCCAGGTGCTGGGGGTCGTCGCAGCGCAGACCAACGTCGTGGAGCTGTGGCTGAAGGAGGAGCCGGGGAGCCTCGCCGCCCGGGTGATGTACGCCAGGGTCGCCACCGAACGCGTGCTGCAGGCCCACCGCAAGCACTGGGCGCAGGGCTCCCAGCAGGCACGGGACCTGGAGACGCTGGCAGACCGGGCCCGGCAGGCGTGCCACAAGGCGGGCGAGGGGAATCCCGACGACTCGGTGCCCTGGATCTGCCGTCTGGCCCTGGCCGAGACGGACACGACGGAACGCTATCCAGAGCATCACATGGCTCCGCCGCCCCATGAGTATCTGATGCCTCGCGGGCCCTGGGGCCTCCTTGGGGAAGTGCACCGACGGGATCCGTTCAACCGCGAGGCATGGCACCGCATGTCCCAGGCGCTCCAGGCCCGCCCGGGTCCGGCGGGCCGCCAGGCAGTCGCGACGGACTTCGCCCGCTGGACGGTCTCTTTCGCTCCGGCCGACTCGCCCCTGCTACTGCTGCCTCTCTACGCCCGCGTGCAGGAGTTCAGGGAGCGACGGGACAAAGGCGCCGAGGTCACGCTGAACCTGCTGTGGACCAGGGAGGACACCACCCGGGCCGTCACGCAGGCCTTCGAGGGCTGGTTCCGCAAGTGCGATCCGGCCACCAGTTCCCAGCTGGATCTCAACTACCTGGCCTACGCCCTGGCGAGGGGCGGCTTCGCGCAGTGGGCGACCGAAGTGTTCGACGCCATCGGCGACTTCGCCACGCCCGCCCCGTGGCAATACGACGCCCGGCACCCCAACGACCAGTGGCGCAAGGCGTTCGAAGAGGACCGCGTCGCCTGCCTGAGATCCCACCCGCGGAACACGGGAAAGCGCACATGACCGCCGACCAGGCCCCACGGCGGGCGCCGCCACGCCCCGGCCGACGGCCCAGCAGCCCCCCACCGGCACGCCCTCCCTTTCAGCTTTCCTGTGCGGAGAACCAATGACTTCGGTAAGACCACCGAACCAGCAGCCGAACCCGGTCCACGACGACGGGGAGGACGCGCGCATCCTCCAGTCGCTGGGCTACACCCAGCAACTGCACCGCCGGATGGGCGCTTTCGGTAATTTCTCGGCCTCCCTGTCGGTGATCTCGATCATGTCGGGGACCTTGCTCCTCTTCGGCTACGGCCTGAACTCGGGCGGCCCCGCGGTGATCACGTGGGGATGGCTCGCCATCGGGCCGCTGGTGCTGTGCCTGGCCGCGGCCCTGGCGGAGATAACCTCCCGCTACCCCACCAGCGGCGGCCTGTACTACATGGCCCGCCAGCTCGGCGGCGAGCGGTGGAGCTGGTACACCGGCTGGCTCAACCTCCTGGGCCTGCTCGGTGGCATCGCCGCCCAGGACTTCGGCATCGCGACGTTCACCGCCGCGTGGCTGAACCTGCAATTCGACTACACGGCGTCCTCGGGCTCCTTGCTGGTCATCTACGCGGTCATCCTCGCCCTGCACGCGATCCTGAACCTCTTCGGCACCCGGCTGATGAACATCCTGACGTCCGTGAGCGCGTGGTGGCACCTGGCAGGGGCCGTCGTCATCATCGGCTCCCTGGCGCTCGTGCCCTCCGACCACCAGTCGGCCGGCTTCGTCTTCTCCGAGTTCACGAACAACACCGGCTGGAGTTCCCCGGTGTACGTGATCCTGCTCGGCATGCTGCTGCCGGTCTTCGCCCTGGCCGGTTACGACACCTCAGCCCACCTGAGCGAGGAGACCAACCACGCCTCCGTCGCCGCGGCCCGCGGGATCTTCCGTTCGGTGGCGGTGTCCTGGATCGCCGGCGGCATCCTGCTGACCACCCTCCTCTTCGCCATCCAGGACTACGCCGGGACCCTGGGCAGCGAGACCGGCGTGCCCGTGGCGCAGATCCTCCTGGACGCGCTGGGCATGGCGGCGGCCAAGGCGCTGCTCCTCGTGATCATCGTGGCCCAGTTCCTGTGCGGCTACACCGTGACCGCGAGCGCCAGCCGGATGATCTACGCCTTCGCCCGGGACGGCGCCCTGCCCGGTTCGGAGCTCTGGAAGAAGGTCAGCCGCCGCACCGCCATCCCCGCCAACGCGGTCTGGCTCGCGGTCGCCGTGGCCTTCTTGCTCGCGCTGCCGTCCTTGTACTCCTCGACGGCGTTCGCGGCGGTGACCGCCATCTCGGCCGTGGGATTCACCTCGGCCTACGCCATCCCCGTGCTGCTGCGGCTGCTCCACCGCGACCGGTTCACCCCGGGGCCCTGGCACCTGGGCCGCTGGAGCCGTCCGATCGGCTGGGTGGCGGTGCTGTGGGCGGCCGCGGTCACGGTGCTGTTCCTGCTGCCGCAGAGCAGCCCGATCACCGCCAACACCTTCAACTACACGCCCGTGGCCGTGGTGGTGGCCTTCCTCATAGCCGCCGTGTGGCGGCGCTTCGGACGTGGCTCGTACCACGTGCCGCGCTCGCACACCTCCACCGAGGACAAGCAGTTCGAAGGCATCATCTGATGACAGCGGAACCGAGTGCCGCAGGTGCGGTTCCCCCCGGCCCTGAGGCTCTGGGGCCGCTCGCTCCAGGGTCCGGGGCTTCTGGGCCCTCCACGCCCTCCACGACCTCAACACCCCCTGGGAGTACGGTGACAGGCCTCACGGAGTCCATCGAATCGGCACAGCAGCTCACCGTGGCCTGGCGTGCCCTGGTGCTCGACCGCGACGCGGACGCGGATGTGCGCGACCTTCCCGGCATCGCCGTCCGCTGGGCCGACTGCCGATTCGGGTTCTACAACTGCATCACCCTGACCGAGCCAGGAGCAGGAGCCGATCTCGTCGCGCAGCGTCTGAGCCAGGCGGCGGACATCATGCGCGCGAAGAAGCACCCGGGCTTCCTGTGGCTCTTCGAGGGACTCCTCGACGACGAGGCCCGCACCGCGCTGCCCACGGCGGCCGAGCAGGCCGGCCTGCAGCACGCCTTTCCCGGTACGGGCATGGCCGGAGACCTGCTGCCCATCCCCGACCCGGTCCACCCCGACCTGACGTTCGTACGCGTGCGCACCGACGAGCACTTGCAGGCCTATGCGGACCTCCAATCACGCGCCTACGGGCTCCCCTTGGAGGACGGCCGCGACGGCCTGGTCGGCTCTGCCCACTGGAAGAGCGAGATGTACGCCTACCTGGGCATGCGGGGCGACGTCCCGGTGGCGAGCGCCGCTACGGTCGAAGCGGAAGGGCGCCTCTTCGTCGCCTTCGTCGCCACCGACCCGCAGTGGGAGCGCCGGGGCTACGGCGAGGCGGTCACGCGCAAGGCCCTGCACGAGGGCGCCCGGGCCACCGGCCTGACCCGCGCCACTTTGCACGCGACCGTCGCCGGGGCACCCGTATACCCGCGCATCGGATTCCTGCCGAACTCACCCATCCACTTCTACGCCCTGAAGGAGTGACCAACGAGGTCGGCGCGTATGGCGAAGGGGCGACTGGCTTCGCTCAGCGCCCGTAGGCGGATGCCTCGTCCTGCAACAGCCGGTTTCCCACCTGAAGGGCCCGAGGGCGGAGGCCGAGGGCGGGAAACCAGGTCCCGGCGGCATCCGCCACTCCGGCCCCGACCCCGGTCAGGAGGGCTCGGTGAGGACCCACAACTCCCAGACTCCGGCGGCCCGGCACTCGTAGGCGCGTACGCCGTTCTCCAAGTACCACCGGCCGCGCTCATGACAGCGGTTCTCCTCGGCCGGAGGGAAGTCCGCCACGTGGTGCCAGCCTGGCCCGGGTGTCGACGTGGACTGTACGGGCGTGGGTGCGGGCGCGGAGGCCGCGGCGGTTGCGCCGTGGCCCGCCACCAGCAGTGACGCGGCCGCAGCCGCGAGGAGGACGCGTTTCGTGGTTCGCATGGAACGCATCCTTCCGCAGCTGGCGGGCCCACATCGAAGGAGACCGCTCCGCCTTCCCCCGATCGGCCTAAAGGGTGATGCGTGCAGCCTGACCGCGGGCCATGACGCGGTTCTTGAGGGTGCGGCGGTCTGCGCGCCCGCCGATCGCCACTCTTGACTCATCGCGTTCTCAGCTTGCGACTACCGGCCCGGTCTTTCGCGATGTTTCGGATCTTCTTGCTGCACCCTGACCCGGCGAGCAGGGTGAGTACCTCCGGCGACGTCGACTGCTCGGCGAGGACGCGCTGCATCCAGTACGTGACCTTCGCCAACTCGACCGCTGTCGGCACGTGACCGTCCTCGACGGACAGATAGAACAGCCAGTCGTGGATGCGGCGGCGGATGAACTCGCGGTACGCCTCCGCTTCGAGCTGGTCGATCTCCGGCAGCAGTTCGGCCGACCACTGCCGGAACTCGGCAGGACCGGTCATCTGCATGACGATCCTGTCCACGAGGGCGACCACCGCCGTCTTGGACCCCATCTCGTGGGGGTCGCGCAGGATCGTGGCGACGATCGCGCGGTCCCGGTCGCGGCTCCGCGAGGAAGCGGTCACTGAGACGACGCGCTGGTACGCGGACGATCGGACGTGCTCGTCCGCGAGGGCCTCGTCGACGTCCACGTCGAGGATGCCGGCCCCCGCCAGCAACTCGGCCACATCGGAACGCAATGTCATCGCTTCGTCCCCTCTCGCAGGGCCGGACTCCCCACTGTGGGCACCATCCTCCGGCCCGTCCGCACGCCGAACCAAACGGAACGGGCCTGTGAGCCGGCCGAGGGCGAGCCCCGAGCGGGAGCCGGGCGGATGGTCAGTCGCCGACGAACCACAGATAGCTGCCTGGCGTCTGCGAGCAGGATCGCAGCAACTGCTGAAGGTCCAGGACGGCGGCCCTGTGGGATGGACCGGAGCAGTCTTCGAACAGCTCTGGCACCTCCCGCAGCGCGGCTTGCGCCTGCTGCTCGTTGAACAGCGTGTCTCCGTACGGATCCACCCGCCCAAGGCCGCCTCGGGTGGTCTCGTCGATGCCGAGCAACACCTCGGCAAGCGCGTCGCCATGCTCGTACGACCCATGAATCAGAGTCGTCCTGGACCGTTTCCAGTCCAGGACGGGTCGCTCGGCATGCAGTTCTATCTCGACGCCCACGGCGTACCCTGCCTTCCTGGAAGAGCCCGGGGGGATATGGCAACGTCCTTGTGCCTCCCGGGTGTTGAGAGCAAGTTTGGGCTATCGGCCGAGTCGTCGTCCCGGAGGGGTGGGGGAGGGCATGCGATTTCTGGAGCGGGAACGCGCCACGGTGGAGAAGCTGCTGCCGGGCCTTGACGAGAGCCTGCGGGCGGTATCCCTCATGGAGCTGGAGAGCCCGAGCGGCTCCGGCATTCAGCTCTTCCAAGACAGCGGCGGCCCCGGGCTGCTGGCGCCGGCGGCCGATCGCGGGCTGGGAGGCACCGCCCTGGACGCCTTGCGGGTGCAGCGGGCGCTGGGCAGCAGGTCACCGTCGTTGGCCATGGCCACCACCGTGCACCATTTCTCGATGGCCACCCTGGTCGCGCTGGCCGCTGTCCGCGATGACCTGGAGTGGATGCTGGTCGAGGGTGTGGCCGCCAGCAACCGCCTTGTGGCGTTCGGTTTCGCCGAGGAGAGCCCCGACGCCGGAATCCTCTCCCCATCGATGACCGCCACGGTGGAGCCCGACGGGGTGAGCGTCAACGGGGTGACACACCTGGGCAGGCTGGTTCGGTCGATGGACCTGCTCATGGTGAGTGTCATGGTCCCCCGCTCGGAAGGCCCGGGCGGGGAGTTGGCCATAGCGCTGGTGCCCGCGGAGAGCGAGGGCGTGAGCGTCAGTGAGGCAGGGGCGAAGGCGGGCAGCCAGCAGGTCACCCTCCAGGACGTACTGGTGGCGCCGGAGCTGCTGGTGCGGTCCTCGGACCTCGACGGGCAGCTGGGCGCACTGCTGACCGCGGGCTTCGCGTGGTTCCAGCTGCTGATGACCGGCAGCTGCCTCGGGGCCGCCAGCGCACTGATCGAGCGCGTGCTGCTCGACAACCGGGTGCCCGAGTCCGAGCGGGTCCAGCTGCTGGTGGAGGCCGAGGGCGCGATGTCGGCCGCGGAGGGCATCGCCCGCCGGATCGACGACGGCGCCCCGGACGAGTCGACGCTCGCCCAGTCGCTGTACGTCCGGTACGGCGTACAGGACACCCTCTCCCGTGTGGTCCCACGCGCGGTCGAACTGCTCGGCGACCACAAATCCACGGCCTCCGAAGAGGCCGACTACCTCGCCACCTGCGCCAACAAGCTGGCCCTGCACCCGCCGACCCGGTCCCGGATGACCGGACCACTGGCCGCGTACCTGGTCGACGGACCACTCACCCTCGCCTGACCCCAGGCGTCACCGCCGGGGCCACTATCTGTCTGTGCCCCCGGCGGGCGGCCGACAACAGCAGATGCTGACCGCCCGCTGGTGATGCGTCAGCCCGCGAGCATCGCGCCGAACCACGAGTACTTCTTGGACAGGCCGAGCTGCCCCGGCCGGAAGCCCGTCGAGTCCGTCGTGGAGTACGGGACGGCGCCCCGCGCGCCCGGCAGGTGCCAGATCGCGCCCTCGTCGGCGTTCGCCTGGGACGAGGCGATCGTGAGGTCGGCGCGGCCGTCCCCGTTCACGTCGGTGGCGAGCAGCGCCTCGCCGAAGCTGTTGGCCGTCTCCCGCGTACCGGGGACGCCCGCGCTGTCCTGGTGCACGGCCGTCGCGCCCGCCGTCGTCAGGCCGGATGCCGAGCCGCGCAGGTAGACCACGGCACCCGCGCTGTCGACATAGGGGTCCTTGCCGTACGTCTCACCGGGCACGCCGACCGCCAGGTCCGCGCGGCGGTCGCCGTCGAAGTCGCCGATCGCGACGGCCGAGCCGAAGTTGTCCCCGGTCTCCGACGTGCCGGGTACCCCCGCACTGTTCTGCGTGAGGGTCTTGCGACGGGTCTTGCTCGGCCCCGACTTCGTCCCGTAGATCACGCTGATCTCCCCGCCCTTGGAGCCGGACGGCTCCTCGTCCGGGTCGTCGGGGTTGCCGAGGGCGATGTCGCCGTAGCCGTCGCCGTTGAGGTCGCCGACCGCGGCCGTCCTGCCCGCGCGCAGCTTGGCGCCCTTGGCCAGGCCGGACGCGGTGCCCTTGTAGAAGACGGCGGCGCCCAGGACGTCCTTGCCGGTCTGCTGGCCGGTGACGATCAGGTCGGCCTTCTTGTCGCCGTTGATGTGCCCCGCGGTGAGGCCGGGCCGCTCCAGCGGGGCCTGGTAGGTGGTGACCTTCCCGGTCCGGCCCTGCTTGGTGAACGGGCCCCGGATCAGGCGGATCCGGTACGCGTTGCGGCCCGTGTCGCTCTGCGCGGCCACGGCCAGGTCCGGCTTGCCGTCACCGGTGAAGTCGGCGGCGGCCAGACCGATGCCGAAGGAGCTCCCCCAGAGGGGCTGGGGGTTCTTCACCGTCGTCGCGCCCGACAGGCCCGCGCGGGAACCCCACACGATCACCAGCGCCCCGGCGGCCTCTTTCCGGCCCGCCTTCTCCTTGGGGGCGGCCACGGCGAGGTCGCTGTAGCCGTCGCCGTTGAGGTCCGCGACGGCGATCTGCCGGCCGAACTCGTCGCCCTTCTCCGCCGCCCCAGGGACGCCGGGCGAGTTCTGACTGATGACACTCCGCTTCGACGTCGAAGCCAGGCCCTGACCCGTGCCGTACGTGACGACGACCTGCCCCGCCCACTTCTTGCCGCCGACGGTGGCCGCCGGGGCGGCGATGGCGACGTCCCGGTAGCCGTCGCCGTTGAAGTCGCCGCTGAGGCGGGAGGGGGAGGGGGCGGCCGCGGCCGTGGCCGGTACGGCGAGGAGGCCGGCCGTCAGGGCGGCGGCCACCGCTGTGGCGGCGGCGAGGCGCCTGGGGGTGGTGCGGGTGGTCATGCGGGAGGTCTCTCCTGAGGTATTGGTCTGGACCTAGGGGAGACCGGCGGGTGGGGGTGAGGGTTGCACCCGGGAGTCAGGGACGTGCGTCACATCCGGGGAGCGCCAGGAGCGGGGCGCGTCGTGGGATGACGCGCCACGGCGCACCGGCTCGCACCGGCCGCAGCGGCACCGGAGCGCCACCGGCCCCGGCCCCGGGCCCGGCGCAGGTGGTAGGCCCGTGTCACCACGGCCAGCAGCGGTCCCCAGGCGAGGATCGGGGCGTAGCAGGCCCACAGGGCCCACGCCCCCGGGCCGCTGGTGGGGAACGCCTCGCCTGTGTCGTTCAGCGGGGCGACGAAGTTGAACACGTAGTTCAGGGTGACGTACGCGGCCAGCGCGGTGACCAGGGCAGCGCCGATCGAGGCGGGGACGACGACCGCGCGGACCGGCACCGCGCGGCCGCCGACGAACGGCACCCAGGCGGGCAGGCGTTCGCCCCAGGGCCGGACCAGCCCCAGGGCGAGCAGCGCCAGGCACTCGGCGACCAGCGAGAGCGAGAGCACGTACGGCCGTTCCCCCGGCAGCCAGACGTGCCCTGCGTACCAGTCGGGCCAGCCGACGACGAGCGCGATGCGCCACAGCCCCGACGGCAGGGCGCACAAGGGGATGGCGTACGCCGCCCACTTGATGCGACGCGGCACGTCGAGGACGGTCTGGTGGTGGGTGGCGCTCATCGTGGTCTTCCTTTGCAGGGGAGTTACGGCATCCCCATGCTCGTTTCACCCCGGGCGGCCCCGCGTCCTTCGGCGGTGCGGAACGTCTCCTCCGCGTGGGGGAGACGCGGGGGCTACCTGAGGCCTGCCGGGCCCGGCCTCGCGTCGACAGCTAGAGTTCCGGCGTAGCGAGTCACCTACGAGGAGGCGGGACATGCCCGGTCTTCCGAGCGCGCGTTGACGTGTTGGCCGTGACCGGCCTGTCATCGCGTGCTGCCCTTGATGTTGCGGCACAGCGAGCCCTTTCCTGCCCGAACTGCCGGTGCGCCTTTCATGCGCTCGGTGGCGGGCCTCGTAGTCGGCAACCCAAGGGACCTCCGTGCCGTCCGCTTCTTCCTCTTCCTCTGCTGCATCCGATTCCGGTCGACCTGTTCCGTCAAGGCTGTGGCGGGACGCCGACTTCCGCGGACTCTGGGTGGGTCAGACGGCCTCCCAGTTCGGTGAACAGGCAAGTCTGGTGGTGCTGCCGCTCTTCGCCGTCCTGACGCTCAGCGCCGGCGCCGGCCAGGTGGGCGCCCTTCGCGCGGTGGGGCAGGCGCCGATCCTGTTGCTCTCGCTCTTCGTCGGCGCGTGGGTGGACAGGTGGCGTACGCGCACGACGATGGTGCTCACGGACGCCGGGCGGGCCCTGGTCCTGGTTGCTGCCGCCGTGGCCGGTCTCCTCGGCTGGCTCGCCCTGCCGGGCCTGCTCGCGCTGGCCTTCACCGTCGGGGCCCTGTCCGTGTTCTTCGACGTGGCGTACCAGACGTCTCTCGTACGGCTGGTGGCACGCGACCAACTGGTGCGAGGCAACAGCGCGCTGGAGGGCAGCAGATCCGCGGCGCAGGTCGGCGGTCCCGCTCTCGGCGGTGCGCTGGTGTCCCTGCTGTCGGCACCGATCGCTGCCGCCACCAGCGCGCTGTTCTTCGCGCTGTCGTTCCTGTCGATCCGGCGGATCCGCCGGGCCGAAGCGCTCCCCGAGCGCCCGGAATGCCCTCCTCGGGTCTGGCGGCGCATCCATGAGGGGCTGCGTTTCGTCGTCGGCGACACCACGCTTCGGGCCGTGTGTCTGGCCTCGGCCGCCTTCCAGTTCTTCTTCGCTGCCGTGATGACCGTCTACCTGCTCTTCCTGCCACGGGAACTGCACCTGTCGGGCACCGCCGTAGGACTGGCGCTCGCGGCGACGGGGCCGGGGGCGCTGGTGGGGTCGGTGCTGGCTGCCCGTCTGCCGGGCCGGTTCGGTTATGGCGCGGTGCTCGTGTGCGCGGCGGCCGTCGGCGACGGAGTGTTCTTGGGCGTGCCCGCGCTGCGCGGCTCCTCCGCCGTGACGGTTCCCTCGCTCCTTGCGGTCAGCTTCGTGTTCGGGATCGGCGGTCAGTTGGTGAATGTGGCGGTCATGGCGGTCCGGCAGGCCGTCACTCCGGATGAGATGCAGGGCCGCGCGGCCGCGACGATCACGTTCGTCGGCATGGGGCTCACCCCGCTCGGCTCCCTGCTCGGCGGGTTCCTCGCGGAGGAGTGGGGGCTGCGCCTCAGCCTGCTGGTGACGGCGGCAGGCATGATGCTGTCCCCGGTGGTGATGGCCTTCTCTCCGCTTGCGCGCCTGGGGCGAGAGCTCCCGGCCTCGCATGACGCGCCGCCGACGGCCGCGCGCTGTGAAGTCCAGAAGACGGCCATCCGTTGGTCCTGAACGTCATCCCGCGCGGCTTCTGTGCTGTTTCACCAGTGCGTATGTCGCCTGCCGGCATCAATTCCTCGCGCTCTCCCGGCCTTCCGTGCCGCGTGATGTGGCATGGTGGATCGACTCATGATCCGAATGTCTGAGCGTCTGCGTAGGGGGATCTGAATGCGCTTTCGTACCGTCGCGGCCTCTGCCGCACTCGTCTTGTGCGCTACGACGGCCGCGACTGCCTGCTCATCTTCCTCGGACGCCAAGGACACCACCCGGCCCGCAGGTCCTGCAGCCCCTGAAAAGCCCACCTCTGCCGAGGGCTTGAAGGGGCACATCGAGACGGGCAAGCGCCAGGCGGGCGCACCGAAGATCGGTGGGCAGGACGAGGCGGATGCTACGGAGTGCGCGACCTCCGCTGCTGAGATCCCGGAGAAGTGCGCCCTCGATCTCTCGTTCTCCGAGAGCACCGACGGCGAGCCGGGTGCCGGATCGCCTGATGAGCAGTAGGTTCCGTACGGCATGTCGCTCTGCGGTCATGACTGCCTGGAGTGAGTGAGTGAGTGAGCGAGCGACGCTAGCCGGTGATCTGCGCGAAGAGGCATAGGTCGCGAGACGGTGTGGAGGAGCGGCCCGGTGGCTGGGATTGCTTCCACCGAGTGTGAAGATCTATTAACCTCACGTCCTGTTCAGATTTGAATCAGTGGCCTCGAACCAGAGGTCAGGGGGCGGGGGTAGTGGATCGTGCGCGCGAACTGGTCTGTGAAGTTGAGCGTTCTCGCTGGTGCGTCAGCACTGGCACTCTCGGTCGTCGCTTCGGCGCCGGCCCTGGCTGAAGACTCGTCGGGGGGCCTTCAGGAAGTCCAGATGCCGGGAGACGTGGAGATAATCGAGGGCACCGCCCCGGCGCCTGGGACCGCGGATCCCCTCAGCGGAGGAACGTTCAAGACCGCCGCGGCATCCGGCGCGTGCCTCGGAACGACTTCCACCTACGGTGTCAAGGGTTGTTTCCAGCCCGGTGGCGACATCGTCTGGTCCCGCGACACGGAAAAGGACGGCATGTCCGCAGCCGTCGGGGTCTACACCGACTACGGTCGGCCCGCCGCGGTCTGCGTCAACAAGCTCGGCGCGGACACATGGGCGACATGCAACAAGGACTACCGCGAAGACGGGAACGTGCGCCTGCGGGTCATGCGCTACAACGGCGACAACGGCAAGTTCTACCAGCCCGAGGCATGGTCCGGCTGGATTCCGGTCGACGGGCAGTACTGAACTCACCATGGGTTCTGGCCCACATGTGAAGGGACCACACCTGGCTCCCGCTCCTCGGAGAGTGCGTACGCGGAGGTGGCACCCAGCACGGGGACGACAGCGGAGGCGTTGGTTTCCGCCAGGCGCGGTGGCGCCAGGGCACCCGCACGCAGGCCGGGCCCCGATGGCAGCCCGACGACGTTCTGAAGGACATCGCCCAGATAGGATTCAGGCCAGTGCACGCCGTGGGGACGACGGGGACGGTCGCGCGCCGAGTGCCCGTGGCAGGAAGACGGGGCCGGGTGCCGCCGCACGGCAGGTGTGCCTGAAAGCGTCAATGGGGTGGGGCGGAAGATGGTCACGGGGGACACCGGGCTGCGGTTCGCGCTGCTCGGCCGGTTGCGCGCGTGGCGCGGAGACACGGAGTTGGAGCTCGGCTCCCCGCAGCAGCAGGCGTTCCTCGCGGTGCTGCTGCTGCGCCAGGAGCGGGCCGCTTCGGTGGGCGACGTCGTGGAGGCCCTGTGGGGCGGAAACCCGCCACCCCGCGCCGTGGGGGCCCTGCGGACGTATGCTTCGCGGCTGCGGAAACTCCTTGAGCCGGAGCGGGCCGCGGGGGAGTCCCCCCGGGTCCTGGTGTCCGTCCCCGACGGCTACGCGCTGCACGTGCCGCGCGAGGCCGTCGACCTCGCCCGGTTCGAGGACCACGTCGCCGCGGCGGGCCGGGCCCGGGCGGCCGGGCAGCTCGCGGAGGCCCGTGCCCGGCTGCGCCTCGCGCTGGAATCCTGGCAGGACGACCCCCTGCCGGGCGTCCCCGGCGCGGCCCTGGACGCGTACCGCGCCCGGCTCGCCGACCAGCACGTGACGGCCCTCGAAGCCCGCCTGGAGCTCGACCTGGAACTGGACGGCCCGCAGTCGGTGCTCGCGGAGCTCGCCGTCCTGGCCGCCCGCCATCCGCTCCGGGAACGGCTGCGCGCCCTCCAGATGCGGGCGCTGCACCGTGACGGCCGGCCCGCCGAAGCGCTCGCGGTCTACGACGCGACCCGCCTGCTCCTTGACGAGGAACTCGGGCTCGAACCCGGCCGCGACCTCGCCGAGGCACGGGACCTGCTCACGGCACCCGACACCACCGGCAGCACCGGGCTCCCGGACCCGGCCGCGCCGCCGTTGCCCGCCCAGCTCCCCGGGGACCTCGCCGACTTCACCGGCCGCGCCACGCTCGTGGCGGACCTGTGCGCGTTGCTGACGTCCGAGCGCCCCGGCGTCGCCGCCATGGTGGCGGTCTCCGGAGTCGGCGGGGTGGGCAAGAGCGCCCTCGCCGTGCACGTCGCGCACCGGGTGCGGAAGCACTTCCCGCACGGACAGCTCTACGTGGACCTGCAGAGCGTCGGCGGCCACCCGGCCGACCCGGCCACCGTGCTGCGCTCGTTCCTGCGGGCCCTCGGTGTGGACGACTCCGCGATACCCGAGGGCCTGGCGGAACGCTCCGCGCTCTTCCGCGCCCGCCTCGACGGACGTCGCGTACTCGTACTCCTCGACAACGCCCACGGCCCCGAGCAGGTGCGGCCCTTCCTGCCCGTGCTGCCCTCGTGCGCCGTCCTGGTCACCAGCCGCACCAAGCTCGCGGCGGTGGCGTCCGCGCGCCTGGTCGACCTCGACGTCATGACCCCGGGTGAGGCACTCGAACTCCTCGCCAAGGTCCTGGGCGGGGACCGCGTCGCCGCCGAGCCGGACGACGCCGCCCGGCTGGTGTCGGCCTGCGGCCACCTGCCGCTGGCCGTACGGATCGTGGCGGCCCGCCTTGCCACGCGCCCCGCGTGGCCGCTCGGCGCGCTGCACGGCCGACTCGCCGACGAACAACGCCGGCTGGCGGAGCTGCGCGTCGCCGACCTGACCGTCGAGGCCGCCTTCGCACTCGGCCACGCCCACCTCCGTCCGGCCCAGCAGCGCGCCTTCCGGCTGCTCGCCCTGCCCGACGGCCCGCACGTCTCGTCCGCCGCCGCGGCCGCCGTCCTCGGCCTGCCGGAACCGGAGGCCGAGGCGCTGTGTGAGTCCCTGGTCGACGTCAGCCTGCTGGAATCCCCTGCTCCCGGCCGCTACCGCTACCACGACCTGCTCCGCCTCTACGCGCGTGGACGCGCGAGCGCGGAGGAGTGCCCGGAGGGACGGGCCGCCAGCCTGCGCCGCCTGCTGGACTTCCTGCTGGCCACGGTGCGCGCCTCGCACCCCGGCGCCCTCGGCAGAGCCGAACGCCTGGGGGTGACCGCGACGGCCCCCGGCCTCTCGTTCGCCACGGCAGAGGACGCCGGTGCCTGGCTGACCGAGGAGGCACCGTGCCTGTTCGCGGCCGTACGCCAAGCGGCCGAAGCCCCCGCCCACGCCGTCGCCCCGGCGGCCGATCTGCTGCTCATGATGGAGGAGCTGCTCGAACGCGGGGGCCCCGGGCCGGAGTTCGAGCAGGCGGCCCACGCGGTGGTCTCCACGGCGCTCCGCCTGGGCGACCGGCGCAGCGCGGGACGCGCCTACCTCGCCCTCGGCCACGGCTACTACTACACGGCCCGCCTTCGTGAACTGGTCGCCGTCTGCCACCAGGCGGTGGCGGCGAGCCGCGCGGCAGGCGACGCGCTCGTCATGGCCGACGCCCTGGTGCTGCTTGCGCGCTGCTCGTACCACCTGCGCCGCTACGACGAGGCCCGCGCCCTCCTCACCGAGGCGTCGGAGGTCTTCCAGACGTACGCCGACCGGTTCGGCGAGGCGAACTTCCTCGGAGCGCGCTGTCGGCTGCGCCAGTCGGCGGGCGAGACGGACCTGGCGGTCGCGGACGCCGAGGAGGCCCTGGCGGTCCATCAGCGGATGAGCGACGGCAGCCGGATGGGGTTCACCCTGTACGACCTGGGCGTCGTCCTCGACGCCGCCGGGCGGAGCGCCGAGTCCGCCGAACGTCTCACCGGGGCGTTGGCCCTCTTCCGCGACCGCCGCAATCGGCTGTGGGAAGGGCTCACTCTCTTCCGGCTCGCGGAGAACCGGCTCGGGGAGAACTGGCTCATGGAGAACCCGCTTGCGGCGAATCGGCCCGGGGAGGACCGGCCCGGGGGGAACCGGCTCGCCACCGGCCGTGCCGAGGAGGCCGAGCAGCTGGCCCGGACCGCGGCCGCGACGCTGGAAGAGGTCAGGAACGACTGGGGCCGCGCACACGCGCTGGCCGTGCTCGGCTCCGCCCTCGGCCGGCTCGGCGACCACGACGGCGCCCGGGCGCACCGGCGTACCGCGTACGACATCTGCGCCCGCCTGGGCATGCCGGAGGCCGACGACCTCCTCGCCCTGCTCGGCGACGAGCCCGGACGCCAGGACGGGTCCGAACCGGCACGGGACTCCTCGGCGAGAGCGGTCTTGCCCTCCTCGCGCGCCGAACCCGGCACGGCGTCACCGGCATCACGGGTGAGCCCCCTCCCGTGACCCCCCTCCCGTGACCTCTCGTCACAAGGCCCCCACGCCACCTGGTCCGTACGTCATTCGGAGACACCCCCATGCCCCCCACTGCCTCGCCCGGCCATTCCTCCGGCGACGAATCCGGACGAGCAGCCGCCTGCCGCTTCACCGTTCTCGGCCCCCTTCGCGTGCACAACGGGTCGGCCGCAGTGCCCGTCGGCGCGCCTCAGTTGCAGGCGGTGCTCGCGGTGCTGCTGCTGCGGGCGCGTACCCACGTGTCCGCCTGGGACCTGATCGCCGCGGTCTGGGGCGACGAGGCCCCGCCCGGGGCGATGGGGTCGTTGCGCACCCACGCCTTCACCCTGCGTCGACTCCTCGAACCCGACCGGGCACCCCGCGCCGCCGCGCGCACGCTGCTGACGACGGGCGACGGCTACACCCTGCACATCGCCCCGGAGGACGTCGACCTGACGGTCTTCGAACTCCGCACGGCCGAGGCACGGCGGGCCCGGGCCGCCGGCCATCTTGAACGGGCCCGGTCACTGTTCGTCTCCGCCCTTGACCTGTGGCACGGCAGGCCGCTCGCCGGTGTGCCCGGACCCTTCGCCGAGGCCCAGCGCACCCGGCTCGAGGAGCTGCGCCTTTCGGCGGTCGAGGCCCGCTGGGAGGCCGAGATCGCGCTGGGCGGGAACGATTCCGCGATCGGTCC
This sequence comes from Streptomyces sp. NRRL B-1347, assembly GCF_000720325.1. GTDB lineage: Bacteria > Actinomycetota > Actinomycetes > Streptomycetales > Streptomycetaceae > Streptomyces. The sequence continues at coordinate 40,132 of NZ_JOJM01000061.1, forward strand.
GCTACGCGCCCTTGCCGCCGAACACCCGTGGCGCGAGCGGGTCCACGAACTGCTGATGACAGCGCTGCACCACGCCGGGCGGCAGGCAGAGGCACTCGACGTCCACGCGCACGTACGCCGTACGCTCGCCGAGGAACTGGGCATCCGCCCGGGGCCCGGCCTGGACCGCATCCAGCAGAAGATCCTCACCGACGGACCCGGTCGGCAGCCGCGCGAAGCGGCCGGACTCAGAGCTTCGGACGGGCCCCACGGACCGGCTCAACTGCCGCAGAACGTCGCTGACTTCACAGGCAGGCAAGACGAGGTCGACCGGCTGTGCGCCGCGCTGGAGAAGGGCGGGATCGTCGCCCTCAGCGCCATCAGCGGGATGGGCGGCATCGGCAAGACCGCCCTGGCCGTCCACGTGGCCCAGCGGATGCGCCACCGCTTCCCGGGCGGGCAGCTCTACGCGGACCTGCGGGGAACCGACCCCCGGCCCGCGGAACCCATGGAGGTCCTCGGTCGTTTCCTGTGCGTCCTCGGCGTCCGCGCGGGACACCTCCCGAGACTGCCCGGGGAGCGGGCCGCCCTCTACCGCTCCCTGCTCGCCACCCGGCAGACGCTCGTCGTACTGGACAACGTCCGCGACCCGGCCCAGGTACGCGACCTGCTGCCCGGCGCGCCCGGCAGCGCGGTGCTGCTCACCAGCCGCTCCCGGCTCGTCGGTCTGACCGGGGCCACCCTGGTGGACCTGCGGCCCATGGTGCGGGCAGAGGCCCTGGAACTGCTGACCCGGATCATCGGCGAACCGAGCGTGTCCGCCGAGCCGGAGGCGGCCGCCGAGGTGCTCGACGCCTGCGGCCATCTGCCGCTCGCCATCCGCATCGTGGCCTCCCGGCTCGTCGCCCGGCCGGACCACACGCTCGCCGAGACCGCCGCGCTCCTTGCGGACGAGCGCCGCCGCCTCGGCGCGCTGAGGGCGGAGGACACCGCCGTGGAGACGACCTTCCGGCTCGGCATGGAACTGCTGGACGCCGAGCAGGTCCGCGCCTTCCGACTCCTTGCGCTGCCCGAGACGCCCGAACTGGGCGTGCCCGTCGCCGCCGCGCTGCTCGCCCGGCCGGAGCGGGAGGCGGAGGAGCTGTGTGAGTCGCTGGTCGACCTGAGCCTGCTCGAGTCGGTCGCCCCCGGCCGCTACCGCTACCACGACCTGCTCCGGCTCTTCGCCCGCCAGACCGCGTTCGCCGAGGTGCCGGACCACGAGCGCACCGCCGCGCTCACCCGCCTGCTGGAGTTCTCCCTGGCTACCGCCCTCGGCGCCCACCGGGCGTCGCTGCCCGACGACGTGTTCCCCGGGCACGTGGCCGCGCTGCGCTACGAAGGCCTGGGCTTCGCAGGTCGGCAAGAGGCCGTGGCCTGGCTGCTCGACGAGCAGACGTCGCTCCTGGGGCTCGTCGAGCAGGCGGTGGGCGACGCCTCCGTATCGCTGACCGTCTGCGCGGACCTGCTCCTTGCCGCGGACCCGCTCGGCCGCCTCGGCGCGCAGCCCTACGGCATCGAACGCGCCGCCCGGACCCTCGCCGAGGCCGCGCGCGCCGCCGGTCACCGCACCGCGGAAGCACGCGCCCTGTACATGCTGGGCAGCTCCGTGCAGCACCGCTTCGCCATGCGGCTCGGCGCCCCCTCCCTGGACCGGGCCATCGAGCTGTGCCGGGAGACCGGCGACCGGACGCTGCTCGCCCACGTCCTGATCACCCGGGGCGGAGGCGCCCTTGCCCTGCGCGACTTCACCGCCGCGCACGCCATGCTGGCCGAGGCGCTGACCCATGGCAGGGCCCTGGCCAGCCGCAGCGTCGAGGCGTACGCGCTCGGCTTCCTCGGCCTGGCCCTGCTGGCCACCGGCCGGCCCGAGGAGGCCCTTGCGCACTGCCGCGAGGCCGTCGCCGTCACCTCGGCGAACGGAGACGTCGCGGGCCAGGCCAACGCGCTGCACAACCTCGGCCAGGTCTGCCTGCGCACTGGGCGGACGCCCGAGGCCTTCGACAGCCTGCACGAGAGCCTGCGCCTGTGGCGCGAGACGGGCTCCCGCTTCCGCGAGGGCCTCCTGCTCGGCGCGATCGCCCAGGCCCACAACCTCTCGGGACGACCCGCGGATGCCGCCGAACACGCCGCCCGGGCCCGCGACATCGCCGAGGCCCGCGGCGACGCGGGCATCCTCGCCCGAGCCCTCGCCCAACTCGGCCACGCCCACCGGGCCCAGGGCGACACCGCCGGGGCTCAGGAGCACTACCACCGCGCGCAGAGCATCTTCCACGAACTCGGCCTGCCCGACGCGGACGACATCGCACAGCACCTCGGGGAGCTCTGAAAGAGCGATTCGCCCTGTGCGAACTTGCCTGGAACGGTGCACGTCAGGTGGCGGTCGGGCAGCGGGCGACGGATGTCAGCAAGCCGCTGCGGCGCCCTGTTGGCGGTCGGTGCCCTCGCAGCGCCCGGCTGTCGACTGCCAGTGCCTTGTCTTCTCTTCCGCTACCCCGCCGTATCCCCTTCCGCTGCCGCACCCTCGCCCCCGGCGGCCACGTCCTTGCACAACCTCACGTTGCCGGTGTTGTCCACGTACCGGGCCGCGACCCATCCCGCGCGGTCGCGCAGCAGGTACCAAACGTCGTTGCCGTCGACGACCTGGGCCCTCACTTTGCATCGCAGGCCGACCGTGGACCTGTACGGCAACCTGGCGACGACGGACGAATCCGTGCTGGGGAACTCCCGTACGTTGATGCCCGATTCGTTCACGACGGTTCCGTAGGGCTCTCTGGGTGTAGAAGCCATCACTTCCTCGCCTTTCCTGCCTCGCCGAAACACGGACTGGCCGCACCGCACTGTTCACAACAGGTGACTGTGACGGCCTACCTGCGTGCCGCGGGCCTAAGAGAGTGATCGGCACAACCGACCCCTTTGACACCGTCTCGGTAACCTGTTCGCGCAGATCAAGCCAGATGTGGTGGCCCGCTGAACGGCAGGAATCGCACGGCGCTCAGTCGATGCGGAACTCGTTGCCCTCGCGCGCGCATTCGGCCCCAATCGCGGCGAGGCGTTCCTCGCCCACGAGACCGGTGCCGACCCGCACATCGAGGTGCACCCGGTTCTTCAGGGCCTTCCCCCTGGTTCCGCGCAGTCAAAGGTGACTTGGAACTTCTTCGAGGCCCAGTATCAGATCTTCCAGGACCGCAGCGCGTCGGCGACCGTGTTGATCCTCATGCGCTCGTCCCGCACCTTCCGCACCAAGTCCGACAGGGCTCCGTAGGGCGGGTCGATGCCCTCGCCTGACTGGGCCATGTACTGGGCGGCGACGAACGCGGCGAAGAGGCTGTTGCGATACGGCAGCGGCTCCAGGCGCGCGATGGTGTGCAAGAGCGCGGCGGCTCGCCATGCCGCGTCGGGGTCGGCGGTCTCCAGGGTGGGCAGCCGTGTCTTGTGCCGTGCGACGGCTGCCACCAGTGCCGAGTAGTCGGAGACGGTCACGTCTTCGTGCTCGAGCGCGGCCTCCTGGACGTCGAGGAGCCAGGAGACGTGGATGTACGTCACCATCAGGCGGCCGCGGCCCCGTCACTCCCGTTGCCGCGTGGTTTCTCCTCGGGGAACGCCTCGTCGAACTCCTCCCGCAGGCGGTCCGCCCACGCTCCGCAGCCCGCGACGAACTGCTTGCGGTGCAGCTCGCGCACGCCGAGGTCGTGGAGGTACTGCTTGAGGCTCTTGCCCTCCGCGGCGGCGGCCGCGCGGACGGCCTCCATCTCCTCGTCCGTGAAGGACACATTCAGTGACGGCATAGTTCGATGGTACCTAATAGGTACCAAGGGTGCCCCGGCCGCGGCGGAAAACGGCCCTATGGCGACCTCGGAAGCCAACAGGCAGCCGAATCCGCCGCCCACGCGTGGTCGACGGGTTCGAGGCGTTCTGTCCTTCTTGTAAGTGATCGACTGATGTGCGGTGGTGGCTGAGCATGGGGGTGGGCCTCGTGGCGAGGCCCTTGGCTTCCTGCTCAACGAGGAGTGGCTGTGTGGTGTCAGAAGGTGGTTCTGCGCCTCGCGCTCGGCTGCGTGCTCGCCGCCTGCCGGGACAGTCCGACATCCCTGGTCCCGCCAGGCTTCTCCTGGAACGACCCGACCCAGCCGTACTTCTCGTACATGCCCATCCGCTGAGCGGCTTGCCGTCGGCGAAGGACGGCAAGGGGGAGCTGATGGCGGTGTGCCCGGGCCCGTACGTGGTGGATCTGCTGGCCTTCCGTGGCGGCAGCCTCCTCCTCGACCGGCGACTGGACACCGGCCGGGGCGAACCGTGGATCGCTCACGTAGGTGCCGTGGACGGAAAGGTCGGGGTCGGCGGCGTCGAGTGCGGCCTGGGCCTGTTCCCAGGCAGGGGCGTCGCCGAAGTGAGTACGCAGGACGAGCGACAGCTCATCACCGGGGTCCGGCAAGGGCATGGCAGTGCTCCTTTCAGCGGGTTGCCCGTTGTGCCGCGTCGTGCAGGTGGGCGAGCATCCAGAACTCCTCGACGCGTTCGCCCTCGCCGGTCATCGCTGTGGTCAGCGAGCTGAGGATGTCCGGAAGACGGTCCGTTGGAGTGGGCAGCTGCGCTGCGGTGCACCGTGCGAGGACGCCGAAGACGATGGCCTGCTGGAAGACACGGTGGGAGGGGCGCTCCCACTCGGGTTCGAAGTCGTCGGCCTCCTCGGCCCGTAGGGCGCGGGACTCGGTGAGTGCCTGGTCGTGTGCGGCGGTGAGGTCGTCGCGCAGCCGTTCTCTCGCGGTGGCCGGGATCGCTTCCGCTGTGAGGGCGGCGAGGGCCAGGGAGTGGTGGCGTAGGTCGGTGTGTGCAAGGGCCAGGTCCAGGGCGTGGCGGCGCATCCGCCCCAGCAGGGCGGGTCCGAGGTCGGCCAGGTAGCTCACGAAGGGCTCTCGCTTGAGCAGGGGGGAGTCGACGATCCCTTGCCCAAGGAGGTACTCCGGTACCGGCTTGATCGCGACAGCGCGGTGGGTGCCTCGGACCCACGCGTTGTCGAACTGTGCGCCTGTCGCGCGCTCAACAGCCGTGAGGCCCTCGCCCCAACCAGGGCTCACCCCAAAGGCCAGGCCCTCCAGCAGGGGATCCCAGGCGTCGGGGCGCGCGCCGAACGGGTCCTCGGGGACGACCATGTCGAGCGCGGACTGGATCAGTCCGTCCTCGGCCAGGCTCAGACGCGATACCGCGTTGACGTTCCAGTAGGCGCTGGCGGTGCGGCCCAGGCGGGAGAGAGGGCGCAGCACCTCCTCGCGTGAGCCCTGGTAGTTGTTGTTCTCCACGACGACGACCGTCGGCCCTGACCGGGAGACCAGGATGAGGTCCCCGTCGTAGTGGTCGCGCAGTTCCTCAAGTCTCATGGGGCGGGCCTGGTCGGGGTCGCCGCCGAAGTGACGGATCACAGCGTCCTCGTCGGCGCCGCGCACGGCCGTGAACGTGGCGGCCTCCGCGAGGCCTAAGCCGGTGAGGAGCTCGTCGAGGTGTTGGGGTGAGGTCATACGTGGATTGTTGCCTGTGCCACTGACAACGGGCCTGAGCTGGGCGGATGCGTCGAGGACGACCATGTGGCGGTCAAGGGCCGCGGTGCCGACCGGGTTCGGCTGTGGTGCCTGGAGTCCGCCGAGCCCAGAGCGGCCCCACCGCCGAGAAGGCGATACGGGGCCAGATGGCCAGGAGCCTTGAGCAGGCGAGAGCCCGGCGTGGTCCCGCACCGCCGAGCGCGGACCGGCCGCGGCGGATTCGGTCAGCACCGACTATCTCGTCCCCGGTGGGGTGGGACTGCCTGTGCCCCCAGACGTCTGCTTGATCAGCGGGGTCTGGGTGCGGCAGGAGGCCCGCAGCCACTGGCCGGGATTCGTTCGCCGGTCCAGGAGCTGGAACAGGCCGTCCTCGGGGTCGCGGTGGGGCCACCACGCGCGCTTGAAGGCCCCGCGCGGCGACTGCTCGCCGCCCACCTGGCCATTGCCCTGCTGCCGGTGCGCCCGCACGCCGTGCGCTCGCCGTCAGCGAGCCAGGTGCTGAATCTCGACGGACACCGCCTCCCGCACCAGTTCACGGACGTGGGACAGCGGGAGTGCACCGCTCAACCAGCGCGTACTGAGTCCTTCCAGGAGCCCGGTGAGTCTCTCGGCGGATGCGGTGAGAGCCGGTGCGGCAGCTGTCGGCTGGATGCGGCCGAGGAGCGCCGCGACCTCGTGAATCCAGGCCAGCGTGGCGCTGGCCAGATCGCCGCGCAGCTCGGGCTCGAAGACCGCGCTGGCGCGCAGCTCGCCCCACGCCGTGCTGTTCTCGCGGACTTCGGGAGCGTCCTGGAATTCCAGGAGGAGGGACTGTTCGAGTTCGTGGCGGGCGTTGTGCGGTTCGGCGGTGGAGTCCCCATCGGACGTGTAGCGTCCGGCTCGGTCGCTGATGAACTCCAGCGTGTGACGCAGGGTGCCGGTCCGGTCCTTGAAGTGGTAGTAGATCAGCGCGGTCGACACCCCTGCTTCGGCTGCCAACTCCTCCATGCGAAGTCCCCGGACTCCTCGCCGGGCTATGACTCGGGCGGCGCTTTCCAGGATGGCCCTTCGACGGTCCGTCGCCACGTGATCCCCTCATGAGTGGTCTGAACCAACAGTGTTGCATACTGACTGAATTGTTAGTCTGTTGTTGTGAGAGGGCCGCATCAGGGATCGGCGGCCACAGCTCGGTATCGGGCGGGTAGCCCCGTATCGGGTCGGCAGAGCCGTATCAGGTCGCCAGAGTCGTAATTCCGCAGATGGGAGGTGCCGGATAGGGTTCAGGTCATGGCATCTCGCAGCACTCAGATCCTCGAAGCTGCCGCCAGGGTGATCGCCCGGCGGGGAGTCCGGGGACTCCGCGTGGAGGAGCTGGCCGAAGAGGCGGGCGTCTCCACCGCGCTGATCTACTACCACTTCAAGGATCGCACCGGGATCCTGCGCAAGACGCTGGAGTTCATCAGCGACCGCGCCGAGCGCTACACGACCCACGTCGATCCGGATGCCGAACCGCTCAGCCCGCGGGATGAACTGGACCAGACGCTTCTGCTGGAACTCCAGGACACGACCGAAGTCAGAGAGAACAGCAGCGCCTGGGGCGAGTTGCGGGCCAGCGCCGTATTCGACGACGCCCTGCGGGAAGACCTGGCGCGAGCCACGCTGGTGTGGGTCCAGGACGTGGCGGCCCTGCTGGGCCAGGTCCGGCCCATGGCCCCGGCGGCGGCCCTCGCCGCGTCCGCCGAGCGGCTCACCGCCCTTCTGGAGGGTCTGAGCATGCGCTGGCTCAGCGGCATGCTCCAGATCGCCCACGCGCGGACGTTGATGAGCGAGGCCATCGAGGCCGAGGTCGCACGACTGGGTCGCTAATGGAGGCCCCGGGTCAAGGCGCGTCTGGGCCCGGACGGCACTGCGGCCACCGTTTGCCTGCGGGCCCACTCCGAGCGCGTCCCGGACGCGCAGGACGTGGCCGGGGCCACCGCGAACCCGGCCACCCCGGGTGTGGTCGCCATCAGTCGGCCCTCCCGGCCTCCTCACGACACGGGGCGAAGCCGGGGGCGTGCTCACCGGCCTGACCCTCTCCCTCGCCGGGGTCGCCCTGCTCGTCGGTGATGTCGGGATCATCGACACCGTGATGGTCGGCGGCTCTGCCGTCTACGGCTCCGCCCTGGCGTAAGGGGCGCCCATGTTCGTTCCCCTGCGCACGATCGGCACCGGTCTCGCGGTCTCGGTCTGTCACGGTGGCCGTCACCGCACACGCCTGCCCCCGCCCTGCATGCGCGTCGGCACACGTCCTTGACTGGAATTTCAGTCAGTGTCACTGTGAGCCGCACGTTCCACGTCCGACACTCCTGAGAAGGGATGGGCCCATGCGTGTGACCAGGTCCGTGAGTCAGGGGGCGGCATGCCCTTGACGCCCACCGAGCGGGATCGGCTGCTGCTCTTCACGGCCGCCGAGCTCGCACGGACACGGCTCGGGCGCGGACTGCGTCTCAATGTGCCGGAGGCGACCGCGCTGATCGCCGACACGGTGTGCGAGGCAGCGCGTGACGGCCTGCGTCTGGCTGACGCCCTCAAGCGCGGCCGCAGCGTGCTCGGCCCCGACGACGTGCTGCCCGGCGTCACCGACGTCGTGACGGAGATCCAGGTCGAGGCGGTGTTCGACGACGGCACCCGCCTGGCCGTGATCAGTGCTCCGTTCGGTGCTGTGGAGCACCAGGACGGCGCACCCGGCGCCGTCCTGCCGCACGCGGACGCCCTTCCGCGGCCGGAACCGGTCATCGCCCTGGAGGTCCGCAACACGGCTACGGTCCCGGTGAGTGTGACCTCGCACTTCCACTTCTTCGAGGCGAACCCCCGCCTGGACTTCGACCGCGAGGCCGCTTACGGCATGCGGCTCGCGGCCCCGGCCGGGTCGTCCACACGGTTCGACCCCGGCGCCGTCGTCCAGGTCGGGCTCGTACCGATGGGCGGAGAGCGGATCGCGATCGGTTTCGCGGGCCTGGTCGACGGGGAGCTGGACGCGCCCGGCGCGAAAGAGGAGGCCCTGCACCGCGCCGCCACCTGCGGCTACCTGGGAGCGGAAGGAGCAGGGCGATGAGCAGGCCCAGCAGGCACAGTGACCACTGCGCGCCGGGCAGCAGCCGATACATCGACCCGCACGAGTACGCCACCGTGCACGGCCCTCGCGCCGGGGACCGGGTCCGGCTCGGCGACTCCGGGCTCGTCGTCCGCGTGGAGTCGGACTCGCAGGCGTACGGTAACGAGTTCCTGGCCGGATTCGGCAAGACCGCCCGTGACGGCATGCATCTGAAGGCCGCGGCGGTCCGTGACACCTGCGACGTCGTCATCACCAATGTCCTGGTGATCGACGCTGTGCTCGGTATCCGGAAGGTGTCGATCGGCATTCGCGAGGGCCGGATCGCAGCGATCGGGCGGGCCGGGAACCCGGACACCCTCGACGGCGTGGACGTCGTCGTCGGCACCGGTACCACGATGATTCCCGGTGAAGGGCTGATCGCCACCGCTGGTGCGATCGACACGCATGTCCACCTGCTCTCCCCGCGGATCATGGAGGCGTCGCTGGCCTCCGGCGTCACGACGATCATCGGCCAGGAGATCGGGCCTGCTTGGGGCGTGGGCGTCAACTCGCCCTGGGCGCTCAAGCTCGGGTTCAACGCCTTCGACGCCTGGCCCGTCAACATCGGCTTCCTGGCCCGGGGCTCCGCCTCCCACGAAGCGCCCCTGGTCGAGGCCCTGGCTGAGGGCGGCGCGAGCGGCTTCAAGGTGCACGAGGACATGGGCGCGCACACCCGCGCCCTCGACACCGCGCTGCGCGTCGCCGAGGAGCACGACGTCCAAGTGGCCTTGCACAGCGACGGGTTGAACGAGTGCCTGTCGGTGGAGGACACCCTGAAGGTTCTGGAGGGGCGGACCATCCACGCGTTCCACATCGAGGGGTGTGGCGGTGGTCACGTGCCGAACGTGCTGAAGATGGCGGGCGTGCCGAACGTCATCGGGTCCTCCACCAACCCCACGCTGCCCTTCGGCCGGGACGCGGTGGCCGGCATCACCTCGTCCGACGCGCAGGGCATGGGCCGCGCGGGCGAGACCGTGCGGCGCACCTTCGCCATGGCGGGGAAGATGAAGGCCGAGCTCGGCCCGATGGACGGCGACGGCCCCGGCGACGACAACGCCCGCGTGCTGCGCTACATCGCCAAGCTCACCCTCAACCCCGCCATCGCGCACGGCCTCGCGCACGAGGTCGGCTCGATCGAGACCGGCAAGCTCGCCGACATCGTGCTGTGGCGGCC